>JBCBIY010000003.1:0-288570 GCA_038523925.1 Pseudomonadota bacterium | reverse complement strand
TTGAGCGCCAACGCGCGGCAGCGCGGTTGGGCCAACAAAAACCACGCGCGGCCTCACCCACTGACGGCAACGGCAGCCGCTACCGCTTCCAGGGCGTGAGCAGCGCGCAAGGAGCAGGCCGTCAGGCCTGCGGATCGCGCGATGCGGTTAGTCTCGGACTCTAAGCGCCGTCGAGCGGCAGCGTGGACGGGCAAAAAAAGAGAGGCCGCCGGGGCGACCTCTGAGTTGAGCCAAATGCTGTTTATCGAACGTGACGCCTATTAGAGGAACCGGCGGCCACCGGCTTTGGCGTTGCGGATGCGCGAGCCGAGACGGTCGAGCATGGTGTGCAGGCGGCGGCGCTCGGCGCCAGTGACCCGGCCATCGGTGCGAGCGAAGTTACGGGCGGTTCTGATCTGCGACAGACGGTTGCGCAGACGACGCGCCTGGCCCCGGGTGAGTGCACCCCGGCGGACACCGTTGCGGATGCGGCGGGCCTGATTGCCAATCCGGTTATCGATACCAGGCGTCGCGACACGGCGCGGACGACGCGGCAGGTAGCGCGGCCCAAGACCGCGGCGGACGATGACACGCGGCTTCTTGTTGCCGAAGTTGATCGTGACGCCGAAGGCCCGGCGCGGCCTGCGCTCACGAACGACGACGACCGGCTTTTTAACAACGGTCCGCTTCACGACGATGTCGCGATTGCGGTTCCGCTTGGCGCGCTTGTCTGCCTTGCGGTTTGCGCGGCGGGCGCGGCGGCGCTCTTCCTTCGTGGCGGCGAGCACGATGCCCGGCTTGGCACTGGTATCGGCGTGCTGGCCGAGCGTGATGACACCGGCGCTTGCCGTTGTCGCCAGACCGGCGGCTCCGAACGAAGCCAGCGTGACGGCGGCGATGGTTTTGAAAGGCATGAAGCTCTCCTTGGCTGAAGCCCCGGCGCCCCCTCGGCGCCATCGGATGAGCGGACCTTGCAATCTGCGGCTTGAACTCGTTCTGAAGCTGATCGTCATCAGGCGTTCATCTTCGAGGGATCGGCGCCCAGGCCCCACAAAAAAGGAGCCGCAGCTTGCCGCGACCCCGCTTGATCAGCTCAAAGACAGTGATCACGTGATTGTCACCGCCCGACCCGCGGCAGGACTCGCAGGCGCCGGCGGCGATCGCTGCGTTCAGAGTTCACAGCGGCATTCACACGCGTCAGTTCTCGGTTGAGGACGCGGCGGTCATGGCGCGACAAGTGACCGTCGGATGCGAGATCCGACCGGAGCGCCAGCGTCGCGCGGATCATGCGCGCGAGCTTGCGGCCCTCGAGAAACGTAATCCGGCCGGACTGGCGTCCGCGCTCAATCTTCCCGGAAATGAAGGCGAGGCGCTCGCTGAAGTCAGGCACCTTATGGTGTGCCGATGCGGTCTGGCCAGCAGCCGTCAGGCCGGTTGCGAGGGCCACGCTCAGCGCCGAAGCTTTGATTAATGCACGCGTCATCTCGATCTCCATGGTCTCTTCGCGAGCACGACTTGCGGTCTCCGCAATTGTGTCTGAGCGGCGGCGCGATTGTGCTTGCTGGCGAATGCAATAGTTCCGCGCGCTTGAATCGCGTCTGAATTCGATCCTCATCATCCGTTCATCCCGCAGCGGTGCAACCGCCCTCATCGCAAGCAAATGCCCGAAGAAAGCGCATGTGATGATCCGTGAAACTGCTTGTTCCCCCCTTTGAAATGCGCTTGTGTGCGCCAGCCGGTTGATACCTCGCGGAGGCGAGAGCCTCTGGGTATGGAAAAGGAATGCGCAGCTTCGGTTCGTCTGCCTTCTCCGACGTCTCGAGTAGGGGTGCCGTGTGCCACCCATGGACTGGCTGAACTCGCACACACCGGAAAAGGAGAACCAAATGGATCGCGTCACCGGAACGGTGAAGTTTTTTAACACCGCGAAGGGATACGGCTTTATTCAGCCGGACGACGGGGGCAAGGACGTGTTCGTTCACGCATCCGCTCTCGAACGCGCCGGCATTCCAGCCGTACGCGAAGGCGACAAGCTCTCGTTTGTATACGAGGATGATCGTCGGGGTCGCGGCAAGCAGGCAGGCCAGGTCCAGCTCGCTTAAGCAAAAAGCCCACGCCGACAGTACTGAAGGCGACTAGATGAATGACCGCCGCGTCTCCCCCGACGCGGCGGTTTTTTTTGTGGGGGGGCCCGCGCTGCCGCGCGGGCTCTCTCTTTTTTGGGTCCAACCTGCGCAAGCTTGGTTGGCACAAGAGTCCGACCGCCATCCGCTGCGGCGCGCTGCGCTGGCGATGCCAGCTCCGTGCGCCTCGCTCTGTTCTTCGTGGGGCTGGCGGCTGGCTGCCGCGAAGGCGGTGGGTGTGGCCGCGCTCTCGTTGTTTTGGTCCAACCCGCGCAGGCTTGGTTGGCACACGAGTCCGACCGCCACTCGCTGCGGCGCGCTACGCGGGCTGATGGCCCGCTTCGTGCGCCTCGCTCTGGTCTTCGCGGGGCTGACAGGTGGCTGCCGCGAGGGCAGTGGGTGTGGCCGCGCGCTTCTCTCTTTTGGTCCAACAGGGAAACAGCCCTGTTGGCACGCGAGTCCGACCGCCACTCGCTGCGGCGCGCTACGCTGGCCAAAGGCCAGCTTCGTGCGCCTCGCTCTGTTCTTTGTGGGGTTGGCAGGTGGCTGCCGTGGGCGCGGTGGCGGTGCACACTCTCTTTCGTGGTCCAACTGCGCTGCCGCGCGTTGGCACACGAGTCCGCCAGGCCATTCGCTGTGGCGCGCTACGCTGGCCTGACGGCCAGCTTCGTGCGCCTCGCTCTGTTCTTTGTGGGGTTGGTAGGCGTTGGGCGCGGTGGCGGCGGGCGCGATGGTCGCGTCATCCGTCTGAAGCCCAACTCACGCCGGCGCTCTAAAGAGCGCCCTGGGTCTGCATCAAGCGCCAGACGCGGGTGATGTGGTGGGGCTTGTACCAGTGGCCGCCGGAGTGACGGCAGAAGGAGAGGACTTTCCCGGCGGCGTTATAGGCCCGGTCGCACGTGAGGTCGCGGTCGCGCACTTCGGTTGGCGCGCGGAAGCGGCCGTGACGGCGATAGAGCGCGAGCGCCTTGAACACATCACCTTGATGCGCGCGGTTGCCAATCGGCCGGCCCTTGAGCGGGACCATCGTGTCGGTCGTGCCGTGGACGTGGACGACATTGGCGGGCGGTGTATCGCAATGGTCGGGGACCGGCCGCCAGAACGTGCCCGCGAGCGGGACGAACGCGCGGAACGACGTGCTGCGGTGACAAATAAGGTTCCAGACCATCATGCCGCCGGCGGAAAATCCCGTCGCGAGCAGACGGTTGCGGTCGATTGGAAACCGCTTGGTGACGTCGGCGATGAGGCGGTCAAAGAAGGCGAGTTCAACATGGTCCCCGGGGCGCGGTGCGTTCGGAATGTCCCAATCGACGTTCAACGACTTCGGCGCAACGAGCGCGACGCCGAGGTCGTCGATCGCCTTCGCGAGCTTCTGGTTTTTCATGACGCCGACCGGACTGCCGCGCCAGCCGTGCATGAAGAAGACCGCGCCGATCTTTGACGTCCCGTCGTGGCCCGATGGCATGCTGATGCGATACCAGCGATCGTCGAGCTTGCAGTCGGTGTCCGGACCGCAGGCGGCGGCCGGCGTTACGGCGGCGTCGAACGTGGCAACAGCCGCGACTGTCGTGACGGCTGCGATGCAAGCGAGGGCAAGACTTCGAAGGAACACGGCTGGCACTCTCTGACGGCTGAGTGAGAACTTCAGCTCGCGTCTTAGCCGGACGCGTGCCGGCCTGACCAGCCAACAGCTTCGTGAAGACGTGCCCCGCCAATCAATCAACCGCGTCAATGGCGACGGCGACGCCCGATTGCGCATGGAACACCGGGAGCTGCAGGCCTGCTTGCGCGAGCATCTCGCCGAGCACGACAAAGCCGCCGGTCGAGAGCGGATTGTCGAACCGTCGGGTGCCTGAGCGTTCCGGCGGGTCCTCCGATTTGAGCGTGACGCGATAGAGCCGCGCGGGGTCGAGACCAGGGATCGCCAGCGGCGCCGGCGCGACTGAACGGGCCCGGTCGATCTGCAACGCAACGAGACGGGCCGCGGCCTGGTCCAGTGACGTTGCAAGCGTCGCAATTAGGTTCGGGTCGATTGTGTCGAGCCGCCAGACGCGGCCGCGATGCCAGATCTCACGGTCCGCTTTGTAGCGCTCGACAGCCGCGCGGAAGACGGCGCGGTCCGTGTCCGAGATGTCGTCGAGCGCTAGCTCAAAGCCGAAGTGGCCATAGTTCGCAGCCAGCGCGCGGAACGCCGCGGTGCAGCCACGCCCGGACGTGTGCGACCAGGTCGGGCCGGCGTGGCTGCCCATCACCTCGGGCGGGAAGAAGTGCAGGAAGCCACTTTGAATGCGCGCGCGCTCAACCGGGTCGTTTGAATCGGACGGCCAGAACCGGTGCGTGCGTTTCAGGATCTCAAAGTCGACGCGCGCACCGCCCGAGGCGCAACTCTCGATCTCGACATGCGGGAAGGCTGCGCGCACGCGATCAATCAGCCGGTAGAGCGCATGCGTCTGGCGGCTGCCGGCTGGCTTGCGATGGCGGTCGCCGGCCAGCACAAGGTCACGGTTCATATCCCACTTGAGGTACGAGATCCGGTAGCTGCCGAGCAGGTCGCCGAGACGTTCGAAGAGGTGGTCCTGCACGGCATCGTTCGTCAGATCGAGCACCATCTGGTTGCGGCCGAGGACGGCGGGATAAGGGCTGAGCGTCAGCGCCCAGTCAGGATGCGCGCGAAACAGGTCGCTGTCTTCGTTGACCATCTCCGGCTCGACCCAGAGGCCGAACTGCATGCCCTTCCGATCGACCACATAGTCGACGAGCGGGTGGAGGCCGTCGGGATACTTTCGCGCATCCGGCACCCAGTCGCCGAGGGCACGGGTGTCGTCGGTGCGGTTTTTGAACCAGCCGTCGTCGAGCACGAACCGTTCCGCGCCAATGTCGGCTGCCGCATCGGCGAGCGAGGTCAGGCGCTCGAGCGTATGATCGAAGTAGATCGCTTCCCATGTGTTGACGGTGACCGGGCGCGGCGCAGCCGGCTTGGGGAACGGTGCGATGTTGGTCCGGACGAACGCGTGGAATGCCTGACTGACGCCATTGAGCCCGCGGTCCGACGTGGCCGCGTAGAGTTCGGGTGTCGCAAGTGCGGCGCCGGGCTTGAGCCGCATCTCGCCTGCAAGCGGCAGCACGCCGAGCTGGGCCTGCGTCAGCCCATGTGACTTGCGCTCGAGCAGCAGCCTGTGATTGCCGCTCCAGCCGAGGTGCAGCCCGAGGCACGTGCCCGTGTTTTCCGTCGCGCCTTCGCTTGTGCAGATGACGCCTGGAAACGCTTCATGGCTCGTCCGGCCGCGGCGGTTTTCCGTTGATGAGATGCCGAGCGGGATGGGCCTGCGATGAATTTCGAACTCGGCGCACCAGCGGCCGCTGAAACGCAACTGCTCGGTCAGCATGGGTGGCACGTTGATGACGGGCGCGCTCAGCCAGTCGATGATGGCGTCATCGCTGCCGGAGTTTGTGAGCTCGGTCTTGAAGACGGCGACGGAACTCTCCGGGCAGAGCCGGCAGTGGAACGTAATGTCGAAGCCGCGGTCGGCGTCGGCGCACGTGATGGCAAGGCTGTTGGTGTCATCACAGCGGGCGGCGTCACGAAACGCAAAGCGGCCCTCCCAGGCGCCGCCGCCTGCGTCCGGTCGGTGCGCGATCAGGCCTGGATAGCCCGTGAACCCCCGGGCTGCCTCGGGCAGGAGCGCAACGCCCGGCAGGACATCGAGCGTGCCCTTGCCGAGCGGCTGGATGCGGCTTGCAACCAGCATGACGAGATCGGTTTCGGGCCGTAGAGGCGCGCCGAAGTAGACGATGGCAGGCGGCCCGTCCGTGCGGCCGAGCACCAGCGTCGCACCGGGCGCATCAAGGCGGTGCGCAATCAGATTGGTCATGCCGGATCGGCCCCCGGTTCCGGATCAGCCCTTCGTCGCGCCGAGCGTCAGGCCGGCGATGAAGTGCTTTTGCATGAGGAAGAACATGACGACCGGCGGGACGGCTGCCAAGAGCGAGGCGGCGGAGACCAGATGCCAACGGGCGATGAACTGTCCGTTGAGCGCCTTGATGCCGGCCGTGATCGGCTTGGAGGCTTCGCCGTTCGTGAGCACTGTCGCCCAGAAGTAATCGTTCCAGACGAACGTGAAGATGAGTACCGAAAGCGCCGCGATCGCAGGGCGGACCAGCGGCAGAATGAGATACCAGAAGATCTTGAACTCGCTCACGCCCTCGATGCGCGCGCTTTCGATCAGCTCATGCGGCAGCGCCCTGATGAAGTTGCGCATGAAGAGCGTGCAGAAGCCTGTCTGGAAGGCTGCGTGAAACAGCACGAGGCCGGTGACGGTATTGTAGAGCCCGGTTTGCACCGAAAGCTCGCGAACCGGCACCATCAGGATCTGAAAGGGGACGAAGTTGCCCGCGATGAAGATGAAGAACAGCGGCAGCGACGCCTTGAACCGGTAGATCGCGAGCGCGTATCCGGCAAGGCAGGCGAGCGCGACGGAGACAATGACGGTTGGGACGGTGATCAACAGCGAGTTGATGAAGTACTGAACCGCTTGGGATTCGCGGAAGACGGCCGTGTAGTTCTCAATCAGTTGGAACTCGGATGGCCAGCCGAAAACGTTGCCCGCGTTGATGTCGCCGCCTGGCCGGATCGACGTCATGAAGATCGCGAGCAGCGGCAGAAGCCAGATGAAAAGCGAGATTGGTAGGAACGCGTTGTAGGCGATTTGTTTGGCGAGGCTGGCGCGCTGGATCGGTGCCGGAAACATCAGCGCGCCTCCCGCTCGTCGCGCCACATCGCGTAGAGGAAGTACGAGATGAAGACGAGCATGATGAGGAACAGGACAGTCGCGATTGCGGAGCCGTATCCCATGCGGAAGCCGTATTCGGAAAGCGCGGTCTCGAACATGTAATAGGAGAGCACGTTCGATGAGCCGTAGGGTCCGCCCTCGGTCATGATCGCAATCATGTCGAACGATCGGAGCGCGCCGATCACGGTGACAACGACGGCGATGAACGTTGCGGGCTTGAGCTGCGGAAGGATGACGTACCAGAGCATCCGCCAACCGCGCGCGCCGTCGAGGCGGCCGGCTTCGACCTGGTCCGGCGAGACGTTGTTGAGACCGGTGAGATACAAAATCATGCAGTAGGCAATCTGCGGCCAGAGGCCCGCGAAGATGATGCCGTAGGTCACCAGATCCTCATCGCCGAGGATCGACGGGGCCTCGGCGCCGAAGAACTCATAGACCTGCCCGACGATGCCGAAGTTCGGATTATAGAACCACGCGAAGATCAGCCCGACGACGACCTGGCTGATGACGAAGGGGAAGAAGAACAGCGACTTATAGAGCCGCATGCCCGTGACGGTCTGGTTGAGAAACAGCGCGATGAAGAGCCCGGCCGGCACCGCGAGCATGTAGAGGACGAGCCAGATGATGTTGTTCTTCAGCGATGTGTAGAAGTCGTCATCGTCCATCAGCTCGACGTAGTTGCCGAGGCCGACCCACCTCATGGACGACGTGCCGTCGGCGTTGTCGATGCCGTTCCACTCGTGAAGCGAAATGTAGATCGACTGGAAGATCGGCAGGATGACGTAGACGAGGAAGAACAGCATCGCTGGGGCAAGGAAGACCCACGGCGCGATCTTCAGGCGGTTGCGGCGCATCCAGCTTTGTCTGGTGCGCGATGCGCTGACTTGGATCGATGGGTCCGTGTCGGGCAGTGCCGGTGTGCTGGCCATGCGCTCTCATTCCGGAGGCTGGGCAGGATTGGAGAGGCGGTGGATGTGCCGCTCCGCGGGGTCGACGCGGCTGGATGCGTTGAGGAACCAGCCGCGCCTCAAGTCAGTGCCGCGCTATTTGTAGACGCGGGACTGGACCTTATCGAGACGTTTCAGGATGCGGTCGAGCCGGTCTGGCTTGATCATGAACTCCTGGAAGCCTTCCATACCGGCCTTCGCCATCTCGGCCGGTGCATCGCGGTCAAAGAACTGCGCAAGGCCGGATGCGGTTGAGACTGTCTCAAAGCCTTTCTGGATGAACTTGTCGTCGCCAACCGCCGCTTTGTTGTTGGGCGGGAGCTGACCGATCGTCTTGTTCCACTCAGACTGGATTTCAGGCTGCGCGATGAAGGCCAGGAACTTGCGCGCGTTCTCCTTGTTCTTTGCCTTGCTTGGGATGAAGAGCGCATCGGCCGGTGCTTCTTCCGCGCGCGCGACCCCTGGCGTGATTTCCGGGAACGGGAAATAGTCGATCTGGTCGTTGGTGAGCCCCGCATCGCGCATCGATGCGACCGCGAAGTTGCCCATCACGTACATCGCAGCTTCGCCCTTCACGAACGGCGCAAGCGCGTCCTGCCAGGCAAGCGTTGCGTGGTTCTGAATGAAATAGCCCGGACGGACGAGCTGTTCCCACTTCTCGAAGACCGCGCGGATCTTCGGATCGGTGTACTTGATCTTCCCGGCCGTCAGGTCGTTGTGGACCTCATAGCCGTTGGTGCGCAGGTTCAAGTAGTCGAACACGCCGGCGGCCGGCCAAAGGAACTTCGTGCCAATCGTGAGCGGCGTGATGTTGTTGTCCTTGAGCTTCTTGCAGGCAGCAAGGAACTTATCCCACGTCTTCGGGATAGCGATGCCGAGCTTCTCGAAGATGTCTTTGCGGTAGTAGATGCCCCACTGATAGTAGCTGTAGGGCACGCCCCACTGCTTGCCGTTCATGGTCATCGTCGGCTTGATCGCAGAGAACGTCTCGCTCCAGCCTTGCTCTTTCCAAAGGTCCGAGATGTCCTCGAACTGACCCGCGTTGACGAACGGCGCCATGCGGTTGCCGGGATACCAGGCGGTGATGTCTGGCGCTTCGGCCGAGAGGAAATTCCGGATCGCTGTTTTGTGGGCTTCACGGTCGTTGATGTTGACCGTCACCTTGATGTCCGGGTTGGCCTTCTTGAACTTCTCGACCGCATTCATGAAGCCCTGTTTCGGCTTCGGGTTCGGGTCGTCGAAGTTGATAATCAGTTCGTTGGCAAGCGCCGCGCCCGTCATTGCAACGGACAAAATAAGTCCGGCTGCCACCCGGGTCAGGTGGTTCCACATGGCGTTTCTCCCTTGTCGGCTGCGCTTGAGGTGCGCGCCGTTGATTGCTGCCGCTTTAGCGAAACGAGACGTAGCGTCTCGCCGCACGACCTTTCGGCACAATTCCGGCGCGCGCTTCGCGTGTCAACCGCGACGGGGCCCGCGGCCTCTGACCGGTCTGGATTCGCTTGACGGCCATGGTTCTGCCGAGGCTCATGGAGCAAACGGCGAGGTGGAGGCGCTGCAATGATCTCCGCCAGCCCCCGCGGGAGGAGGACCGAGCCCGATGGCCGGACTGGAGCTGTCATCAGTCAAAAAATCGTTTGGCGATATCGACGTCATTCACGGCGTCGACCTGTCGATCAAGAACGGCGAGTTCATTGTGTTCGTTGGTCCATCCGGATGCGGAAAGTCGACGCTGCTTCGGCTTGTGTCGGGGCTGGAAGAGACGACATCCGGCACCATCAAGATCGGCGGAGAGGACGTCACGCACGTGGAGCCTGCCGACCGCGGCGTCGCGATGGTGTTCCAGTCCTACGCGCTTTACCCGCACATGTCGGTCTACGACAACATGGCGTTCGGCCTGAAGATGACGGGGCACCCGTCTGCCGACATCAAGCGCCGCGTCGCCCGCGCAGCCGAAATCCTTGAACTCACACCGCTTCTCGATCGCAAGCCAAAGGCGATGTCCGGCGGTCAGCGCCAGCGTGTTGCGATCGGCCGCGCGATCGTGCGCGAGCCGAAGGTCTTCCTGTTCGATGAGCCGCTTTCGAACCTCGATGCGGAGTTGCGCGTCCAGATGCGTCTCGAAATCGCGAAGCTCCATCGCGACCTCGGGACAACGATGATCTACGTGACGCACGACCAGACCGAAGCGATGACGCTTGCCGACAGGATCGTCGTCCTGCGCAAGGGCCGGCTCGAACAGTTCGGCTCGCCGATCGAGCTCTACGACAATCCTGACAACGCGTTCGTGGCAGGCTTCATCGGGTCGCCGCGCATGAACTTCGTCGACGGCACCGTGACTGTCCCGAACGGCAAAACCGCTGGTGTGGAGCTTCCAGCACTTGGCAACCTCACGATCCCGGTCGCAGCGCGCACGATGCCGCCGGTGGCCGGTACGAAGGTGAAGGTCGGCATCCGGCCAGAGCACTTCATCGACGCGCACGCGAGTGAACACACGTTTGAAGCGACATCGACCGTCGTCGAACAGTTGGGCGGCGTCTCGTATCTCTATCTCGACATTGGTCAAGCTCAGCAGTTGACGGTCGAGCAGAAGGGGCATACCGCCGTCGATGACGGTGACATCGCCCGCGTCGGGATCGATCCCGCAACCGCGATGATGTTCTCGCAAGACGGGCTCAGGATCTGACCGAGCCCCGGAGGCCGGCCTCAAATGAGCAGCAAGGCAACCCGTTCGCATCTCGGCGTTTGCTACTATCCCGAGCATTGGCCCGAAGATGTCTGGGCTGGTGACGCGCGGCGCATGGTCGAGGTGGGTCTCACCCATGTGCGCATCGCCGAGTTCGCATGGTCGCGCATTGAGCCGCGGCCGGGCGAAATAGAGTTCGGGTGGCTTGATCGTGCGGTCGAAGCGCTCGCTGGCGCCGGGCTCAAGATCATCATGTGCACGCCGACGGCGACGCCACCCAAATGGTTGGTCGACCGGATGCCGGACATGCTTGCCGTCGCCGCCGATGGCGCTGAGAGGCGGTTTGGGTCGAGGCGGCACTATGACTTTTCGCACGCGGGCTATCTCGAAGACGCGCGCCGCATCACGCGCGCGGTCGCCGAGCGCTTTGGACAGCATGCAAGCGTCGTCGCATGGCAGACGGACAACGAGTACGGCTGTCATGAAACCACAGTCAGCTACTCAGAAGCCGCGCGGCAAGCCTTCGCGATCTGGCTTCGCGATAAGTACGGCACAGTCGATGCGCTCAACGCGGCCTGGGGCAATGTCTTCTGGTCGATGGAGTTGCACGACTTTGATGCCGTCGCGCTGCCGAACCTGACGGTGACAGAGCCGAACCCGGCGCACGTGTTGGACTTTCGCCGCTTCACGTCAGACCAGGTCGTCCGTTTCAATCGCGCCCAGGTCGACATCATCCGCGAGTTCTCTCCCGGCCGCGACATCACACACAACTTCATGGGCGCGGTCACAGACTTTGACCACTTCGACGTCGCCGCCGATCTCGATGTTGCGAGCTGGGATTCCTACCCGCTCGGCATGCTTGAGCGGTTCGGCCGCGACGAAGCCTGGCGCAACTGGTATCTGCGCGCCGGCGACCCAGACTTCCAGGCGTTTCATCACGATCTCTATCGCGGGGTTGGCGGTGGCCGCATGTGGGTGATGGAGCAGCAGCCTGGGCCGGTGAACTGGGCTGCGTGGAACCCCGCGCCACATCCCGGCATGGTGCGGCTGTGGACGCATGAGGCGTTCGCGCACGGGGCCGAGCTGGTGAGCTATTTCCGATGGCGGCAGGCGCCATTCGGGCAGGAGCAGTTCCACGCCGGGCTCAACCGGCCTGATGGCAGCACGGATGTCGGCGCCGAGGAAGCGTCGGTTGTCGCAGGCGAGCTGCAGGCGATTGCGGATGCGCAAACGGTGGACGACGCAACCCAGCGATCGCCGGTCGCCATGGTCGTCGACTATCCGTCGATCTGGGCAACGGAGATCCAGCCGCAGGCGCGTGGTTATAGCGGGCTTGCGCTGACGTTTCAGTTTTATCGGGCGCTGCGCCGGCTCGGACAATCCATCGACATCGTGCCGCCTGGCGCGGACCTTACCGGCTACGCGGTTGTCGTCGCCCCGCATCTCATCATGGTGGGCGAAGCGGCCGCCCAAGCTTTCGCGGCTGCTGACGGCCAGATCGTTTTTGGTCCTCGCGCAGGTTCGCGGCTGGAGACGCATCAAGTCCCGCCCAAGCTGCCGCCCGGCCCGCTCAGCAAATTGCTCCCGCTCCGCGTGGTTCGCGTCGAGAGCCTGCGTCCCGGCGTGCGCGTGGCGACCGATGATGGCGGCGCGGTGCATCACTGGTTCGAGCACGTGGAGGTGACAGGCGACGCCAAGGTTCGCGCCGCGGCCCACGACGGCAAACCCGTTTGGATTGAAGCCGATCGCGCAACGTACCTCGCCGGTTGGCCGGACGATGCTTGGCTCGAAACCGTGCTTGCGGATCGTTTGATTGCTGCTGGTCTTGCAATCGTCGAAACCGGCGATGACGTGCGCGTGCGCGACCACGGCGCGCTGAGGACGATCGTCAACTACGGCCCGCGTGAGGCTGATGCGAGCCGACTGATCGCAGCCGCCGACGAGGTTTTGATTGGTGATGCTGATCTCGGCGTCGCGGGCGTCGCGATTGTCCGCCGCGCGGCCGCTGCGGGTAAGGCGCAAACGTCATGAGCCCGATCGACCTGACGTTTGATGACTTTTGGGCGTCAGTCTCGCCGCATCATGGCGCCGGGCTCTTAGGTTTCTCGATCGCGCCGGAGGAAGGCGAGCGGTTCGACTTCGTGCGCGGCGTCGCGGTCGATCAGGTCTCGCAGCCGACAGATCTCGGCGCGTTCCTGCTAGCGCCATTCTCCAACCGGATCGGCAACGCGCAGTTCGTGTTCGATGGGGCAACGGTTCAACTCGCCGCAAACTTCCGCGACGAGCCGCATGCGATCCACGGCGTCGCCTGGCAGAAGCCGTTCGACGTGACAGCGCAGGACGCGGCGTCGGTCTCGCTTCTGCTGAAGCACACGGCCGATGCGAGCTGGCCGTGGAACATCGAGGTACGCGCGCGCTACGCGCTCGATTCGTCCGGGCTAAAGTGCGAGCTTGTGGTCAGGAACTGCGATGCGCGGGCGATGCCGGCTGGCCTCGGCTTTCACCCTTACTTCCCGCGCGCGCGGCAAACGCACCTGAAGACTGATGCGGACGCTGTCGTCGCCAACGGCGGCGACATGCTGCCAACCGGCCTCGATCGCGGTCATCCTGTTTTGGAGACCCTGCGTCACGGCGGCGCGCTCACCCTTGGGGTCGACAACGGACTGTCCGGGTGGCGCGAACCGGCGATGATAACGTGGCCGGACGCCGGCTGGTCGCTCGCCATCGCAACCCAACCCGCGACGTCCTGGGCGGTTCTTTACACGCCGGAAGATAGCGAAGCATTTTGCTTCGAGCCGGTCACGCACCAGACGAACGCGGTCAACGGCGCGCTGCCTTCCGTCGAAGACAATGGCCTTCGCGTCCTGGAACCTGGTCGCTCAATGACGTTGCAACTTCTGCTTTCGCCGTCGCGCTGTTAAGCGGCCGGTTGGCCTGCGCGCCATGAGGGGGAGAACACATGACCGACGAACCAGGCGATGGCGTCCGTCACGCCGCCGACGCTGAGACGATCCAGGCCGCCAAAGCGCTCGCGCGTACGGCTCGCTCAGCCACGCTTGCGACCGCGCAGGCCGGCACCGGCTGGCCGCTTGCAAGCCGCGTCAACCTGGCGACCGATATTGACGGCGCGCCGGTGCTACTGATCTCGCAACTCTCCGATCACTTTCGCGCGCTCGAGACGGAGCCGCGGTGTTCGCTGCTGATCGGCGAAGCGCGCGGCGGTGATCCGCTGACCCATCCGCGGCTGACGGCGTTTGGCAAAGGACACCGCATTGCGGATCGCGAGCAGCGGTCGCGGCTGCGCACGCGGTTCTTGCGCAAGCATCCGGCAAGCGAGCTCTACATTGACTTCGAGGACTTCGCGTTCTGGCGCGTCGAGCTCACAGAGGTGTCGCTCGTCCTCGGGTTTGCGCGCGCCTACACGTTCGCGGGCGACGCCCTGATGTCGCCAACGACGGCGCTAACAGCCGAGCTTGAGGCCGATGCGGTCGCGCACATGAACGAGGACCACGTCGACGCGATCGGCAACTACGCCGAGCAGCTTGGCTATACGGATGAAGGCTGGTCGCTCGCGGGCCTCGACACCGAGGGCGCGGACTTGATCCGTGGCGACGAGGTCGCGCGCTTCTGGTTCGACGATGCCCTGAAGGATGCTGATGCGCTACGGCCAACGCTGATCCGCATGATCAAGCGCTCATAGGACGCCGCCTCGTGCCCGAATGTCTAAGCGACGCCGGCGCGCAGCAGATCGTGGATGTGCAGGATCCCGGCAAGGCGGTCGCTGTCGGTGACGAGCAGCACCGAGATCTTGCTCGCGTTCATTTGCTCGAGCGCCGCGGCCGCAAGAACGTCCGCATCGATCGTCTTCGGCGCGGGCGTCATGATCTCCCCCGCCGTTCGCGATAACAGCCCGTCACCCATATGGCGCCGCAAGTCGCCGTCCGTGATGACGCCAAGCAAGCCGTCGCCGCCGTCCGTGATTGCGATGCAGCCAAACCGCTGCTCTGACATCGTGATGAGCGCATCCGACATCGGCGTGTCGGGCTCAGCGACCGGGACATCGGAGCGGCTGTGCATCAACTCGCGCACAAGCTTGAGTTGACTGCCGAGCGAACCCGCCGGGTGGAAGATCTTGAACTCATGCGGCGAGAACGCGCGCGCCTCAAGCAAGGCAATTGCGAGCATGTCGCCAACTGCGAGTTGGACAACGCTGGATGTCGTCGGCGCGAGGCCGTGAGGGCAGGCTTCGACGACCGTCGGAAGCTTCAGGCAGACGTCGGCTGCGCGCGCAAGTGCACTGTCATCGCGCGACGTGATTGCGATAAGCGGGACGTTGAAGCGCGCGGAATAGGCGACGACGTTCGCGAGTTCTGCGGTTTCGCCTGACCACGACAGGGCGATGATTGCATCGTTCGACGTCACCATGCCGAGGTCGCCGTGCGAGGCCTCTGCGGGATGGACGAACTGCGCGGGCGTTCCGGTCGACGCGAGCGTGGCTGCGATCTTGACGCCGATGTGCCCGCTCTTGCCCATGCCGCTGACGATGACGCGGCCGGAGACGCCGAGGATCAGTCGGGCGGCGGACGCGAGTTTCCGGCTAAGGTCGCCGTCGACTTCGGACTTCAACGCCGCGACCGCGTCCACGTTCAGCGCAGCCGACCGCTTGAGGCTTTCGATAAGGTTGTCATCAGACACTTTCGTGAGCATCGCGCGTGCCCCTCTGCCCGTTGGTGCGCACCAGTCCCGCTCGCCCCGCCGCGATCAGCCGGCTTTGGCTGTCGGCGGTCCCGCGCGGTTGACATCTGCCGCCAGCTTCTCGCGGTATTCGAGCGCTTTCGCAATCCGCATGGTGCGCATAAACGCCCCGTTCAACGCAAACGCGAAGCCTTTCCAGCCGCCAAAGATGTGGCCGCGGAATAGATAGAATTGAAGAAAGCTCCAGGGAAACTGGACCGGTAAGCGCAGCTTGAGCTGCCACCGCGGGCGCTTTGCGAGGCGTTCAATGGCGTGACCAGAATGCCGGTTTCCCTTGTGGACCATTTGCGCAATGTCGACGACCGGGAAGTGATGCAGGGCGCCCCGGAGTTGGCGGACCGTTGCGCCGGCTTCCGGTTCAATCCGGTCGTAGACGGCGTGGTCTCGGTAGCGGCCCTGGGATCGGTGATAGAGGCGGACGACGTTGTAGTCTGACGCAAACGGGCGCGGTCGGAGCGAACCGGGATAGACGTTGAGGATACGTACGTTGAAGAGCGCGGGGTCAGGGGCGTCTGACGAAAAGAGCTCAGCGATCTCGGCGGCCAGATCCGCGGTGACGATCTCATCAGCGTCCAGGTTCAAGAGCCAATCGTGCGTGCATTGATCTTCGGCAAAGCGCTTCTGCTGTCCGAAGCCCGACCAGTCCCGATGAAACACACGGGCTCCGTGCGCGCGCGCGATCTCGACCGTCGCATCGGTGGAGCCGCTGTCGACGACGACAATCTCCCCTGCCCACGGCCGGACGGCGTCAAGCGTTGCGCCAAGCCGGGCCGCCTCGTTCAGCGTGATCACGAATACGGACAGCGGAAGCGGCATGGCGGAAGGGTCCATTTCGGCGCGAACGCTGCAGTGATCGCGCGAAAGCCGTGCGGTCTCAAGTGGGGCGTCGTGCGGCCTGCACGCTCATGGACGCTGCCGCCGGCTGGGGAAAAGCCGAAATTCTGTCGACAAGTCCGCGTTTACCGATGCGGTTGAAAGAAACCCCTGCGATGGACGTTTCGTGCTGTTCCTGCGGCACAACCGCATTGGCCTGCATGGCCGAAACCTGAGGCGCCTCGGACATGCTGGAGATCCTTCGCGGCCTTTTCGGCAGGTCCATCGTCGCAGCCCACGCGCGGCAGGCGTTCCGCGTTGTTGTCGCCGATGAGCACATCTGCGCCCCATCCGATGCCGACCGGTCCCACGCGCGCGCTTGCGGGTTTGTGTGCCCGGAGTGTCATGAAGCGCGCCGTCCAGGTTTTAACGGTATCAAAGAAGCCACATAACGCCGGATAGCGGCGGCGGATCGTAACGTCGTCGACCCAGACATCGCCACCGACAAGCTCCTCTGCTCCTGAGCGCGCACCGCTTGTCGATCCTTGTGCGAAGCCAACGATCAATTCCGCGGCGCTTCGCCTGATTGCTCACGATGGCGGGATATAGACGCGCTCGCCGTAGTCGGTCGCGTAGGCGTAGCTATGCCCGCCACCGTAGCCGTAGCCCGAAGCCTTGACATCGAACCGGGTGAGCACCGTCCCGATCACCCGCGCGCGCGACATCGAAAGCTGGCGAAGCGCGTGGACGATCGCGCCCTTGCGTGGCTGACCCGAGGCGACGACCAGCAGCGTCGCGGCGCAGGCATTGGAGAGGACTTGCGCGTCAGCAAGACCCAGCATCAGCGGTCCGTCGATGATGACGACATCGAATGTTTCAAGTCCGACCTCGACAAGCGTTCTCATTCTTGGCCCGGTCAACACGTCAGCAGGGTTGGGCGGTATTGGACCGGACGCCATGAAAGTGACCCCTGGCGTCGCGACCGACTGGAACGCTTCTCGCGGCAGCAGCGCACCGGTCAGATAGTTTGACAGCCCGACGGTGTTGTCGCGTCCGAGCTTGGCGTGCAGCGACGGCTTGCGTAAGTCGCCATCCACCAGCAGGACCCGCATCCCGAGGGTCGCGAAGTGCCGCGCGATCGCGATCGCTGTCGAGGACTTGCCCTCGCTTGGCCCGGAGCTCGTAACGAAGAGTGACCGCGGCAGGCCGACCTCGGTCGAGAACTGCAGTGCCGTGCTGAGCGATCGGTAAGCCTCGGCAAGTGGCGAGCGTGGATCGTCTATACTCTGCTTGAACGCAACATCGGACGAAAGCTTGGGAATAATGCCGAGCGTCGGGAGGCGCGTCAGGCCCTCAAGCTCTTCCGGTACGCGCACACGATCATCGAAGACTTCCAGGACGTAGGCCGCGCCGACCCCGAAGGCGAGACCGAGTGCAAGTGCGAGGGCAAGCGCCCGTCCCATGCGCGGTTCCGATGGCCGCGACGGCCGCTCGGCGCGGTCGACGACAACCACGTTGCTTGTTCCGACGCTTGAGGCGACATCAACTTCGCCAAGGCGCCGCAGAAGGCTGTTGTAGAGCTTCCGGTTGGTCTCGACCTCTCGCTCCAAAATCCCATGCTGAACGCCGCTGCGTTGGAGGCTCAGGACCCTCTCCTGCAGCCGCGCAATCCGCGCGCGCATCGTCTTTTCCTGCTCGACCGAAGTCTCGTATGCGGCCTTGAGCGACTTCTTGATCGTTACGACCTCGGCTGCAAGCTGACGGTCGGTCTCGGTGATCTTGCTCTTGATCTGCGCCATCTCGGGGTAGGCGGGCTTGAAGATCTCGCGCTTCTCTTCGAATTCGGTCGCGAGCGCTTTCTTTTGTGCGCGCAGACCATCGATTACCGAGTTCGTCAGGAGCTGCGGCGCTGCGATTTCGTCACTCTCCGAGACTTGCCGCCAAAGCTGCTCGTTCTTGATGCGGCCCGTGATGAGTTCGCCAAGTGTCGTGTTGGCCGCCGCGAGATTGCTTTCAGCGATTGATCTGTCTTCGTTGACCTGCACGATCTCAGCGCGTTCGGCGAATTTCAGGAGGGCTTGCTCGCTTTGCTCGAGCCGCAGTTTGAGCTGCTTGATCTGATCCTCAAGAAACGTCTTCGCATAGGCGTTGGCCTGGAAGCGCTTGTTGAGTTGTGAGGCGATGTAGGCGTCCGCATAGGCATCCGCGACCCTTTTGGCGCGATCCCGATCCGGATCGGTGAAGCTCAGGTCGACAAGGCGCGAACCCGGGACCGGGCGGATGGCGACGTTGTCGCGAACAAGCGATACGGCCTTCGCCTGCAGAGCGATTGGCGACTTGATTGCGGCCGCTGTCGCATCGCCTGCAAACGCGGTTCTGACAAAGCCAACAACCGACGTGGACCGCTTGGTGATGAAGTTCTGATCGTTCTGGAGCTGCAGGACGCTCACAACGCGCTCTGCGAGGCCCCGGCTCTTTAACAATTCGTACTGCGTGCGCAGGAACTCTCGGTTTGTGCCGACGACGGAGGCGGAGCTGGCGTCGTTGGCGACGATCTGCTGTGCCTTACGATCGATCTGGACGCGCGTCACCGCTGTGTACTGCGGCGTGCTGCTCAGCACGATCAGCAAGCCGATGGCGAGCGCCATCGCCGCGGAACTCGCGATCAGCAGCTTCCGCTTGAAGACGACCCGAACATAGAACCCGAGCGCTGTAGCCAGGTCGTCCTGGCTTTGGTCGGCTTGCGGGTAGCCCGCGCCATATCCGTGCGGGACGGGCGCCAATCTGGCTGTTGTTCTGCGAACGGGGGCTGCGCCGGCGTGTTCGACAAGTGCGCCGCCTTCACCTTTTCCCCGAGGACTGTCTGGCACGTTCATTCCAAACTCTCGACGCTATACACCCTTGCTTTGCAACGCCGTTTCGATCGGCCCGTCCGCCATCATCAGAGCAACAACAGGAATCTCGCGATCGGGAGAACCTTGCTGAGGTTCTTGAATGCCTGCTTTGTGGACGAGGTGTTTGCGATGACCACATCGCCAGCCTGCAGGACAGGGTCCTTGCTGCTGCCGGCGCGGATCGCTCCGATAGAGAATTTTGCGGCTGCCCGCTTGCCGCTGACCGCGCGGAACACGAGAATTTCTTCGCTCGCGCTGTCGGTCAGGCCCTCGGCTCCAGCCACAGCCTGAAGCAGCGTCATGCGCCCCCTAAGCGGATAAACGCCCGGCCTCTTAAAGGCGCCATCAAGCGTCACGCGCTGGCTGTTGAACTGGCTGACCTGGACGGTGACCTGGGCATTCTGCAGATACCTCGCTTCAAGCCGCCTCTTCAGCGTCGCCTCGACCTCACGCGTCGTGTCCCCTTCGACCCGCACATCGCCGAGGAGCGGAAAGTTGATCGACCCCGCATCGCTAACATCGAGGCTCTTCGAGAGGTCGGGCACCTTGAACACCGAGACATCGAGTTTGTCGTGGGCGCCAATCCGATAGGCCTGACCGCGCGTGGCTCCCACGCGCTCCGCGCGCGCCACGGCCGACCGGGCCTCGCCAGTCGCAAGGTGTTTGACATTGACGGTGGTTGGCTCCGTCCAGCCTGATGCGGCAGCGGGCCCGTCCGACGCTGATGCAAAGCCGACTTGATCAGGAGAGGAAGTGGTGCAGCCAGCCAAGCACACCGCCGCCAGAACGCTCATGACATTGATGAACATCACTTGAGACCCCGCCCGCACCGCACTCGCCCGAAACTCTCCGTATTAAGATGTTTTGTACAATGTCTTTTGAAGTTCTGACAACTGCCTCTGTCGCCGCCGCCCCGACCGGTGCTTCCGCGTCACGACAGCCACGGCCGCGATCCGGTGGTGCGCGGACTGTAATTCGAGGAAGGGGCTGGGGCGGAAGCGTGCAGCTCACGTCGGCCTTCGAAGATCATGCGCTCGGCTCAGAGTTTCGCCGTGCGTCCAAACCGGCCGATAAGTGAGCCTGACGTCGCCTGCGCTTGATAGAGCCCAACGCCGAGCGCCGCCGAGCGGCTCCTCCGCCGAGCTGGCGCAAAACAGCGATGTCTGAAGCTCTTTGCACCAACTTTATTGACAACGACGTTCAAGCGCTCTTACCAACGGACCGTCAGGAATTTGCGCCGATTGTCAGGTTAGCGGCGCTTGGGGTGAGTTGTGTTCGTTGCGTCTCGAGCGGTTTTGTTCAAGCGCCTCTGTTCGGCGGCGGCCGACACCCTGCTGCTCCTCTTCGCGACGCTGGTCGCGCTCGTCCTTCGTGAAAATTTCCAGGTCACGTCGGAACGGCTTTCAGAGCTGGTGCCGCACTTCTGCGCTGTCGCAATCGTCGGCCTCTGCGTCTATCCGCTGACGCCTGCGTCGCAGGCGATCTGGCGGTTCAGCGCGCTGCCGGACTATCGCAACATCGCAATCGCGACGGCGATTGCCGTGATCCTTGCGACCGCCGCGACGTTCGTTTGGGACCGGCTCATTCACGTGGCGCGCTCGCTGCCCATCCTCCAGTTCGTCTTCGCTGTCGTCATTCAAATCGGCGCGCGGATGCTGTTTCGAACGTGGCGTACCTACAAAAGCAAAGGGGCGCGCGGGTCGCCTCATCGTGTGGTCCCGCCATCGGAGCAAACGTCGGTGCTTGTCGTGGGGCTCAATCGCCTGACCGAAGTCTACCTTCAGTCCGTCGCCGATCTGGCGGGCGGGCAGATCGCAGTCGTTGGGTTGCTTGGAACGCAGGACAGGCACGTCGGCCGCCGCGTCGCCGCCATACCCGTCCTTGGCAGGCCGGAGGATCTGGGCGCGGTCCTCCGCGATCTCGAACCGCACGGAACGCGCATCGATCGACTGGTAGTCACGTGTGCCCGCCATCAGCTTTCGGCATCCGGCGCGGCGGCGCTCAACGATGCGGCACGCAACCGCGGCGTTGAGGTGCAGTTCTTCGATGACTTCGTCGGCGTTGTCAGGCGCGAGCCCGCCCGACTGCCGGTTCGTTCCATGACCGAGGCCGCGGACGCACCTCGGTTCGCATTCGAGAGCAGCGTCTCCACAGGTCTTGCAAAGCAGCGCTATTGGGCCGTCAAACGCGCGCTCGATGTGGTGCTGTCGGCGGCGCTGCTCATCCTGCTACTCCCAGTGATGGTGATGACGGCGCTCGTGACGGCGGTCGCGGTCGGCTTTCCGGTTGCCTTCTGGCAGGTCCGGCCGGGCATGCACGGCCGCAGCTTCAAGCTCTACAAGTTCCGGACCATGCGGCCCGCATTCGACAGTGACGGGCGACGGCTCGCGGACCACGAACGTGTCTCCGCTGTTGGCAACTTCGTTCGCCATACGCGGCTCGATGAACTGCCGCAGTTGATCAACATCGTCGCGGGCCACATGTCGTTCATCGGCCCGCGGCCCCTGCTTCCGCGCGACCAGGACACGCGCGATCAGGCGCGCCTGCTGGTTCGCCCCGGGCTTACGGGCTGGGCGCAGGTCGTCGGTGGTCGCGCCGTCTCGGCTGACGACAAAGCCGCGCTCGATGTCTGGTACGTGAAGAACGCAAGCCTTCTGCTCGATCTGACCATCGCGCTCAGGACGATACCGATGATCCTCTTTGGCGAGACGATCGACCGCGACAAGATCAGCCAGGCGTGGGCCGACCTGTTGGATGCCGGGATCCTTGCACGTCCCGCGCGCGACGGCGGGACTGCCACGCGATTGGAAGCGCCGGGCGCGAGCCCTGGCGTTTAGCCACACGCCGTAACACACGCGCGCTGCCGGCCCGGTTTGACGCGCGTCTCGCTGCTCACTACCTGCCTGAGGACGTTCCCTCGATGGAGTGCGCGATGGACCTGCGCGGAAAGACCATTGGCATCGTCGGCCTCGGCTACGTCGGCCTGCCGCTTGCCGTCGCGTTCGGGCGGCACCGGCCGGTGCTCGGTTTCGATCTCGACCCGGCTCGCATCGCGGAATTGCAGCGTGGCGAGGACCGCACTCGCGAAGTCGGCACCGACGCGTTGCGGGCGGCAGAGCATCTTACGTTTGCGTCAGACCCGGAGACGCTGGCCTCATGTGAGATCTTTATCGTTGCGGTGCCGACGCCTGTCGACCGTGCGCACCGGCCTGACCTCTCCATGCTGAGGCAGGCAAGCGAGATGGTCGGCGCGGTTCTGCGCCCCGGGTGCGGTGTCGTATTTGAGTCGACCGTCTACCCCGGCTGCACGCGCGAGTTCTGCGTCCCGATCCTCGAAGCGGCCTCGGGGCTGAAGCTCGATGTCGACTTCTTCGCGGGCTACAGCCCCGAGCGGGTCAATCCCGGCGACACCAAGCATCGGCTGTCCGACATCACCAAGTTGACCAGCGGCTCAACGCCGGAGGCGGCCAAGGCGATCGATGCGCTCTACGGTGAAGTCATCACCGCAGGCACGCACCTTGCCTCATCGATCGAAGTCGCCGAAGCCGCCAAGGTCATCGAGAACACGCAGCGCGATCTCAACATTGCGCTGATGAACGAACTCGCGATCATCTTTCATCGTCTCAAGCTTGATACCGGCGAGGTGCTGGCGGCCGCCGGCACCAAGTGGAATTTCTTGAAGTTCACCCCGGGCCTCGTCGGCGGGCACTGTATCGGCGTCGATCCCTATTATCTGACCCATCGGGCGCAGGAAGCCGGCTACCATCCGGAGGTCATCCTTGCCGGCCGTCGCATCAACGATTCGATGGGCAGTCACGTCGCCGAGCGCGTCATGAAGCTCATGATGCACAAGCGCATTCCCGTCGTTGATAGCCGCGTTCTTGTGATGGGCTTGTCGTTCAAGGAGAACTGCCCGGATCTCAGGAACTCGAAAGTCATCGACGTCATTCGCACGCTCGCCGAATGTAACGCCGCCGTGGACGTTTGGGACCCGTGGGTCGACCCGGCTGCCGCCGAGCGCGAATTCGGGATAAGCTTGCTTCGCTCGCCGCCTACGGCCGCCGCTTACGATAGTGTCATCCTCGCGGTGGGCCATCGCGAGTTCGCCGAGCTCGGCGCCGAGGCGATCCGCGCTTTCGGCAGACCGACATCTGTGATGTTTGACGTGAAAGGACTATTCGATGCGTCAGACAGCGATGGCCGGCTTTAGCGGGTCCAGACGATGAAGGTTCTGGTGACAGGCGCTGCGGGCTTCATCGGGTATCATGTTGCGAAGAAACTTATCGCGCGCGGCGATCACGTCGTCGGCTTTGACATCGTCAACGACTACTACGATCCAGCGCTCAAAGAGCAACGCCTCGCGCTTTTGAAAGAAGCCGTCCGTGCGGGTAATGGCGTGTTCGATTTTGTCCGCGCCGACCTGGTTGACCAATCCGCGGTCCATGCCGTCTTCGAAGCACACCAGATCGATCGCGTCATTCACCTCGCAGCGCAGGCTGGCGTCCGCCACAGCCTCGAACAGCCGCGCGCCTACATTGACGCCAACGTCGTCGGCTTTCTCAACATCCTCGAGGCCTGCCGGCATCACGCTGTCGCGCACCTGACCTACGCGTCGACGTCGAGTGTCTATGGCGCCAACACCAAGATGCCGTTCTCCGAGCGCGACGGCGTCGATCACCCGTTACAGCTTTACGCGGCGACCAAGCGGGCGAACGAATTGATGGCGCACGCCTACAGTCACCTGTTCCGCCTGCCGACGACGGGGCTGCGCTTCTTCACGGTCTATGGCCCTTGGGGCCGCCCGGACATGGCGCTCTTTCTCTTCACGAAAGCAATTATCGCTGGCGAGCCCATCAAGGTTTTCAATCAGGGCAACCACACGCGCGATTTCACGTATGTCGAAGACATTGCCAAGGGCGTGATCCGCGCGTCGGACGACATTGCGGCGCCCGATCCGGATTGGGATAGCGATGCGCCGCGTCGCGACACGTCCGATGCGCCCTATCGCGTCTTCAACATTGGCAACAACGCGCCAGTGAAGCTCTCTGAATACATCGCCGCGATCGAGGCGGCGGTTGGCAAGTCTGCGGTCAAGGAGCTGCTGCCACTGCAGCCGGGCGACGTGCCAGACACCTACGCGGATGCCTCATCGCTCGTCGAGAGCGTCGGCTACAAGCCGGCGACGCCGGTGCGCGACGGCGTCCGCGCGTTCGTCGATTGGTACCGGTCTCACTACGGCGTGTAGTTCGTGGCCGCCTGGCGCAAGGCGGCCTTATCCGCCCTGATCAAGCGCGCGCTGCTAGCGCAAGCGTTGTTTACCGAACAAGCGGCTTGTCACCGCCCGCGCCGGGCCGGGCACACTTTCGCGCACCGAATGCCGCGTGAAAGGCTGACGCTCGATGGACACCACCCCCAATCTCGACCTGCCGTATATCGCAGCCGCGCAGGCGCAGAAGCACGTCACCCACAACGAGGCGATCCGTGCGCTCGATGCAATCGTGCAGCTTTCGGTTGCCGACCGCGATCTCGATGCGCCGCCAATATCGCCGGATGACGGCGCGCGCTTCATCGTCGGGTCTTCGCCGACGGGCGAGTGGGCCGGCCACGCGGGCGAGGTCGCAGCCTGGCAGGACAACGCCTGGCTGTTCTACGCACCGGCGGAGGGCTGGCTCGCTTACGTGACTGACGAAGCGGCGCTTGTCGCCTTCAACGGCAGCAGTTGGCTACCGGTCACGAGCGGCGGGAGTAGTGGCGGCGGTGGTGTCGGCGGTGGTGTCGCCTCGGTCAATCCGACGGCGCTCGTCGGCGTGAATGCCACGGCGGATGCCGCCAATCGTCTTTCCGTGTCGTCGCCGGCCGTGCTGCTCAACCACGAGGGCGGCGACCATCGGCTGAAGATCAACAAGAACACGGCTGGCGATACCGCAAGCCTGCTGTTCCAGTCCGGCTTTTCGGGGCGCGCTGAGATCGGACTTGCGGGCAGCGACGCACTCAAGTTCAAGGTCAGCGCCGATGGCGCGTCTTGGTTCGACGCTATGGCCGTCGACAACGCGACCGGCGCCGTCAGCTTCCCCAACACGCAGCTCGCTGGTGCAGCTCCCGCGGCGCAGCCAAACCTCCTCATCAACGGCGACTTCCAAATCAATCAGCGCGACTTTGCAGGTGGCGCGCTCAGCAGCGGTACACTTGGCCATGACCGGTGGCGGAGCGCGGGGGCGACGTATTCGGTTTCAGGGTTCGTCGTGACGCTCGCGGCCGGCGCAATTGAGCAGGTCATCGAGGCTCAACAGTGGGGCCTCGAGAGCTTTGCCAATGCCGAGCTGACGATCTCGCTTGAAGATCCGAGCGGCGATATCACGGTGGCGGCCGGCGCCGTCAGCGGTACGATACCGGCCGGTACGGGACGGCAATCCGTTACGCTGATGATGGACGCAACCGGCGGCAACCGCGTCATCTCGCTTGCGAGCCAGAGCGGCGGCAGCGTCAGCTTTGCGCGCGTCAAAGTCGAAGCGGGCAGCGCTGCCACGCCCTGGACCTCACGCGATGCAGGCGCGGAACTTCAGCTCTGCCAGCGCTACTTTTACCGCCGCCGGAAACACAGCACATGGGACGCGCTCGGCTTCCTGTCTGCGTTTTCGGGCACGGGATGCTGGGGGACGCTGTTCTATCTGCCCGTTCGCATGCGGTCCGACACGCCAAGCGTCACCGCCTCCGCCGTCTCAGACTTAGCCGCCTACACCAACACCGCGCGCGCGATATCGGCTGCCCCCATCACAAGCAACGGCGTCGCGGTCCA
Organism: Pseudomonadota bacterium; assembly: GCA_038523925.1. Lineage (GTDB taxonomy): Bacteria > Pseudomonadota > Alphaproteobacteria > Rhizobiales > Hyphomicrobiaceae > JBCBWG01. The sequence continues at coordinate 262,790 of JBCBIY010000003.1, read as the reverse complement.
GGTCCGCGGCACGCTTGTTGTTACAGGTGCGAGTTTCGCGGCCGGCGAGTGTGTCATGATCTACTTTAACAATGCCGGCAGCGGCTACCTCGACGTTGACGCCGAACTGAGCGCGTAGGCGCAGATTTCACGGCCGCTCTTCGATCGTGCTGCCACTTGGCGTCGCGGTGACCCAGAAGCCGTTCGGCACGGTCTGTTGGACAAGCGGCACGTGAGAGATCAGGCCGACCGCGCGCCGGCGCCCGCCAAGGTCGACGAGGGTTTGGAGGACCCGGTCAAGCGTTCCCGCCCCGTCTTCTGAATCGAGGCTGCCGAACCCTTCGTCGATGAAGATCGCGTCAAGCCGTACGCCGCTCCCGGTGCTCTCGACGACGTCCGACAGGCCAAGCGCCAGAGCGAGCGCGGCAATGAACGTCTCGCCGCCGGAAAGTGTAGAGGTCGGCCGGCGGCGGCCGGTGAACGCGTCTTCGACTGTGATGTCGAGGCCGCGACGCCCGCGGCCTTGGAGGTCGTGCTCATGGACAAGGCGATAGCGGCCCGCCGTCATCGGCTCGAGCCGCTGGTTCGCCGAGGCCAGCACGTGTCCAAACATCCAACCGATGGCGAACGTCTCAAGGTCGGTCCGCAGCTCGTTATCGCCTGACAGGCTGTCTGCCAGATCGCGCAGCGGGCCTGTCTCGGCTTCGCGCGCTTCAAGCTCCGCAAGGGCCCGATCGACCTGGTCTTGCACGCCGGCCAGATGCTTCAGCCGAGCCTGCGCGTCGGCTGCTTGCTGGACGGTTGTTGCGTGCGCCGTCTCTGCTGCCTGGGCGAGTTCCTTTAGCGCCGCGATATCCGGGCGGTCAGTCTCAGCAATCGCTGCTTCGGCGCGGGCGTAGTGACCTTTGGCATCGGCAAGCCGCTCATCGAATGCGGAGAGGCGCGCCTGTATCCCGTCGAGAGCCTGACTATCGGACGCCGCCGACGCGAACGCGTCAGGTGTGAAACCGCCGGCACCGAGTGCGGTGGTGAACTGGGCCTGCGCCGTGGCGAACCTTTCGTCGGCGCGCTTCTGATCACCGGTCGCGATATCCAGCGTCGTTACGGCAGCCGTCAACTGTGTCTCCACGGCCTGCCGCGCCTGGGTCGCCGCCGCGAGCTGTTCGTCGAAAGCTGCAAGGCGCGCCGTGGTTGCGTCGATCTTCCGGTCCAGCGCGTCAGCCGCGCGCAAGGCCTCAGGGATGGGTTTCAGCGTCGCGCTGAGTTCTGTTTCGGCAGCCTGTGCCGCGACCCGCGCGCGATCCCGTGCCTCTTGCGCGGTGGTCATCGCATCCGCCGCCTCGCCAACGCGCGCCGCCGCTTGCGCGATCTGCTCATCAAGCGCTGCGAGATCGACGGGTTTGCCAAGCGCCGCGATCTGGCGCTCAACATCGCCAAGCTTGCGCGCAACCACGGACGACGGCTCAGCCGGTCGGTCCAAGCCGGCGCGCGCGCGATCGGCCTGTTGGAGATTGCTCTCGGCTTTCACGAAGGCATGGGTCGCGGCTTCGGCGACACGCTGCGCGTCATCGGCCTCGGCTTTTGCCTGGCGGAACCGCTCGGGCAGGGCTGTGTCTGCTGCCGCGCCGCGTGCAAGCGCTGGATGGTCCCTCGCGCCGCAAACAGGGCATGGCGCGCCGGGATTGAGGTGAGCTGCAATATGGCTCGCATGGTTTTCAAGAAGTGCAGCTTCGTGGGCCTGCAAGGTGGCCCGCTTCGCCGCAAGCGCCTCAGCGGCTTCAGCTCGCGCGGTGCTTGCAGCGTCGCATGACTTTTGTGCTTGCGCCGCGAACCGGTCAGCCTTTTCAAACGCGTCTGCCGCGGCGAGCGCGGCAGCCAAGTCGCGCGCAGCGATCGTCAGTGTCTGCCTTTGGCTCTCTACGTGTTGCGCGGTCGTGCGGTGCTGGTTGAGGTCGGCACTCCGCATAACGTGCGCTTCATGGGCGTTGCCCGCATCAGCAAACGTATGGTCCGCCGCGTTGCGCTTGCGATGGGCCTCGGTAACCGCGATCCGCAGCGTCTCGGCCTCGCTCAGCGTCTGCGCAAAAGCTCTGAAATCGCGGAGCAGCTCGCGCTCTTGGTCCATCGCGGACCGCTGCTGATCGAGACTGTCGAGTGCCGTCGCAGCTTGCTGAAACGCGGCTTCAGCATCCTCACGCGATTTGGCGGCGCTTTGCCGACGAACCGCCGTATCGTCCTTCGTCTGCCGCGCGTCCTGCATCGCCTGATGCTGTGGCTGCAGCGCTAGCGCGCGGTGCGCCGCCTTCTGGCGCTGTCGCAGGAGTTCGATGTCGGCTTGTTCACCTTCAACTTCGCGCAGCGCCGTCTCGGCCGCGGCAAGCTTTGCAAACAACGCATCTGTCTGCGCCGCCGCCTGATAGGTGGCTTGCGCAGCGTTGAGCGCTGCCTGTGCGTTGGTCCTGGCTTCCGTGCGGGCGTCGGCCTCGGCTTGAGCGGCCGCGATGCCGGCTGCGAGCTGTTCGCGTGTCTCAAGGTTCTCGGCTGCCAGTTGCGCTTCGCAGCGATCGCGCGCGCGCCGGACCGCGCTGACGGCATCCTTCGCCTGCGCCTTGAGCGTCTCTGTCAGCCGCCGGTAGAGCGAGACGTCGAACAACTCGCGCAGGATTGTGCGGCGTTCGTCACTGTTGGCCGTCAAGAAGGTTTCGAACCGGCCCTGCGGCAGCAGCACGATCTGGCGAAACTGATCGGCTTCATAGCCGAGCAAGCGGCTGAGCGCGCGGGCGACATCGCTGACCTTGCGTTCTGCGATCGGTTTGCCGGGGAGCGCTTCGCCGACCTGGTCGAGGTCGAGCCCCGTTACGTCAAACAGCCAAGCTTGGTGCTTTTCTTCCGTCTGGCCGCCACCACGCTTCGCAGGCCGCATCTGGTCCGGCCGCCTGACGATTCGGTAGCGCTTGTCGCCGACATCGAACACCAGTTCGACTTCGGTGAGCAGGCCGTCATCGGCGTGATCGGATCGCAGTGACTTCGCGATTTGCGCGGCGCGCGCGTCCTCGCCGAAGAGCGCAAACGTGATCGCGCTGAAGATCGATGACTTGCCCGAGCCCGTCGCGCCGTAGATGCCGAACAGGCCGCTGTCGAGCGCGTGGCGGAAGTCGACAGTGGTCGTCGCGGCATAGGGCCCAAACGCGCGCAATGTCAGGATTAGCGGTCTCATGCGAGCCCGTCCCCGGCGCGTGAAGCGACGTCGGCGAGGGCGCCATCAAGGATCGCTTGCTCGGCCTCCGTCGGTCCGGATTGGCGCACCGCGTTGAGGAACGCGCCGACGACATCGGCTGGCGTCTCAGGCTCAGTCGACGGCACGCCGCCTGCGGCCTCTGCCGGTTTGCGTTCGAGCGCGGCGTAGACAAGCCCGCACGCGTTCGGAAACCGGTCGCGAAGACGCTTCATCGGATCGATCAGGCGGTGTGGATCGGTCAGTTCGAACTGTACGAAGTCATTTGAGGGTGGCGTCCCGTCGGCGAGCAGCTCATCAAGCCTGCCGCGGAGTGTGCGCACGCCGCGCAGCGGCTGGAACGGGATCAACGCGACCTCGACGCGACCGTCTTCCCCGAGGTCAACCAGCGTCATCGACTTCTGCTGGCCGGCCTCGTCAAAGCCGAATGCAAGGGGCGAACCGGCGTAGCGGATGTGTGGCGCGCCAACCTGCTGCGCGCGATGGAGGTGGCCGAGGGCGACGTAGTGCGCGCCGTCGAACACGTCTGCCGGGACGGTTTCAATGCCGCCTGCCGTCCGGGTCAATGGCCGCTCGCTGTCACTTCCCGCCCCGCCGTCAACGAAGGCGTGCGCGGCGATCACCCAGCGGGCGCCGTCGGGCACGCGCGTTCTGGCGCTCGCGACCTGCGCGCGGAGTACGTCTGCGGGGGCCTTGATCTCAGGGTCGTCAAAACAGGCACGCGCGGCGAACTCGAACCCGAACGGCAGCGCGGAGAACGCGACCGGTCCCGCGGCGTCAGTCACGATCAACGTCGGCTCCCGCGCGCTCAGGCTGCCGCGCACGAGGGTCCGCTTGCCATCGGCGAGCATCGCCATCGCGCCGATCCGCTCACCGGAATCATGGTTGCCGGCGATCAGGACGATCGCGGTGCGCCCGTCGTCCACGACATTACGCATAAAGCCGTTGAACTGGCCGACGGCCGTTTCCGGCGGCGCCGCGCGGTCGAAGATGTCGCCGGCAATGATGAGCACGTCCGGCCGGTGGTCCGCGATCGCCTTGAGGATCTGCGCGAGGATCGCATCGTGGTCGTCATGCAGACTATGTCCGGCAAAGTACCGGCCGAGGTGCAGGTCGGCTGTATGAAGGATCTTCATCTGAACGGAGCGGGGTTCGCGCGCGCGTGCAGGACCGGTGGCCGGCACACACCGCTGCCCGCGCTCGGCCGCACGCGCATCATGTCTGAAACCTGCCCCGCCATGCCGCTTCCTTAAGACAGCGCTTGCCCGGAATAAACCGCGGCCGGTCGGTTCTCAGTGGACGTGGCGGATGGGGCCACGATGCGCGAACGGCGGCCTGGATCTTCGGCGCCACATGCTGCCGGACGACAACTGTCCCGCGCCGCCGCAACACAAACAGTACAAGGATCGCGGAACCGTCGCCATTTCAGAAGGCACCGGCGCTTCAGCGAGAGGAGACGGACGCATGCTGAACGGACGTTGTCACTGCGGCGAGGTCGGGTGGGCACTCGACGCGTTTCCGGCCTCGATCACCGCCTGCAACTGCTCGGTCTGTCGGCGTTACGGGGCTCTTTGGGCCTATGGCACCGTGGGCGTCGACGTTCAAACGTCCGGCGAAACGGGCGTCTATCGGCGAAGCGACGGCGGCGATCTCGACTTTCACTTCTGTAGCAAGTGCGGCTGCATGATGTATTGGGCAGCCGTTGCGCCGGACGGCGATGGCCGCATGCGGATCGCAGTCAACGTCCGCATGTCCGACCTCTCGCCGATCAGAAGAATTCCAATCCGCCACTTCGAAGGCCACGAAAGCTATTCGGAGCTTCCACGCGACGGGCGAACAGTCGCCGACATGTGGTTCTGACGCGCGGCGAACCGGATGGCGGAGAGAGGGGGATTCGAACCCCCGATACGGTTGCCCGTATACCGGTTTTCGAGACCGGCGCTTTCAACCACTCAGCCACCTCTCCGGGCGCGCGGCCAAGGCCGGCGCGAGAGCGGGATGTAGCGGGCGCGCCGCGTGCGTGCAAGCGGTACGGGCGTGACCTATTCCGCGGCCGCCACTTTGCGGCGGGGTCCGGGTTCTGCGACGCGGCCTCTAGCGCCGTTTGCAGCGGCGCGGTCGGCCATCGCCAGGACATGCGTCGCAGGGCCATCAGCTTCAAACCCCTGCGCGATGAGGTCCCCGCTCGCCGGCGTCGCGCGCAGCATCAACCGTGTCAGGTCGTTGCGTACGGGCGCGCCGACCCAGTCAAATGCGGCGTCGCGGCCGGCCGACATCGTCGCGTCAATCGCTGGGACTTTTGAGAGCTGGCACACGCGCTCGGCGTTGTCGGCGCCGCGGGGCCGGCCGTGCCAGCCCGGTGTGCGCCAGACGTTCGCGGTCACGCCCGGTCCGTCGTAGATCGCCGCGTCAGCCTCGGTGCGCTCGATGATGCACATTTCGCGTGGGCCGAGGCCTGCGATCGCGTAGATGCAGGGCGCCGTGATCGGCGCGGTTGCCAGAAGTTCGCGGGCGGCGTCGTAGCTGCGGCAGGTCTCGAAGGCCGCGCGCAGGAGATGGCCCGGCGTGCGCCCACGCTTGCGCCAGACGCGGACGCGATTTGCGAACCAGTCGAGCGGGTAGAGACCGCCGCCGGCGCGGGCCATGGGCGCCTGGTTGAGCGAGGCTGCGAACCGGCCGGGGGCGGTGGCCTGCAGAACGCCGGTGAAGCCCGGCCACGTTAGCGTTGCGAACGACCCGGCCGTGGCTTGAACATCGGCTGCGATCACGTGACGGCCGAGCCCAGGCGTGTGCCAGTCGAGGACGCGGACCAGTTCGGCTGACGCGCCATCATCGCTCGTGCGGACAGCGGCGGTGCAGCCCCACTCGTAGTTGACCGAGAGGAAGTAGGCGCCGGGCCGCTTCAGGTGCTCGGCGATAAGATCGATTTCCGGCAGCGCCTCAGGACAGGCCTTGGCAATCCAGCGGCGCGAGATCGCGTCGAGCGTCCGCAGGACCGATCGCGGAACGCCGCGGGTCGCATCGTCCAACAGGGCATCCGCACGCTGACGATGCGCCTCGAGTGTCTCGAGCGGGAAGGCCGCGCTGGTGGCCGTGACCGGGATCGTGGCGAGGCCGTCGGCTGTGCCTAACATAGAGTGTTGCGGCGACTGCTGCGGTTCAGGCTGGGCGGCTGTTGACATGGTGGCTTCGCTCTAAGATAAGTCGCCGTCCCGCTTTTGCGGGCTCAATCCGCTGCCCGAGGTCCCGGCTCAGCCGACCGCCGATCATCATCTGAGATGGGCGATAAAGATGGTTGCTGCAACGCAATCTCACCGGAGGGCGCGATCAACGAGCATCGGGAAAGGTGCTGATAATGTTTGCTGTGATTAAGACCGGCGGAAAGCAATATCGTGTTTCCGCTGACGACGTGATCGAAATTGAGCGTCTCCAGGGCGACCAGGGAAACACGATCGACTTCACGGACGTGTTGATGGTTGGCGAAGGCGACAACGTGACGGTCGGCGCGCCGCTGGTGAGCGGTGCCAAGGTGACTGCGGAGCTCGTTGAGCAGAGCCGCGGGCCGAAGCTGATTGCGTTTAAAAAGCGCCGCCGCAAGAGCTCGAAGCGCAAGCGCGGGCACCGCCAGGATCTGACGAAGATCCGCATCACCGGCATCGAGGGCGCCTGATTGCGAGCTGCGCGCTTGAAACGAAGCGGCGCGGCGGTCAGCAGACAGTGAGAGAGAGCGAGAGATGGCACACAAGAAAGCAGGCGGCTCGTCGCGGAACGGTCGCGATTCAGAATCGAAACGCCTTGGCGTGAAGAAGTTCGGCGGCGAACTCGTCATTCCAGGCAACATCCTCGTGCGCCAGCGTGGCACCAGGTATCACCCGGGCCGCAACGTCGGCATGGGCACCGACCACACGTTGTTCTCAAAGGTCGAGGGCAACGTTAAATTTGAAGAGAAGCGCGGCGGCCGGATGTTTGTGTCTGTCGAGCCGCGCTTGGAAGCCGCCGAGTAGCGGACCACCTCACGCGGATGAGATGTGTTGAGGGGATGGTTCGCCATCCCCTTTTTTTGTTGCCGGGTGCATGATGGCGCTCGTCCCGGCAGGAGCAGAGTGATGGCAGATGTGGGAGTGATGGAGCGTACCGCCGAGCCGGCCCGTCTGCGTCCGCTCGCCCGCGAGGACGCGCCGCGTATTCAGGCGATCCTGAGCCAGGAGGCGGTCACCACAATGCTGGCGGTCGTGCCGTGGCCGTATCCCGAAGACGGCGGCGCGACTTTTGTTGCCGAGCACGTGCCGGCATCGCCGACTTACGCACTTGTGTGCGCGATTACCGACGCCAACGCCGATGATGAGCAATTCCGTGGCCTCGTGACGCTGCGCGCGACTGAGGGTGTGCTTCGGCTTGGCTACTATCTTGACCCGGCCGTCTGGGGCCGCGGGTTTGCGACGTCCGCCTGCCGTCAGGCGATCGCGGAAGGGTTTCGCCGGCATCCGGCAACGCCTGTCGAAGCCGGGGTGTTTGATGACAATCCAGGGTCCGTCCGCGTGCTTGAAAAGCTCGGCTTTGTGCGCGTCGAAGGGGAACTCGAAGAGTGCGTCGCCAAGGCGCGCGGGGTCGGCTCGCGGCTCTACCGGATGACGCCAGAGGCGTGGAGGGCTGGGCAATGAAGTTCCTCGATCAGGCCAAGATCTACATCCGCTCCGGCGCGGGCGGTCCCGGCTGTATCTCGTTTCGGCGGGAGAAGTTTTTGGAGTTTGGCGGCCCCGACGGCGGCAACGGCGGCAAGGGCGGCGATGTCTACGCCGTCTGCGTTGAGAACCTGAACACGCTGATCGACTACCGCTATCAGCAGCACTTTCGCGCAAAGAATGGCATTGGTGGCGCTGGCAAAAACCGAACGGGCGCGACGGGCGCGCATTGCGAGATCAAAGTGCCGCCCGGAACGCAGATCTTTGCCGAAGACAACGAAACGCTGATCGCCGACATGACGGAGCCTGGCGAGCGCGTGCTGCTGGCGCGCGGGGGCAATGGCGGCTTCGGCAACATGCATTTCAAGTCGTCGGTGACGCAGGCGCCGCGCCGCGCGAACCCCGGCCAGCCGGCTGAAGAGCTGACGATTTGGCTGCGGCTGAAGCTGATCGCGGATGCCGGGCTCATTGGTCTGCCAAATGCCGGTAAATCGACGTTTCTCGCAACCGTCTCGGCGGCCAAGCCAAAGATCGGCAACTATGCGTTCACAACGCTGCATCCGGGGCTCGGCGTTGTGCGCGCTGGCGCAAAGGACTTCGTGCTTGCCGACATCCCTGGCCTGATTGAGGGCGCGAATGATGGCGCTGGGCTTGGGACGCGCTTCCTCGGGCACATCGAGCGTTGCCGCGTTCTGTTGCATCTCGTTGACGCAACGGATGCGGATCCAGCGGAAGCTTACCGCGTCGTCCGTCGCGAGCTTGAAGCCTACGAGGCCGAGCTTGAGGAGAAGGACGAGATCGTTGCACTGTCGAAGTGTGACGCGGTTTCAGACGATGTGCTTGTGGCGCGGAAGGCGGCGCTTGCTGAGGCGTCTGGGCGCGTACCGATGGTGCTGTCGTCAGCGAGCGGCCGCGGCGTGCAGGACGCGCTTTTCGCGCTTGCAGGCGCAGTGGGCGGTCGCGAGAGCGGCGGCGATGCGCGCACGCTCGACGCTGTAAGCGACGACACGGGCGGGTCTGCCAAGCCGAAATGGCAACCGAGCCTCAACTGATGTCCCCCGCTTCGACAGATGCGTTGCAGGCCGACGCGACCGGCCTACTGCAGGGCGCGCGCCGCGTGGTCGTGAAGATCGGCTCGGCGCTGGTTGTCGATCGCGAGACGGGCCGCGTCAGGGACGGTTGGCTCCAGGGCCTTGCCGACGACATCGCTGCAATGCGCGAGCGTGGCCAACAGGTCATCGTTGTGTCGTCAGGCGCGATTGCGGTCGGCCGCCATCTTCTCAAGCTCAGCGACGGCGTGCTCGATCTTGAGCAAAGCCAGGCCGCCGCCGCCGTCGGGCAGATCCGGCTCGCGCACATCTACCAAAGCATCTTTGAAGCGTGCGGCTTGGTGGCCGGGCAGATCCTCGTCACGCTGACCGACACGGAAGAGCGGCGTCGCTATTTGAACGCGCGGCGGACGATTGAGACGCTGCTTGCGAATGGCGCCGTGCCGGTTGTCAACGAGAACGACACCGTCGCGACGTCCGAAATCCGCTACGGCGACAATGACCGGCTGTCGGCGCGTGTCGCCTCGATGATGAGCGCCGACTGTCTCGTGCTGCTCTCGGACGTCGATGGCCTCTACACCGCGGCGCCGGAGCGCGACGCGGGCGCGGAACACATCGCCGTCGTGCGGGAACTGACGCCGCAGATCGTCGCGATGGCCGAGGCCTCAGGCAACCCGCATGCGCGCGGTGGCATGGTCACCAAGCTTGAAGCCGCGCGGATCGCCATGGCAGCCGGCACGCACCTGGCGATCACGTCCGGCAAGACGCCCAATCCGCTCAAGCGCCTGCAAAACAGCGCGCGGGCGACGTGGTTCATCGCCAAGACCGACCCGGTGGCGGCGCGCAAGCGATGGATCTCAGGCCAGCTTGCAGCGCGCGGCACGTTGGCGATCGACGCTGGTGCCGTGGCGGCGTTGCGGGCGGGCAAGAGCCTGCTGCCGGCCGGTGTGACATCCGTCGCCGGGCAGTTCGGGCGTGGCGATGCGGTTGTGATTGCGGCGCCCGGCGGCCATGAGATTGCGCGCGGGCTCACCGCTTACAGCGACGCTGATGCCCGCCGCATTGCGGGGCGCCAGTCTCGTGAAGTTGCCGATATTCTCGGTTATACTGGACGAACGGCGCTGGTGCATCGCGACGACATGGTTCTGAAGACGAAGGCTGACCGATGATCCTCGATAAAATCGAAGACCTGTCCTCGGCCATTGATGCCGGAAAGTCGCTCATCGAGATTGGTGCTGAAGCGCGCGCTGCGGCCCGCCAGCTCGCAACCGCGACGGCGGACCAGAAGAACGACGCCTTGATGGCAGCCGCGCGCGAACTCGTCGCACAGAGCGCGTTGATCATTGGCGCCAATGCCCGCGACGTCGCCGCGGCGAAGGCCCATGGCATGGCGGCGAGCTACGTCGACCGTCTGACGCTGGACACCGCTCGCGTCGCGGCGATGGCGAAAAGCCTTGAAGAGATCGCCGGCCTCGATGATCCGGTGGGCGCGACGGTCGCTGAGTGGGAGCGTCCGAACGGGCTCAAGATCGCGCGGGTGCGCACGCCGCTCGGCGTCGTTGGCATCATCTACGAAAGCCGCCCAAACGTGACGTCGGACGCAGCCGCGCTCTGTCTCAAAGCTGGCAACGCCGCGATCCTGCGGTGCGGCTCGGATAGCTTTGCGACGTGCAACGCGATCCTGTCGGCGCTGCGGACGGGTTTTCGGCGCGCCGGCCTGCCGCTGGAGGCGGCAACGCTGATCCCGACGAAAGACCGCGCGGCCGTGGGCGAAATGCTCGCGGGTCTCGGCGGCAACATTGACGTGATCGTGCCGCGCGGGGGGCGCAGCCTTGTTGAACGCGTCCAGACCGAAGCGCGCGTGCCGGTCTTCGCGCACCTCGAAGGCCTCTGCCACGTCTACGTCGATCGCGGTGCTGACCTCGAAGAGGCGGTGCCGATCATCGTCAACGCAAAGATGCGGCGCACCGGCATTTGCGGCGCGGCCGAGACGATCCTGATCGACCAGAACGCGGATGCGGAGTTTGTCACGCCGATCGTGACCGCTTTGATCGACGCGGGGTGCGAAGTGCGCGGTGATGCGCACGTGCAGGCCGCCGACAGCCGTGTCGTCGCCGCGACTGAGGAGGACTGGCGCACAGAGTACCTCGACGCCATCGTGTCGGTTCGTATGGTCGACGGTGTCGACGAGGCAATTGCGCACATCGCTGGTTACAGCTCCGGCCATACCGAGGCGATCCTGACCGAATGCTACGGCACGGCCGAGCTGTTCCTGTCACGGGTCGATTCCGCGATTGTCCTGCACAACGCATCGACGCAGTTTGCTGACGGTGGCGAGTTCGGGATGGGCGCGGAGATCGGCATCGCGACGGGCCGCATGCATGCGCGTGGCCCGGTCGGTGTCGAGCAGCTCACCAGCTTCAAGTACGTCGTCCGCGGCACGGGTCAGGTGCGGCCGGCGTGACGCAACCTGCCAAGCGCGAGTTCCGCTGATGGCGATGAACAGCGCGCCGGTCCGCTTCGGCGCCATTGCCGCCAAGCCGCCGCTGTCGACGCCCGGCCAACGCATCGGCTTGCTCGGCGGCTCGTTTAACCCGCCGCACGCAGCCCACCTGATGATCTCGCAAACTGCGCTCAGGCGGCTGCAGCTCGATCGGGTCTGGTGGATCGTCACGCCGGGCAATCCTTTAAAGTCACATGACGGGCTCGCTGAACTCAACGAACGCGTCGCCGCCTGCAAAACGCTCGCGGCGGCGGACAAGCGCATCGAGATCACGAGCTTCGAGACCGCGCTTGGTTCGCCCTACACAGCCGCGACGATTGCGTTTCTGAAGCGTCGTGCGCCGGCAACGCGGTTCGTCTGGCTGATGGGCGCTGACAACTTGGCGCAGTTCCACCACTGGCAGCATTGGCGCGACATCGCGGACACCGTCCCGATTGCCGTGATCGATCGGCCGGGGACGCACTTGCGCTCGCTGGCGGGCCCGGCAGCCCACGCCCTTCGCAGCGCCTTCGTGCCGGAATGGCGGGCGGCTGCGCTCGCGCATCAGTCCCCGCCGGCGTGGACGTTCGTGACCGGGCCGCTCTCATCGCTGTCGTCGACTGAGCTCCGCGCGCGCGCAGATGCAGCGAAACTGTCATGAATCACGGGTTAACTCGCGAGTGGCGCCGCACGGAACAAAGTCTGAACTATGTTGCACTGTTTTCAGTTGCGCACTGTAGGGACGGCTGACAAGCTTCGGGTCGCTGTTGCGTTCACCGCATTCACCTACAACATGTGGGTGGCGCGCGGTGGTTGTGCGCAGGAAAGAGGACATAACCGAACACATGCAATCTGCAATTGAGGGCGCCGTGACGCACGCGCCTTCCGAAGTCACTGCGACGGCGCATGCTGACGTGGAGACGCTCAAGGACCAGATCCAGGTCTGGCTCGACGATGCGAAGGCCGAAGATGCCGTCGTCATCGATCTCGCGGGCAAGTCATCGGTTGGTGATTATATGATCATCGCGACCGGACGCTCGGATCGCCACGTGGGCGCGATCGCCGATCAACTCCAGCGCAAGCTGAAAGACGCAGGCTACGGCACCGTGCACTGCGAAGGTCAGTCTGTGTGCGACTGGGTGCTGATCGATGTCGGCGATATCATCGTGCATCTGTTCCGCCCGGAAGTCCGCGAGTTCTACAATCTTGAAAAGATGTGGTCGGCGGATCGTCCCGAGGACGCGCAACAGCACTAGCCTGCCGGGCAAGCAACGCAGACGGTCGTCAGACAGCCGAGCCTAGCAATGGCTCGGCCTGGCCACGCAGTGCGCCGGCGACCGCTCGCGCAAGCGCCGCCCGACCGCTCAAATGACAGTGCTCCGGGCCGTTTGACACGCATTTCAGCGCTCGCCTACGCTCCACGTCCGGCAGCTCAGACCGGCGCGAGCAACAGGGCGGATCGCATGACAATTCAGGTCACTGGAAAGCACATGGAGACGGGCGAAGCTTTCCAAAGCTTCGTGACGGATAAGATCCGAAATGTTCTCGAGAAGTACATCGGCCCTGAGCTTTCCGGCCATGTGCGCGTCGAAAAAGAGAAAGTTGGTTACAGGACCAACTGCTCGATCCGCCTTAAGACGGGTTTGATGCTCGAGGCGCAAGGCCGCGGCGGCGATGTCTATGCAAGCGCCGATGACGCGCTTGAGCATTTGGAAAAGCGCGTTCGCCGCTACAAACGCCGCCTTAAGGATCATCACACAAAAGCCGCCGCTGAACGCGCCGCAATCGGCAGCTTTATCAACGAGTTCACAGTTCGCGCTGATGATGACGCTGAGCCTGAAGCCGACGTTTCCGGCGATTCACCTGTCATCGTCGCTGAAAATCCGCGTACGGTTCATGAGTGGTCGGTCGGTGAGGCTGTTATGCAGTTGGACTTGACCGACGAGGCCGTTCTGATATTTCGCAACGCGGGCACTGGCGGGTTGAACGTTGTCTATCGCCGTAAAGATGGCCACATCGGCTGGATAGATCCAGCTAGCGGCACCGCCGGTTAGGAACCTGGAAGAATTCGAATCGTTTTGTCCGCGTCGGCACGTGCTTTGCCTGCGTCGGCCACGGCGATCTTTCATTGGAGCTCTTTACGAGAATGGCCATGGACCTTGGCGACATCGTACAGACGGACGGCATCGTTCCGGAGCTGAAGGCTTCGAGCAAAAAGCAGGTGCTGCACGAGCTCGCGGATCTGGCGGCGGATAAAACCGGCCGGCCCGCGCGCGAAATCTTCGATACGCTCCTGCAGCGCGAACGGCTCGGCTCGACCGGGCTCGGGCGCGGCATCGCGATCCCACACATTAAGCTTCGCGGCCTCGACGACATCTTCTGTCTCTTTGCGCGCCTCCCCGAACCGATCGATTTTGAATCGGTCGATGGCGAGCCCGTCGATTTGATCTTTCTGCTGCTCGCGCCGGAACATGCAAGCGGCGATCACTTGAAGGCGCTGTCACGGATCTCGCGATTGATGCGCGCTCCGGCGGCACTTGAGAACCTCCGGACAGCGGCTTCGGGCGCTGCGATCCACGACATTCTCTGCGCCGATGTGAAGGCCCCGCACGCGGCTTAATGAGGCGGCCGGCAGCAGCGTCGCTGGCGCCACGTTGCCCCGCTCCTGTGTTACTCGGTTGACGCGCCCGCTAAAGCTGGCCGAGTGCGGCGAGCCCCGCAAATCCTGCAAGTCCGACCACGATCCGCCAGACGGCGAAGAACGCGAACCCATGGCGGCTGACGAAGTCGAGCAGATACCGCACGACCAACACGCCGGCGATGAATGCCATCACAAAGCCGATGGCGATGTTTCCAATGTCGGCGGCTGAGAGCACCGCGTAGTTCTTGTAAAGGTCGTATGCGAAGGCGCCGGCCATCGTTGGCATGGCGAGGAAGAACGAGAACTCGGCCGCGGACCGTTTGTCGGTCCCCATCAAGAGCGCGCCGACGATCGTCGCCCCGGACCGCGACACACCGGGGATCATCGCGACCGTCTGACAAACCCCGATCTTGAATGCGAGCCAGGGCGAGAACGCCATCGCATCGTGATGACGCGGCGTCAGGGGGAGGCGGTCGACAATCAACAGGACGATCCCGCCGAGGATCAGGGTCGTGCACACAAGCGTAGGGCTCTCGAACAGCACGGTCTTGATGTAGCCATGCGCCATCACGCCGATGACGGCTGCGGGAAGGAACGCGACCAGGATTGCGAAGACGAACCGGCGGGCTTCCGGCTTGCTCGGCAGGCTCACAGCGACGTTCCAGAGCTTGGCGGCATACACCGTCACGATCGCGAGGATCGCCCCAAGCTGGATGAGCACCTCAAATGCTTTTCCCGGCGACTCAAAGCCCAAAAAGTGCCCGGCGAGCAGCAGATGGCCCGTCGACGACACCGGGATGAACTCCGTCAGCCCTTCCAGCAGGCCGAGAATAACCGCGTGCCACGTCGACATGTCGTGTGTCTCATCCCTCTTGCCGCCCGCGCAACGCGTCCCGGCCGCGTGGCGATTAGCGGCGTTCGCCCTATCCGGGCAAGGCTGCGAGGCAATCTTCGTGCCCTTGGTATCGCCGCGGGGCATGGCGACATCACTACCGGCGGTGGTACGACCGTGACGCGGCGCGCTGCCGCACGAGTGATGCTTGGTTGAAAGGCTCCGGCAGTTGCGGTTAACGCACTTCAAGCTCTGTCCATTTTCACGGGCGATCCGGCTTGTTCTCGGCGAGCTTGGGCTGCGGCCGGAGTTCGTTGACGTGCAGCCGTGGGCGCTTGACCGGACGTTTCTCGCAGCGAACCCGGCCGGCACTCTGCCCGTCGTCGAGACGCGTGACGGCCGGCTGTTGATCGGCGCCTACGCGACGGCTGAGTTCATCGATGACCTCGGGTCCGACGAGGCGATCCGCGCGTGCTTTGCCGCGGAGCCTGTGACCGTCGAGCGGTCGTCGCGCCGCCTCGACACGTTGTTCCCGGGTGACATCGACAGCCGCGCCGAAGTGCGCCGATTGATCGATTGGTTTCATCTCAAGTTCGACCGCGAAGTTAGTCAGGAGTTGCTGCACGAGAAGGTGCGGCCGGTGCTCGACCGGAAGACCTCGCGCGCGCCGGATGCGGCGATGCTGCGCGCGGCGCGTGCGAACCTGAAGTATCATCTGAGCTATGTCGGGTTTCTCGCCGATCAGCGCCGGTGGCTTGGCGGTGATGAAATCAGCTACGCCGATCTCGCAGCTGCCGCGCACCTGTCGATTGCCGACTACCTCGGCGAGATCGATTGGGAAGACGTGCCCTATGCGCAGGTCTGGTATCAGCTTGTGAAGTCGCGCCCGAGCTTCCGCCCGCTGCTGGAAGACCGGGTGCCCGGCGTCGCGCCGCCGGCACACTACGCGGAACTCGACTTTTGATGGCGGCGCACGCGCCACGGGACAGTGTCGCGGATCGCATTCGCGCGGCGGCCTTAAAGATCGGGTTCGACGACTGCGGCTTTACAAGCGTCGACGCGGTGGCGGACGCGGGCGCGCGGCTGCACGCGTTTTTAGCGGCCGACCGGCATGGCGAGATGACATGGCTTGCCGAGACCGCTGACCGGCGGGCGTCGCCGCGTGCGCTGTGGCCCGCGGCCCGGTCCGCGATCGTCGTTGCGCAGAACTACGCGCCTGAGGTCGATCCGATGGACCGGCTGAGCGTGGCGGATCGCGGCGTCATCTCCGCCTACGCCAAACGCCGCGATTATCACGAGGTCATCAAGGGCCGGCTCAAGCATCTGGCGCAGCAGGTCGTGAAGCTTGCGGCGGCAGAAGTGAAGGTTTTCGTCGACACTGCGCCGCTGATGGAAAAGCCGCTTGCCGGGGCCGCCGGGTTGGGCTGGCAGGGCAAACACACCAATCTCGTCTCGCGCGCGTTCGGCTCGTGGACGCTGCTCGGCGTGGTGTTGACCGATGCCGAACTTCTGGCCGACGCGCCATCGCAAGACCATTGCGGGAGCTGCCGCCGCTGCCTGGACGTCTGCCCGACCGATGCGTTTCCCGCGCCCTATCAGCTCGATGCCCGCCGCTGCCTCGCCTACCTTTCGATCGAACACGCAGGGCCGATACCGGAAGCGTTCCGGAAGCCGATGGGCAACCGCGTCTTCGGTTGCGACGACTGCCTTGCCGTCTGCCCCTGGAACCGCTTTGCGCAGCCGGTCGCCGACGCGCGGATGGCGCTTAAGGACGACCTCGACGATCCGCCGCTGCTCGACTTGCTGGCGCTCGACGATGCGGCCTTCCGCAAGCGGTTTGCCGGCACGCCGGTCAAGCGAACTGGCCGCGACCGGTTCCTCCGAAACGTCGTCATCGCGGCGGGCAACGCAACGCACCAAGCCGCATCCGAACGCGCGCGCCTGGTCGCGGGCGTCCGCGCGCGGCTCGAAGACGAGAGCCCGCTCGTGCGCGGCATGGCGGTTTGGGCGCTTGATGCGATTGGCGATAACGATGGGCTGGCCGAGGCCCGCAAGCGTGCGGCGTTTCGCGAGCACGATGCTCATGTCCGCGCTGAGTGGCGCGCCGCAGGGTTCGAATGCGAAGGTGAGTCATGACGAAACTCGTATGTATTGGAGCCGGCTACAGCGCGCGCCCCGTCGCGGAGGAGATGCGGGCACGCGGCTGGGACGTCGCCGGCACGTCGCGATCGGACGACGGAGTTGCAGGCCTCAAGGCGCGCGGGCTCGAAGCGGTGCGGTTCGCTGATGGCGTCGTCAATGATGATCTCGGCGTGTTGCTGGATGCCGCGAGCCACGTGTTGGTCTCAGTGGCCCCGGACCCCGATCCGGCTGTCGGCGACAGCCCGCTTGAGCCCGTTCGCGCGCGGCTTGCTGCGCGCGCGACGGCGCCGTGGGTCGGTTATCTCTCGACGGTCGGCGTCTACGGCGATCATGAGGGCGCGTGGGTCGGCGAGACGACTGCGCCCCGGCCGGCATCGCAGCGGAGCAAGGCGCGTGTTGCCGCCGAGACCGCCTGGATGGATTGGGCGGACGCCGCGTCGGCACCGCTACAGATCTATCGGCTCTCCGGCATCTACGGGCCTGGCCGCAGCCCTGTCGACCGCCTGAGGGCCGGCAAGGCGCGGCGGCTCGTCAAGCCGGGCCAGGTGTTCAACCGCATCCACGTCGACGACATTCGGGCAGCCGTCATTGCGGGGCTCGACGGCTGCGGCACGCACCGCGTCTACAACGTGACCGACGACCTGCCCGCACCGCCGCAAGACGTCATTGCCTACGCGGCCGATTGCCTTGGCATTGCGCCGCCGCCGGAGATCGATTTCGCGACGGCCGACCTCAGCCCCATGGCGCGCAGCTTCTATGGCGAGAACAAGCGCGTCGCCAACGCGCGCATGAAGGACGATCTCGGCGTCGCGCTCAGTTTCCCGACCTATCGCGAAGGCATTGCCGCGCTCGCCGGCATCGTCGGATAGCCAACCCGGGTCGCGATGCGGCCATGTTCAGCGGCCATACAGATTTGCGAAACTACACCATGCGTGGGTGCCGTGTGATCTCAGCGAGGGCCGTCGGGATGAGCGTTGGTTTCAGGTATTTAATCGCAAGCGCGGCGGTCGCGGTTGGGTCCTCGGTGTTGGCGGCGCTGCCGGTGGCGGCGAATGATGATGCGCTGACGCTTGCCGACAAGTTTGCGCAGCCGACCTCAACGGTGACGGCGGCGCCGAAGGATCAATCAACGAGCGAGCCGCAGCGGCGGCGCCGGTCGGCGCGCACGCTGCAGAGCCAGCCGCCGCGCACGCCAACGCGTGTGGTCGTGCAGCCCGATGCCAACGATCAGTTTGATGCGTTGATGATCCAGCTCGATGCACTGGCCGCGAAGGCGAAGGATGAGCAAGCCGCGAACGAAGCGCAGCCGCGGGCCGTGACCGCGACAGACGCCGATGACACCGTGTTGCGCATTCGCCCGACGCACGAGGCGGCCTCCGATGATCCGCGCCCGGCTGTCGTGCTGAAGCCGGACATGCAGCCGAACCTCGCAGCGCCGCAGCCTGCGCGCGTGACGGCCGACATCGGCGATGAATACGTGTTCGGCCCCCCGCGTCGGAGACCGGCCAAGACGTCCGTCGCAGGGCAAACGATCGGCAAGGCCGCTGCCGCGACGCGTCGTGTCACGATCCTGCTTGAAATGAAACCCGGCGCGCGCGGCATCCGCCGCTTCAACAAGACCGCCGACCCAATCCTGTGTCTC
The DNA here is from genome assembly GCA_038523925.1 of Pseudomonadota bacterium. Lineage (GTDB taxonomy): Bacteria > Pseudomonadota > Alphaproteobacteria > Rhizobiales > Hyphomicrobiaceae > JBCBWG01. Next base: position 244,106 of record JBCBIY010000003.1, on the reverse strand, counting down.
GGGCAAGACTGCTACATCAGCCGCGGTGCGTCCCGCGATGCGCGTCAGATGGCGCGGCGGCGGGCCTTTGGCACGGTCAACACGCTCGGTGCGCGGGCGGGGGCCTGCCGCAAGTCGCTGCGCTGCGTGTTCCGTAATGTGCCTGTGCCATCAGGCGGGCTCTCGTTGCAGCCGATTGACTTGCGCATCCTGCGCCACGACCGTCGCGAGGTGCGCGACGCCAAAGTCGACCGGTCGTGCCGGATGGCTGCCGGGCGTATCGCCTGCGACGCGGTCTTGAAGTCGGAGAGCTACACGATCTGGGTCGTCCCGGAAGCGGTCGCAAAGGAAGCTGGCGAGCAGCGCCTGCTGCGGACCGTCTCGCGTGGTCTTTCGGCCGGATAAGCCCCGGCAGCGTGCCTAAGTTCAGAGTAGGTTGAGCTGTGCGCCGCCAGATGTTGCTCGGCCCGGCTTTTGAAACAGGTCCGTCCTGAGCGACGGCTTGATCTCGGTCATGTCGAGCCGCTTCAGCGCTTTGCGGAACCGCTGATTGATCAACTGAGCGAAGGGGCCGGAGCCGCGCTGGCGGAGGCCAAACTCGCTGCGGTAGTCTTCGCCGCCGTGCATGGACTGCAGCAAGTTGATGACCCGGTTGGCGCGATCGGGAAATGATTGAACCAGCCACTCCCGGAACAGCGCCTTCAACTCAAGCGGCAGCCGCAGCAAGACGTATCCGCCACTCAGCGCGCCAACCCCGCAGGCAGCTTCAAGGATCTGCTCAATCTCAGGGTCCGTCAGGCCGGGCACGATCGGGGCGACCATCACGCTGGTTGGCACGCCGGCATCGACGAGTGCGCGGATGGCGTCGAGCCGGCGATGAGGCGTCGCAGCCCGCGGCTCCATCTCGCGCGCAACCCGCCGATCGAGCGTTGTCACCGAGACCGCGACCTTCGCGAGCCCCTTCGCGGCCATGCGCGAGAGGATGTCGAGGTCGCGCGTGACGAGATGCGACTTCGTGACGATGCCGACCGGATGCTGCGTCTCTTCCAGGACCTCAAGGATCTGACGCGTGATTTCGTAGCGCTTCTCAATCGGCTGGTAAGGGTCGGTGACGGCGCCAAGCGCGAGCGATGCGGCTTCGTATGAGGGCTTTGCCAGTTCGGCGCGCAGCCGTTCGGCCGCGTTGGTCTTGGCGTAGAGTTCCGTCTCGAATTCGAGGCCTGGGGAGTGTCCGAGGTAGGCGTGTGTTGGGCGCGCGTAGCAATAAATGCAGCCGTGCTCGCAGCCACGATAGGGATTGATTGAGCGATCGAACGAGAGGTCCGGGCTGTCGTTGCGCGCGATGATCGATTTGACGGTTTCGGGATGGACCGTCGTCTTGAAAGCTGAGAGTTCGGCGAGGCTTTCCCAGCCGTCATCAAAGACCTCGCGGGTCTCGCGTTCATAGCGGCCCGACACATTGGTCAGGGCCCCGCGGCCGCGCCGCCGATCGTTGCCAACGAACGCGTCTGCGTCGACGTCTGTGGCAACCTTCGCGCCGGCCATTTCGCGCGCCTCCACTCAAACTCCGACGGAGCGTATCAAGCGTCAAAGAACAATACAAGAACATTTTGGCGGTTGGCGAACGGGGATGGGTCGGTAAAATGCTGCAACGCAACTGCGACTGGCGCGCCGATGATTTCTGTCGTCATTCCGACCTATGAGGCCGAGCACAGTCTGGCCGCGACGCTGAGCGCGCTGGTGCCCGGCGTCGTCGCCGGCCTCATCCGCGAGGTCATCATTGTCGATGGCGGATCGCGCGACCGAACGCTCAAGATTGCCGACACCGCTGGCGCCACAATCCTGACCGTCGATCGCGGCCGGGGCCAGCAATTGGCCGCCGGCGCCGAGGCCGCGCGCGGTGACTGGCTGTTGTTCCTCCACGCCGATACGGTCCTGGAGCGCGGCTGGGAGGATGAGGTCGGCGCCTATATTGAACGTTGCGAAACGGGTGCGCGACCTGAGCGGGCGGCGGCGTTCCGCTTCGCGCTCGACGATATCGGGTTCATGCCGCGCGTCATTGAGTTCGGCGTTTTGCTGCGCTGCACGCTGTTCCGCCTGCCTTACGGCGATCAGGGGTTGCTGATCCCGCGTCGGGTGTACCAGAGCCGCGGCGGCTATCAGGCGATGCCACTCATGGAAGACGTGGAGCTGATCGGCAGGCTTGGCCGCGCGAAGCCGGTGATCTTGCGCACACGCGCCGTCACCAGCGCTGCCCGCTATCACCGCGATGGTTATTTCCTGCGCGCCTCCCGCAACATTGCCTGCCTCGGCATGTACTACCTGCGCGTGCCGAACCGCTTCATTGCGCGCATTTACGGCTGAACCGCGCCGGGGCCGACAGCCCGCCTCCCAAATGTTAAAAGTTCTTCATGTCACGCGTGAACCGTGTCGTTTGTGCGCACGGCGCGGTAGGTCATCGCGCAGCCAACTGTGCATCGTATGAGGAACCCCAGCATGCCCAATCTTGATCGCCGTGAGTTCGTGCTCTCCGCAAGCGCTGTCGCCGCCGCCACTGGCCTGTCGGGGCCGATGCTCTGGGTTGAGCCAGCGTCAGCACGCACGCTGCCGGAAAAGGGCAAGGGCTTCTCATCAGCGAAGATCGGAGACGCCGAACTCGTCACACTGTTCGATGGCATCTGGCAGAAGAAGCACGATGAAAACTTTATCAGGAATGCCGGCGTCGACGAGACGAAGGCGGCGCTGAAGAAGGGCGGCCTATCGACTGAGTTCGTGCCGATCACGTTTACGATCCCGGCGGTGAAGATGGGCGGCAAGACGATCATGTTCGATGCGGGCACCGGCGCGCAGCTCGCGCCGACAGCCGGCCTGCTGGATGAGAACATGAAGGGCGCCGGTATCGAGAAGGGCAAGGTCGACACGATCATCGTGACGCACTTCCACCCGGACCACATCTTTGGCCTCATGCAGAAGGGCAGCACCGAGCAGGTCTATCCTGACGCCGAAATCATCGTGCCGGCGGCCGAACTCAAGTTCTGGACTGACGACGCGACGATCGCGAAATTGCCGAAGCGCCGGCAGGGGCTCGCACAGCGCATCAAAGGTTCGCTCGGCACATGGAAGAACGTGCGCCCAATCGAGCCGGGCGCCGAAGTCGCGCCGGGTATCACGGCGGTTGCCGCGCACGGGCATACGCCGGGACACACCGTGTTCCGCATCGCGTCGGGAAGCGATCAGGCGATGGTGCTCGCCGATACGTCGAACGTGCCGGCGCTGTTCGTCCAAAACCCGGAATGGCAGGCCGTCTTTGATATGGCGCCGGACGAAGCGATCGCGACGCGCAAGAAGCTCTACGACATGGCTATTGCCGACGGCATCACGGTCACCGGTTATCACTTCGGCTTCCCGGGGCATGGCAAAATCGAGAAGGACGGCAGCGGTTACGCGTTCGTCGCAGGCTAGCCGGGCGGATGCGGGGGCGCTGCAAGCTTGTTGGAGGCGGGCAGCGCCGCAGGCGCGGCGGCCGTTCGCCGCGTTGGCTCATCATTATGGTGAAGGCGCCGCGGCTCGGTTGGGTCAAAACGCGGCTTGGACGCGATGTTGGCGCGGTTGCTGCGACGGGATTTTACCGTCACGCGGCAGCGTCCGTTATCGGGCGGTTGTCAGGTCACGGCCGTTGGCGGACCGTGCTTGCGGTCGCGCCTGATCGCGAACTTGGCACCCGTCAGTTTCCACGCGGGCGGCTGCGCATGGCGCAAGGGCAGGGCGACCTCGGTGACCGGTTGGCGTTCGTCACGCGGACCCTGCCGCCCGGCCCCGCTGTCGTGATCGGCACCGATATCCCGGGCATCACCGCGCGGGATATCGCCAATGCCTTTGCCGCCCTTGGGGGACACGACGGCGTGCTCGGCCCGGCGCCGGATGGCGGCTACTGGCTCGTCGGCCTGAAGCGATCGCCTGATATCGTAAACCCGTTCCGCACCGTTCGCTGGTCGAGCGAACATGCCTTTGCTGATACGCTTAGAAACTTCGGCGCTGGCCGCAAAGTTGCCCGGCTTCGCACTCTGGCTGACGTGGACGATGGCGCCACGTACGCTCAGGCGGCCTCATGGTCGGGTCGCCGTGTCTTACCGCCTGTCAACGCTCAACAGGTGAAGTTCTTGCGCTGATGGTCCGTATGCCGTCTTTTTCGTGGGGCGAGCGGATCGCGTGTTTTCCGCCGCCGTGCCGAACCGAGAGCCGCCGTGCCGCAGGACACATCACAGTTCACACCAGCGCAGATCCTTGCTGCCGGACAACGATCCGAAACGGACGGCCGGTTGCAGAATGCGATCCAGTTCTACCGCTATTTGGTCGAGCAGCATCCGGGCGCGGTCGAGACGCAGGCGGCGCGGGAAGCGCTTGCGCGTTTGTCGCTTGAGCGGGTTGCGAACGGTGGGCCGGACCGGTCCGCCGCAGGGCCTGTCGATACGCGTTCGACCACAGGGCCGCCACCACCGGCTTCCGGCGCCGACGATCTGCCGCGCACGCTTCGCCGGGCCCAGGCCGCGGCCGAGGCGCGCGCTCGCGGTGACGTGGACGCCGAGCGCAAACGTCGTCCGCGTAGCCGCTTTCTGGCAGGGCGCGTTGTTGCGGGCATCATGAGCGTTGTTGGTGGTCTCGCGGCTCTTTGGGGCTGCGTCCGCGCAGGTATCGCATCGGCGGCGCCATCGGAACTGGCGGACGTCTTGAGCTTGCTGCCCGGGCAGTTGAGCGCTGCAGCAATGACGATGCCCGCAGAGCTGCTGATCGTCGGCGGCTTGCTCGCGGTGCTGGCAGGTCAACTCGCGAGTGCCGCGTTCCTTGCCGTCCGCAGCCGGGGTTGACGCTGGGGCCTCAGGCAGACGCGCGCGCGCCCGGCCCCGTCCGGTGTTCTTCCAGGCGCGGCATGATCTCGACGAAGTTGCAGGGCCGGTGACGATTGTCGAACTGCGCCTCAAGGATCCCGTCCCAGGCATCGCGGCAGGCCCCGGGTGATCCCGGCAGGCAGAAGATAAACGTGCCCCGCGTGACGCCGGCGCACGCCCGGCTCTGGATCGTCGACGTCGCGATCTTCTCATACGACTGCAGATGGAAGACGGATGAGAAACCATCGATGTGCTTCTCAAACAGCGGCAGCAAGGCTTCCGGCGTCACGTCGCGACCAGTGAAGCCGGTGCCGCCTGTGGTCAGCACTACATCAATGTCAGCGTCATTAATCCATTGCGTTACGGTCGCCTGGATGGCGTCGACGTCATCACGCGCAATTTGACGATCGGCGAGTGTGTGACCGGCGGCTTCGATGCGGTCAGCGAGTGTTGCGCCGGACTTGTCATCGTCGAGCGTGCGCGTGTCCGACACGGTGAGCACCGCGATGCGGACGGGCAGGAAGGGGCGGGTTTCGTCGATACGGGCCATGACGTAATTGGTGCGCGATGCGCAGCGCGTGTCAACGCGGGCGCTGCATCCGTCGCAGCGTTTGCGCGGGTTTCGGGGGGTGCGGCCTAAGCGGCAGCGGGTGGGGCGAATACGTCCGGTTTGCCGCCGGCCTTTGCCGGATCGACGGGCACGCACAAATCGATGCGTGCGCCGTGCAGTTCGCCGGGTTGGCGGCCGAGATAGATCTCGATCAGCGGTCGCTTCGGGTCGAGCGGGAGGCCGGTCTCATGCTCCGCCGTAGCGCAGAGGCGGCGAAACACTGAGCTGATCTCTTCGGCTGCTCCCTGCAAACGCTGACGCAGGTACGTGCCGCCTGGAAGCGTCCGCAGCCGCAGCGGCGAATCCGGAGAGATTTCCATTTCAGGCAGCCATTCGATGGCCGCATCGTAGAAGGGCTCATCGGCTTCGCGGCTGTCGAGGAGGCCGGACCCGAACGACATGCCGTAGCTGCGGTCGACGCGGTTGATCGTGTGCGAATGGCGCAGATGGGCGACGAGATCATTCCAGGCAGACTTGGCCGCGTCCGCGCCGAGCCCCGGCGCGCGGACGTGCGTGACCTTCATCGGCCGCAGATACACCAGTCCACTCGACATCACGTCTTCCAAAACACGGCGCGGCCTCAACAAAGGCCACCAACGCCTGAGTATGTCGCGGAGGTGTTTCTATAAGATTGCGGTAAATCCGGACGAAGGCTGCCGGTCAGGTTAGCCTGAATCCTTTCTTAACGAGGAAGGCCCCAAAGTCCGCACGCTCCGGCTCGGCATACTGGCGCGCTTTGTCTTCGGACCAAGTGTAGTCACGGGCCTCAGCCTGACCGAAGCGCTCGGTGCCGCGCTGGGACGCGTAAGGCTGCGCGTCCGCCCGGCGCTTGTCGTAGGCGGCGATCGCGTCGCCAGTTCCTGCGTTGTCGAAGCGGTCGAGGTGAACGGTCGCTGCAAGCGGCAGTCGTTGCGAGATGTCGCCCGCGCCTGCAGGCCAGCCGACCGCCAGTCCGGCGACCGGAAAGACGTGGTCAGGCAGTGCAAGCAGGTCTGAGACCTCCTGCGCGTGATTGCGAATGGTCGAGATAGGGCAGCATCCAAGCCCGGTCGCCTCCGCCGCCGTGATGAACGCTTGCAGCGCGATGCCTGCGTCGACCGCTGCGTTGAAGACCGCATCGACATGGTCATTGGCGAACGGATGCCCGCGGAGGTCGTGAATCCGTCTCTGGCGGTGATTGTTGCCGCAAAAGATGAGGAGCCGTGGGATCGCCGCCGTCCAGGCTTGGTCTGAGACGAGCGCGAGCAGACGCGCCTTTAGCTCAGCGTCGTCGATCACGACAATGTCGCGCTGCTGCAGGTCGCTCTTGGACGGCGCGCTGAGCGCGATCGCCGCAAGGGTCTCGATGAGCGCCAGCGGGACCGGCCGGTCTTCGAACGAGCGGTGCGACCGGCGTGATGCGATCGCGGCCAGCGTACCCGCGCCCGCCGCCAGGTCGCGGTCTTGCGCGCTCGGGACATCGGCATCGCCGAACCGAAGTGCGAGCGCCGCGCGCATCCGGGCGAGGTCGTTTTCGGTCATGCCGCATCGTCTCCGCGCAGACGGGCGTCGACTGCGAGCAGGTCGCGCCAGGCCAGATGTTTCGCAGCCGGTGTCCGCAGCAGGTACGCCGGATGCAGCGTCGGCATGACGGCGCGATCTTCGCCCCCGAGCGGACGCGTGCTCCACTTGCCGCGCGTGCGCATGATGCCGGTCTTGGTCTCAAGCAGCGTCTTTGCAGCCGAGCCGCCGAGCGTCAGGATGATCTTCGGTGCAACGAGCTTGATCTGCTTTTCAAGGAACGGTCGGCAGACCAGCGTCTCAAGCTCCGTCGGCGCGCGGTTACCCGGCGGCCGCCAATAGATCACGTTCGTGATATGCACTTGGCTGTCATCAAGGCCGATCGATGCGAGCATTTGATCGAGCAGTTGACCGGCGCGGCCAACGAACGGTTTGCCGGAAAGGTCCTCTTCGCGGCCGGGCCCCTCGCCGATAATCATGAGGTCCGCGCGCTCAGCTCCACGCGCAAAACACAATGACTTGGCGGTTCGCTTCAGCGGGCAGCCGTCAAACGCCGCCAGCGCCGCTTCCAGTGCCGTGAGGTCAGGTGCGGCCTCGGCAAGGGTGCGCGCGGTCTCAAGCGCGTTCTGGTCGACTGCGCCTGTTGCCGCAGGTGCCGGCGCGGGCTGCGCCGGCCGTTCGGCGGCGGCGGGCGGTCGGGCAGGCGGCTGAGGGACGGGGGCGGCTGGTGCGCGCGCTGGCGCGTCCGCATCGCCACCCGTCGAAAGATCAGCGAGCCAGGCGGACGCACGTGGGGGCGGCGCATCGGGCCGGGCGCGCCAGTCAATCGGGCTTTCATCCACGGCATCGGTCACGCCCATCGCCTCGTACCAGGCGAGCAGCGCGGCCATCGCTTTACGGTCCGTTATCGAGCGGCCTTCCATACTTAGGCGTATATCCTATTTCCATTGGCAGGTCGCAGCCGGACACCGCTGCGGCTCCGTCCCCGCGAATTTCAAGAGACAAAGCGTCCACGCCGCTTGACGCGCGGCCCCGCAATCTGGCGCTTTCGACACGCAACACGGCGCGCCGGGCTGGCTTCGGCGCGCACAGGAGATTGAGTTTATGACGACGAACGGCGCTGAGCTTCCCGAGCGCGAAAGCATGGATTTCGACGTGGTGATCGTCGGCGGTGGGCCTGCGGGCCTCGCCGCTGCGATCCGGCTCAAGCAACAGGCGAACGAAGCGGGCGCTGAGCTGAACGTCGTCGTACTTGAGAAGGCAGCCGAGATAGGCGCACACATCCTCTCAGGCGCGGTCATCGATCCGATTGGCCTCAACCGGTTGATCCCCGACTGGAAAGAGCAGGGCGCCCCCGTCACGACCGAGGTGACCAAGGACCGCTTTCTATATCTCGGCCCGGCCGGCGAGATGGTTTTGCCGAATTTTCTCATGCCGCGGCTGATGAACAATCACGGCAACTACATTTGTTCGCTCGGCGATCTCGTGCGCTGGCTTGGCGAGCAGGCCGAGGCGCTTGGCGTCGAAGTCTACCCGGGTTTTGCAGCCTCCGAGGTTCTTTACGACAACGACGGCGCCGTCATTGGCGTTGCCACCAACGACATGGGCGTTGGCCGTGACGGGGCGCCGAAGGATGCGTTTGAGCGCGGCATGGAGCTACGCGGTAAGTACGTCCTGTTTGCTGAGGGCGCACGCGGGTCGCTAACGAAGCAGGTGACTGCGAAGTTCGCGCTCGATGCCAACAGCGAGCCGCAGAAGTACGGCATCGGCCTCAAGGAGCTTTGGGAGGTCGCGCCGGAGAAGCACCAGAAAGGGCTCGTCCAGCACTCGTTCGGCTGGCCGCTCTCCAACAGCACGGGCGGCGGCTCGTTCCTCTACCACTTCGGCGAGAACCTCGTCGCCGTCGGCTTCGTCGTCCACCTCAACTACGACAACCCGTACCTGTCGCCTTACGACGAGTTTCAGAAGTTTAAGACGCACGATGCGATCGCGCCGACGTTCGATGGCGGCAAGCGCATTGGCTACGGTGCCCGGGCCATCACTGAAGGTGGCTGGCAGTCCATGCCGCGCCTCGCTTTCCCAGGTGGCGCGCTGCTCGGGTGTGCGGCTGGCATGGTCAACGTCCCGCGCATCAAAGGCAGCCACAACGCAATCCTCTCCGGCATCGAAGCCGCCGACGCTGTGTTCGCAGCCGTCCGCGCCGGCCGCTCGCATGACATGCTGAGCGCCTACGAAGACGCCGTCCGCGAAGGCGAGATCGCCCGCGACTTGAAGCCCGTGCGGAATGCAAAGCCGCTATGGTCGCGCTTCGGCACAGCAATGGGCGTCGCGCTCGGCGGCATTGATATGTGGCTGAACTCGATCCCGGGTCTGCGCGGCATCGGCCTCGGCTACACGCTCAATCACGGCAAGCCGGACTATGCCGCAACGAAGCCGGCCGCAAAGTTCAAGCCGATCGACTATCCGAAGCCGGATGGCGTGCTGACGTTCGACAAGCTGACGAACGTGTCGTTCTCTGCGACCAACCACGAGGAAGACCAGCCGGTGCACCTGAAGCTGCAGGAGCCCGGACTGCAGAAGTCGAGCGAGCTTCAGGTCTTTGCAGGCCTCTCGAACCGGTACTGCCCGGCCGGTGTCTATGAGTGGGTCACCGATGACGACGGCGAGCAGCGGTTCCAGATCAACGCGCAGAACTGCGTCCACTGCAAAACGTGTGACATCAAGGACCCGAACCAGAACATCGTCTGGACCACGCCCGAAGGCGGCGGCGGCCCCGTCTACACGACCATGTAGCTGCCGCTACTGCGAGCGGTCGGCGGTGGTGCGGGCGGCCGCGTCGGCGAGCAGGATGCCACTGACGATGCTGCGCATGGCAAACTCGCTCAGGCACTTGTAGCCGGCGTTGTTGAGGTGAAAGCGGTCGCGCGACAGATACCGGCGCGCGCTGCTCGCCTCGGCCAGTGCCTGCATGGTCTCAAAGCGCGGAATGTGCAGGACGCTTGCTACGCGCGCCGTCTTCGCGATCGCCTCCACAACGGACACGTAGTGCTCATCCTGAGCGAGCCGGTCGGTGAACTGCGGATCGATGACCGCGATATCGATCTTATGTGAGCGCAGCCACGCGAAGGTTTCGCCCATCAGCTCAGTCAGAGTTTGCGGCGGGATCCGCGCAATCGCGGCGTTCGTGCCGACCTGCCAGATCACAAGATCGGGCTGGTGCTGGGCGACCTCAAACTTCAACCGCGCGACCATATCGGCTGCGACCTGACCCGAGACGCCGCGCTTGACCATCGTGATGGTCCGATTGGGAAACGTCTTCGCTAGCGCAGTCTTCAGCTGGGCCGGGTAGGTATGATCAGGCGAACTCGCACCGATGCCGACCGTCGACGACGAACCGATGGCGAGGATCGTCAGCGGATCGCCGGCAAGCAGCTTTTGATAGCTGCGGGTCAGCCGCACGCGTGGCAGCTCGACGGCCATTTGCGCTGAACAGATTTCAGACGGTTCCATCGGCGCGTTGCGCACCGCGGTCAGCCGCTTCTGGAACTGCAGGCCCGCCTCGTTGTCTTCAGCGTGTGTCGAAGTCGCTGTGACCCCTGTCAGGATGAGCGCGAGAGCGAGGCCGATGCCGGCGGCGGCACGGGCGCGGCGAGACCCGAGGGCTGACCGGCCTGACGGGCACGCGCGAGGGGTTTCGGCGGAGATTCTTCGAGCCATGCGACTGCACCCAGAACAAAAAGACCGGCGGCGATATAACAGACTTCCAGGATCACGTCGCCGCCTGTGAAAAACCGCATGAGCTGCCCGCCGAGGGACAGCAGCGATCCGACACAGAAGACAGCGAGGCTGTTGCGACCAAGCCTGCAAGCGTAGCTTCCAACCGCGCCGAGGTGTGCTTTGAGCAAGGCAAACAGCGGCGCGAAAGCGATGACTAGCGCGAGCAGGTTAATGAGACGCAACGGCGTGGACGTCGTTTTCGAGGCGATGAAAAGGAGCCGTGGTTCCGGTACAGCCATGGGGTCGGGGAATATGCGAAGAACGGTCAAAACCGCGTAGATCACGCAAATAACGACGGCCGGGAGCCAGGCGCGTGCGAAAAGCTGGCGGGCTTGTTCTGACCCGCGCACCAATTCGGCGCCAATGAAGCCCAGCACCATGTAGATCTGCCAGGATAGTGGATTGAAAAACCAGGCCCCGCGCGTTGGCCAGCTTGGCAGGCTGATCTGCGTGACCTGAACGAGCAGATAGAGCCCAACTGAGACAGCTATCAGCGCCGGCAGACTGCGGCGGCCGAGCATCACCATGAACGGTGCCAGGATCAGCAGCACGATGTACATCGGCAGGATGTTGAAATAGCCGAGCTGATAGGTGAGCAACACCGCACCGACCAGCGCCTCGGGCGTGTTCAGAAACGCCGGCCCTGCGCCGTGCCAGCCGAACAGGATCGGCCGGTCGCCGAAGACGGCAGCCGCGGCGAGCATCGCGAGCGCGAGGATCAGGATGACGAGCTGGGCGCGATAGAGCGTGACGGCGCGCAGCCAGAACCGCGAAATCAGAAACACGGCTGCAGCAGGCTCGCCTTTGACGCGGGAGGCATAAGCAATCGACCAGCCTGCAAGGAATACGAACACCTCAGCGGCATCGGCGAACGCGAAGTTTTTCAACGTCAGCGCTTCGAGGATATTGCCCGGGATGTGATTGATGAAAATCATCATCAGGGCACAGCCGCGCCAGAAGTCGACGGCATTTTCCTGTCGTGGGATTTGGGCCACCGATTTATTCCTCTTTCGAAGACGCGCGCTCGATAGATCGCGCATGAATCGCGGCAGCGATTTGATGCTTCGAAGCTGAACGGCAGATGAGAACGCAAAAACGTGATTGGGCGTTGCGTTTCGCCTTTGGGATATCTCGCGGCAGATAAAAGCGAGGGTGTTCAAGATCGAGAATTGGTCGCTTTACGCAAAAGCGCTTGCATTGTTCAGACGCTCTCGGATGACGGGCCTTCACGCGTCATGGCGGTTTCGCCTGAGCCGGTGCCGCGCGATGCGATCATGGGCCCGCCGCGACGCTTAATCCTGCGACTGGGAAACGCATCGAACGTGACTTCCGCGTAATGCTTGCGTGACCAATTTGTGACACCAATACCGACAGCGGCTTAATGCTGGCGTCGTCCCGGCAGTTGCGTCGCCAAACTGCCGTAGTCTTCAATACGAGTCGGAGTTGTCCCGGTGCGCGCGCCGGATATCCGCAGGAACTGGGAGATAGGGGACCAATGCGCTTCTCAGTGACACGAGACCTCAGCGGTCTCGCGGCAACGGCGATCTGCGGCCTCGCCGCGTTCGGCTTTGCGACATCTGCCGCAGCCCAATCGTCGGACGACAAACGGCCCGTTCTGAACAGCAAGCTCGGAAGCTATCTCGCCGGGCGCGTCGCCCGCGGCCTTAATGATACGCGTTCCGCCTCGCAGTTCTACGAAGGTGCCCTCTCTCGCGCGCCCGACACCCCGGCCATCATCGAGCGCGCCTTTATGATGGATGCAAGCGAGGGCCGTGTCCGCGAAGCGTCGAAGCACGCGGCGACCCTCATCAAGCAGCGTCCAGGACATCGCCTCGCGCGGCTGTGGCTCGGAACGGCTGCGTTTCGGAGCGGCAAGTTCAAGACGGCGGACCGTCACTTCCGCGCGTCCGCCAGCGGCCCGATTGCTGAATTGACGGCGACGCTGGCCCGCGGCTGGACCGCTTACGCCGCCGGCGACCGCAAACGCGCCGTCCGCGTTTTGAATGGACAGAAGCAGGCGGAATGGGCGGAGTTCTACACCTCCTACCACCGCGCGCTGGTCGCCGATCTTGTCAATCGCCGCAAACTTGCAAACGCCAGTTTCCGCTCTGTCGTGCAGAAGGACCTGCGCGCGCCCCGCACGGCAATCGCGTTTGCGCTGTCGCGGGCGGCGCGTGGCGACAAGGACGGCGCACTTGCCATCATGCGCCGCTATGTGGCCCGCAGCGGCGGCATCGGTCATCCCGCATCGACGCAGCTCATCAAGGACCTTGAGGCCGGCAAAGCGCAGAAGCGCATGATCACAGATCCAAAGGCCGGGCTCGCAGAAGCGTTCTACGGCCTCGGCGAAGCGCTTTCGACTGAAGGCGGCGGCACGCCACTTGGCATGATCTACCTTCAGCTCGCGCTGTCGCTGAAGCCGGACTTCCCCTTCGCCCAAGCGTCGCTGGCGAACGTCTATGAGACTGTCCGCGACTTTGAGCGGGCGAATGAAACCTACAACGCGATCCGCGAAGGCACGGCCTTCGAAGGCCCGATCGAGATCCGCCTGGCGCTCAATCTCAACGCGATGGATCGCGTCGAAGAGGCGCGCAAGAAACTGATCGCCAAGATCGAGCGGGAGCCGCGCAACCTTGAAGCGATTGAAGCGCTCGCGAATATGCTGCGGTCGCGCAAGCGCTATGATGAGGCGATCACGTACTACACGAAGGCGATTGAACTTGTGGGCGAGCCGCAGCCGCGCGACTGGACTTACTGGTATGCGCGCGGGACCTGCTATGAGCGCACGAAGCAGTGGCCGAAGGCGGAAGCTGACCTGCTGAAGGCCAAGACGCTCAATCCGAACCAGCCGTTGATCCTCAACTATCTGGGGTATTCGTGGGTCGACCGGAACCAGCGTCTGAGCGAAGGTCTCGACCTGATCAGGACGGCGGTGCGGTTGAAGCCTGATGACGGCTACATCGTTGATAGCCTCGGCTGGGCCTATTACCGGCTTGGCGACGTCGAGAAGGCCGTCAAACACCTTGAGCGGGCTGTCGAGTTGAAGCCTGAGGATCCAATCCTCAACGATCACCTGGGCGATGCGCTATGGCGGGTCGGGCGTTATCGTGAGGCGCGTTACCAGTGGGAGCTGGCGCTTTGGTTCAAGCCGGAGCCGGAAGAGATCATCAAGATCCGCGGCAAGCTGCGTCAGGGGCTGCCAGGCAAGACGTTTGTGCGCACGGAGCAGAAGCCCGGCACCAGCCCGGTCCGGTAGTCCACCGGACACGCCCGTGAGCGCGCGCGCCAGGGCAAAGGTCAACCTGACGCTGGCGGTCACCGGCCGCCGGCCGGACGGCTACCACACACTCGAAAGCCTGATCGCGTTCGCCGGCTTGGCTGACCGTCTCACGGTTGACGGCGACACTGGCGGCGCCGTCCGTTATGTCGGAGCGGGCGCGTCTGCGATTGGGCCGGGCGATCTCGTAAGCCGCGCAGTCACGCTGCTCAAAGACCGGTATCCTGATCTGGCGCTTCCTACTGTCACGGTCGAGAAGATCATACCGGCAGCCGCCGGCCTTGGTGGCGGCTCGGCTGACGTTGCGGCCTACCTCAGGCTCGTTCGCAGCCACAATGCTGAGGCGGCCGGGGGCGTCGATTGGGCAGGCCTTGCGCTTCAACTTGGCGCCGACGTGCCGGTCTGTCTCGTTAACGAGACCTGCTGGGTGGCGGGCATCGGCGAGCAGCTTTCGCCCGTGCGGTTGGCCGATCCCCTGTACGTTGTCCTCGCCAACCCCCAGACGTCTGTCCCCGCTGACAAAACCCGCGCCGTCTTCAAGGCGTTCGCGGCCCGTGGCAGCGCGTTTTCCGAGCCTCGCCCGCCAAGCGATCACAGCACGGGCTTGAGCGGCGATGACCTCGATCGGTTGATGTCGACGGCTGGCAACGACCTTGAGGCTGCCGCTGTCGACGTTGTGCCTGAGATCGCTCAAGTCCGCCGTACGCTCGAAGCTTGTGATGGCGCGAGGCATGTGCGGCTCTCCGGCGCCGGCCCAACGATGTTTGCGGTTTTCGATAGCGCCGAGGCCGCGGAAGACGCGGCGGCGGAGGTGTCCGCACGCGAGCCCGGTTGGTGGGTGCAGGCGACGACGCTTGGCGCGGACTGAGGCCGTGAGGTTCTCAGTTTGCGCGGGCGATCGCGAAGTCGACGACGTCGAGCAGCGCTTGCTTTTCGTTTGATTCAGGAAAGATCGCGAGCGCGTCGCGGGCGATCTCGCCGTAGTGGCGCGCGCGTTCAAACGTGGCCGCGATCGCGCGGTGGCGCCCGATCAGATTGATGGCGTGGGCGAGGTCTTCATCGTTTGCGTCGCCGGTGGTGATCGACCGGTTCCAAAATGCGCGTTCCTCGTCGTCGCCGCGGCGATAGGCGAGAATGACCGGCAGTGTGATCTTGCCCTCGCGGAAATCATCGCCGACGGACTTGCCGAGGTTTGCCGCATCGCCTGCGTAGTCGAGCGCATCGTCGACAAGCTGAAACGCGATACCGAGCGACTGGCCGTATGAGCGCAGCGCATCCTGCTCGTCCTTAGGCCGGCCGGCCAGGGCGCCGCCGACTTCCGTCGCGGCTGCAAACAGCGCGGCGGTCTTGGCGTTGATGATCGTGAGGTAGGCGTCTTCGGTGGTCTTGAGGTTCTTTGCGGCCGCCAACTGCAGCACTTCGCCTTCTGCGATGACTGCGGCAGCGTTCGACAGAATGCGAAGGCAATCGAGAGAGCCGACCTCGACCATCATTCGAAACGCCTGGCCGAGCAGAAAGTCTCCGACAAGAACGCTTGCCTGATTGCCCCAGAGGAGCCGCGCCGTTGCCTTGCTTCGCCGGACATCGCTCTCGTCGACAACATCATCGTGGAGCAGCGTCGCGGTGTGCATGAACTCCACCGAAGCCGCGAGCGTGATGTGGCCGCGGCCTTCGTAGTTGCAAAGCTTCGAGGCCGCGATGGTCATCATCGGGCGCAGCCGCTTGCCGCCGCTTTCGATCAAATGATGCGATAGCTTGGGGATGAGATCGACGTCGGAGATCGCCTTGTCGAGGATGATGCGGTTGACGTCCTGCATCTCCGCCTCAACAAGCGCGAGCATCGGAGCAAGCGCGCGCTGGGCCGACCGTTTCTCGTCGAGCGATACAACCTGTCCCACGCGATTAGAGCTCCTGCTTAATGGCTAGCCTAGATGTAGTCGTCCGCGTACGCGGCGGCCCGACGGCACTTTGCCGCAGAAACAGGCGGTGCCATACTCGATCGGCTCTCTAACGCTTGAGGCAGCATGCGCGAAATCGTGAAGTCTAACGATCCGGTCCTCGTCAACTTTGTTGAAGTGCTGCTGCGTGACGCCGGGTGTCGCGTCGTTGTGGCCGACCAGAACATGAGCATTGTTGAGGGCTCGATCGGGGTGTTCCCGAAGCGTGTGCTGGTCGACGACGAGAAGTTGTCGCTCGCGCGTTCGGTCTTGCGCCAGGCGGATCTCGGCCAATGGATCGTGGACGATCAGTGAGAGCACCAGCGGCTGCAGATGTCGCGGAGGACGCGCAAGCCGAAGCGGGCGGCATCGCGGTGACCGAAGATGTGTTCCTCGGCGGTGCGCTTACTCTGCGCCAGCCGCGACAGGGCTATCGCGCGGGTCTCGATGCCGTTCTGCTTGCAGCGCTCGCGCCGGTTCCAGATGGTGGCGATAAAGCCGTAACTGCCGCAGATCTCGGCTCAGGTGTCGGCACCGTCGGACTCGCAGTGGCCGCGCGGTGTAGCGTCGCGGCGGTCGATCTCGTTGAACGCAATGACGCGCTCGTGCGGCTGGCAACTGACAATGTTCGCCGCAACCGACCCGATGGCCGGGCGCGGGTGATCCCCTGTGACATCGGCACAGCCGACGCCGCGCGCCTGTTATCTGCGAACCACTACGATCTGGCGCTCGCCAACCCGCCGTTTCACGCAGAGCACGCCGCGCGCGCGCCGGCAAACGCCCTGAAGCGTGCCGCCCATATCGCTGAGCCCGGTACGCTCGAAGTCTGGGCACGCACCATGGCGCGCATCGTCCGGCCGGGCGGTGAAGCGGTCATCATCTATCCGGCGGGCCAGCTCGCCGACGTTCTCTCAGCATTCGACGGGCGCTTTGGCGGGCTGTGCGTCCTGCCGGTGCACGCGAAGGCCAATGCGCCCGCTATTCGCTGCGTTGTGCGCGGGACCAAGGGCAGCCGGGCGCCGCTTTCGATTGCGCCGGGCCTTACGCTCCATTCATCCGACGGGTCGTATTGCGCCCCTATCGAAGCCGCCATGCGCGCGCCTGCCGCGCTGGATGCCTGGCCAATGGTCAGCTAAGACCCGCTGCGGCCGTTCCCGCGCCTCCGCTGATCAGCGACGGCGGATTGCGCCTGCCTAATGCGTTCCAGTCCCACGGAGTTTCCCTATGTGGCCCTTCACATCGAAGCCAACGGTGCCTGTTTTGCGTCTGAACGGGCCCATTGGCGGTGGCGGGTTCCGGCAGGGGCTCTCGCTTGCCGCGCTTGCCGGTCCGCTGGAGAAAGCGTTCACGATGTCGAAGCTGCCAAGCGTCGCGATCCTCGTGAACTCGCCAGGTGGCTCGCCGGTCCAGTCGAACCTGATCTTCAAGCGCATCCGCCAGCTTGCGACGGAGAAAGAAAAGAAGGTCTACGTGTTCTGCGAGGACGTCGCAGCCTCTGGCGGATATTTCATCGCGGTTGCGGGTGACGAAATCTACGTCGACCCGTCGTCTATCCTTGGCTCAATCGGCGTCGTCGCCGCTGGCTTCGGCTTCGTCGAGGCAATCGACAAGCTCGGCATCGAGCGGCGGGTCTATACGGCGGGCGAAAACAAGTCCGTGCTCGACCCCTTCAAGCCTGAGAAATCCGAAGATATTGATCATCTACTGTCGCTGCAGCGGGAGATCCACGACGTCTTCATCGGCGTCGTAAAAGATCGCCGCGGTGCCAAACTCTCGACGACAGAACCTGATCTGTTCACGGGGCGATTTTGGGCTGGAGCAACGTCGGTCGAACTTGGGCTTGCCGACGGCATTATGGATGTACGCACGAAGATGCGGTCGCTGCATGGTGATAAGGTGCAGCTCCGCGTCGTGCCGACGAGCCGGAAGGGGCTGTTTGCGCGGTTGCGTCGCCTGCCCGGGATCGATGGCGACGTGTCCGGGCTCCGCGACGTCGGCGAAGGTGTCGGCGGCGGGGTTTTGTCGGCAATCGAAGAGCGTGCCTTGTGGGCGCGCTACGGTTTGTAGGTTAGGGAGGAAGCGTCATGCCGATTTGGTTGATCGCACTGGCAGGTGCCGGCGCTTACTTCGGGTACCGCGCTGTAAAGTCGTCAGCTCAGCTCGCGGCCGATCAGCGGGCGCGGCGCCAGCAGATGCGCGCCAAGGCTGATGAGCCGCGCAACCTCGGCGAGCTGAAACTTGACGAAAAGAGCGGCGAGTATCGCCCTCGGTAGATTTTGACGCCGCGTCGCATGGCGGAACGGCAGGCACAAGCGGAGCGCGGCAGGATGTTCAACGAAGTGCTGGCCGCTTGGAGACCTTTCGCGCGGCTGGCAGCCGCGATAGCGTTGCCGCTCTTGGCAGCAGCGCCAGCGGCTGCATCCGAGACCGTGCTGCGGATGCTCGATGGCTATGCGACATCGCTTGACGAGGTCGCAGCCAGTGCCAACGCGCTCGAAGACGCAGAGCGCCGCCGCGATCTCATTGGCGACGTCGATCAATCGAAAGCGTTTCTCGCGCTCGCTCGAAAGGTCGTCACGCGCAGCGGTGCGGATCCCGCACTCAAGGCGCGATTTGAAGACGAACTTCGCCGCCGGAGTGCGTTGAACGCTTGCGGGAAAGAGTTCATTTCGTTCTTCTGCCATGTCGAAGCGGACCTCGCGCGGATCCGGTCTGACCTCAATCGAAAGAACGTCGGCGTAAGCGTGTCGCTTGCGCAGGCGTGCCGGCAAGCCTTGCGACTAAGCGGCAGCGGCGATCGTGTCCGCGTACGCGCGCCCTACTCGCGGGCCCGCCGGCGGCGGCGCGGAGACCCCGTTCTCTGTCCAAAGCCGGCTGAGTTGATTGCCGATATCAAGTCCGCAAAGTCGCCGGGCGCAGCCGCCGGCCATGTGCTCTATGCTGATTCCTGCCGGCTGACGTACTGGTCGCTGAACGACCTGAACGCAATCTACGACCTCGGGATCGCAATTGATGACCCAGCCGTCAAAGAGGCACGTGGCAACGTTGGGTTCGTAAAAGGGCAGGTCGCGCAAATTCGTTTTGACCGGGCGCTGGTCTACTGCACTGGTGTAATTGATCGAACCGATCCGCAGCTCACCTCCGACCGTGCGTTGTTCGCGATGATGCGTGACGGCGCCGCCGCGAACCGGGACATGTCCCGCGTCCTCCGCCGCATCCGCCGCGCCGCCAGACGATAACGCTGGTGTTGGGCGGGCGCGTCTTTCAGTGCCGCCCATGGCATCCGGTTCCACTCGGCTGGCGAATGGGCTACGAGGCGGCTCATCCAATTGAGCGAAACGCGCGCTTGCAGGACGCCATGACTGACACCGAGCCATCCAAGCTGTCGCCGACAACATCATTCCAGGACATGATCCTGACGCTGCAGCAGTTCTGGGCGGGCCATGGCTGCGCGATCCTGCAGCCCTACGACATGGAGGTCGGCGCCGGCACGTTTCACCCGGCGACGACGCTGCGCTCGCTCGGGCCGCGGCCTTGGAACGCGGCCTACGTGCAGCCGTCGCGCCGGCCGAAGGATGGCCGCTATGGCGAGAACCCAAACAGGCTTCAGCACTACTATCAGTTCCAGGTGATCATGAAGCCGTCACCGCCGGACATCCTCGATCTCTATCTAAAGAGCCTCGATGCAATCGGCATCGACACAACGGTCAACGACATCCGTTTTGTGGAAGACGACTGGGAGAGCCCGACGCTTGGCGCCTGGGGACTTGGCTGGGAAGTGTGGTGCAACGGCATGGAGGTGACGCAGTTCACGTACTTCCAGCAGGTCGGCGGCTTCGATTGCAAACCGGTGTCCGGCGAGATCACCTACGGCCTCGAACGGCTCGCGATGTACGTTCAGGGCGTCGACCGCGTTTATGACCTGAATTTCAACGGCCGGAGCGATGGGCGCGCGTTGAGCTACGGTGATGTCTTCCTGCAGGCCGAGCAGGAGTACTCACGCTTTAACTTCGAGCATGCTGATACTGAGCTGTTGCTGAAGCACTTTGAGGATGCCGAGCGCGAGTGCCAGGCGATCTTAGATGCCGGCCAGGGCGCGGGCGACGCTGACCGCCATCGTATGGCGCAACCGGCCTATGACCAGTGCATCAAAGCAAGCCACATCTTCAATCTGCTCGATGCCCGCGGCGTGATCTCGGTGACCGAACGCCAGAGCTACATCCTGCGGGTTCGCGATCTCGCAAAGGCCTGCTGTGGTGCGTGGCTCAAAACGGAAGCTGGCGGCCTCGTCGCCGAGCCCGCCAGTACAGCTGCTTGAGACTTCGCAGTCAGTTCAGCCGCGGCGGCCGAACCCTGGCGATGACCGCATGCCTGCCCGCGGGCGCGCCACGTTCGGCTTGCGCGCAGCTTTGGCAGCGCCACCGATGCGAGGCCGTGGCTTTGGTCCGGCAGAGCTTGCGCCCGCCGCGGCATCTGCGGTCACCGGGCCGCGCGTCATCTGAGCGGTCGTAATCAACTCGTCGGCTTTGTCCCAGGCCGATGACCGATCCCCACCGCGCCCCGTCTGCGACTTCGAGTAGGCTCTGCCAGCCACACGCGACACCGCCGTTGCGCCGAAGATGATCGGCTTCAGGAAACGCCAACCACCGAAAAATACGATGAAGCCGATAACGGCCCAGATCCATCCGGAACCGATGCTGCTGCTCGATCGCGCCGGTGGCGACGGCAGTGCGCTCATGCCGGCCTTCCGCATCAGAAACTTGAGCTGATACTCGTTCAGTGGCACGTAGCGCCGGCGCGAGCCGATGTATCCGACCCATTCCCCGCCAGACCGCTTGTGGCGCCATCCAAGATCCACGTAACGGCCGTCCTTGCGCCGGAACGCGGATGTGTTTGGCCAGTCGCGAACTTTGACAATCTTCGGCGAGCTGGAGCCGCTGCTAAAGATGATTGGCACGCGGAAACCGCGACGTCGGGCTTCGGCGTCCGTTGCCGTGGCAACAAAAATGCTGCCGACGATGGCAAGCGACAGGTAGATCCGGAGCATGACGCGCTCTCCGTATAACCAATATCGCTATGCAGAATGTCACAGGCGCCTGACTGCCTGGCTAACAGGCTTGGCTAATCGAACCTTGCAGCTTGTGTCGCCAGAGGTCAGAACGAGCCGCTGGAGGGGACGCCATGATGCCAACACCGCCGCATGCAGCCGGCCTGATCTTGATCGCGCTTATCATGCTGATCATCGGTTGGATCGCGCTCAGGAAGCAGCCGCGCCCGATCAAGCTGTTCGCGGTCGCTCTCTGCATTGTCGGGCTCGGTTATCTCGCAACGACCAACGTGCCCCTCGATATGGTCCGGCTCGTCTTCGGCGAGCAGGTCTGATGATGACTTCCCGCTAGAGGCCAGCCGGCTAATCCGATGCCAGACCTTCTGCTTGAACTGCTCTCCGAGGAAATCCCCGCGCGCATGCAATCGCAGGCGGCTGACGCTCTTGCGCGGCTGGTGGTCGACGGGCTGCGGGCGGCCGGGCTCACGGTTGGCGAGGTGCAGTCGTATGCGACGCCGCGCCGGCTGACCCTTGCGATTTCAGATGTGCCCGCCCGCTCGCCGGATATCGAGGACGAGCGCAAGGGGCCGCGGGTTGGTGCGCCTGAAAAGGCTGTCCAGGGATTTTTGCGGGGCGCAGGTCTCACGCGCATCGAAGACGCGACTGTGGTGTCGGACCCAAAAAAGGGTGACTTCTACGTCGCGCGGATCTCGCAAAAGGGCCGCGCGACGCCCGAGATCATTGCTGAGGTCGTGCCGGCTGTTTGCGGATCGTTTCCCTGGCCGAAGTCGATGCGGTGGGGCTCCGGCGACTTTGCCTGGGTGCGTCCGCTCCAATCGGTGTTGTGCCTGTTTGGCGGCGCGGTCGTGCCATTTGAGGTGGCGGGGCTCCCCTCAGGCGATGTGACCACCGGCCATCGCTTTCATGGCAGAGAGACGTTCGCGGTTGCCGACTTCGAGGACTACGGCCGCAAGCTGCAGGCAGCCAAGGTGCTTCTGCCGGCGAGTGAGCGCGCGGCCATGATCGGCGAACAGTGTGAGGCGATTGCGCGCAAAGCTGGCCTGGACCTCGTCGAAGACCCGGGCCTGCGCGATGAAAACGCCGGCCTCACCGAATGGCCGACCGTCCTGATCGGCGATTTCGATGCGACGTTTCTCGACGTGCCCCCCGAGTGCCTGATCACCTCGATGAAGGCGCATCAGAAGTGCTTTTCGCTGCGCGATTCTGGCACTGGAAAACTGGCGAACCGCTTCCTGATGGTCTCGAACCTGATCGCGGTTGATGACGGCCGGACGATCGTCGCGGGCAATGAGAAAGTCATCAACGCACGGCTGTCTGACGCGAAGTTCTTCTGGGAGAAAGACCTCGCAACGAAGCTTGAGCCGATGCGCCAGCAGCTTGGTGCGATCACGTTTCACGCCAAGCTTGGCAGCCAGGCAGACCGCGTCGAGCGCGTGACAGAGCTGTCGCGCCGCGTTGCCGGCAGCGTCGATGCAGAGCCCGATTTGGCGGGGCGCGCAGCGCAGCTCTGCAAGGCTGATCTCGTCTCGGAGATGGTCGGAGAATTCCCTGAGCTGCAAGGCTTGATGGGCCGCTACTACGCGCTTGCCGAGGGCATGAATGGCAAGGTCGCGCACGCGCTGGAGGATCACTACAAGCCGCGTGGCGCTGGCGACGACGTGCCGACCGAACCCGTTTCCATCGCGGTCGCGATCGCGGACAAGCTCGACACGCTCGTCGGCTTCTGGGCGATCGACGAGAAGCCGACCGGCTCCGGCGACCCGTATCAGTTGCGTCGCGCGGCCCTCGGCATCATCCGCATCTGCCTTGAAAACGATCTCCGCGTGCCGCTCGGCAAGCTCATCGAAACGGCGGCCGAGTCCGTTGTGCGTGATGCCTCCGCCCCGACAGCGGCAGGCACTCTAAAGAGTGACCTCCTCGGCTTCTTCGCGGACCGTCTTAAAGTCTACCTGCGTGATCGCGGCCAGCGGCATGACCTCATCGATGCGGTCTACGCGCTTGGCGACCAGGATGACCTTGCGCTCATCGTGAAACGTGTCGAAGCGCTTGGCGCATTCCTCGAAACGGACGATGGCGCCAACCTGCTGTCTGGTACCAAGCGGGCCGCTAACATCCTGCGCGCGGAAGAAAAGAAAGACGGCAAGACGTTCTCGGGCGTGCCCGACGGCGCGTTGCTGGTGGAGCCCGCCGAGCGCGGCTTGGAGGCTGCGATCGCGAAAGTAAAGTTCGACACGGCGGCCGCAATCAACGTCGAGAATTTCGAAGGCGCGATGCGGGCGCTTGCGGAGTTGCGCGCGCCGGTCGATGCGTTCTTCGACGACGTGACTGTCAATGCGGACGACGCGAAGTTGCGCGACAACCGGCTGAAATTGCTTGCAGAAATTCGCGCAGCGACTCTCAGCGTCGCCGACTTTTCGAAGATCGCGGGTTAGCTGGGCTGGAGCCGACAGCGCGATGCCCGGCGGTATCGCACATGGCTCGGCCGGGGCCCATTGAGCGAGGCTAGAGATGGCGATTGCAGACGCTTTGACGGGGTTTGAGACGCTCGTTGTGGACGAGCCCGCTGCCGATGTCCTGACCGTCACAATGACCCGGCCTGCGGCGCGCAATGCAATGAACACGCAGATGATGAGCGAGCTGCGTGACTGCTTCTCACATTTCTACGTCGGGCCTGATCACGCGCGCTGCCTGATCCTGACCGGTGCGGGCGATCGCGCATTTTGTGCCGGCGCCGATCTCAAGGAACGCGATGGCATGGACGACGCCGACTGGCGCCGGCAGCACGCAATCATCGAGCAGGCGATCCGCGCGATGATGGTCTGCCCGGTCCCGGTCATTGCCGCGGTGAACGGGGCTGCGTTTGCCGGCGGGTGCGAACTGGCTCTGGCGGCAGACTTTATCTACGCGGTCGAGACGGCGCGCTTTGCGCAGACGGAGGTGGCACTTGGGATCATCCCCGGCGCGATGGGAACGCAGAACCTGTCGCGCGCGACGTCACTGCGGCGGGCAAAGGAAGTCATTCTGACCGGCACACCATTTGATGCGCGCGAGGCCTCGGAGTGGGGCCTCGTCAACGCGCTGTTTCCGTCGGTCGAGGCGCTGCGTGACGGCGCAACGGAAACCGCGCGGCGCATTTCAGACAACGCGCCCATTGCCGTCCGACAGGCGAAAGCTGCCATCGACAAGTCGGCCGATCTCGACCGCGCAAACGGGTATGCCTACGAGATCGAGGCTTACAATCGCACTGTTGGAACGGAAGATCGCCAAGAGGGGATCCGCGCCTTTAATGACAAGCGCGCGCCCCAATTTCGTGGCCGATAATATCAGGTGTTGGCTGTCGTCTCGGTGAGACGACGCGTAAGCCGTCAGTGCATGCGCGGTAGCAGAAGCTGCTCGGTGTCTGAAATCTCGCACATGGTGTCGACAAGTGCCTGAAGCCGTTCGCTGCAGTCTTCGGCAACCGCACGGCGTTCGCCTTCGGACGGTTGCCGGGTGACGATAACCGCCAACAGCGCCGTCATAAGCTCTCGTAGAGCATATTCTTGTTCAGGCGCGTTCTGCGCAGTGCGTGCTTCGCGCGCAGCATCGAGCACAGCAGCCGCGATGCTGTTGACGCTCTGGAACCCAAGCGTCTCTTCAATGCGATCAAATGTCAACGGCAGCCCCGAAAATGCGTTGAGCCGGCACCGAACCAGCCTTCCACAGCTCTGGCCATGCCTCCGGAAAACGAATTTACTTTTCCCAGAACACGAAAGCCGTGGTCGTCCTGTCTGCTTCAGCCAGTGTTTACGGGCGCTCTCCGCACGCAGATCGCGAATTCATGAAGGGCCATCCTCCGACCATTGGAGAAGGCCCTTCACGTCGTCACAATGCAGGCGTGACCTATTTGATGCACTTGTGAAAGCGCACGCGCGGTCCGTTGTCGATGTGGATGTGGTGCATCTTGCAGCTATACGTGCCGACGCCGCCACCGTGGTTGGCCTTCAGCCAACGTGCGACGGCGCGATACTTGCCGCGCGGCGGCTTGAAGTCCAGCGCACGGCAGCTTGCGTGATAGCTCGGCCGACCGGTGCCACGGATGCGCGCGCCTCGCCGAAACGTCGACACAACGCGTATCTTTCCGAACTTTTTCCGGATCTGGGCCATCCGCTTCTTGATGATCCCCGGCAGGCACTTCGTGGTCAAAGCGTAAGCCGGAGTTGAAGTTGGAGCGGACGTTGTCGCGACAAACGCGAACGCGAGAAAAGCGGTGGCCGCAACACTGGCCACGAACAAACGCAGTGACATGAATACTCCCCTCAGTCATGCGGGGGGCGCGCGCAGTTCGATCAGTCGGACGCGAAGCCCGACGACGATTGAAACGGAGTGCCCCAGTGCGCCGGGCGTCCCACCCGGCATCGCGCGGTCGGCTACTGGGCCGCGCGTGTGTTGCCCATGCGACGTGATGTCATGAAATGCATGTATTGCAGTTTGTTACGCCCGCTTCCTCAGTCTGAAGCTGAGCAATGAGGGCGCCCGCGGCCGTCTGAATCCGGCGCATCGTGTGCTCTGGCGGGCAGCCCGGCGGCGGACATGGCGCACCCAAATTGTGATCGCAAGCTTGAAGTCTCGTAAGGTTTGGCGATCATTCGGATGAGCCGAAGCGGTCGAATGCCAAATCTGCGCAGTATTGACGCATGCGTGGGCGTCCGTTGCAGCATGTTACAAGCAGTGGATACTTTCGCTTTACCTCGTGGCACTTGCTTGAGCCTGTCAGCGCGCGGTCAATCAAGACAATCAGCCTCAAATTGTCTCGATAAGTCTCATTTGTGCCGCTCACAATGAGAGCGTCACCGCCCCACTGACCTCATTTCACTGCAAAGCAAAGTCGACGGCGGAGGATTGATTGAAGTTCCGCCAGTCTGCGCAGTAATTCCGCAGCGTTGCGCCTGCCAAATGGCGGCACGCGGACGTTAACCATGTCGTTTTCGCGCCTTGGACATGTCGTTTTCGCGCCTTGGAATTGCGCGGGTGCCCCTCATACCCCAGCCGCGCTGAGCCCCGTGGGAGCATACGCCGGAGCGGCCGGCGGTGGGGTTGAGAGGGAGCAATCCATGGAACGAGAGTTGTCGCGTGCACCGCGTGCGCGCGTGCACACGAAGTGGCGTTTGGTGAAATGGGCGTTTGCCCTGTTGGGCCTCGGTGCGCTGATTGCAGTGCAGCCGATCGCTTCGGCAACGCCGGCGTCTGCGCAAGCCAAGAGCAAGACCGCGAAGGCTGCCACCAAAAAGGTGCGCAAGAGCCGTCGGCTTCGTCGCAAGGCGGCTGCGGCGCGGAAGGCGCGGTCAGCCAAACGCAAGCGGACGCGCACGGCCCGCCGTAAGATCGCCCGCGGAAAACGTCGTGTGCGTCGCACAACGGCCTCCTCGAAACGCCGCCGGGTCGCAAAGCGCTCGGTGTCGAAGCGGCGGTCGGTTGCCAAGCGCAAGCGCGTTCGGCCGAGCACGGCTGCGAAGCGGCGTGCCGTTGCGGCGCGGCGTCGGGCGGCGGCGCGGAAACGGTTGGCGGCCAAGCGCCGCGCCGCCAAGCGGACGCGGGTTGCATCGTCGCGGAAGCGAACACGGTCTCGCACCGTGAAGCGGCGTGTGGCGTCTGCGAAGCGGCGGTCGGCGCGGCGCACTAAGGTCACGGCATCGCGTAAGCGTGCGCGTTCGCGCGTCGCCAAACGCCGGGTCGCCGCTGCCAAACGGCGCGTCGCAGCCAAGAAGACGAAACGCACCGCGAAACGGAGGGTGGCGAAAGCCCGTCCTGTTACTGCGCAGCCGAAGTCGCGCGGCGGTGTCGTCTGGGCGGCGAGCGCGGGGTGTCTCGCAGGCAACTTGCGCGCGATCGTCTACGAGGTTGCACGACGGTTCGGCCGGGTTCGGGTGAACTCGACGTGCCGCAGCGCGGCGCGCAATCGCCGTGTCGGTGGCGCTAGCAGGTCGTGGCACCTTAAGGGCGCCGCCGTTGATTTGCGGGTGTTCCGCAACATCAAGGGCGCTGCCATGTACCTTCGAGGTGCGGCCGGTGGGTACAAGCACTACGGTGGCGGCTTGTTCCACATCGACAACGGACCGAAGCGCACCTGGCGCTAGTTCGTCGGTCGGCTTGATTTAACTCCGGGTGCGCCCTCACGAGCGTGCCCGGAGGTGCTTATATGTCAGGTGCTGATTGCCGGCCTGCATCGCACGATTAAGCCGAGGCTCAATCGTCGATTAAGTTGACGCTTTTCGGCGTCGCGACCGCTCGGCGGAGCGTCCCATCGACATCAATGACGACGGGCTCCGGCACCGTGCTTACTGGCTTCGACGAGTCGGTGTCGGCCTGCTGCGGCTTTGGATGCGGCGTGAACTTCGTTGAAATCGAGATCTCGCCGGAGCTGAGATTGAGCGCGCCGCTGGCGGAGATCTGTTTCGACGGCGTCGTCGCGATGAGCGAACGGCAAAACGCTGTCCCGTTAAAGAAGACGATCTCAGACTTCAGCGATTTGACATCGCTTGCGCCCGTCAGCTTCGCGACATCGCTGGGGCCTTTAAGCTCCGCGAGCTTCGGTAAATCGACACCAACGACCGCGCCTTTCGGCATACGCACGCGTACATTACCCGCGAGCGACGTGATCATATCGACCATCGTTTCGCCGCTTGTCGTCACGTCCGCGCGGATACCGCCGCGTCCGCCAATCGCCATTCGCAGCGCTTCCGGAAGCGACTGACTAAGCTGGCCGAGGTCAACGTTGTCGATCTTGCCCTGGAATGAAAAGTTTGAGCGTGGCTTGTTGAAGTCCACCGAGACTTCGCCAGTCCCAAGTCCGTCGGCGAGGCGGAACTCTGCGAATTGTCCGCGAAAAATTCCGTCGTGAAGGCGCAGCGTCATTGCTGACCGGCCAAGCGCGATCTGATCGAGGCTCAAGGCTTCAGCCGACATCCTCAGATCAAAGTCGACGGCTTTGCTAAACGGGGCCTTGACCAGCGACCAGAGCCGCGACCAGACGTCGGTTGCGTCGGCGAAGGCGCCAGTCGCTCCGGAGGGTCTCAAGAAGGGCCCGATGTCAAACGACTGAAAGTCGAGCGTTCCGGTGATGGCTGGGCGGTCGTCTTTGTGGGCGACAACAATGCCGCCGGTCGCCTCGTGCTCGCCAAGCCGCAGCCGCGCGCTTTCAAACACCAGTCGGTCTTCGCGCCAGTCCGTCTTGCCGGAAATCTCGACATCGCGCACGGCGTTGCCGGCTTTAAACTCGCCGCCCACCAGATCCGCCATTGCAGCGAATGTCTTTGCTTTGATCGTCGCGGTGCCCGTCATGTGTGGGGTCGCGCTGGCGGTGATGACGCCGGCAAACGCAAAGCTGAGTGGCTCCGAATTCAGCTTGAAGGTGACGTTGCTGCGCGGCGCACGGGTCGGAGCATCCGTGGCGCCCTCCTTGTCGTTCGCGGCCTCAGCAGCCGGCGCCGCCGACTGTGCAATCTCGAACGTCGCTTCCCGCCCGCGCCACGTGCCCTTGCCAACGACGGTATAGGCGCTCTGGCTGCCGGGCGTGATAACGACGGCGGCATTGGAGATCTCTTCGGCCCTGCCGTTCGGAAGCGCGATGCGGACCGATCCGGACTTGAGCGAGATCGACTTGAACTTGCGCGAGCGGATGGCGGACGCGATCGGCGCTTCGGGCCCGCGCATCTCTGGCGGCGTCGCGCCGTTCGCGTTGGCCGCGATCGCGCCAAACAGCGCGAGGGTGCCGCCCTCCATCACCAACTCTGATTGTCCGCTTGCGATCAGCGCGTCGCGTTGATTGAGCGTCCGGCCGGCGGCGCTGTTGGCGCTGAGCCCAAGCGCGCCGTCCGCGAGCGTCAGGCCGAGTTCGGGCACGAGCTTATACGGTGTGCTGACGGTGAACGAGTGCCGCGGAGCTGCCACCACGCTTCCCGTTTCCGGTTCGATCGCGTTGTCGGAGACATTGATCAGCAGCGGCGCCGTCATGCCCACGGCGAGCCAGACAACCGCAATCACGGAGATCGGAATCCACCGCTTCTGCGACGTCTTTCGTGGCATGCGCTGGCCTCGCTTGCTGGTCGGAGTGTGCGTACGCGGCCGTTGAAAGATCCGCTCAATCCGTTGCCTATCGCAGATATGCGACAGTTGATCGGCCCGCGACAAGCGCGACGACCGAGTAACTCACAAAAGTCCTTTGCGCTTACGATGAAGGTCAGAGGTCGGTATCGCGCCGCGAGGTTCGGGGAGGGCCGGCGTTGCTTGGTGGGAGCGATATCATTGCGCGGGTCCCGATGCCGGGCGTGCTGTCGATCGTCAGGCCCCAGCCCATGCTGGAACAAAGCCGGTCAGTGATGCGAAGGCCAAGGCCTGTCCCACCAAGGTTGGGCCCTGTGCGGCCTGCGGTAAGTCTTTGAGCCGCGTCGACGAAACCACTGAATTGGCGCTGTTTTTCCAGGTCGCCGGACAAGGCAGAAACCAGCGTCGACTGGGTCATGCCGCACCCGGTGTCGCGGACAACGATTTCGACGCGGCCTGACCGCTCACGCGGTGCGCGACGGGTCGTCAGATGGATCGTGCCGCCTGCGGGCGTGTGCTGAATAGCGTTCGTAATGAGGTTCGCGAGTACCTGCTGGAGAACATGCGCCTCGCCGATCACCGCCGCGATCGCGCCCAATTGGTTCACGGCTGACAGTCGCATGTCTGCACGTTCGGCAAGTGGCGCGTAGGTCCGCACCGCAGCGGCAACGATCGCGCCGGCATCAAACGTCACTGTCGGCGGCGGCGGCACCGTCGTGCCGTTGGAGCGCAGCGTCGGTTGCGCCATCGCTGCACCCGCCGGTGCGCGTTCGAGCATGGCGGCCACGACGCTGAGGGCATGACCGGCCGTCGCCTGAATGTCCCGCGCGTACTCGCCGTAGCGCGCGTTGGCGAGCGGGCCGAACTGCTCGGTCGCGATCGCATCGGCGAGCGCCGAGATCGCAGCCAACGGTGACCGCAGTTCATGCGCGAGCTGCCTGACGGTGTCGGGCCTCTCCGCGCCATCGGGTTCGGGTGGAGCGGCAGTCGTGGCGCCGTCCGCTTCGGGCCGGTCAAGTCCGCCGCGTCCCGCAAGCCCTTCCGAGATGCGCAACCGAATGGCGGCGAGCGTCGCGGCATCGCGGTCGGCCTGTGGCACCGGGTTGGCCGCAGGCATGGCGGGCGCCGGACGGCGCACGGCTTGCGATGAGCGTTGCGCGCCGCGGATATCGCGCAGGCGCTCAAGACCCGCATCGGGTTTGACAGGTACCGGACTATCCGGCGCGGCAAATGTGATCGTCGTCTCCGCCGAGGGTTCTGTCGCGTCAGCGGCCCACGTCACCCAGACCCAAGCAGGCTGCGCCCGCAATCCGAGCGGCCTGGCCGTCACCCGCGGCGAGCCCGCAACCAATTCATGGACGAAGTGTTTCGAGACCGTCGTGCCGCTCATCGCCAAGCAATCTGTTGCCGACCCGGCAAGCCCGAGCCGCCGCAGCGCCAGCGCATTTGCGGCGACCAGACGCGCGCCCGCAATATCTACGACGGCTGCTGCACGGTGCTCCGGTATGCGCGCAACGGCACGGGCCGCCCGGCTGTGCGCGCCGTCGGCAAGCGTCGGGCGCTGCGCCCAGATAGTCATGGCCGTCGACCGCTCATCTGACGCGCGGTGGTAGCTTCAACCCCCTCGGCCGTCCAGGCAATCCGGCGCACGCGCGCATCGGGCAGTGGACATGCTGCTAACGCGCCGTATTGCCGCACAATTTGGCCTATGGCACGGTTCGCGACCACCGCCAGCGCTGAAACCCTGGAGACGTCTGATGACCCCCTTCGATAAGCCGAACTTCGATATCCCGCCGCAGGTGCGCGAGATGGCCGAGCAGAACATCACCCAGACGCGGGCGGCCTATACGCAGTTCATGGATATGGCGCGCCAGGCACAGGAGATGGCGAGCCGGTCGCAAGGGCAGATGATGCAGTCGGCGCTCGATGTGCAAGCCAAGGCGTTGCAGTTCGCCGAGCGCAACATCGAGCAGAATTTTTCGTTCGCGAGCGAACTCGCACAGGCGCGTGATCTGCAGCAGTACGTCGACATTCAATCGCGCCACGCGCAGAAGCAGATGCAGGCGTTTTCCGACCAGGCGGGCGAG
Organism: Pseudomonadota bacterium; assembly: GCA_038523925.1. Taxonomy (GTDB): domain Bacteria; phylum Pseudomonadota; class Alphaproteobacteria; order Rhizobiales; family Hyphomicrobiaceae; genus JBCBWG01. Next base: position 212,903 of record JBCBIY010000003.1, on the reverse strand, counting down.
CTCGGCAAGATGATGGCTGAGGTCACACAGAAGGCGACCAAGACCTGATTTCGGCAGGCGTTTAGAGGCGCGCGTAAGGCGGCTGCACCGTCCCGGCCGGCGCGCGATACTGCGATTGCGTCGTACACCGCGCCCCGCTATACCGCCGGTCTGCCAGTGCCGCCTTAGCTCAGTCGGTTAGAGCGCTAGATTGTGGATCTAGAGGTCGGTGGTTCGAATCCACCAGGCGGTACCAACCATATCAGCGGCATGGCTGTTTTCGCCTCACGGGTCTGCAACTGATCGGCGATAATGCCGGTGGTCTCTCCGTCGTCCTGAGTTCGTTCAGATGACGCGCCTCAGCTCGACGCCGGCACTTGCGGCCCGGCGCGCGTGGCGATCCACATTTCCAGAAGCATCGTGATGTTCGGCCCCGGCGCGCTGCGAGGCAACGCAGCTTGTTTACGTGCGGAAGTCTGCCGCCCGAGAAACCGGCAGCTGGGTGCCAATAGCAGACCTGCAGCACCACCCAACTTGGGCGGCGCAGCCACCCGGATGGTCCTGGCCACGCCGCGCCTCAAAATCGATTTTGTGGCGTCTGAAAATTGAATATCGATGTTTGAGGATGTGCCCTCTACTGATACTCTCTGCCGGTCCTGAAGCGGCGAAGAGCGCTGGGGCATGCGTGTCTGGGAGGCTCAAGGAGACGAAATGACAAAATCAGTTGCAAGCCGGCTCGGCTGCGTTGCCGGGGCTCTTGCCCTTGCTGTCGCGACAATGGCGCCCGCACAGGCCGCGACGGTCGAGGGGCCGAAGCTGTTCTGGAAGATCTCGTTCTGGGGCAACCCGCGCGCACTGTCCGTCGGCATGGAAGAGCTCTCGAAGAAAGTCTCTGAGGCCACCGGCGGCAATTTCCAGATCAAGATCTTCTACGGCGGACAACTTTCGAAGGCCAAAGAGAACCTTGATGGCTTGAAGGTCAACGCGTTTGAAGGCGCCGCAATCTGCAACTTCTATCATCCCGGTAAGAACCCAGCCTGGATGGTCTTTTCTTTGCCGTTCCTGCCGCTGGGCGACCCAAAGGTCGACAAGTACGTGCGCTCCAAGATGATGACGCACCCGGCCATCGTGGCCGACATGGCAAAGTGGAATGCCGTTCCATATGCATCGGGCCTCCTCCCTCAGTACGAAATCCTCGGCCGTGGCGCAGCACCGGTGAAACTGGACGGCTGGAAGGGCAAGCGCGTGCGCGCAGGCGGCGGCCTTGGCACCGCGATGGAGAAACTCGGCGCAACCAAACAGACGCTTCCGGCCGGCGAGACGTCGACTGCGATGCAGCGCGGCGCCATCGATGCAGCCGCGTTCCCGTACACCTATGCGCACGTCGCATTTTCGATTTTTGACGAAGCGAAATGGTTCACCAGCAACATGGCGCCGGGCACGTCCGAGTGTAGCTGGTTGTTCAACAAGACCGCCTATGACGCGTTGCCGGACCAGTACAAGAAACTCCTCGCCGACAACCGAGAAATGGTGATGGACCTCACGCAGGCAGCCTATGCAAAGGCTGACGCGAAGAACCTGCCGCTGTTCGAAGAGAAGCTGCAGAAGATCACCTACACCGAGGCGCAGCTTGCAGAGTTCCGCAAGATTGCCGGCAAGCCGGTCTGGGACGGATGGATCGCTGCAAACAAAGACAAGTTCGATTCCCAAGGCGTGTTCGACGCCATCTGGGCCTACGCCAAAGAAGCTGAGGCGAAGTAAGCACTTGTCGACAACATGTCAGTGACCGACCGCAGGCAACTGCGGTCGGTGGCGCTGGTTCAACCCCGTAAACAGGCTGGCTTACGTGGCTGTTAACACGACCGATGACGGCAGCGCGGGAGGCGGGGTACTCGCGACTGCGGACAGGTTGGCGCGTCCAATCGAGGACCTCGCAAACCTTCTTGCTGGCGTCTCGATATTCGCGCTGATGGTCTTGGGCTCCGCCCAGATCCTGTTGCGTTCAGCTTTCAATGCGCCGCTCTATGGCTACATCGACCTCGTCCAACTCTCGATGGCGGCGATGGCCTTTCTCGGCGCAGCGCATACCCAACGCCTCGGCGCGCACATCCGAATGGAAATCCTGGTCGGGTTTCTCAAGGGCCGGATTCTCTGGGCTTTCGAGATTTTCGGCACGCTCGTCGCGCTGTTTATCATCGGTGTCTTGATCGTGTACGGCTGGGACCACTTCGTCCGCTCCTACACGCTCGGCGACACGACGATCGACGCCGAATACGCCGTCTGGCCATCGAAACTGCTGGTGCCGGTGGCGTTTGCGCTCTGGTTTATCAGGCTCTTCATCCAACTGATCGGGTCCGTCCGGCTGTTCTTGGATCCGACCCTGAAGCCGGTCGGCGTCGCCGTGCGGCAGGAAGCGCATGAGGTTGCGCAAGACGAAATCAACGTCGCGCTCGGTGACGGGCCTGAGACCAACGGCAGGTCTCAGGGATGATCATCGGCATCGGATTTTCTGACCCGTTCCTGGTCGGTCTGATCGGCATCGCGTTGACGTTCGTTCTCGTGTTGTTTGGCGTGCGGGTAGTTTTTGCGGCCGCAGTCGTCGGCCTCCTTGGGCTGGTCGAACTCCTCGGATGGGGACCTGCTGCGGGCATTGTTGGCACGATCCCCCATTCGAAGTCGGCAAGTTATGCGCTGAGCGTCCTGCCGCTGTTCATCTTCATCGGGTTCCTCGCCTTTCATGCGGGCATCACCCAGCAACTCTTCGATGCGGCGCGCAAATGGCTTTCGTGGCTGCCCGGCGGGCTTGCCGTCGCGACAGTCATGGCAACGGCGGGCTTTGCTGCAGTCTCGGGCGCATCAACGGCCACCGCCGCGGTGTTCTCCCGCGTGGCGATCCCAGACATGCTGCGCTACGGCTACGACCGGAAACTTGCGGCAGGTGTCGTTGCGGCAGGGGGAACGCTTGCGTCGTTGATCCCGCCGTCGGCGATCCTGGTCATCTACGCGATCATTGTCGAAGAGTCGGTCGGCGCGCTGCTGCTTGCAGGCTTCCTGCCTGGTCTGCTGTCGGCAATCGTCTATGCAGCCATCATCGTTGGATGGGCCAAGCTGCATCCAGAGCAAGCGCCTCCGGTGCCCTCGGCAACGTGGGGTGAGCGGGTGCGCTCACTGCCCGGCGTGTTCCCAATCTTCCTTGTTGTTGCAATCATCCTTGCGTCGATCTTCTTCGGGATTGCGACGCCAACGGAAGCCGGCGCGCTTGGCGCCATGGTGGTCTTTATCCTGGCACTGTTCCGCGGCACCCGGGCCAAGACGATCAGCAGCGCGCTCATGGAGTCGGCCAAACTCACGGCGATGATCTTCTCGCTGATCTGGGGCGTGTTGATCTTCGTGCGCTTCCTCGGCTTCTCCGGGCTGCCGGAAGCGTTCACGCAGTGGATTACATCAATCGATGCGCCGCCGATCGTCATCATGATCTGCATTCTCCTCGCATACGCGATCCTGGGAATGTTCATGGACGCAATCGGGATGATGTTGTTGACGCTCCCGGTCGTCTATCCGGCGGTCATGGCGCTTGGGTACGACTCCGTCTGGTTCGGCATCATCGTCGTGAAGATGGCGGAGGTCTGCCTGATAACGCCGCCGATCGGTCTCAACTGCTTCGTCGTAAATGGCGTGCGGCCGGACATTCCGCTTGGCGACGTGTTCCGGGGTATCGGTCTGTTCTTCATCGCCGACGTCGTCACGATCGGTCTGCTGCTCGCGTTCCCCGAGATCATTACGTGGCTGCCCAATCTGATGCGTGGTTGAGCTTGGAAAGCGGCAGAAACAATCCGAGCCGAAGGAGAGGCACTTGAAGCTCAAGTCGACACTGGCGCTCAGTACGGCGGCGACAATCGTGGACGAAGCTCTGCGCACCGGCCGTGAGAACGCCATGCATCCCCTGACCGTGGTCGTGCTCGATTCCGGTGGGCGCATCGTTGCCGCGAAGAGCGAAGACGGCTCCGGCATTCTGCGTTTCGACATTGCGCTCGGAAAGGGCTGGGGTGCGCTTGGAATGGGTATTTCAAGCCGACTGATCCGAGACAGACTGTCGAAACGCGTTGCCTTCCAGAATGCGCTCGCCGCTGCCTCCGACGGCAAATTCGTGCCGGTGCCCGGCGGCGTCCTCATCGTTGACGGCGAGGGTTTCACGATTGGCGCAGTCGGCATTAGCGGCGACACATCCGAAAAGGATGAGTATTGCGCAATCACCAGCATCAAGGCTGCGGGGCTTCAATCCGAACCAGCGGACGTCGACGCGCATTGGAAAACATCAAGCCTCTCGGATGCTGACCATGAGAGCCAATCGAAAACCTAGGATGTCAGCCGATCGAGCAGGTGATCGAAATAGCGATGGTTGGTCTGAAGCGTTGGTTTTTCGAGATCTTCCGGTTTGAGGCGCTTCAGCGTCGGACGCCCCTGGTACTCTGCGGGCAGAAGCAAAACTCTCACGAATTCCGAAGTCGCGTGTGGATCGGCCGTCGCTTTGACGGGCGCGTTTGCGCCTTCAAACCAAGTGTCCCCGGCTTGCATAATAAGAGTGTCGTGATCGCTGCTGATCTCGAGTTTGCCGCGGGTCAAATACCGAATGCCGGGGCCTGGATGGATGTGGCGGTAGGCAACTGCACCGGGCGGGAACGTCACGCGGTCTAGGCGAAACACGGTCTCCTTGGGTTCAAATCGAACGTGCTCCTCCCGGAGCCGTGTCATATGCTCGTTGGCAAAGGTGTCGTGGGTCGCAGCATCACCGGCGTGTATCGCGTAGACGAGCGCGCGCGCCCCAGCTGACCCGGCGTTCTCAGTGTGGACCGGGCCAAAGGCATGTGCGGCGTGCTCAGTATCTGCCGAGGCCTCGTTGAAGGTCAGCGCACCGGTCTCGACCCAGACACTTGCGGCCAGGCAATCAAAGATATGCTGTTGACCGGCCGGAAGCGTGAGCAAAACGGCACTGAGCTTGAAACTGAGAATGGGCCCCACTCCTGGTGTTGGTAGTCGACGTCGCCGGAGCGTGGACAGCGTCGACGGGTCCCGGCTGGCTTAGCTCCAACGCTAAGCTTCAAGCGTGGTCGCGCCAATCAAGCGGCCGCGGGACACGCAACGGTATACGCCCCGACGCGCGACCCGTCCGGCCAATTCCGCGATGCTGCTCCGCTTGGTATTGATGCAGTCGCGGAGCCGCAAGGATATGCCCAATGAGCACGACAACGAAAGTGACAGAGAGCGCGGCCGGTGCGAGCGAAACTCTGACCAGTCGCGCGTATGCCTTGATGCGCACGGATATTATCAAGGGCCGGCTCAAACCGGCTGCCAAATTAAAAATCGAGGAACTGCGCGAGTTCTACGGCATCGGCGCGAGCCCGATCCGCGAGGCTCTTAGCCTGCTTTCATCAGATGGTCTGGTGGAACGCATCGATCAGCGGGGCTTCCGTGTCGCGAACATCAGCCGGGATGAGTTCACCGACATTTTGCGGGTCCGCTGCTGGCTCGAAGAACGAGCACTGCGCGAGTCGATCCAATACGGTGACGCCGGCTGGGAAGAAGAGCTGGTCTTGGTTGGCTACCGCATCGACAAGGAACCGCGATCAACCGGTTCCGGAAAACGGTTTGTTGCTAACGAAGCGTGGGAGGTGCTGCACAAGCGCCTGCACATGTCGCTGATCTCAGCGTGCCGGTCGCCGATCCTGCTGGCGTATTGCGATCAGCTCTACGACAAGAACGTGCGCTATCGAAATCTGTCCGTGCAGACTGCGAGCAAGGCGCGCGATGTCGGGCCGGAACATGCCAGTATCATCGAGGCCGCACTTGCACGAGACGCCGAAACAGCCGTGAAGCGCTTGATCGCGCACTACCAGAGAACGGGCTCAATCCTCACTGTTGCGCTTGCGTAGGCTATGCCGCGGCACGTGGACCCGAAGGCAAGAGAGAGGAGCTCGTCCGGGGAGCTGAGGTCCGATCAATCGGGTGCGAGCGTGAAGTCGAACTGTACGGAGAAGTAGGGCGTTTTGAGCCGGTCTTTGGCCTCGACATCGACGGGTAGATCGGCGGTCGTGTCGTGGCGCTTGTAGTTGAGAACGAGGGACTCCCGGACACCGAACACCGCGTCTGCGTCCAGGTACGCGTCATCTTCCGGGAACAACTCCGTCACAAGCGTGCGATAGCCCTCAGCCATGACGATGAAGTGCAGGTGCGATGGCCGCCAGGGGTGGCGTCCGCCGGCGCGCAGCAGGTCGCCGACAGGTCCATCCGAGGGCACCATGTAGGGCGCGGGGCGCACCGTGGTGAATGCGAAGCGACCATCGACACCTGCAACTTGCTGGCAGCGCAAATTGAATTCGCTCTGTTTCTGATCCTGGTTGGAATAGAGACCGTTTTCCGCGGTCTGCCAGATCTCAAGTTTTGCGCCCTCAAGCGCTTGCCCCTGAAGATTTCGAACCTGACCGTAGACGACAATATGGTCACCTGGATTATCGCCGATCAGGTCGCCACCGACGGCAAGCGGCGGCGCGCCGAGAATGTGAAACGGCCCAAGCACGCTGGATTCCGTTGCACCAAGCGGTGAATTGATCATGTCGACCAACGACGAGAGGCCGAGCACATCGGAGAGCAGCACGAATTCGTTGCGTTCCTCGTCCGAAATGTCGCCGGCACGCGTCAGGAAGCCTATGGCCTCGCGCCATTCCGCGTGGGTCAGCTTCACGTCGATGGCGTAGGCGTGCACCGCCTCGATCAGCTTCGCGACCAGCAAGGCGACACGAGGGTTCTCGCATTTGAACGTGTCCTGCACTGCCGTCGTCAGGGTATCCGGAGTGACGTTGCGCATGGCGACTTCTCCAACGGTTGCGATTGCTTCAGGCCAGGATGCCGATGCTGATGACCGGGAAGCGGATGATCAGGATCAAGACCAGAAGCATGATGAATGCGAATGGCAGCGCACCAAGGAACACGTCCTTCAGCGATATCGAAGGGTCTTCGATCGTTGACTTGATCACAAAACAGGAAATCCCGAGTGGCGGTGTGAGCAGGCCAATTTCGGCACCAATGACAGTGACAATACCGAACCAGACAAGGCTCAGCCCCATCGGCTCGATAATTGGCAGAAACAACGGCGCCACGATTAGGATGATCGATGCTGTGTCGAGCAACGTGCCAAGGAACAGCATCAATACGACGTAGATCAGCATCACCCAAAAGAAGCCTAGCTGGTTGGCTTCGAGGATTGCACTGAGCTGCATTGGCAGGCCTGCAAGACCAAGCATCCGGCTATAGAGACTTGCAGCGGTGATCAGGAACAGAATGGCCGCCGTGATATGGCCGGTCTGAAGGAGCGCCTGCCAGAAGTCCTGAAGCGACATGCGGCCCCGCGCGATCGCAACGAGCAACGCGACAGCGGCACCCGCCGCGCCCGCTTCCACCGGGGTCAGCCAACCCGTGTAGATTCCGCCAAGCACAATCACAATGATACCGATCAGCGGCAGCGTCTTGCTTGCAACCTCGGCCCAACTCAAATCAACGCCATGATTTTCGCGCGCGTTCGTCAGGCGGACGAAGCTTGGTGTGAAGCGGCCCATCAAAAAGATGCCGAGAATGTAGGCGGCAGCCAGGAGGAGGCCGGGGCCAACTCCCGCGAGAAACATGTCACCGACTGATTGCTCGGCAACAAAGGAGTAGATGATCAGCATCGCGCTCGGCGGGATAATCATCCCAAGTACCGAAGAGCCCGCGACCACGCCGACTGCAAATCGCGGATTGTAATTGTAGCGGAGCATCTCGGGCACCGCGACGCGGGTGAAGACCGAAGCTGACGCGATCGACGATCCCGTGACCGCTGCAAACATTGCATTGGCTCCGACCGTCGCCATGCCGATACCGCCGGTCAACCGGCGAAAGGCAGCGTTCATGACCTCGTAGACGTCTTTGCCGAAACCGGCCTTCGAGACCATCAATCCCATGAATGTAAAAAGGGGTATGGTCGCGAACGTGTATTCCATCACGCTATCGCCGACCGCGACCTTGAGCAGGTTTAATGCAAGGTCGAAGTTGTCGCGCATCAGCCAAACGCCAACGAACGAAACCAGTCCGAGCGCAATCGGGATATAGACGCCGGCGTAGATCAACAGAACGATCGCGACGACGGAAATCAATCCGATTTCCACGGGGCTCATGCGCTAGGGATCCGTTTGGTGTGTGGCATGCGGCACGGCCTCGAGACGTCCGGCGCCGGAACTCAACTTGTCGAGCTATCTGGCGCTTCAGTGATTTCGTCAGTTGCCGCGTCGTCGCCGAACGCTTTGCAAAGCCACAGCAGGCTGCACATGACAGCGCTGAACACCATGGCAAGGCGGACCGGCCACCACGGAGCGGTGAAGATGCCCGGGGTGCCAAAGAAGTGGTTGGTTTCCCAAGCCTCAATCAGTTCCGGCCATATCGTGATCGCGATGAGCATCATGAGAAACGCAGACGCAAGATCGATGATGCGTCTCAGAAACTTTGAAAACCGCGGGTTTGTGTTGCCCATGACCAGCAACAGGCCGTCCGACCGCGTCAGCGTTCCGGTTCGCACTACATCGGGGAGTTGGAGAAAGACGATCAGCACAACCGACAACTGAACCAATTCCACGGTGCCGTTGAAGGGCTTGTTGAAGACGCCGCGGGCAATCACCTCCGTATTGACCACAACGACGAGGCCAAGCACGACGAGTGTGCCGACGACGTTTGCGACGCGCGACACCATTGCGAGCGGTCGGTAGAGCGCGTCGAAGGGTTTAGACAGCCGCAACACGGCACTCTCCCGACATTGTGTGGAACGCGAGCGGCGGCCTCGTGCGGCGACACACGCACGCGACGCATCCGGCGAAGCCACGTCGCGGCCGCCGGATGCAACCAGCCGCCGCGCTTTTAGTTGGCGAGTTCCGCCGCCCAATCGCGGACGGGCGCGAAGCCTGCGGCCTTCAGCTTTTCGATGTAGGCTTTCAGCATGGCCGTACCTGGCGCGCCCTTCTTGTCGAGGTCAGTCGCCCAGGTTTTGGCAATGTTCGGCATGCTCTGCGCCCAAGCCTTCCGCTTCTCTTCCGGCAACTCAATGATCTTGCCGCCCGCGGCCTTGAACGCGTCGCGGCTTGCCTTGGCGCGATCCATCGCGACCGAGGCGATATGGTCTCGATACTCGACAGATGTTTCGAGGAGCGCGGTCTTCACATCGTCAGGCAGCTTGCGCCAGACATCTTTGTTGATCGTGACCGTTTTGGAGTTCACCGCGCCGAGATCCGCCTTCAGCATGTAAGGCGCGACTTCGGAAATCTTGAAGGTCTTGGCAGCCTCCGGCCAGAGCATCGCCTGCGTGACGACCCCGGTTTGCAGCATGTTATAGAAATTCGTCAGGCCGCCGCGAACACCGGCAGCGCCAAGGCCTTCGACGTAGCGCATGTTGTAGCCTGCGCCCGCAACCTTCGCGCCTTTCAAGTCGGCCAGCGAGCTGATCGGCGTCTTCGAGAACACCTGATACGTGTCGAGCACAACACCGGTCGCAAGATAGACTTGGTTCTGCGTGTCGAACTCCTTCGCCATCTGCGGGAATTCTTTAGCGATCTCGTCAACGGCCTTTGCGACAGCGCGCGCGTCGGATGCGATGAACGGCGTGACCGCTGCGAGAGCCTGGCTTGGCAGCTTTGAGTTGTGGAAGATGGTTGTGACAATACCAATATCGCCGAGGCCAAGCTTGATGCCTTCGAGAACGCCCTTCGGCTTGACGATGGTTCCGCCGTACGCCTCTTGCCACTCGATTTTGTATTTGCCGCCTTTGGCCAGTTTTTCGTTGACCTTTGGAATAAAGAAACCGGAGAATTCTTTGACCCACATCGCGCGGGCAGGGTAGCCGTCGATCGCGGTCAGCTTGATTGTTTCAACAGCATTGGCTGCACCGGCGAATGTGCCAGAGCATGCGAGCGCCAGCGCGAGTGCGCTTGCACACTTGATCAGCGTCCTTGGTTTCATTTCCTCACTCCCATAAGTTTTTTGTTTTTCGCCTGACAGATCCGGATCACCAGCGACACCGCATCGGTCGTGTCTAAGCCAAGTCCCGGGCTATCACTTACCCAATCCGCGCGAGACCGTACGTGGCCATGAGCACGGTGCCTCGCGACTTCAAGATTTCAGTATCCACTCCTCGTTCAGCGTGGTTCCAGCCTGCTTGAAGATTTTCGCGAGAGGACAGAACTTCGCGACCTCAACACCAAGGCGTTCAATGTCGGCTTGGCTTGCATCGGATTCGACGACGACCCGAAGCTGTATTTCCGGATACGGGACGTCGATTTCTTCTGCGAGCGTGACACCGCGACGGTCGAAGCTGGCTTTTGCAGACACCGACATCGATCGAATTGTGATGCCGAGTTGGTGGGCGCATTTGTGCCCGATCGTATTGGTGCAGCCGAGCAGTGCAGCAATGGCCGTCTCGGTTGGCGCAGGCCCCTTATTGGTGCCGCCTCGCTCTTCCGGCTCGTCGATGGTCAACGTGAGATTTCGAACGCGAACGTCGGTGCGTGCGTGCGTTGGGCATTCGGCCTCGACGTGCTGCTGCACGATCGTCTTCGGCTTGATGGTGACCATATCTGCTTGCCTCGCCAATCGTTCGCGCGCCGGGTGGGCTAGGCGAACGTACATGCCTCATCAAAGTCGAAACGCGGCAGTCGTTGAAAAAGTGCGCTCTCGTCAGCGTACCCAATGTTACATAGGAAGTTCGACTTCCAGCCGGTCTCGCTGAAGAATTCCTGGTCGACGATCTCGTTTGTAAATCCCGACATCGCGCCGACATCCAACCCCATCGCGCGGGCTGCGATCATCAGGTATCCGCCTTGGAGGGTGGAATTCCGGAAGGCTGTTTCTTCGGCGTAATCAGGTTTTCCCGAAAAATGCCCACGGCGGTCCTCGTGCGGAAAAAGCGCTGGGAGTTTTTCCCAGAATGCCGGGTCGTACGCGATGATGGCCGTCACTGGCGCGCCCATCATTTTTGGAACGTTGGCTGGCTTCAGAGCCTTGGAGAGGCGAGCCTTGCCGTCTTCAGACGTGATGAAAACAAACCGTGCGGGGCAGCCGTTCATGCTGGTCGGGCCCATTTTCACGACGTCGTAGAGGGCCCGCAACTGGGCCTCGGACACCGGCCGATCGGTCCACGCGTAGTGAGATCGGGCGCCGGTAAAGAGCAGTTGGATCGCGTCGGCGTCGACCGAACCGATCCGCTGTCGCAGCGCGCGCGCTTCATGTTGCGCTTGCAGGCGCAGGTCATCGATTGACAGGCTGTCCGCAGATGCCGCGCCAACAGGCGCTCGATCGGTGCTCTCATTGCGCGAAGACATCAGCGCCTGGCCTCGCGCGGGACGGCGTCGCTCTCATCGATGACAGGGTTGCGCAGAACGCCGATATCTTCGATTTCGACTTCGACCACATCGCCGGGACGCATGAACACCGGCGGATTTCGTGGATAGCCAACGCCTTCCGGCGTCCCCATCGCGATCATGTCGCCTGGTTCCAGCGTCGTGAATTCACTCGCGATCGCGATGACGTGGGGCACCTTGAAGATCATGTTTTTGGTATTCGAGTTCTGCATCACTTCGCCGTTGAGCCGCGATCGAATGGTGAGGCCATCAGCGCCTTCCGGGAGTTCGTCGGGCGTCACAATCCAGGGGCCGACGGCGCCGGTGCCATCAAAGTTTTTGCCTGGCGTCCACTGGGCGCCCTTGCGTTGATAGGCGCGGACGGACCCGTCGTTGCAGATCGAATATCCGAAGACGTGGCTCAACGCGTCGGCCTGTGAAATGTGACGACCGCCGCGCCCGACAATGACCAGCAACTCAGCCTCGTAATCGAGTGTGTCTGAAGCGTGCGGACGGACCATCGGCTCGCCATGCCCGATCATCGACCGGTTCGAGCGCATGAACATGCCGGGATAGTCAGGTACGGCATTGCCGCCTTCCTTGGCATGGTCGACGTAGTTGAGGCCCACACACAGGATTTTCGGCGCATCCGTGACGACTGGCAGGAGTGTGAGCGCGCCGAGATCAAAACTGTTGCTGGCGGAAGGGTCGGCAAGCGCATCTTTCACGCGGGCCATTGCGGCGTCGCCACCTTCAATCAGGCCGCGCATCGTCGATGGGATTTGCGGATCGCAGGCCGACAGATCGACGACCTTGTCGCCTTTGACACAGCCGACACGAGCAGAGCCGCCACTCAAATAAGAGACCAGCCTCATCAGCGTTTCCCCGGCCCGAGTTTTTTGGTTGCGGCGAGCCTATAGCCTTCCCCTAGCCGGCGTCAATTTTATCGATATTAATTCTCCATGACTTTGAACATCGACAAAATTAGGAGGCAACGTGGCAAGCTGGGAAGACTACAAAGCCCGAGCGCGCGCGAAAGGTGTGCTTGGTCGCGAACTCTTTGTCGTCCATTCGAAACCCAACGCCAGCGCCGCTGAGATCGAGCAGGCGCTGGGAGAGCATCTCGCCTATCAAAAGAAACTTGAGAGCGAAGGGCGGCTGTTCGCGGCGGGCCCGCTTGGCGACGAGGCCGGCGAAGTCTGGTCGATGGAAGGGCTCGTTGTGCTACGCGCCAGTTCCTTGGAGGAAGCCCGGGCGCTCGCCGCTGCAGATCCGATGCACGCTGGCGGCTACCGCACGTGCACAGTGCGGCCCTGGCTGCTGAACGAGGGTCGGCTGATCATCGATCTCAGCTTGTCAGCAAAGTCCGCGGAGTTGCCGTGATCGACTGGTCGGTCGCGGCTGGCTCTCGGGCAGTCTGTTGGCCGCTTCGGAATCAAGGGCCACCTCGACCGACTAGCCTCCGCGACCGCCGCCGACACCGAGGCATATGCCTTCGGGCGCCGCTAGGTCGGCGGCCTGCTCGGCCAGTTCTTGCACGGCGTCGGCGATGGCTGCTGGCGGGGGGCAGCTCTTGCGGGTGTTCAGGTCGACGTGCAGCAGGAGCGTCTCGACGGTCGCGGCTTCGGTGCCGTCGCCGCGCGTGATCTCATGGAAGAGATGCAGCTTTCGGGCGTCCGCGCCGAGGACCCGGGTGCGCGCGCGAACGCGGTCGCCGGCAGCGATTTCGGCGATAAAGCGCAGGTGGCTCTCAACGGTGAAGTAGCTGAAGCCGCGCGCGACATAGTCTGCGTCCGCGCCGATCAGTTCCATCAGCCGGTCCGTTGCCTGCGACCCGAGTTCAAGATAGTGCGCTTCGTTCATGTGGCCGTTGTAGTCGGTCCAGCTTGGCGGCACCTGCCGGTCAACCGTGATGGCGCGAGCTTTGGTGTCGCGGGCCCCGGTGCGCATCAGCTGCGCCTCGTGGTCCCTGACGACGACGCCGGCGCCAGCCCGGCTGACCTTCAGCGCGCGCAACAGGCCCACGAGGTTTGTGTCGCGGCGGGCTTCCAGTTCGCGGATCGTAAGATGGCCGGACTGCGCATCAGACTGGCCCGCGATCAGATCGACCAACGCGTCATCGAACTCAGGCACGTCCGTGAGCTTTGTCCAGGGCCATGCGAGCGCCGGCCCGAACTGCGCCATGAAATGCTTCATGCCCGCTTCGCCGCCGGCGATCCGGTAGGTCTCGAACAGCCCCATCTGCGCCCACCTGAGCCCGAACCCCATGCGGATTGCGTCGTCGATCTCTTGCGTGGTCGCGATCCCGTCCTTCACGAGCCACAGGCTCTCGCGCCAGACGGCTTCCAGCAGCCGGTCTGCAATGTGCGCGTCGATCTCCTGTGCGATGGTCAGCGGGAACATGCCGATGCCGCGCAGGATCTCGGCCGCGCGCCCACAGCGGTCGGCGTCGCCGACGAGTTCCACAAGCGGCAGCAAATAGACGGGATTGAACGGGTGGGCGACGATCGCGCGCGCCCCTGCGGCGTTGAGTTGAGACGGTTTGAAGCCCGAGGTCGACGACCCGATGATGGCAGCGGCCGGCGCATGATTGGTTATGGCCGCGTGGACAGTGTGTTTGAGGTCTAGCCGTTCCGGCACGCTCTCCTGGACCCAGTCAGCGCCTGCAACGGCTGTGCGCACGTCATCGCAAAAGCTGAGACGGCCCTCCGGCGGAAGCGCGGCATCGTAGATCGCAGGAAGCGCACACCTGGCGTTTTCGAGAACGGTATCCACCTTGCGCGCGGCGTCTGGATCGGGGTCGAAAAGCGCGACGTCCCACCCGTTGAGCAGGAAGCGGGCAGCCCACCCGCCGCCGATGACGCCGCCGCCAATGATTGCGGCGCGGCGGCTCATGCCGGCGCCCGCTTTTGCAGGCCGAGCTTCGCGCGCACGTCCGCAGGACCCATCACACGCGCGCCCATCCCTTCGATGATACCGGCTGCGCGCGCGACGAGCTGAGCGTTGGTCGCCAACACGCCCTTCTCAAGCCAGAGGTTATCTTCGAGCCCGACGCGGACATGGCCGCCCGCGAGAACTGCCGCCGCGACGTAGGCCATCTGATCCCGGCCGAGTGAAAACGCTGACCACGTCCAGTCCGGCGGGATCGCGTTGACCATCGCGAGGTACGTGCCGAGGTCGTTCGGCGCGCCCCAGGGCACGCCCATGCAAAGCTGCACCAACGCGGGGCTCGCGAGCGTGCCCTCGGCGACGAGCTGTTTCGCGAACCAAAGATGACCCGTGTCGAAGGCTTCGATCTCCGGTTTGACGCCGAGCGCGGTCATCCTGCCGCCCATTGCGCGCAGCATGCCGGGCGTGTTCGTCATCACGTAATCGGCTTCGGCGAAGTTCATCGTGCCGCAATCAAGCGTGCAGATCTCAGGTCGGCAGGCTTCAATGTGGGTCATGCGTTCACTTGCGCCGGCCATATCCGTCGCGTCGGCGTTCAAGGGGAACGGCGCTTCGGGCGATCCGAACACGAGGTCGCCGCCCATGCCGGCCGTCAGGTTGAGCACAACATCGACGTCGGCTGCGCGGATGCGTTCGGTGACGTCCCGGTAAAAGTCGAGGCGGCGCGAGGGGGCGCCGGTCACCGGGTCGCGGACGTGACAATGGACGATCGCCGCGCCGGCGCGTGCCGCGTCGATGGCGCTTGCCGCGATCTCGTCCGGCGTGCGCGGCACATGAGGGCTCCGATCCTGCGTGGCGCCGGAGCCGGTAACGGCGCATGTGATGAAGACCTCGCGGGTCATGGTAAGCGGCATGGGCGGCGTCCTGTCCGGGCGGCGGCACTCGGGGCCGCGATCCGGTAGATCATTCGCCATCCGGCGCCGGTGTCCAGGGGGTCGAGCAGGGCCGTCCCCTCTCGCGCGCTTCAAGCGCCATGCTACACCTGCCAGATGCAGCGCTCCTTCATCAACGCCATTATCGCAGAGGCCGACGGCTTTATCCGGTCGTTCGGGTTTCGCCTGCCGCCATTTGCGTATTGGTCGCCTGAGACGTTCCGGCGGAATGCGGATCATGCGCGCGGGATTATCGATGCGCGGCTCGGATGGGACATCACCGACTACGGCGCGGGCGACTTCGCCAACACGGGGCTATTCCTGTTTACGACGCGCAACGGATCGCTCGCCGACCTAAAGCGCGGCGGCGGCATGTGTTACGCCGAAAAGATCATGATCTCGCGGCAGGATCAGATTTCGCCGATGCACCGCCACATCCTGAAAACCGAAGACATCATCAATCGCGGCGGCGCCACGCTTGCGATCGAGATGTTCGAGAGCGACGCGGCGGGCCAGATCGACCGGTCGGCGCCGGTGCCGGTCGTCTGTGATGGGGTGCGGCGGACGCTTCAGCCGGGTGATGTCCTGCGGCTGGCGCCAGGTGAAAGCGTGACACTGCATCCAGGCAACTGGCACAAGTTCTGGGGCGACGGCGGCGACGTGCTGATCGGGGAAGTCTCAACCGTCAACGACGACGTCAGCGACAACATCTTTGAAGAGCCGATCGGCCGGTTTGCAACGGTCGAAGAAGACGTGGTGCCCACGCATCTCCTGGTGTCGGATTACGATCGCTGGCTCAGTGCGCCAGGCGGTCGCCGGTAACGTTCCGGGCGCTTTGGTCGTCCCGACCATTTGGCCTCTGCGCAATCCCGGCTTACAACTGCGCCGCTCTACCCCTTGGGAGGAAATCACGAATGAAAAAACTGACAACCGCACTCTCGTTCGCCGCAACGATCGCCATGACGGCGACGGCGGTGTCCGCGAAGGAATTGCGCCTGAGCCACCAGTGGTCGACAAGCGATGTCCGCCACAAGGTCGCGCAGATCGTAGCCGATGAGGTCAAAGCCGCCGGCGTCGATCTCTCGATCAAGATCTTTCCGTCGAAGTCGCTATTCAAGCCGCGCGAGCAGTATCGCCCGTTGTCGCGCGGGCAGCTCGACATGACGGTGTTCCCGCTGGCCTATGCCGGTGGTGAGCGGCCGCAGTACAACCTGACGCTGATGCCGGGCCTCGTGAAGAACCACGACCATGCCGCGCGGTTGAACACATCGCCGTTCATGGCTGAAATCGAAAAGCTGATGGCCGAGGACGACGTTATGGTCCTGGTGCACGGTTATCTGGCCGGTGGCTTTGCGGGCAAAGACAAGTGCATCACGTCGCCAAATGACGTGAAGGGCCTGCAGACGCGCGCGGCCGGTAAGGCGTTTGAACAGATGCTGGCAGGTGCCGGTGCGTCGATCGCGTCGATGGCATCGTCAGAGATCTACAACGCACTGCAGACGGGCGTGCTTCAGGCCGCCAACACGTCGTCGTCGAGCTTCGTCTCGTATCGCATCTATGAGCAGGTCAAGTGCTACACGCCGGCGGGTGATGTCGCGCTCTGGTTTATGTACCAGCCGTTGCTCATGAACAAAGCGACGTTTGATGGCTTGTCTGCCGAGCAGCAGGCAGCGCTGAAGGCCGGCGCGAAGAAGGCGCAGGACTTCTACCTCGCCGAAGCCAAGAAGCAGGATGCGAACGCCGCCAAGGTGTTCAAGGACAACGGCGTCGAGATCAAAAACATGTCGCCGGATGAGTTCAACGCCTGGCGCGAAATTGCGAAAACGACCTCGTACAAGACGTTCGCTGACAAGGTCGATGGCGGCCAGAAGCTGCTCGACATGGCGCTCGCCGTCGAGTAACGCGCGGCCTACCTGATGACGCGGAGCGCGGCACACCCTCGTGCGCGCTCCGCGTCTCTTGCCTTCTCGCCTCAGACGTTTCTCGAACCGACAGGCTCCCACCATGTCCGGCTCACCTGAGCTGCGCATCGCACCACACGGTGGCAATCCCGTGCTGCGTGTGATCGGCTTCCTCTCGTTTTGCTGCGGCATCCTCGCAGCCAGCATGATCGTCGCGGCCGTCGCGATCACGTGCCAAATGATCTGGATCCGCTTCGTCCTGAACCAGTCGACGATCTGGCAGACGGAGGCGGTGATCTACCTCATGATCGGTGCGACGATGATTGGCCTGCCCTACGTGCAGCGCCTGCGCGGGCACGTGAACGTCGACCTGCTGCCGATGATGCTGCCGATGGGACTTCGCAAGGCGCTCGCAGTTGTCACGCTGTTGCTTGCGATTGCGGTGCTTGGCGCGATGGCGTTCTACGGGTTTGAGATGTGGTACGCGGCCTGGAAGCGGGGCTGGACGTCGGACACGGTCTGGGCCGTCAAACTCTGGATCCCTTATCTCGTCGTGCCGGTGGGCTTCGGGCTCTACCTATTGCAGCTCGTCGCCGACCTCTACGCGATGATCGTTGGCTACGACACACCCTTCAGCATCGATGAGCCGCGCTGATGGATCCGCTTGTCCTCGGCGCGATCGTCGCCATCGTCACCGTCGTCGTCCTCTTCTCCGGCGTCTCGGTCGGAACCGGCTTGCTCATTGTCGCCGCGGGTTTCTTGCTTGTCTTCGACGGGCTCAGATCGCTTGAGCTGCTGCCCGAGATCTTCTTTGGCAAGCTCAACAACTTCGCGCTGCTGTCGATCCCGATGTTCATCATCATGGGTGCTGCGATCGCGTCGACGCGCGCGGGCGGTGATCTCTATGAGGCGCTGGACCGCTGGCTGACGCGGGTGCCGGGCGGGCTCGTCATCTCGAACCTCGGCGCGTGCGCGTTGTTTGCCGCGATGTCCGGGTCGTCTCCTGCGACGTGCGCCGCGATTGGCAAGATGGGCATCCCCGAGATGCGCAAGCGCGGGTATCCGGATGGGGTTGCCGCGGGTTCAATTGCGGCCGGCGGCACACTCGGCATCCTGATCCCGCCATCGGTCACGATGATCGTCTACGGGATCGCGACAGAGACCTCGATCGGACGGTTGTTCCTGGCAGGCGTCTTCCCGGGCCTCCTGCTGGTCGCCCTGTTCATGGCTTGGTCGCTCTACTCGACCTGGCGCAGCGGGTCTGAAGGTGTGCTGACGCCGCGCAGCTATTCCTGGACCGAACGGTTTGAGATCCTGCCGCGCGTCCTGCCCTTCATCGCCGTCATCCTCGGCGTGCTCTATGCGATGTACGGCGGCATCGCGACGCCATCTGAGACGGCGGCGGTCGGCGCGCTGCTCTGCATGCTCATCGCGATCGTCATCTACCGGCTTTGGAACCCGATGTCGCTTTGGGTCGTCCTTCGCGATTCCACCCGCGAGAGCGTGATGATCATGTTCATCATCGGGGCGGCCGGCGTCTTTTCGTACATGCTCTCGAGCCTGTTCATCACCCAGTCGATCGCAGAATGGATCGGCACGCTTGATGTCAATCGCTGGGTGCTGATGGGCGCGATCAACGTGTTCCTGCTGATCGCAGGCTTTTTCCTGCCGCCCGTCGCCGTCATCCTCATGACGGCTCCGATCCTGCTGCCGATCATTACGACGGCCGGCTTCGACCCTTACTGGTTCGCAGTCATTCTGACGATCAACATGGAGATCGGCCTGATCTCGCCGCCGGTTGGGCTCAACCTCTACGTCATCAACGGGATCGCGCCCGATATCCCGCTTCGGACAATCCTTGCGGGCTCGTTGCCGTACGTCGCCTGCATGGTGATCGCGATCATCATCATCTCGATCTTTCCGGGCATCGCGACGTGGCTGCCCGAGGCTGTCATGGGTGAAGTTCGGTAAGCACGACATCAATGCTGCGCTGCGGGAGTCGGCGCCGGGCAAGCCGGGGTCGGATTGGCTTGATAGCGGCCGCTGCGAGCATGACACATCAAGCGTCCAGCGGCCCGCCGGGGGTCCGCACTCATGGACAGTTTGAGATCCCGCGATGTTCGAGATCACGCAGCACACGCGGCTCCGCCGTTCGCCGTTCTATGACGCGACCGTCGCCGCCGGTGTCACGAGCTTTATGACCTACAATCAGATGCTGCTGCCGACCGGGTATGGCGACCCGGAAGCAGAGTACTGGCGGCTGATTGAAGGCGTCTCGATGTGGGATGTCGCGGCCGAGCGGCAGGTCCAGATCGCGGGACCGGATGCGGCGCGGCTCGTCCAGATGCTGGTCGCGCGGGACCTTTCGAAGTGCGTCGTCGGCCAGGGCCGCTATGTGCCGCTCTGCAACCACGATGGCACTCTCATCAACGATCCGGTGCTCTTAAAGCGCGCAGATGACTGCTTTTGGTTGTCGGTCGCAGACAGCGACATGCTGATCTTCACGCGCGCGATTGCGGGCGAGCGCGGGCTGGATGTGCAGATTACCGAGCCCGACGTGTCGCCCCTCGCGGTCCAGGGACCGAAGGCGGAAGACACCATCGCCGGCCTGTTCGGCGATTGGGTGCGCGATCTCAAGTATTTCTGGTTCGAGGACGCGACGCTCGAGGGCGTCCCCGTCGTCGTGCAGCGGTCCGGCTGGTCGAAGCAGGGCGGTTTTGAGATCTACCTGCGCGACGGCACGCGAGGGACGGAGCTTTGGAACGTCATCGCCGAGGCAGGAGAGCGCTACGGCATCGGCCCCGGCAACCCCAACCCCTGCGAGCGCGTCGAAAGCGGGCTTCTGTCTTGGGGCGGTGATACGGACGACGACACCAACCCCTTCGAAGTCCGCCTGGGCCGCTATGTGGATGTCGAGCGCGAGTATGCCGAAGAGATTGTCGGGCTGCAGGCGCTCCGCCGGATCAACGAAGAGGGTCCGAAGCGGTATCAGATCGGCGTCGTCCTGGATGGCGACACGCCGGAGCCCAGCAACGCGGTCTGGCTTCCGATCGAGCATAACGGGGCGCGTGTCGGCCATATGACCAATGGGGTCTGGTCGCGGCGGCTGAAGCGTAACATCGGGTTTGCGCTCGTCTCGCGCGATGTGACGGTCGGCTCACGGGTCGACGTCGTCAAAGACGGCCAGCGCGTCGGCGCCGAAACCGTGTGGCTCCCCTTCATCTGACCCGCGCAATCGGACGACCGGCCGCCAAGCTGCACAAACGGGCGTTGCCATCGGCGATCGGATTACCGATGATGTTGCAATGCAATATCGTCCGGTTCCGGCACGGCGCGCCGTCGTCCCGCGCTCGCTGACCGGCTTGGCCGCAAGCTGCGGAGGCGCCCCATGAAAGCCGTGACGTTTGGCTCAGCGATGATCGATTCCATCGCGATCATCAGCGATGACCGCATTGAGCGCATGTCGATGCGCAATGCGGACAGCTCGTTCTTGCTGCTTGAGGAGGGACGGAAGACCGAGGCGGAAGAGATCTCGCAACACGTCGGCGGCGGCGCGGTCAACGCAGGCGTCGCCATGGCGCGGCTGGGCCTCGACGTCGCGACCGTCATCAAGGTCGGCCAGGACGATCGCGCGGAAGCTGTGCTCCGCCGGTTGGCCGACGAGAAGATCTCGACGCGCTACGTCATGCGCGCGGCGGGGTCTGCGACCGGGGCGGCGGTGGTGGTCTCGTCGCATGAGCGCGATGCGGCGATCTTCACGTTCCGCGGCGCCAACACGCTGTTGCGGCCTGACGATCTCAGCGACGACATGCTGTCGGCTGATCTCGTCTACATCTCCGGCCTGTCAAACCAGTCAGCCGATTGCTTCCCGGCCATTGTGAAAGGCGCGAAGGCTGCCGGCGCCACGGTTGCGACAAACCCAGGCATCCGGCAGTTGACCAGCCGCACGCAGCCGTTCCTAGAAGCTCTGCGCCAGGTCGACGTCCTCTCAGTCAACAAGCGTGAGGCCGATGCGCTGGTGCCGCAGCTCATCGCTAGGTTCGGCGAAGGCGGTCCGATGCTCAAGCTGAAGCCCGGGGCAGAGGGGCCAGACTTGGCGCTCCGATACCTCGGATCGGGCGGCTGCGAGATGAGCTTGTCGCGGTTCGCGTCTGCGATCCTGAGCTTTGGCGTCAAGACGCTGCTGGTGACGAACGGCACGGACGGTGGGTATGCGGCAAATGCGGATGGCCTGCATCATTGCCCGGTGCTCCCGGTCGATGTGGTGGGTACGGCCGGCGCGGGCGACGCGTTCGCCTCGACGTTTTCAGCCGTGTTCGCGCAGTCCGGCGATCCGGTCCGCGCGCTACAGGCAGCGGCCACGAACTCTGCGTCCGTCGTTGGCCATACGGACACGCAAACCGGACTGCTGACAGCGGACCGCATCGACGCGCATTTGAAGTCGCTCGGCGGCGAAGGCCTTGCGATCCAGAGCTGGCCGCTTAGCTAGGCCAAACGCGGCCGCGCGATAGACCTGGCGCGAAGTGCATCACGGTTAACTAGCGGTTAGCGACTGTCCTCTAACGTCCGACGTCGGGGCAGTTTGCGCCGGGCGTCCGTTCGAGGTCCGGCCACGCGTTTGGCGAGTTGGCGTGGGCGAGAGTTTCAAAAGGTCTGAGGACGCGGAGCCGAAGCTCCCGATGCCGCCCGAGGCGCCGTTCGGTGGGCTGCCACCGCGTCTGCCGCTCGACCCGCACGCACAACACACCACCCATCACGGACAGCCGCAGGTCATCTCGGTCGCGCCCGCGCCGGTGTTTATCCCGCAGGCCGCCGCCTACGCATCTGCGTCGCCGACCGGCGGCCCGCCGCAGGGGCCGGGCATCGCGCATGGCAATGGCGCGCCACCGTCCGACCCACCGCCGCCGAAAAAGCCGATCCGCTCGCGCCGTGTCCGCCGGGCCGTCTTCGCCTGCAAAGCCGCCGGCGCCAGTGTCGCCGCCTTGGTGATCGCGGTTGTGGCTCTGCTTGGCTACTACACGGTCACGTATCCAAACCCGCTGCAGGCCGGCGGCGACAAGCGATCACCGGTTATCCAGATTCTCGCGCGCGATGGCTCGCTGCTTGCCGAGCGCGGCCGACCGCACGACTACATCCCGCTGCAATTGCTACCGCTGCACGTCACGAACGCCGTGCTCGCGACGGAGGATCGCCGCTTCTACAAGCACTGGGGCATCGACCCCGGTGGGCTGACGCGCGCGGCGTTTGCAAATCTGCGCGCCGGCCGCTTCGTGCAAGGCGGATCGACGATCACGCAGCAGCTCGCGAAAAACCTGTTCCTGTCGCCGGAGCGTACGATCGCGCGCAAGCTCGAGGAGATCTCGATCGCGCTATGGCTTGAGTTGCGCTTGACCAAGAAGCAGATCCTCGAACTCTACTTAAACCAGGTCTACTTTGGTGCCGGCGCCTACGGCATTGAGGCGGCCGCGCAGAAGTATTTCGACAAGTCGGCGCGTGCGCTCTCCATTCGCGAGGCCGCTTTGATCGCGGGTCTGTTGCAGGCGCCGACGCGGTATTCGCCGTTCCGTAATCCTGGCCTCGCGCGCCGCCGGGGTGATGCGGTGATCGGCAAGATGCACCGCGCGGGTTTCATCGATCGGGCAACGGCGCGCACGGCGCGTTCAGCAAAGCTCAAGTTTGCGAAGGCCGACGCCAGCGGCAAGTCAGCAAGGCAGCTCGGCTACGCGATCGACTACGTGCTCGCCCACTTGCCGCAGCTCTCTGGCCTCGAGCAGGGCATCATCATCGTCGAGACGACCATCGATGCGGGGCTACAGCGCAAAGCGCAAACAGTCCTCGCGCAAACGCTGGCGCGTGCCCGGGGTGGCCGCCGCGCACGTGGCCAGGGCGCGATCGTCGTTATGGATGGCGAGGGCGGTGTCCGGGCGATCGTCGGTGGGCGGTCCTATCGGCAAAGCCAGTTCAACCGCGCGATCAAGGCGCAGCGCCAGCCGGGCTCGGCGTTCAAGCCTTTCGTGTTCCTCGCCGCGCTGCAAAGCGGCCTGACGCCCGATACGACGGTCTACGATCTGCCCGTTACGATCGGCAATTGGAGCCCGCGCAACGCGTCCGGCAAGTTCGAAGGCGCAATGGCGCTGCGCGAGGGGCTGTCGCGGAGCGTCAACACGGTCGCGGTTCGCCTGCAGCAGCAGCTCGGGGCGGGCGCGGTCATGTCGGCTGCGCGCAAGCTTGGCATCACGTCCAAGCTCCGCCGCGATCCAACGCTCGCGCTTGGGACATCGGAAGTCTCTACGCTTGAGATGACGACGGCGTATGCCGCGCTTGCCAACGGCGGGCTGAAGGTTGCGCCACATGTCATCAGCCGCGTGCGCACACACTCGGGCCGGCTACTCTATGCGCCGTCCGCCCGCACGCCGCGTCGCGTGCTGGATGGCAAGACGGTTGGCGCGATGAGCGACATGCTCTCGTCTGTCATCACGACTGGCACCGGCCGGCGCGCCGCGATCGCCCGGCATCCGGCGGCCGGCAAAACAGGCACAACACAGGATGCGCGCGATGCCTGGTTTGTCGGCTACACGCGGCACCTGACGATGGGCGTTTGGATTGGGCAGGACGGCCGCGGCCCAAGTCTGTCAGGCCTCAGCGGCGGCACGATGCCCGCGCGCGTGTGGCAGAAGGTGATGGCGCATGCGCACGCCGAGCTACAGCCGATGCCGCTTGCCTGGTATGGCGGCGCGACCCCCGCCGCTGTCGGCCAGAAATCAACGCCGGAGCGCAGACTTGCGCCAGTTGCGCGGCAGCGCACACCAGCCCGCCCGCGATCAGCGAACCCGCAGCCGCGCCCGCAGGTCCTGGCGCGCACCCGCCTCCCGGCGCTGCCAAAGCGCAGCCCGACGCGACGCCCGGTGCGCGGGCCGCGTCCGGTGCAGCCGCGCCGCGTTGCCGACACGCCCGTGTTCCTTCCAGCGTTGCCGAAGCGGACCGAGCGCGTTCGCAATCCGCAACCAGTCGAGCGGCTGCAACCGGCAAGCCCGATCTCCGAGCGGTTCATCGCGGATGCGATCCGCGAGACCGAGCGGCTCGAGACGCGGCGTATCGCGCGCCGGCAGATCGAGCGTACGCGCCGCGCGCGCCAGTTCGATGCCGAAGCGATCCGCCGGATGATCGCAAATGCGCGCCCGCCGGCAGGCCAGGATGCGCCGGCTGCACCGCGCCGCCCACGGACGATGATGGGCCTTGGCAAACGCCCGTCGCAGGCGGGCAACGCACGCTAACGATCCGCGTTTGTGCTCGCCTCCGCCGCGTGACGGCTGATCAGCAGGCTGCTACCGCTCCGCCACTATTCAACGTGTGAGAAGGGGCATGTCATGCGTATCGTTCGGTCCACGCTCATCCTTGCAAGCGCGGTCGCAATCATGGGCGCCGGTGTGTCTGCGGCGCAGGCAAACTGTGTGCGCAAAGGCGCCGAAGCTACGGCTGGGGACGAGAAGTCTGCGAAGTGGTTCGCACTGGAGACGATGGTGCAGAGCGTAAGCTGGGGACTATGGCCGAGCTTCGTCGCCAACGGCTCGACACCCGGCTACAGGATCACGAAGCAGCGCTATCGCTGTTCGCAATCCGGGCTTGGCGTCACCTGCCGCGGCGCCGCGACGTTCTGCAAGACGAGCTAATGCGCATCCGGGTCGGGCGGGTCCGCCTGACCCGAACCATGCAGCGTCCGCCACGCATCCGCCAGGCAAACGAGATCGGGGCCGCTGCGCGACCGTGACCCCTGAGCCTGTGCCGATCTAGGCCGCGGACTGTTTGAGGCGCCGCTGCGCCAGGACACCGCGAAACGAAAGCGCTGCGACGGCCAATCCGCCGGCGACGAACACGCAGTTGGCGAGCCAGTCTGACTTGCCAGCCCACAGCTTGCCTGAGCCGACGAGAAAGATGAGCCCGCCGAGCGCCGCGACGCCTTGTGAGAGGGTCAGCAATGCGACCAGGTCGAGCATCCGCGGCGTGGCAAACGCGCTGTCGGCGGACCGCAAAGCTTGCGCGTATGCCGCGACCCCGAGCGCGATAACGGCCATTCCGGCGCCGTACTGCCACCAATGCTGCCAATAAAGGCTTGTCGCGCCATAGCCAGCGAGCATGACCGCTGCGCCGAGCCCGTAGGCGCCGGCCATCCACCAGGCGTCGTGCGATGCGCGGAGCCGCCGGGGCTCGCGTGAGGCCGACATCGGCAATCCTCAACCCGCTAGGCAGCCGTATCTGGCTCCGCGCTCTGGCCCGTGATGCGCAGGCTATAGAGGCTGATTGCTGCGAGCGCGAGCGCGCCGAAGAAGAAGTAGTTGTTAGCGGCCCAGTCCTGCCAGCCAGGGCCCTGATCTTCGAGGAAGCGCGTCATCTTCCCGTCGATGACGAGACCGGCCATGACGATGACCATGCCGACGAGCTGGCCGATCGCGAGGTAGCGGCCGATCTTGAGCATGCCCGCTTTGTTCGAATCGCCGCCGTCCTGATTGCGCAGGCGGAACGAGACGAAGAATGACAGGCCGGCTGCAACCGCGAAGGCGATAAAGAAGCCCGGCCACTCGACCCACGTGACGATACCGGTCGCGTATGTGATCGCGAGCGCAAGCGCGCCCCAAGCCCAGACCAGCCCCATGAATCGCGCCATGGTCGCGGAGATCTCGACTTCTTCCGCGTTCCGCCCGAGCAGTTCGCGCCCTTCACGGATCGCGATCAAAGCAAAGCTGATTGCGACAAACGCGGAGATCGCGAGATGGAGCCAGGCAAGCTGCGGTTCGGAGCCGCGGGCTGCCGCCGTCAGTACGAGTAGGACGATGCTAACCGGTATCGTGAGGATCCAGAAAATCATGTGCCGCTCCAGCGATGTCTAAGACGCCCGCACAAGTCGTGCCCTAAACGCAGGCTTGAAACAACGCATCGGTTCCGGCGGCGAGCCGTATTGACTGCTTAACCTGAAACCCGCCTTGCCGGTTGTTCCGCCCTGGGGCATCCCGACCGAATGAGACCGGCCGACGCCGGCAAACGTGCGTTGACCGCCGCCAGCACCCCCGATATACGACGCGGGTTGCGCTCGTATCGCGCGCGATCCCCGATTTGTGCAGACCGTGGTGTTTCAGCCGCATCTGCGACCAAGGCGCATCAGCGCCGCTCAAGATCACCCGCACCGCTTTGCACGCTGACCAGTCCGAGACCGGCGCGGCAGCGGTCACTTCGCCGGGCTCCGGCGGCAGAGAACTAGGAAGACTCAATGGCGAACACTGTTTCAGCGAAGAAGGCAGTCCGGCAGATCGAACGGCGCACGGCCGTTAATAAGGCGCGGCGCTCGGCCATGCGCACCGAGATCCGCAGGGTTGAGGAAGCCATCGCCGCAGGCGATGCCGCCAAGGCCAAGGAAGCTTTTAAAGCCGCTGAACCGGCGATCGCGCGCAGCGGTCAAAAGGGCATCGTCCACGCCCGCGCCGCCAGCCGTAAGGTGTCGCGCCTCGCCAAGCGCATCAAGGCGATGTCGGCCGCGTCTGCCTGATCCACACATCCCCAACGCCGCAGTAAGTCCCGGTTGCGCGATTAACGAGCGCGACTATGACAGATTGTGTGGAGGGCGCCGGGGTCGCGGCGCCGCGGGGGAATGCGACATGGCACTTTTGAAACCCGAGCGGTTCTCGCCGGATGATTTTTCTGTCCAGACAATTGTGCTCTGCGGGCAGCGGCTGACGGGGCACCGGTCCGGCGCGCTCTACTGGGACGCGCAGGACCTTCTGATCGTCTCGGATCTGCACCTCGAGAAGGGCTCGTCGCGCGCGGACCGCGGCAGGCTGCTTCCGCCCTACGATACCCGCGAAACGCTCTTTAACCTGGCCGAGGTCGTCGAGCACTTCGAACCGGCGACGATTGTCTCGCTCGGCGACAGCTTCCACGACACTCGCGGCTATGAGCGCATGGCGGACGCTGACCGCGAAATCCTGCGGCTGATCCAGGAAGACCGCGAATGGGTCTGGGTGACCGGCAACCATGATCCTGAACTCGCTCAAGCGGCCGGCGGCGTTGTCGTCGATGCTCTGGACGTTGGCGGCCTGACGCTGCGCCACGAGCCAACCGGCGCGCGGTCGACGCATGAGATCGCGGGGCATCTCCATCCCGCTGCCAAGCTGGTCATGTACGGCGCGAGCCTGCGCCGGCCCTGCTTTGTCAGCAATGGGCTCAGGATGGTCATGCCGGCGTTTGGCGCGTTCACCGGCGGGCTCAATGTGCTCGACACAGCTTTTGAGCCGCTGTTTGGCCGCGATGGGCTCTCGATCTGGATGCGCGGTGACGAAGGGCTTTATCCCGTCGCCGCCCGCCAGCTCCGCTGCGATCCAGGCCAACCGTCGCGAACGTGAGTTGTGCGTGATTGAACTGTTCGCTAGCGAACCGGCAAATCCAACGCGTGTGATGAGCCGTCGTGATCCTGTTCGATGAAACCCGTCCGCTGTTTGTCTTTGGTGGGCCCTACTCAAACCTCCAGGCAACCGAGGCGGCGCTGCAGGAAGCGGCGCGGCTCGCCATTCCGTCCGGCAACCTCATCTGTACCGGCGACGTTGTCGCCTACGCGGGCGATCCACTGGCGAGCATCGCGGCTGTCCGGCACTCTGGCGCGCACGTCATCGCCGGCAACTGCGAAGAGCAGCTCGGCGCGGAAGCGGATGACTGCGGCTGCGGCTTTGATGAAGGCAGCGCCTGCGACCGGCTCTCGCGCGATTGGTATGCGTTTGCGAACGCGGAGATGACGCCTGATGCGCGCGCCTGGATGCGGGGGCTGCCGCCGACGCTCGAAGGCGTCTACCGCGGCCGCACGCTGCGCGTCGTCCACGGCGGCGTTGCCTCAAACAACCGGTTTTTGTTTGCCTCACAGCACGCCGACCTCGCCCAAGAGTTTCGCGCCGCCGCCGCCGACGTCGTGATTGCAGGCCATAGCGGCCTGCCGTTCATCGGCCAGACCGACGGCGGCGTCTGGTTCAATCCGGGTGTCGTGGGCGTGCCGGCAAACGATGGCACGCGCGACGGCTGGTACGGCCTCATCGCGCCAGCATCAGACGACCCGCGCGATGGGCTTGTCTTCTCAACCCATCGCCTCGCCTACGATTGGCAGGCCGCGGCGGCATCCATCCGCGCGAGCGGCCACGCCGACCCTTACGCCGAAGCGCTGGAGACGGGGCGCTGGCCAAGTCTCGACATCCTTCCAGACCGCGAGCGCGCAGCGACGGGCAAAGCAATTGCGCCCGAGCGGCTGACGGCCTTTGCCGCACTCCACGCCGGCGCTGCCGGTTAAGTCAGTCGCGGTGATATGGGTGGCCGGTCAGGATCGTTGTCGCGCGATAGATCTGCTCGGCGAGGACGATCCGCGCGAGGCCGTGCGGCAGCGTCATCTGGCCAAACGATATCGTCGCCGCTGCCGCTTTGCGAACGCGCGGGTCTAGCCCGTCCGGTCCGCCGAGGATGAATGCGAGCGCGCGCGTGCCGTCGTCGCGTTGACGCGCGAGCACGTCGGCGAACGCGCGGCTCGTCATCGTGCGCCCGCGTTCATCCAGTGCGATCAGCGGCGCATCGCCCGCTCGCGCCAGCAGACGGTCTGCTTCATCGGATTTGCGCGAGGCCGCATCTGACTTCTGCGCTTCTGCGAGTTCGACGATTGCGATGGGACCGATCGCGGCGGCGCGGCCCTGCGCGGTCGTGCGTTCGACGTACCGATCAAGCAGCGTGCGATCCGGGCCGGGCTTGATGCGGCCGACAGCGATGATCGAGAGGTCCATGGACGCAGGCTATCACGCAGCGCGCAGTCAGGCGCGGGCCATCTGCTCGGCAAGCCGCTTCTCGCGCCGGCGCTGCACGGACGATGGAATGCGCAGTGCTTCGCGATACTTCGCGACGGTCCGCCGGGCAATGTCGATGCCGTCGCCCTTTAGCCGTTCAACAAGCTTGTCGTCCGAGAGCACGCAGTCAGCAGACTCAGCGTCGATGAGCTGCTTGATGCGATGGCGCACGCTTTCAGAGGAGTGTGCATCGCCGTTCTCGGCTGACGCGATGGCTGACGTGAAGAAGTACTTCAGTTCGAAGATGCCGCGTGGCGTCGCCATGTATTTATTCGAGGTCACGCGGCTGATGGTCGACTCGTGCATCGAGATCGCATCGGCCACGGTCTTGAGGTTGAGCGGACGCAGATACTGGACACCGTGGGTAAAGAACCCGTCCTGCTGGCGGACGATCTCTTCCGAGACGCGCAGGATCGTCCG
This sequence comes from Pseudomonadota bacterium, assembly GCA_038523925.1. Lineage (GTDB taxonomy): Bacteria > Pseudomonadota > Alphaproteobacteria > Rhizobiales > Hyphomicrobiaceae > JBCBWG01. Next base: position 183,513 of record JBCBIY010000003.1, on the reverse strand, counting down.
CGCGCGCTGGTCGAGGCTTTTGACGAGCCAGTTGGCTGTCTGAAGGCAATCGACGAGGTAGTCCTTGTCGCCGTCGGTCTGCGTGTGTTTTGCAACGCGCGCGTAGTACGTCCGGTCGACCAGGACCCGCGGCAGCGTCTCGCTGTTCAGTTCGATGAGCCAGCTTCCGTCTTTCGCCGCGCGCACCATGACGTCAGGCACTATCGGCTGGACCGGCACGGAGCCGAAGCGAAGCCCCGGCTTTGGGTCGAGGGCGCGGATCTCCGCAATCATGTCGGCGATGTCTTCGCTGTCGACGCCGACCGCGCGGCGGAGGCCAGTCAGATCGTGTTTCGCAAGCTTATCGAGGTTATCGAGAAACGCCTTCATGAGCGGATCGAGCCGGTCGCGCTCGGCCAGTTGCAGCGCAAGGCACTCTGAAAGCGAGCGCGCGAATACGCCGATCGGGTCTGCGGTCTGCAAGGTCCGCAGCACGCGCTCGATGTGCGTTGCGTCTGTGCCGAGCTTGGTTGCCAACTCGTCGGCATCGAAGCGGATGTAGCCGGCGTCATCGACGCAATCGACGAGGTAGTTGCCGAGCATCTGATCGGCCGGCGTCGTCAGCAGCATCTGCGCCTGATTGGTGAGGTGGTCTTTCAGCGTCAGCTCTGAGCTGACGTATGCCTCGAGGTTCGCCGGGCTTTCAGCGCCGGAACCGTTGCCGCCGCCATTGCCCATCGGCGCGGTGCCGAACGGGTCGGGGCCGAGGTCCTGCGGTGAGGCATCCGGGTAGACGGTCTCGGCATCTGCATCGAGAGCCTGCTGGGCTGCTTCTGGCTTTGCGAGATCGACCCACTCTTCGCGGGGCTCATCATCGCCGCGCGGCTCTTCGGCGGCTGGCGGTTCGCCGTCGCCGCGTTCATCGCGCTCGAGAAGCGGGTTGCGCTCAAGTTCGGCTTCGACGAACGCAGTCAACTCGATGTTCGACAACTGAAGCAGGCGGATGGCCTGCTGCAATTGCGGCGTCATGACCAACTGCTGGCCCTGGCGCATTTCGAGTTTGGCTGAGATCGCCATAAAAGTACGTGTACCCCAAGCAACGAACCGGACGTGTGCGGTCGTAATATATCATTAGCCGAGGCAACTTAACCGAACATGTCGCCGGTGTAGTGCTTCTTGACCTCTTCATTGTTTATGATTTCGGAAGGGTTACCCTCAGTCAGGACCCGGCCCTGGTGAATGATGTAGGCCCGGTTGATGAGCTGAAGCGTCTCGCGAACGTTGTGATCGGTGATTAACACACCGATCCCGCGTTGCGTGAGGTGTCGTACGAGCAACTGAATGTCGGAGACGGCTTTGGGGTCGATGCCGGCGAACGGTTCATCGAGCAAAATAAACGACGGGCGGCTCGCAAGTGCGCGCGCGATCTCGCAACGGCGGCGTTCTCCGCCGGAAAGTGCGATCGACGGCGACTTGCGCAGCTTCGTGATGCGGAATTCTTCCAAAAGTGAATCAAGCTGCTCGCGGCGCTTCTTTGCGCTTGGCTCGACGATCTCGAGCACGGCCATGATGTTCTGTTCGACCGTGAGCCCGCGGAAAATCGAACTCTCCTGCGGCAAGTAACCGATCCCGAGCCGCGCCCGGCGATACATCGGCAGCGTCGTGACGTCGAAGCCGTCGAGGTGGATGGAACCTGCGTCGGCCGGGACGAGCCCAGAGATCATGTAAAAGACGGTCGTCTTGCCGGCACCGTTTGGGCCGAGGAGGCCGACGGATTCGCCGCGCCGCAACGCAAGCGACACATCATGGACAACCGTACGGCGGCCGTAGGTTTTCTGTACGCTTTGGACCGTCAGCCAGCCCTGGCCAGGCGCGGCCATCGTTGGCGCGTCGCCGCCGCGTTCGGGCGTGGTGACGAGCGGGCCGTCCTGATGCATCGCGAGATCGCCATTGCCGTTTCGCGCGACGCCATCCCAGCCGCTTGCAAGGTCCGCCTCGTCGAGGTCCGCATCGTAGCGGTCCTCAAGAGCGCCAGCCGTGAGCGCACGGCGCTTGGCCTTGCTGTTGCCAAACGGGTTTAAGCGCATCGGCTCCGCCTCGTACCGGACATCACCGCGCGCATCAGTTCACGCCTCGCGTGGTCGAACTCCAACCGCTCGTTGCGTTGCCGGGCGCCTTGCGGGGCGCGGGCTGCGCCTTCGGCTTTCGGCGCTGCGTCTTTTGCTGCTTGCGCATCTCTTCAAGGTCCGAGGGATAGAACACCGCGCGCATCCGTTTGCGCCCGCCGCTTTCGGCCACCGGTGCGCTCAGGATACGGCTGACCCCTGTCTTTACATCGATCAGCAGCCGCGTTCCGCGAATCTGCTGCCGCCCCTGTGTCAGGACGACGTTGCCTGAAAGCGTGATCTGTTCGGTCGATGTCTTGTAGACGGCCTTGTCGCCCTCGGCTGTTTGACCGTTGGCTGACGTGATGCGGACGCGGCCTGCGACGTCGATCTGAGTGAGGGCCGGCGGTGGCGCCTTGGCTGGTGCTGACGACGGTTGCGCGCCCGACACGCCCGATGACGCGTTGAGTGCGCCGGCGCTGCCGGTGTAGCGCGCGACGAGCGACGGCGCGTTCATGATGATGCTGCCTTGGACGACGCGGACAGCGCGGCGGAACGTGGCCGTCTTCGCGCCATCGTCGACGTCGAGGCGTTCGGCTGTGATGTCGACAGGTGCGTTTGCGTCGGTGCGGAACGTCCAGCCCGCAGCGGCCGGGCCCGTGGTGTCCGCCGCCGAGCCGGCGCGTTGGCCTTTTGCATTGGCGCGGAAGAAGCGCGCGCTGATCGTGCCGCCGCGCGCCGGATTGGAAAGCGCGAGCCGCCCGCCCGCCTCGTCAATAAACAGATCCTCGCCGACAAGCAGGTTGCGGCCCTGGCGGACTTTGACGCCGCCCAGCAGCCGTGCCGTGCGCGCTTTCTGGTCGAGTTCGGCGCGGTTGGCGACGGCGGAGCGGTCGTCGCCGGATGTGATGGTCACCCCGCCTGTGAGCAATGCGCGCTCGGCTGTCGTGTCGAGCGTCACTGTTTCAGCCTTGGTGACCGCGCCGTCGCGGACGATCTCAACGCCGCCCGAAAGCTCGACCGTGTTGGCTGCGACGTTGAACCGTGCGGCGGGCGCGGCTGCGGTCATGCCGGGCTGAGCGATTTTGACGTCGCCGCGCGCGGTGACGCTCTCGAGGCTGCCGCCGGTGGGTGCCGCCGCGGTTGCAGGTGTCGACGCACCCGCCTTTGAGGATCGCTCGAACGAGGCGGCCATCTCGCGCGCGGTCAGCACGGCCTGGCCCTGTTCGGCGCGGACGTTGGTCAGGAACGTTGCCTGGTTGTCCCGGCCTGCCACCTGCAGCGACTTTGACGTGATGACGATCGGCCCGCTCTGCTGGCGGCCAAGGCCGATCCCGCCGGACCCGTTCGCAGGCGTCGCCGGAGACGCCCCGGCTTTCGACGCAGCCTCAGGTGTCAGCCGCGCGCGCACGCCATTGTCGAAAACGATCGTCTCCGTCTTCTGGTCGAGCCGCATTGTCCGCCCGACAACCTTGCCGCCGGGCAATGTCACCTCGACCGTCTGGTCGGAGGTGACCACGCCGGCTTTCGCATCGACCTTGGCTGTCGCGAGCGCGGCCTTGAGGCCGGACGTGCTCTCAATTTCAATCCCGTCGCTTAGATCGAGCCGGCCGCTCTCGCGCGTGTAGGTCCCGCGCGTGGCGCGCACCGTCGTTACCGCGTCGTTGGCCTCAAACAGCTTGCCCGTGATGGCGTTGAGCGCGATGGGCCCCTTCGACTGGAAATCTGCTTTCGCGGTCTCCGCAGTCACGACGTACCGGCTGCCGTCCTTGTTAAACCCTTCGTATCGCGGGTTGCGCATCGTCGCGTCCGTCAGCGTGCGCGCCGTCGCGTCAAAAGAGAGTTGCCCGCCGTTGCCCATATCGGCTGCAATCCGAAGGTTGCCCTGCATGAACACGACGTAGAGGCTGCACAGCGCGGCGGCCGCACACGGAAGCCCGACGCGGAGCACGCGCACGAGCGCACTGTTCCGCCGCGCAGCACGAAAAGCTTTCGCGCGCGCCGGCGTGATGAGTGCACCGTCGTCTAAAGGGGCCGGGCGTGTATGAGCGTCCTGTGGCAATCCCCGCTCCACGCGCTGAGGGTGCAACGATAATGCGATTGGGGTGCGGCGCAACGCCGACGAGCCGCCGCGAACCCCTGTGGTCAGTAAAAATTGGGGTTATTCTGCGACTTGAACAACGCTCGAGCCTGCGTGGGGGTGACCGACCACAAGGTTTTGCTGCACTGCGTCACCGATCCTCAGTGGGCGAAGATGTCGACATCTTCGAAACCGGCGAGGTCGAGATCGCAGCGTGTGGGCAGGAAATCGAACGCTGCCTGGGCGAAATCGGTCCGGCCCTCGCGCGCGAGCATGGCCGCCAAGCGATCGTGCAGCGCGTGCAAATGCAGAACGTCGGACGCCGCATAAGCCTGCTGTTGATCGGTCAGCTTCTTTGCCGCCCAGTCGGAACTTTGTTGCACTTTCGAGAGTTCGACGCCGAGTAGCTCCGAGCAAAGGTCTTTGAGCCCATGCCTGTCGGTGTAGGTGCGCGCGAGCTTCGACGCGATCTTCGTGCAGAATACGGGCGCCGTCACCGCGCCGAACGTGTGCTTCAGGACCGCGACGTCGAAGCGGGCGAAGTGAAACAGTTTCAGCGTGTTTGGATCTTCAACGAGCCGCTTGAGGTTCGGCGCTCCCGTTTGGCCTTGCGCGATTTGGACGAGGTGCGCCTCGCCGTCGCCGCCTGAAAGCTGGACGACACATAAGCGGTCGCGATGCGGCTTCAGCCCGAGCGTCTCGGTGTCGATCGCGACACGGTCGCCAAAGCTGACGCCGTCTGGCAGGTCGCCTTGATGGAGTGTGATCCGGGAATTCGGCATGGCTGTCTCGCGCGATGCGCGACGCGCATCTGCCTAAAGCCTCGCGGACGCCGCTAATGGAATGGTGCCCAGGAAAGGACTCGAACCTTCACACCCATACGAGTACCAGCACCTGAAGCTGGCGCGTCTACCAATTCCGCCACCTGGGCAAGGGCTGTGTTGCTAGGGGGCTCGCCGGTCGATGTCAATCTGTCGTCGTGCTTCACATGAGCAGTGCGCCTATGTATTCGGCGACCGCGCCGTCCATGCCGGCTGAGCTGGACACGTCCTGACAGTTCTTCCCTCGATGACACGAGGCGATCGCACCGAGCCCGGAGGCTCCATGACTGACCTGCCTGCGTCCACGTCTCCCCTCGCAACCGTCTTCGGCGGGTCCGGCTTTATCGGACGCTATGTCGTGCGCGAACTGGCCAAGCGGGGGTGGCGTGTGCGGGCCGCGGTCCGCCGGCCAGATCTTGCGGGCCACCTGCAGCCGATGGGCTTCCCAGGCCAGATCCAGCCGGTGCAGGCGAACCTGCGGTATCCGAAGTCGGTCGCGGCCGCCGTTGAAGGTGCCGACGCTGTCGTGAACCTGGTTGGCATTCTTGCAGCGAGCGGCAAGCAGACGTTTGAGGCGCTGCAAACCCGCGGTGCCGCTGAAGTCGCAAAGGCCGCGACGGCTGCGGGCGCCGATCAGATGGTGCAGGTCTCAGCGATTGGTGCCGACCTCAAAGGCCGCGCGGCCTACGCGGTGACCAAGGCTAAGGGCGAGCAGGCGGTGTTGAACGCGTTTCCGAGCGCCGTCGTGCTGCGGCCGTCGATCGTGTTCGGCCCGGAGGATGAGTTTTTCAACCGTTTCGCCGAGATGGCGACAATGGCGCCGCTGTTGCCGTTGATCGGCGGCGGCAAAACAAAGTTCCAGCCGGTCTACGTGGGCGATGTCGCCGATGCTGTTGTTGCTGCCTGTGAAGGCCGCGCAGCGCCCGGCACGACGTATGAACTTGGCGGGCCCGAGGTCCTCAGCTTCCGCACGCTGCTTGACCGGATCCAGGAGTGGTCGGATCGCGACCGGGGCTACGCGCCGCTGCCGTTCTGGGCGGCGAAGTTGATGGGATTGATGACGGCGCCGCTGCCGGCATCCGTTCGGCCTATCACCGTCGATCAGGTGCGCATGCTGCAGTCGGATAACGTCGTCTCCGACGCCGCAAACTCCGAAGGCCGGACCCTTGCTGCGCTCGGCATCGAAGACGCGACCAGCATTGCAGCAATCGTCCCGAGCTACCTCGAGCGCTTCAAGCCGAAGGGCCAGTACGCACACTACCGCGGCTGACGCGGGCGTTGGCCGGGCCTTTCGCGGCTCTCGAAACGACAAAGGCCGCGCATAAAGCGCGGCCCGTCGTGTCTCTCGTCGATGTGCGTCTTTCTAGTGGACGCTTGCAATCTCAAGCTCGTCGCCATGCGCGTGCTCGATCGCGGTTTCGCGATCGTCGGTCAGCGCAATCGGTCTGCCGTCGGCTGCGTGCAGCGCGAAGAGATTGATGCCTTCCGGCAGGCCATCGATGGTTGGGAAAGCTTCCGTGGCCTCGTCCGGTGTCATCTCGCGGATGTAGGCAACTTCGCCGTCGCCGAGTTCCGCAAGCTCTTCCTTCGAGACGAACGGGGTCAAGAAACGATCGTCCTCAACCGCGGGCTCGAGTTCACGTCTACGGGTGCTCATGACGCCTCTCCTTCCGTTCGAGGTCTTGGCGCGGCAGGCTTTCCGCCACGCTGGGCAAGCGTACCATGGACACGGGACGTGACCCGATGGTCGCCGATTCGCCGCCAATCGCTGTGTCAATTGGAACACGCGATGCGGGCCTTGATTGGACACAACGCATAAGGGCCGAATTTGGACCCAACAGACGATGTCGCATCAAGCGTCTGTGTTCCGGCCGATTTCGATGCGCGTGACGGTTTTTTCCGGCGGCTGGCGCATCAGGTCGATGGCGAGCAGGCCGTTTGCGAGATTGGCGGCAACAATCTCGATGCCGTCGGCGAGGACGAAGGAGCGCTGGAACTGCCGGGCTGCAATGCCGCGATGCAGGAAGTCGCGATCTTTATCGTCCATCTGGCGCCCGCGGATGACGAGCTGCCGGTCTTCGATGGTCACTTCGAGCTGGTCTTCGCTGAAACCGGCGACGGCGAGCGTAATGCGCAAGCGGTCCTGGCCTTCGGTTTCGGCGTGAAGGCGTTCGATGTTATACGGCGGGTACCCATCGCCGCCGGATTTGCCGATGCGATTGAGCAGGCGTTCCATCTCCTCGAAGCCGAGGAACATGGGATGGGACAACGGCGACATGCGCGTCATGGCTGGGTGCCCTTTCTCGTGAAGCGACAACCGATCTTCATCCGCAAGCGCGGAAACCTACGCCCCGGTCTCAAAATGAGCCCCGAGGCTGGCAATATATATGGGCGCGAAAGCTGTGACTTCAATGCCACGTCGCCGGGTGGCCAGGCGCCGGTCGGCCGATGACATTCGGGCTTTGGGATGCAGCGCTGATCTTTCTCGGCGCGCTGGCGGGCGGGTTCGTCAACGGCCTGACCGGGTTCGGGACGGGCATAACCGCAATGCCGTTCTGGCTTCTGACGGCGCCGCCGGTTATCGCAGCGCAGCTTGCGGCCGGCTGCGGGCTCGCGGGTCAGCTTCAGACGCTACCGAAGATTTGGCGGTCGATTGACTGGCGTCTGTCGGCGCGGTTCGTGCCGGCCGGGCTGGTCGGTGTTCCGCTCGGCGTTTGGGCGCTACCGCATATTCCGATTGATGTGTTCAAGCTCGGCATCGGCGTCCTGCTCATCGTGTTCTGCGCCGTCATGCTGCTCGCGGGGGCTTCGGCGCGGCTCAGCCGTGTGCATCCGGTTGCCGATGGTGTGGCAGGCTTCAGCGGCGGGCTGCTCGCCGGTGTGGCCGGGCTCTCAGGCCCAATCCCAACGGCATGGGCTCTCGTGCAGGACTGGACCCGCGATCAAAAGCGCGCGCTGTTTCAAACGTTCAACGCGATCATCCTGGCGGCGATGCTGGCGGCATCTGCTGTTGCCGGCCTGATGAGCTTCGCGTTCCTGAAGGCGATGGCGATCGCGCTATTTGGCACGACACTCGGCGTCCTCGCCGGTAGCTTCATCTACGGCCGGCTCAACACGCGCGGCTTCGATCGCGTTGTCCTCGTCGTGCTGCTCGTCTCAGGCGTGGTGATCGTCGCGCAGGCGCTTCTTTAGCGCTCGTCCGGTTTGGGGCGGATCCGTTTGACCGGAACGATCTCGCGCCAAACGAAGAGGCCGCTCTGATCTCGGTCTACTTCGCGCAATCGATGCAGGTCGGCACCGCCGGGTTGTGCCAGAGCCGCTTCAGCGCGATCTCCTCATCGCAGACAACGCAGATGCCGTAGTCGCCATCGCCGATCCGCGTCAGCGCCGCTTCGATCTGTGCGAGTTCGAAGTCGCGATTGCGTTCCGCCGCCTTCGCGATCGCCTGCTATTGCATTGCGTCAATGCGCGAGACCCGGCCGACGCTTTGCTGGTCGAGGGTGACAGCGGCGCGGGCGCCCTGGCTGATCGCGCTCGTCTCGATCAGCTCGGCCTTCCGCGCGCGCAGCTTGTCGGCAAAGCGCGGATCGTCATGGCTGTTTGGAAGATCGCGAGGCATGGCCGCGAGCGTCAGGCGCAGGCCGCAGCCATGTCAAGCAGCGCGGCTTGGCGTCAGATGCCAGAGGTTGCCTGACGGCGGCGGCGCAGACGCTTGCGGCGCGCGGGCACGCTGCGGCCCTGCCGCGCGAACAGCGCCGTCTCGATATTGGAGAGGAACAGCCGGGCTGAGTTTTCCCAACTGAAGGTCTCGGCATGGGCGCGGACGCCGCCACGGTCCACATCCAGTGCGCGGAGGCAGGCTGCTTGCAAGTCCGCATCGAGCGCGCCGGAGATGCCGTCGACCACGTTGTCGATTGGGCCGGTCACCGGGTAGGCCGCGACCGGCAGCCCTGAGGCCATCGCCTCAATCAGCACGATACCAAACGTGTCGGTCATGCTTGGAAAGCAGAAGACGTCGGCTGATGCGTAGCATTCGGCAAGGTCCTCGCCGACTTGCTTGCCCGTGAAGACCACGTCCGGGTACTGCGCCTTGAGCGTCTCAAGCAACGGGCCGGTGCCGACGACGACCTTCCGGCCTGGCAGGTCGAGATCGAGAAACGCGCTGATGTTCTTTTCGATGGCGACGCGGCCGACGTAGAGAAACACGGGGCCGGGGCCAAAACGGCGTGCCGGGCGCGGGCGGAACAGCTCCGTGTCAACGCCGCGCGACCATGGCATCAGCCGGTCGAATTTCCGGCCCGCAAGTTCGTCGGCAAGGCTCTGGCTCGCGACCATCATGCCGTCACCGGCGTTGTGAAACCGGCGCTGGGCCGCAAACGTCCAGTCGACCGGAATCCCGAACCGCGACTTCAGGTAATCCGGGAAGCGCGTATGGAAGGCGGTCGTAAACGGGATGCCGCGGTTCAGGCAGTACGTCCGCGTCATCCAGCCGACCGGGCCTTCGGTCGCGATGTGGACGGCGTCCGGGCTGATGCAGGCAAGCCGCTCGATCAGGTACTGATAGCCCGGCACCGCGAGCCTGATCTCAGGATAGGTGGGGCAGGGCACCGAGCGAAACTCGGACGGCGACAGGATCGCGAGCTCGCAATCAAGGTTGAGCATCTCCTCCTCGAGACGCTCGTAGGTGCGTACGACTCCGTTGACCTGAGGCCGCCAGGCGTCCGTCGTAACCAGTATGCGCATTAAGCCGCGGCTCTCAGATCGTTGGCCGGAATACCTGCTTTGCGGCGGGCGGCTGCCACGCGCGCATTCACAACATCGAGCCAGCGGATGAGTTCCAGCTCGCCGTCATCGTTTTCGACAATCGCCGTGCAGCTTTCGACCCAGTCGCCGCAATTGACGTAGTGGATGCCCTTCATGTCGTGGACGGCTGCGTGATGGATGTGCCCGCAGATGACGCCATCAGCCCCGCGCCGGCGCGCCTCTTCAGATAGCGACGTCTCGAACTCCCCGATGAAGTTCACCGCCGACTTCACGCGGCGCTTCAAGTAGCTCGAGATCGACCAGTACCCGAGGCCGAGGCGGCGGCGGATAACATTCAGCGGCCAGTTGAACCACATCGCGAGCGCATAGCCGCGGTCGCCGAGGAAGGCGAGCCAGCGCGCATACCGGACGACGACGTCGAACTCGTCGCCGTGCATGACGACGTACCGCTTGCCCGTGGCAGTCTCGAAGACCGTGTCGCGGAGGATCGCGATGTCGCCGAACTTTGAGCCGCAGTAGGGGCGCAGGCCTTCGTCATGGTTGCCCGGGATGAAGATGACGTTGGTGCCTTTGCGCACCTTGCTTAGCAACTTCTGTAGGACGTCATTGTGCGCCTGCGGCCAGATCGCGCCGCGCTTGATGCGCCAGAAGTCGACGATGTCGCCGACGAGGTAGATCGTCTCGGCCTCGTGCTCATCGAGGAAGTCGATCAGCATCTGCGCCTGACAGCCGCGTGTGCCAAGGTGAACGTCTGAGAGAAACATCGTCCGGTAGGTCGCCATTTGGTCCTTCCATCCGGCAGAGCCGATCGCCCGGCGTCACCGCTGTTTCAGAACGCCAGCACAATACGCGATTGAGTGGCGCAATCGAAGACCCCAACGAATTAGGAGCCGCCGATCTCAATCGTGGGCCGTTCGCACGCCGTCTTCCCGGGCGCTTCACCCCTGATCCGGGCCCTGTTTATGCGCCCGTATTCAGTGGATTCAGTTTGCAGGATTGTGACAATCCTGCGTTTTTCAAGCGTTTGGCAGCGCTTGGAGCGCATCCGGTTCAGGCGGAACGGCCTCGCCTTGGAGATGCCGCGTCAAGATACACATTGGGTTCGTTCAGCCGATGAGCCGCGACCCTCGGCTGTCTTAGTAGATCTGGCGCGGAAAGTAGCGCTGCAGCAACTCGAGCATGCGGCCATTGCCGCGCAGCGCAAGCAACGCCCGGTTGAGATCGGCGCGCAGCCGGGCATCGCCCTTCGCAACCGCAATTGCGAGCCCGTCGCCGAAGAACATCGGCTCGAGGTAGGCGCCGCCAAGCAGGTCACAGCAGCCGGCCGACAGCGATCCGTTAATCCAGAATACGAGCCCGATGCCGTCGCCAAAAATGACGTCGACCTTCTTTTCACGCAGTGCTGCGCGCGCGGCTTCGGGCGTATCGAAGCGGCGGATCTGGCTGGTGCGGAAGAACGTCTGGATGAAGGCCTCGTGTGCGGTGCCTTTCGCAACAGCGATCGTGCGGCGGTCGAGGCCGCGCGGCGAGATCGTGAGCTTCGGTCCGTCGCGTCGGCCTGCAAAGCGGCCGGGCGTGCGGAAATAGGGGTTGGTGAAGTCGGCTTTCGCGAGCGTCTCGATGTTGAGGCGGTGGGCTGCGATCACCGCGTCCGCATCCCGGCCAAGCGACCCAAACAGCGTGTTCCAAGGTCTGGCGGTGACTTCACACGTGACGTCGAGCTCGAGGCACAGCGCGCGGGCGAGATCGACATTGAAGCCGACCAGCACGCCGTCTTCATCGCGGGCGTTGAATGGCGGGAAGTCGTCCGTGGTCACGAACCGGATGAGCACGCGATTGAGCGGGCTGTCGCGGGTTTGCGCCTGAGCCGCGCTGTCCGGGTCCTGCGCAAACGCTGAAACGCCTGCAGCCGTCGCGGCGGCGGCGATCATCAGCCATGAGATCATCAGCCGAAAAATCATATTGCACCCTCTCCCCCGTTCAGAAACACTGAAGGACCGGTGTCGGCAACTGCAGACGACTGGAGGACAGGGGATTGCGGCTGGATCGGGGCGATATCGAAGCTGGCCATGGCGGCCAGCCGAGCCTTGCGCCGCCAGTGCCGCCACCGTTGCCGGCAGGGTTTGGCCGCCGCCTGTTCAAGCCAATGCCAGACGATGCCGCGCTCGCCGAAGCCGTGGCTGGGCTATCGCATCGCAGGCCGGCCGCGTCCGCCTATCACGGGCTTTGGGCCTGGCAGTTTGCATCGCTCCTCCTTGCGATGTTCCTCGCTGTCGCCGGTGCAGTCTTGAATGCCGCTGCGGCCATTGCGCTTCTGCTCGGGACGTTCACGGCCGTGTTCTTCGCGGCCATCGCGCTTCGGACAGTCGCGATGCTTGCGGTGCTCGATGGCCGGCGCGGGCAGGGCGACCGCGTTCTGCCGGATGTGGAACTGCCAACCTACGCCGTCCTGGTCCCGGTCGTCTTCGAGGCCGCGATCGCCCCGGACCTGATCGCGGCGCTCAATGCGATCGATTATCCGCACGAAAGGCTGGATATCATACTCATTTGCGAGGCGCGCGATCCCGGCAGCGTCGCGGCGCTGGCAGACGCCGGGCTCGGACCGGCGATGCGCATTCTCGTCGTGCCGGACTGTGCGCCGCGCACCAAGCCGAAGGCGCTCAACTATGCGCTCGCAGGCGTCACCGCAGATTACGTTGTCATCTACGATGCAGAAGATTGCCCGGCGCCGGACCAGTTGAGGCGCGCGGCGGCGCGGTTCCGGGCAGGGCCGGCCGATCTTGGCTGCCTGCAGGCGCAGCTCAACATCTACAATTGGCGCGAGAGCTGGCTGACGCGGCAGTTCACGCTTGAGTACAGCGGGCTCTTCGATGCGCTCCTCCCGGCGCTCCAGCGGCTGGCGCTGCCAATCCCGCTTGGCGGTACGTCCAACCACTTTCCGCGTGCTGTGCTGCAAAAGGTCGGGGCTTGGGACCCTTGGAACGTGACCGAAGACGCCGACCTCGGCTTCCGGCTGGCCCGAGCCGGATACCGCATCGGCGTTTTGCCGAGTACGACGTGGGAGGAAGCGCCATCGCGATGGGGGGCTTGGCTCAAGCAGCGCACGCGATGGATCAAGGGCTGGCTGCAGACCTACGCGGTCCACAATCGCGAGCCGCTCAAACTTCTCCGGGAACTCGGCCTCTACCGATTTATCGGGTTCCAATTGCTCGTCGGCGGGCTGCTGGCGGCCATTTTCTGCCACCCGATTTTTTACGCGATGATCGCTTATGAGCTCGCGCAACCGCAGCCGTTCGCAGCCGAGACCGGCTTCGGCCGCGCCGTCTGGGCGGTCTCTGGAATCAACTTTGTCGCCGGCGTGGTGACGACCGTTGCCGTTTCAGCCGCAGCGGTTACGGCGCGCAGACGGTTCGGTCTGCTCCGCTCGCTCGTCGGCATGCCGGTCTACTGGCTGATGATTTCGCTGGCGGGCTATCGCGCATTGTTCCAGGTCATCACCAATCCGAGCGGGTGGGAAAAGACCAAGCATCGCGCACGGACCCGTCGGGACGATCTCCCCGACGGAATGCATCCGCGCCTTGCTAGTCCGCAGGCGCGCACGTAACCCAGGCGGGTTATCCGATTGCCGCCGAGGGCCGCCGCACATGCTCTATCGCGCCTTTGCAACCGTCGGCGGTTTGACGCTCGTCAGCCGCGTGCTCGGCTTTGCGCGCGACATTCTGATCGCAGCCGCCCTCGGGACCGGTGGCGTGGCCGACGCATTCTTCGTCGCTTTCCGTTTTCCGAATCTGTTCCGGCGGCTTTTCGGCGAAGGCGCGTTCAATGCAGCCTTCGTCCCGCTGTATGCCAAGCGGCTAGAAGGCGAGGGCGCGGCCGCCGCATCGCGATTTGCGGGCGAGGCGCTCAGCGGGCTTGCGACCGTAATCTTTGTGCTCAGCGCCGTCGCGATCCTGGCGATGCCGTGGCTGATGTTTGGTCTTGCGCCGGGCTTCGCAGACGAGCCGGAAAAGTTCGCGCTGTCCGTAACGCTCAGCCAAATTACGTTCCCTTATCTGCTCTGCATGTCCGTCGTCGCGCTGCTCTCGGGCGTGTTGAATTCCCATCGCAGGTATTGGGCCGCCGCGGCCGCGCCGATCGTCCTCAACGTTGTCCTGATTACGGCGATCCTGATCGCGATCCAGTCAGGCTACGCCGGCGCAGCGGGCGCGGGGTATGTCCTCTCCATCGGCGTGACGCTTGCGGGCCTGGCACAACTTGCGCTTCTCTGGTTTGCGGTCCGCCGTGCCGGCATTCGCTTGTCGATCCCGCGGCCGCGGTGGTCGGCCGACATGAAGGCCCTGGTGAGCCTAGGCCTGCCCGGGTTGCTCGCCGGCGGCATCACCCAAATCAACATCGTCATCGGCACGATCATCGCCTCACTGCAGGCTGGCGCCGTCTCATATCTCTATTACGCAGACCGGCTCTATCAGCTTCCGCTCGGCATCGTCGGCATCGCGGTCGGCGTCGTGCTTCTGCCTGAACTCGCGCGCAGCCTGCGCGGCGGAGATCTGGCGGCTGCCCACAACAGCCAGAATCGCGCGATGGAGTTTTCGCTGCTGCTGACACTGCCGGCCGCAATCGGGCTTGCCGCGCTCGCTGGGCCGATCATCTCGGTGCTGTTTGAGCGCGGCGCGTTTACCGCGGCCGATACGCCTGCCACGGCGCGCGCGCTGCAAGCCTTCGCGCTTGGGCTCCCGGCGTTCGTGCTCATCAAGGTGTTTCAGCCGGCGTACTTTGCGCGGGAAGATACGCGCACGCCGATGTATTATGCGGCCGCCAACCTGATCGTAAACGTCGTCCTCTCGCTTGCGCTCTTCTACGCGTTCAAGGCGTACGGACTTTACCCGCACGTCGGCATCGCGCTTGCGACCTCGATCGCCGGCTGGGTCAACGCGCTTCTGCTCTGGCGCGGGCTCTCGCGGTCCGGCGCGTTTCAATGGGACCGGCGGCTGGTCTCGTCGCTGGCGGTCGCCGGCCTCGCGATGGTCGTGATGGTCGCGGTGATGGTGGGCCTGCTCGGCGGGCTTGCACCGCTGTTCGCCAAAGGAATGTCCCTGCCACTGCGAACGGGCGCGCTGGCGCTCGTCATCGGCGGCGCGTGCTTTGCCTATTTCATCGTCGTCATTGCCGGAGGCGCGCTGAAGCTGTCGGATTTGCGCGGCCGGCGGTCGGCTTAAGTTCCGTCAAGGTTGCGCGGCCCGGCGCGAAAGCGGCATAACGCGCCCGCGAGTTCTCCAGGAAAGCCTGACCCATGATCAAAGAGCGTGTCTTTTCCGGCATGCAGCCAACCGGTGCCCTGCACCTCGGCAACTATCTCGGCGCAATGCTGCAGTGGATCAAACTGCAGGACACGCACGAGTGCATCTATTGCGTTGTCGATCTGCACGCGATCACGCAGGCGCCTTCGGTCTGGGGCCCGGCGCCGGAACTGAAGGCATCAATCCGGACGGTGACAGCGGCCTATCTCGCCTGCGGGCTCGATGCGAACAAGAGCATCATCTTCAATCAGAGCCAGGTCGCAGCGCACGCGGAACTCGCATGGATCTTCAACTGCGTCGCGCGGCTTGGCTGGCTGAACCGCATGACGCAGTTCAAGGAGAAGGCCGGTAAGGACCGCGAGAATGCGTCGGTCGGCCTCTACGCCTATCCGAACTTGATGGCCGCCGACATTCTCGCCTACCGGGCAACGCACGTGCCCGTCGGCGAAGACCAGAAGCAGCACCTCGAGCTGTCGCGAGATATTGCGCAGAAGTTCAACATCGACTTCGCCGATCAAATTATCGCTCAGGGCTACGAGGACGGCCAGTTCTTCCCGCTGCCGGAGCCGGTCATCACCGGCCCTGCGACGCGCGTCATGAGCCTGCGTGACGGCACGCGGAAGATGTCGAAGTCCGAACCGTCGGACATGTCGCGACTGAACCTGACGGATGATGCCGATGCGATTGCGGCCAAGGTGCGCAAGGCAAAGACCGATCCTGAAGCGCTGCCGGGGTCGCCAGACGGGCTCAAGGGCCGGCCGGAGGCGGAGAACCTGGTTGGCATCTACGCGGCCCTGAATGACCAGTCGAAGTCAGACGTCTTGGCTGAGTTCGAGGGCGCACAGTTCTCAAAGTTCAAGCCGGCGCTTGCCGAACTCGCGGTGGCGAAGCTCTCTCCGATTGGCGACGAGATGCGGCGGCTGCTGCAGGACCCGGGCGAGATTGAGCGCATCCTGGTCGACGGCGCGGATCGGGCGCGCGCGATCGCCGAGCCTGTCCTCGACGACGTGAAGGACATTATGGGCTTCGTTCGCAACGCGCGCTGACGCTCCTCAGGTCCGTCAGCACGCCTTCGGCTCACCAACTTCATCACTTCGTTCCGCTGGGCGGACCAACTGGCCAAATGCGCTAGTTGTCGCCCCGTGCCCTACATGGCAGCCTGAAATCATGCCGATGACACCCAAACGCCAGGTCTTCGAAGAGGGCCACACCCGCAAGTTTCTCGTTATTGTCGACGAGACGCCCGAGGTCGATGCGGCGCTCTACTTCGCCGCCAGCCGGTGTCAGCACACGTCCGGTTCGATCCAGTTACTTTATGTTGTCCAGCCGCAGGAGTTTCAGCATTGGATGGGCGTGCGCCAGGTGCAGCTTGAGGAAGAGACGGCCAAGGCAAAGGCCCTTTTCCGCTTGTTCCGACGGAAGCTTGCGAATGAGGGGTTCGACGACGTCGCCGTCAGTGACGCCGTCCGGGAAGGCACGCTGGTCGACGAAATCCTCGCGATTATCGGGGAAGATGAGGACGTGGCGGTCCTTGTTTTGGGCGCAGCGTCCAACTCCAAAGGCCCGGGCCCGCTTGTGTCCTCGCTTGCGGCGGGAAGTGCGGCCGGATCGTTCCCAATCCCGATCACAATCGTCCCCGGCGACCTGACCGTCGATGAGCTGCGAGCCATGGCGTAAGCAGACAATCCGGCGGCCGTTGCAACACGAAGTTGCGAAATCCGGGTGCGCGGGAACACGCAGCGCTTGCATCGGGCTAGAATAGAATTATTCTAATGTACCAAAGCGGGCGTGCCTCCGGCCGCCCTTGCGAAAGGTCGATGCCATGTTCATCCAGACGGAAGCCACGCCGAATCCGGCGACCCTGAAGTTCATTCCAGGCCGTCCCGTGCTGTCTGAGGGGACTGCGGACTATCGCTCGGTGGGTGAAGCAGACGCCTCGCCACTCGCGCTCAAGTTGTTTGAGATCGACGGTGTGGATGGCGTGTTCCTCGGCACAGATTTTATCTCAGTCACCAAAAGCGACGGCGAGTGGCAGCACCTCAAGGTTGCCGTGCTTGGCGCGCTGATGGACCACTTCCAGTCAGGTGCTCCGGCTGTTGAAGGCGCTGAGGCGGCAGGTGCTGAACACGGCGAAGCCTATGACGCGGACGACGAAGCGACCGTGACGACGATCAAGGAATTGCTCGACACGCGCGTCCGCCCGGCCGTTGCTCAGGACGGCGGCGACATCACGTTTAAGGGTTTTCGCGACGGCATCGTCTACTTGAGCATGCGCGGCGCCTGTGCGGGCTGCCCAAGCTCAACGGCGACGCTCAAGTACGGGATCGAAAACCTGCTGCGCCACTTCTGCCCTGACGTACAGGAAGTCCAGGCCGTCTAGGCTCAACGCGGTCTGGCGGCCGGACACAGCCCATGGTCGCGATCGCACTCGACTCGTCGTTTGGCGACGTCTCAGTTGCAATTCTCACGGCTGATGGCCGCGGCTTTTCAGACGTGCGCCGGCCTGAGCGCGGCGGCGCAGACGAGCTTGTAGCCATGATCGCGGCGGGGTTTGCCGCGGTCGGGCTCACCGGACCGGACCTCACAGAGATCTTCGTGACCAGTGGCCCCGGGACCTTCACCGGTCAGCGGGCGGCGATCGCCGCGGCGCAGGGCCTTCAGGTCGCGTCCGGCGCTGACGCCTTCCTGTTTTCAAGCCTGCACGCAATGGCGCTTACAGCAGGCACCGATGGTCCCACAATCGTCCTCGTCGATGCACGGCGCGGCGGTGCCTACCTTCAGTCGTTTAACGAAGCTCTGAGCCCACTTGCGCCACCGCGCCTGATGCCCGTGGCGGCGGCGATCGATGAAGCGTCGGCTTTCCGCGGCACGTGCCTAACGCCCAACCCGTCTTGGCTTTCAGACACCGATCCGGCTCTGGCCGCGACTGCGCAACCAATCGGGCCACCTGCCATCCGTGCTGAAGTGTTTCTCGGCGCGGCCGAAAGACTGAGCCTTGCGCCGGCATCGAAAATCCGGCCAGACTACCTGCGGCCGCCAGACGCCGCGCCGTCGCAGCCGTTGCCGCGCGCATAAGGCACGGACTGGGCCAGTCACGAGTGAGAGCTGACATGACCGTCAGAGCTGCGTTCAAGTCGCCGCCGCCGACGCTGAGCTTCCTGATTGCCGATCCTGAGCACGCGCCCGTCGTCGCCAAGCTTTACGCAGACGCGTTTGCGAACCCCTGGTCCGTTGCTGACATCGAAGCCCTGCTGATGGCGGAGACGGCGATCGCCTTGTACGCAACCATGGATGCTGGCCGGAAGCCGGTGGGCTTCGTGATTGGCCGGCTAGCGGGGGACGATTCCGAAATCGTGACGATCGGCGTTGCGCCCGGCTACCAGCGTCGCGGCATCGGGCAGGAGATCCTGGCTGCCTACGAGCGGGCATCGCAGCGCGCCAACGCCGATCGCGTTGTCTTTGAAGTCAGCGCGAAAAACACGGCTGCCTGTGCGCTCTACCATGCGGCGGGCTACGGAGTTTTGGGTGAGCGCAAGGCCTACTACCGCCAGACAGACGGCGCGACCTGCGATGCGCTCCTGCTGGGCAAGGCGTTGCCGCCGCTGGAGGCAGACGCCTGAGACGGCGCACTGCGAGCGAACGTGACGTGACGATCGACGCAGCCGACCGCTTCGGCTTCCACCCGGTCGGCGCGCTTACGGCACGCGTTGTCGACGGCGCCCGCGCCGTTTTCGTGCTCACTGCGTTCGCCGTGCTGACGCTGCCGCTGATGCCGGTGCAGGCGATCCTCAAGCGCACGTCGACCTCCGCCGCGCGCCGCTTCCCAAATTGGTATCACCGCCAGGTCTGCCGCCTGCTCGGCGTCAGGCTCAACATCACCGGCGCCATTGCCCAGGACCAGCCGGTCCTCGTCGTCGCCAACCACACGTCGTGGCTCGACATCGTCGTGCTGTCTGCCGTCGCGCCGGTCTCATTCGTCGCCAAGCGCGAGGTCGCAGGCTGGCCGTTCGTCGGCTCGCTCGCGCGGCTTCAGCGGACGGTGTTCGTCGATCGGACCCGGCGCATGCAGGTGGGCGCGACCGCCAGCGAGATTGCTGAGCGCTTGCAGACCAACGATGCGATCGTTCTGTTTGCGGAGGGGACCTCGAGTGACGGCAATCGCGTGCTGCCGTTTCGCAGTTCGCTGTTTGCAGCCGTCGCAGGCTTGCGCCCGGATCGCGGCAGCTCAGATGGCGGCGGTCCTCAAGCGTCGGCCGCGCCGATATCGGTCCAGACGCTCAGCCTCGTTTATACGCGGCTGCATGGCATTCCGCTGATGCGCGGCGATCGTCCGCTGGTTGGCTGGTATGGCGACATGGAAATGGGCGCGCACGCGTGGCAGCTTCTGACAGCCGGGCCTGTCGATGCCGCGATCGACATCGGCCCGCCGATCGCCCTCGACACCTTCAACAACCGCAAAGATATCGCTCAGAGCACGGAGGCGGATGTGCGCGCGGCAGTGATTTCCCGCCTGCGCAAGGCGAGCGATGACGCGATGCCGCATTCATGAGAACCAATCGCCCCGCTTCAGCGTTGGCACCGGGCGAACGCGCTTGAGCGTCGCGAAATCCTGGTGGCGGGGCCATGGCTGCGCATCAAACTGGTGCAGCGCAGCACAAAGGCTTTACCCTGTCGCAAAAGCGTCATAGCACGCCAAGGATTTCGCTAACCGTACTTACACGGGCCTCGGGCTAGTCTCGCAAAGGTTGAGCAATGACGAAGTGTGTCGACATGCCGGGCGCCAAGAAGGTTTTCGTCAAAACGTATGGCTGTCAGATGAATGTCTATGACAGCGAGCGGATGACCGAGGCGATGGAGCCGTTCGGTTATACGGCGACGGATCAGATCGCCGACGCTGACGTCGTTGTCTTGAACACCTGCCACATCCGCGAGAAGGCGGCCGAGAAGGTCTACTCCGAACTTGGACGGATCAGGCAGCTCAAGTCAGAGCGCCGGGCCGCGGGCAAGTCGCTGACGGTCGCCGTGGCCGGCTGTGTCGCGCAGGCTGAAGGCCGCGAGATCGTCGATCGCGCGCCGGTTGTCGACGTCGTCGTCGGCCCGCAATCGTATCACCGCTTGCCGGAATATCTGTTTGAGGCCCAGTCTGAGGGGCGAAAGGTTGTCCGCACGGATTTCCCGGAGGACGACAAGTTCCAGCAGTTGCCGGTGCGCACGGGCGCGCGCCAGGCGAGCGCGTTTCTCACCGTGCAGGAAGGCTGCGATAAGTTCTGCACGTTCTGCGTCGTGCCCTACACGCGCGGGATGGAGACGTCGCGGCCGGTGGCCGACGTCGTGTCCGAGGCGCAGGCACTGGTTCAGCGCGGCGTCCGCGAGGTCACGCTGCTTGGGCAGAACGTCAACGCGTATCACGGCGCCAACGGCACTGGCGGTCAGGCGACACTGAGTGATCTCATCGCAGCGCTCGCCGACATCGGAGACCTTGAGCGCATCCGCTACACGACGAGTCATCCGCGCGACATGACGGATGATTTGATCGACGCGCATGCCGGCATCTCGAAGCTGATGCCGTATCTGCACCTGCCGTTTCAGGCCGGCTCGGACCGCGTGCTTGGCGCCATGAACCGCAAGCACACGGCGGCCGAGTACGTCGACATCATCGCGCGCCTGCGCCGCGCACGGCCGGATATTGCGCTGTCGACCGATATCATCGTCGGCTTTCCCGGCGAGACCAACGCAGAGTTCGAAGAGACGCTGCGGCTCGTCGAGCAGGTCGGCTTCGCGCAGGCCTATTCGTTCAAGTACAGCCCGCGCCCAGGCACGCCGGCCGCATCGCTGGAAGACCAGGTGAGCGAGGCTGAGAAGTCAGCAAGGCTCTCGCGGCTGCAAGCGGTGCTCAACGCTCAGCAGGTCGCATTCAACAGCGGCTGTGTCGGGCAGGTGATGCCAGTGCTGTTTGAGCGGCAGGGACGCGCGGATGGCCAGCTCATTGGCCGCTCGCCCTATCTGCAATCGGTTCACGCTGACGCCGCTGACGATTTGCTCGGACAGATCCGGCCGGTCGAGATCAACCAAGCGGGTCCGAACAGCCTGTCGGGCGTGCTTCAGGCCAGCGTTTGAGGCGCGTTTTGCCGGGTCTGCTCAATGCGCAGGCACGTGTACGGGCGGGCCTGACACCGCCCACAGACTCGGCAAAATGTCATAGGCCTGTCTCTTGGCCCGTGCTAGCGTTCGCCAAGGTGCGGGGGACCCGCACGTCGCATCAACGAGGTCAGGCTTGACTGGCATTCGAGGCGCCGGCGCCGCCGGATTGGGCCGTGCCGAGCGGGGCGGATCGGACAGAGGCGTATCGCGCGCGCGGATCGTCGTCCCCTTCGACCAAAACGACCGGCTTCCACGCCTGTTTGGCGAACACGACGCACATCTGGCCCTGATCGAGGACCGGCTGGGCATCGAAGCGCATGCCAACGGCAACGTGGTTGTGCTGGTGGGGTCCGAGGCGAGCTGTGCGATCGCGCGCGACGTCCTGCACACGCTGTATGAACGCATTGGCGATGGTGACGATATCGCGCCCGGCGATGTTGACGGCTTGATCAAACACACGCTGCCGGACGTCGACCACGACAGCGGCCAGGCGCAGATTGCGACGCGGCGCAAAGTCATTACGGCGCGGACGCCGGCGCAGAGCAAATACATCACTGCGATGCAGTCCCGCGATCTGGTGTTCGGCATCGGCCCTGCGGGCACCGGCAAGACGTATCTGGCGGTCGCGGAAGCCGCGCAATGCCTGGAGCGCGGCCTGGTCGAGCGGATTATCCTGTCGCGTCCGGCCGTTGAAGCGGGCGAGCGGCTGGGCTTCCTGCCTGGCGACCTGCGCGAGAAGGTCGACCCGTACCTGCGGCCGCTCTACGACGCGCTTTACGATGTGCTGCCACCTGAGAAGGTCGACCGCGATCTGGAGAACGGCATCATCGAAGTCGCGCCGCTTGCGTTTATGCGCGGCCGGACGCTGAGCCATGCGTTCGTTATTCTCGATGAGGCGCAGAACACGACGTCGATGCAGATGAAGATGTTCCTGACGCGTCTCGGTGAAGGCTCGAAGATGGTCGTCACAGGTGACCCCACTCAAATCGATTTGCCGCCCGGTCAGGTGTCGGGCCTGGAGCAGGCCGTCGGGCTGTTGCGCGGCATTGATGACATCAGCGCAGTCCGCTTCACCGGCAGCGATGTGGTCCGCCGTGAGCTCGTCCTAAAGATCGTCAACGCCTATGAGACGGCTGAGAAGCCCGCCGCGCTCAAGTCTTCGGCGGAGACGATGTAATGCCCGCCGACCACCAGCCGGGCGCAAACGCAGGCGCCGAGACGGTCACCGCCGATCCTGGCAGCGCCCGCTTGAGCGAGCCCGAGGAGCCTGACCAATCCATCGCGCTTGAGTTTGTGCGCCTCGATGAGCGGTGGGCGGCGTTGGAGCTCCCCGTCGCACTACTGGTGCTAGCCATCGACCGCGAACTCGGCCCGGACGCGGTCGCCGGCGGATCTGCAGCGGTTGCCCTTTCAGACGACGCCCACCTGCAGGACCTCAATCGCCAGCACCGTGGCCAAGACAAGCCAACCAATGTGCTCTCGTTCCCGTCGCCACCGATGCCCGGCGCCGACGGCGGCACCTATCTTGGCGATATCGCGATCAGCTTCGACACCGTCGCGTCCGAGGCGGAGGCTGCGCGCATTTCGCTCAAGGACCATGCAACGCATATGCTCCTGCACGGGCTTCTGCACTTGCTGGGGCATGACCACGAAGACGACGCCGAAGCTGAGCGGATGGAGGCGATGGAAACGCGGATCCTCGCGCGGCTCGGCATCATTGATCCATACGCGGATCGAGACGTTACGACAGCAGCAAAGGAGACCCTCGACCGGACGACACGCTCAGTTGGCTAGCCGTTTTAAGCCACAACGCACCGTTCGGGTTTGAAGCCCATGAATACTGATCAGATACCCAAGCCGGGTTCGACCGACGGCCCCGCAGAAGCGGCTGGCAATGGTGTGACCCCGGCACCGAAAGACGCCGGAAACGGTTCCGGCCCCTCCGGATCGAGCGGCGGCCAGGGTTGGCTTGCGCTCCTGCGCCAGACACTCGGCCTGCAATCGGAGAGCCTGCGCGAAACACTCGAGCACGCGCTCCGCTCCGAGACAGAAGACACCCACGCCTTCACGACGGAAGAGCGCGAGATGCTTTTGCGGCTTCTGCGCTATGGCGGCCTGCGCGTCGACGACGTGATGGTGCCGCGCGCGGACATCGTCGCGGTCGAAGAGAGCGACACGATCTCGGACGTGTTGAAGGTGTTCGTCGAAAGCGGTGTCTCGCGCTTGCCGATCTATCGCGAGACGCTCGACGACCCGAACGGCATGGTCCACGTGAAAGACCTGCTCAATGCACTGATTGCCGAAGCAGCCGTTGATGCTGGCGCGGAGGCCAACGGCGGGCGCAATGGCGCGTCGCGGGCGATCGATGACGAAGACCACACGTCGCTAATCAACGCGAAGATTGATCTATCTCGCTGCAACCTGGATCGTCCGCTCAACGCGCTGAAAGTGAGCCGCACCGCGCTCTACGTGCCGCCCTCCATGCCGGCGATGAATTTGCTCATCCGGATGCAGTCCGTGCGCATGCACATGGCGATCGTCGTCGATGAGTATGGCGGCACGGATGGCCTCGTCACGATCGAGGACCTGGTCGAAGAGATCGTCGGCGAGATCGACGACGAGCACGATGACGATGAGGAGCAGATGTTCGGCAACGAGGCGCGCGGCGGGCTTGTCGCCTCGGCGCGTGCACCCGTTGAGGCGCTCGAAGAACGTCTCGGCGTGAAGCTGCTAGCAGACAACGAGGACGACAATATCGATACGCTCGGCGGACTCGTCTTCACGCTCGTCGGCCGGATCCCGGTGCGCGGTGAACTCGTCCGGCATCCTTCCGGTCTCGAGTTTGAAATCCTCGATGCTGACCAGCGCCGAATTAAGAAGCTGCGCGTGCATCAGCGCACGGACGCGGGCGCGCAGCCGGCTGAGGCCGAATAGTTGTGCAGGGCGCGCGTTGCTGACTTCAGCGCCTCGGGGGCAGACGGGCCGCATCACGGTGCTCGCGCGCTGTGAAGCTGCGATTGTAGCCGCGTCTGCCTGGCGGCGCCGGGGGATGCTTGTCACAGCCGGCGCAATGTCTGCACTCGCCATGGCGCCATTCCATGTGTGGGCCGTGCTGTTCGCCACCATCCCGGTGATGATCGTCGCAGCCATGGCAAGCCGGCCTGGGCAGCCGGTCGCGCAGCGCGCCGTTCGTGGCTTCGGCGCCGGGTGGTGGTTCGGCTTCGGCTATCACCTGGCGGGCCTCCATTGGATCGCGTTTCCGTTTCTTGTGCAGGCGGACGTCTTTGCCTGGCTGTTGCCATTCGCGCTCGCGCTGATGCCGGCGGGGCTCGCGCTGTTCATCGGAGCTGCGTGTGCTGTTGCGACGCTTGTGCCGGCGCGCTGGATCGCGCCGCCGATCACGTTTGCGATTGCGCTGACGGCCTCCGAGCTCGCGCGCGGGCATGTGCTGACGGGGTTTCCCTGGAACACGTTCGGCTACGCGCTCACCGGCCAGATCGCGCTCGCGCAGGGGCTGTCGCTCGCCGGGCTTTATGGGATGACGCTGATCGCGCTCGTCGTGGCGGCGATGCCGTGGTGGTGCCTCAGCCGCGGGTCGTCGCCGCGCGCGATCGGGCTCGCCGCGGCAACCGGCCTGGCGCCCATCGGCGCCCTGGCAGCGTTCGGTCTGGCGCGTTTGCAGGCGCCGCAAGTCGCCCTCGTTGACGGCTTAAAGCTGCGGCTTGTCCAGCCATCGATCGACCAGCGCGAGAAGTGGCAGCCCGCGGCGCAGCGCGCGATCTTCGACCGCCATTTGGAATTGACTGCAACGCCGCCCGGTGCACCACCGCTCGCCGCATCAGGCGTGACGCATGTGGTCTGGGCGGAAGCGGCAATGCCATTCCACCCCTTGCGAACGCCGTTTGCCCTGCAGGAGATCGCGCGCATTCTGCCTGATGAGACGGCACTCATCGCAGGCGTCCTGCGTGCGGGAGGCGAGCCTGGCGCCCCAGACTTCAAAGTCTTCAACAGTGCAGTCGCTTTTGATAGCGCGGCCCATGTGACCGCGCTCTACGACAAGCGCCACCTTGTCCCGTTCGGCGAGTACCTGCCGTTTCAGAAGACGCTTGAAGGGCTCGGATTGGAGCAACTGACGCGTCAGCGCGGCGGTTTTGCGATCGGTGACGGGCCGCGCGAATTGATGCGCGTACCCGGGCTGCCGCCGATCGAGATGCTGATTTGTTATGAGGCGATCTTTCCAAGCGAAGTCTCGCGAACGCCGGAGCGGCCTGCAGCGCTGTTCAACCTGACAAACGATGGATGGTTTGGGACAACGACCGGGCCGGCGCAGCACGCGCACCAAACGCGCATGCGCGCCATCGAGCAGGGCCTCGCGATCGTCCGCGTCTCAAATAACGGCATCAGCTTCGTGGCCGACCCCTATGGGCGCATCACGCAGGCAATTGCCCTCAACGAAACCGGCGTCATCGACACCGGCCTGCCCAAAGCCATCGGGCGGCCGCTGGCTGCCCGCGCGCCATGGAGCGTACTCGCCGCACTTGTGCTACTTGCGCTGTGCGTCGGCGTTGCCACCCGGTCAAAGCTGCGTTGACGGGCCACCAACAGCACCGCGCACGGCCGATTTAAAAGTCGATCAATCGTCACTTGGCCATGTTGACGCTCACTCTCCCTCACCTTAACCAAACGCCGAACGTTAGAGGTCTCGGGGGTGATCGCGTTACAATGACCAAGTCCAATGGGCACAGTCTCGCTGACGGTGGTGCTGCGAACAAACGCCGGGTCAACCCGATTGACGCGCATGTCGGAAGCCGGCTCAGGCTGCGGCGCATGCTCTTGGACATCAGCCAGGAAAAGCTTGGCGACCAGCTCGGGCTCACGTTCCAGCAAATCCAGAAGTACGAGAAGGGTATGAACCGGATCGGCGCGAGCCGGCTCTATGAGATGAGCCGCATCCTCGGAGTCGGCGTCGACTTCTTCTACGAGGACATGAACGGCCTCGCTGAGTCTGCGAACGGGTCACATGTCGGCGGCTTTGCCGAAGACAGCGAGGGCGATGTTGTCGGCTTCATGAAGAGCCGAGAAGGCATCGAGCTGAACCGCGCGTTCGCCTCGATCGATGATCCGAAGGTGCGCAGATCCGTGATCGAACTCGTCCGATCGCTTGGCCCACAGGAAGGTGCGGCCAAGTAGGTGCGGGCGGCTTGACGTTGCAACAGAAGATTGCAACATCGCGCGCGCCGAGGTTAGCGCCCCAATTTCGCATCTGCACAGACGATGCGGGCCGCGCCTGACTGTAGGTGCCGTTGCGCCTGGGGATGCGCCAGCCGGCACCCCTTCCCAACAACGAGACCCCAGGACGGACAGACGCGTGACCCGATCGAACTATCTCTTCACTAGCGAGTCTGTGTCCGAGGGCCACCCCGATAAAGTCTGCGATCGCGTATCGGATGAGATCGTCGATCTGTTCTATCGCGAAGGCGCGAAGGAAGGTCTCGACCCGTGGTCGATCCGCGCGGCCTGCGAAACGCTTGCGACGACGAACCGGCTGGTGATTGCGGGTGAATACCGCGGGCCGAAGAACGTGACGGTGATGCACCTGCAGGAGGTGGC
Organism: Pseudomonadota bacterium; assembly: GCA_038523925.1. Lineage (GTDB taxonomy): Bacteria > Pseudomonadota > Alphaproteobacteria > Rhizobiales > Hyphomicrobiaceae > JBCBWG01. Next base: position 156,716 of record JBCBIY010000003.1, on the reverse strand, counting down.
CCGCGCGGCGATCAAGGACATCGGGTACGCGCAGGACGGCTTTCATTGGGCAAACTGCAACGTCGAAGTGCTCCTTCATGAACAGTCAGCCGATATTGCCCAGGGCGTCGATGCGCAACAGCCGACGAACCGCGAGGAAGGCGCCGGCGACCAGGGGATTATGTTTGGCTACGCCTGCCGCGAAACGCCGGAGCTGATGCCCGCGCCGATCTATTACAGCCATAAGATTCTTGGCGATCTCGCAAAGGCGCGGAAGTCTGGTGATGGCGCCTGCGGAAAGCTTGGCCCCGATGCCAAGAGCCAGGTTACGGTCCGCTACGAAGACGGCAAGCCGGTTGCTGCCACGCAGATCGTGCTCTCGCACCAGCATCTCGATGAAGACCTGTCGTCAGGCGACATCCGCGAGATGACCGAGCCGTACATCCGCGCAGCCCTGCCGGACGGCTGGATCTCTTCGGATACGGTCTGGCACGTGAACCCGACGGGCAAGTTCTTCATTGGCGGCCCGGATGGTGATTGTGGCCTGACGGGGCGCAAGATCATCGTCGATACCTACGGCGGCGCAGCGCTCCATGGCGGCGGTGCCTTCTCTGGCAAGGACCCGACGAAGGTGGACCGATCGGCAGCGTATGCAGCCCGCTATCTCGCCAAGAACGTTGTCGCCGCAGACCTTGCCGACCGTTGCACGATCCAGCTTTCCTACGCCATCGGCGTCGCACGGCCGCTTTCGATCCACGTGAACCTTGGCGGCACAGGCAAGGTCGACGAAGCGCGGCTTGAGACGGCGCTTGGCGAGGTGATGGATCTGTCGCCCCGCGGAATTCGCGCACACCTCGACCTTAACAAGGCGATTTACGCACGGACGGCCGCCTACGGTCACTTTGGCCGGACACCGGACGCAGATGGCGGTTTCTCGTGGGAGAAGACCGACCTTGTCGACGCACTGAAGTCTGCGGTCGGCTGATCCATCTGCATGCCGGTGCCCGATTAGCCGTGCAGGACCCGCGTATCTGGTTGGCGGCTTTTGCTGATGTCAGGTGACGATCGCAAGCGCGACACCGCTGATGAGGCGCCGGAGGAGCTGCGCTCATTTGGCCGGCGGCGGGGGCGCAAACCGAGCCCCAACCAACAGCGCATCTTCGATGACGTGTTGCCGCCGCTTCGCGCGATGGCGGACGGCGACACGACACTCACGGCTCGGCTGTCCGCCGAGATCACGTCCGGCGCGCGCCCCATATGGCTCGAGATCGGGTTTGGCGGCAGCGAGCATCTGATCTGGCAGGCCCGGGCGAACCCGGACGTCCTACTCATTGGATGCGAGCCATTCCTCGACGGCGTCGTCAAAGCAGCCGCGCGGATCGAGACCGGCAGCCTGGAAAACGTCCGGCTGCACGACGATGATGCACGCCCGTTGCTGCGGGCTCTGCCGGACGCATCGATCGACCGTGCGTTCATCCTGTTCCCGGACCCGTGGCCGAAGAAGCGGCACGTGAAACGCCGGCTTATCAACAGCGCGCTGCTCGATGAGCTTGCCCGCGTCGCACAGCCTGGCGCGGAGCTGCGGGTTGGTACCGATATCGCGGACTATGCGCGGACGATTTTGCTGGCGGTCCTCGCGCACCCCGGATGGGATTGGCCGGCGCGGGACCGCAGCGACTGGGCCGTACGCCCTGAAGATTGGCCCCGAACCCGCTACGAGCAGAAGGCTGAGCGCGAGGGCCGCCGCTCCTCCTACTTTCGGTTCATCCGCCAGCCGGCAGCCCCGAACTTACTGAACGGCCGCTGAAAGTCGGATCACTCAGGTGTCAAAAAAAGTTCACCGAGACCTTGCAGCACAGCGACCGATTGCGTAGCGTGCGGGTGCTCATGATCATCTCAACTCTGAGAGTGGATCCTCCCGGATCTGCTCTTTTTTCTTTTTGGGGCTCCTGAACGGAGCATCCGGGTCCGATGTATGGCCGAGTCAGCGTCAGAAATGGATGCACGACCGCTTGCGCGCGAGGATGGCGTTGCGGCGCAAGTCGCTGATCTCGTCGGGGAACCGCTCGCAGGACTTGGATATCGGCTTGTCCGTGTCCAATTAAGCGGTGGTTCGGACCAAACCTTGCAGATCATGGCTGAACGTCCTGACGGGACGATGAGCATTACGGACTGCGAGACCGTGTCGCGACAGCTTTCACCGCTGCTCGATGCATACGATCCGCTGAGCAACAGCTACCGGCTTGAGGTTTCATCGCCCGGCATCGACCGTCCGCTGGTCCGGTCCAGCGACTTTGAGGATTGGTCCGGATTTGCCGCGCGCGTCGAGCTCCGGCGCATGCTGGATGGCCGGCGGAAGTTTAAGGGCGTCCTTGAGGGCTTTGAGGACGGCGAAATCCGGATTGAGGTCGATCTGGGCGATCAAGGCCGACAGGTGATCGGATTGCCGGTCGATATGGTACAGGAAGCGCGGCTCATTCTGAATGACGACTTGATCCGCGAATCCTTAAAGCGCGCGAAGGCCGCTGGCGCCGAAGTTGGCGACGGCACCTCACCGCCCGATACGATCGAGATTAACGACGCGAGCGGCAAGCCGGCTTCGCGGACACGGCACTGAAGTTGAATTTGCGGCCGGACTGGCGATTGCGCCTGGAACCGGCAGGGCACTTCTTGAGAGGCGCACGCCCATGGCGATGACTGGAGTTAGCGCGAACCGCATTGAGCTTTTGCGGATTGCAGATGCGGTCGCGATGGAAAAATCGATCGACCGAAACATCGTCATCGACGCGATGCAGGACGCAATCCAGAAGGCAGCGCGATCCCGCTACGGCGCCGAGAACGATATCCGCTGCTCCATCGACCCAAAGACCGGCGACACGCGCCTGACGCGCGTCATGACCGTCGTCGAGGACGTCGAGAACGAGAATACGGAACTGACGGTCGAAGACGCCAAGCACCGGAAGCCGGATGCCGTCGTCGGCGATATTCTGGTTGAAGACCTGCCGCCGCTCGAGTTCGGCCGCGTCGCCGCACAGAACGCCAAGCAGGTGATCGTCCAGAAGGTCCGCGATGCCGAACGTGAGCGCCAGTTCGAAGAATTCAAGGATCGTGTCGGTGAGATTATCAACGGTACCGTCAAGCGTGTTGAGTATGGCAATGTCATCCTCGATCTCGGCCGTGCAGAAGCGATTGTCCGCCGCGATGAGATGATCCCGCGCGAGATGGTCAAATACGGCGACCGCATGCGCGCGCTTCTCTATGACGTCCGCCGCGAGCAGCGTGGCCCGCAGATCTTCATGTCGCGCGCGCGGCCCGACTTCATGTCGAAGCTGTTCGCGATGGAAGTGCCGGAGATCTACGACGGCATCGTCGAGATCAAGGCAGTCGCACGCGATCCGGGATCTCGCGCCAAGATCGCAGTGATCTCTCGCGATAGCTCGATCGATCCGGTCGGCGCTTGTGTTGGTATGCGCGGCCAGCGCGTCCAGGCCGTCGTCAATGAGCTGCAGGGCGAGAAGATCGACATCATCCCATGGGTTGAGGATGAGGCGAGCTTCATCGTCAACGCTTTGTCGCCTGCTGAAGTGAGCAAGGTCGTCCTCGACGAGGACGCAGAGCGCATCGAGGTCGTCGTGCCGGCAGAGCAGTTGTCGCTCGCGATCGGCCGGCGCGGCCAGAACGTGCGTCTCGCATCACAGCTTACCGGCTGGGACATCGACATCCTGACCGAGGACGAAGAGAGCGAGCGCCGCCAGGCCGAGTTCAACGAGCGCAGCCAGATGTTTATGGAATCGCTCGACGTCGACGAGGTGATCGCGCAGCTTCTGGCAACCGAAGGGTTCACGAACGTCGAGGAAGTCGCCTACGTCGACCCGAGTGAGGTCGCGAGTATCGAAGGCTTCGACGAGGACACGGCGGAAGAGATCCAGGCCCGCGCCCGCGAACACCTCGAAGCTCTGGAAGCGCAACGGGATGCCCGCCGCCGCGAGCTTGGCGTGTCAGACGACCTTGCCAACATCTCCGGCATGACGACCGCGATGATGGTCGCGCTTGGCGAAAACGACGTCAAAACGCTCGACGACTTTGCCGACTGCGCGACGGACGATCTGATCGGCTGGGTTGAGCGGCCGGCGTCGAAGGGCATCGAAGCGATCCGGCACAAGGGTTACCTCGACGGCTTCGACGTTAACCGTCTGGAAGCTGAGGAGATGATCCTCGCAGCGCGTATCTTGCTTGGTTGGATCGGAACGGAAGACCTGGTGTCTGACGAGCCGGTCTATGAGGACGGCGCCGATATTCCGGTTGCCGAAGACGGTGAAGACGCCGAGGGCGCTGAGGCCGCGACAGACGTTGCAGAACCAGAAACCGCGGACGCCGATGGCGACGTTCGCACCGATACCGACGCACCCGCGTAAGTCATGAGGCCGGCAGAGCACATAACGGATGATGGCGGAACAACACATCGACGACGGCATCAAGCGTGGGCGCAAGTCCGCGCCGCCGCGTCAGTGCGCCGTCACCCGGGACACCGCCGACCGGACTGAGCTCATCCGCTTTGCTTGCGCCCCTGACGGTTGCGTAACGCCTGATCTGAAAGAGAAATTGCCCGGCCGCGGCGTCTGGGTTGGCGCGCGGCGCCATCTCGTCGAGGCGGCCGCCGCCAAGGGCGCGTTCAAGCGCGGCTTCAAGGCGAACGTCGTTGTGCCGGATGGACTTGCGGATTTGGTCGGTGATCTCCTCCGCCGCGATGCGATCCAGGCCCTTTCGCTGGCGATCAAGGCGGGCGTCGTCGTCACCGGCTTTGATAGCGTATCAGCGATGATCGCGAAGGGCGATGCGGACGTTCTGTTGCAGGCATCTGACGCGGCAGACGATGGCCGCCAAAAGCTTTCCGCGAAGCACGAGGCCGTTGCGGCAGCCGCTGGAAGGGCTGCGCGGACCGCAGGGGTGCTCACAATCGACGAATTGGCCTTGGCAACGGGCCGGGCAAATGTGGTACACGCAGGCCTGAGCAGGAGCCGGGCGACCGACGTCTTTGTTCGGGCCGCGGATCGCCTTGCGCGTTACGCCACCGACGCGCCGATCGGCCGGATGGCCGGACTTTTCGACGAGATCGACTGAAAGCACGGCCTGACGGGCGGGAAACCGCTGGTCAAACACAAGGTTTAGTATGAGCGATACGAACGAAACCACAGATAAGCCGGCAGGCGGGCGGAAGCCGCTTCAGCTGAAACGGACGGTCGAATCCGGCCACGTTCAGCAGAAGTTTTCGCACGGCCGGTCGAAGTCGGTGGTCGTCGAGAAGAAGCGGAAGCGCACCGTGACGCCTGGGACTGCCAAGCGAAGCGAAGCTGCGGCCGGCGCTGAAGACCCAAAACCGGCACCGCGCGCGCCTGCCAAGAAGGCGCCAGCGCGTTCGGGGTCGGACCGCAAGGGGGGCCTGTCTGACGGCGAAGTCGCAGCCCGCGCGAAAGCGCTTGCGGCTGCCCGCGTCCGGCAGGTCGAGGAAGAGCGCCGCCGGTCCGAAGAAGCCGAGCGCGTCGCGCGCGAGCAGGAAGAGCGAGTCGCCCGCGAGCAGGCTGAAGCCGAGGCTGAGAAAAAGCGGCTCGCTGATGAAGCGATCCGGAAAGCGACCGATCAGGTCCTCGTACCCGAAAAGCCGAAGGCACCGGCCGTGCCGCCGCCGGCAACATCGCGCCGTGCAGCCGACGCCGATGAGACGGCGCCGACGCAGCGCCCGCGCGTTGATCAGTCCGACCGCCGGGCTCGCGAAAGTGCAGGCGAGGGCGCCCGCGCCGACACCTTGCTGTCGCAGCCGGTCGGCATGACCGCGCCGATGATTGTGACGCGAACCGACCGTGCCGCACCGAAGCCGCCGGCTCCGAAGCCTGAGCCAGAAGCGCCGCGCCGCAACTTGCGTCCTGCCGCACCGGCCGCGCGTGAAGACGATGATTCCCCCGCCAAACGGCGTGGCAGCCCACCGAAACAAACCCGTAGCCCCGGCCGCGGCGATCAGGGCCGCGTGCGCGGTAAGTTGACGATTGCGAATGCGCTAGATGAGCGCCAGCGCGAGCGTTCCCTTGCCTCGCTTAAGCGCCGTCGTGAACGCGACAAGGCCCGCGCCGCCGGGATCGAGCAAACGCGCGAAAAGATCATGCGTGAAGTGACGATCCCAGAGGTCATTACGATCCAGGAACTCGCAAACCGGATGAGTGAGCGCGCGGTCGACGTGATCAAGCTGCTCATGAAGCAGGGCGCGATGCACAAGATCAACGATGCGATCGACGCCGACACGGCGCAGCTCCTCGTCGAGGAGTTCGGCCATACGTGGAAACGCGTTTCTGAGTCTGACGTCGAGGAAGGCTTTATCTCCGAAGACGACGCCGACGACGAAGCCCGTCAGTCGCGGCCCCCGGTGGTCACCATCATGGGCCACGTCGACCACGGTAAGACATCGCTGCTCGATGCCGTTCGCTCTGCGACCGTTGCCTCGGGTGAAGCCGGCGGCATCACGCAGCACATTGGCGCTTACCAGGTAAAAACCGGCGACGGTCAGCCGGTGACGTTCATCGACACGCCGGGCCACGAAGCGTTTACGGCCATGCGGGCACGCGGCGCCAAAGTCACCGATATCGTTGTCCTGGTCGTTGCCGGGGACGACGGGGTCATGCCGCAGACCGTTGAGGCCATCGCGCATGCCAAGGCGGCCGAAGTGCCGCTCGTCGTGGCGATCAACAAAATGGACAAGCCGGACGCCGATCCTTCACGCGTGCGCACCGACCTGCTCCAGCACGAGATCGTCGTCGAGAGCATGTCGGGTGAAGTCCTCGAAGTCGAAGTCTCGGCGATCGAGAAGACGGGCCTCGATAAACTGCTTGAGGCGATTGCGCTTCAGGCAGAACTCCTCGACCTCAAGGCGAACGCGGAACGACCGGCAGATGGCTTCGTGATCGAGGCGAAACTCGAGCGCGGGCGCGGCCCGGTTGGCACGCTGCTCGTGCAGCGCGGCACGCTCAATGTGGGCGACATCGTCGTCGCCGGCACCTCTTGGGGCCGCGTGCGCGCCATGCTCGATGACAAGGGCGACAACACGAAGGCCGCCGGCCCGTCGACCCCGGTCGAAGTGCTTGGCTTTGATTCAGCGCCAGAGGCCGGCGATCAGTTCGCCGTCGTCGAAAGCGAGGCGCGCGCCCGCGAGATCACCGAGTACCGCCAACGCAAACGCCGCGAGACGCTTGGTTCGGCCGGTTCTGCCCGTACGCTCGAGCAGATGATGCAGCAGATGCACGAGGCCGATAAGAAAGAGCTTGCGCTCGTCGTCAAAGGCGACGTGCAAGGGTCCGTCGAGGCCATTGCCGGTGCGCTCGCGAAGGTGTCGACCGATGAGGTCGAAGCCCGGATCGTGCACTCCGGCGTTGGCGGCATCACCGAGTCTGACGTCACGCTCGCAAGCGCGTCCGACGCGGTCGTCATCGGCTTCAACACCCGCGCGAACCAGCAGGCCAAACAGGCCGCTGACCGCGATGGCGTCGAAGTTCGCTACTACAACATCATCTATGATCTCGTAGATGACATGAAGGGCGTGATGTCCGGTCTGCTGGCGCCGACCATTCGCGAGACGTTCCTCGGAAATGCCGAGATCCTGCAGGTCTTCAACATCACGAAGGTCGGCAAGGTGGCTGGCTGTAAGATCACCGAAGGTAAGGTCGAGCGCGGCGCTAAGGTGCGCTTGATCCGCGACAACGTCGTGATCCATGAGGGCACACTCTCGATCCTGAAACGCTTCAAGGATGACGTGAAGGAAGTGAATGCCGGCCAGGAATGCGGCATGTCATTCGCGAACTATCAGGACATCCGCGAAGGCGACGTGATCGAGTGCTTCCAGGTCGAAGAGATCCAGCGCACGCTCGACTAAACAGCTCTCGGGTCCGGCACGATCGCCGGACCCGAAAGCGCTCGGCCTGTCGCTCTACCGCCGATCGAAACAAGGCGCCGCGCGGCCCATGCAGGATGCACCCCAGAAAACGGACTGTGCCGTCGCTGACTTTGTCGGCGGCCCTCCCGACAGCGCCTCAGCCGCGGTGGCCATGGCCGTCCGCGAGATCGGCGTTGGCACATCAGCCATCGCCGGCTTCAAGTCCAAACCGGATGTCGTGGCCAACCTCGGTCGCCACGCACCGCTGAGCTAAGCCGATGGCGCAACACGCCGAGACGCCCGCGCCGTCCGCTGCCATCACGGCGCGCTACCAATTGAGCTACGCCGACTATCTCGCGACCGCGGACGCACACGTGCTGCGCAAGCCGCGATGGCGCCGGCCGCGCTGGATTCATTGGGTCCTGACCGCCGTTATCTTTCTCATGGGGCTGTTTCTTCAGGTTGCCGGCTCCGTGTTTGGCGCTCTGCTTATCGGCGGCGCCATCGTCGTGCTCGCCCTGGAGTTCGTGATCATCCCGTACGTGCGCCGGCGCGCTTACGCAAAGCATCAGGTCGACGGCGCCGACGTCGCGATCGCGCTTGGTCAAGACGGCTTGCGGGTTGCGCATGCCGCCATCAGCAGCCATGTCGAGTGGTCCGGAATAACTGGCTTGGACCGCTTTCGGGATGGCGTTGTCATCTGGTTTCGCATGCGCCATCCGTTCTACGTTCCGGATCGCGCATTCGAGGACCCTGGCGACGCGGCCCGGTTCCGCGCCTATGTCGAGGAGAACGCCACTGTCGCGCCAGCCGAAAACCCGTGAAGGCCAGACCCCGTCGCAGCGCCAGCTCCGTGTCGGCGAGCTTGTCCGCCATGCCGTGGCGGATCTCTTGTCGCGCGGTGCGGTCCACGATCCTGACTTGGAAGCCCGCGTGATCACGGTGCCGGAAGTCCGCATGTCGCCTGACTTGCGCAATGCGACCGTTTTCGTCGTTTCGCTTGGCGGCTCGGATGACGCCGGTGTGGTCGCCGCGCTCAAGCGCAACGCGCGCTATATCCGCGGCGAGATCGCCCGCGCGGTCGATCTCAGAAACGCACCGCGGCTCGATTTCAAGGCCGATCACTCATTCGACGAAGCCGGAAAAATCAACGCCCTGCTTGCGCGACCGGACGTTCGCCGCGATACCGAGCGGGATTAACGGTTTGGCTGGCGGCGCTGGCCCCGGATGAGCACTCAGACGCGGATTTTGGGATATGGCACGACGCCGCAAGGGCAAAGTGGTCAACGGTTGGCTTGTTCTCGACAAGCCAACCGGGATGACGTCGACACACGTGGTCAATGTCGTGCGCCGCCTGTTTGATGCGCGCAAAGCCGGCCATGCCGGCACGCTCGATCCGCTGGCGACCGGCCTGTTGCCGATCGCGTTCGGCGAGGCGACCAAGACGATCAACTACGCCGTCGATGGCACGAAGGGTTACGCGTTCACCATTCGCTGGGGCGCAGCCACAACGACCGACGATAGCGAAGGTGAGGTGATTGCGACGAGTGAGCGGCGCCCGACCATCGCGGAGGTCGAAGCCCGCCTCGAAGCGTTCACCGGCGAGATTGAGCAGGTCCCGCCAAAGTTCTCGGCGATCAAGATTGACGGGCAGCGGGCCTACGATCTGGCGCGCGATGGCGCTGATGTTGAGCTCGCGGCACGGCCCGTCACGATCCACGCGCTCCGGGTCGTCGACCAGCCCGACGACGACCATACGATCCTCGAAGCCGCTTGCGGCAAGGGCACTTACGTCCGCGCCATCGCCCGCGATCTTGGCGTAGCGCTCGGCTGCTATGGTCATGTCACGCAACTGCGCCGCACGCGGGTTGGTGCATTTGACGTGGCAGGCGCGGTAACGCTCAGTGACCTCGAAGCGCGTGCGGACGCCGGCACCGCACTTGAGGTCCTGCTGCCGATGGCGGCCGCGCTTGAAGAGCTTGCTGAGATCGCAATGACGGCAAATGACGTCGGCCGCATCCGCCGCGGCCAGGCAGTGATCCTGCGCGGTCGCGACGCGCCGGTGTCGGCGGACGCCGCTTATGCAACGCTCAAGGGCGAGCTCGTCGCGCTCGGAGAGATCAGCCAGGGCGCGTTCGTGCCGAACCGCGTCTTCAACGCCCCCGCCGCGACGGGCTGACGCGCCGGTGGCCGCCGAAGCTGGCGCCAATGGCCCAAGATTGTTCTCGCCTTTTGAGGACTGCGCCGGTATACCGCCCACTTCGATGGCGCGCGCGCCACCGATCGCGCCTTCTGCTGGACGACATCCCGGCTCCTGGCGCACCCGCCGCGCGGCGCTGGCCCCGGCTTTCTTACACCGACAGAAGGACCTACACGATGTCGATTACGACTGATCGTAAGAGTGAGCTTGTTAAAGAGTACGGCAGCGCCCAGGGCGACACCGGTTCGCCGGAAGTGCAGATCGCGATCCTGACTGAACGGATCACGAACCTGACCGAGCACTTCAAGTCTCACAAGAAAGATAACCACTCGCGCCGCGGCCTCCTGAAGATGGTGAGCCAGCGCCGCCAGTTGCTCGACTACGTCAAGGCGAAAGACGCCAAGCGATATCAGTCGATCATCGGCCGCCTCGGCATTCGCCGATAGGCCCTTAAGCTCCGCTCCGGCGGAGCGCTTTGGTCTGGACACTTAAGCTCAAGCGTCGCGCGACACCGATCCGTTCGGGCCGACGATGCCGGCAACCGCACTCAAAGCGTGCGGGACAGACAAGCCAGACCCGCACATTGCGGGCACGCGGCCTCAAGGGGAGGCCGGCCCGACCTCCGTACGTACGAACAGAAAGACCGAAGATGTTTGATATTCATCGCGTGGAAATCGACTGGGGCGGACGCCTTCTCAAGCTCGAGACCGGGCAGATCGCTCGCCAGGCCGACGGTGCCGTTATGGCCCAATATGGCGAGACGAGCGTGCTCGCGACCGTCGTCGCAGCCAAGAGCGTCAAGCCGGGCATGAACTTTTTCCCGCTGACCGTGAACTACCAAGAAAAGACGTACGCCGCCGGCAAGATCCCCGGCGGGTTTTTCAAGCGCGAAGGCCGCCCGACTGAAAAGGAAACGCTGACCTCGCGCCTGATCGACCGGCCGATCCGGCCGCTCTTCGTCGAAGGCTTCAAGAACGAAGTCCAGGTCATCATCAACGTGCTCTCGTATGACAACGAGAACGATCCGGACGTCGTAGCGATGATCGCGGCGAGCGCGGCGCTGACATTGTCCGGCGTGCCGTTCCTCGGCCCGATCGCAGCCGCCCGCGTTGGTTTGATCAACGGTGAGTTCGTCCTGAACCCGATGCATGACGAGATGGACGAGACGAAGCTCGACCTTGTTGTAGCCGGCACCCGCGACGCCGTGATGATGGTGGAATCAGAAGCGCACGAGCTGCCGGAAATGCAGATGCTCGATGCGGTGATGTACGGCCACAAGCACTTTCAGCCGGTGCTCGACGCGATCATCCAGCTCGCCGAAGGTGCCGCGAAAGAGCCGTGGGACTTCCAGCCGCCGGAGAAGAAGTACAAAGACCAGATCGCGTCGCTCGTCGGTGACGATCTGCGCGAAGCGTTCAAGACGCCCGAGAAGCAGAAGCGCAACGACATGGTTGCAGCCGCCCGCGAGAAGGTGGCCGCCAATATCGCGATCCCGGAAGACGACAACACCGAGTCCGTCCTCCTCGACGACAGCTTCAAGGCCGTCGAAATGGACATCATGCGCGGCACGGTCGTCTCGACCGGTCAGCGCATTGACGGGCGCGACCTGAAGACGGTCCGGCCGATCCTCGCGCAGGCCGGCGTCCTGCCGCGCACACACGGTTCGGCTGTGTTCACGCGCGGCGAGACGCAGTCGATCTGCGTTGCAACGCTTGGCACGGGCGACGATGAGCAGTTCATCGACGGCCTCGAAGGGACGCGCAAAGAACGCTTCCTGCTGCACTACAACTTCCCGCCATTCTCAGTCGGTGAAACAGGCCGTGTCGGCTCGCCAGGACGCCGCGAAATCGGTCACGGAAAGCTCGCATGGCGCGCCGTCCACCCGCTGATCCCATCGGCCGAAGAGTTCCCTTACACGCTGCGTGTCGTCTCCGAGATCACGGAGTCGAACGGATCGTCGTCGATGGCGACGGTGTGTGGGACGTCGCTCGCGCTGATGGATGCGGGCGTGCCGCTCAAGACCCCGGTCGCCGGTATTGCGATGGGCCTGATCAAGGAAGGCAACGACTTTGCCGTCCTCTCCGACATCATCGGCGATGAGGACCACCTCGGCGACATGGACTTCAAGGTCGCGGGGTCGTCTGAAGGCATCACGTCGCTGCAGATGGACATTAAGATCACCGGCATCACCGAGGAGATCATGAAGATCGCCCTCGAGCAGGCAAAGTCCGGCCGGCTGCACATCCTTGATGAGATGTCGAAGGCGCTTGGCGAAGCCCGCACGGAGCTTGGCGAGCATGCCCCGCGCATCGAGACGATCAAGATTCCGACCGACAAAATCCGCGAAGTGATCGGCTCGGGCGGCTCCGTGATCCGCGAGATCGTCGCGGAATCCGGCGCGAAGGTCGACATCGAAGATGACGGCACGGTCCAGATTGCCGCCGCCAAGCGCGAGTCGATCGAAGAGGCGATGCGCCGGATTAAGGAGATCACGCAAGAGCCGGAAGTCGGCGTTGTCTACAAGGGCAAGGTCGTCAAGCTGATGGACTTCGGTGCCTTCGTGAACTTCTTCGGCTCGAAGGACGGTCTCGTCCATATCTCGCAGCTCACCTCCGAGATGCGCCCCGATCACCCGAGCGACGTCGTCAAGGAAGGCCAGGAGGTCTTCGTGAAGCTTCTGGGCTTTGACGATCGCGGCAAGGTGCGCCTGTCCATGAAAATCGTGAACCAGGACACAGGCGAAGAGATCCCGCGCGCCGAAGGCGAAGAAGAAGATCGCGGCGGCGGTGGCGGCGAACGCCGCGGCCGTGGTGGCGGCGGCCGTCGCCGCTCGCGCGACGACTAAGGGCAACCCCGGTCCGATGAGGCTTTTGCCACGTCGGACCGGCTCCGGGGTGCAGATAGGCATCTCGCGCGGGTCCCTATGACGCGAGACCCGCGTCGCGGTGGGAAGACGCTTTGGATGCGCCGGGCAGGCAGAACCGCGACGGCTCCTTCAACAACCGTCCGACCGCTTGTTGCAAACACGCATCGCGTCCCGCTCTGGCCATTCAGCGCGTTGCGGAGCATGATCAACGCCGCTTTGCGCAAACCAACAATTCATTCCAATTGTTTTACGCAGGCCGTATCCAATCGCCTCTTTATAGGCGCGGTTTACGAGAACCAATGGATGATCTGGTTTAAGTGCGTCGGCGACGCTTTGCGGCACTGAACTCCCACGCGTGATTTCGTTGATCCTGCGAATTGGGATCGCTGACATTTCCCATCGCTTCAAACTAATTTAGCGACGCGTGATCCCAGTCGCGGTAGGCTTGCCCTCATGGTTTGGATCGCATGGACGTTCCAAAGCCTCAATCCAACCCACGACGCGCGACACCAGATGCAGCAACTTGATCCAGACGTTCCGAACACAGGAACTGTCGCCTTTCCTGTGGTCGGCGTCGGCGCGTCTGCAGGCGGGCTTGAGGCGTTCCGCGAACTCATCAGCGGCATCGAAGCGCTGGGCCGTAAGGGCGATATGGCGAAGCAGCCGGCTTACGTTCTGATCCAACATCTCGACCCGACCTCCGAAAGCCTGCTGCCCGAACTCCTAAGCAAGCGGTCGTCGACGCCGGTGGTGCAGATTTCAGACGGGATGGCGGTTGAAAGCGGCAAGCTCTACCTGATCCCGCCTGGTTTTGAGCTCACGATCAAAGACGCAACGCTGTACCTCAATGACTTTGATGAGCCGCGCGGTCTGCGCCGGCCAATCGATCGCTTCTTCGAAAGTCTCGCCCGCGCGCAGGGGCAGAACTCGGCTGCGATCATTCTGAGCGGCACTGGCAGCGACGGGAGCAACGGTGCAAAAAGCATCAAAGAGCAAGGCGGCTTCGTCTTCGTCCAGGATACATCCGAAGCGAAGTACGATGGCATGCCGAGCTCTGCGTTCAGCACTGGCGCGGCCGACCTTGTGCTGCCGGCAGGCGAGATGGCGCGGGTTATCGCAGAGTACTTTGAGCGCGGAAGCGATCTGCTACCGGAACTCAGAGACGACGAAGATCTGATTGCCCGGATCGCGAAACATGTGCGCTACCGCACGGGTCACGACTTCTCCGGCTACAAAAAGGCGACCGTGCGCCGCCGCCTTGCCCGGCGCATGCTGGTGTCCGGCTGCGAGTCGCCGCGCGACTACCTCCAGGTTCTGATTTCCGACCCCGCGGAAGCCACCAACCTGTTCAATGAACTCCTGATCAACGTCACCAGCTTCTTTCGCGATGACAGCGCCTTTCAGGCAATGCGCGCAAAAGTCATCACGCCGCTTCTGGCAGAGCGCGACAACGCTGGCCAGCCTATTCGAATTTGGGTGCCGGGCTGCTCCACGGGGCAGGAAGCTTTCACGCTCGCCATGCTCTTGCGCGAGGAGATGTCGCGGCTCGACGCGCGCGTAGTGGTGAACATTTTTGGCACCGATGTCGATCGCTCCGCGCTGCACGTGGCGCGTACGGCGCAGTATCCTGACACCATCGCGCATGAAGTGCCTGAGCGCCTGCTCGAGCGCTATTTCAGCGTCACACCTGACGGATACCGTGTGGTGGCATCGATCCGCGATATGGTGCGCTTTTCCCACCATGACGTGCTTGCCGACCCGCCGTTCTCAAAGCTCGACATGGTGTCCTGCCGCAACCTGCTGATCTACTTCGATGCGGAACTGCAAAAGCAGGTCATGCGCACGTTCCACTACGCGCTGAAGCCACAGGGAACGCTCTTCCTCGGGATGAGCGAAGGCTTGAGCGACATGCGCGACGCCTATGAGGTCGTCGATGCGAGCAACGCGATCTTCCGGCGCAAGGTCGGCAAGAGCCAGCCGCTAAAGCTTCAGTCGCCCGTCCAGGACAAACTGTTCGATCGCGAGCGTTCTGATCGCATGCGCCCGGACCCGAACGAGACGATATCGACCTATCAGCACCGGGTCCTCCGCAAGTACGCGCCGGCCCATGTGGTCATCGATACGACGGGCACGATCGTCTATTCATCCGAGCGCACCGGCACGTTCCTTGAGTTCCCGCAGGGACAGGCGACCCTCCGCCTGCACGACCTTGGCCGCGACGACCTCCAACTCGCGCTGCGGAGCATGCTCAACAACTTGCCGGCGAAGCCCGGTGAACGGATGTCACGCACGTTCGACGGCATGGTCAATGATGAGCAGTTGTCACTCTACCTGATCGCCGAGCGACTGTCTGACGATACGATCCTTGTCGTGTTTCAGGACCGCCTCGACCCGCGCCGCGACGACGACTGGCAGCAGGTGCGCGCCGACGAGCTCGGGCAGGGCTCTGTCGCGCGCGTTCATGATCTTGAAGAGCAGCTCGAAAGCGCGCAGCAGACCGTCCGCACGACGGTTGAAGAACTCGAGACATCAAACGAGGAGCTGAAAAGCTCCAACGAAGAAATGATGTCGATGAACGAGGAGCTTCAGTCGGCGAACGAGGAGCTGTCGACTGTCAACGACGAGCTGAAGTACAAGGTGCAGGAACTCGACCGGTTAAACGCCGACCTCAGCAACCTCATCGACAGTACGAAGCTTGCGATCATCTTCCTCGACGAGGAAGGCATCATCCGCAGCTTTACGCCCGAAGCGCAGCGCTACTTCCGCGTGATCGACAAAGATATCGGCCGTCCGTTTGAGCACATCAGGTCGGAGTTTGAAGATGGCGCGGTCGGCGGTCTTCTTGAATCGGTCGCCGAGCGCGGCGCGCCGGTCGAGGCCGAATTGGAGGCCGAGACCCGAGGGGAGATCATGGCTGTCCGCGTCAGCCCGTACATGACATCGGACGGCGACCGGTCCGGCTCGGTGATCGTCTTGAACGAAGTGACTGAGCTTCGGAAACGCGGCCCGGCTGGAGACGGCCGAGGAGGAGGCGCGGGACCGGCTTCGCGAGATCGAGGAGCTGTATCGCGTGAGCCCGCAGGCGATGGCCTTGATGGACCGCGAATTCAGGTACGTGCGCGTCAACTCCGAGCTCGCCAAGATCAACGGCATTCCTGTCGAGGACCATCCGGGCCGAACGGTCATGGAGATCGTGCCCGATCTTGGTCAGATGGTCGTCAAGCCGATTGAGCAGGTCTTTGAGACGGGTGAGCCGCTGCTCAACACCGAAATTGTCGGGCGGACGGCGGCGGCGCCGGATGAAGATCGGACCTGGATCGTCGACTGGTATCCCGTGCACCGCGGCAGAAGCAGTGAAATCAACGGCGTGGGTGTCAGCGTTCGCGACATCACCAAGACTAAGGAGATGGAGGCCGATCTTCGCCGCGTGATGCAGGAGCTGCAGCACCGGGTGAAGAACATGCTCGCGAACGTCATGGCGCTCATCAACCGCGCCCGGCGTGATGAGAACGATCCCGCCCAGGTGCTTGATACGCTGTCCAATCGGATCACGGCACTCGCCAAAACGCACAATTTGCTGACGGCCGAGAACTGGGGCGCGACACGCCTTACGGCGATCGTCGAGCCGGAGCTGACGCAGGTCTACGGCGATCAGCGGATTTCGCTGCGTGGGCCCGACGTCGTCATGAGCGCGAAGCCGGCGCTTGCGATCTCAATGGCCATCCACGAATTGGCGACGAACGCTGCGAAGTACGGTGGGCTGTCGACGCCCGAAGGCCGCGTCGCGCTGCACTGGCAGCGGATCGACGACGGCGATGGGGACATGTTGCGGATGGAGTGGCGCGAGAGCGGTGGCCCGAAGGTTGAGAAGCCGGCGAAAATCGGTTTCGGTACGCAACTTGTCACGGCGACGATTGAGGGAAGCGTCGGCGGAAAAGTTAGGGCACACTGGGAACCGGACGGTCTACGGATCGTTATGAACATCCCATACGATCGCCTGAACCAAATCGCCGATGATCAATACGAAAGCAGTTTCGACGCTTAACGCGCTTTGTCTCGACGACGAAGTGCTCGTCGTAATGGACGCCCAATCGATGTTGCAGGACCTCGGTTTCCAGCGTGTCTTTGAAGCGATGAACCTCGGTGATGCGCGCGCGGTCGCGGCAGACCACCGGATCGATATCGCGCTCCTGGATGTTAACCTCGGCGACGGCAGCACATCGATCGCTTTCGCCGAGGACCTCATAGCTTCCGGCACCAAGGTGATCTTTACGACCGGGTACAACCAGTCCGAAGGGCTTGTCGACCACCTCGAATGCGGCTTCGTCGCCAAACCCTTCAGCGACAGTGTCATCGCCGCCGCTGTCAGAAAATCTCTGGGCGCAGACGAAAGTGAAGGCGAACAGGTTGTGGAAGTCCCAGCCGCGGCCGGCTGAAGCGGCCTCTTACGCCTGCAACCTTTCAAAGCGACACCCCGCTGCCACGCCCAAAAGTCTACTCCCTCGCCGACCTCGAATGTCGCTTGGTGGCTAGCAAGCGCCGCCTCGGCCGACACCGGCCCGCCGCCGCCGCCTAAGCTTTGCGCTGACGGCAATGAGCGAGCCTGAGGGATAGGCCATGAAGTCTCACTACAGAGCGGTCGTGATCGGCGGCGGCGTCGTTGGCGCGTCGGTTCTCTACCACCTGACAAAACTCGGCTGGTCGGAGGTCGCGCTGATCGAACGCAAGGAGCTGACCGCCGGCTCGACGTGGCATGCGGCGGCGGGTTTTCACGCGATCAATGCGGACGTCAACATTGCCGCGCTGCAGTCCTACACGATCGACATCTATCCCGAGATCGAAGAGGCAAGCGGCCAGTCCGTCGGGCTGCACATGCCGGGCGGTATTGCGCTGGCGGGTACGCCGGAACGGTGGGAGTTCCTGAAGTCGGCGTGGGCGATCTATCAGACGATTGGCATTGAGGATTGCCGTTTGCTGACACCTGCGGAAGTCAAAGAGATGACGCCCGTTGTCGACGTGAGCGGCATCTACGGCGGCCTCTATGACCCGAAGGAGGGTCACCTCGATCCCTATGGCACGACGCACGCTTACGCGGGCGCGGCGCGCAAGAAGGGCGCCGATGTTATCCTGCGCAATCGCGTGACTGAACTCACCCCGCGCGCGGACGGCGGCTGGGACGTTGTGACCGAGCAGGGCACGATCAGCGCCGAACACGTCGTCAATGCCGGTGGGCTTTGGGCCAAACAGCTTGGCCATATGGCAGGCGTCGACCTGCCGGTGACGCCGATGGAACACCACTACCTCGTGACCGAGGCGATCCCGGAAGTCGCAGCACTTGATCGCGAGATGGCGATGATCGTCGACCTCGAAGGCTTCACGTACTTCCGCCAGGAAGGCCAGGGCTGTCTGCTCGGCGTCTACGAGCTGAACCCAAAACACTGGCACGTCGACGGCGCGCCTTGGGACTATGGGATGGACCTGATCCCGGAAGACATCGACCGGATTTCGCCGGAGCTTGAGAAGGGCTTTGACCGGTTCCCGGCGCTGCAGGAGGCCGGCATCAAGCGCTGGGTCAACGGCGCGTTTACGTTCACGCCTGACGGCAACCCGCTGGTCGGCCCGGTGCCGGGGCTTTCGAACTACTGGACGGCGTGCGGCGTGATGGCGGGCTTCAGCCAGGGCGGCGGCGTCGGCAAGTCGCTTGCGGAATGGATGATCGAGGGCGAGCCGGAAGGCGACGTGTTCGCAATGGATGTCGGCCGCTACGGGCCCTGGGCATCGAACCGCACGTACCTCAAAGACACGACGCGCCAATTCTACAGCCGCCGCTTCGTCCTCACCTATCCGAACGAGCAACTGCCGGCAGGCCGGCCGCTGCGCGTGCCGCCGTCTTACGATGCGCTGTCTGACCGCGGCGCGCAGTGGGGCGCAAGCTGGGGCCTCGAACTGCCGCTTTATTTTGCGCCCGACAAAGACTTCGTCGAGACGCCGACGCAAAAGCGGTCCAACGCGCACGACATCGTCGGCCGCGAAGCGATTGCGGTCCGCGAAGGCGTTGGGCTGCTCGATACGTCCGGATTCGCGCGCTACCGCGTTGAAGGCCCGGATGCTGCGGCATGGCTTGATCGCCTGCTCGCAAACAAGCTGCCGGCTGTCGGCCGCGTGCGCCTCTCGCCGATGTTTACGCCGAAGGGCCGACTCGCAGGCGATCTGACGGTGTTTAATTGGGGCAGCCACTTTGAGCTGATGGGGTCTTACTACCTTCGCTCGTGGCATTTGCGCTGGTTCGATGATCAGCGTGGCGCCGCGGACGTGCGCGTCAGCGACATCTCCGATGCAACGGTTGGATGGTCGATCGCCGGGCCGAAGTCGCGCGAGCTGCTGGCCCGCCTCGCAGACGGCGACGTGAGCCACGAAGCTTTCCGATTTATGTCAGCGCGCGAGCTGGACGTCGGCCCGTTCCGCGCGAAGGTCGCGCGGCTCTCTGTGACCGGCGAACTCGGCTTTGAGATCAACGTGCCGGCGGCGGAACACCTGCCGCTCTATCGGCTGCTGAAATCTGCCGGGGCTGACATCGGCCTCGTCGACTTCGGCTACAATGCGCTCAACGCGCTCCGCCTCGAAAAAAGTTTTGGCATCTGGAACGCTGAATTCACGCGCGCCTACACGCCGGCGCAATGCGGCTTCGATCGGTTCATCGCCTTCGACAAGGGCGACTTCATCGGACGCGAAGCGGCGGTCGCAGAACGCGATGGCGCCGGCCCTGACAAACTGCTCGTCACGCTCGACATCGCGGCTGACGATGCCGACGCGTCCGCTTTCGAGCCTGTCTGGCATGGCGACGCACGGGTCGGTTTCGTGACGTCCGGCGGCTATGGGCACACGATCGGCAAGTCTCTTGCGCTGGCCTATGTCGACCGCGCGGCCGCGGGCATCGGCACCGAACTCGGCGTCCACGTCGTCGGCGACAAGCGGCCAGCCACCGTGATCCCGCCGTCACCATACGATCCGGACGGCAAACGCATGCGGGGAGCGTGACGCGATGAGCGAAGTTGCAGCAGAGACAAGCGGCGGCCAACGGCGACGGCGGCGCAGGCGCGGCGGTGGCGATGCGGGCGGGCCGGCCACGCCGCCGCGCTCGGAGGCCTATCGGAAACTCACAAACCCCTACACGCCCGTCAAAGCGCTCTCCGACGACCAGATTGCGCACATTCACGAGACAGCGCTGCGGGTTCACGAGGAGCTTGGCATCCGCGTGCTGCTGCCGGAAGCGCGAGAACTCTTCGCGGCGGCCGGCGCGAAGATCAGCGGCGATCGCATGGTCCACCTCGACCGCGACCTGATCGCCAGGGCGCTTGAGACGGCGCCGTCAACGATCACGCTTAAGGGCGGCGCCGACCACCGCGAGCAGACGCTCGGCGGCAACTCGATGACGTTCATGCCGATCGGCGGGCCGCCACACATCAACACGCTTGATCACGGCAAGCGCCCCGGCACGTTCGAAGACCTCAAGTTGATGTTCCGGCTTTGTCAGCACTTCGACGTCATTCATGCGCTGTCGCCAAGCGTCGAGCCGCAGGATCTCGCCAATGAGCTGCGCCACCTGGACGTCACGCGCGCGCAGATGACGCTGAGCGACAAGCCGCCGTTTGTGTACGCCCGCGGGACGCCGCAGGTGCACGACTGCTTCGAGATCATTCGGCTTGCGCGCGGCCTATCGGAAGACGAGTTCCGTGCGACGGCGTACGCCTACACCGTCATCAATTCGAACTCGCCGCGCCAGCTCGACATCCCGATGTGTCAGGGTCTGATTGACTTTGCGCGGGCGGGACAGATCACGGTCATGTCGCCGTTCACACTGTCGGGTGCCATGGCGCCCGTGACGATGGCTGGCGCGCAGATGCTGCAACACGCCGAGGCGCTGGCAGGCATCACGCTATCGCAGCTCGCCAACCCTGGCGCGCCAGTGGTCTACGGGTCGTTCACATCCAACGTCGACATGAAGTCCGGTGCGCCTGCATTTGGGACGCCGGAGTACATTAAGGGGTCGTTCGTCGCGGGCCAGCTTGCGCGCCACATCGGCCTGCCATGGCGATCGTCCAACGCGAACGCGTCGAACGCGGCGGACGAGCAGGCGGTCTATGAATCGATGAACTCGATTTGGGCTGCGACGCTCGGCGGCGCCAACATCCTCTATCACTGCGCCGGCTGGCTGGAAGGTGGCCTGACGTCGTCGCCAGAGAAGCTCGTCATGGACGTTGAGGCGCTGCAGATCATGGCGGAAGCGTTTCAGCCGCTCGATGCGAGCGATGACGCGATCGGGTTCGAAGCGCTGCGCGAAGTTGAGCCCGGCGGACACTTCTTCGCAGCAAGCCACACCATGTCGCGGTATGAGACCGCGTTTTATCCGCCAATCCTGTCCGACTGGTCGAACTTCGGACAGTGGACCGAGAACGGCGGCGTCCGCACCTACGAGCGCGCGAACACCGTCTGGAAGCAGGCGCTCGACGCGTATGAGCAGCCAACGCTCGACAGCGGTGCAAGTGACGCCGTCGACGCTTTTGTCGATCGCCGCACATCAGAAGGTGGCGCCCACCCCGAGAGTTGACGCAGGCGATGCGCTCGACGGTTCGGCAGGCAACGCTTTAGCTTGCGCCGAAGCGTTGCTCGGAGATTTCGCGGACGTCTTCGACCGTGCGCAGGCCCGTCTGGGGCGCGGAGACGAGGACGGCCATGTTGCCCGGCAGATGCTCGTTGCGGCGCATGCGCATGTGCGCCTTCGGGATCTGGTCCCATGGAAACACTTCAGACATGCAGGGGTCGATCCGGCGATCGATCACGAGCTTGTTCGCCGCCGAGGCCTGTTTGAGGTTTGCAAAGTGCGAACCTTGCACGCGTTTTTGATGCATCCAGAGATAGCGCGCGTCCATGGTGAGATTGTAGCCCGTCGTACCGGCGCAGATGACAACCATGCCGCCACGTTTGACGACCTGCACCGAGACCGCGATCGTCGCTTCGCCCGGGTGCTCGAAGACGATGTCCGGGTTCACGCCTTTGCCAGTGATGTCCCAAATCGCCTTGCCGAATTTCCGCATCTCACTGAGCCAGGTCTTGTACTCGTCTGAATTGACGGTCGGGAGCTGACCCCAGCAATCAAAATCCTTGCGGTTGAGGACGCCGCGTGCGCCGAGCTGTTTGACGAACTCGATCTTGTCATTCTCAGAGACGACGCCAATTGCGTTTGCACCTGACGTTGCTGCAAGCTGCACGGCGAATGACCCGAGGCCGCCGGACGCGCCCCAGACGAGGACGTTGTCGCCGGGCTGCATCTCGTGGCCCTTGTGGCCGAACAGCATCCGGTACGCGGTCGCGAGCGTCAGCGTGTAGCAGGCGCTCTCTTCCCACGTCAGATGCTTCGGCCGCGGCATGAGCTGGCGATCCTGTACGCGGCAGAACTGCGAGAAGGCACCGTCCGGTGTCTCGTAACCCCAAATGCGCTGCGACGTGGAGTACATCGGATCGCCGCCGTTGCACTCTTCGTCGTCGCCATCGTCCTGATTGCAGTGGACGACGACTTCGTCGCCGACCTTCCAGCGCTTCACCTTTGACCCGACCGCCCAGACAATCCCTGAGGCATCAGAGCCCGCAACGTGGAAGTCGTGCTTGTGCACGTTGAACATCGAAACGGGCGTGCCCAGCGAGGCCCAGACGCCGTTGTAATTGACGCCCGCGGCCATCACGAGGACGAGCACGTCGTGGCTGTCGAGTTCCCAGGTTGGGACAACCTCAACCTGCATGGCCTGATCCGGCTCGCCTTCGCGATCCTGCCGGATGGCCCACGCATACATCTGCTTTGGCACGTGACCGAGCGGCGGGATCTCGCCCACCTCGTAGAGGTCTTTCAGGTCGGGTGCCGGAGCGGCCCCAGCATCGGACGTCACGGTCGCATTTGCCATATCTGTCATTTCCCCGGTCAGCGTCGGTCGCGTGTTTACGGTCCCACAACCCTATTGACGATGCTGCGCTGCAAAACAAGCGTCGAGCGCTGTTCGTCCCGCCAGATGGCACGGCGTCTGCTTCGCCAGAATTATTGAAACTGGCCGACAGGCAAAAATTCGTCAGGGTCCAGTGGAAATTTAGGGGTGGGTAAAGACGTTGTTAACGCGGCGACCCTAACATCAATCGGGTGGGACTTTTCTGCCCTTCGGCCGAGGCGAACAAGCCATGTTTGAAGACCTGCTTTATCAGATCAGCATTATGCGGACGTTTGAGTACAATCTCATCGTCGCGATCGCTGCGCTGTGCGCCTACGCGGTCAAAGAGCTGCTCGATAGCTGGGGAATTGCGCTGTTTGCCTGGCCGGCACTCGCGGCCGGCGGCTTGATCAGCCATGTGCGGCTGAAGATGACCGGCTTTACGATTACGCCAGAGCCGGTTTCGAACACGATCATGGCGTCGATTGTAGGGATGACGCTGGTGCTCATCTTCGCGATCATCATCCTCGCAATGCTTCGCGTTTGGCGCAGCCAGTCGTAAGTCCGCGGCCGGCATCAGCAGCGCCTGGCGATCCCACTCATCTCGTTTGACGACCCGATTGTCTTTGCCAAGCGGGATTTGCGGCCCCGCGAACGTGAGCTAGGGTCAGGGGCATGCTGCACCTGCGAAGGCTTTGTCCGCCATGACCGCTCCAAACCGCGACCGCCCGTGGATTTTCAGAACGTATGCCGGCCATTCAACGGCTGCGACCTCCAACAAACTTTACCGTGCGAACCTCGCGAAGGGGCAAACCGGGCTCTCCATCGCGTTCGATCTGCCGACGCAGACGGGGTATGACAGCGACCATCCGCTGAGCCGCGGCGAGGTCGGGAAAGTCGGTGTGCCAGTCAGCCATCTTGGCGACATGCGGACGCTGCTCGACGGCATTCCGCTGGCGGATATGAATACGTCGATGACGATCAATGCGTCGGCGGCCTGGCTGCTCTCGCTCTACGTCGCGCTTGCCGATGAGACCGGAGTGCCGCGGGATCAGCTCACCGGCACGATCCAAAACGACATCATTAAAGAGTATCTCTCGCGCGGGACCTATGTCTTCCCGCCGGAACCGTCACTGCGGCTGATCCGCGATACGATCGTGTTCTCGTATGCAGACGCGCCGAAGTGGAATCCGACCAACGTCTGCTCGTATCATCTGCAGGAAGCCGGCGCGACGCCGGTGCAGGAGCTTGCATTTGCGCTCGCGACCGCCATTGCCGTTCTCGATACGGTGAAGGCGTCGGGTGCGGTGACAGATGAAGACTTCCCGAAGGTCGTTGGGCGGGTGTCGTTCTTCGTCAACGCCGGGCTCAAGTTCATCACCGAGATGTGCAAGATGCGCGCGTTCGTTGATCTATGGGACGAGATCACGGAGGAGCGGTATGGCGTCAGCGATCCGAAGCTCCGCCGCTTTCGCTACGGCGTTCAGGTGAACTCGCTTGGGCTCACCGAGCAGCAGCCCGAAAACAACGTCTATCGCATCCTGCTTGAGATGCTTGCGGTCACGCTGTCGAAGCGCGCGCGGGCGCGAGCGGTCCAGTTGCCGGCGTGGAACGAAGCGCTTGGCCTGCCGCGCCCTTGGGATCAGCAGTGGTCGCTGCGCATGCAGCAGGTGCTGGCGCTTGAAACGGATCTGCTCGCGTACGGCGATATCTTTGACGGTTCGCACGAGATCGAGGCGAAGGTTGCGGCACTGAAGGACGAGGCGCGCGCCGAACTTGATGCGATCGAGCGGATGGGCGGCGCTGTGGCCGCCATCGATCACATGAAAACCGAGCTAGTTGCCTCAAACACCGAACGTCTGCGCGGGATTGAGACTGGCGATCAGGTCGTCGTCGGCGTCAACGCGTATCAGGAAAGCGAGCCATCGCCGCTGGCGTCCGGTGATGACGCAATCCAGACGGTTGACGCGGGCGTCGAGGCCGAACAGATCGCGCGGCTGAACGCTTGGCGCGATGGGCGCAATGGCGACGCGGTCAAGGCAGCGCTCGGCGAGCTGGAGGCGGCTGCACGCAGCGCCGCCAACATCATGGAAGCCTCAATTGCGTGCGCGAAGGCGGGCGTTACCACCGGCGAGTGGGGTGACCTACTGCGCGGCATCTTTGGCGAATATCGCGCGCCAACCGGCGTCGGCCGGGCCCAGGCCGCCGACGCTGACGGCCTTGAGACACTGCAGGCAAAAGTGAGCGATCACGCGACGCGGACCGGCCGCCGGATCAAGTTCCTTGTCGGCAAACCCGGGCTCGACGGTCATTCGAATGGCGCTGAGCAAATCGCCGTGCGTGCGCGCGACTGCGGCATGGATGTGCTCTATGAAGGCATTCGGCTGACGCCAGGGCAGATCGTGCGCTCGGCGATCGATGAGAACGTGGACGTGGTCGGACTGTCGATCCTGTCGGGCTCGCACCTTGCGCTTGTCCAGGACGTGATGCAGGGCCTTGGCGAAGCCGGCGCGACCGACATTCCCGTCGTGGTCGGCGGCATCATCCCGCCCGATGATGCTGAAAAGCTTGCAGGGATCGGCGTCGCCGCCGTCTACACACCCAAAGACTTCCAGCTTAACGACATCATGGCCGACATCGTCCGCCTTGCCGGCGCTTAAGCGCAGCCGGGCCGCTACCAGAAGAATTTTGGACGCGCGGGCGACGATGAGCGTTCGCGGTCTGGTTGCTGGTTGCGGCCCCATAAGTCATAGGGCCGCAGCGTGCCCGTGGCTTGGCGATGGCGCCGACCGCGCGATCGTGGCTCTGGGCACGGAACCGCTCACGCATTGACCCGCTCTCACGATCGCCCCTAGAACACGGCGCACGCGCTGTGCCCCAGTGGCGGAATCGGTAGACGCGACGGATTCAAAATCCGTTTCCTTCACGGGAGTGCCCGTTCGAGTCGGGCCTGGGGCACCAATCGCGGCGGCGGGCGTTCGTCTCAACTGCGAACGATGAGGGGCAGCCGATATGCTTTTACGGGGTGCACATTGGCAGAGGCGTCTGCTGGGCACGATACTCGGCGCGTGTATCGGGATGGCGATGGTCGCGCCAGCCACGGCCGGCCCCACCATCCTGGTCGATGACGCCACTGGGACCGTGCTCTACGCTGAAGATGCAGACCAGCGTTGGTATCCGGCCTCGCTCACCAAGATCATGACGGCGTACCTGACGTTCAAAGCGATCAAGGACGGCCGGCTGAACCTCGAGCAGAAGATCC
Source organism: Pseudomonadota bacterium (assembly GCA_038523925.1). Lineage (GTDB taxonomy): Bacteria > Pseudomonadota > Alphaproteobacteria > Rhizobiales > Hyphomicrobiaceae > JBCBWG01. The sequence goes on along the minus strand of JBCBIY010000003.1, from coordinate 130,520 downwards.
CGGTGAGCGAGCGCGCAAACAAGATGCCCGCGAGCAAGATTGGCCTGCCGGTCGGCGCCGAGATGCGGCTCGAACTCGCGCTTCGGACCGTCATCATCAAGTCGGCGAACGATGTGTCGGTGATGCTGGCGGAAGCGGTCTCCGGTAGCGTCGAGAATTTCGTGGCCGACATGAATAAGACGGCGCGCGCGCTCGGCATGGCATCGACCACCTTTGAGAATCCCAACGGGCTGCCATCGCCGGGACAAGTCTCGACGGCGCGGGATCTTGCAAAGCTGACGCGAGCGGTTGTTCGCGAATTTCCAGAGCACGCGCATTACTGGGCGACGCCGACGGTTCGCGTAGGCCGCGTCCGGTTGTCGTCACAGAACCGCGTGCTTCGGACGTATCCCGGCGCGACGGGCTTCAAGACTGGCTTTATCTGCGACTCGGGCTTCAACATCGTCGCGACGGCCGAGCGCGACGGGCGCCGCCTGATCGCTGTCGTGCTTGGTGAGACGAGCTCGGCAGACCGGACAGCGCGGACGACCCAGTTGCTCGATCATGGGTTTAAGCGGTTTGCCTGGAAGCAGTTCCTGCGGTCGCCGGGCATCGAAGCGTTGCCGGTCTCGCGCGTGAGTGAGACCGCGCCGAGCATTCGCGGCGAGATCAAATCGTGGGATTGCAGGCGCCGGCGCACGCGTCCTGTTAAAGCCAAGGCCGCACCGCGTCGCTCTGCCGAAGCCGGCTCGCAGAACTGACGGCGCTGCGCCTTCCGCCTAGACGATCAACTCGAGCTGGTCGCGATCGTAGACCGGGCAGGTGGTGTAACTATCGTCGTCGGCTGGCGGCGGGTCTGCGAAAGCATCGCCAGCATCACGATCGCGAATGCGGGGCTCCGGCGACGGCGGTGCTGCTTCGCGTTCAGCCGCGCCTCCGCGATCCTTCGGGACGGCCGTCAGATCATCGGCGATTGCGCCGCTAACAGCCGTCAGCAGTGTTCCAAACGTCAGTGCCATAAGCGCGGCGACGGGCTTAATCGATCGCCGCGCTCGCATGAGCGGTGTCCGCGTGCCCGACATCTCGTTCTCCTGATCTGCGGGCCCGGATGCCGGCCCCGCCTCTGCAACCATTAACACTGCCCCAATGTCGGCGGCTATGCGGCGGCCGGCAACGCGGATGCGGCAAAGCGCTGGCGCTTATCTTGCTTCGCCCCCGCAAAACGGCTGGAAAAGTCCTGAAACAAGAATGTCCTGGCACCCAAACGACGACGCAACTCCGACGCCCGACGAAGTCGATGGTATGGCCTCGCTACTCGAAGGCCAACATGGGCTGTGGGCGGCCGACGTCGCTGATTTCTTCTCAACCTTTCATGGCCAACGTGGTGATGCTGGTCGGTCATGGGCGTGGCAGGGCGTGGCCGAGCGCGTGCGTTGGCGGGCTCAGTGCCGGTCACACGGCGGCCAGGAACGCCCGAGGCCGCGACAGCAAGCTCCGCTCTGCTAACGCTCAGGCGCGACGTCGATGCTTGCCCCTTCAGGATGACTTTGATCGCACATGACGCCGACAGTCCTGCGCCGCGCGCCATCGGCCTGACGATGCGGTTGCGGACGCTTGCAGCAGACCTGCTGATTGGCGACGGCGAGCGGGCGGACATGCTCCGCGGCGCGTTCGTCGCTTTGTTCATTCGCGTCACGAGTGCTGCGCTGCTGTACGTCACGCAGGTCGTCATGGCGCGCTGGATGGGGGCGTCGGATTTCGGCGTCTATGTGCTCGTCTGGACGGTCGTACTTGTGCTCGGCGGTTTGTCGAACGCCGGCCTGAGCGTCGCCATGATGCGGCTCCTTCCACATTACGATGAACGCGGCGAGGGGGCGCTGGCGCGCGGGCTGATGTTCTATGGCCGGGGCGGCGCACTTGCGATCAGTACCGCCGTTGCCGCGATCGCAGCCGCTTGCCTCATCGCGTATCCGGGTGTCGTTGCCGCGCCTTACGCAGCGCCCCTATTGCTTGCGTTTCTGTGCGTGCCGCTGGTCACGCTCTCTGACCTTCACGATGGCATCGGCCGGGCGCATCGCTGGATGATCGCCGGCCTGATGCCGCCATATATCCTGCGGCCGTTGTTGATCCTGCTCGCCGTGCTCGCAGCGCCGGCGCTTGGGTTGCCGGCGACGGCGGAGACAGCGGTGCTGGCAGCGATCGGTGCGACGTGGATCGCAGCGCTCATTCAGTTTCTGCTGATCGAGCGGCTGCGGCACCAGCGCCCGAAACCGCCAACCCGCGCCGCGGATCTGCGGACCTGGGTCGCCACGGCCTGGCCGCTGTTCGTCATCGCCGGTTGCGAAATCCTGTTGCAGACTGCCGATGTCATGATCGTATCGGCGTTCCTGTCGCCGGCCGACGTCGGCATCTATTTCGCGGCGGCCAAGACGATGGCGCTGGTACTCTTTGTGCACTACGCGGTCGGAAGCGCTTCGGCGAGCCGCTTTTCAGCCCACAACGCCACCGGTGATCGCAATGCGCTGGCCCGCACGGTTCGCGACGCGGTTCAGCTCACGTTCTGGCCGTCGCTTCTAGGCGCCGCAACGATCCTCGCCCTTGGGCCGTTCCTGCTGTCGTTGTTCGGCCCGGGCTTCGAGGCGGGGCTGCCGGCCATGATCATTCTCGCTGTCGGCTTCCTGATCCGCGCGGCGATGGGCCCGTCAGAGTTTCTGCTCAACATGACCGGACATCAGCGCACGTGCGCGGCCGTGCTTGCCATTGCGGCGGCGACCAACATTGCGCTGGGCATTATCCTGGTGCCGCGATTCGGCATGGTCGGGGCCGCAATTGCGACCGCAACCGGGGTGGCACTGGTCGGGCTGCTCAATTGGCGCCTGACTCACCGCAAGCTCGGCCTCTCGGTCGCGATCTGGTCCAACTTTGGGGCCCGCGCGCGAGCGGCAGGCGACGCCTAAACGCCCTCGACAATCACCATGTCGACGTCTGCGCCTGTATCGCGCACCTTGGCGATCTCCTGATATGCGTCGCTGTCGTGGCAGGCTTTGGCCTGGGCGTAGCTGTCGAACTCAAGGACGACGTGGCGCTGATGCTCGGGTCCGCTCCGCGTTTCAGCGTCGCCCCCGCGCACGACGAAGCGGGCGCCGAACTGCTCAAAGACCGCACCATTGGCTGACGTGTAGGCCTTATAGGCGTCGGCATCCGTAATGTTGATCCGCACGATCCAGTAACCCTTGGCCATCGTTCCGCTCCTCGCCATATCCCTATGCGTTGCAACCTGACGCTGACGGGCATGGGGTGCCCGCAACCGGATTGACCTTCGCAGCCCATGGACGAGACCGCAAAGCCGAAGATTGCGAAGCCGCGGCGGCGGAAGACGCCGGCGCGGAAGGCGGCTGCGAAATCGGTTGCTGCAAAGCCGGCTGCTGTGACGTCGGCCAAGCCGACCGCTGGAACAGCAAACACACCGGCGAAGCGCGCGAGGCCGCGTCCACCCGCGCGGAAAGGTGGCCAGAAGCCCGGGCCATTCGGCGCGGGACTGCTGGTCAACCCGGATCTCAGCATCCCGACGCTCCCGCAAACGATTACGGACTGGTTCGACGCCCGCGGTTGGGCGCCGCGTCCGCACCAGATGGCGCTGCTCGCCGAAGCGCAGGCGGGGCGTTCTAGTCTGCTGATCGCGCCGACCGGGGCCGGTAAGACGCTTTCAGGGTTCTTGCCGAGCATCGTCGATTTGATGGGGGACGAGCGGCCCGAGCCGAAGGGCGCCGGCCTGCACACGATCTACGTCTCGCCGCTCAAAGCGCTCGCCGTCGACATTGCGCGCAACCTGACGACGCCGGTCGAGGAGATGGCCCTCGACATCACCATCGAGACGCGGTCGGGCGATACCTCCGTCGCCAAACGCCAGCGCCAAAGAAAGCGCCCGCCGGACATTCTGCTGACGACGCCCGAACAGATCGCGCTCCTGCTCAGCCACCAGGACGCCCCGTTCCTCTTCGCTGATCTCAAGCACATCGTGCTCGACGAACTGCACTCACTGGTCGCCTCGAAGCGCGGCGATCTTCTTGCGCTCGATCTCGCGCGGCTGCGCAGCTTGGCGCCCGAAGTGGTCATCACAGGCCTGTCGGCGACCGTCGCGCGGCCAAGCGAGCTGCGCGCGTTCATCGTCCCGCAAACGCAGCCTGAAGACCGCATGGCGCTTGGCGATCTGGTGGAGTTGCGCGGCGGCGGCGTGAAGCCTGATCTCACGATCCTTGAAGGCGACGATCCGCTGCCGTGGTCGGGCCATACTGCGCGCTATGCGATGCAACGGGTCTACGAGACGATCCGCGCTCACAACCTTTCGCTCGTGTTCGTCAATACGCGGAGCCAGGCCGAAGGCGTGTTCCAGGAACTCTGGCGGCGCAACGATGACGCGCTGCCGATCGCGCTACACCACGGGTCGCTCGATGCAGGTCAGCGCCGCAAGGTCGAAGCTGCGATGGCGGCCGGCAAGCTGAAGGCGGTCGTGGCCACCTCGACACTCGATCTCGGGATTGACTGGGGCGACGTCGATCTCGTCATCAACATTGGCGCACCGAAGGGGGCGAGCCGCCTGATCCAGCGCATTGGCCGCGCGAACCACCGGCTCGACGAGCCGTCAAAGGCGATCCTTGTCCCGTCAAACCGGTTCGAGGTGCTCGAGTGCCGCGCAGCGCTTGATGCAGCAGAAGTCGGCGATCAGGACGCGATTTTGAACCGCACGGGATCGCTTGATGTGCTTGCCCAGCACGTCATGAGCGTTGCCTGCAGCGCGCCGTTTGAGATGGACGCGCTTTACCAGGAAGTCCGCAGCGCTGCGCCCTACGCAGGCCTTTCGGAGTTCGACTTTGAGCGCATCGTCGACTTCGTGGCGACCGGCGGATACGCGCTGAGGTCGTATGAACGTTTCGCGCGGTTGCGCCGCGACCACGACGGGCGCATGCGGCTTGCCAATCCGCGTCTTGCCCAACAGCATCGCCTCAACATCGGGACGATCGTGCAATCGCCGACGCTCAAGGTCCGGCTGGTCCGCTCGAAGGGCCCGCCGAAACCCGGCGCGCAGCGGGCACTCACTGGCGGGCGTGTTCTCGGTGAACTTGATGAGTGGTTCGCCGGTGAACTGAAGATCGGCGACACCTTCCTGTTCTCTGGCGAGATCCTGCGCCTTGAGGGCCAGCAGGGCACCGATATCTTCGTGTCGCGCGCGCAGGCGAAGACGCCGCAGATCCCGTCGTATCCGGGCGGAAAATTTCCGCTGTCGACACACCTCGCCGATCGCGTGCGCGACATGCTCGCCGACCGCCAGAGCTGGTCCAACCTGCCGCTGCCGGTCGCTGAATGGCTTGGCTTGCAGACGGACCGCTCCGTCATGCCGACGCCCGACGAAGTGCTCGTCGAGACCTTCCCGCGGGGTGACCGGTACTATCTGGTGGCCTACCCCTTTGAAGGCCGCCTCGCGCATCAGACGCTTGGCATGTTGCTGACGCGGCGTCTTGAGCGCGCGCGGGCCCGCCCCCTCGGGTTTGTCGCTAATGACTACGGCCTGTCGATCTGGTGCGCGAACGATATCGCCAACTTGATCGACAGCGGCCGGACCTCGCTTGAGGATCTGTTTGCCCAAGACATGCTTGGCGATGACCTCGAAGCGTGGCTCGCCGAATCGTTTCTGATGAAGCGGACGTTCCGCTATTGCGCGACGATTGCAGGTCTCGTTGAGCGGCGGCATCCGGGTCAGGAAAAGACCGGGCGGCAAATGACCGTGTCGTCCGATTTGATCTACGACGTGCTGCGCAAGCACGACCCGAAGCACATCCTGCTCGAGGCCACCTGGCAGGATGCTGCTAGCGGTCTCCTCGACGTCGCCCGCCTCGCGGGGTTCCTCGAGCGGATCAGCGGCCGCATCAGGCATCAGCGGCTGGAGAAGATCTCGCCGCTGTCGGTGCCGATCCTGCTCGAGATCGGCAAGGAGCCCGTTATTGGGGCATCTGCGGATTCATTCCTGCGTGACGCTGCCGAAGATTTGATCGCGGAAGCCATCTCTTAAGCAGTCATCCGACTGTCGCTAGACGAAGTACTCATGAACCGGTGCTGCGGGCTGCTGTGGATTTGTGCGGTGCGGCACTGGCTGTCACAAATGCGCAACAATTGCCGCGCTGAGCGTCCGCATGAACCTGTGTATCAACGCGTTGGATTCGCTCACAGAGTCGGCTGCGCACCCAACCTTGTTCCGTTGAATTCATGGGTCCACACACAGGCCATCCGAGCCAGATATCAACCGCCTCGTCTCTCAGATCACCCACAAGGCGATTGGCACGCGCTTTATGAGATTCGTGTACGAATTCGTCGTTGAATCTCAGTTGGTTCAGTGGGCGATCTTGGTTTCAAAACTGATGTTAGAGCCGGTTTCGTTCCCACGTTTCCAACAGCGTTCGACAGCACAGTTGTTCACGCCGTCAGCCTTGCCGCGATCCAAGCCCTGTGATTAATCGGGACTCGCTCTTGAGGGGACCGGGGCGGCCGATTGCATCAGTGGGGATGCAGACAGAGCGGCCCTTTCAACAGGCTTCGACCGGTATTGCCGCGTGAGCCTGCAGAGATCGAGCGAAGCGTTGCGCCGGGTTGCGACCGGCGCGTGTTGCGGGGAGGTTTCGCGTGGGGTCAGCACCGTCTGTCCATGTGGACGAATTGAGTTGCGAGGCCGCTTGGTCGCGCATCACAGAAGATCAGAGTTCAGTTCTTGTCGACGTGCGTACACAAGCGGAGTGGGCGTTCGTCGGTTTGCCGCTGTTATCTGCGGCCAACAAGGAGCCGGTTCTTCTCGAGTGGCAGTCCTTTCCGTCGGGTGAACGCAATTACGCGTTCGCAGATCAACTGACGGCGCTGCTCGACAAGTCGGAAAAGCTAAAATCAACGCAGGTGCTTTTCCTTTGCCGGTCCGGCGCACGCAGCCGGAACGCCGCCCATGAAATGGCGGCACGTGGTTTTGAAGCATGTTCGAATATCACCGACGGGTTTGAGGGTCCTGTCGATGAGAGTGGCCGTCGTGGCCGCGTTTCAGGCTGGAAATTTTCCGGCCTTCCGTGGGCGCAAGGATAACGCCGGGCGTCCACACGGCTGACTGCAATTTCAATGTCTTCAACGGGGCCGGCGGGCACCGGACAGGGGAATTGCGCGCAGCCTCACACTGGAGCCTCAGGGCTCGAAGTAACAAATCGTTGTGCGGGGAAAGCAATGACAATTCAGGATCGTTTTTCGTCTGAACCGGGACGGAACAACGCGCTGGGGCAAGCTGACAAGCCGATCGAAGGCCGCGAGGTCGTGCCGGCGGGCGTCTCTGATGCAGTGGAGTTGGTGAAAGACGCACAGGCCAAGCGCGTTCATGCGCTTTTGCAGGCGCGGTTAGGTGATGAGGTCTACGCAAGCTGGTTTGCGGCGCTTGAAATTCACAAGCGCGACGGCGCCAAGATCGAAACGTCGGTTCCGGTGAAGTTTCTGCAGAGCTGGATCCAGTCGCACTACTCCGACGATCTTCTGGAGTGCTGCCAGAACGTGTTCCCAATGGTCGAACACGTTGAGGTTCGCCTCCGCCAGCCAGGCGATCAGTCGTCGGCCGTTGAACAGCCAGCCGCACAGACGCCGGCTGTCGCGCCGTCGGCGCCGCTGCCGTCAGCGGCACTGGGTGTCGCGCAGCCGTCCGGCCGGACACAGGCCGCAGGCTTCGTCGGCTCGCCAATTGATCCGCGGCTGACGCTTGAGAGCTTTGTTGTCGGCCCGGCAAACCGGATGGCGCATGCGGCGGCGACGCAGGTCGCTGAGACCGTGTTCAGCGAGACGCGGCAGTACAATCCGCTGTTCCTCACCGCATCGGTCGGAAACGGCAAGACGCACTTGCTGCACGCAATCGCCTGGGAAGTGCGCAAGCGGCACCCGCATGCGCAGCTCCTCTACCTGACGGCCGAGCGGTTCCGGTTTGAGTTCGTCGAGGCGCTGCAGTCGAAGGGCGCCATGGCGTTCAAGGAGAAATTCCGCGGCGTCGACATCCTGCTGATCGATGACCTTGAGTACTTGTCAGGGCCCGCGACCGAACAGGAATTCGAGCACCTCGTGAATGCGCTGCTCGACAGCAATCGTCAGCTTGTTGTCGCCTCCTCAAAGCCACCGAATGCGATTGACCGACTAAACGATCGCATGCGGTCGCGGCTGCAGGGCGGCCTCGTCGTCGAGCTTGGCGCGCCGGACTTCGAATTGCGACGCGGCATTCTCAAGCGCCGCATCGAAAGCAAGCAGATGGTCGACCCATCGTTCCAGGTTGCGCCTGAGATAATCGACATGCTGGCTGAGCGTCTGACGGACGGCGGCCGCGAACTCGACGGTGCAGTCATCCGGCTTCACATGCATTGGGATTGCATGCGCGTGCCGATCACGACTGAGATCACCGAGACGATCATCCGCAATATGATCCACGGCATCGAGCAGAAGCGCACCCGGATCGAAGACATTTTGAAGGTCGTCTCGCGGCACTTCGGCGTGTCGCGGAGCGATATCCTCTCGCAGCGCCGTCACCGCTCGGTGGTCTGGCCACGTCAGATCGGCATGTTCTTGTCGAAGCAGCTCACAGCCCGGTCGCTTCCGGAAATCGGCAGGCGGTTCGGTAATCGCGATCACACAACCGTTTTGCACGCAATTCGTAAGATTGATGGCGAGATCAGCAAGAACCCCCGACTGAAAGACGAGATCGAGGATCTTAAAAAACTGCTCGGCCACTAAAGCAACGAGTCCGGTCCTCGGACCGGACGAAACTGCCGCGGCCGGCGGAAAATGAGGTCAGTTGCGCGCGTTGGGTGCGTGTGCAGCTTTGACCGTTCCTGCATAGTTTTGGTCCAGACGATCAGCTTTGCGGGAATCGAACGGACACGGCCTTGCCGTGTCCCAGGCGCGCACGTCGTGCGCCCGTGGGAGCGAACCAATAGTGCGGGGATGAGGTTCGCTCCTTCACACCCCGATCGCGGGCCGTTGCGCGTGCCGTAAACCGGCGGAAGCCTTGCCAAATCGGCGATTTCCCGTTCAAGTTGCTGACGAAACGAATCAGATTGCGCCCGGCTGACGGCGGCTTGCGAGCTGCCGCTTCGCGCCGTTCTGATCGCGCGTCTCTTACTCCGGCTCTGTCGGGTTCAACACGGTTTCTTCGAGGTCGGCATGCAGCTTGTGATCGAACGTGGTGAGTTGTTGAAAGCGCTCAGCCACGTGACCAGCGTTGTCGAGCGCCGCACGACGATCCCGATCCTCTCGAACGTGCTGTTGAGTGCGACGGAGCAGGGGCTCGGCCTGAAGGCAACGGACCTAGAGCGCGAAGTCGTCGAGACGGTTGCAGCCGACGTGAGCCAGACCGGTGCGGTGACCGTGCCGGCGCACATGATCCACGATATTGCGCGCAAGCTGCCCGATGGTGCGCAGGTGTCGCTCACCCGCGACCCGGAGAAGGAGCGCGTGTCGGTGACGTCAGGCCAGTCGCGGTTTGCGCTTCAGGCGCTGCCCGCCGATGATTTCCCTGATCTGGCCGCCGGCAGCATGACGCATGAATTTGCGATGCAGGCGCACGAATTGAAGCGCCTCATCGAGAAAACGCGGTTCGCCATTTCGACCGAAGAGACGCGGTACTACCTGAACGGCATATATCTCCACACGATCGCTGGCGACAATGGCGCGGTCATCCGCGCGGTCGCAACCGATGGGCACCGGCTGGCCCAGGTCGAGCTGGAGGAGCCGGAAGGCGCCGCCGAGATGCCGGGCGTCATCATCCCGCGCAAGACCGTCCAGGAATTGTTCCGGCTGCTCGACGATACGACGTCGGAGGTGCGCATTGGTGTTTCGCCGACGAAGGTGCGGTTTGCGATCGGCGATGTCACGCTGACGTCGAAGCTTATTGACGGGACGTTCCCGGACTACGCGCGCGTCATCCCGCAGGCCAACGACAAGGACATGCGCGTCTCAAACGCTGAGTTCATGTCGGCCGTTGACCGGGTATCGACGATTGCGAGCGAGCGTGGCCGGGCCGTTAAGTTGAACCTCGGCGGCGACAAGCTCGTCCTGTCGGTCAACAACCCCGAGGGCGGCAGCGCGACGGAAGAGGTGGCGATCAACTACGACGCCGACGGCCTCGAAATCGGGTTCAACGCCAAATACCTGCTCGACATCGCACAGCAGCTCGAAAGCGACACCGTGCACTTCAAGCTCGCCGATCCATCGGCGCCGACGATCGTGCGCGATGGCGATGACCAGAGCGCACTCTACGTCCTCATGCCGATGCGCGTTTGAACGCGGCATCCTCCGAGGCGGACGACACGCCCAATCGAATGACGCTGGTGACGGAGCAGGACCACGCCGCGTGGGTCGAAACGCTCACGCTGACGAACTTCCGCAACTATGAAAGCGCGCGGCTCCAGGTGGGCGCGCGTCCGGTCGTGCTGGTCGGCGAGAACGGCGCGGGCAAGACGAACATCCTCGAAGCGGTTTCGCTGCTCGCGCCCGGCCAGGGCCTCCGCCGGGCCGCGATGCCCGACCTCGCGCGTCAGGGTGGCGACGGGAGCTGGGCAGTTGCGGCCAAGGTGCATGCTGGCGACGCGGAGGTCGCGATCGGCACGGGGCTGCCGGCCGGTCATTATCCGTCGGCGGCGCCAGGGCCCGGCAGCCGCGGGCCGTCGCGCACCGTGCGCATTGACGGCGAAACACAAAAGAGCTCTGCGGCGCTCGCAGACTTCCTCGAGATGGTCTGGCTGACGCCGGCGCTCGATGGGCTCTTTACTGGCGCTGCCGGCGATCGCCGCCGGTTCCTTGACCGCCTTGTCGTCTGTTTTGATCCCGCGCACTCGACCCGCGCCAACCAGTTCGAGCGCGCCATGCGCCAGCGCAACCGTTTGCTCGACGAACACGGGCCCCGGGCCCCGACCCTTGATGCGATTGAACGGGTGTTGGCCGAGACCGGTGTGGCGCTGGCGGCCGGGCGACTGGCAGCGATCGATGCGCTCAAGCTGACGCTATCAGTCCGACGCGATGAACGCGGCACGTCGCCGTTCCCATGGGCCGCGATCGCGCTCGAAGGGGGTCTTGAAGACGATCTTGCAGCGGGCGCCGCCGTCGACGTCGAAGACATCTACGCGGGCCGCTTGGCGGAAGGCCGCTTTCGCGATGCCCGCGCCGGCCGCACGCTCGAAGGGCCCCACCGCTCTGACCTTTCAGTGACGCATGGGCCGAAGCAGATGCTCGCCAAGTTCTGCTCGACGGGCGAACAGAAAGCGCTGCTCGTCGGGTTGGTGCTTGCCCATGCCGAGATGCTCGCAAACCGGGCGGCTGGGGCCGCGCCCATCCTGCTGCTCGACGAGATCGCAGCACACCTCGACGTCCATCGCCGAGCCGCCCTTTTCGATGAGCTTGAAGCGCTCGGCAGCCAGGCTTGGATGACCGGCACAGACCTCATGCAGTTTGACGCGATCCGGCCTCACGCTGACGTTTTCCGCGTCACCGACGGCGCCATATCGCCCGTCACGGACTGACCGTCGAAGACGGCATTTCGAACGCGATTCGTGCGTGGTGCAGCCGCCTTGACTGGAGGCCCGCCTCAGCCTCTCGCATGCCCCGCGCATGGCGCCCTTAAGCGACTGTATTAGCTACCGTTTATGGCGTCACAGAACTGCAAGAAATCCACGCCCAAAGCGCGCAATTTCAGCAAGGAAGTGCTATATCAAGTCGACAAGTTGAGACGTTCAGGGACCGACCCATAAATGAGTGCGAAACGCGCTGAAACCGCAGCGGCCGAAGGCGACTACGGCGCCAAGAACATCAAGGTCCTGAAGGGCCTCGACGCGGTGCGCAAGCGCCCCGGCATGTACATCGGCGACACCGACGACGGCTCCGGCCTGCACCACATGGTCTACGAGGCCGTCGACAACGCCATCGACGAGGCGCTCGCCGGTTTCGCGAGCGAGGTGCGCGTCACGCTCAACCCAGATGGCTCCTGCACCGTTGGCGACAATGGCCGCGGCATCCCGGTCGATATCCACCCCGAAGAGGGCATCTCGGCAGCCGAAGTCGTCATGACGCAACTTCACGCGGGCGGAAAGTTCGCTGAAGGCGGCGACGACGATAACCCCTACAAGGTCTCTGGTGGTCTTCATGGCGTCGGCGTGTCGGTCGTCAACGCGCTGTCGACGTGGCTGGAGCTGCGCATCTGGCGTGACGGCAAAGAGCACTCCGTCCGCTTCGAGCACGGCGTCGCCGTCGCGCCGTTGGAGGTCGTTGGTGACGCGGGTGACAAGCGCGGCACGGAGGTCTCGTTCCTGCCGAGCACCGATACCTTCTCGAATGTCACCGAATTTCAGTATGAGACGCTTGAATCGCGGCTGCGGGAGCTCGCGTTCCTGAACTCCGGCGTGAAGGTCATCCTGACCGATAACCGCAAAGCCGACGTGCGCGAGGACGTCCTCGTCTACGAGGGCGGCCTGTCAGCGTTCGTCGCCTACATCGACAGGTCGAAGCAGGGGCTACTGCCTGAGCCCGTCATGATGACCGGGCAAAAGGACGGGCTTACGGTCGAAGTCTCGCTCTGGTGGAACGACAGCTACCACGAGAACGTCCTCTGCTTCACAAACAACATCCCGCAGCGCGATGGCGGCACGCACCTGGCGGGCTTTCGCGCAGCGCTGACGCGGATCATCAACCGCTATGCCGACGAGAGCGGCATCGCGAAGAAGGAGAAGGTCTCGCTCAGCGGTGACGATGCCCGTGAAGGCCTGACCTGCGTGCTGTCCGTCAAAGTGCCGGACCCGAAGTTTTCATCGCAGACGAAAGACAAGCTGGTCTCGTCCGAAGTCAAACCGATCGTGGAAAGCGTCGTCGCAGAGCAGCTCTCGATCTGGTTTGAGGAGCACCCGAAGGAAGCGCGCGCGATCGTCAGCAAGGTCGTCGAAGCCGCCGCCGCCCGCGAGGCCGCGCGTAAAGCGCGCGAGCTGACCCGGCGCAAGGGCGCGCTCGACATCGCAGGCCTGCCCGGCAAGCTTGCCGAATGCCAGGACCGCAATGCCGCAAACACCGAGCTGTTTATCGTCGAAGGCGATTCCGCCGGCGGCTCTGCCAAGCAGGCGCGCAACCGCGAGTTCCAGGCCGTGCTGCCCATCCGCGGCAAGATTCTGAACGTCGAGCGCGCGCGCTTTGACCGGATGCTGTCATCGGCTGAGATCGGCACACTTATCACCGCGCTTGGCACGGGCATTGGCCGCGATGACTTCAATCTTGAGAAGCTGCGCTACCACAAGATCATCATCATGACGGACGCTGACGTCGATGGCGCCCACATTCGCACGCTGCTGCTGACGTTCTTCTACCGCCAGATGCCGGATCTCGTGGATGGCGGCCATCTCTACATTGCGCAGCCGCCGCTCTACAAAGTCATGAAGGGCAAGTCCGAGACCTACCTCAAAGACGAGCGCGCGCTTGAGGACTATCTGATCACAGCCGGCCTTGATGATGCAAAGCTGGTGCTCGGGTCAGGCGAGGAGCGCGCCGGGAAGGACCTGCGCGAGATCGCCGAACAGGCGCGCGTCACCGCGCGTCTGATCGAGGAGACGCACTCGCGCTACACGCGCTACGTCCTCGAGCAGTCGGCGATTGGCGGCGCTTTCCGGCCCGATCTGCTGATGTCGTCGGCGGAAGCCAACCAGATCGCGGATCAGATCGCAGCGCGGCTCGATGCGATCTCAGATGAAACGGAACGTGATTGGCGCGGCCGCTTTGGCAACGACGGCTTCGTTTTCTCGCGCGAGCTTCGTGGCGTCGCCGAAGCGCACCTCATTGACCGCGCGCTGCTTGGCTCGCTCGAAGCCCGCCGCCTGAATGAGCGCCTTCCGCAGCTCGCCGAGATCTACAGCACGCCGGCCACACTGAAGCGGCGCGACAGCGACACCCCGATCTACGGTCCGCGCACGCTGCTTGAAGCGATCTACACCGCTGGCCGAAAAGGCCTCTCGATGCAGCGCTACAAGGGCCTCGGCGAAATGAACCCCGACCAGCTCTGGGAGACAACGCTCGACCGCGAGTCGCGTACGCTCCTGCAGGTCAAGGTCGGCGATCTCGCCGAAGCCGACGAGATCTTCGCCAAACTGATGGGCGACGTCGTCGAACCCCGCCGCGAATTCATCCAGGAGAACGCGCTGGCCGCAAGCGTCGACGTTTGACGCGGACGGGTCGTCGGCCTGTCGGACGCACCGGAAGGGCATCTGGCGGCGACGCCCCGCCGAGGTTCCAGCACGGACGGTCGTCGTGACGAGAGCTGCTTGGCTTCCGTTCGGCAGCCGTCACGATCTCCCTACTCGCCGACGGCCGGAGGGATGGCCGACTTTACCAGCAAGCCGGCGTGGCCGTGATGGCCGATGAGGGGCGTCGAGACGCGGCCGTCAGCGGGGGCTTCACCCGCGAGCCATGCGTTGAACTGGCGCCAAAGGTCGGTGACGAGGAGGCCGCCTTCTTCCTGGGTCAGGGGGACGTCGTAGGGCGCGTACGTGAATTTGTATTCGAAGAAGAATGACACGCGGCCGAACTGCACTTCGAGGCCGGCAAGCGCCTGCCCGACAAGACCTGCGTACTGGTAGGTGTAGGTGCGCGCGTTGTCGCCGCGGAACCCGACCTCAGTGTGGGGCAAGGACACTCCGCCGCCCGCGCCGAGGTAAGGGCGGAACCGCGCCCAGGCTGCGCCAAAGCGCAGAAGGCCGTTGAGCGTCAGCATGTTGTGGCCGTGGCTGAATTCGAGCTTTGAGAAGTAGTCGCCGATCTTTGCGGTCGTATCGATCTCTTCTCCGCGGCGACGGCCCTGAATGCGGACATCGGCATCCGGGTCGGCGATCGCCTTGTCATGGAGGAAGTCGAGCATGCCGCCGACGCCGGGTGAGCCCCAGCGTTGGATGCGGATGCCGTAGTAGATCGGCGCCTTGAACGGCCGCGCGATCCACGGGACGTCGGAGGCGGTCAGGTCCGTCGCTTCGCCGTTCTGAAAGCGGACGTCGCTTGGCAGCGTGAGGCTCGAACCGCTGTAACCTCCGATTGCCCAGACGGCCGGCGCGCGGGCTGCGTCCATCATGTGTGGTGCGCCCGCGCCGGCCGACGCTGTGCGCTGCGCCCGCTCTTGGTCTCGATCTGGCTTGGGTGCCTCGACGGCGGCTGCGGCTTCCTGGCCGAGCGTTGCCATCGTCGCGTCGAACTCGGCCGCCTGCTTTGCGAGATCGGCGACCGTGATGGCGGTGAGCGTAACGGCTGCAGCAAGTGCCGCGCCCTGCCAGAACCACGTCGGCCCGGGCCGTGCCGTGTCCGACCGCTGCCCCCAAAGCGTGTCCTGCAGGTTCGCCGCGCGCAGTGTCTGCCCGATCGCCATCGCAATCCCCCTCGTGTCCCGCCGCAGGCACTAGCGCGCAAGCGTGTCCGCTGCAAAGGCGGCGCAACGCCACCCGGTCACAGACCGCCGACTTTCCTTACCCGTCGCGCGCGCCGAGCCGGTCAAGCATGCGGCGGACAGCGCGGATTTGCGGGGCAGCGCGCGTCAGGAATTTGCGGCCCGTGTAGCCCCACCAGTCCCAACAGGCTTGTGGATTGAACGCGGTGGGGCGCACTTGCGGGAACAGGATGATCAGGCGGTTGGTCGCGGCCCATCGCGCGAAGCCCGTGCGCTTGACGAACCGGTCGCCGATCAGCCGACGCGCCTGATCGCAGCCGTGAAAGGCGATGTGGACGCGGCAGCCGTCTCCAGCCTCGCAGGCGGCGGGGACGTAGGCGACGCCGACATCTGCGAGGCCGTGGGTCGCAACGCCGGTTGTAAACGGGCGCTGCTTGAAGGCGACGTAGCGACCGTTGCTTGCCGCGCCCGCGGCTTCGAGTCTGCCGTAGAGATGGCGAAGTAGCTCGCCGGCCTGATCGTAATCGCAGTCGACGACGAACGGTTGACGGTTGGTGGCACAGGCGGCGCCCTCTTTCTCGGTCACGAAGCCATGCCCAGCCGCGATCCCGCTGTCGAAACGGATGTTGCGGTCGGGGACGCCGAGGACGCGGTAAAAGCGGAGGGCAGCGCGCACGATCGCCGGTCGTACGATCACGTCTTCGGTGCCGGCGAAAAGGTAGATCCGGTGCGACTGCAAGGCGTCCAGAGGAGCGATCTCGCCATTGCCGGACATGCGCCGGGCGCGGCGGGCGAGCACGCGCGGGTTTGGAATGCCGAACGCTGCGAGCGCGTTCAGCATGCAGCCGTTGATCGCCTTCTGCAGGTTGAACGCCGCCGACGCGCCGAACACCCCGGAGAACGCGCTGACCGCGCAGCCGTATGGCCCGCCCGCGATGATCGCCGCGCCGATGACTTTCTGGCCGTGCGCCATTTGGAACTGGCCGGCCATGTAAGCGCCGGAAGAGATGCCTGAAACGGTCGTCTGGTTGGTGTCAGCTGCGAGTTTTGGAAGCTCGACTGGCGCGTAGGGCGTCGCGGGCTTCGTGTCCGCGTGCGCGGTCAGTGCCGTCACGGCTGCGATGGCAATCGCGAGCGCGAGGTGTGCTGCGGCAGGTGTGGAACTGAGAACGCGCACAGGCGGGCCCGCGAGAGCGATTGACGACGGCCGAGCCTAACATGTCCCCAACCGCCGCGTCGCTTATTCAGCGAGCAACCGGACGGAGGCGCGCGCCGTCTGGCCGTCCGCATCGACGACGCTGATCTCAACGAAGCCGGTTGTCGCCGCGTTGAGGAATGTGCGCCGCGAATGCGAAACGGCAATGGGCCGGCCATCGACCAGCCATGTGAGCGGAAGCGCGCCGCCTTCAGCCGTGACGGGCAGCGCATCGCCCAAGCCGGCGTGCGCAACTTCAGTCCGATCCAGCGGAAACGCGATCGCAAGCGGTGTCTCGAGGAATGCCTGCTGCCTGCGTGGCGGCCGCGACGTGCCGAAGCGTTTCAGCGGCGGCGGCAGGTCGCGCGCAGACAAGCGGCGCGCGCCGTTCGGCCGTTTGGGAAGCGGCGTCCGCGATTTCGCCGTGCGATGAAACGCGTCGAACAGGATCGGTGCGGCGGCCTCGCGGCCGGCGAGGTCCGGCGTGGCCGTCCCGTCAGCGCGGCCGACCCAAACGCCGATGACATGCGCGCCGTCGAAGCCGACCGCCCAGGCATCGCGGTGGCCGTAGGACGTGCCGGTCTTGAAGGCGATGCGGCCGCCGCGTGCGTTGGGTGGCGGTGGGGCAGATCGCAGAATGCGCGCGATGTCGTAGGCGGCAGCCGCACTGAGGATGCGCGTTTCGCCTGTGCGCGGCTTGGCGCTGAGCACGGCATCCGGCGCAGACGCGTGCCAGCGGAGCGGCCTGATCTCGCCGCGGTTGGCGAGCGCTGCGTAGAGCGAGGTGAGCGCGCGCAGGTCCGTGCCGATGCCACCGAGCGCGATCGCGAGATCGGGCGCGACGCCATCTGGCAGGTCCGTCCGGACGCCGGCCGCTGCAAGCCGCCCGACGAGATGACCCGGCCCCAGCCGGTCGAGCACTTTGACGGCCGGGATGTTGAGCGAGGCTGCAAGTGCTTCGCGGACCGTGACAGTGCCGCGGTAGCCTTCATTGAAGTTGCGCGGCTTATAGCTGCCGAACCGCGCGGGCTTGTCTTCGATCAGGGTTTCCGGATGGGCCATTCCGCGGTCGAACGCGAGGCCGTAGATCAATGGCTTGAGCGTCGACCCCGGCGAGCGTGTGGCGCGCGTCATGTCGATGGCGCCGTGGCGTGCGTGATCAAGCAAGCCCGGCCCGCCAACCATCGCACGCACGTCACCGGTTCGATGATCAGCAGCGATGATCGCGACGGAGAGCTTTGGGCCGAGCCGCTTTGCGCTGGTTGCTGCCAGGCGCTGAAGGCGCTGCTGGAGCCCACGGTCGAGGGTCAGGCTGTGCTTTGCACGGTCCGGGAATTGCGCGCGCGCCTCGTCAGCGAGGTGCGGTGCGTGCTTTGGGAATGGCAGGCGGCGCGCGGGAACGCGTGCGCGTCTGGCCGCCAGTTCTTCCGCGCGGGTGATGACACCCCGCAGTCGGGCAACGGCGAGGACGTGATCGCGCGCGCGCTTTGCCGACGCGCTCCGTCCGTCGAGCCGCCGCCGCTCTGGCGACTGCGGCAGGGCAACTAGAAGGGCTGCTTCGGAGATCGTCAGCCGCTTCGGTTCCTTGCCGAAGTAACTGAGCGTGGCGGCGCGGATGCCTTCTAGGTTGCCACCGTACGGCGCGAGCCTGAGATAGAGGTTGAGGATCGCATCCTTTGACAACGCGCGCTCGAGGTGCACGGCTTGCAGCGCCTGGCGGACCTTGCCGCGGAGCGTGCGTTCATGGCGCCGCGAGACGAGCCGCGCGACCTGCATCGTCAACGTCGACGCGCCCGAGACAAGGCGGCGGTGGCGAACCGCCTGCGCGGCAGCGCGTCCGATTGCAAGCATGTCGACGCCGCCGTGATCACGGAAGCGGCGGTCCTCGAACGCAAGCAACATGCGTACAAAACGTGGGTCCACCTGGTCGTTTGCGACAGGCAGGCGCCAGCGACCGTCGGGTGCGGTGTAGGCGCGGAGCAGGTGTCCGTCGCGGTCGATGACGATGGCTGACGTCGCGGCCACGGCGTTGAGGTTCGGCTGCGGCGTCAGCGACAACGCGATCTCAAGACTGGCCGCAGCGGTGGCGGCAACGGCGCCAAACGCGAGCAGGGAGACGACGGCGAACCGTCGTCTCCCGCGGTTGACCGGAGCCGGGTGCGTGCGAACGTGGGGGGCATTGGTCATCGCACGTCATCCGCCTCCGTCACGGTCAACCGACCGGTGGCCGTCCGCGCGTTTCGCTGCGGGCGGTACATGTCCTCGATGGTCGCGGCCGGGTGGACGTAGCGTCCGGGCTGGACTGCGCGGACGACGTAGGCGACAGTGATCGGCGCCATCGAGCTTGCCTGCTGGCGCTGTTTGAAGAGATCGAACGCTGCCACGAACCGGTCGTCGCGGAACTCGGTGTGGACGGGTTGGACCGGGGACGTCAGCCAGGACAGCGCGCTGATGCTGCCGCCGTCGACGAGCCTTGGGTTTTCGATCTCAAGGCCAGCGGGCAAGCGGTCGACGAGCAGAAGGCGGCCTGTGCGCTCCTCCGGCCGGACGGTGAGGACAACGACCATGCGCTCGGTCTGCTGCACAGTCGACTGACCGCCGCGTGCACTCGCGAGGTCGATCGGCTTGCCGTCGAGCGTGTAGTAGGCGCGTTCGATCGCAAAGCCGTTGGCGGCGGCGGGCTCCGGTGTCTTTGCCGAGCCCGTTGTCGTGACGATCAGGTCTGTCGCGGGGCCGGTGTTGCGGATCGTGACTGCGCCGTCGCTCAGGCTTGCGTGGGTAAACATGCGTGTGAGCGCGCCCGTGTGCGGTGTGCCACCCACATCGAGCTGCACGTCAGAGGCCTGTGTTGAAAGAGCGGCTGCGGCGCGCACGGCCCAGGCCTGATCCTGAGTCGAGAGCGCGGGCCGCTTGGCAAGCGCGGCCTTCAACTGGTCGAGCGCGGTGCCAACGTCGCTCAGCATGCGCGCTTCGGCTGCCAGTGCCACAACCGCGGCGGCGTCACGAACTGCGCTGCCAAAGTCTTCCCGCGGCGCCTTGTCCGTCGTCGCGGTCGCACGAGCGGCCGCATTCGCGAAGACCCGCCGTGCGCGATCGGTATCGCCGATCATCGCGAGCGCTGCGCCGAGTTGCGCCTTGGCGGCTGCGGATTGGAAGTCACTAAGGCGCGCCTCGGCGAAGTACCGGAGCGTGCCGGCGGCGGCGCGCTTGTGGCGCGCAAGCACATAGAGCGCGTAGCTCAGTTCAGCGCCGCCATCGCGCACCTCTTGCGTGTAGCCGACGTAGTTCGCGAGCCGATCGAGTGTCTGGGCGAACGCGCGCTCGGAGATGGCGTAGCCGGCTTCGCGCGCGCGGCTCAGGAAGTCGGCTGCATAGGCCGTCAGCCACATGTTGGACCCGTAGGGCGACCAGATGCCGAAGGCGCCGGAGCTGTCCTGCCGCGCGAGGACACGCGCGACGGCTTTCTCAATGCGCGGGCCAAGCTCTTTGTCGGTCGCAAGGCCGCCATCTGCGGACAAGGCGTTTGCGTAGAGCAGGGGCAGCGCGCGCGAGATCGTTTGCTCGGTGCAGCCGTAGGGGTAGCGGTCGAGCGAGGCGAGCAGGCCCGGCACGTCGAACTGTGCGGCGGGGCCGACGCTGACGCCGACTTGTGCATCGCGTGCGATCATGTCGGCAAACAGATCCGCGGACAGCGTGATGCTCTCGCCTTCGCCGAGGCGTTGCACCAGATGGCGCTTGATGTCGCCTGCCGCCGGTTTGACGTCGAACGTCAGATCGCGTGTGACGGCGATGCCGTCCGGGCCGGCGACAGTGACCGTCACGGTTGTGAGGCCGACATCGCGGGGCGCAAACGGGACGACGATCGCTTGCCGCGCATTCGGTGCAAGCGTGACCGTTTTCGCAAGCACATCGCGTGCGGGCGCACCATCGAGCGCGCTGCGGACCGTTACGCGATAGTCGCCGCTTGGGCCCTCGACGTTGTGGGCATCAACACGCAGCTTCGTCGTGTCGCCAAGCGTCAGGAATCGCGGCGCGCCAAGCGTCAGTGCAACTGGATCGCGCACCGTCATGTCGCGCGTGCCATGGCCGATCTGCGCGCCGTTCCAGGCAACCGCCATCAGGCGAACCGAGCCGTTGAACGGCGGTAGGTCGAAGGTGACTTGCGCGTTGCCATCGCCGTCAACGGCGACAATTCCGGAGAACAGCGCGACGGTCGCCTCGACCGGTGGCGGGCCTTGCATCTGCGGGCCGCCGTCTGCGTCGCCACCGGTGCGGAAACTGCCAGCCTCGGCCGACATGCCGTCGATCAGGCGACCATAGAGATCGCGGATCTCAGCGCCAAGCTTGGTCTGGCCCTCGAGGACCCTCGACGGGTTTGGCGCTTTGAAGCCGGTGAGGTTCAGGATGCCGGCATCGACGGCTGCAACGGTCACGAATGCGGGCTCGCCCGGCGTGCCGCCTGCAACCGAAATTGGGAGCGTGACTGTGCCGCCCGAGCGCACCTTCTCCGGCCCGCCGATCGTGACGTTGAGCGCGGCGTCGGACAGGTCTCGCTTGATCCACACAAGCCCAAGCGCGCGCGATGGCATGCGCTTGCGTTTCGTCTCCATGGGCCGATGCAAAATGACAGTGGCGTACGCGCCGGCGCCCCAGTCCGCTGTAACCGGCAAGTCAATCGTGGAATCGCCGGCCGGCAAGTCGAGCGTCTTCTGTGCGACGAGTGACTGGCCGAGCACAGCGATTGTCGCACGGCCACCAGCTCGGGTGCGCACGCGCAGTTCAGCCGTCTCGCCGGCGTGATATGACGGCTTGGCGACGCCGACGTCGAGCACTTCCGGGCTCTCGGGCGTCTCCGACTGATGCCAGCCGGCGTTGAAGACGATGGCAGTTGTCGTGCGCTTGCCATCGGCGGTGCGGGCGGTGACCTCCAGGCGATAGCGACCCCAGGCGACGGGCGCTGAGATTACCGAGGACTTGTCCGTCCCGATATCGACGCGGCCGTCGGCAACCTTGGTTGGATAGGTGACGCTTTCAAACGCCCACCGGCCATAGCGCTTGTACCACTGATACCGCTGCTGGAGCCGCTTTAGCCGCCACTCTGCACCCTTAAGGCCGGTCGCGGTGTTGGCGCCATTGACGGCGATGACATCAAACCGCGCGTCTGTGTTCGACTTGGCCGCGCCGTCCTTAAACTGCGGGCGAAGGCCGATCCGCGTCAGGCCTGCGCGGACAGCAAATGAGCGGCTGCGCTCAACGACGCGTCCGCTCGGCTCGCGCAGGCGCAGCATCACTTTCGCGGTCAGCGGACGGGCCGTTCGCGGGATCGGCGGCAGCGAGACGGCGACGGCGGTCTTGCCGTCAGCGCCGGTCCGGGCGGTGTCTTTCAATTGCGCGCGCACCGGCGTCACGGTCGCGTTGGTGTCGCCAAACGTGAAGCCCGGGTGGTCGGCGTCGTTTGCCGCCGGCGTGACGATAATCTCACCGTCGACGCCAAGGTCGACCGCAGGCGGGCCATAGAGGTAGCGGCCGGTGACATCGATGGTCGCGGAGGAACCCGGCTCAAGCGTGCGCGCCGTGGTCGCGAGATCGAGCGCGAGCCGCTCAGGCACAAAGTCCTCTACGAGTACCGCGGTCTCGGCGATCGGCTTGGCCTTCGGGTCGACGTGCAGCTTCAGCCGCCACGTGCCCGTCATGGCAGAGCCCGCCAGGCGCAGCGGGTGCGCACGCCCGCCGGCGCCTTGGTCCTTCAGGACGATGCGCGCGTGCTCAACGCCGTCAGGCCGCGCAACGATGAGTGTTGTCGGCAGGGTCGCGGCGCGGCCGTTTGCAGTGCGCACAAGCGCTGCAAGCTGGACGGTCTCGCCTGGGCGATAGACGCCGCGGTCGGTGTACACGAACCCGTCGATCGGGCCCGGCGCGTTGCGGCCCGTGACGCCGCGATCCGTGAGGTCGAACGCTGCTCGCGTCAGGTCGAGGAACGCGAAGTCGCCGTCAGATGTCTCGGCAGTCAGGATCGCGGGCGCCATGCCGCCTTCGCCTTTCGCCGCGCCAGCAGCAAACCGGGCATAGCCGCGTGCATCCGTCGTGGCTGTCGCAAGCGTCTCGTTGTTGCGCGCGATGAGCTGCAGCTTGACGTTTGCGGTCTCCGCGGCGGTTGCGAGCGAACGAACGAACGCGTGGACGCCATCGTCGGCGCTGACCGTGGTCAGGCCCAGGTCCGAGATGATGAACCACTGTGCGGCGACTTCGCGTGCGTCGCGGGGGCGGTCGCTGTCGGCAGCCGTCGCCGCCATGACGTAGACGCCCGGCTTCGGCGTCCCAAGCGTATCGGCAACGGGAATCGCAGTGACGACTTCGCGGTTGCGGTCGATCCTCGTCTCAAGCCGGCCGCCAAAGACCCGCTCGCCCTTGGTCGATGCGATCTCTTTCAGGTTCCACCGGCCCAACTCGCGGAAAAGTTCACCGGACGCCGCCGCTTGCGCGAGCCCGCGATCGCTGATGCGGAAGACCTCGACATCGACACCGCTGGTGTTGACCGTGGTGACGGGGATGCCGTTCTGGCCGGCGCGCGGCAGCACATAGCTTGAGGTTTTAAAGCGGACCGCCGGCGCGCGGTCCTTCACGAAGAGACTGAGCGTTGCGGAGCGGTCGAACGTATCGCCGCCGCGTGCTGCAAGCCCTTTTCGCACAACGATCTCGGCGCGTTCTCCGTGTGCGAGACCCGGCACGCAAATCTGGCGATCGTCGAGCTCAATGCCGTCGACGTCCTTACCGTTGAGCGTCAGGAACGGGGCGTAGGTTTCAGGCTTCGCCTGGAGCGGTTCGGAGAACGAGATGCAAGCGCGCGGGCGCGCCAGATTCGACTCGACGCGGTAATTCGTGATGCGGAAACCGTGCTTTGCGCGCAGCGTGTCGTAGCGGGCGCGGCGGGTCGCATCGGGCGTCAGCGCCAGGCTCGCCTTCAGCGCCGCGATCGCCGGCCGCCAATAAGATTGCCGCTCAAGCGCCGTCGCCAGAAGGTCAAGTGCGCGCGCGCGGGTTTGGTCACGTGAGGCAAAGCGATAGCCGTTCCAGGCCGCGCCAGCAGCATTCGACCGCGTGTTGGAAAGCGCCGCGCCGCGGAGGTTGGCTTCGTTGGTCGCGAGCAGCGTTTCGGCGATACCGATCCAGGCCTGCGCGGTTTTGCCGTCCGCGGCGATCGCCCGGGCATAGTGCTGCGTCAGGGCAGGGCCGGTCTTGCCCGCGGCTTTGGCTTTGCGCGCCCGTGCAAGGTGCGTGCGCGCGCTCGCACCGGCAGCCTTCCAGGACTTCTTGATCCATGCGGCATACCTATCGCCCGCAGCGCCGCTTGGACCGTGCGTGAAGGCAGGCGCCGCTTCGGATTCGGCCTGCCGGGTTTCGGCGATGGCTGTTGAATGGGTCGGAAGGGCTGCAGCGAGAGCGGCGGCGGGCAGGGCGGCGAGAGTGATGGCGCGGCTGAGCATTGAGCAGATCCCGGTCGGTGCGCACCGGTTGGCGGCGCGGCGTTGACCTCCACATTGCCCAAAGCGCCATGATTGAACCATGGCAGCACGCTGTAGAATTCCGGGGTCTGCCTGAGGCTTGCGGATCGTTTCCGTAAATTTCCGGACGTGTGATCAGCACCCATATGCGCATACGAAAAAGCCCGGCGGCGGCCGGGCTTTGATGATCGTCAGAGATGAGCGCGCTTCTAGGTTCAGTGGCGAACCTGGCTCGGGTCGATCGCCGTCACGCCGGGCGACAGCGTCGTGATGTCGAGCGTTGGCAATCCGTCTTCGTCGTGGCTTTCGACGAGCCGCACGGGCGCGGCGTTATCCCAAAGCCGATCGAAGGCGATGCGCGCCCAGGAGACAGCTTCGGCTGCGTCATCAACATAGCGTTCGAACGCGTCGAGTTTGTCCGGGTCGCGACGCATGCAGTCGCCGATCCAGGATGCCGTCTCGCCAATGACGATCTGCTCGTGCGCTTCGAGAAGCTTACGGTCGGATGCGATCCGGATCTGGCCGACGGATGCAATATCGTCCGGGGCGGCGGTGCCCTGCGCGTCCGTCAGCACCGTCGAGATGCGAACTGCGACCTGCGGCACCGCGGCAATCGCTGCTGCGAGCGCGCGTACGACCGGGCTTTGACCCGTTCGGGCCACAACGACCACTTCGACACGATTGCCGGGCGATGCGTCCGCGGCCGCACCGATCAGATGCTGCTGAATGAACTCGCTCAGTCGTGTCTGTTTTTCCTCGCGTCGAATGAGACGGACATCGAGCTGAGAGGGTTTTTGCATTCCAGCAGTCCCTAGGTGCGCGGGGTTTTGCCCGGCTGTTTCTTGTTGGCCCCATCAAACACGGCGCCGGTTAATTTTCGCTTTCGCTTTGCTTCGTTTCGAAGCGAGCCGATTGCGATGAACACGGTTTATTCAGCAGCTTCAGGCCGTTGCGTGTTGGGCGCGAAGCGCGAAAAGAACGCGTCGGGTTCTTCGGCTTCGATCTCCAGAACGACTTCGGGCTTGCGAGCTGCCTCCGTGTCCTCTGCAAGACCATGGTTCGCGGATGGCGAAACTGCGGCAGGTTCGTCCCACTCAACAGCCGTCACATCGTTCTCCACAACATCGACGTCTGCAAGCGCCTCGGCCTCGGGCGGTGCGAGCGGCAACGGTGGCGGCGCGATGTCAGCGGTGCGGGTCTCGATTGTGTGCTGAACGTCCGCAGGCGCATCAAGCGCGTCGAGAAGTGCGCCGGGGATGCGGGCATCGGAAGCTGGAATGCTGACGGTGGCTGAGCGCTCAACGATGCGGACATCAACGGTTGGCTCGGCCGGCGGTTGCGCTTCTGCCGCCGGAGGCGGCGCGATGATCACGACGTTGTCGTCGCCGGCTTCAGATTGCGACGCTTTCTCCGCGACTGGCGCGCTTGTCTTGCGGCGGCGGCTCAGTGACTTGAGGCTCGCGGGTCTGCCCGAGACGGCCTTGATCGCCGGTTGCGTCCGCAGCGCAGCTTGACGCGATGCTACGTCGTCGGGGTCTGCGAATGCGCTGAGGTCGCGCGCAGCGCTGGCGGCGTACGGGCCGAAGTTGGCCTGCGTCACGACATCGGGGATCGTCTCGCCTGCGGTTGCTGGAACGGCCATCGCGAAGGTGGCGGCCAAACTCGCTGGCTGCGGCCGCGCGATGGGTTGCGGGTTTTGATGTAGGTCGTTGGCTGGGTCGCGCGGTTCGTCGATCGGGTCGTCAGACGGTGCGCGCCAATGCTTGTTGGCAGCCGCAGGGCTGGCCGCGGGATCTGGCGTGGTGCTTGTTGTCGCCCGAGGCGCATCCGGCAGCGTCAGCCCTTCGGCAAGCGCCTGCTGCCGGCGTTGCAACTCGGCGCGCCGCGCAGCCCCCATCACCGCACCCAGGATGATTTCCGACCAGGCCCCGCTCCGGAAGCGGTAGACGCGGAACGCCTTTGCGTTGGCAAAGCTGCTGCCCTGCCGCTTCAGGCGCTTTTGGACCGCCTTGGTCGAGAGCAGCGGATTGACGACGCGCGAGAAGATCTTTTCGTTTTCGAAGCTCGCAAACAGGTTCGCGAGCAGGTGCGCCTCCTGTTGCAACTTCGCGCGGACGGTTGAGCCGTCATCTCGTGGCGCATCGAGTGGGACGGCGATGTAGTAGTCGCCGTTGAAGTCAAACACGACATGGCGGAACAGTTCGAACTTCCGCCGCACGTCCGGGTCTGCGTGGATGTCTGAGAACTTCGAAAGGATCTGATAAACCGGCCCGCGCTCGGCCGAGCGCATGCGCGGCAGTAGGTTGTCGATCCGGTTCATCGGCCGCCCGATTGAGACGAGCAGCAGGCAGATGTCGACGAACAGCGCGATCGCCAGCGGGACGAAGTCACGCTTGGCGAGCCCGCCCTCAGTCGCAGCGATGACTTTCGGCTGCGCACCAGAGTTCTCCGCTTCGCGGATCGCGCGCTTCTGCAACTCGCGCATCTCATCGGCCGATGGCGGCAGGCGGAATGCGAGGGCGCCCATCATTGTCGCGGTCAACCGGCGGAAGGCTTCGATGACCGCCTCTGAGCCTTCGACGGTCGCGATGTGGGGTTTCCCAAGGGTCGGCAGTTGGTCGATCGCGCGGACGACGCCGCGCAGTGCTGCTTGAAGCTGCGGGTCCGGACATGAGAACGTCCGGTCGCCGCGGCCCGATGGAAAGATCGTCTGGCCTGCGCGCTGGTCGAGATCGCTGCGGATTTGGCGGAGCTGCGGGTCGGTGCGGAACGCATTAAAGCCCGCGGCGGTCAGTTCGAGCTTCCGCGACAGGTCGCGCAGGAACGCGTTGCGCGTGCCGGTCTTCGGGTCAATTGTCGATGGCGCGCGGCTGGTGATCTTTTTGAGGTCGCCGTCGAGCGCGCGCAGCTCCTGCTTCACCGACGTTGCGCGGCCTTTCACGAAGTTGCTCGCATAGCCGAATCGGGCGGCATCATCGTCACGCAGCTTCCGCCGCGGGCCATCGCCCGGCCGCGAGTTCGGACACGACGTGCCGCGCTCGCGCTCTTCGATGGCCTTCGCAGATGAGACAGCAGTCAGTTCAGCAAGCGTCGACTGTAACTGGCCGAGCCGCGAGCCGGCCGCAGTCAGCGAACTTTGGACCTGACCCACGGCGCTTTCCGCCGATCGCGTCGCCTCTGATCGGCTTTCGAGCACCTTCCAATAAAAGCCGAAACCGAAGCCGACCGAGATCGTTGTCAGGAAGATGTATCCAAAAAGATAAGCGACCTTCGTCGAGAACGGCAGCGGCGCAAACATCTGATCAAGCAGCCAGATGATCATCGTCATCAGCATCGCGACGGAAAAGCCGATGACGACCTTCGTGGCGAGCGTCAGGCTGCCCATGTTGGCCTGGATGAGTTCCAGCATGCCGATGTAGGTCGCGACCCACGACAGCGTGCCAAGCCCCACGATCAGGACGACCTTCTTCCAGTCGCGCTTTTGCTTGGGCGGCTCGGACCAGTCGGATGCGGTGAGCGCATCGAGGTCCATCGCGTGCTGCTTCAATGTTTCAATGTCGTCCCGCCGCTTCGACACGATCTACTCCGCCCTGATCACCCGTGCAGCGGACCCGTCAGAAGACCGATGCCGCTACGCATTCCGTCAGTGTCGGGGAGTAGGGTCGGTTCGTGTCGCGAGTGGGCCGCGCGTGGGCCGGCGGTTAGGCCGTCCTTGGGCCAAACCGTGACGCGAATGCATCAGTCAATAAAGAGTGAGATGCAAATCGCTCAGCGCGCCTCGAGCTGCTCGAAGAAGGCTTCGGCCGAAAACGCCTGCTCCTGCTTCGCCAGCTTCGGCCGCCGCGATGTGGCGCTTGCCGTCGGCAGCTTTGGCCGCGCGGCCGCGATCGTTGGGCGTCGCTGTGGCGGCTTGGCCGGCGCACGGGCGACGATTGGATTGGCCGCGGCGTGCTGTTTGAGATCCTGCAGCAGCGTCGCAAGGAGCGGCCCGGCCACCTGGCCCGAGTGAAGACTGCGCGCGAACGGCTCGACAGGCGTCGCAGTGCCAATCATCACGACGTAGGAGTAGGCCGCGCCATTCGTGAACTGCAGCCCGCCGGTCGCCCACACGTCAACCGTCTCGTCCGGGTCTTCATTCACCTGCGTGCCCGTCTTTGCGAAGTGAAAGCGAACGTCCGCCCGCCGCGTCGCGCACCAGTTCGCGAGCGTCTTCAGCGTGCCGTGGCTGCGCCCGCCCGCGCGATAGCAAAGCGGGCTCTGCAGCAGGCGCTTCAGCATCGGACGCGCCCGCGACTTGAGGATGGTGTCGGGGACGATGCCGCCAGCGCGCAGCTGTTTGAGTCGCGCGTCGGACGCGTCATCGCGGCCCTTAAATTCAGCAACGAGCGTTGGCGGTGCGATGGGCAGGTCGCCGCGCTCGGTCAGGCTCGCGAGCAGCACTGCCGACATGTGATGGACCGTCCGCGGGGCGCCCGCAATGTATCCGCGAACAGCCGCCGTCGAAGGGGGCGTCGCGGTTCCGGCGGCATCTTCAGGGGGCATCTGGAAGCCGAGCCGGTCGATCAGATCGCGGATGCGGCTTTGGCCAATGCGGGCCGCGCGCCATTCGAGCGGACCATTAAGCGAGCAAGCGAAGGCAACTTCCGCGGTCCGGCCGCGACGGAGGTTGCCCCGGCGGCGGCACGTCTCGAGGCCGCGCGACGGGGCGTTCGTGTCGACGTATTTAGTTTTCGCGCCGTCGCGGCCTTCGTTAGCGATTGCGATCGCGGGGATCATCTTGCCGACCGATGCGATGGCGCGGCCTTCGCGGGCCGGCCGGTAGAAGCCCTTTGCGTCGATTGCATGCGCCGAGCCGAAGTACGGCGCGGTCTCGGAACTCTCGTAGAAACGGACGATCCGGCCCCGCGCGTCAGCGGCGACGACGACGACATCCGGCATCCGCCGATCGCCACCGCCCTCGACCGGATCAAGCGTGAAGCCCGGCTTGAGCTGCCCGCCATATTGCTTGTTGAGGCCCTTGAGCGTGCGCATGATGGCATCGCGAAATCGCAGGTTCTCCGCGGCATCGAGGCTCATGCGAACCGTCCGCACGTGGTTGCGCCATTGATTGCCGAACGCTTGTTTCATCTCAGCCTTGGCCCCGAGACGTGCGCTTGGAACGAGCGTACGCGCACGCAACTCGGGGTTGGCTTCAGCGCGTTTGGCAAGCCGCGGATGATAGGTCTCAAGGGCTGCCTCCAGGCGCGGGCGCACCTTCGGGTCCGGCGGTCCGCTGCCCATCTGGATTAGATCGTGGAAGACCTGCGCTTGCCGGTCCGGGTCGCGAATAAGCGCCGTCGCGCAATGCGTTGCGCGGACTTCGAGAATGTAGCGCCAGCGGTCGATGCGCACGCGGTTGAGCTTGTCGCTGCCCTTCAGAAGGATGATCGGCTTGTTGACGGCCGAGGCGAGGACGAACTGTTCGGCCGTGGTCAGGTCACGCGCGTCTTTGCCGAAGATGATCTGGCTTGCGACTTCGATCCCTTGCAGCGATGCCCCGCCTGTGCGTTGCGCGAGCCAGAGGTGATTGGCCGCCCACTGCTTGAGCGGCGTGATGTCGCCTCCGCGCGTCAGGTGATGATAGACGACCGGCGCAATCCACCACTCGCGCATCTTGCGGCCGAGCTTCTCCCACGGGCTTTCGCCTCTGCGCGGCGGCGTTTTGTAGATCACGCGCGCGAACTGCATCGGAAGCGTCGAGCCGCCAACGCCGAGGCTCGGGCGGCCGGTGCGAAGCGTCCGCGCAATTGTCGTGAACGGGATCTTGAGCACACCGACGAGGTCAATGCCGCTCGGGTTGCGCCATGTGCCGAGGTAGCGGTCTTCGTGATGCTTGAGGCAGCGCCAATAGTCGTCCGGCACGTCGAGCGCGGGGATGATCTTGTGGTCCGGGCTCGCCTCGTAGTTCGCGTAGGCGATCGGCTTCGACGTGTAGTTGACGTCGCGAACGCTGTCGTCGCGGAGGCCATAAGTGCCGACGAAGTCGCCGCGCTTGTCATAGATCGCCGTGCCGGCCCAGCGTTCGGCTGCGTAGTTGAGCTTCGCGGCGTCGTAATGCACGCCGACCATGCCGCGGATTGGCGCGATCACGTAGACAAGGGTGACGGCAAAGCCAACGTAGGCGATGCCCGCGAACGCGACATAGCGCAGCCAACCGAGGCGCGGATTGTAGGCGACGTTGACGATGAAGGCTGCTGCGATGCGCACGGGCATCGCGAGCGTCGTCTCAAGTGCGCGCGTCAGAATGCGGATCAGAAACAGCACAGGGGGATTGCCGCCGAGAGTTGAACCCAAGCTCGCAATAAGCGGCGTTTGTGGCGTGTGGCGGGAGCCGGCGTGGTGAGAGCGGGGCGCGAAAAGGGCGGGCGCGCGGCTACGCTTCTAACGGTCCGTGAAACCGTAGCTTGCAAATGGAATGAAGGTCACCGCGTCGCCGACGCTTACGTCGCCGTGCTCTTCCGGGATCTCTATGAGGCCGTTCGCCGCCGTGATCCCGCTGATCAAACCCGAGCCGTCGCGCGGAAACTTTTGTGCGCGCGGGCCATCCTCGTCATCTTCGATCCAGCCGCGCCAGTATTCCCGCCGGCCGACCTTGCGGCCCGTCACCGCGAAAGCAGCCGGCAGCTTCAGGCGCATGGGCTCGGGCCACGGCGCGCCGCCAAGCCGCCTGAGCAATGGCCAAACGTAAAGAAGCGCGCAGACGAACGCGGCGACCGGGTTGCCGGGCAGCCCGACGACGACCGTGTCGCCGATCTGGCCGAAGAGCACCGGGCGGCCAGGCTTGATGTTGATCTGCCAGTGGTGGCGCTGGCCAAGGTCCGCGAGCGCGTCGGCCAGATGGTCGGCTGTGCCCTTACTCGCGCCGCCGGATGTGATGATCACGTCATGCGATGCCGCGGCCGCCTCGAGCGCTGAGCGGACGGTCGCAAAGTCATCGGGAAACCGGTCAAGCAATTGCGGCGCGGCCCCGGCGCTTGCTGCGAGCGCCGAAAGCATCGCGGAGTTCGCGTCGTAGACTTCGCCACGGTTGAGGGCGCGGGCGCCGGGTGTCACGAGTTCATCGCCGGTCGACGCAATGGCAACGCTGAGACGCGCGTAGCACGACAGCGTCGCGTGGCCGGTTGCCGCCAGCATGGCGAGATCCTGCGGGCGGATGCGTTGTCCGGCGCGTGCAATCAAAGTCTCAGCGGCAATGTCTTCGCCGGCTGGCCGAATGTTTGCGCCGCGCTTCAGCCCTGGCGGGATGACGACGCTGTCTCGATCGCGCGTGCAGTCCTCCTGCATCGCCACCGTGTCGCAGCCGTCTGGCACGACGGCGCCGGTCAGGATGGCTACCGCGGAGCCCTCAGGCACGCTGCCCGCGAAGGCCCGTCCGGCCGCAGACTGCCCGATGACCGGAAGCGGTGCGCCGACGAGATAAGCTGCGTGCGCGAAGGCAAATCCGTCGACGGCGGCGTTCGTGTGGCCCGGCAGCGCGAACGGTGCTGTGAGGTCGGTTGCGAGTGTTCGGCTCGCAGCGTTTGCGAGGTCGACCGTCTCAGTCGCGGAAATGGGGGTGAGGCGGCCGGCCAGTTGCGCGATCACGTCGCTGTGGCGCGCCGGTTGGCCGGGGGCGTTCGGTCGGAAGCAGTCGTCGATAAGCGTGCGGATAGCGTCACGGGTCATGCGGCAGTCATGTCGCAACTCTGAGCGCTCGGAAAAGAGAAAGATGCCGCGTCGGCACTAAGGGCCGATGCAGGCTGCCGTTGCCTGAATTCAGACGAGGCCCTGAATCATCAGGAACAGCGCACCACCCATGACGGGCGCCAGCAGACTCGCGGCAAACACAACGATCAAAGGCTTCGTAACCATAACTCATACCCCGCTGGTTGCCGCCGCCCTCACATCCAGCAACCCTTCCGCACACGCGATTGTCGTAGCGCGGTCCGCACCCGACCGCGAGCTAATAACAGTGTTATCAACAACTGTGGTGGCAAGAATTTGCCCATGCAAGTCAATGTGGTGCCGCAATCTCCGAGGTGCCGTGGCATGACGCAACCCGCCCGTTTTATACAGACGATCCCCAGATCGTGGCATTGCAACTCGCGCGCGTACGATGCGTGGTGGTGCACGCACGCGCCGGATGAGCGCGTGAAGTGATCACACGAACGTGACTAAACCGCTGTCGGCTGAGCCGGCCTCGGCCCGCCGGTCAGCCGGTGCCGGTCATGAACAGCGGAAGCTGGGTCTCGTCCTGACCCTTGGTCTCGGCGGCCAGCTCCTCGATGCGATCAAACGGAACCTGTTCGGCCTGAATGAGCGAGCGCTCGGCCTTGAGCGCGCGCACGAGACCTTCCTGGACCAAATGAAACTGTCCGACCGTCTGGTGCGGCAGGACGGCTGCCGGATCGAGGCCGCTCTCGCTCTGGAAGGCCGCCTTGAGCTTGCGAAGCGCGGTGTCCTCGCGAACGCGGCCGATGAACCACGACGTGATTTGGTCGCGCGACTTGTAGTCGAGGTCGCCCGGCGATTGCGTGGCCAGCATCAACCCAAGGCCCGCTGAACGGGCCCGTTTGAGGAGGCTCTGCAGCGGCTCGGCCGTGGCGGGCTTCGCGTTCGCCGGAATGTAGAGGTCGGCCTCATCGAACATGACGACGGCTTGCAGTTCGTCGTTCGGGTTCCGCTGGCAGAAGCGGAGCGCTTCGGAGAGGAACTGCGCGACCCAGAATAGAATGTTCTCGTTGTCGCCGAGGAAGCCTGTGTAGATGATCGACAGCCGCGTGCGGCCTTCGCGGGCAAACGGCCCGAGGCCGAGCAGGGAATCCATCCGCAGGTTTTCGCCGCCGCCTTCGAACAAGGCCGCATTGCGGAAGCGGAGGCTGTCGAGCTGGGCAACAAGATCCCGCCGCAGCTTGCCCGAGGGGTCCATCCGCTGCGTCAGGTCGGTCAGCTCCGGGTCTTCATCCTCAAGCAGGTTGATGAGATCGCCGAGCATGACCTCGCGGCTGTAGCGCGAACCGAGGATGCGCAACGCCACTGAGAGCGTGCCCGACTGCTTCTGGTGCGTCGCCGAGTTTTTCAGGTGGAGCATGTCGCCAAGCGCTGCGGCTGAGAGGTTTGCGAGCAACTGCTGCTCGTGGCCCGGCAGCTCGTTGATCCCGCTTGGCAGGAGCGTAATCGAGATCGGCCGCCCCGAAGCGCGGCCCGGCGTATAGACCGCAACGTCGATGCTGCTCTTCAGCTTCTCGCGCGCAAGTGTGCGCTGCTCGTCTTCGTCGTCGGGCTCGTCCCAGACATCCGGGTTGGCGTAGGAACACAAGTCCCCTTTGCGGTCGATAAGGACGGCCGGGATCCCCTGCGACAGCATCTGCTCGATGATGCTGAGCGCGAGCGTCGTCTTACCGGAACCGGATCCGCCAAGCACCGCGGAGTGCCGCTTCATGATGCCAAGTGGCAGGCCGACTTGCTGCTGCGTGCTCAGTTCGTGGCCGAGCGCGATCCGGCTCGGGTCGCCATCGTCGATGAGCAACGCATCAAGCTCAAGCTGGTCGGCTGCATCGGGGCCGGCGTCGTTGTCGGCATCGCGGTCAACGTAAATGGTCTCGGGCGCGGCGGACCAGCCGGTCCAGTCCGCGTTGGCGAGGCCGGTGCTCGTCGCAGGGGCCGCCGGCATTGGCGCGGCGGCGATCGACGGCTCTGCCGGCGCCACGACGTCATCGGCAAGCACCCGGCCCTTGCCCTGCCCGCGGCCCATCGGCGGTACGGTCTGGCCAAGCAGATCGAGGCGCAGCATTTGCGCAATCGTCACAAGGCCTGAGATCAGTTTCGCGCTGCCAAACCAGTCCGCAAAGCCCGGGTCGTTGCGGTAGTGCACGTGGAACTCGCGGATGGTCATCATCCGCTCCCAGTCGGCGATCGGCACGTGCAGCGTGCGCCCGCCGCCATCGCGGAATTTGCGGAAGCCCTGCGCGGTCTGGTTCTTGCGGCTCGGTGGAAATTCAGATGCGCGCAGCATGAAGCAGGTACGCCCATCGAGCGTTTGCAACACCTTGTCGAGCTGACGCTTAAGCCCGCCGCCCTGCGTTGGCCGATTGCAAAGGAGCACGCGCGCCGACTGCGAAAAACCGGATGCATGCGTGACGGTCAGTTCGAGTGCGGGCAGGTCCTCGCCAAGTTCGCTGTCGGCAATCTCGACCGACACGTCATCTCCCCACTCGCGCGACGCCAGCGTCAGCGAGGAGCCGAGGATGTCGAGGAGTTCGTCGTCATCGGCTGCGATCTCGGCTTCGAAGGCGGTCGAAAAGCGGTCCCAGATTTCGCGGTAGTCGGGTGCGTTTGGATCTGCGGGTTCGGCTGGCGTTGCGTCTTGTTGCGTTGGCTCAGCGGCGGCCGGCGTGGCCGTTGCAGCCGCCGGCTTCGATGCGTCTCCACCAAAGCCAAGCGCCGCGGCAAGCGTGGAGATGAGCTTTGCCGGCGGTTCGGCTTGCGGGATCGCGGCCTTCGCGTCGGCTTTCGCCGCCGACGAGAACCGCGCCTTCAACCGCGACTGCGCAAGCTCAAGCAGCCGTCGTGGCGAAAGGCCACCGAACTCATCAAGGAAGTTCGGGCCGAAGAACTTTGCAGGATCCGCGGGTGCGGTCTTGCCATTCTCGGCCGCCTCGGTCTCCTGCTGCAGCCGCTTGGCGATGATCAGCTTTGCCTCTTCGCCCGTGCGCGCTTCGCGCAGCAGCACCGGCCCCGACTTCTCGATGCGGTCGATGTAAGATTGGGCGACGACACCGCGCACCTGCCCGTAAAAGTCTTCGAGGCAGGAGATGACCACGATCGAAGTTGGTAGGCAGTTGGCGATTTGTATGAGGTCGCGGACGGCGCGCTGAAAGCGCTCTTCGGAATCGTCAAAGAACCGCAGATCCTCGACCTGATCGATGCAGAATACCAGCGCGGCATTGTCGACCGTGTGCATGATGCGGCCGAGCGCTTCGATAATTTCGAACGCGCGACCCTCACCCGTGTTCGGATCAAGCGCCGGCACGGCTGCCTGGCTCATTGCGTTCAACTCGCGCCCGAACAGATATTGCCGCACACGATGGTCAATCGCGGTGTCATTGCGCTGCAGGTAGAGCAGCGAGCGCACGATGTTGATGTCGAGGTCTTGTTCTGCAAACGCCGGGCTCGCGACAATGCCGTCTGCGAGGTTCAGGATGAGGTTTGCAAGCGCGTCGCCATCGAGGTCGCCCTCGCGGAGCTGTTGAAGCTGATCGGCCGGGACCGCCCCTGAATCTTCGACGAGCTTCCGCGTCATCCGCTGCAGGCCGCTCTCGCTGCCGCCGTCATGCGGATTGTAGTTTTTCTCGAGCGAGTTGATCAGGCGGCGCAGGAAGAAGTCGGCGTAGTTGGCAACGTCTGCCGTCATCTGCGCATAGCCAAAGTAGGCCAAGCCTTCGGCATGGGCCGTCGTACGCAGCGCGCGAATGAGGTGCGTTTTGCCGGCGCCCGACTGGCCGTGGAACAGCATGATGCGCGCTGGCGCTGACTGCGGCTGCTTCTTTGCGAGCGCGCCGAGCAGGTTGAAGAACTTCGCCCGCGCGTCCGCATGGACCTGTTCGACATCGACGGGGTCAGCCCGCCAGATGTCGTCTTCCCAGGTGATCGAGTGCTCGAACGCAGCCGCGATCCGGTCGCTTGCTGGCGTCTGTTGAGCTGTCGGTGTCATGCGGGTCGTGTCCTCGACGCGGTGATTGAAACAGTGGGCGAAAGGTTAGGCATCGGATCGGGCGCGGCTCAGGTCTCAAGCCGGATGAAGTGCCAGATCGTGTTCTTGTAGGTGATGGCGGATCGCTCGAAGTCGGCCATGTCGGACTTCGTTTTGAGGTCCGCGTTGGCGAGCACCAGATGGCCTGTTCGGTGCGCCTCGACGAGCATGTTCTGGAATTCGATTTCGCAAAGACCCCACTCGGGATGGCGCTTCTCGATCTCGTCCCAGAGGCGGCTGATGAAGACTTTGCGGTTGCCGGGCCAGCCCTGTGCGTGAGCTTCGCCCGCCGCGAGCACGGCGATCGCGAACCCTTCGACATCCGGGCGGCCCGGTTTGGGCGCCTTGGCCACTGCGGGTGTTGCATCCGGCTCGGGCGCGTTTGCGACGACCAGTTTGGGTTGTGCCTCAGGCTCTGCCGGGCGTGCTGCTGCGGGTTGGTCGGCAGCCGTCGGCCCCGTCAGCCGCGAGACGAAGCCCCGCATCACTGTAAGGCGCAGCGTGCTGACATCGGCTTGAGCCGCGCCAATCGCTTCCGCGGCCAGCGCCGCAATGAGCTTGGCGTCGGTGCCGAAGTCGCGCGGCTTCCTCGCAAGTTCGCCAGCAAGCAGGCGGCTCGAGTTCGCGTCGACCCCGCCGTCAGTGCTGAAGCCCGGCGCAAGCTTGTTGCCGAACGCTCGCTTGAGCGCGACGCCTGCGAGCGCTGCGCGCAAGCGGGCGAGCGTCGGCATCTGCCGCAGCTTGATGCCATACGCGTTCTGCAGGATCGCCATCCGCAGCCCGTCCGGCTTTGCGAGTAGCTTTTTGCGCGTCAGCGGCATCGCCGTCTGGTCCAGCGCGCGCGCCGTCAAATGAATGTCGCGGATCTCGGCCCAGTCCTTGGGCAGCGCGTTTACGCCGAGCCAGTCCATAACCCAAGACGCGCCAAGGTCGGTCAGGTGATAGCGCCCGCGCGTCTCCGAAATCGCATGACGCGCGGCAAGGCTCTCCAGCGTCGCTTCGAGCCGGCCGCGGAATTCTGACGGCGACAACCGGTGCGAGACGTATGGCTGCAGATCGCGCGCGATGTCGGCCCGCGTTGCGCCGCCGTGGGCCGCAATGCGGGTGAGCGCCTGGTCTGAAAGGACCGCCACCCACGGCTCTCTGCTGACGTCGGCCTCGGCCGCGAGCATGGTCTCACTCCGCGTCGAACGTGCGTGGCAAAGCTGAACTGGACGCGAACGGGACCCACAGCATGGCTTCCCGGCGGACACAGGTCCGGCGGCAAGCGAATCACATGGACAGGCCTGACCATGCCGAGCATTCGCCCGCGCTGTCCAACCGCGGATGCAACCCGGGCCGGGCTTAACGGCGGCCCGGTGCGGCCCCGACACACGCGCGTTTGCTTGAAACGTCAAACGTTACAAGCAGCTATCGCGAATTCGCCGGGTGGCCGCCCTACTGACGTCACGCTTGTTGTCCGTTTTGGGCGAGCTTCGGGGGAGCAGCGCACGGGCTTGTGCTCCGCGCTGCATCGAAGCGTTAATGTTAACGGGCGGTTAACGGTCTCCGTTTAGTGTCGCCGCCGTGGCATACGCGTTTGGAGACGGGTGGGATGTTGCGAGCTCTTAGTGTTGGTGTCGTGCTGATCGGCCTTGCCGGGTGCAGCATGGGCTCGCAGAACCTGTCGATGGGGTTCAATGATCCGGCGGAGCCGGAAGCCGAGACGTCGTCAGGTTCGCTGTTTTCGGGCGGTTTCGCATCGAAGTCGCCGAAGCCCGACACAGCGCCGCCAGCCTCTGAAGACACGCGCGTGGCAAGCCTCTCCCAGCGGGCGCCCGGTTCACTTCAGCGTCCTCGCCGGTCGCTCACGCGGCCGTCGGCTCAGGCCGGCTCATTCGATCAGGCAAGCGCGCTGAAGCTCATCAATGCCTATCGCCGCGAGAAGGGTCTCCGCGCGCTCAAGCTCAACCCGGCGCTCGCCAAGGCCGCCAAGCTTCACTCGCGCGATTTGGCGAAGTGGGACCGCATCTCCCACTACGGGTCCGATGGCTCCAATCCTTGGGATCGCGTCAAACGCGTCGGCTTTAAGGCGAAGCTCGCGGCCGAAAACGTCGGCACCGGCCAGAAGTCACTCGCCGAAGTGATGGAAGGCTGGAAAAAGAGCCCAGGTCACAACAAAAACCTGCTGCTCCCAGACGCCACCCACATGGGCATCGCCCTCGTCAACGACCCGAAGACCGAGTTCAAAACCTTCTGGACCCTCGTGCTCGGCACGCCTCTCTAGGTTGGCCCTTCTACGCTTGCGCCAGACGGCGCTGAGAGTCCGCGCCTAATCGCACTGCACGATCCGCTTGGTCTTTTTCTTGCCCGTCTACGCTTGCGCTAGACGGTGCTAAGAGTCCGCGCCTAATCGCACGGCACGATCCGCTGCGCTCCTTGTGCAGTGCTCACGCGCTGGAATTTGTGAGTGGTTGCCGAGCCGCCCCCGCCAGCCCCACGTTGAACAGAGCGAGGCGCAAGGAGGTGAGGCGTGAGCCTCACCGGATCGCGCCGCAGCGAGCGTCCTGGCGGACTCGTGTGCCAACGCGCGGCAGCGCGGTTGGACCAAAAAAAACACAACCTAACTGCCGGGCATCTTCCAGAAGTCGGTGGCGACGAGGATCTTGTTTTCTTGTTTGATCAGCGCGCCGAGTTCGGCGGACTTTTGGGTGTAGGCGAGCCAGTCGGGGTCGGCCCACATGGCGGCGCGCTTGGTCGCGCGGTCGGTGATGTCGTCGTAGGTCCAGATGTGCACGTAGCTGTTCACGTCGCCGACTTCCGTGACGCCGTAGACGATGGGCTGGCCGAGATGTCGGGTCTGCGGCGCGAGGCCGTGCTCCTTGTAGAGCGCCATGTGCGCTTTGATGGTGGCTGGCCGGCACGTGTAGGTGCGCACGTCGAAGATCATCTCGGAAGTCCCTGATTTGCCTGCGCCAGCCTAATCTGACGCCGCTGCGATTTAACGCTGCACGCTGTGCTGGCGTCCACCCTCTGTTCACGAATTGCGCTTGCTCCGGCCTGTCACTCGCCGGAAACACCCGCCTGTGCACAACCAAATCGGGGGCCTTGGAATCGTTAAAATTCCATTGACGCCTACGCAAACCCATGAGAACCCACTCCAGCCCAAACCGCACTGGGCACATGGGCGTGGTCGTGGCGCCGGCTTCGTAGAGGGCCGAACCGGCGACCGCCACGCCCCGAGTTTCATCTGTCGATCGCGTTCATCAGAGGCCTGCCCACTTGGATGGACCGCTTTGTCTCAACCTTCACGAACAAGATCGACAGCAAGGGTCGCCTCTCGATCCCGGCGCCGTTTCGCGCCGTCTTGGAGCGCGACGGATATCTTGTCGGTGGAGCGACCGGCTTCTACTGCTACCCCTCGCTCGATGCTCCGGCATTGGACGGCGGCGGCGCGCGACTGGTCGCAAAAATCGATGCGCTTCTCGATGATCTCGCGGACTATTCGGACGAGCGGGATGAGCTGTCTGTCGCGCTCTATGGTGAGGCGACCGATATCGGAATCGACGGGAACGGACGCGTCGTCCTTTCTGAGCGCCTGCTCGCGCACATCGGTGCGAGCGAGCGCGTTACCATCGTCGGCCTTGGCGACAAGTTTCAGATTTGGGAGCCCGGCCGCTTCGAAGAGCGGCGCGCCCGGGCGCGTGACAAAGTGCAAGAACACCGAAAACTGTTTGGCGCGGGGCGCCGGTCCGCAAAGAGGGCTCCGCAAGACGCGGACCGGACCGGCGATGCCACACGGGAATGATGCCGGATCGGCAACGACATCGCGGCGGTAACCCGCCGGCAGATGGCGCGGCCACACGCGTCGGGGGACGTGGGGGCGTCCGGCACATTCCCGTGCTTTTATCCGAGGTCGTCGCGGCGCTTAGGCCCGACGATGGCGCACACATTATCGACGGCACGTTTGGCGCGGGCGGGTACGCGCGCGCGATCCTCGCGGCGGCGGCCTGCCGCGTAACAGCGCTCGATCGCGATCCGACAGCGATTGCGGCAGGCGCCGACCTCGCCGCTGAGTTCGCGCCACGTCTCGATCTCGTTGAGACGCCATTTAGCGCGCTAGCAGGCGACCTTGCGATACCGGATGCGAGCGCAGACGGCGTCGTTTTTGATCTCGGCGTGTCGTCCATGCAGCTCGATGAAGCAGACCGTGGGTTTTCGTTTCAGGCTGAGGGACCGCTCGATATGCGCATGGGCGGCGATGGGCGCTCGGCCGCCGACATCGTCAACAACGCAAACGAGAGCGAACTGGCCGACATCCTGTTTCACTACGGCGAAGAGCGCCGCGCCCGGTCGATTGCGCGCGCAATTGTCGAAGACCGTGGAGCGACTCCGTTTCAGACGACCAAGCAGCTCGCAGACCTCGTCGGCCGGATCGTGCGCACGCGGCCCGGCGACCAGAAGCATCCCGCGACACGCACCTTTCAGGCGTTGCGGATCGCGGTGAATGCCGAGTTCGATGAAATCGCAGAGGGGCTTGCCGGTGCTGAGCGTGTCCTGAAACCCGGCGGCCGGCTTGTCGTCGTCACGTTCCACTCGATTGAGGACCGGATCGTGAAGCGGTTTCTCGCGGCGCGATCCGGGCGCGAGCGGGGCGGCTCGCGGCATCTTCCGATTTCAATCGAATCCGAACAACCAAGTTTCCATTTGATTAACCAGCGCCCGTTAACCCCGAGTAACGAAGAGCTTAACGCAAACCCGCGGGCCCGATCGGCAAAGCTCAGGGCGGCGGAACGGACGGATGCGCCGGCAATGCCGGTCGATCCAGTGAAACTCGGCGTGCCGATGGCTGGCGCGGCGCGGGGCCGCGGCAGGGGTCGCTAGCGCCACTTACGGGCGGCGGCAGGTGGGGGGCTTAACATGCTGCGCTTTCTGACGGTCGGAGCTGTGCTCGCAGCGTTTGCAAGTGCAGCGTTCCTTTATGTGACAACGCTGCAGACCCGAATGCTCGAAGCGGACCTGCGCACGGCGCGCGCAGAGCAGCGCGAGCTCGCCCGCGAGATCGCGACGCTCAGGGCCGAGCGTGCGTTCCTTGCGCGGCCGGATCGGATCGGGCCGCTTGCGCGGCAGCTCGGCATGCGGCCGGCCCTTGGATCTCAGTTTGTGCCCGCACCAAATGCGCGGCAGACCGCCCATGACTGAGCTGCAGCCAACGGTGATCGCGGCGCGGAAAACGCGAGCGGCGGCGGCGCGCATTGCGGTCATCGCGGTCGCGCTCATCGCAGCC
Source organism: Pseudomonadota bacterium (assembly GCA_038523925.1). Taxonomy (GTDB): domain Bacteria; phylum Pseudomonadota; class Alphaproteobacteria; order Rhizobiales; family Hyphomicrobiaceae; genus JBCBWG01. The sequence continues at coordinate 89,351 of JBCBIY010000003.1, read as the reverse complement.
TTCGGTGCCGTCGCAGTCCAGCTCGTGCGCCTTGGCTTAGAGGGCCAGTCGCGCGTGCGCATCGCAGTGACGGCGCCGATTTCGGAGAGCTATAGCCGGCCGCCGATTGTCGATCGCGATGGCCGCATCTTGGCGATGGACATTCTGCTGCCATCGGTCTTCGCAGATCCGGCCCGCATCCTCGATGTTGATGAAGTGCGTGAGAAGCTCGCGTCGGTCTTGCCGCCACGCGATGCCGCGCGGCTGCCGTCGCTCCCCGCAAATCGGGAGCGCCGGTTCGTGTGGATCTCGCGCAAGGTCTCGACCGCGCTTGCTGAACGCATTCACAATTTCGGGCTGCCGGGGATCGGATTTCGCTGGGAGACGAAGCGTGCGTATCCGGCTGGCGCCATTGCGGGCCACGTCATCGGCGCGGTCAACGTCCAGAACAAGGGCATCGCTGGCATCGAGCGGCATGTCGATCTCGTGGCCGGCCTGCGGATGGCCCGCGCCGACGCGATCAATGGCCGCCGCGCGGTGCGGTCGTCGCTGTCGCTGGCGGCTCAACATGGCCTGGAAGATGTCCTTGCCGGCGCCATGAAGCGGTATCGCACGGAGGCTGCGACCGGTCTCGTCATGGACGTTGCGACGGGCGAGATTGCAGCCGCGGCTTCGCTGCCAAAGGTTGATCCGGCGTTTCCCGAGCGCTGGGTCGCGTCGGGCCCTATCAACCGGCTGACAGCGGGCGCTTACGAACTGGGGTCGATCTTTAAGCTGTTCACCGTGGCAGCCGCACTGGAAGACGGCATCGCGCGGCCGGCAGACGCAATCGCCGCCCGCCCGGCCCTGCGCATCGGCCGTCATGAGATCACTGACATCACGCGGCTGCCAACGCGCATCTCAGTTGGCGACATCATCGTGCGCTCGTCGAACGTTGCGGCCGCCCGGCTCGCGCTCAAATTCGGCGACGGTCAGCATCGCGCCGCACTCTCACGCTTCGGCCTGCTGGGCGAGATGCGGACGGAGGCCGGCCCGACGCAATCGCCGCGCGTGCCTGAACGCTGGGACAATCTTGCCCGTGCGACGATCGCCTATGGCCACGGCATTGCCGTCGCCCCTGTCCAGTTCGCAGCCGCCGCAGCCGCACTCGTGAACGGCGGGTACCGCGTCAAACCCACGTTTATCTCAGGGGCAGGTATCCCGGAGCCGGTCCGCACGCAGGTGATGTCGACCAAGACGAGTGCCGCACTCGCCCGGATGATGCGCGCCAACGTGACGTCGCCGCTCGGCACCGGCCGGCTCGCAAACGTTCCAGGCTATCGCGTCGGCGGCAAGACCGGGACGGCGGATCAGCCCAACGGCGCGGCCGGCTACGACGGCAAGAAGGTCATCACGTCGTTCATCGGCGCATTCCCCATGCCGCGGCCGAAGTTTCTCGTCTTCGTCGTCCTGCATGACCCAAAGCTGGTGGATGGAAAGCGGCTTGCGGGCATCAATGCAGCGCCAACGGCCGGCGCGCTGATTGCACGCGTTGCGCCGATCCTCGGTGTGCTGCCGGAGCGCGAAACGTCGAAGGCCGTGGCAACGGGCGAACGCGCGCTTGTCGAATAGCGCGTGCCGGGCCAAAAGCGCTGCGATGACCTCTCAAACGGTAGATCAGCGGCGGACGCTCGGCGCGCTCATAGGCGGCGATGGCGATGTGCCGGAAGGTGCGCGTTCCTTGCCGATCGCGCAGGTCGCGCTCGACAGCCGCAAGGTGGCCCACGGCGCGCTGTTTGCAGCGCTACCTGGCAGTACCGTCGATGGCGCGCGGTTTGTCCCGCAGGCGTTGGCGGCCGGTGCCTCCGCGATCCTTTGCGCGCGCGACGCTGATGTCGATGACGACCTCGTGCCGGTCGTGCGTTGCGATGATCCGAGGCGGACGCTCGCGCTCGCCGCCAGCCGCTTCTTTGCGCGCCAGCCCGATGTCGCCGTCGCCGTGACCGGTACGAGCGGTAAGACGTCGGTTGCCGAATTCACGCGGCAAATGTTTGCGAAAGCCGGGCATCAGGCGGCATCGGTCGGCACGCTCGGCATCGTCCGCCCGGACGAGTCAGCCTACGGCGGCCTGACGACGCCCGATCCGGTCACGCTGCATCAGACGCTTGCGGAGCTCGCGGGGGAAGGCGTCACGCATTTGGCGTTTGAGGCCTCGTCGCACGGCCTTGATCAGCGCCGGCTTGATGGCGTGCACTTGCAGGCGGCAGCTTTCACCAATCTCGGCCGCGATCATCTCGACTATCACGCCGACGAGGCGGACTACTTCCGCGCCAAGCTACGCCTGTTCGATACGCTGCTGCCCGACGGGAAGCCGGCCGTTGTTTTCACCGACGCTGGGCTTCATCGCGATCGCAATAGCCCGGTGCGCAAGGTCATTGACACGGTTGCGAAGCGGGGCGGTCAGGTTGTGCTCGCGGGCGCCTCCGACGGCGATATCTTCGTGACAGACCAGCGCGATGCGGACGGCCAGATGGTGCTTGGCCTCTCGGTGTATAGCGCCGCCTTCGAGACGGCGTTTCCGCTCATTGGTGACTATCAGGTCGCAAACGTGCTCGTCGCGCTCGGCCTTGCAACAGCCGTGGGCGTCGATGCCGCGACCGCAGTTGCGGCGCTTGGCACGATGAAAGGGGTGCCGGGGCGGCTTGAGCCCATCGGGCAGGTCAACGGCGCACGGGTGCTCGTCGACTATGCTCACAAGCCCGATGCGCTTGAGGCTGTCTTGACGACGCTGAAGTTGTCCGGCGCTGCCCGCGTGATCTGCGTCTTCGGGTGTGGTGGCGATCGCGACGCAGGCAAGCGCCCGATGATGGGCGCGATTGCAGAGCGGCTCGCAGACCGGACGATCGTGACAGATGACAACCCGCGCACCGAAGACCCGGCCGCGATCCGCCAGGCGATCCTCGCCGCTGCGCCGTCCGCCCGCGAGATTGGTGACCGCGCAGAGGCCATCGGGGCGGCCATTTCTGAAGCGCGCGCCGGCGACATGCTCGTCATTGCGGGCAAGGGCCATGAAACGGGGCAGATCGTCGGCGATCAGGTCCTGCCATTCTCCGATCAGGACGTCGCGCGCGCGGCCATCACGGCGCACGGCGGGAGCGTCGTTTGATGGACGCGTTGTGGCACGCAGATGCGTTGGTTGCCGCGGTCGGCGCGACACGCGACGGCGAGATCAGCGCAGCCATCACCGGCTTCTCGATCGACACACGGACGCTCGAGCCGGGCGATGTTTTCGTTGCCATCACGGACCAGCGCGACGGCCACGACTTCGTATCCAATGCCTTTGCCGCCGGTGCTGCCGCCGCGCTCGTCCGTGCAGACTACGAGCGGCGCGACGGCGATGGCGCCTTGTTCCGCGTTGACGATCCTCTGGCCGCTCTTGAACGCATCGGGGTCGCGGCCCGCGCCCGGCTTCACCCAGACGCGCGCGTGATCGCGGTTACGGGGTCTGCAGGCAAGACGACAACAAAAGAGATGCTGCGCGCGGCTTTCGAGGCGATTGCGCCTGGCCGCGTTCATGCCTCCGAGAAGAGCTATAACAATCATTGGGGTGTGCCGTTGACGCTGGCGCGCATGCCGGCGGGCACGATGTTCGGCGTCTTCGAGATCGGCATGAGTCACGCCGGCGAGATCCGGCCGCTTACGAAGATGGTGCGCCCTGACATCGCAATCATCACCAGCGTGCTGCCGGTCCATATCGGCAACTTCGAAGATGGCATTGACGGGATCGCGCGGGCGAAGGCCGAAATTTTTGAGGGGCTGACCGCGGAGGGCGTGGCGCTTGTGCCGGCTGACAGCGACCACGCAGAAGAGCTTATGGCAGCCGCGCACAACCACGGAGCGCGCCTGCAGACGTTCGGCGAGGCCGAGGCGAGCAACGCTACCGCGCGGATCGTGTCCGAGACCCCGCACCGGCTTGAGGGTGTCATGTCATCAGGCGGCCGCGAGCACGGGTTTCGTCTTGCGATCGGCGGCCGCCACAACGCGGTCAACGCAACAGCCGTCCTCGCAACGGTTGGTATCGCGTCGCAAGCAGCCGGTGCGGTCGACACGGCAGCCGCCGCCCTCGCGTCACTTGAGATGACGCCGCAGGGTCGCGGACAGGTTTTCGAACTGAGCGACGGCATCACGCTCGTCGACGAGAGCTACAATGCCAACCCTGCATCCGTTGCCGCAGCGCTCGCGACGCAGTCGCTTTACCCGCAGGGCCGCCGCCGCCTCGCCGTCCTTGGCGACATGCTCGAACTCGGCGCTGAAGCTGACGCGCTGCACCTGGGCCTTGAGGCTGACATCAATGAGGCCGACATCGCGGCCCTCTATTGCTGTGGCCCGCACATGAAAACGCTATATGACGCGCTGCCCGAAAGCCGCCGCGGCGCGTGGGTTGAAACGTCGTCTGAACTGGTTGCGCCGCTGCTCGCAGGCATCAGAGGTGGCGATGTCATAATGGTCAAAGGTTCGCTCGGCTCGCGGATGGCTGTATTGACTGACGCGTTGAAAGACCGCTACCCGAAGGCGCCCGGCCCGGCCGGACCTCCAAACCGCTAAGTCTGCTGACGACGCGGCCCCCGCGACGCTGCCGGCCAAGGACGCCAATGCTTTATGAGCTTGTGAATTTCTCGGGCCAGGTCGGACCGCTCAACGTCTTTCGCTACATCACGTTTCGAACTGGCGGCGCCATCATGACGGCGCTGCTGTTCGTCTTTCTGTTTGGCCCCGCCATCATCGACATGCTGCGGATCAAGCAGGGCAAGGGCCAGCCGATCCGCGCTGACGGTCCGCAGTCGCACCTGATGAAGAAGGGCACGCCGACAATGGGCGGGCTCATGATCCTCGCAGGCGCAACGTTCTCGACGCTGCTGTGGGCGAACTGGGGCAACCCGTATGTGTGGATCGTGCTTGGCGTCACGCTCTCCTACGGCGCAATCGGCTTCTACGACGACTACCTGAAAGTGACGAAACAGACCGTCGGCGGTTTTTCAGGCCGCGTGCGGCTGCTGCTTGAGTTGCTGGTCGCGGCCCTTGCAACCTATGCGATTGTGAGTCTGTCGGCGCCCGGCTTCGGAGACCGGCTGACTGTGCCATTCTTCAAAGACGTGCTGCTCGATCTCGGCCCGTTTTTCATTCTACTCGGCGTCCTCGTCATTGCGGGCGCGGGCAATGCCGTGAACCTGACAGACGGCCTTGATGGGCTTGCGATCGTGCCGGTCATGATCGCCGCCGCCACGTTTGGGTTGATCGCCTACCTGTCAGGCCGCGCAGACTTCTCGAACTACCTGCAAATTCATTACGTCGAAGGCGCAGGTGAGCTTGCGATCATCTGCGGCGCGCTCATCGGGGCCGGTCTCGGCTTCCTGTGGTTTAACGCGCCGCCGGCGATGATCTTCATGGGAGACACCGGCTCGCTGGCGCTTGGTGGCACCCTTGGTGCGATCGCCGTTGCAACAAAGCACGAGATCGTCCTCGCGATCGTCGGCGGCTTGTTCGTGCTTGAGACGCTCTCTGTGATCATTCAGGTCATCAGCTTTAAGCTGACGGGCAAGCGCGTGTTTCGAATGGCGCCGCTACACCATCACTTCGAGCAGAAGGGCTGGCATGAAGCGACCGTCGTCGTGCGCTTCTGGATCATCTCGGTTGTGCTCGCGCTCCTCGGCCTTGCAACGCTGAAGTTGCGGTGAGTTGGGTGGAAATGGTTCGTCGCTAGGCGTTGGCCGTGCGTCGCAGGCCGCCTTTGTCGGGCGGATGCCACAGCGCGACGCTGACAATCGCGGCTTTGCGACTCCCCGCTACCGATCGACCGGCTCCTCACCTACTCTCGGCTAATGATTCCCGCTGCGACATTTGCCGGAAAGACTGTTGCCGTTTTCGGCCTCGGGCGGTCCGGGCAGGGGACGTGCCGGGCGCTTGCCGCCGGTGGCGCGACGGTTGCGGCATGGGACGACGGCGAGCCCGCACGGCAGGCGGCCGCGGCGGCCGGCATCCCGCTCGCCGATCTCGCGCAAGCCGACTGGTCGGCGTTCGACGCGTTGTTGCTCGCCCCCGGCGTACCCCTCACGCATCCGGAGCCGCACTGGACCGTCAATCGTGCGACCGCGGCGAGCGTGCCGATCATCGGCGATACGGAGATTTTCTTTCGCGAGCTCGCAGCCCGCGCGCCGGACAAGCCGGTCATCGCGATAACGGGCACGAACGGCAAGTCGACGACCACGGCTCTCACGGGGCATCTGTTGCGTGAAGCAGGCCTCACGGTCGCCGTCGGCGGCAACATCGGCACAGCGGTCCTCGCGCTCGACGATTTCGATGCCGCCGACGTCTACGTCCTTGAGATGTCCTCGTATCAGATCGACCTGACGCCCGGCCTCGCGCCGTCGATCGGTATTCTGCTCAACGTCACGCCCGACCACATTGAGCGACATGGGACGTTTGAACGGTATGCCGCCATTAAGTCCCGGCTTGTTGAAGCTGCGCGGACGTCCATCATCTGCGTCGACGATGGACCGTGCCAAGCCGCGGCCGAAGCCGCGCGCGCGCGCGGCCGCGACGTGATCACGCTGTCGACGGCTGGGCGGCCGGCGATGATCGACGCCGATGCGGGAGGGTTCACGGTTCCCGGAGGCGTCGACGTCCAGGACGGGCCGCAGGCGCACGTCTTCGCGCTCGCTGACTGCCAGACGCTGCTCGGGCTGCACAATGCGCAAAACGCGGTTGCAGCTGTTGTGGCCGCGCTTGCCATCGGCGTGCGCGATAGACCGGCCCTGCAGGCAGGGCTCAGATCGTTTCCCGGGCTTGCCCATCGCATGGAGCCGGTGGCTGAGCGCGGCGGCACCCTCTTCTTCAACGATAGCAAGGCAACGAACGCCGATAGCGCGGACAAGGCGCTCGCGGCCTTCGACGGCGGGATTTTCTGGATTGCGGGCGGCCGCGCGAAAGCCGGCGGCGCATCGCCACTTGCTCCGCACTTCGGCAAGATCGCGCATGCCTACCTGATCGGCGAGTCGGCCGAGGCGTTCGCGCGCGACATCGCAGGCCGCTGCCCCGTCACGATCAGCGGCACGCTTGAGCGGGCCGTCGCCGATGCCGCTGCTGCCGCCGCACAATCCGGGACAGATGCGCCCGTCGTGTTGCTATCGCCAGCCGCGGCCTCTTTCGACCAGTTCCCAAACTTCGAGCAGCGGGGCGACGCCTTCGTCGCCCATGTCCTCGGCCTGCCGGGTGTTACGCCGCTTGGCCGCGCAACCGCCTTTGGCAAGCGCGGGGCCGGCGCATGAGCACGGTCGGTGTCGGCCATGACGCGCCGGAGGCGCACGCGCGCGGCCCACTGACTGCGTGGTGGCTGACAGTTGATCGTGTTTTGCTCGCAGCCATCCTGGCGCTGTTCGCAATCGGCGCGGTCACGTCGCTTGCAGCCTCGCCTGCCGTCGCGCTGCAAAAGGGCTACGACCCGTTCTACTTCGTCGAGCGGCATCTGATCTTTGCCGGTCTCGCACTCGGCGTCATGTTTGCTGCCTCAATGATGTCGCCACGCGGGGTCCGGCGCGCCGCGCTCGGCGTGTTTGCCGTTGCTGTGGTCGGTCTGGTTCTGGTCTTGACGCACGGGGATGACATCAACGGCTCACAGCGCTGGCTGCGGTTCGCGACGTTCTCGGTGCAGCCGTCGGAATTCCTGAAGCCGGGCTTCGTCGTGCTCGCGGCCTGGGCGTTTTCGCAGGTCGATGCGCGCCGCGACATGCCGGCCTTTCCGCTTGCAGCCGGCCTCCTCGTCCTGAGCGTCATGCTGCTCGCGCTGCAACCCGATGTCGGGCAGGCGGCGCTCATCTCTGCCGCGTGGGGCGGACTAATGCTGATGTCGGGCCTCAGCCTCATCTGGCTTGTCGGTCTTGGCGTTGTCGCAGGCGGCGCCGGGCTGCTCGCCTACCTCCAACTCGACTACGTCCGCGGCCGCATCGACGCGTTTTTATCAAGCAGCATTTCCGGCACCGACCAGACGGGCCGCGCGCTGCGATCCTTTATTGAGGGTGGATTTTTCGGCCGCGGGCCCGGGGCCGGCGAGATCAAATCCGGGCTGCCGGATGCGCACACCGACTTCATCTTCGCCGTCGTTGCCGAAGAATACGGCGTCATCGCGTGTCTCGTCATTGTCGCATTGTTCGGATTACTCGCCGCGCGCATGGTGCAGGCCTCGCTCAGGGCGCGCGCGACCGCCGACCGCTTCGCGCTCATCGGTATCGCACTGATCATTTCGGGCCAGGCGCTGATCAACATGGGGGTCAACGTGGGATTGCTTCCCGCCAAGGGTATGACGCTACCGCTCATCTCGGCCGGTGGGTCGTCAATGTGCGCGATCGCGCTGACGCTTGGGTTTGCGCTGGCGTTGGGCCGTGCGACTCCGACTGCGGCCGCGGAACCGGCCGAGGGTGAGGCGAACGCGTGAGCGAGGCCAAGCGCGCCGAAGGCGGCACAATCCTGCTGGCGGCCGGTGGCACGGGGGGACACTTGTTCCCGGCGTTCGCACTTGCCGAAGCGCTCGGCCGTCGCGGATATCGGGTCGACCTCGCAACCGATCACCGCATTGCCGACTACGGGCGCGACTTCCCGGCCGCTGAAATCCACACCGTCACGTCCGGCACCATCACCGGCAAGTCGCCCGTCGCGCTCGCCAAGACCGGGCTGAAGCTCTCAAAAGGCGTCGCAGAAGCCGGCAGCCTGATCGGCAGACTAAAGCCGCGCGCTGTCGTCGGCTTTGGCGGGTATCCGAGTTTCCCGCCCGTGATGGCGGCCCGGCTGCGCGGCGTCCCGAGCGCGCTGCACGAACAGAACGCCGTCTTGGGCCGCGCAAATCGCATGCTCGCCAAGCGCGTGACGGCCCTCGCTACATCATTTGAGACGGTCAAGTTCGCGGACATGCTGCCGGCAGAGCGGGTGGTTTTCACTGGAAACCCCGTGCGCTCGGTTGTCGTTGAAGCCGCGGCTCAGCCTTACGATCCGCCAAAGGCCGGCGGGCCGTTCCGCCTGCTTGTCTTCGGTGGCAGCCAGGGCGCCCGCGTGTTTTCGGAGCTGCTGCCGCAGGCCGTTGCGCACCTGGACCCGGCGGACCGCGGGCGGCTTCAGGTTGTGCAGCAGTGCCGTCCGGAAGACCTGGAAGGCGTCCAGCAGCGCTTTGCAGAACTTGGCGTTGAAGCCGAATGTGCGCCGTTTTTCAAGGACTTGCCGGGCCGCATCGCAAACAGTCATCTGGTGATCGCCCGGTCAGGAGCTTCTACCGTCTCTGAGCTGACAGTCATTGGGCGGCCTTCCATCCTGGTGCCGCTCCCGCACGCGCTTGACAACGACCAGTTGCAAAATGCAACCACTCTCAACGCGGCCGGGGGGTGCTGGTGGGCCGCTCAGAAGGATTTCGACGCAGAGCGGGCCGCGCGGGACCTCCATCAATTGATGGCGGCACCTGAGCAGCTTGTTCCGGTCGCACATGCCGCAAAGGCGCAGGGACGCGCCGACGCTGACGAGCGTCTTGCTGATCTCGTCGAGACGATCATGCGGTAAGCGGCGCCGGTTGGCCGCCGCGAGGGACACGAAGGAGAGCGCCAATGCAGATGCCTGACGGCCTCGGTCCGATCCACATCATCGGGATCGGCGGCATTGGAATGAGCGCGATTGCCGAGATCCTGCATGCGCGCGGCTTTACCGTTCAGGGCAGCGATCAGAAAGATAGCGCCAACGTCCGCCGCCTCCGCGACAAGGGCATTCGCGTGTTTGTCGGCCATGACGGCGTCAACCTCGTTGGCGCACGCTTCGTCGTGATCTCGACGGCTGTAAAGGACACGAACCCTGAGCTGTCGGCGGCGCGCGAGAAGGGCCTGCCGATCATTCGCCGCGCGGAGATGTTGTCGGAGCTTATGCGGCTTTACCGGACGATCTCGATCACCGGCACGCACGGCAAGACCACGACAACATCGCTGGTCGCGCACATCTTCGAGAAGGCGCTCGCCGATCCGACCGTCATCACCGGCGGCATCATCAACGATTGGGGCTCGAATGCGCGCCTTGGCAAAAGCGACTGGATGATCGTCGAGGCCGACGAGTCTGACGGGACGTTTGAGAAGATCCCAACCGAGATCGGCGTCGTCACCAACATTGATCCCGAACACCTCGATTACTTCGGGTCGGTGCAGGCGATGCATGCGGGCTACGAGCGCTTCTTTCGAAACATCCCCTTCTACGGCCTCACCGTCGCCTGTACGGACCATCCCGTTGTCGCCGGCATGATTGATCAGCTCGGCCTGCGCCGCGACGGCCGTCGTTTGATTTCCTATGGCGCCGATGGCCCGGCCGACGTTCGCCTGACAGACGTCTCCGTGCGCGGGCAGGCAACGTTCTTCTCCGCCGATGTCAGCGACACCGTCGTTGGCGGGCGGCGTCGGATCGGAAGCTGGGTTGTGCCGCTGCCGGGCGCGCACATCGCGCTCAACGCGTTGGCAGCCTTCATCGTCGCGACCGAGGCCGGCATTCCGGACAAGACGATCCGCGACGCCATGGCGAGCTTCTCAGGCGTCAAACGCCGGTTCCAGAAGACCGGCACCGTCGACGGCGTGACAATCTATGACGACTACGGGCATCACCCGGTTGAGATCGCAGCCGTCCTCAAAGCCGCCCGCGAAGGCGCAACGGGCCGCGTGATCGCCGTCGTTGAGCCGCACCGGTACTCGCGCGTCAAGGCGCTCTTCAACGACTTCTGCGCTTGCATGGACGACGCTGACGGCATCGTCGTCGCGCCCCTTTACTCCGCCGGCGAAAGCCCGATGGAGGGGATCAGTCATCACAGTCTCGCCCGCGCGCTCCACGGCGCAGGCCGCGAAAATGTGCTCGTCGCGGACGACCCGAAAGACCTAGCACCGCTCGTCTCGCGCCTCGCGCAGGACGGCGACATCGTCATCTTTTTCGGCGCCGGCCACTCGACGGAGTGGGCGCACACCATGCCGGACGATCTCGCCCGCGTTCGCGGCGGCCTGCAGCAATCGGCATGAGCGGGTCCGGGCTTGCCGATGACCTGAAGGCGCGCCTGCCTGATTTGCGCGGGCGCTGGGCCGGCGCTGCCGCGCTCGCCGACATCACGTGGTTTCGCGTCGGCGGGCCGGCCGAAGTGCTCTTCACGCCAGCCGACGAAGACGACCTTGCCTATGCGTTGAGCCGCATTCCGCGCGAGGTGCCGGTCCAGGTGATCGGGCTTGGCTCGAACCTGCTCGTCCGCGACGGCGGCATTGATGGAGTCGTGATCCGGCTCGGCCGCGGGTTCGGCGGAATTGAAGCGGGTGACGACGCAACGCTGACGGTCGGGACGGCTGTGCCTGATGTGAAGGCTGCGCGGGCAGCGGCAGATGCGGGCATCGCGGGCCTCGCGTTCTATCGTGGCATCCCGGGCGCCATCGGCGGCGCGCTCCGCATGAATGCCGGTGCGCACGGCACAGAGACCAAGGACGTTCTCGTCTCAGCGCGCGCGCTTGATCGGGATGGCAAGCTGCACGTCCTTGCCACGGCCGACATGGGCTACACCTACCGCCATTGTAGCGTCGCCGACGATTGGATCTTTACCCAGGCGACGTATCGCGGCACGCGCGGCGATCGCGAAACTATCCTCGCTGAAATGAACGAGGTCGCTGAGTACCGTGAAGCGAACCAGCCAATCAAAGAGCGCACGGGCGGTTCGACCTTCAAGAACCCGCCAGGCCATAGCGCCTGGAAGCTCGTTGATGAGGCGGGTTGCCGTGGCTTTCGCGTCGGCGGCGCGATGGTGTCCGAGAAGCACTGCAACTTCCTGATTAACGACGATGGCGCGACCGCTGAGGACATCGAGACGCTCGGTGAAACCGTGCGCAAGCGTGTGCGCGAAACATCTGGCGTCGCGCTCGAGTGGGAGATCAAGCGGCTCGGCAAGGCGCGGCCCGGCCGCCCGACCGGCCCCGCGCTTGCAGAGTAGACGGCCGCCAAGGCCTACGGCATCCGGACTGCCGCGCCGCCCGCTGTAACGATAGGTCCCCTCGATGACCGATACGCCGACACAACAAAAATCAGCCCCGCCCGTCGTGATCCCGGAGCGCAGGGTCGACCATGTCGCGGTGTTGATGGGTGGGCTGTCGGCTGAACGCGAGGTCTCACTCGATTCCGGCAATGGCTGTGCCGATGCGCTGGAAGCCGAGGGCTATCGCGTCACCCGCGTCGACGTCGACACCAATATCGCAGCGCGCCTTCAAGAGATCCGCCCTGACGTTTGCTTCAACGCGCTGCACGGGACGTTCGGCGAGGACGGCTGCATCCAGGGCGTGCTTGAGCTGCTGCGGCTGCCGTTTACGCACTCCGGCGTGCTGGCCTCGGCGCTTGCCATGCACAAAGAGCGGGCGAAGACGGTCATGGCTGCCGCCGGCATCCCACTTGCGGCGAGCCGTCAGGTGACCCGCGCTGAAGCCGCCAAAGCACATCCGATCGCACCACCTTATGTCCTCAAACCTGTCGCGGAGGGCTCGAGCGTCGGCGTCTTCATCGTCGATGAGACTTACGCCCACCCGCCGCAGGAGCTGCACTCCGTCGACTGGCCCCACGGCGACGACCTGATGGCTGAGACCTACATCCCGGGCCGCGAACTCACCTGTGCCGTCGTCGGCGACACGGCGCTTGGCGTGATCGAGATCAAACCGGCCGCCGAACTCAAGTTCTACAACTACGAAGCGAAGTACGCGGAAGGCGGCTCGGTTCATGTAGAGCCAACCGATCTTTCACCTGATGTTTACCAATCGGTACAGAAGCTGAGCCTTGATGCGCATCACGCGCTTGGCTGCCGCGGCGTCTCGCGGGCTGACTTCCGCTACGACGATCGCCCGGGCGGGACCGGCGCGCTCATCTGTCTGGAAGTCAACACGCAGCCGGGCATGACCAAGACGTCGCTTGTGCCGGACAGCGCGGGCCTTGTCGGCATTTCTTACGGCGAACTCGTTCGCTGGATGGTGGAGGAGGCGAGTTGCAACAGGTAGGGGCGAGCGCAAACGCTGAAGCCGCGACGCACGATGCGCCGCCGGCAGCCACACCTGCTACCCGCGCTGAATCTGCCAAACCCGGCCGCCACCGCCCGCAGCTTCCAACACAACGCACGCTTGAACACCGCCGGACGCTGGCGCGGACGGTGCCGCTCATGGTGGCGGCGATGGGGGCCGTTGCATTTGCGGCCATCAGCGGTGTGTCGGGTCTCGATGGGTCAGAGCGCGCGTTGCTGCCGGTGCGCAATGGCCTCGACCGTGTCGTCGAACGCTTCGGCTTTGGTATCACGCAAGTCGACATCACCGGTTATGAGGCGAGCGACCCCGCCGACATCCTGGAGCGTGTAAACGGCGACGGCGCGCGCTCGCTGATTGGCCTGCAGCCGCACATCCTGCGTGCGCGCATCGAAGCGTTGCCCTGGATCGATACCGCAACCATCACGCGCGTCTGGCCAGACCGGCTGAGTGTTGCCGTCACCGAACGGGTGCCGTTTGCCGTGGCGCTTGACGCGCGCGACGCGGCCAATGCGGATTTGATCGACCGGACCGGCCGCAAGCTGACCCGCGTCAGGCTCTCTGACGATTTGAAGTTGCCCCGTGTGGTTGGCGAAGGGGCTGCGGACCACGCAGCGCGCATCGTCGACGCGGTCGGCAAGCACCCGGACTTGGCAGGACTCGTAACGGCCTACGCGCGCGTCGATGGCCGGCGCTGGGATCTGGTGTTCCGCAATGGAGGTCGCGCGCGCCTGCCATCAGGCAGCTTCGAAGGCGCGCTTGCCTGGCTCGCGCACGCAGGCCGGGCAGCAAAGCTCAACGCGCACGCGGTTGTTGATCTGCGCGCACCGGGCCGTGCCGCGGTGCGCGTAGTGCAGGCCGCCAGCCTCAGCCTGCGCGCCCCGCAACCCATCCTCGCCCGCGCCAACGTCAACGTCCGGAGCCGCTGAGCGATGGCTGCACCGACGCTCAGCCGTGACGAAGAGGTCGTCGGTGTCCTCGACATCGGGTCGTCCAAGATTGCGTGCGTTATCGTTGCGCGTCGCCGCGCACCGCGCGACAGAGCACCGGCCGAGCCACGCGCGCTTGGGCTCGGGCTCGTGCGCGCACGCGGCGTCCGCGCCGGGCTCATCACGAGCGTTGACGAGGCCGAAATCGCAATCCGCTCTGCGATTGCCGAGGCTGAACGGTCCGCCGGGATCAAACTTGAGACGGTCCGCGCCGGCACGACCGCCGGCCGGTTGACGGCTGAGCGGTTCAGCGCGTCCGCGGATGTGGCAACCGGTGCGGTCTCTCACGACGATTTGCGCCGCCTCCACGCCGGCGCCGCACGCTACGCCGAACGGGGCGGACGCACGCCGCTGTCGCTCGTCCACGAGAGCTATGCGCTCGATGGTACGCCGGTCACCGGGCCAATCTTTGCCGCGCGCGGCGACAAACTCGCCTGCTCGTTCGACAGCGTCACAGGCGATGCCGATGCGATCCGCTTGGTCACAATCGCCATTGAACGTTCGCTCGTGTCAGTCGACGCGCTGATGCCGGCGCCGGCTGCGAGCGGTGCTGCCGTCACGACGCGCGTCGAGGCGCACGACGGTGTCATCGTGGCGGACTTCGGTGCTGAGACGATCAGCTTTGCCGGACTGAGCGGCGGCCGGCTTGTCACGTGCGGCGCGGTTGCGACCGGCGGCAAGCACGTCTCCCTCGACCTCGCGCGCGCGCTGCGGACGACCGAAGCCGACGCCGAGCGTGTGAAAGTGCTCAAGGGCACATTGCTCGCAGCCGGCGGCGGCGACCTCATCTCCGTGCCGGCAGCCGACGCCGGAAGCGGTCCACCCAAGCTCGTGCCCCGCTCTGAGGTCTCGGCGATCATCGCCAAGCGGCTCAACCGCCAACTTACACTGCTCGCCGAACAGATCGCAGGCGGCCCCTTCGCCAAGGCGGCGGACGTCCCTGTCGTCATAACCGGTGGTGCGTCTGGCGTTCCGGGGCTCGGCTTCATCGCGGCCAATATCCTCGCGCGGCCGGTGCGCGTCGTGCATATGCCGAACGCTGGCGTATCCGGCCTCGATGCCGACACGCTACCGGTTTTGTCATCGGCGCTTGGTCTCGTTGCGGTCAGGCCATCGCCGTCGCGATTGCCGCTCAGCGGCCCTCTGGCCCCCGGCGGCCGCGGCTACATGAGCCGCCTGCACGACTGGGTGCAGGCCAGTTTCTGAGCCGCGCTGTTGCAAGGCCACCCGTGGCTGACCGCGGGGAAACTCGTTAACGTCTGAAGGTGATTCGCCGAGCCGGTCTGGTTCCGGGCGCAGATCGTCCTGCGCACTCCTGCCGGTGATCTGTCTGCGTTCCCGGCATTGATCGCCGCGGTGCCATCGCGTTGTCGGGGCCCGGCCACTGGAGATGCGCAGCATGAACGTGAAGCTCGAACTCCCTGAATTGACCGACATTTCGCCTCGGATCACCGTGATGGGTGTTGGCGGTGCCGGCGGCAATGCGATCAACAACATGATTGCGTCGGGGCTCAATGGCGTCGACTTCATCGCAGCCAACACCGACGCGCAGGCGCTTGCCGTCTCGAGTGCTGAGCGCCGCCTGCAACTTGGCGTTGCGCTCACCGAGGGCCTTGGCGCCGGGGCCCGGCCGGAGATTGGTCGCGCGGCGGCTGAAGAAGCGCGCGATGAGATCAAAACGCAGCTGGCCGGCTCCCACATGGTGTTCATCGCGGCCGGCATGGGCGGCGGCACAGGCACCGGCGCGGCGGCCATCATTGCCGAAGCAGCCCGCGAGGTCGGCGCACTGACCGTTGCGATTGTCTCAAAGCCGTTTCACTTCGAAGGCTCGCGGCGCATGCGCGTTGCCGAAGCCGGCATCCAGGAATTGCGCGGCGTCGTCGACACGCTGATCGTGATCCCGAACCAGAACCTGTTCCGCATCGCGACCGAGAAGACGACGTTTGCTGAGGCCTTCGTCCTGGCAGACCAGGTGCTCTATTCCGGCATCGCCTGCATCGTCGACCTGATCATGAAGGACGGCCTCATCAACCTCGACTTTGCCGATGTAAAAGCCGTCATGGCTGACATGGGCTCAGCGGTCATGGGCACCGGTGAGGCCGAAGGGGCGCAGCGCGCCGTGCTTGCAGCTGAGGAAGCGCTTGCAAATCCGTTGCTCGATGATGTCGCGCTGGACCGCGCGCAGGGTGTCCTGATCTCGATTGTCGGCGGTGGTGACCTGACGCTCTATGAGGTCGATGAAGCGGCAAGCCGGATCCGCCAGGAAGTCGACCCGGATGCCAATATTATTGTGGGCGCGACGTTCGATGCGGAGTTCGGGTCCCGGATGCGGGTCTCGCTGGTTGCCGCTGGGATGGACCGCGAGGCCTATGCCGCACTGCAGGCAGCCCGTGCACTTGAGGGCTCAGGCGAACCGGCCACCGCCGTGACGGCGCCGCCGTCACCGGTCGGCGAGCCCGGACCGGCCATCGCAACGGCCGCGGCTTCGGTCGCCGCGCCACCGCCGCCGTTGCCATCACCGCGCGAACCGCGCACGCACAGCGATCGCGTCGACGATTTCGCCAAGGCACTGGGTTCGCTTCCGATCAAAACCTCAGATGCCGAGGCTGCTCAGGCTGTCACTGCCAAGTCCGGCGCGGCAAGCGTGACGGTGGCGGATGCGGCGACTGCAAAGCCGAGCGTCGCGCCCGCATGGACCTCGTCTGACGGCGTGCGGATTGACCCGGAAGATCCCGACATCGCAGGCCCGGACGCAGGGCTGCCAGAGCAATCGGCGATCAATGCGGACGGGGCGCCGGCTGCCATTACGCACGAGCCGCAATTCGAGCCCGCAATGCCTGAAGAAGCGCGGCCGTCGCGCCCCCGTGTCCCGGATGTTGAAGAGTTTCCGGCCGTTGGCCAGCGCGCATACCACGCTTACACGCAGGACCGGAAAAACGTGGCATCTGAACCACGCCAGGGCGGCGGAGGCCTGCTCAGCCGGTTCTCAAGTCTCGGCCGAAGAGGCGAATCACCTCGCAAAACGCCGCAGACCGACCCGGCGGAGGCGCGCGAAGCTGATGAGACTTCACAGAAGATCACGGGAACGAAAGCATGAGCTTGTGCGCCGGCATCGCGCTTCCGCCGCATTTGAAATTCCATGCGAAATTGAAAAATGGCAGTTAAAAGAGTTCGTTAACGCCACCTGCCTGGTGAATTCGTACGTAAGCAAATCGACCTTAGAAAACGGGCAGTCGGCAGAGTAACACGACGTAAGAAAGCGTGATTTGTGTAACAGCCACGCGGGACACTAGTGTTCATGAAAGAGTTCACTGACCTGCGTTGCATTGATGTTACATAGCCTTGGGGTGGCGTTGTAACGGAGTAACAGGTCGGAAACTCGGGGGTTGTTCAGAAGCGCACGGGCACACGCGGTTCTGGGCATTGGGGCGAGGGACGCACA
Organism: Pseudomonadota bacterium; assembly: GCA_038523925.1. Lineage (GTDB taxonomy): Bacteria > Pseudomonadota > Alphaproteobacteria > Rhizobiales > Hyphomicrobiaceae > JBCBWG01. The sequence continues at coordinate 71,868 of JBCBIY010000003.1, read as the reverse complement.
TGTCGAGGCGATTTGTCGGGGCACGGCAAACTACTGTCGGACGCGAAATCATTCTGAATGGCACGGGGGTGCACAGCGGAGCGCCGGTTTCATTGGTCCTGCATCCCGCAGGCGTCGATGTCGGCCTCCGTTTTCTTGTTACGCGACGCGGTCAGATTATCGCTGAGATACCGGCGCATGTTGAGTGCGTTAAAAATCTGACCCTTTGTACGGTGATCGGCGATGAGGATGGGACAACGGTGGGGACCGTCGAGCACCTCCTCGCCGCGATCCGCGGGATGGGGATCGACAACTGCATCATCGAGATTGAGGGCAAGGAAGTCCCGATCATGGATGGCAGCTCCAGCGTTTTTGTCGACGCGATCGAAGCGGCAGGCGTGAAAACGCTCTCTGCGCCGCGCCGTTTTCTCAAAGTCCTGAAGCCTGTCCGCGTCGAGACCGACACGTGCTGGGGTGAGATTGTCCCGCACCACGGCTTCCGGCTCGAAACGGAAATCGCTTTCGACACGCCGGTCATTGGTCGCCAGCGGCTTGCGATGGAGCTCACGCCGGACTCGTTCCGCGATGAGCTCAAAGCGGCCCGCACCTTTGGTTTCATGGCGGACGTCGAGAAACTCTGGAAATGCGGTCTCGCGCTTGGCGCATCGCTCGATAACAGCGTCGCCATTGAGGACGATAAGGTCCTCAACGAGGGTGGCCTGCGCTATGCCAACGAATTCGTCCGTCACAAGATGCTGGATGCGGTCGGCGACCTGACGCTTGCCGGCAACCCGATCCTTGGCTGCTATCGCTCGTTCTGCGGCGGGCATCGTCTGAACGCGAACGTGCTGCAAGCGCTTTTTGCAGATCGCAGCGCCTGGACGATGGTCGATGCGCCGGCGATTGTCCGCGACGACCGCGAGATTGCTCGGGCGCCTCTATCGTTCACGGCAAGCGCCGTGATGGCCGGCGAGTAGCTCGCCGGTTCCAGGCCGAGGTCATTTTTCGGCCGAGGTTTCCGGATCGAAATGCTTCCGCAGTGGGCGGCACACGGCTATCGTGACAAACGAGTCGGGCGCGCTGCAGCTGGGGCACGGCGCATGCGCACGACGGGTTTAACTCAGGGCACCGGGGCCACCCGAATAATGAAACGCGGATCTCTACTCGAGACATGGTTCGCAATCGCGGCCTGCTTCGCGGTCATTCTGGTTACGGCCGGATGCGCGAGCAGTGGCAGCGGTACGGCGCAAAAACTTCTGCAGCCTGATCCGCCCGGCAAGATGTACGCGACGGCTGACCGGCACCTGACCCGCGGCCGTTGGGAACGGGCGGCCAAAAAGTTCGAAGACCTCGACCGCGATCACCCGTACGCGCCGGAAGCACGCCGCGCGATCGTGATGGCGGCGTACGCGTACTTCAAGGGCGGCAAGTACCCAGAGGCGATCGCAACGGCGCGCCGCTACACGACGATGCACCCAGGCACGAAGGATGCGCCGTTCGCACACCACATTATCGCGAGCAGCCACTTTGGCGATATCCGCAGCCCCAACCGCGATCAGTCTGCGACGCGTAAGGCGCTTGCCGAGTATCAAATCCTGAAGACGCGCTATCCTGACAGCAAATACGCGCGCGAGGCAGACAACCGCATTCGCATCGCGATGGACTCGCTTGCGGCGTCTGAGATGAATGTCGGGCGCTACTACCTGAAGCGCGGCAATCATGTCGCGGCGATCAACCGCTTCAAGGTCGTCGTCCAGGAATACCAGACAACCAAGCATGTCGAAGAAGCGCTGGCGCGACTTGCAGAATCCTACATGGCGCTTGGCATCACGAACGAAGCGCAGACGGCGGTCGCGATCCTTGGCCATAACTTCCCAGAGTCGAAGTGGTACAAGGACTCCTATGCGCTGATTAAGTCCGACGGGCTCGCCCCGCGCCAAAGCTCCGGCTCCTGGCTCGCGCGCCAGTTCGCGAACTTTAAGGTGCCGCGTCTCTGGAATTAAGCCAGAGCTGACGCGTGCCGCTCCCCTTAGATGATCCGCGGCAATCCAGCGTTCGCGCGCCGTTTTCCCGTTTGCACCGAAGCGCGCTTATAAGTCTCCGATGCAATCCGTTCGGAGCCCGCCCATGGCCAAGCGCGCCCAAAAAACCGATCAGAGCAACGGCGCATCACAAGCCGACACAGCCGCAGAGATCGCGCGGCTGACCGCTGAGATCGCGCGCCACGACGCGCTTTATCACCGCGATGACGCGCCGGAGATCTCAGATGCCGACTACGACGCGATGCGCCGCGAGCTCGATGCGCTCGAGAAGGCGCATCCGGAGCTAGTGCGGCCCGACAGTCCAAGCAACCGGGTTGGATCGGCTCCGCGCGATGCGTTCGGGAAGGTGCGCCATGCCGTGCCGATGCTGTCGCTTGGCAACGCGTTCAGTGCCGAAGATGTCTCCGAGTTCGAAGCCCGCATCCGCAAATTTTTGAGCCTGACGCCGGACGATGATCTCGCGTTTACGGCCGAACCGAAAATCGATGGGCTCTCGATCGCGCTTCGCTACGAAGCCGGGCGGTTCGCACAAGCGGCGACCCGCGGTGACGGGCAGGAGGGCGAGGACGTCACGGCAAATGTCGAGACGATCAAGGCGATCCCGAAGCGCCTCAAAGGCAAGTCGATCCCCGACGTGCTCGAAGTCCGCGGCGAGATCTATCTGGGCCACGACGACTTTGCCGCGCTCAATGCGGCGCAGGAGGCGGCGGGCGCAAAGACGTTTGCGAATCCGCGCAACGCGGCCGCTGGTTCGCTGCGCCAGCTTGATGTGTCCGTGACCGCCAGCCGCCCGCTCAAATTTTTCGCCTACACCTGGGGCGAAGTTTCGTCGCTTCCGGCAGACACGCAGTCCGGCATGATCGCGACGTTCGCCGGCTGGGGCCTGCCGACCAACCCGCTGACCGAACGGTGCGCATCGGCCGACGATCTCATTGCCTATTACGAAGCGCGCAACGCGGATCGCGCGGGGCTCGGCTACGACATCGACGGCATCGTCTACAAGGTGGACCGGCTCGACTATCAGGACCGGCTTGGCTTTGTCAGCCGCGCGCCGCGTTGGGCGATCGCGCATAAGTTTCCGGCCGAGCAGGCCGTGACACGGCTGGAGGCGATCGACATCCAGGTCGGCCGCACCGGCAGTTTGACGCCCGTTGCCAAGCTTCAGTCGGTCAACGTCGGCGGCGTCGTCGTCTCAAACGCCACGCTGCACAACGAAGATGAGATCGCGCGCAAGGATGTCCGCGTCGGTGATCTCGTTCGTTTGCAGCGCGCTGGTGACGTGATCCCGCAGGTGCTGGGGCCGGCGCCTGGCAACGAACGCGGGCCGAACAGCAAACCGTTTGTGTTCCCCGACATCTGCCCGGTCTGCGGCAGTCACGCCGTCCGCGAGGTCGACGCCAAGGGCGTGGCAGACGTCGTGCGGCGCTGTACCGGTGGCCTCGTCTGCCCGGCGCAAGCGAAGGAACGTCTCCGGCACTACGTGTCGCGCAACGCCGTCGACATCGAAGGGCTCGGCGGCAAGCAGGTCGAGTTTCTCTACGAGACCGGGCGGGTGATGCAGCCAGCCGACATCTACACACTTGCCGCACGCGATGCCCGCCATTCAGAGCCGCTCGCAACCGTCAAAGGCTACGGTGCCAAGTCGGTCGAGAAGCTCTTTGCGGCCATTGAAGACAGGCGCACCGTTCCGCTTGATCGGCTGATCTTCGGGCTCGGCATCCGCCATGTCGGCGACGGCACTGCAGCGGACCTCGCGGGTGCATTCGGGACGTGGGACGCGTTTCGGGCAGCCGTCGATCGCGCCGTTGCGGACGGGCTGCACACTGCTGATGGCAAGCCGACAGAGGCGGCTCTCGAGTTTCTATCGCTCGATGGCATTGGCGAGACGGTGGTCGCGGCGCTGATCTCGTTCTTTGAAGAAGACCACAACATCGCAGCCGTCGACGCGCTTTTGAAAGAAGTGACGCCTGAACCGTTCACGCGCGAAGTTGCAACGCAGTCGGCTGTGCTCGGCAAGACGGTTGTGTTCACAGGCACACTCGAGAAGTTGAGCCGAAGCGAAGCCAAGGCACAGGCTGAGCGGCTTGGCGCAAAGGTGTCCGGCTCCGTCTCCAAGAAGACGGATATCGTTGTGGCCGGCGCCGAAGCCGGCTCGAAACTAACGAAGGCGCGTGACCTCGGCGTGCAGGTGCTCGACGAGCAGGGCTGGCTGGACTTGATCGCGGAGAGCTAACCGGTCTCGCAGCCCACCGGAACGGTAACGCGCGCCCGCATCACAAGCGTGTTGCCCGGAACCGTTGGCTCGGCTTTGATGGTGCAAACGAGAACACGCATGGGAGGTTGCGATGGCGGATCAGGTGAGCCAGGTGGCGGAGGCATCGTCGCCGTTCGCGGATGCCCTAAGGCCGGATACCCCGGCACCCGCATCGCGCTGGTCAGCTTTTCCGCAGTACAACTTCGTCGGCGGGCACAACGCGCCTGAGGCCATCCCAACTGCGGACTTCCAAGACGCGTTGCAGAAAGTGCTCGCGCGCGAAGGGCGCACGCTTGCCACGTACAGCCTCGAAAGCGGTCCGCAAGGCTACCTGCCGCTGCGCGCGTTTCTGTCGGACAAGCTGGAGCGCAACTGCGGGATTGCCGCGACCCCCGATGATATTCTGATGGTCTCCGGCTCGTTGCAGGGCATGGACCTCATCAATGCGGCGCTGCTGTCGCGGGGCGATACGGTCATTATCGAAGCGGCGAACTATGGCGGCGTGCTCTCGCGGTTGAGCCGCCTTGGTGTCAAGGCTGTCGGCGTGCCGCTCGACGGCGAAGGCATGCGGACGGATGCCCTGCGCGAGGCGCTCAGCACGCTCAAGTCGCGCGGCGTGACGCCCAAGTACATCTATACGATCCCGACCGTGCAAAACCCGACCGCGACCATCCTTCCGGAGCGCCGCCGGGCGGAGATGCGAGCGCTTGCTGCTGAGTTCAATACGACAATCTTTGAAGACGACTGCTACGCCGACCTCGTGTTCGATGGCGACCGACCGCCTGCGATCTACGCCGGCGATACCGACGGGCGCGTCGTCTACTTGGGCTCGTTTTCCAAGTCACTCGCACCGGCCCTGCGCGTTGGCTACGTCGTAGCACCGTGGCCATTGTTGTCGCGGCTGCTCGCGTTAAAGACCGATGCGGGGTCCGGAGCGCTCGAGCAGATGATGCTGGCTGAGTACTGCGCCGATCGCTTCGACACGCATGTCGCAAACCTCAACGCGGCGCTTAAGGCGAAATCCGAAGTGCTGACGGCGGCGCTTGGCGAGCAGTTCGGGACGGCGGCCGAGTTCGAGACCCCGCGCGGCGGCATTTTTCTATGGGTCACGCTTCCAGAGACCGTCGACACGACGGCGCTCGCCGCGCGCGCCGGTGAACTCGGTATTGCGGTCAATCCCGGTGCGGAATGGTCGATCGAGCCTGACGCGCGGCGCAAGATCCGCATTTGCTATGCAAACCCGGATGCCGACACGATCAAAGCGGGCGTCGCCAAGCTTGCCGATGTCTGCTTCGAGATGTTCGGCGTGCCGGAGCGGAGCGGGAACACAGCGCGCTGAGGTCGGATCAGCCTTCCAGTTCCTCGCGGCGCATTTCGAGTTCAAGCCACTGCTCTTCTGCGTTGGCAAGTTCGGTCTGTGCTTTCGTCAATGCCGTGGTCGCCGCTTCGAACGCGGCCGGATCGCGGCTAAACAGGTTGGTATCGGCCAGCGTTTCTGAATGCCGGGCGATGTCGGTTTCGAGCGCTTCAATCCGCGCCGGAAGGGTTTCGAGCGCGTGTTTGTCTTTGAATGACAGCTTCGTTTGCTGGCGCTGCGGCCGCGCGGGTTTTGCCGGTTCGGATTGCGTCGCAGTGCGGGGCCGCGGCTCCGACTGCATCGGCTGAGGCGTCTCGCGTTCGCCGTCGCGTGCGTCCCGCTGCGCGCGCATATCCGAATAGCCGCCAGCGAATTGCGTCCAGCCGCCGTCGCCGTCGTTTGCGAGGATGCTCTGACAGGTCCGGTCGAGAAAATCGCGATCGTGACTGACGATGATCAGCGTGCCGGCGTAGTCAGCGAGCAGTTCCTGCAGCAGGTCGAGTGTTTCAAGATCGAGGTCGTTGGTCGGCTCGTCCAGCACCATCAGGTTCGAGGGCAGCGCCAGCGCGCGGGCGAGCAGCAGGCGCGCGCGCTCCCCGCCAGACAACGCCGAGACCGGACTGCGGGCCTGCTCGGGCAAGAACAAAAAGTCCTTGAGGTAGGTCGCAACATGGCGCGGCTTGCCATTGACCATGACCGTGTCGCCGCGACCGCCGGTCAGCACATCCGTCAACGTCGCATTGTCGTCGAGGTCGCCGCGCGCCTGGTCGAGCCACAGCACCTCGACGTTCGCACCTTGCCGCACGCTGCCTTCATCCGGATCAAGGCGGCCCGTTAGCAGCTTTACGAGGGTCGTCTTGCCGGCCCCGTTCGCGCCGACGATGCCGAGCCGGTCGCCGCGCGCAATGCGGATCGAGACGTCCCGGACGACGGGGGCTGCGCTGTCGTATCCTTTGGAGACACCCCTCGCCTCGATGACCAGCTTGCCGGATGCCTCAGCCTCTGAGGCTTCAAAGCGAACGCTTCCAGGCTTGGCGAGTGCTGTTCGCTGCGTCTCGCGCATGCGTTGAAGCTCTCCAACGCGGCGCATGTTGCGCTTGCGCCGGCCCGAGACACCGCCCTGCATCCAGTGCTCTTCCCGCGCGATCCGCCGCGCGAGCTTGTGGGCATCTTCCGCCTCGGTCTCAAAGACGGTATCGCGCCAGTCTTCAAACGCGGCGAAACCCTTGTCGAGCGTCCGGCATGTGCCGCGATCGAGCCAGACCGTCCGCCGCGAGAGCTTCTCGAGAAACCGCCGGTCGTGGCTGATCAGAACCAGTGCGCCGCGATTGCCGTCGAGTGTCGTCTCAAGCCACTCGATCGTCGGCAGGTCGAGGTGGTTTGTTGGCTCGTCGAGCAGCAGGACGCGCGGGGCGGGCGCAAGCGTCCGGGCGAGAGCGGCGCGGCGTCCTTCACCCCCGGATAGCGTGCCGGGGTGCCGCGCAGGGTCGACGCCAAGCGCGTCAAGCATGGCGTATCCCCGATGGGTCGACTGGCCTTCTGCGAAGCCGGCGTCGACGTAGGCACCCACCGTCTCGTGGGCGGTAAGATCAGGTTCTTGCGGCAGGTAAGCGATGTCGACGCCTGGCTGAACGAAGCGCTCGCCGGCGTCGGGTTCGACGAGGCCGGCTGCAATCTTGAGCAGCGTCGACTTGCCCGAACCGTTGCGGCCAACGAGGCAGATGCGATCCTGCGGCCCGACCTGCAGGTCGGCGCCCGTCAGCAGCGGTGTGCCGCCGAACGTGAGTTGCGTGTCGCGCAGGATCAGGACGGGGCTTGCCACGGGCGGGCGTCCTCTTGGGTCAGATGCGTGCGATCGGTGAACCGGGGTCAAACGCCCGGCAGCGTGCGCGTGTTGGCGCCACAGATGATAACGCCAACGCGCTCATCGGGCCCCGGTTTATAGGCGCCGGAGATGAGCGCTGCGAGTGCGGCTGCGCCGCCAGGTTCCGCGACGAGCCGGGTCGATTGCCAAAGGACCGCCTGCGCCGCTTTGATATCGTCGTCGGTGACGAGCACGGTCTCTTCAACGAATGACTGGCAGAGCGGGAACGCCAAGCGACCAACGCGGCTTGCGCCAAGGCTGTCGGCTGCGATGCCTGAGACGTCAACGTCGGTCGGGGCGCCGGCATCCATGGCCGCTTTGAGTGCGGCTGCGGTTTTCGGTTCCACCGAGACGATCTTGACGCGGCCCTGATACCAGGCCGCAATTCCTCCAATCAGGCCGCCACCACCGACGGCAACTAAGACGGTATTCAACCCCGGCGCCTGTTGTTCCAATTCGAGGCCGACGCTGCCCTGGCCGATCAAGGTTTCCGGCTGATCGAATGCGTGGATCTGCTTGGCGCCGGTTTCCGCTGCAAAGGCTTCAGCGGCTTTCAGAGCATCGGCATACAACGCGCCGCCGACATGTAACTCCGCGCCGAGTTCTGAGATGCGCTGCGTTTTCGCAGGATCGGCGATTTCCGGCACGAAGATTGAGGCTTTTGCCCCCATTTCGCGGGCTGCGAAGGCGACAGCGGCACCGTGGTTCCCGCCAGATGCGGCCACCACGCCAGCCTCAGGCGTCTCGCCCACGACGAAATGCGTGAAAGCACCCCGCGTCTTGAACGAACCGGCGTGCTGGAGCAACTCCAACTTCAGGTGCAGCTCGCCGAATTCGCATGCGATATCCCGCGGCGCGATCTGAAGGGTTGGTGTCCGCCGTATTCGGCTGCGGATGCGATTATAGCTGCTTGAAACCGTCTCTCTATTGATGGCAAGACGGGCCATAGGCAACTCCGATCCTCATGATTTGCCGCGCCTGCAAAGCCGAATTCCTGCAGTTTTCAAGCGGCGCGGGCGCAACATGACAGTCACCGGGCTTCAATGCAACGCTTGAAAACACCATAAAATACAGCTGGTTAGGTGAGGTAAAATGTTTGATTCAGACCAAGGTCTGAGTAAGCCGCCTTGGCTCTATCACCGGCTTAGACAGATAACGGGCCGATCGTTGTGTGCTGATATCATCCACATGCGCCGCGATATTCACTTTGCCGTCGGCAATCAATTGAATTGAAACGCGTGAAATATTATGCCACTTCGGGAACTCCGAATTCCAGATATCAGCTTTCACAAAGGGCGGAATATGAGCAAGCGACCAGCGAAGGCCAGCCGCGGCGGCGTCGACTACGAAGCAATGCCGGTTAAGGACCTTCTCGAGATTCAGGCACGCGTAAACCGGGCGATCAGTATCGCCAAAGAGCGCGAGCGTGCTGAGGTTAAACAGAAGATCGAGGAATTGGCGTCCAGCAGCGGCTTTTCGATCAACGAGCTGATGGGTGGCCGTAGCACAAAAGGCAAAACGGTCGCGCCGAAATACATGAACCCTGACAATACCAGCGAGACCTGGACGGGCCGTGGACGCAAGCCGCGTTGGCTTGTTGCCAAGCTCGACAAAGGCGCGAAGATGGATGACTTCAAGATCTGATTTCGATCTTGCGAGACGTCTCGTCCGCCCAGCAATCGCGATGCTTTAGAGATCGCAGTGATAACCCGGCCTCAGGCCGGGTTTTCTTTTGCTCGCGAGGGTCCGATTTGCGTCTTCGCTTCGGCCAGCAGCGCGTCGCGCGTAAGCGAAAATGCGCTCTCGACCCAGGCGCGCCTGAGCGCGGCGAGGCGGCGGCCAAGGTCAGGTCCGGGCGTTGCGCCCGCGGCAATCAAGTCGGCTCCTGAGACCGGGAACTCGGGGATCGGCCAGGCCGCGATCGCAGCCGTGATACGGTGATGATCGGCGCGTGCGTTGCCGCCGGCGAACGCAAGTGCAAGCCCTGAGAGCGCCGCATCGCGGCCAAATGCGACGGCCGCGTGCTGCGCCCCGAAATGCCGATCCGATGATGCCCGCACGAGATCGCGCGCCTGCAACATTGCGATGAGCGCATCGCGGTCGCGGTTGGAAAGCCGTAGGCGATCAGCGGCGACGCGCACGTCTTTCGCGTGTTCGAGAAAGACCGCCGCAAACGCCGTCAGCCAACTGCGCGTCGAGGATTCACCTTGGTGAAGCTCGTCGAGTAATCCCGGCGCCGGCGCGAACGGCAGCAGCTCGGCGAAAACCCCAAAGCGTTGCATTTGTCGGATCGCATGCGCGGCATGTAGCGCCACGAAAAGTTTGGCGAACTCGCGCTGCAGGCGTTCGCCGCTCAGCGTGCGAAGGCCCTCGCGTGCGTTGGTCGTCGCGTGGAACGCGCCGCGGTCCGCTTGGAAGCCCTCAAGCTCCGCCAGAAAGCGGAACAGCCTGACGGTCCGCAAGTAGTCTTCTCTGATCCGGGCTTCCGGATCGCCAATGAAGCGGAGCCGGCGCGCCGCGAGGTCTTGGCGCCCGTCGCCCACCGGATCAAAGACCTGGCCGGTTGCATCGCAGAAGAGGGCGTTGATTGTGAAGTCGCGGCGGGCTGCATCTTCGGCCCAGTCCGTCGTAAAGCTGACAACCGCGTGGCGGCCGTCGGTCTCGACGTCGCGCCTGAGCGTGGTGACTTCGAACGGCGTGCCGGCGGCGATTATCGTGACGGTGCCGTGGTCGACGCCGGTCGGGACCGGCTTGAGACCGGCGGCTTCGGCAGCCGTGATGGTCTCATCAGGCGTGGCCGTTGTCGCGAGATCGACATCGGGCGGCGACGCCGGCCCGTCAGGCCTCAACAGCGTATCGCGCACGGCGCCGCCGACAACGCGCACCTCGTGGCCGCCGGCCGCCATGGCATCAAAGATGGCGACAAGCGCCGGGTCCCGCAGCCAGGCCGCGTCAATGCGATCGCCGCTTGAGGCCGCGCCCATGCCTACTCGAAGCGTCCCGGAATGATGGTCCCGTCCGGTCCACGGCTTGGCGGAATATAGGTTTGTCCGACCTGCGCGTTGTCGTTGCCGGCGACGAGCGCCAGCGCGCCGATCGCAAGCACGGCCCCAATGCTGAGCAGCCAAAGGATGGGCGCATCATCGAAGACTTGGTTTGCCGATCCGCTGGACGTGCCGCGGCGGCGGACGAACATGTAGCCGACGTATAGGATCGTCGGCAGCAGGAACAACAGGATGTTTTGGATGACGATCCGGATCATGCCTGGATCAGCCTCTCATGAAGGTTTTTGATCATGCCAGCGGTGGCACCCCAGATATAGTGCGGCCCGTACGGCATCGCATAGAAATGACGCGCGCGACCCTGCCATTCAAGTTGGTCACGTCGATGGTTGTCCGGGTTCATCAGGAACGCAAATGGCACTTCGAAGGCGTCCTCGACTTCGCGCGGATCAAGTTTCAGCGAGAAGCCCGGGCGCACAAGCCCGACAAGTGGCGTGATCTGAAAGCCCGTACGAGTCCGGTAGCTATCAAGGTAGCCGAGCGGTTCGATAAAGTCTCGGTCGAGCCCGATTTCTTCTTCCGTCTCGCGCAGCGCAGTCGCGGCGGCGTCGGTGTCGGCGTCTTCCACGCGGCCGCCCGGGAAGGCGATTTGTCCGCGGTGACGTTTGAGCGCGCTCGACCGCTTCGTCAGCAAAATGGTCATCTCGGACGATGCGACGATCGGTACGAGCACAGCCGCAGCGCCAACCGGTTCCGAAAAGTCGACCTCGTTGACCATGTCCGGGTTCAGATCGAAATCGCTGCGGCCCCAGGCGCGGCCAGACTTTGCATCGAAGATCTGATCGGAGGGCGCGGGATAGAACGCTGCGCGAGCGAGATCGCGCAGCTCATCGGCCGTCATGTCTGGCCGGAGCAGATTTGGCATAGGCGAACTCGTTGTCGGGTCAAACAGTCGGCACTGCGGTGCCGATCATGCAATCGCGGGTAACAATTGATGCGAGCTTGTCGGCATCCCAACCGTCAGTCGCGTCAGGCCTGCGCGGCAGGATGAGATAGCGGAGGTCGGCGGTGGAATCGTGAACGCGGACTTGCACGTCAGACGGCAGCTTGAGGCCGAACTCGCTGAGGACCGCGCGTGGCTCGCGCACGACGCGCGAGCGGTACGCAAGGCTTTTGTACCAGGCGGGCGGAATGCCAAGGAGCATCTTCGGATAACACGAGCAGAGCGTGCAAACGACGACGTTGTGGACGTCGTCTGTGTTCGCAATCACGCGAAACTCTGCCAGTGAGCCAATGTCGACGCCGGCTTCCGCAAACGCATCTCGCGGTGTCTCGATGAGCCGCGTTTGAAAATCCGGATCGGTCCAGGCTTTCGCAACGACCGTCGCGCCGAGCGCAGGCGTGCGGCTGTCCATCAGGTCGATTTGCGCGCGGATCTCGTTGGCGGTGAGCACGCCTTTCGACAATAGGAGATCGCGGACAGCGGCTTCGAGGACTTCGTAAGCGGTCGCAGGCCCGGCATCGTGATCGGCCTGGGCTGCGTGCGGGTCATGGGCGTGGTCGTGCGGATGGTCGTGCATCACGTCGCTCCTTCGTTCGCAGCCGGCGCGTCGCCAGCCGGCGCAAGCCAGTGCTCGTAAATGTCGGCCTCGAGGTCGTCGTCTGCGTGCTCGGCTGCGCCCCAAATGTCGGCCGGCGCGAAGCGCACCTTATAGAGGGTCCGCGGCGGGAGGCCGGGCCGGTGATAGGCAAGGCGTTCCGGGTCCCGGAAGTCGCCGTGGATGGCGGTGATGATGCCGTCGTGTCCGCGCAGATACTTTGGCGAGCGGCAGTGTCCGTGCGCCGGGCGATCAGCGACGCGGACGCGGTCGCCGACGGCGAAGCGCGGCAAGGGGCTGGTCACGTCGGTGGGCGCGGTCATGATGCGGCGGCGGATGTGTCGGCCGGGACTGCGTCATCAGAGACCTCGCGGCCGGCTGCGCGCATCGCGTCTTTCGCGCGGGCAAGCGCTGTGTCGAGCTCGGATTGCGAAAAGATCTCTTGTTCCAAACACAGGTTGCGGATCGCCCGGATCCACTTCTCGTAATACGTCGTCGCGTCGTACTGCTGCTCTCCGTAGTCCTCGATCACGCGGCGCATTGCGTCGATTGCAAACGCGCGCTTGGCCGGGCTGACGAGCAGGATCAGCATCGCGTCGACACGCCGCTCCCATTGCGCAAGGTCATGGTCCTCGCGATCGATCGGACCGAAGTCGAGCCCACCGACATCGTGGACGGCGTGGCTGTCGGTGCCGCTTCTGAGTTCAGTTCGCTTGTCTGACATCGGGGTGTTCACCGCGGTTTTTACGCAGCCGACACTACGCCGTGGCGCAACGATCGGGAAGTGTTCAGCCGTCTTCCCGCTCGGCCAAGCGTTCGGCGGCCGTCCGTCGAATGTGCTCGGCGATCTCCGGATTGGCTCGATCCAGTTGCGCAAAGTCCGATCGGTGCAATTTGAGCAATCTGCATTTCGTTCGCGTGCGATACGTGCCGCGCACGTCGCTGCCGTCGAGCATTGCGACAACGCCAAAGTACTCGCCGGTGCCATAGGTGATCAGCCGTTCCGGCCCGTGATATTCGACTTCGCCGCTTGCGACGAAATACATCGCATACCCACTGTCGCCGGTCGTCATGACGGGCATGTTTGCGGGCAGGTTGTGGGCGTGCAGTAGCGGCATGATCGCGGCCACACCCCGGGCATCGAGCTCGGCGAGGAGCGGCACGCGTGCCATCAGCGACCACGTGACGACGAAGTCATGGCGGCCGACTTCCTGCGCGAAGCCTGTCGAGATGATCGCAACGGGCAGGGCCAGGATGCAGAGGCCGAGCACCATCGTGAGTGTTGCAAAGACCTGCCCAAGCGGCGTGATCGGCGCGACGTCTCCATAGCCGACGGTCGTAAGCGTGGTGACGGCCCAGTACATCGAGAGTGGCAGGCTGCCGAACTTGTCCGGTTGGGCGTGCTGCTCGAGATAGTACATGCCGGTCGCGGCAAACAGGACGGCCGTGATGAGCAACATGCCCGCGCCCATCAGCGAACGCCGCTCGGCGTAGAGCACGCGGATCAGCGTGTGCATTGCGGGCGAATAGCGCGACAGCTTGAGGAAGCGGAGAAGCCGGAGTACGCGCAGGACGCGCAGGTCCACGGGGAAGAGGAAGCTCAGGTAGAACGGCAGGATCGCGAGCAGGTCGATGATCAGGTACGGCCGCGCTGCGAACCGGACCCGCGCTTCCCAGGCCGGCATGCGCTGGAGGAACGGCACCTCGACTGCGGACCATATGCGCAACGCATATTCGATCGTGAAGACGATGACAGAGAGGATTTCAAACGCGTAGAGCGCGTCTCCGTAGCGCGCCTCGATGGAGGGGACGGTCTCAAGCGCGAAGGCGACGACGTTCAAGATGATCAACGTGATGATCACGGCATCGAAGATCGCGCTCGTGCGATCAACGCCGCGGCCGATCTCAATGATTTCGTAGACCCGGCGTCGCAGCGGCACTTGCGTCCCGTCGGTCGTCGTCACGGAGCGGTCGAGCACGTCTTGGCCCTCGTCGTCAGCCAAAGGAGTGATTGCGAGGCGCGCGCACCAGCTCTGCGCCGGTACGGGCATTCACACATTCGAGCGCGTGCTATACAGCCGATCCGCAGAATTTCGAACCGACCTCGTCCGGCATGTTGACCGGCGGGCGACAGAATGGCCCCCCGCTTGATGGCCTCGCTTTCGAACTGGATCACGGACCCGGTGCGCCGCAACGTCGGCGTGCTTGCGCTCGCGCAGGCGTGCTTCATGTGCATCCAGACGATGGCGATTGCGACGACGCCGCTCGCCGCGCACGGGCTGCTCGGTCTCGACAAATCGCTTGCGACGCTGCCGATCGTGTTGGTCCACGTCGGGCTCATGGGCGCAACGGTGCCTGCGTCACTGATGATGGGCCGCTATGGTCGGCGGGTCGGGTTCACGGTCGGCGGCCTGCTCGGCGCGCTGTCTGGCGTCGTCTCGTTTGCGGGCATTTATCACCAATCGTTTGAGCTGCTCTGCCTCGGCGGATTGCTTCAGGGCATGTACGGCGGGTTTGCCTGGTACTTCAGGTTTGCCGCAGCCGACATGGCCGATGACAGCTTCAAGGGGACGGCGATCTCACTCGTCATGGCGGGTGGCGTGTTGGCTGGAATTGTCGGACCGCAGACGGCCAAGTACGCGCTCGACTGGTTTCATCCGATGCTGTTTGCCGGCGTCTACGCGATGATGACCGTCTACGCGCTCGTCATGATCGGGCTCGTGCAGGGGCTCCGCATCCCGCGCCCCAAGCCCGAGGATGTTTCAGGCCCGCAACGGCCCATGCGCGAGATCATCAGGCAGCCCGCTTACATCGTCGCGCTGACGTCGTCGATGTTCGGTTATGGCGTGATGACGCTTGTCATGTCGGCCACGCCGCTTGCGATGCTTGCCTGCGGGTTTGGCTTCGGCGACAGCGCGACGGTCATTCAGGCACACGTCGTCGCGATGTTTCTGCCGTCGTTCTTTACCGGACATCTGATCCGACGGTTCGGTGTGCTGCCGATCATCGCGACCGGGGCTGCCGTGCAGCTCCTCTGCGCGATCATCAATTTGTCCGGCATCGAGTTCGTCAACTTCCTGATTGCCAACATCCTCGTCGGGATTGGCTGGAACTTCACGTTCATTGGCGGGTCGACGCTGCTGACGTCGACGTATCGCGTGGCCGAGCGCGCGAAAGTGCAGGCGAGCCACGACTTCATGGTCTACGCGACGACGGCGATTGCGGCGGGGCTGTCAGGCGTCCTGCAGGCAAACGTCGGGTGGGCGGTGATTAACGCAGCCGCCATCCCGCTGATGCTGATCGTGTTTGCCGCCGCGATGACACTGCAGATGAGCCAGCGGCGTGCAGCATCCGCCGCGGCGGCTGAGTAGACCGCAAAGCTTAACCCGTTGTCGGAAGTGCTGGGGCTGCCTTCAACGCTTCGAGATCCGGGAGCGGACGGCGCGTCGTCTCCTGCGATTGCAGCACCTGCTCAATGGCTTCGGCGACGGCGAGGATCTGCGCGTCGGCACCGTTCGGCCCGATGATCTGAATGCCGAACGGCAGGCCATGCTGATCAACGCCGCACGGCAGCACAGCCGCGCAAGCAAGCGCGGTCGTCGGCGCGTAGGTGAGCGCCAGCCAACGCATGTAGGTTGGCATCGTCTCGCCGTTGATCTCAGTAACTGCGAGTTCGCTAAACGGGAACGGTGAGACAGCAGCGGCCGGCGCAATCAGGATGTCGTAGGTGTCGAAGAAGCTTATGAACCGGTGATAGATGCCAGTCTGCTCGCGCATTGCTTTGGCGACATCGGCAGCGGTGTACTTCAGCCCGCGCTCGGTGTTGTCGATCACGTTCGGCCCAAGCAGGTCGCGATGTTCGACAAGGCGGTCGTGGTGCGCGGCGACGAAGTTGATCCCGCGCAGTGTCTCGAAGACATCGTGCACGCCTGCGAAATCAGGCGCGGTCTCGTCAGCGGCGCCGAACACATCGCTGAAGGTTTCCATCCGCTCGAGAAACGTCTTGCAGATGCCGGCATCGACCGGCGCCGTTCCGAGGTCCGGTGAGATTGCAACGCGCAGGCTCCGCAAATCCGGCAGCACATTCGCTTCAGGCACCGCAAACGCATCATCGCTGGAGAATGGGTCGCGCTTGTCGAAGTCGAGCTGCGCGCGCAGCAGGAGGTGCAAGTCGCCGACCGTGCGCGCCATTGGCCCGTGCACCGAGAACGGCGTCGTGGCCACGACACGCTCGGCGCCCGGCACGAGCCCGGGCGATGGCCGGTAGCCGACAATGCCGCAGAACGCTGCCGGCGTGCGCAGGCTGCCGCCATAGTCCGAGCCGGTCGCAAGCGGCATCATGTTGGTTGCAAGCGCCACGGCCGATCCGCCGGACGACCCGCCGCACGTCTTCACAGGATCGAACGGGTTGCCCGTCGCGCCGTAGACGCGGTTGCGTGTGTTGGCGCCCGCGCCGAACTCGGGCGTGTTGGTCTTGGCGAGCACGATGCCGCCGTGATCGCGGAGGTTTGCAACCGAATCTTCGTCCTGATCCGGAACGTTGTCCTTATAGATCAGCGAGCCGTACGTCGTCGTGAGCCCGCCGGTCGTCTGCAGGTCCTTAATGCCGAGCGGCAGCCCGTGCAGCAGTCCGAGGCCCTCGCCAAGCGCGACCGCCTCTTCCGCGATTTCCGCCTCGCGGTAAGCGGCTGTCTCGTCCATCGCGACGACGGCGTTGACCGCGGGATTAACGGCCCCGATCCGGTCCAGGCAGCTCTTCAGAAGTTCCTTCGGCGAGAGCCGCTTGAGGCCGATCAGGCGGCGGGCTTCTCCCGCGGTCAGGTCGCAGGGTTGGGTGGGGTCAGACACGATGTGGAGGCTTTCAAGAGCGGAGGTCGGCGGCAAGGTCGGTCCGCCGCGCCGCCCGGTCAAGCCTTGCCGAGTACGGAAATCAACTCCGCCGCCCCGGCGCTGACATCTGCGGGCGTAATCCCGGGTTTGAACAAAGCCGAGCCGACGCCATAGCCGTCTGCCCCAACGGCCGCATACGCGTGAATTGTCCGCGCATCGACGCCGCCGACGGGGAGCAGCAACGTTCCCGGAGGCAGCACCGCGCGCCAGGCTTTCAGCACGGCCGGCGGGAGCGCTTCACCCGGGAACATCTTGATGCCGTCCGCGCCCGCTGACAGCGCCCGGAAGGCTTCGGTCGGCGTCGCGGCGCCCGGAAGGCATGCGAGACCTTCCGCCTTCGCCTCTTCGATCACGTCGGTGTCTGCATGCGGCATGACGATCAGCGTGCCGCCGGCATCGCGCACGTCGCGGACATCGTCCGGCGTCATCACGGTGCCCGCACCGATCAGCGCGGTGCCCTCGAACCGTTCCGCCAGCGTTTTGATTGAAGCGAGCGGATCGGGCGAGTTCAGCGGGACTTCGATGATGCGGATCCCGGCTGCGAAGAGCGCATCGCCGATTTCACTGACGGTGTCCGGCGTCACACCGCGGAGGATGGCGACGATGGGGCAGGCGTGCAGCGCGTCTCTCAGTTCCATGCGTCTCTCCGCCTCCTCACAATGCGCGTCCCCGGATCCTTGCATGCCAGTCCGGCACGCGGCAGGCAACGACATCGCCTAGCCCGCGGCGTGCGCCAGGATTGCGGCATGCGCGAACACAACACCCGATGGGTCGGCTTGATGCGTGGAGTACCCGAGCTCGGTCAGCGCCCGCTCGTAGCGCTCGGCGAGCGCGTCACTCGCGATGATCGTGATGGGCAGCGCGGTGTCGTCGTGGGCCGCGCCGGCAGCGTCAGCGACTTCAGCGCCGATCAACATGCCGGAGAGATAGTCGCGGACGCCGGCAGGCTCGAGCTTGTCGAAGAGCGCGAGTGTCCGGCCGGAGAACAAACGGTTGAGTAGCGCCCCCGACCCGCCGGGCGAGGCGCCGGCTGCAACGCCGCGTGCGAAGTCATCGGACCGGAAGGGCCCCGGCTCTGCTGCAAGCTTGCCGAGGATCGTCGCGGATAGCGCCGCCGCGAAGAGTTCGCCGGTCATGTAGGTTCTAAAGCCAGTGATCGTGCGCCCGTCTGCCGTTGCCCACTTGGAGTGGGTGCCGGGCAGGAGGAACGTCCGCGCCAGGCCGATAGAAGACCCGCCGCCGCGGTCATCGAGCGCGCCGAAAATCTGACATTCCTCGCCGCGGATCACGTCTGGGACGCCAACTGCAGAGGTCACTGTCAGCCCTGGAACGAGCAGCAGACGCGAGATCCCGGCCCCGTCCGGCAGTCCCTCCGGATGCACAAGCCCGGCCGCAAGGTCATCGCGTGAGGCGGGGCAGGCGACGTAAGGCACCTCGCGCCAGCCCTGGCGGCTCCCGATCATCCCGGACATGACGACCGGCAGCGGACTATCGGGCTGAAGCCAGTTTCCGATCGTGCGCAACAAGCAGGACGCAAAGTCTCCGTCGCCGACCGATAGGATGCCGTCGCCCGTCTCGCGGCGATCAGCGATCTCGCCGGCAGCGTCGATGCGGTAGGCGCGCAGCGACGATGTTCCCCAATCGACGGAGATGAAGGGGCGGGGTGTAGCGATGTTTGCGCTCAAGTGGGCCTCCGGCGGCGCAAGATGGCATGGCCCGCCTCTCTAGCATCGCGCGGCCGGTCTGGCCTACAAGGCGGCGACAAACACACGCCACTCCGAGGCATACTGAAGCGCATGACGACCCCGCCAGACAGCGAAGGTGAGCCGCCGCTTGGCCGCATGTCCGGCTTTCGCGAGCTTGTCGATTATCGCGTGACGGTCTGGCAGCCGGACTTCGCCGAGATACAAATTCAACTGGGGCCGGAGCACATGAACCGCATGGGCATTGTCCATGGCGGCGTGCACATGACGTTGCTCGACGCGGCGATGGGCCATGCGGCGACCTTCTGCACGGTCGAGGGTAATCGGCGCGGCGCGGTCACGGTGTCGATGACGACCCAGTTTCTCGCAGCCTCGCGGGGCGGTGTCCTCATCGGGCGCGGCTATCTGGTTGGCGCGCATGGACGCAACGCGACCTGCCGCGGCGAGATCGTGGATGATGCTGGTGCGCTGCTGATGGCGTCGCAAGCATCGTTCCGCTACCTGGCGGGCGCTGAACGGCCGGAAGGTGTCCCGCCGACGAGCAGCGCTGCAAAGGCTGGATAGATCTCGCCGACGGCATCGGCGACGGGGCCGCGAAGCAACGCGCGCGCGTCTGGCGCAAGTGGCGGCGTCACGGGCACGGAAGCTGCGGCCTCAAATGCGAAACCAGTTGCCTCTGTGATGGTCTCACGCGTCTCGCCGTCGTGCACGCTTGCGAGTTCGAATAAAGCGCGTGCCTGATCGAACCGGAAGACCGCCCGCCCCGTCACGAGCGCATGCGGGCCGCCGCAGCGATACACGCCGTCCGGCGAGGTGCCCGCTGCACTGACGAAGTCGACGCGGTCGACAAGCGTGCGCGGCGAGTGCTCTTCGCGAAACAGGATGACCCGCGGGATCAGGTGATAGAGGTAGGCCGAGCCAAATGAACCGGGGAAACGCGCCTTCAGGTTCGGGTAGTCGCCAATGCCGACGAGGTTGACGTTGGCGCTTCCGTCGATCTGTCCGCCGGAGAGAAAGAACGCGTCGATCCGGCCTTGTGCGGCGCAGTCGAAGAGCTCGCGTCCGCCGTCTGTGAAGGGGTTGTTCTCAGCGCTTCCGAGGAGGGAGACGCGGAGCGCGCCGCCGCTCACCGTGCGGGCGAGCAAGGCTGCCGCAGCGGGGATCGGTGAGGCGGCGCCAACTGCGACATGACCGAGACCCGCGAGCATCGGGACGATCGCTGCGATCATAACTTCGGCGCGTGAAGGTTGATCGCTCATGCAGGCGCGTGCGCTGGCGCCGTGGCGAACCAGCGGTCAAACCCGGCCTGCGTCTGTGCAGCCGACACGTAATCGGCGAGCGCCGCGCGGTCAGCCGGGTAGGCGCCCGTCAAACCGACCGGGGCCGCCCCACGTGGTGCCAGCGCGAAGTCGGTGATGTACAGCGAGGGAATGGTGCCAGCCGCGAGCGCCGGGTCGGCAAGAAAGTCTGTGTCGACCTGCTCTTCGGCGGTCACGAGCGTCGTCTTTGCGGCATGTGCCATCAGCATCAACTCACGTCGCACTCCGATCCAAACGTTACCATTGCGGTCGACTTTGGCGGCGTGGAACAGCGCGACGTCGGGCGCAATAGCCGGGACAATGACGATTGGGTCGTCCGTATCGCTCATTGGGTTCTGGACGACCTGCCAGTCATCGCGATGTTTCAAAAGGTCGGAGCCAAGGATGCCGCGGAGCGGCAAGAACGGGATGCCCTTCTCGGCGGCCTGAAGGCCTGCATGAATGGCAGGACATGTGCCGTCGCGGACGATGATGCTGCGAGCCTTCTGCGCGGCTGCGAAACGGGGCGGCACGCCAAACTCACCGAGCGTCATTGCTGCCATCTCGACGACTGAAACGCAGCCCGCTCCAATCAACCAGTCCACCTGGAGGCCGCCTGATGGCACGCCGACGATGTGGAGATCGGCCACCCCCTTGGCGATCAACCCGCGCACGGCCGTCATCGCGCATCCGGAATAGTCGGGCGGAAGCGCGACCTTTGCGCCGTCCGCGACCTTGCGAACGAGCGCATCAACCGTCGATGGGCGGCGGCGGGTGAGCTCAGTCGAAAGTGCGAGATCCGTCATGGGCCGCAGCTTAGCATGCGGCGCGGTGCGGTTGCAGGTGGTGGACGGCGCGCCGGTGGCCTCAGGCTGCCCCGCCGATCCGCAGTTCGGAGACGGCCGCGTTGAGGATCGCGCGCGCAGCGTGCGTTGGTTCATCGTTGCTGTCGACGCTGACGTAATCGAGCGCGAAAACTGTCGCGCCGCGGCCAAGCTCAAGATGGTTGCGCTCAGCAACCGTCGCGGACCGGGCAGAGACGAGCGTCTCACGCCGCCGCACGTTCTTGATGCCGATCTGCGCGAGGGCGTTATTGATGGACGGATCGCGGCGCAACCAATCGAGCAGGCGGCCGGAACGGTCTTCAGGAAACCACGAGACGACCCACGCAAATGGTACGTCGTTCGCCAATCGTATCTGGCTCACTTCCAAGACGCGCGACTGCTCTGCAATCTCAAGGCGGTCGGCCATATCGGGCGGCGCAATCGTCGTGCGCGATGCGACGAGCCGGGCTGAGTGCCGCCGGTTGGCTTCCCCGATGACGCGGGCAAGGCTCGTGTCTTCGGTGATCGGCACTTCGATGCGGCGGCTCGTCACGAACGTCCCGCGGCGCGGGGCTGCCTCGACAAGCTTGCGACGCGCAAGGTCTTTCAGCGCCTGACGCAGCGTGTGGCGATTGACGCCATAACGCTCGGCGAGCTGCGACTCCGTTTCGAGACGTTGGCCTTCTTTCCACTCGCCCGTCGCAATTTTGCGCGACATGTCGGCTGCGATCGCGCGCCATGGCGGGCCTTCAGGTGTTTCGGGCATTGGCCCGCCTGAGAGATCGTTGCGATATCGTGTCGATTGCTCCGCCATTCCCCATCAACCAGTGTAAAGGCTTGAGGGAGGCGAACGCGAAATACTGGCGATGGTTCCAAGTCAGCCGCGGTCGTGCGCGCTGAATGAAAACAGTTCACACCTGCACAGATGATTGCGTCTAGCAGCGGCAGCTTCGCCGGTGCGCGCTGCGAATGGTGGCCAGCATCTCGGCCACGGCCGTCTGAAAGCGGGCGTAGATTTGCCGGGTCTGACGCGCGTTCCGCAGAGTTTCGAGCGCTCGGAGGCCGACGATCGCCGTGCGCGCCGGATTGCGGCCGCCGGCCCGCGTTGCCGCCTCATCGACCAGCTCTCGCGCACCTTCCAGGAACGCTGTCGTGTCAGGCAGTGCTGAGACCTGGGCAAGCTGGGCAGGTGCAGGCGCGCGCGGTGGCGCAGCGTCTGTCGCGACGTCAGACGCGCGTGCGGCCGCGGCGGCGAGGCGCAAGCGCCGGTCTTCGACCAATGCAACGACGACGCGCGTCAGGGCCGCGCCTGCTTGCGGCAGTTCGCCCGCTGCGAGAGCGTCGCGGACGCCGCTTTCTGCCGGTGCGACGGCATCGAGGCGTGCGGTCGTCTCGCCTTCTGCCGCGCGCCGCGTTTTGGCGGCGGCCGTCATTTGGCGGTCGAGCCGTTTGGCAGCGCCGATCGCGCGCGTTTCCGACCGGCGGATCAACGCGTCGAGCTGCGCGATGCGCTTTTCAAGTGGCTCGAGACGCGTCCGGTAGAACGCCAGCATGGCTGACACGCCATTGCAGAGCCCTGGGTTCAGCGGCTGGTCCAGATATCCGGTGAGGTCATCGACGATCTTTCGAACGACAAAGTAGAACCGCCCGCCTTCCGAAAATGCGGTGAGCTTGCCCTGGTTGAGCACGGTGTCGTTGATGAGGTTCAAGTCCCGTCGCTCGCGCCGGTTCGGTCGCGGGTCCGACGGCCTGAGCCGGATCGTGTAGGCCGCGATGCGTTCGGGTGTAGCCTTCACCCACTTCCGGCAGCGGGACCGGCCTGAGCGCGTCTGAATTTCGTCAATGCAGACACGGCCGTCGAGCAGCATCGGGCGGATCATCCCGTTCTTTACGCGGCGGCGGCGCTTGCGTTTGACGGTGCGCGGCCAGAACGACCATTTCGATGCGACCGCGGGATCAGGTTTGCCAAGGCTGTCGAGCGCCACGCGGAGCTTTGGCAGATCGCCACTGCGGATTGCCGCAAGCGCGCTGTGATAGGTTTGATGGCAAACGCGCGGCTCGGTCTCGGGCGCGGCTTCGATAATTGGCGAAGCGTTCGCAGATGACTGCGCGTGGGCACTTTGCGGCGCAGCAACGATCAACGCGCATGCGCCCAATGCCGCCGCTGCCGAATAGAGCGCGCAACCCCTGTCAAACAACACGCCTGACCCCCGACGAACTCGCAAAATCAAACCGCCCTCTCGCCAATCCGTCTGTCGTAACCCAGTCGCTCGGCTGATGCACGGCCTACGCTGACGCCGCAGCGCTTTTGCCGAACTAACGTAAAGACGCCGGCCGCGCAGCATGCGAAAGCGCGCCGCTCAAGCCCATACGCCAGGATCATGCCACCTCTGCACCGCGCCCGACGCACTGGACAGCCAGCCGCGCTCACGCGAGGGTCGCGTCGCGCCAATGGCGCCCCGCCGCAGAGAAGCCCGCCGCAGTGCCGCTTATCTTAATCCTATCTATCACCTGCTTTTCCGGCGCGGTCTCCATCCGCCTGCTCGACCCCATCATCCCCGACATCGCGACGACGTATGGTGTGCTGCCGAGCACCGCCGCTTTGCTCGCATCCGCATTTACGTTTCCCTACGCGTTGAGCCAGCCGGTGCTTGGGCCGATGGGCGATGCGTATGGCAAGGCGCGCGTCATTAAGATCGGGCTCGCGGTCCTCGCCGTCGCGCTGCTCGTCTCGGCCCTCGCACCAACCGTGGAGATCATGTTCGCAAGCCGGATCGTCGCCGGTATGGCAGGCGGCGCCGTTATTCCCGTCGCACTTGCGATGATCGGCGACCGCGTGCCCTTCGAAGAGCGCCAGCTTGCTCTTTCGCAATTGCTATCGGCGATGCTCGCCGCGCAATTCGTAAGCCTTATCGGAACCGGGCTTATCGCGGGACTATTTGGCTGGCGGTATGCGCTTTACCTCGCAGCGGGCCTAACAGTCGTCTCGCTGGTGGCGGCGATCTTTGCGCTCAAGCCACGACAGGTTGCGCGGCATGACTTCAATGTTGAGGGCCTGCGCGAAAGCTACGCAGACGTCTTCTCAAACCCCAAAGCGTGGATTTGTTACCTCGCTGTCTTTGGCGAAGGCGTGTTGATTTTTGGGCTCATTCCCTACATCGCAATCATGATGCAGGCGCGGGGCGCGGGCGGCGTCACGGAAGCCGGGATTGCGATTGCCGGTATGGGCGTTGGCGGCATCATCATGACGTTCGCGATCAAGTTTCTGTTGCGCGTGTTCGGGGGCATGCACCTGCTGATCCAGGTCGGCGGGGTGGTGGCGGCGGTCGGTTTTATCGGCGTTGCCGTTGCCGGGTCGTGGTGGTTCGAAGGTCTCGCTTTTGTGCTCATCGGCTTTGGGTTCTACGCAGTGCACAGCTCGCTTCAGACGCAGGCGACAGAGCTTGCGCCCGATCACCGGGGCGCGGCCGTCGCCCTTCACGCATTCTTTTTCTTCCTCGGCCACGCGGCGGGCCCGCCGCTCTACGCCGGCATGTTCGCACTGCTTGGCGCGCCCGTGACGATCCTCGCGGTGGCGGCGGCCACACTCGGCGCCTGCCTGATCCTCGGGCCCGCGCTGCGGCGTCGCGACGCCCGCGCCGCGCCGGCCGCTTAAGCACGCCACCGGGAACGCTGTTGAGATGTCGTCTGATCGTCTTTACGGAGGCGACACCTATCCTTGCCACGTTGAGAACAGTTTTCCCGAGGAACGAGGCGCTATGATCTGCCTGCCAACAGTCTCCGGTGCCGCTTGCGCCCGCAGTGCGCGGCTGTCGGTTGCGATGGCGATCGCCGCAATCGGCCTCGCGCATCCAGCGCTGGCAGAGGCATCAAACCCGGCGGCGGCCGGCCTCGAACAGCCGGTGCCTTACCCGAAGCCGCTGCCGTTCCGGCTCGGCAACCCACCTGGCGGAGCTGATGAGGCTACACGCGAGAAGGCCAAGGCGGCTTCCGCCAAGGCGCGCGCGGACCGCGAGCTGCGCCGGATGATCGGGCAGATGCTGCTTGTCGGCTTTCACGGCCAGTCAAAAGGTTCAGCGTACGTGCAGCGGCTGCTGGGCGAGATCCGCACTGGCGATGTCGGCGGCGTGATCCTGATGGAGCGCAACATTGACCGCGCGCCGCAGATCAAACGCCTCGTCGACCTGATCAAGCAGGCCGCCGCAAAACAACCGCCGCTCCTCATCGGCATCGACCAGGAAGGCGGCGCGGTGCAGCGGCTGCGCAGCCGGCAGGGTGTCCGCCGCTTTAGTTCAGCCTGGATGCTTGCGCGCGGCGGCGACATCAACAAGGCGCGTCAAACCTATGAGTCGATCGCAAAGGACCTCGCCCGCCGCGGCATCAATCTCAACTTTGGCCCGGTGGTCGACCTGCGCATCAACCAGCGCAACCCGATCATCGCGCGCATGAACCGCAGCTACGGCCGCAACGCGGAGAACGTCGCGGCGTTTGCGCGGATCTTTATCGATGCGCATCGCAAGTACGGCATCCTCACGTGCGCCAAGCACTTCCCGGGTCACGGCTCGTCGCTGTCGGATAGCCACAAAGGCTTCGTCGACATCACCAAGACCTGGAAAGAGGTCGAGCTTGAGCCCTACACGCTGCTGCGCGGTACCGGCCATCTGGAGATGGTGATGACGGGCCATCTCTATCATGAGCGCCTGTCTGACGAGGGCCGCTGGCCGGCGACGCTCTCGCGGGCTGCAATCGATGGGCTGTTGCGCAGCCAAGTGGGCTATCGCGGCGCGGTGATCACCGACGACCTTTCGATGGGCGCGATCCGGCGCAATCACACCGTGAAGGAAGCCGTTGTCCGCTCGGTGCTTGCGGGCAATGACATTCTGCTTATGTCGTCACCGGCGCGATCGGGCGAGACGATCTCAAAGACGATACGCGAGATCCTGATTGCAGCCGTTGCCGACGGCACGATCCCGCGCAGCCGCATTGCAGCCAGCTATCATCGCATCCGCGAACTGAAGCGCGGCCTTGCATTGAATAGCCTGCGCCCAACGAAGCCCTCGGCGCCGATTGCAAGCGGCGCCAAGCCGGAGCCCGCGCCGCAGCCGGAACGCAATCCGCGCAACCCCGGTTGACGCCCTGCCCGCACCGGGGCACCACCTCACCCATCGGCCCCGTAGCTCAGCTGGATAGAGCAGGTGACTTCTAATCTCCAGGTCGCACGTTCGAGTCGTGCCGGGGTCGCCAATCTTGTGTGGCGCGCCTAACGTCTTCCAATGACAGCAGATAGCGAACTGGCGCCGGCTTACGATGTGGTGATCATCGGCGGCGCGATGATGGGGTCTTCAGCGGCGTGGTTCCTGACGGACCTCGACGACTTTGACGGCTCGGTGCTGGTGATTGAGCGCGACCCGACCTACGCGAACTCATCGACGGCGCGCACCAATAGCTGCATGCGCCAGCAGTTCTCCAATCCAATCAACATTCGCATT
The DNA here is from genome assembly GCA_038523925.1 of Pseudomonadota bacterium. GTDB lineage: Bacteria > Pseudomonadota > Alphaproteobacteria > Rhizobiales > Hyphomicrobiaceae > JBCBWG01. Next base: position 45,568 of record JBCBIY010000003.1, on the reverse strand, counting down.
TCGCAGTTTGCAGCCGAATTCGTGAGGACGTTTCGCGCGCGCATGGGCGGCGGCGAGGACGTGCCGGAGCCCGTGCTGCAAAGCTACGGCTACATGTATCTGGCCGACAGCGAACAGGCCGCTGACGTGCTTCGCGCGAACCAGACGGTGCAGGCCGAACTGGGCGCGGGCACGCGGCTGATGACGCCTGATGAGGTGGCGGCTGCATACCCGTTCTACCGCCTCGATGACATTGTTCTGGCAAGCCACAACCTTATCGATGAGGGCTACTTCGACGGCGGGACGCTGTTTGATTGGTGGCGGCGGCGCGCGCGCGCGGCCGGCGTGAGGTTTGCGGAAGGCGAGGTCGTCTCAATCGGCCGCGACGGCGATCGCGTCACGCACGTCGACCTTGGCGATGGCCGCCGCGTCGCCTGCGGAACGCTGGTCAATGCATCCGGGCCGCGGGCCGCCGTCACAGCGCAGATGGCGGGCCTCGATATCCCCGTCGAACCGCGCAAGCGCTTCACGTTCATCTTCGATGCCGCAGAGCCGCTGGATCGCGACCTGCCGCTGACGATCGACCCTTCCGGCGTCCACGTGCGGACGGATGGGCGCTATTACCTCGCCGGCTGCCCACCGGAGCCGGGTGACGACGTCGCGGTTGCCTTCGATGACCTGGAGATGGATCACGACATCTGGGAGGCCAAGGCGTGGCCCGCGATTGCCGCGCGGATCCCGGCGTTTGAGCGCATCAAGCTGATCAACACGTGGGCGGGACACTACGCCTACAATACGCTCGACCAGAACGCGGTCGTTGGACCGCATCCCGAGGTGTCGAACTTCATTTTCATGAACGGCTTTTCAGGACACGGCTTCCAGCAGTCGCCCGCGATGGGCCGCGGTGTCGCTGAGCTGATCACGTATGGCGCGTATCGCGCGCTTGATCTGACGCCGCTTGGGCTTGAGCGCATTGCGCGCGGCACGCCCTTCATCGAGCGCGCAGTCATTTGATCAGCCTTCTTCGATCTTGTCGTATTTGGTCACGTCCAGTTCGTAACCGACCGGGATATCTGCTGTGCCATCGACAAAGGACAGCGCGCGCTTTGAAGCCTTCGTGCGCATCCGCCCGGTGAGGCGGGCGGCCATGTAGAGTTCGGTCACCTTCACCTTCGACTTGAAGCGCACGAACACGATTTGGTTCGGCGGCGGAGCCGGAACGTGAATGCAGGCGCCAACATACGGCACGAGCAAAAAGTCTTTGACGCCCTCTTCGGAAAACTCGATCGGCAGCAGATAGCCATCAAGGCGGACGATCTTATCGTCCAGGTCGCCGCGCACTTTCGACTGTCGGCGCGTCTGCTCGGCACTCCATGCGGCGTAGTCCTTTATGAGCTTGTCGACTGAAAAGCCCTTCGCAAGAAATTCGCGCTCATACTTCTCGGCCTCTTCAACGGCCTCGGGATATGTCTCCCGCTCTTCCTTGGTGAGCTGGCGGACCCAGAGCACGCTTTCGAGCTCAATGCGCTGCTCAGGCCCAACGTTGGCGAGCGGGTCGACGAGAGGCGGCAGTTTCGGGACGAGGTCCCGCCACTTGATCGATTGCGGCGTCGAGCTGTTGGCGGTGGCGCCTACGGCGGCGAACAGCAGGAACGAAACGGTAAGAGCGATCAGACGCATCGGCATCCTCGTGACTGCAGCGGAAGCAGGTCTCACAGCCCACACCTTACCACAAGGCGCGGCGGCCGGATCAGGGCGCTAGACAAAACCGCGTGAAATCAGCGGCTTGATGCCGCGGCGCCGGGCCGCGTCAGTGCTTCTTGTCCGCTTCTGCTTCTTCCTCAGCCTCACCATCAGTCACCGTCTCGCCTTCAGCTTCGCCGTCGGCTTCGGCCGGCTGATCGCCGCTGTCATCAGCTTCCGGCGCGGCCTCAGCCTCCGGCTTGGCGTCTGCCTGAGCAAAAACGTCCTCGGCGCGCGGCTGCTCTTCGGCGTCCTCAGGCGCGGGCGTCGACATCTGCTTGAGCTGCTCGAGGACGCGGGCGTCGTCGGCTTGCTCATTGCCGGAGCCCGGCGGCCCGCCGGCACCGCGGTCCGCACCAATCGGGCCGAGCTGGGGCTGCAGCGCGTCGGAACCCAGCGGGTCGTATCCGGTGGTGGCAGCGGCCGATTCGAGCGTGCCGGCCTCTTCCAGCGGCGGCTCGCCGGCGGCTTCGCGTTCTTTCGCGACGCGGGTGGCGGCCTTCTGCACCTCGTTGTCGAGATCGGTCTGGCTGCAGAGCCCGAGCGTCACCGGGTCCTGCGGCACGAGGTTGGCCATGTTCCAGTGGCTGCGCTCGCGGATCTGATTGATCGTCGGCTTGGTCGTGCCGACGAGACGGATGATCTGCGCGTCCTTCATCTCGGCGTGGTTGCGCAGAAGCCAGACGATGGCATTCGGGCGATCCTGGCGCCGCGATGTCGGCGTGTAGCGCGCGGGCTTCTTCGCCTTCGTCGGCGGCAGGACGACATCCGACTTCAACAGCTTCAGGCGATAGGCCGGGTCCGCCTCGCCTTTGCGGATTTCATCGCGGCTCAGCTCGCCGCCGGTGATCGGGTCCTTTCCGCGGATACCAAGCGCGACGTCTCCGTCCGCTATGCCCTTCACTTCGAGCATATGCAGTTGGCAGAGTTCAGCGATCTGGTCGAATGTCAGCGCCGTGTTGTCGACGAGCCAGACGGCGGTCGCTTTCGGCATCAGAGGTTTGGCGGCTTCGGACATGGCAAGATTCCTGACGGAGCGCCGCGCGGGGCGCAGGCGGAAACTTCGCAAAATGCGGGAGAGCCGCTGATATATCGCCGGTGTGGCGTGCTGACAACTGGGTGGGTTGCGATCGGCGGCGCTGGCAATGCGCCGTTCACCGAAGGTCGTTGTGGGCTGAGGGGTGGATTCGGCGGCCAAAGCCCCTATTCATGGCGACTTCAACGATCGGGGGCGGGGCGCCCTGGGTCGACCTTCAGGGGAATTCGATGTCAGAGCCGCCCGCTGCAGGCGAACATCCGGTGTCGTTCGCGTTCGAGGATCTCGAACTTGGTATGCGGGCGCGATTTGCAAAGCTCGTGACGGACGCCGACGTCGCGAACTTCGCAGCGCTCAGTGGCGACAACAATCCGATCCATGTCGATCCGGCTTACGCAGCCGACACCCCCTTTAAAGCCTGCATCGCGCACGGGTTCCTGACGGGCAGCCTGATCTCAACCGTCTTTGGGACCCGGCTTCCAGGCGCCGGTGCCATTTACATCTCGCAGACGATGAACTTCCGCGCGCCGGTCTACCTCGGCGACACAATTACCGCCGAGGTCGAGATCGCCGAGCTCTGGCCCGCGAAGAACCGTGTGAAGTTCGACTGCGCCTGCCTCAATCAAGACGGCAAGCCGGTGCTGGTCGGCGAGGCAATCTTGATGGTCCCGCGCCGCACCGCTACGTGAAGCGGGCGCGCCGCCCGGTATCGGCCGCGGCTGAATGAGCAGGCTTAGTCGATGCAGGTTTTAAAGGATGGCGACGCGGTCTCCGATGCGCTGGCCGGCGGTGTCGTCGCGATTGGCAACTTTGACGGCGTTCATCGCGGCCATCGCGCGCTGTTGAGGCGCGTCGCGGAGCTGAGCGCGAGCCGCAAGTCATCCGCCGGTGTCATGATCTTCGAGCCGCATCCGCGCCAGCTCTTCCGGCCGGACGAAGAGCACTTCACGCTGACGCCGTTGCCGCGCAAGCTTGAGCGTCTCGAAGAGACCGGGCTCGATCTCGCAGCCGTCGTTGCCTTCAATGCCGCGCTCTCAAAGAAGTCACCTGAAGCGTTTGTGCAGGACCTGCTGGTCGACTGGCTGCAGGTCTCGCACGCTGTCATCGGCTACGACTTCTTCTTCGGCTACAAGCGCGCTGGAACGCCGGACACGCTCAAGGCGCTCGGCCTGCAGCATGGCTTCGGCGTTGACGTGATTGCACCGCAGGCAGAGGCCGGCGAAGTGTTCTCGTCGAGCGCCATTCGCGCGAAGCTTGCAAGCGGCGACGTCAAAGGCGCAGGCCACGATCTCGGCGCGCCATGGCAGGTGACGGGCAAAGTCGTCGGGGGCGCGCAGAAGGGCGGGCCGATGGGCTTCCCGACTGCAAACGTTGTCATGCCGAGGGGCACAGCACTCGGCCACGGCATCTTCGCAGTCCGCGTCCGCCATGCCGGCCGCACCTATGATGCGGCCGCGTATCTGGGAACACGGCCGACGTTCGACGACGGCAAGCCGGTCCTCGAAGTCTTCCTGTTCGATTTCTCAGGCGATCTCTACGGCCAGGAAATCACGGTCGTGTTCGTCGAGCACATCCGGCCCGACCGGAAGTTTGACAGCGCCGAAGATCTGATTGCGCAAATGGAAATCGACTGCGGAAACGCCCGGCAAATCCTTGGCGAACAAGGCGCGGGTTAGGCCGCCGGGGCGCCCGCTTGACCGGCTTGCGCCGAACCCGATATCTCATCTGAAACTGAGAAGCGATGGCCAGACCGATGACCGTTCGCGGCGTACTTTTCGGCGAGAGCATTACCACCGCCCGTGGATGACGCGGGCCGGGCGCGCTGTGTCGCGCCGATGATCGACAAAATGCTTTAGAACGCGGGCGGAGGGGCCGACGCCACCGCTGCCGCGCTTGCCGAAGAGACCTGACCGATGACCGAGACGACCGATCGCGACTGGAGCGAGACGCTCCTTCTGCCGAAGACTGACTTCCCGATGCGCGCGGGGCTGCCGAAGCGTGAACCCGAGTGGCTCGCCCAGTGGCAGCAAACAAACCTTTACCGTCAGCTTCGCGAGGCGGGTGCCGGGCGGCCAAAGTTCGTCCTGCACGACGGCCCGCCTTACGCGAACGGCAACATTCATATCGGCACGGGCCTCAATAAGGTGCTGAAGGACATCGTCGTCCGCTCGCAGCAGATGCTCGGCCACGATTCCAACTATGTGCCGGGCTGGGACTGTCACGGCCTGCCGATCGAGTGGAAGGTCGAGGAGGAGTACCGCGCGAAGGGCAAGGCGAAACCGGACGCTGCGGATCGCGTGGCGACCAAGGCGTTCCGCGATGAGTGCCGCGCGTTCGCAGAACACTGGCTCGATGTGCAGCGCGAAGAGTTCAAGCGGCTGGGCGTCATCGGCGACTGGGCCGACCCCTACACGACGATGGCCTACGAGGCCGAAGCGACGATCGCCAACGAGCTGATGAAGTTCGCCAAGAGCGGCCTCGTCTATCGCGGGTCGAAGCCGGTGATGTGGTCGGTCGTCGAGCAGACGGCGCTGGCCGAGGCGGAAGTTGAGTACCAGGACTACCAGTCCGACACGATCTTCGCGAAGTTTCCCGTGGCGTCAGGACCGGCTGAGCTTGGTGGCGCGTCCGTTGTCATCTGGACGACGACACCTTGGACGATGCCGGGCAACCGCGCGATCTCTTATTCGTCGAAGCTGAGTTACGGCCTCTACGAGGTCACCGCCGCGCCGGACGGCAACTGGGCGAAGTCTGGCGACAAGCTGGTGCTGGCTGATGCGCTGGTCGACAGCGTCATGGCGTCGGCAAAAGTGGAGGCTTTCGAGAAGCAAAGCGCTGTCACTGGCGACATGCTGGCGCGAGTCGAGTGCCGGCATCCGCTGTATGCAATGGGATATGCATTCAAAGTCCCGTTGCTTGATGGCGAGCACGTCACGGATGAGGCGGGCACGGGCTTCGTGCACACGGCGCCTGGACACGGCCGAGAAGACTTCGAAATCTGGATGGAGCATGGCCGCGAGCTGACCGAGCGCGGCATCGACACGCGCATCCCGTTCACAGTCAGCGCTGATGGCAAGTACACCATAGAGGCCGTGGGCTTCGCCGGCGAGCAGGTCATCACTGAGAAGGGCCAGAAGGGCAAAGCCAACGACGCCGTCATAAAGGCGCTCGTCGCAGCCGATGGCCTGATCGCGCGCGGCCGGCTCAAACATACCTATCCGCACTCGTGGCGCTCGAAGAAGCCCGTCATCTTCCGCAACACACCGCAGTGGTTCGTCTATATGGATCGGCCGGCCGCAACCGGCGCGGTGGCAGACAGCACGCTGCGCAAGACGGCGTTCGATGCGATCGATGCGACGGAGTTCGTGCCGAAGGCCGGACAGAACCGGCTGCGCGGCATGGTGGAAGCCAAGCCCGACTGGGTGCTCTCGCGCCAGCGCGCATGGGGCGTGCCGATCACGGTGTTCGTGCACAAAGAGACCGACCAGGTGATCCCGGGACCGGACTTTGAAAAGTCAGATGACCTGATGGCGCGTATCCGTGATGCGATGCGCGAGCGCGGCGCCGATGCGTGGTTCGAAGAGGGGAGTGCCGCGCGCTTCCTCGATGGCCTCGTCGACGATCCATCGGCGTGGGAGCAGGTCACCGACATCCTCGATGTCTGGTTCGATTCCGGCTCGACGCACGTCTTCACGCTGTCGGAAGGCCATTGGTTCAGCGGCTCCGACAACCCAAAGGACCACATCAAACGCAAAGTCGATGGCGGGTCCGATACGGTCATGTATCTCGAAGGCTCAGACCAGCATCGCGGCTGGTTCCAGTCATCGCTGCTTGAAGGCTGTGCGACCACCGGCAGGGCGCCCTACGACGTCGTGCTGACGCACGGCTTTGTGCTCGACGAGCGCGGGATGAAGATGTCGAAGTCGCTCGGCAATACGGTCGCGCCGCAGGACGTTATCAAGCAGTACGGCGCCGACATCTTGCGCCTATGGGTCGCCTCGTCCGACTATTCCGACGACCTCCGCATCGGCAACGAGATCCTGAAGACGACCGCTGACAGCTACCGCAAACTGCGCAACTCGCTGCGGTGGATGCTCGGCGCGCTCGCACATTTCCAGCCAGCCGATCGCGTTGAGGATGTCGCGTCGATGCCCGCGCTCGAGCGGTACGTGCTGCACCGATTGAGCGTGCTTGAAGGTACGGTCCGCGACGCCTACGCGCGCTACGATTACCGCCGCGTGATGAGCGAGCTAAGCGGCTTCATGAACGCTGAGCTCTCCGCGTTTTACTTCGACATCCGCAAGGATGCGCTCTATTGCGAACCGCTGTCGTCTGAGAAGCGCCGCGCTGCGCTGACGGTGCTCGAACATACGTTCCGCGCGGTTACGACTTGGCTGGCGCCCGTCCTCTGCTTCACCGCCGAGGAGGCGTGGCAATCGCGCTATGGGGCTGAGGCGAAGTCGGTTCATCTCGAACTGTTTGCGGATGCTTCTGATGCCTGGCGCGACGAGACGCTGGCGGATCGGTTCGCAAAGGTGCAGCGCGTGCGTGATGTCGTGCTTGGCGCGCTGGAGATCGAGCGGCGCGAAAAGCGGATCGGGTCAAGCCTTGAAGCGGACCCGGTCGTCTACATCGAGAGCGATGAGCTGATGGGCGCCTTCGACGGGCTTGATCCGGCGGAACTGTTCATCACGTCCGGCGCGGTGCTGCATCCTTACCCCGCGCCCGATGCGGCGTTCACGCTAGATGGTGTTTCGGGCGTCGCCGTCGAAGTGCGCATGGCCAAGGGCGCAAAGTGCGCGCGGTCGTGGCGGTTCACCGATGATGTTGGATCAGACGCCGACTACCCGAACCTGAGTGCGCGCGATGCAGCCGCCGTGCGTGAGTTCGACACCGCCCACGCAACCGCCGCGGAGTAGTGCGCATGGCCGGACGGCTGAAGCTCGCGCTGATCGTGGCGGTGCTCATTGTCGCCTTCGATCAGGTGACAAAGATCTGGGCGCTGGGCCTCGGGCTGGGCCCCGGAGAGCGCATCCGCGCGCTGCCGTTCGCCGATATCGTGCTGACGTACAATCCGGGCATTAGCTACGGGCTGCTGCCGCTTGAGGGGCGCAACGGGCAGTTCGTGCTGGCGGCGTTCTCGTTGCTGGTCGCCGGCATTTTTATCGCGTGGTTGATGCGCGAGGCGCTTGGCCGCATCAGCCAGGCGAGCCTCGGTCTCATCATTGGCGGGGCCATCGGCAACGCGATCGACCGGCTGTATTTACCGGGTGTCGTCGACTTCGTCTCGCTTCATGCATATGGCTACTACTGGTACGTCTTTAACGTGGCCGACGTGGCGATCGTTGTTGGTGTCGTAGGTTTGTTGTACGACTCCTTCATCGCGAATCGCGGGAATGCCGCAAACTCGGCGTAGGGGACGCTGCTGTGGCATCGGGGGATGACGGGATGCTTGGTTTCAGGCGATCACTACTGGGGTTGGTGTCGGCATCGGTGCTGGCGCTTGGCGGTTGTGCCAGCGTGGATGGCGTCGAGTTGAACGGCGGCATCTTCGACATGATGGGCATCAGCAAATCGGCCCTCTCCGCGCAGTCTCGCGAGAAGCAAATGGCGGCCCGGCCGGGCATCGTCATGCCGCCGAATACGGAGCGTCTGCCGCCACCTGGACCGCGGGTCCAGCCGGTGGCCGCAAACGGTCAGTGGCCGGTCGGCCCCGAAGATCGGGCGGCTCAGGAGCAGGCGCAGAAACTCGCCGCGCACAAGGCGTTCTGTGATCGCGAGCAGCGCAAGCGCAAGACGTTCGACAAAGATGCCGCCGCCGCCAAAGGCCCGCTCGGAAGCTGTGATCCGGGTCTCTACGAACGCTACTTCAGCCAGAACGCTCAGAACCGCACGGCGCAGTAGCCGGCCCGTCGCATGACCTTACGCGCCGACCCAGGCGCCGGCCCAATCCTGCTGTTGCGCGCGCCAATGCCAGATCGCGCGGCGATGGCCCGTGCGCGCCAGGTGCAGATAGTCGATTGACGTCGCCGTCGTCATGACCGCAGCGAAGTTGGCGGCAGCGTCGTCAAGCGGGATCGTCTCGACTGCTGCAACGGCCGGATCGGAAACAGCAGCACCCGGTATCGCGCGCTGTGCGTAGGTGCGCTTGCTGCCATCATGGAGCTTTGCCCAGGCCGCGCGGCTGATGTCGTCGGCGTGGTGGAAGGCGGCTTCGGCGCCTACGCGGACCTGAATTTGCGCGCGCGGGTCCCAGAAGTGCCACGCGACATCCGCGTTGTGTCGAAGCGCGGCAATCTTGGCGCTGCGCATATCGGTGTGGAACGCGAGGAGCCGGAGGCTGGGCGTCACCGTCCGGAGGACAACGGTCCGGACCTCCGGGCCGCCAGCCTCTGAGACGGTCGCAATCGCAGGCCGATTGAAGGGCGCCCGCTTGTCAGCGGCCCCGCGTACGAGCCTCGCCCAAACATCAGCCAACAGTTCATCCAGCGCCTGTTCCATGCGTGCCGCTTAGCATGAACCGGGCTCGACGCCGCGTACGGGCTGGCACCTGCACACGAAAAACGGCGCTCACCCGTCAGGCAAGCGCCGCTCTTGTCCAACTGACAGTCGCATCACGCCTCGGAGGCGGCGCAACTGCCAATGGCAAGTCCGGGCACGATCGGCGCGCCCGCACAGTTTAATTTGCGTCGATTTTCACGTCCGGAGCACCAGCGGTGCCAATCGAAAGCGTGTTCTGGTCGACATAATAAAAATAGGCGCCCGCAGCGACTGCGATGACGAGGGCGCCCAGAATGAATGCCCCTGTTTTGCTCATGACGGTTCTCCGTTCTCTGGCGCCGCTCGGTGCGGCTCAGCCAACTAACGGGCTAGCTGAAAGAGAGTTCCGTGCAGCGAGGCGAGGAAATTGCCTCCGATTTGGGCTGCGAACGGAGCAACCTTTTGTGCGCTGCGCCATTGCGATATTCCGTTTGTGCATGGCGGGTGAGCCGCTGGAATGAGCCCGTTTGCTGATGCATGGCTCGACTCACACAATCTTCACGCGTACCGGACGCGGGCGTTGAAATGGGTCGGCGCACGTCTATTCTGCACTGCAGCAAATCAGGCCCGGCGCCGTCTGCGACCCGTTCGCCGGCGCCCCGACGAGGACCATGCGATGGCGACGACCGCAATTCCGCTGAACCAGCAGGGCGCGAACCTGGCGGACGCGCCGCTGAGCGCTGTTGTCGAAGACGCGCGGGATCTGGCAGCAGCCGCCGACGCGCTTTGCGAGACAGCGCGCGCACATGTCGCCAAAGCGGCTGAGACGACGCCCGGCGGTCTCAACGCGATCCAGACGGCGGCGCACGGCTATGCCTGGCTCGCGACCTATGCCGAAGCAATCCGCCAGCTCGGCGTCTGGGCTGGCCGGCTGGAAGCCGAAGGCCGCGCGAGCCGGCACGAGCAGCTCACGCTGATCGCAGGCCTTGGCGAATACGCGGCGCAGATTTCCGGCGGCATCGCCATGAGTCAGGGCGAGATCGTCAGGCTCGACGATCTTGGCGTGCCGGCAAGTGCGCAACAGGCGTTCCGCGAGCATGCATCTGAGCTGGTGCGCGAAGGCACGTCAGAGGTCGTGCGCGCAGAGCTCGGAGACCTGATTGCCACACAGCGCGGCGCGACGACGTTTGGCGATAGCGGCCTCGATGAGGTCCACACGGCGATGCAGGAAGAAATGCGCCGGTTCTCAGACGCCGACGTGCTCCCCCACGCCCATCAATGGCATCTCGACAACGCCTACATCCCGCTTGAGACAATTGCGAAGCTCGCCGAGCTTGGCGTCTTCGGCGTTTCGATGCCGGAAGAGTTCGGGGGCATGGGCCTCGGCAAGGAGGCAATGTGCATCGTCTCCGAAGAGCTGTCGCGCGGGTACATTGGCGTCGGCTCGCTTGGCACCCGCTCAGAGATTGCCGGCGAGTTGATCCTCGCCAACGGCACGCCGGAGCAGAAGGAAAGGTTTCTGCCCGGCATTGCGGCCGCCGAGATCCTGCCGACGGCGGTCTTCACCGAGCCCAACACCGGCTCTGACCTCGCGTCGCTTAAGACGCGCGCCGAACGCGATGGCGACGTCTACCGCATCTACGGCAACAAGACCTGGATCACGCACCCGGTTCGCGCCGACCTGATGACCGTGCTGGTACGCACGAACCCGGCCGAGACTGGCTACAAGGGGCTGTCGATGCTCCTCGTCGAGAAGCCGCGCGGCACGGACGAAGACCCGTTCCCGATGGCCGGCATGTCCGGCGGCGAAATCGAAGTGCTCGGTTATCGCGGCATGAAGGAATACGAGATCGCGTTCGATGGCGTCGAGGTGCCGGCCGGAAACCTTCTCGGCGGCGTGGAGGGCGAAGGCTTCAAGCAGCTTATGGAGACGTTTGAGGCCGCGCGCATTCAGACGGCGGCACGTGCTGTTGGTGTCGCCCAATCGGCGATGGACCTGTCGCTCGCCTATGCGCTCGATCGCAGCCAGTTCGGCAAGGCGATCTTTAGCTTCCCCCGTGTGCGCAACAAGATCGTCATGATGGCAGTCGAGACGCAGATCGCGCGACAGCTCACCTACTTCGCAGCGCGCGAAAAAGACGAGGGTCGGCGCTGCGACCTGGAAGCGGGGATGGCGAAATTGCTCGGCGCGCGGGCGGCTTGGGCTGCGGCCGACAACGGTCTTCAGATCCACGGCGGCAACGGCTTCGCGCTTGAGTACCCGATCAGTCGCGTGCTCTGCGATGCGCGCATCCTGAACATTTTCGAAGGGGCTGCCGAGATCCAAGCCCACGTCATCGCGCGACGACTTCTGGAAACGCGAAACTAAGCGGGGGCGCGCTGGCCCGTGTGACGTTCGTCGGCGGGCGGCGGCCTAGTCCTTCACGAGGTCTGCGATCCGCTCGGGGTCAAAGTTGCCAAAGTCAATGTGCAGGTCTTCCTCGGTCGCAAGCAACGGGTTGCTGATCGAGATCGTCTCATCGAGGATCTGGCCATACTCGCGCGGGGAGATCGTGCGCGATGGCGCGGTCACGTCGTACTGCGATCCCATCATGTAGAGCATCTTGCCGCCCGGCCCGAAGACCGGGAACACGAACACGAGATTGCGGAACTTCGACCCGTCGCGGCGATAGTTCGTGATGGGCACGATTGCTTCGGTCTGATTCTCGATTGCGACGCGAAGTTTGTCGCGCGCCTCAGGCTCGGTCTGGCTTCCCTGCAGGAAACGGCAATTGCGGCCGAGTGCATAGTCGGCCGGATACCCGGTCAGCCGCGAGAATGCGTCGTTCACGAGCACAAGTGGGCAGTCATCGAATCCCGGCGACGCAAGCGTAAGCGCGATCGGAGACTCGCGCACAAAGCGAGCCAGGGTTTTCGAAATCGTCGCCACGTTGCAGGGATCCAAATCGTTGCCGGCGACGCACCGGCGCATCGCTCCAATCAACTATGGGTGCGGTTCGGACAGGGTGAATTGGGCCAAGGTCGGGGCCAGACTTTCGCATGAATAGGCATTGCGAGTGTTTCGCGATCGCGTCGCGCGCAACCGCCCGTGCCTGCGGGAGATGCCGGCGGTCAAACGCTGGCGGACGACCATTGGGCTAGGACTTAAATCCAACGCCGCCGGTGGGCGGCGCGCGGGGGGTTAACGCGCTCAGCCGAGCGCTGTGTCCAGATCAGCGATCAGGTCATCTGCGCTTTCAATGCCGGTCGAGAGCCGCAACAGGTCGTCGGGGCACGGCGTGCCCGGGCCTTCGATGCTGGCGCGATGCTCGACGAGGCTCTCAACGCCGCCGAGCGATGTGGCGCGTTTCCAGATCTCGAGTTTCGCCGCGGTCTCGATCGCGTGGGCGCGGCCGCCACTGCAGCGGATCGAAAGCATGCCGCCAAAGCCGCCCGGCATCTGCGCGCGCGCGATGTCGTGGCCCTGGCTCTGCGGCAAGCCCGGATAGTGGACGGCTGCAACGCGCTTGTCGCCGGCAAAGCGTTCCGCAATCGCCATGGCATTCGTGCATTGCTGCGCCACGCGGACGTAGACGGTGCGCATGCCGCGCAACAGCAACGCGCATTCAAACGGACCGAGCATCGCGCCTTGCGATGTCCTGAGGCTCGCTGAGTGTTCGAACAGCGCGTCGGCCTTCGCGAACGTCAGGCTGCCAGCGAGCACGTCTGAATGACCGTTGAGGTACTTTGTTGCTGAGTGCATGACGACGTCCGCGCCGAGCGCGAGCGGATTGGAGCAGACCGGCGAGGCAGCGGTTGAATCGACTGCGAGGGCTGCCCCTGCGCGTTTTGCAATTTCGGCCGTTTTCGCGATGTCACTGATGGACCAGGTGGGGTTGCTCGGCGTCTCAAGCCAGATGAGCTTTGTCCGGCCGGCCTGCACCGCATCGGAGATCGCGCCGGTGTTGGTTGTGTCGACGAAGGTGACGTCGATGCCGTAGGTCGGCGCCTCGTTCTTTAGCCAGTTGCGCAGCGACCAATACATGACCTGTGGCGCGATCACGTGGCACGGCCGCTCAATCGCTTGGAACAGCGTGGTCGCCGCCGCCAGCCCGGACGCGAACACGCGGGTCTCCGCCCCACCTTCCAACTCGGAAATCACAGCCTCGCATTGCATCGCGCTTGGGTGGCCGTCGCGGCTGTAGATCAGGCCATGCGCGTAAGTCGTGTCGGCTTCGCGCTCAAATGTCGTTGCGACATGGATCGGCGGGACGACCGCGCCCGTTGCGCTGTCAATATGCCCACCGGCCTGAGCGGCGAAGGTCTGTCGGGTCATGTTACGCATGGGATCAAGTCCATCTGGCTTGGATCGGTTTGGTTGACCCGAGCTTTATCATGACGCGAGATTTGGCGGCATAGGCATTGTTGCGAGTTCATAAGGAGGCGCCGACGTGCGCGACCAATCGATACTGATTACTGGGTGTTCGTCGGGCATCGGGCTCGCTTCCGCCCGCGCCATGGCGGAACGCGGCTGGCGGGTTTTTGCGACGGCCCGGGAGCAGGACGACCTCGACCGCTTGAAGACGATCCCGAACGTGACGCCGGTCGCGCTTGAGCTGCGCGATGGCGCTTCAATTGAGGCGTGCGTGGCCAAGGTCCTGACGGCTAACGACGGCAAGATCGGCGCGCTCTTTAACAATGCGGGCTACGCGCAGCCGGGTGCGATCGAAGACGTCGCCGTCGAACATTTGCGCGAGCAGTTTGAGGTCAACGTGTTTGGCGGGCACGAATTGATCCGCCGGGTGCTGCCGGCGATGCGCGCGGCTGGCAACGGCCGGATCGTCCAGTGCTCTTCTGTTCTTGGGTTCATTTCAGCCCCGTTCCGCGGTGCGTACTGCGCGTCAAAATTCGCGATGGAAGGGCTGACGGACGCGCTGCGGCTCGAGCTGCGCAACACGAACATTCATGTCGTTCTGATCGAGCCCGGCCCGATAGAGACGAAGTTTGTCGACCGCGCGCTCGAGCAGGCGGAGACGACGATCGACATGGACGGCTCCGTTCATGCGGAGGTCTACCGCGACCTTCTCGAGAAGATGAAGGCGGGCGGTACGCAGACATTCAAGATGCCGCCAGAGGCTGTCGCGGCGAAGCTCGTCATGGCGGTCACAGAACCGCGTCCGAGCGCGCGTTACCGCATCACCACACCCACGCATGCTGCAGCCGCGATGAAGCGTGTTCTGCCAACCTCAGCCATGGACTGGATCGCCGCGCGCAACTAGACGTTGCTTCTTTCGGAAGCACGCAGATTTTTGACAGACCGGGCCGTGCTTCCTGATCCTTCCCGGCGAAGCGAGGCTTGGTGGCATACGAACTGAAGACAGAGGAGCGCACGATTGGAGAGCTGCTGTCGGGCAACTTCTGTTACGAACTCCCGGACTTTCAGCGCGATTACCAGTGGGCCGCCGCGGAAGCGGAGGAGTTGCTCGATGATCTCGAAGTCGCGTGCGAAGACATCGCGGCCTCTGACGACGTACCCCCGCTGTTCCTCGGGTCGATGCTCTTTGCTGCGCCTGAGCCCTCGGACCCCGTTCGAACCACGCTGATTGTTGATGGCCAGCAACGGCTCATCACGTTCACGATCCTGTTCGCCGTTCTGCGCGATCTCGAAAAGAGTAAGGCGCGCCGGCAGCAACTCCACCGGATGATCGCAGTTTGGTCGTCCAATGCGGATGGCGCCGGCAACAACTTTCATCTGGCCCCCCGATCTCAGGACCGCAGCTTCTTCATGCGCGCGATCCAGAAGGTGGGCGCCACGCAGAGCCCGCGGCGCTCTGCCGTGCTCAAGCCAATCTCAAGCTCGCAAAAGAACATGGAGGCTGTGCGCAAGTTCTTCCTGTCGCGCTTGAGCGGGGAAGCCAACGAGGCGCTGCGCCACGCGCTCATCGACCTGTTGCGCCATGACACGCGCGTCCTCGTCATCCGGTGCGACAGCCTCGATTACGCCTACCAGATTTTCCTTTCGATCAACGCGCGTGGGCAGCCTCTGAAGGGCGAGGACATCGTCATCGCGGAAGTGATCGGCCCGCTCTCGCGTGAGGAGCGCGATCGCTACGCGCCGATTGTCGAGCAGATCGCGCGTTACAAGGCCGGCGACCGTCAGGCCAGCAATCGCGACAAGACGTTTTTTACGCACCTGGTCGCCGTCCAGGGCTGGTCGCGCCAGCGCATGATCACGGACTTGAAGCGCGCAGTCGTCGCCCACGGCGGGCCGAAGCGCTTTACCGGTCTGGTGTTCCGGCCGATGGCGGAGGCCTACCTTCTCACCCGCTGCGACTTCCGCGCGATGGATGTCTCGCCGGAGATCCGGGAGCGGCTGCAGTGCCTGGCGCTTCTCGAACAGTGCGCTGATGACGAATGGGTTGCGACCGCGATGCTGGGGCTCAGCCGCCTGCCGATGAACAGCCCGCAGCTCGCGACATTCCTCAGCGAACTCGACCGGTTTGCCCATGCGATGATGCTGCTTCACCGCGTGCGAAGCGAGCGGCGCAAGGCATTTGCTGCGATCAACAAACAGATCAAGGCCGAGGGTGATGGCATCGACCCCGCGCGGCTCTTTGCGCTGACGCCGGCGCAGCAGGCGAACGTGTTGCGCGCTTGCGAGACGCGCCTCGATGAGACTCCAAACCGGACGGGCAAGGGCGTCCTCTTGCGCATCGAAGCGCATCTTGCTGGCCGCAGCGTCGGCTCGTTCCCCGACTACTTCTCCGATGACCTGCCGAAGAACGAGCGGCTTTCAATCGAGCACATCGTGCCGAAGGGGCCGTCGCTGCCGCGAGAGAGCCAATGGCGCGATATGTATCCGGACCACGCCATGCGCGTGCAGCTCGCTTCGTGCCTCGGCAACCTGGCGCTCATCAACGAGGAGAGTAACCAGGCTTTCGGTCAGGATGATTGGCCGTCAAAGCGCAAGGCATTCGCCGGCTGCCCGATCACGGGCCACTTTCAGACGACGCATCGGTTGATCGGCGATGCGATCTGGGAGCACGCGCTCATGCAGGAGCGGCATCTGGCGCTCATTGACGCCTTCAAAACCGTCTTCCGCATCGACGGTGAGCCAGCCGGCATTCCGGGGCCTTTCGGTGTCGATGCGGAGGACAAGCCGGCCCGGGCCGGCCGCAAGCGCGCTGTCCGCCGCTCGTGGCTCGGACGACGCAAGGCGTCACCGACCTAGCGATCGCGACCGACGATAGATCGCGGCGTGGCGGCCGAAGGATTGCGCGGCGCGCGGTCAGCCGCGCGCGAGGCCGTCGCGGATCATCTGCCGGGTTTCGTCGACGCCGTAGAGCGCAATGAACGAACCGAACCGCGGTCCTTGCGTCTGGCCGAGGAGGACTTCGTAGATCGCGCGGAACCAGTCGCGCAGGTTGTCGGCGAACCCGTTGGCTTTGCCGGTCTCGTAGACCACGGTCTGCAGGTCTTCCGCTGTCGGCTGGCCACCGAATGCGCCGAGCGCCTGCTCCAGGGCCTCAAGCGCGGACCGCTCCTCCTGCGTTGGCGCGCGGTAGGTTTTGTTCGGCAGCACGAAGTCGCGATAGTAGGTGACCGCATAGCCCGCCAGCTCATCGAGCAGCGGATGGGTCTCCGGCGACGTGCCCGGCGCGTAGCGCTTGATGAAGCCCCAGAGCGTGCCCTTATCCTCGGCATTCGACGCGGCGACGAGGTTCAGCATCAACCCGAAGCTAACCGGCGCCTCCGAGGCTGGCGGCTTGCCGGCATGGACATGCCAGACCGGGTTCGCGAGCTGGCGGTCGGGCGCTTCCTCCGGAAGCTTGCCAAGGAAGGTCAGGTACTCGTCGACCGTCTTCGGGATGACGTCGAAGTGGAGCTTTTTTGCCGACTTCGGCTTCTGGAACATGTAGAGCGACAGGCTCTCGGGGCTGGCGTAAGTCAGCCACTCATCGATCGTGATCCCGTTGCCCTTGGACTTTGAGATCTTCTCGCCCTTCTCATCGAGGAACAGCTCAAAGTTGAAGCCTTCCGGCGGCACGCCGCCAAGCGCCTTGCAGATCCGCGAGGACAGCGTGACGGAATCGATGAGGTCTTTGCCGGCCATCTCATAGTCAACGGCGAGTGCCGACCATCTGAGCGCCCAGTCCGCTTTCCATTGGCACTTGACCTTGCCGCCCGTGACACCGGTGGTCACCTCCTCTCCCGTCTCTGGATCGCGGTAGGTGATCGTACCCGCGTCCACGTCGCGCGCGATCATCGCCACCTGCAGCACCTTGCCCGTGCGCGGGCAGATCGGGAGGAAGGGAGAGTACGTCGCCTGCCGCTCTGGCCCGAGCGTCGGCAAGATGATGTCCATCACCTTGTCGTAGGCGGCCAGCATCTTCAGCAGCGTCGCGTCCATCATGCCCGAGCGATAGCACTCGGTGGCTGAGAAGAACTCGTAGTCGAAGCCGAACTGGTCGAGGAAGGCGCAAAGCTTTGCGTTGTTGTGCGCCGCGAAGCTTGGGTGCGCGTTCGAGAACGGACTCGGGATCGTCGACAGCGGCTGTTCGAGATGCGCTTCCAGCATCTCCTTGTTCGGAACATTGTCCGGCACCTTCCTGAGGCCGTCCATGTCGTCAGAGAAACAGATGAGCCGCGACGTCCGCGCGCCGCCGGTCAGCAGATCGAATGCGGTGCGCACCATCGATGTCCGCGCCACCTCTCCAAACGTGCCGATGTGCGGCAGGCCGGAGGGGCCGTAGCCCGTCTGGAACACGACCGTCTTTGTGCCCTCGGGATCGACGCGGTCCAGCCGCTTGATCAGCCGGCGCGCCTCTTCGAACGGCCAGGCCTTTGCCTCCGCGGCGAGGCTCACAAGCGTCTGATCATCTGTCGCGGCCGCCATGGTCAAAGCCCTTATTCCGCCGGATTTCTGGGTCGCCGCGTTGTGCTATAGCTTGCGCGGCGACGCAAACCCGGCGCGCCGTTATTCCCACCCACAGGCTTTGGAGACCCCGATGGCGGACACGCTGACCCCGGAACAGGCTCTCATCTATGCGATGATCACGATGTCGGCGGTCGATGGGAACATGCGCGACACCGAGCTCCGGCGGATCGGCACGATGGTGCAGGAGCTGCCGCCGTTCCGCGATTTTGATTCCGACGAGTTGATCCCTGAGGCGAAGGGCTGCCAGGAGGTCGTCTCGGGTCCTGACGGGCTTGAGCGCGTCTTGCAGATGATCGATGACGGCTTGCCCGCGCACCTGCGCGAGACGGCCTACGTGCTGGCAACGGAAGTGGCGGTCTCCGATCACGCAATCCGGCCGGAAGAGCGCCGGCTGCTCGACTTGCTGGCCCGGCAACTGCGCATCGACAAACTGACGGCTGCCGCGCTCGAACGCGGCGCCAACGCCCGCCACCGCAATATCGGCGAGCACTAAGCGACGGGCAGGCGCCCGTGGTCCCGGTCAACCAGTAGCGCGGAGACCTTCGCGTTGATCTTCGCTGACGACAGCGATGGGGTAGCGCGGCTTGCCGGTTGCTTTGTCGAAGAATGGGTGTGGCCAGCCGCGGCCGGTGAACCGCCACTTCGCGATCCGGCCGAGAAACCGCATGATCAGTCCTGCCGGTATCCCTTTTGCGCCGCCGGGCACATCGGCGGTGGCATGCTCGATGTTGGTGATGCCGTCCGGAGGGCCAAACACTTCGTCGTTCGACTGGCCCTTCGTGTCGAGCGTTGATGCGACGATCCCGATCACCGGCAGCGCCGGGCTGACGGAGTTGCCGAGCGGTGTGTTGCAGCAGGTCGCGTAGAACCGGTAGGGCCCGCTCTTGGTGATGCGCACACCCGCAATCCGGTCTTCGCCCTGTGTGATGGTCACGGCTGCGGGCGCGAATTGGACGATGTCAGACCCGCCGGCGTGGTCGAGGATATCTGGCCGCGACAGAAACCGCGCGAAGGATTGGCATCCGGTGCAGTGGCAGATGACCCGGTTCATGTCTTTGAGCGCGGCATCATCAACGGTGCCGCGGACTTTTCCGCATTTGCACGAGAGAGCAACCATCGAAATGCTCTTTGTGAATCACCATCGTCAGGTGCCCATCTGGGCGCACCGGATATAGGTGCGGGCCGGACAGGACGGTTACCTACCTTTCGCGATCAGCGTATCGCGCCAGGCCTTCAAATCGTCCGGTTGCTCGGGGAACTGCGGCGCGTCATCAGGTATCGCAATCCAGCTATGCTTTCGCCTCGTCCCGATGTGCGCGGCGGGCGAGAGGTCCGACGGGTCATCAAGCGTGCCACCCTTGAGCGTCACGTTGTCCGTCGACCGCGCGGACTGATGATAAATGCGCGTGCCGCACTTCGGGCAGAAGTGGCAGGTCGTCGACGTGCCGCTATCGGTCGGGCGAACGTAGGTCGCGAGCGGTCCGGTCACATCGATATCCGCCCGCGTAATCGGCACCGAGAGCCCAAACGCGGAAGCCGATTGTTTCTGGCACTCGCTGCAATGGCAGGCGTAGACAACGGGTCGCTCGAGGCTGAGCGTGTAGCGGACCGCGCCGCACTGACATCCGCCGGCTCTTGCCATCGCGGCAACCTCCTGCGTGTCCGGCGCCTAGCCGCCGAACTCGGCTTCCATTGCGCGGCGTGTCACCACGGCATCGTCGCGTTTGTCGATCTCGACATCGGACCAACGCACGGGCTGGCCCTCCGCGATGTCAGATTTGAGCGTTGTGTTGTGCGCGAGGCCAAGCGGCAGCAGCCCCTCGTCAAGCGACATCCTTGCAGGTGTCTGCCGGCCCCAGACGGTGAAGCCGCCTTCACCATCGAGGACTTCGCCAGCCTTCAGGCTGCGCTTCGCGATCGCGACGACATCTGAGTTGAAGACGCGCGCAGTGCCGGTCGGCTCGCCGCGCAATGCCGCGCTCGCAACAGAGAGGCCAAGCTCAAGCCCGATCATGTGTGTCGGGCGGTAGAGCGCTGCGTACTGGCCGCTCTTGTCGGGCAGGCAGTTATACTCGCGGAAGCAGGTCTCTGCGTAGTCGCTCTGCGACGAGATGACGACATAGGTGCCCATCACAAGGTTATGGGCGACATCGTCTTCGTCGCGCGTGACTGACGATACGCACTCCGTCACGCTCTTGGCTTCGAGCGTGCCGCCATCGGCTTTCGGCTTGCAAACGTCAGCGAGTTCAAACCGCGAGGCCGGCGGAAACGCGAGGCCGTTCGTTTGCGGCTGCAGGTCCATCGCATTGCAGACAGCCGTCATCTCGATGCCTGACTTCGTGCCGTCGAGAAACGAGTTGAACATCTTCGGGTTGATGTGGTCGCGCTGCTCGATCGGCAGGTACGTCGCGAGGATGTCCCAGACGGTCTCCGGCGTGGAGGCGTGATAGCGCGGGTGGTAGCGCGTGCCCTTTCCGGCGGCGACGACATCGAAGCCGCAAGTGCGCGCCCAATCGATGTGTTCGCAGATCAATGCCGGCTGGTCGCCCCACGCGAGCGAGTAGACGACACCTGCGTCACGCGCCATCCGGGCGAGCAATGGACCGGCAAGGGCGTCGGCTTCGACGTTCACCATCACGATGTGCTTGCCAGCCGCGATCGCCGCCTTCGCAATGCGGATCCCGTTCCCGGGGTCGCCGGTCGCTTCGATGATGACGTCGATCCGCGGGTCGTCGATGAGGGCTGCCTGATCGTCTGTGACAAAGGCACTGCCGGCGCTGAAGGCCTCATCCAGCGAGGCCGCTGAATACTGTTCGGCCGGCCAGCCGACGTCGCCGAGCCGGGTCTTCGCCCGGTCGGGCATAAGGTCCGCGAGCCCCATCAGGTGCATGCCCTTCGTCAGGCGGAGCTGCGCCAGGAACATCGTTCCGAACTTGCCGGCGCCGATCTGGCCGATGCGGATCGGTTGGCCGGCGTCGGCGCGTTCAGCGAGCTTGAAAGAGAGATTCATCGGGCGAGCCTTGTTCGGTCAGGTGCAGACGGACTGCGATCAAACGAGCATGGGTGGCGGCGTTCGAGCAAGCGGCACGCGGGAACGTTCGGCTGGGAAATTGCGTTTGACAGATTGGTTCCATCAAAAAGTTGAGGTTCGTCATGTCACGCACCAGCCGGTACTCAAGCCGGACCCGCTTTCCAACCAGCCCCATGAGCTACGCGCTTGCGCCGTTCCATGTTCTCGACGACATGCGCCGGGAGATGGACGATCTGGTCGGCAACTACTTGGCGGGTTTTGATACCTCGCGCAGTCGCGACAGTTCCGGCGCCGGCGCACAATCCGAGAGCTTTATGCCCGTCATCGATATCGACCGGGCCGAGGACTGCTACGTCATTGCCGTTGAAGCGCCGGGTGTTGATCCCGACGACATGTCGATCGAGATCGACGACGGCGTGCTGACCATTGCGGGTGAGAAGCATGCGGAGCGGGAGGCGGAAGACGGTGCGCGTCGCGAACGGCAGTACGGCGCCTTCAGCCGCTCGATCCGGCTTGCCGAAGACATCGATCAGGAGAGCATTTCAGCGTCTTACGAGCATGGCGTGCTGACGATTGAGCTGCCACGGCATGTGGACGATCAAGAGCAGAAGCGCCGGATCGAAATCGATGCGAAAGATTTGGGCGCGCGCGATAAGTCGATTGACCATGGCGGCGGCAAGCACCGGCGCGATGGCGAGCATGAGCATGAGCATGAGCAGGCTGCGCGCGACGCGGCGCTGAGCCGGGACGACCTTCAGGCGGAGCGCGCGTCGGAGGACGACGCCAAGTCTGACGGCGCGTCCAAGTCGAAGAAGAAGAAATCGAAGTCGGACTAGATGGGCCGAGACGCCGCGATGGTGGTTTGGGATCCGATTGAGCCTGTACGGCGTTTCGAAGGGGCCTTGCCGTCTTCGTTGCGGCGGGACTTCACTTGAAACGTTCAGGGTTTCCAAATGGCAGAATTCGCCATCGCTTTGTCGGCCGCGTCGCTTGGCGCGATGCTCTTCTTCTCGGTGGTGATCGCGCCCACGGTGTTTCAGGCCTTGCCGGAGGCCGATGCCGGCAAGTTCCTCCGCGCCGTCTTCCCGCGGTACTTTCTGATCAACGGTCAGGCTGCCGCGCTCGTGGCGTTCGCACTGCTTTTCTCGGGCGAAGTCCTGATTGCGTTGATCACCGCGGCTGCGGCCGCACTTATGATCGCAGTCCGCTTCTACGCGATACCCATTATCAACGACGCGCGCGACCGGTCGCTCGAGGGTGATGCCGCCGCCAAGTCAAAGTTCGACACATGGCACCGCGGGACGGTCATTATCAACGTGATCGCGATGATCGTGTTGGTCGCCGTCATCATCATCATGTTCGGCCCGCAAGGGCTTGAGTGATTTGGCCGGTCAAGCCTCGCCCGCCAGCCGCGCCGACATCTTCGCGATCGTCTTTGCGTAGACGCCGGCCTTGTTCCACGCCTTGATCACGCGATAGTTCGGTTGTCCGGGCTGCCAGCCTGCGCCGCGCTTCCAACCGTAAGCGCGCAGGTAGTTTGCAGTCGACGCCAACATGTCTGGCACGCTGCGGACGAGATCGCGGCGGCCATTGCCATCATAGTCGACGGCGAACCGGTCGTAAGACCCCGGCAGGAACTGGACCTGCCCGATCTCGCCGGCCCATCCACCCCGCATCTGCTTGGGCGTCATGTCGCCCTTCTGGACGATCCTGAGGGCGGCAAGCAGATGCCCGCGAAAGAACTTTGTACGGCGGCAATCGTAAGCGAGCGTCGCGATCGATCGAATGATCGAGTACTTGCCGTTGCCGGACCGGCCGAAGTCGGTCTCTAGGCCCCAGATCGACACCAGCACTTCGCGCGGCACGCCGTAGCGCTGCTCGATGCGGTTGAGCAGGCGGGCATGGCGGCGAAGCCGGGTCCGCGCGCGCTTCATCAGGTAGGCGCCGACGCGGCGCTTGTAGAATTCGGCAAAACTCAGCCTGAACGAGCGCTGCGAGCGATCGCGGCGGATCACCCGCCGGTCGTACGTGACGCCGGCCAGTGCGCGCTGCAGCGTGCGCTGTGAGATGCCCTTCGCCGCCGCCTGCTGCTTGTAGGATTGCAACCAGCGATTGAACCCCTGGCCGGTGTTGCCGCACGACTGCGCGAGCGCGGGGGTGACAGTAACGGGGGTGACAGTAAGAAGTGCCGCGCCGATCGCGAGTGCGGCGGCGAACAGTGGTCTGCCCGCGCGGGTGACGGCTGAGATGTGTGGCATGGCTGGGTCCCTCGGGAAGCGGTCGCGTCAGCGGTCAGCATATTGCCGGGCGCGGTGTCAACGTGCTGGTATCGCGCGAGCCGACACGACCGACCACGGAGCTTCCTTTGACCAGCCAGACTGAGGCGGCGCGCGCGAGGCCGCGAACGCTGCACCTGAACCCTGAAGACAACGTTGTGGTCGCCGTCGACGGCGTGCCACCTGGCGGCGAAGCGCATGGCATCCAAGTCACCGGCCGTGTGCTCCGCGGCCACAAGATGGCGATCCGCTCAATCGACGATGGTGCGCCGGTCCGCAAGTTCGGCCAGATCATCGGTTTTGCCGACGGTGCCATTGCCCCCGGCGATCACGTCCATACGCACAACTGCCGTTACGCCGAGTTCGATCGCGACTATGCGTATGCGTCAGCTCAAAAACCGGCCGGTTCGCTGCCGGAACCCGAGCGGGCGACGTTTGAGGGTTTCCGCCGCGCGAGTGGCCGCACCGGCACGCGCAACTACATCGGCATTCTAACGAGCGTGAACTGCTCCGCATCCGTCGCGCGGCTGATCGCCGATGAGGTGACGCGCTCCGGTATCCTTCGGGACTATCCAAACGTTGATGGCGTCGCAGCCTTCGTCCACGGCACTGGCTGCGGCATGGCTCCGTCCGGAGATGGATGGGACGCGTTTCAGCGCACCATGTGGGGGTATGCCTCGCACCCGAACTTCGCGGGCATTCTGCTCGTGGGCCTCGGCTGCGAAACGTTCCAGATCGCGCGTATGAAGGAGACGTACGGGATCGAAGATGGCCCCGCGTTTCAGACGATGACGATCCAGGACACGGGCGGGACGCGGGCGACAATCGCGGCCGGGGTGGCGCGGGTCTGTGAGATGCTGCCGCTTGCGAACGCGGCGCGGCGCGAAACCCGGCCGGCGTCTGAACTGATGGTCGCGCTGCAATGCGGCGGATCGGACGGCTATTCCGGCATCACCGCGAATGCGGCGCTCGGGGCTGCGGCTGACCTGCTCGCGGCCCATGGTGCAACCGGCGTCCTTGCCGAGACCCCTGAGATCTACGGCGCCGAGCATCTGCTGACGCGGCGCGCAGCCTCGCGCGAGGTTGGTGAGCGACTGGTCGGCATCGTCGATTGGTGGCGCGCTTACACTGAACGCAACGGCGGCTCGATGGACAACAACCCTTCGCCCGGCAACAAGGCCGGCGGCCTCACAACGATCCTTGAAAAGTCACTCGGCGCCGCCACGAAGGGTGGCACAACGACGCTCAATGGCGTCTACGCCTACGCCGAGCGCGTGACCGCGAGCGGCTTCACGTTCATGGACACGCCCGGCTACGACCCGGTCTCGGTGACCGGCCAGGTGGCCGGCGGCTGCAACGTCGTCACGTTCACCACCGGGCGCGGCTCAGCGTTCGGCTGCAAGCCGTCGCCCTCGCTCAAGCTTGCAACAAACTCTGCAATGTTCGCGCGGATGGAAGAGGACATGGACATCAACTGCGGCGATGTCCTCGAAGGCGTAAGCGTGGCCGACAAGGGCCGCGAAATCTTCAACCACATCGTAAGGGTCGCGTCGGGTGCAAAGACGAAGTCGGAGGCGCTCGGCTACGGCGACAACGAGTTTGTGCCCTGGCAGATCGGCGCGGTGATGTAGGCTCTCGCGCAGGCCCAGGCCCGGCGCCGCTCTCAAGGCCGGCAACGACTTCCGGCCACACTTTGCAGGCTTTTGTCGAGCTTTCGGCTCCTCGTGTTGCGGGGCGTCCGGCCGCGTGTTGAGTGGCACTGACGGCTGATCAGAACGGTTTGGAGTTAAGGTCATGGCGGATACGAAAGGCGTTGCTGTCATCGGGCCCGAGACAGTGCTGCAGGGCGAGATCCGCAACGGCCGGGCCGTCCGTGTCGACGGCTATGTCGAAGGACGCATCAACGCCGCGCACGTCGAGGTCGCGGGCGGCGGCAAGGTTGACGGCGTGATCAGGGCCAACACGGCAGACGTCGGCGGCGCGATCGACGGGACGGTCCGCGTGCGCGAGCTTGTCCAGATCCGCGACAAGGGCCGGGTGACGGGCAACGTGCAGTACGGCGCCCTTGCGATGGCCCCCGGTGGTGAACTTTCGGCGGACGTCCGCAATGTGCCGCCTGAACTCGTCGGCGATCTCGAACTCGATGTGCTGCGCGGCGGGTCGGTCATTATTCGCCGCGATGACCTGGCTGCGATCGATCCTGATGATGCGCCGGAGGATCTGCTGTTCGTCGTCACCAACCCGTCCAGCGGGTTCGTCGCAAAAGCGTCCGCGCCAACCCATGCGGTGACACGATTTACACAGGCCGATCTCAATGCGGGCCGTGTCATGTTCGTTCACGATGGTGCGCCGGGCGCGCGTGCGAGCTTTGCGGTCACGGTTCAGGACGACGATGGCGCGACGGCTGGTGCCGCCCGCACCGTCTCGGTCAACGTCACCGACGCCCCCGCCGCGAGCGCCTGACACGCATGCATCACGGGCGTCTCGCGCTCCGCCAACCGCCATGATTTACTGCCCCTTAAAAAACCAAGGGGAGTGAACGCATGTACCGCATCGGCTGCGGCGCCGGGTTTTCATCTGACCGGCTGGAGCCCGCCGTCGACCTCGTCCGCGACGGCAACCTCGATTGCATCATCTTCGAGACCATTGGCGAACGGACGCTTGCGTTCGGTCATCGCGATCGCCGCGCTGATCGGAAGCGCGGGTATAACCCGCAGCTCGGACATCGCATACGCGCTGTCCTCCCCCACGCAAAAGCGAACGGCACGCGCATCGTCACCAACATGGGCGTCGCGAACGTTCCGGCGGCGGCCGAACTGATCTGCGATATTGCCCGCGACCTCGGATTGCGCGGTCTGCAAGTGGCGGCCGTCCTCGGCGATGAAGTCACCGATCTCATTGGACCGGACACGGTCCTCATCGATCACGGCAACCGGCGGCTCGGCGATGTTGGCCGCGAGGTCATCTGCGCGAACGCTTACCTCGGCGCTGACGCGATCCTGCCTGCAATTCAAACCGGCGCTGATGTCGTGATCACGGGCCGCGTCTCCGATCCATCGCTCGTCGTCGCACCGCTTGCAGCGCACTACGGCTGGGCGCTCGATGACTGGCCGCGTATTGGTCAGGCGGCAATGATCGGTCACCTGCTCGAATGCGGCATGCAGATTACCGGTGGGTATTTCGCCGATCCCGGCCGGAAGGACGTGCCGGACCTTGCAAACTGCGGCTATCCGATCGGCGAAGTGCGGGGCGACGGCAGCGTTGTCATCACAAAGCTCGCGGCGGCCGGCGGTGTCGTCTCGGAGCAGACGGTGAAGGAGCAGCTCCTCTACGAAGTCCACGACCCGGCCGCTTACCTCACGCCCGATGTGACGGCGAACTTCTCGACCGTCCGGCTTGAAGCCGAAGCTGCCAACCGCGTGCGCGTGACCGGTGCAGGCGGCGCGCAACGGCCTGACCAGCTCAAAGTGACGATTGGGTTTGATGGCGGCCTGCTCGCGGAAGCCGAGGTAAGCTATGCCGGCGCGAATGCTGAAGCACGCGCTGCACTTGCAGCCGACGTCGTCGCCAGCCGGCTCAAGCGCCTGACCGGCGGCACCGCGGAGATGCGGGTCGACCTCATTGGCGTCAGCGCCCTTCACGCGACAGCGCGCGCGGCCGCGCGACCCATCACCGATGCCGTCGCCGACGTCCGCGTCCGCGTGGCGCTCAGGACGGATGATCGCGAGACCGCAGAACTCGCGCTTTGGGAGACGGAGGCGCTGCTCTGCTGCGGCCCGGCCGGCGGCGGCGGATATCGCGGCCGCATCACCCCTTCGGTCATCACGCACTCAGCGCTCATCCCGCGCGACGCGGTCTCGCCGGCACTTGAGGTCTACACAGCATGACAGACACGTCGCAAAACCTGCAGCGCACGGTCAAACTGCGCGAACTGGCGCACGCCCGCGCGGGAGACAAGGGCAACATTTCGAACGTTTCGGTGTGGCCCTACGAGCCTGGCGACTACGCGCTGCTCAAGGCGCAGCTCACGCCCGAGCGCATCAAGGCCGCATTTCCGAGTTTGATTAAGGGGGACGTCGAACGATTCGCTCTCGATGAGCTGCGCGGGCTCAATTTCGTGATGCACGACGCGCTTGAGGGCGGCGTCAATACGTCGCTCAACCTCGACGGGCACGGGAAGTCGTGGAGCTTTCTAATTCTCGATCTCGACATTGAGGTTCCACCGAATACGGGATAGCCAACTCGGAACCCGATCCCGCAGCGTGAAGGCACCACACATGATCCGCCGCATCGCCGCATTGGCAGCCGCAACACTGATGATTGTGACGGGCAGCGCCACGCTCTCCGTCGCGAACACGTACGAATCTCACGAGTGCTTCTCGAAGGATCTCGGCCGTCGCATTGACGCCTGCGCCAAGCTGCTCGCACAGCCGGACCTTTCGCCGACGACGCGTTCGACCGCGCATGCGATGCGCGCGCTCGCACTCTCGATGATTGGCCGCTATCCGGAAGCCATCGCCGACTATGACGAGGCGATCGCGCTTAATCCGTATTACGCGATCGCGCTCAACAACCGCGCGTGGGCTCACTTCCGGTCTGGCAACATCGAAGCCGCGTGGCCCGACGTGCGCCGGTCACTCCGCATCGACCCCTTCAGCCCGCACGCCCACGACACGCGCGCGCACCTCTATCACGCTGAAGGCAAGGCCGAGCAGGCCTACGCCGACTACCAGCGCGCCATGCAGTTCGGCGGGTCTGAAATGGTCAAGCTGTATCAGTGCGGGCTGCAGTCGTTCGGGCACTATCGCGGGCCGCGGAATGGGATCATCTCAGACGAGCTGCTGCTTGGGCTGAAGGCGTGCACGGCGGACCAAAAATGCGATCCGCTGCCGCCGGATGAGGAGTGCACGGCCGCGACCTCTTGAGGGCTCGTCCGGGTGAGGCGGTCACGCCGCGCGCGTGATGCAGCGAAACGCTGACAGGACGTCAGGTCTGGCGAGCGGGCGTGACGCTGTGGCGACCTCAGTTAGCGGCGCGGGAATAAGACGGGGCGGGGAGACATGCGGCTACTCATTGCGGGATGGCAGGGGCAGGTCGCCCGCGCGCTCGTAGAAGCCGCACCGCAGCGGCCCGAAATCAAAGCACTCGCGCTCGGCAGGCCGGCCCTCGACCTTTGCGCACCGGCGACAATCGCGGGCGCGCTCTCTGACGGCAAGCCGGACGTTGCCATCAATACGGCGGCCTACACGGCGGTTGATGCGGCCGAGACAGACGCGGACGCCGCGCGCCGCCTCAACGCAGACGGTGCCGGCTTGATCGCCAAGGAAGCCGCGCGACGCGGCGCGGTCATCATCCATCTCTCGACGGACTATGTCTTCGATGGCAGCGCACAGGTGGCCTACAAGCCGGGCGACACGCCGAACCCGCAAAGCGTCTATGGCGTGACCAAACTCGCCGGTGAAGCAGCCGTCGCTGACGCCAATCCGCGCCACTTGATCGTGCGCACATCATGGGTGCACGGCCCGACAGGCAAGAATTTCGTCAAGACGATGTTGCGGCTCGCAGAGACGCGCGACGAGGTCCGTGTGGTCGCTGACCAGACCGGCTGCCCCACTTACGCGCCGCATTTGGCCGAGGCGCTGTTAACGATGGCGGAGAAATCCCGCGGGCTGCCGGACGGCGCTTCCGAGTGGGGCATCTATCACGCGGCGGGCACGGGGCAGACGTCATGGGCTGAGTTTGCGCGGGCGATATTTGCCGCTTCGAAAGCGCTCGGCGGTCCTTCCGCAAACGTGATCAATATCGGTACCACCGACTATCCGACACCCGCGCCGCGGCCCGCATTCTCGGTGCTCGACTGCTCTGAACTCACCTGCACGTTCGGTGTGCAGCTCCCGCCGTGGGAAGAGGGCGTGCAGGCGTGCGTAGCCAGATGTCTCAGGGATGCGGGGGACGTTGGCTCGGCATGACCGGGAAATCAGCAATTGGCGCGAAAGGCGGCAGCGCTTAGACGATCGTCGGGGCAGGCCGCATAGCGATCAGCTTGACTCGGATGCGGCGTTCTTACACCGTGCTTCCAGACGACGCAGTCAGCCCGCGATGCAAGTCGACAAGCGCTGACACCGGGGTCTAGGGAAGAAACGATGGGGTGGAGATGAAGATCTCCGCCCCGTTTCATTTTCAGCTTTCCGAGATCATAGCGACGTTGCATCACGATTGGATGACAGACGTTACGCGTCAACGCTGTCCCGCATTTTCTGCGATGTCGGATCGTACATGGGTTTCAGCGATGCGCGGGCCGGGATGCGTTTGCCGGCGACTTCGATTTCGAACCGGGACGCCAGGACATCGGCCGGTTTCTCGCCAGCGCTTGGCACGTACCCAAGCCCAATCGCTGCGCCGAGGTGATGTCCGTAGTTGCCTGACGTCAGATAAGAGACAAGCGCGCCGTCGCGGATGACGGGCTCATTGTGAAACAGCAGCGGCTGCGGATCTTCGAGCGCGAACTGTACGAGCCGTCGCTCCAAACCCGTTTCCTTTTTTCGGAGCACGGCATCGCGCCCGATGAAGTCGCCTTTGTCAGGCTTCACTGCAAACCCGAGCCCCGCCTCGAGGACGTGGTCTTCATCCGTGATGTCGTGGCCGAAGTGGCGGAAGGCTTTCTCGATCCGGCAGCTATCGAGCGTGTGCATGCCGCAGAGCTGCAGCCCGACGTCCTCGCCCGCCGCTTGCAACGTTTCGAACACATGCGCGGCCTGATCGACGGAGACATAGAGTTCCCAGCCCAGTTCGCCGACATAAGAGACGCGGTGTGCGCGCGCGTGGCCCATGCCGATCTCAATGTCGCGCGCCATACCGAACGGGTGATGCTCGTTTGAGAAGTCCGCGGGGCTCACCTTGGCCAGAAGCTCGCGCGACTTCGGACCCATTACGCAGAACACCGCTTCAAGCGCCGTCACATCCGAAATCACGACAACGCGCTCGCCAGCATGCCGGCGGAGCCACGCGAGATCGCGCTGCACGGTTGCCGCGGGCACGATCATCAGGAACGATTGGGGCCCAAGGCGCGTCACGGTGAGATCGCACTCGATGCCGCCGCGTGCGTTGAGCATCTGCGTATAGACGAGGCGGCCCGGGGCGACGTCCATCTGATTGGCGCAGACGTGCTGGACGAAGCTCAACGCGTCGGGGCCATCAACGCGGATCTTGCCGAACGAGGCGAGATCGAACAGGCCGACACTGTTGCGGACGGCAAGATGCTCGGCGCGATTGTTCTCAAACCAGTTCTGTCGGCCCCAGCTATAGCGGTATGCGCGCTCCTGGCCCGGCCGTGCGAACCAGTTCGGCCGCTCCCATCCCGCAACTTCGCCGAACACCGCGCCAGCTGCCTTCAGGTGCTCGTGGATCGGTGAGCGCCGCACGCCGCGTGCGGTCTCCATTTGGCGGCTCGGGAAGTGGTCGGCGTAGAGGAGGCCAAGCGCTTCGGTCGCGCGGTCGTAAAGGTAGGTCTTGTTGGTCTGGAACGGCTGCGTGCGCCGGATGTCGACGTCCCAGAGATCGAATGGCGGCTGGCCGTCTTCCATCCATTGTGCGAGCGCCATGCCCGCCCCGCCGGAGGATTGAATGCCGATCGAGTTATAGCCGCACGCGACCCAGAAATTGCGGACTTCGGGCGCTTCGCCAAGATAATAGCGGTCGTCGGGCGTAAAGCTCTCGGGCCCGTTGAAGAACGTATGTATGCCCGTCTCGGCGAGGATCGGCACGCGGGTGACGGCCTTGTCGAGGATCGGCTCGAAGTGATCGAAGTCCTCCGGTAGCTGGTCAAATGAGAAGTCGTCCGGGATGCCTTCCATGCCCCAGGGCTTCGCGTTGGGCTCGAATGCGCCGAGCAGCAGCTTGCCCGCATCCTCTTTGTAGTAGGCGCACTCATCGGGCACGCGCAGCACGGGCAGTGCTGGCAAGCCATCAATGCCCTCGGTGACGATGTAGAAATGCTCGCAGGCATGCAGCGGTACGCCAACGCCGGCCATGGCGCCGACATCTCGGGCCCACATGCCGGCGCAGTTGACGACATGCTCGCACGCGATCGTGGTGGTCTCGCCGTTGTGTTCCGCCGTCACCGATCGGACGCGGCCTCCTTCGGTCGCGATTGCCGTGACCTTCGCGTGTTCGAAGATCTTTGCGCCGCGCTGGCGGGCGCCCTTGGCGAGCGCGTGCGTGATGTTGGCCGGATCGCCCTGGCCGTCCTTTGGCAGGTAGACGGCGCAGGTCAGGTCGTCAGTCGTCACGTAAGGGTAGCGATCCTTGACCTCGCCCGCGCTAATCTCCTCGATCTCGACGCCGAACGCGCGGGCCATGCCAGCCCCGCGTAAAAGCTCTTCGCGGCGCGCCTCCGTCAACGCAACGGTCATCGACCCGCAGCGCTTGAAACCCGTCGCAACGCCGGTCTCCGCTTCAAGCTCGCCGTAGAGTTCTTGGCTGTACTTGGACAGTCGCGTCATGTTCGCGGTCGCGCGGAGCTGCGCGATGAGGCCAGCGGCATGCCACGTCGTGCCGCTCGTCAGTTGCTTGCGTTCCAACAGGACGATGTCCGTCCAGCCGAGTTTCGCCAGATGATAGGCGACAGAACACCCAGAGACGCCGCCGCCGATGATGACGACACGCGCCTTCTCCGGCAGCGGTCCGCTCATGCCCGGATCCTCTCGTTCTTCGGATCCCAGAGCGTGGCGCCCGGCTCTATCGTTGCGGGGACGCGCTCGCCAAAGATCTCGATCTCGACTTCCGTGCCCTGTTTGGCGAGGTCGGCGCGGACAACGCCGAGTGCGATCGATGTGTTGACGCGATAGCCATAGCCGCCCGACGTCGTCTCGCCGACGATCTCGTCGCCGTGCCAGACTGATGACATGTAGGGCGCGTCATGGCCGTTGGCCTTCACGTTGAAGGCGACAAAGCGCTTGTCCGGCCCGCTGTTATGCTGGGCGAGGAGGGCTGCCTTGCCTGGAAAATCGGCGGCCTTGTCGAGGGCGACGAACCGGTCGAGGCCAAGCTCGAACGGCGTGTAGTCCGTCGAGAGGTCACCCTTCCACGCGCGATAACCTTTCTCGATGCGCATTGCATCGAGCGCCCACATGCCGAACGGCTTCAAGCCCATCGGCGTGCCGGCCTCCATGACGGCGGCGTGCACGTCAGCCAGGCTCGTCATCGCGGTGTGCAGCTCCCAGCCGAGTTCGCCGGCAAACGACACGCGGCTGAGCGCCACCCAGTGGCCCGCGACCTCGGTGTAGACCTGGCTCAGCCACGGCATCGAGAGGTCGGCGTCGGTGACCTTTGCGAGGATGTCGCGCGCTTTCGGTCCGGTGACGAGGAGCGTGCCGAACTCTTCGGTGATGTCGTCGATCTGGACATTCGCACCATCGGGCGTGTGCGCCTGCAGCCAATCGAGGTCATGCCACTGCGCGGGCGCGGCGGTGATGAGGTAGAAGCGGTTCTCCTCGGCGCGGGTGATCGTCATTTCGGTGACGACACGGCCGCGTTCATCGCAGAAGTAGCCGAGGCTGATCCGGCCAGCCTTGGGCAGCTTGCCGGTGATCAGGCTGTCGAGCCATGTCGCGGCATCGTCGCCGGTGACGCGGTAGCGCGAGAAGCCGGTGAGGTCGATGATGCCGGCTGCGTCGCGCACGGCCTCGCACTCTTCGCGGACGCGCGGCTCCCACGGCCCTGCCCGGCCCCATGTCTCGCCGGCCTCCGTCGAGGTGTCGTCGCCATCCTTCGCGAACCAGACGGCCCGCTCCCAGCCACCGAACGGTGCCATCTGCGCGCCGGCTGCGATGAGGCGATCGTGGATCGGCGAGATGCGCTTGTTGCGCCCCGTTGGCCAGACATAATGCGGGAAGTGCATTGCGTATTCGTGGCCGTACACCTCCATGCCTTTGGCGATGCAGTAGTCTTCGTCGGCGTAGGCCGTGAAGCGGCGCGGGTCGCACGACCAGACGTCCCACTCGGTCTGGCCCTCCGTGATCCACTCGGAGATGATCTTGCCGGCACCGCCGCCCTGGCAGATGCCGAAGGTAAAGACGCAGGCCTCGAACGCGTTTGGCACGCCGGGCATCGGGCCGATGAGCGGATGCCCGTCCGGTGCGTAGGGGATCGGCCCGTTGATGACTTTCGAGAGGCCGGCCGTTTGCATGAGCGGCACGCGGGCCGCCGCATCCTCGAGGTACCATTCCAGCCGTTCGAGATCGTCGGGGTAGAGCTGAAACGAGAAGTCGTCCGGCATTGGGTCGTCGTCGGTAATCCAATGCGCCTTACAGTTGCGCTCGTAGGGCCCGAGGTTCAGGCCGAACTTCTCCTGGCGCAGGTAGTATGAACTGTCGACATCGCGCAGCAGCGGCAGCTTGCGGCCCTCTTTCTCCGACCAGTCGCGGATCTCGTCGATATCTTCAAACAGGATGTACTGATGGCTCATCACCATCATCGGCACGTCACGGCCGAACCACTTGCCAACCTCGCGCGCGTAGTAGCCGGCGGCGTTGACGACGTACTCGCAGCGGATGTCGCCTTCCGGTGTTGTGACGACCCACTCGTCGCCATCGCGCGTTGCACCGGTCGCGGGACAGAAGCGGTGGATCTTTGCGCCGAGGTCGCGGGCGCCCTTGGCAAACGCCTGCGTGAGCTGCGCCGGGTCGATGTCGCCGTCGAACTGATCATAAAGTACGCCGGAGAGGTCGTGTGTCTCCATGAACGGATAGCGATCCTTCGCCTCGCTCGGCGACAAGATCTCGTATTCCATGCCCATGTGCCGGGCCATGCCCGCCGCGCGCTTGAACTCTTGCAGCCGCTCCTTCGTGTGGCCAAGGCGGAGCGCGCCGGTGACGTGGTAGTTCATCGGGTAGTCGACCTCGTCGGCGAGGCGCCGGTAGAGCTCGGTCGAGTACTTCTGGAGGTTCATGATCCCCCAGTTGCCGGAGAAGGTCGGAATGTTGCCGGCCGCATGCCACGTCGAGCCGGCTGTTAGCTCGTTCTTCTCAAGCAAGACGCAGTCGCTCCAGCCGGCCTTGGCCAGATGATAAAGGCATGAGGCGCCGACGACCCCGCCACCAATGATGACGACCCGTGCGGTTGATGGCGGTGCGGCCATGCCGTGTCCTTCCCGTGCGTTCGTTAAGATCTTGACGGTCAGAGTGGCGGGTGTTGCCGGGCGCCGCAATCCATTTTCCGGCACGAAACGTCGCGTAGAGTGAGACAGGGTCACGCGGTCGGGGTCGGCGATGGCGGCTGCCGTCATCCACAACCGCTGGGAAAACGCCTGCGCCCTTCAGAGGGTGCGGCTCGATTGCACATTTGCGGCTTCTCCACACGCTTGGGTTGTGAGAACCCATCACCGCTTCCTCTTCCAGCGCGTGGCGCGTTAGGTCGAATCAACCCCAGGTTGTTCTGCGGGGGTATGCAACCAGTGGAGTTGAGTGTTGATGTTGAGAGTGAAAGTGAGTGGCGTTGCAGGCTTGGCGCTGGCCGTTGCCGGATGTGCTGTAACGCCGAATGCGGTGAGCGATGTACACCTCACCCAGCACGCCGAAACGCAAAAGGCGAAGCTCGGCCTGGCGGTCGAAACCGATCCGGTGTCCGGGCCGATCGATCTTTATGAGGCGATGGCGCGGGCGCTGAAGCACAACCTGCGGCACCGGGTTGCCGCGATGGAGGCGGCTCTTGCCGCGGGCGAAACGAAGCTCGCGCGCTATGACATGCTGCCGACGGTTGCCGCGCAGGCGGGCTTCAATGGCCGCAACAACTACACTGGCAGCTACAGCCGGCCGTTGTTGACGTCAGATACAGCAGGCCCACGCGGTGCATCCGCTGACACGTCGCAGGAGCTGGAGCACGCGACAGCGAACCTGACGCTCAGCTGGAACATTCTGGACTTCGGGTTGTCCTACGTGCGGGCGAAACAGGCCGCCGATAAGCAGCTCATCGCGCGCGAAAACCAGCGGAAGGCCGCCAATCGTCTGATCGAGCAAGTGCGCTCTGCCTACTGGCGCGCCGTCAGCGCCGACCGTCTCCGCCGTCAGTTCCGCACGCTCGATCGCCAGGCGGCCGGCGCGCTCTCGCGGTCGCGGCGCCAGCAGCGCGATGGTGTCGTGCCGCCGGTGACAGCCCTCACCTATCAGCGCGAGCTGCTCGACATCAAAAAGCAGATCAGCAAGCTGACGCAGGGGCTGATGGTTGCAAAAGCCGAACTTGGCAGCCTCATGGGGCTGCCGCCCGGCACGCACTTTCACTTGAAGATGCCGAAGCGGTTCCGCGCGAAGCCGGCGCTTGGCGCGAGCCTCGCGGAAATGAGCGACGTCGGGCTGCGCAACCGGCCGGAAGTGCGCGAACTCATCTATCGCCACCGCATCAACGCGAAGGAAGCCGAAGCCGCGATCCTCGAGCTGTTGCCGTCTGCTCAACTATTTGTCGGCGCCAGCACCGACACCAATGATCTGCTCTTCAATGCAAGCTGGGTCGACTACGGCGCGAAAACCGCCTGGAACGCGATGCGGCTGGTTCGCTATCCGCAGAAGAAGGCGGTGATCGAAGCGCGTGGCGAGATCATCCGCGAGGAAGCGCTTGCAACATCGATGATGATCGTGTCGCAGATCCAGGTTGCCCGCATTCGCTACCGTCTGCTCCGGCGTGAACTTAACGCCGCCAACGGCTACTATCGCGTCCAACGCCAGTTGCTCCGGCAGGTGCGCTCGCAGCAGTCGGCTGAAGCGCTTGGCGAGCAGACGGTCATTCGCGAGCGCATGAACCTGCTCGTCGCCCGCGTTCGGCGCGATATCGTCTACGCGGATTACCAGAACGCCTTGGCGGCCGTGTTCTGGTCGATGGGCGTCGATCCCTACGACGCCGACTTGTCGACCAACCAGCCGCTCGCCGTGATGGCGGACGACCTCCGCTCGCTTTGGGCGCATGGCCGCCACCCAGACCGGCGCGACATCGAACGCGCAGGCCGCGTGCGTCTCAGCAGCGCAAACGTCAACTGAAGACGGTCGGCTCGGTGCGCAGCGGCGAGCTCAAAGCCTAAGAGCCCGGCTTGCAGGATCGCAAGGCGGGCTCTTTTGCGTTTGGTGCAATCGTCCGACCGGACCTGGCCTGCGGTCAGACCCAGCCGCCGTCGACGATGTAGCTTTGATTTGTGCAGGCGCCGGCTTCGTCCGAGGCAAAGAACAGTGTCGGGCGTGCGATGTCATCTGGCACGAGCTTTCGCTTCAGACACTGCCGCGTCATCAGTTCCTGCTCGCCCTCTGGCGTCAGCCAGTTTTCGATCTGGCGCTGCGTCATGATCCAACCGGGCAGGATGGTATTGACGCGGATGTTGTCCGGTCCGAGGTCGCGGGCGAGCGACCGTGTGAGGCCTTGGACTGCCGACTTCGCCGTCGTGTAGCAAGGCATGCCGCCCTGGCCGATGACCCAGCTCACCGATCCCATATTCACGATCGCGCCTTTGCCCGCTGCCCGCATGTCGCCAGCCACAGCCTGAGCTGCAAAGAACTGATGCTTCAGGTTGGTTGCGAACCGTTCGTCCCAGTATTCGGACGTCACGCTCTCCAGCGTGTGGCGGTCGTCGCGGGCGGCATTGTTGACGAGGATCGTGATCGGTCCGAGCCGGTCCCGGATGTCTGCGATCGCGGACTGGAGCGCAGCGATATCGCGCAGATCACACGGGGCGAACGCGATTGGCATGCCCTCGTGTTTGGCGAGCTGCGCGTTGGCCCCGTCGGTGTCCATATCGAGGAAGCCGACGCGCGATCCCTGGCCGATAAAGGCGTCGACGATGGCTGCGCCGATGCCGGAGGCGCCGCCGGTGACGAGGACGGTGCGGTCGGCGAGGCTTGGGTAGGTGGCGGTCTCAGACATGGCGTCCTCTTATTCAGATTGGCTTGCTGCCGGCGGGAACCAGTAGCGCGCTTTTGCGGCGCCGCGCGGCAGGATGACGAAGTTGTTTGCGAACACGCGATAGTCCGGGCTCCAGTCTCCGTCTGGCCAACGCACGCGCACGACGGCGCGTTCGGCAACGCCGAGCCCGACGTGCACGAAGCCAAGCGCCCCTGACGCATGACCACCGCCGACAAAGACCCGGCGGCTCTGCGTCAGGTTGCCGGTCTTAATCAGGATCGTTGCACCGACGGCATCGCGGTTGATATCGGCCTGGCTGAGTTCGAGCTGCAGCCAGTTGCCCATCTCACGTTGGCGCGCAGTGTCTTGCGTGCGTGCACCGCGGTTCTGAAAAACGGCGACCTGCGCATCGCGGTTGACGATGACGAGGTCGAGCCGGCCGTCCATGTTGAGGTCTGCGACAGCGGCACCGCGCCCGCGGGTCGGCAAGGCGATGCCCGCGTCCGCGCCCGCCTCGTGGAAGCGCCCATCGTGCGTGCCGAGCAACAGGTTGTCGGGATCAGTCGCCGCGAACTCCGGCATCTGCTCGACGTTGCCCTTGGTGATCAGGAGGTCGGTGCGGGCGTCGTTGTTGAAGTCGGCGAAGGCTGCGTGCCAACCGGTCGACGGCTTCAGGTCGCCACCGGTATAGGGCCGATGCGCCGTCGCGCCCTTGGCAAACGCGGCGTCGCGATAGACCGGGCGGAGATCGTCGGCCTCGCGGTCGAGTACCTGCAGCTTCGTGTCGCCCATTGACGTCAGCGCGTACTCGGGGAAGCCATCGGCATCGAGGTCGGCTTCGGCGATGCCCATCCCCCAGATCTTGAGGCTGCGCCAGCCGTCGGCGCGACGGAAGGGCCGCGCCGGCCGGCCGGGCGCGAGCCGCCAGAGTTGTTCTTCGCCGCCGCGATAGTATTGCCGGTCATTGGTGACGCGGAGCGCGGGCGTGCCGGAGCGGTCCCAGTCGGTGAACAAGAGCGACAGCGTGCAGTGGCCCGTGATGGCCTGGGCTGCTTCAGCGTAGTTGGGCGGCGTGCGGTCGGCGCTGCCTCGGAACACGACGTTGTCGTGGCAGGTGCCCCAGGGCGAGCCGGGCGCGGCGCGATCGACATAGTTTCCAAACGCGAGCGTGGGTGTGCTGGCGCCAGCTTCGAAGGTCGCTGCGAAGGAAGTCGTCCAGGCGCGGCCTGGCGCAATGGCGAATCTGCGGGCGGCGCGCGTGAAGCTGCAATCCGGGCCGCCCTTGAGGATCGCGTTGCCGCCCACCCGAAGCAGGACGAGGTCCTTGCGGCCGTCGTTGTCGATGTCGATTGGATAGGCGCCCAGGACGCGTTTGCGGACGGCCGCGGGGAGCGCGGTGGGCGCAACGTCAAAGCGGATCGCGCCGCCGGCTTGCGAGCGATTGACGTAGAGCTGCGCGTCAGACGCCCCGCCCGCGATCACCAGGTCCGGCCGCCGGTCGCCGTTGCAGTCGAACGTGGCGACGCCGCCGCCGACGAAGTACTCCCATGGCCCTGTATAGCGATGATCAATCCCGCTTGTGTCAGTCACGAGCGCCATCTTCGGGATGTCATGCGGGAAGGGCGACGGCTTCGCGACGCTTCCGGCGGCAGCAGCGGTTGGGGCGTGCGCAAGGCCGGCCACCGCCGCCAGCGCGAGCCGGCACGTGAAGCGAGGCAGCCGGGGCATCATTTCGGCAGCACCAGGGTCTTCAGAAACGCGATCACCGAACTGCGGTCAGCGTCGCCAAGGCCGATGTACCGGTCGCGGGACGTGCGCGCCGCGCCACCGTGCGCGCGGATGACTTCATCAAGCGTCGTGATGTCGCCGCGGTGGCCGAAAGGCGCCGTCGATGCGATGCCCCAGAGTTCGCTTGTCTGAAATACGCTCGGCGCGACGAAGCGCTGGGCGATGAGTTCGTTGCCGAGCCGGTCTACTGTGCGGTCGACCATCTGATGCCGCTTGAGATCGCTGAAGAGCGGAACAAGGATATGACCGTCAGCGTTGCGCGGCAGGGCATTGACGGATGGCAACTGCGCGAGATCGAACGCGACACCGTCAGGGCTCTCGCCGTCCCGCAATGTGCCGGCGCTGTCGTAGGGGCCGGGATCGCGAAAGACAGTTGAGCGCAGCGGCAGCGCGCGGCGGTGACAGTCCGCGCAGCCAATTGCGTCAAACGTCTTGCTGCCGGACGCGGCCGCCGTCCGCCAGCGGGCATCCGTCGGCTTTAGCGTTGGCGGCACGGCCAAAGTCGCCTGCCACGCGACAAGTGCTGTCACGTCGCCGGTTGTCACTTCGCGGGTCCGCCCGTCGCCATCAAAATCCGCTTCGCCGGTCCAGCGGGCGCCAAAGCGTTCCTCCGCCTGCATGCCGTGATGATGGTTGAGCGCGTTGATCGTGAACTGCCGCAGCGAGACGATCACGCCCTTCTGGCTAAAGGGGCGAATGACGAGATCTTCGTCGACGCCGTCTATGCGATCGAGGTCGACGACACCGTCCGGCTTTGCGACGAGTTCACCGAACGCAACGCCCTTTGTTTCAAGCTTGACGGTCACCGGCTGGCTGCTGGTGCGTGCCTCGCGAAGTGCACGTGTGCGCAGCGCCTGCAGATCGGCCGTCATCTCGCGGGCGAGTAGCTCGACAAGGCCGGCGCCAAACAGGTGGTTGGAATTGCGCTCGTTGGAAAACTGCGGATCGGTGGTGTCGAAGTCGGCTTGCGCGAACCCTTCCGAGACGAAGGCGTTGGCTGAGAAGTCTCCGGCCCCGCCCATGACCGGATCGTTGTGACAGGCCGCACAGCTTGCCGCGTCGCCGCCTGAGAGCCGCGCGAACATCTGCTGCGATGGCCGCCGCCGCTTGGTCGGGATGATCGCCTGCGTCGCATTCGGCCGCCC
Source organism: Pseudomonadota bacterium (assembly GCA_038523925.1). Classification (GTDB taxonomy): domain Bacteria; phylum Pseudomonadota; class Alphaproteobacteria; order Rhizobiales; family Hyphomicrobiaceae; genus JBCBWG01. The sequence goes on along the minus strand of JBCBIY010000003.1, from coordinate 5,295 downwards.
GGCGCCATCGGCGGTCGTGAACTTCGCGGCAAACAGCATTTCGCCATAGGCGACGAGGCGCTTCAGGTCGCCCGCCGAGAGTGCGCCGCGCACGGTGGCGAGCGCTGGATCGCGGCGAACGGCACGCTCGGCCCAGGGCGTGTCTTCGGCTGCCTGTTGCGTGGCACCTTCGCCGGATGCCCGCGGGCCATCGGACAGCGCGAGCCCTGCCAGCGTCAGCCCGGCGGCCAGAAGTCCCAACATCATATGTTGGCGCCAGTTCGAACTATTCATGCGCGCCATCCGCAAGTTCATCGTCCAACCGGGCGAGCGCTTGCTCGCTCGCGCCCCGCTCGATCAACGCGCCCGCATCTTCCAGGAACGCGAGGTCGAACGCTGCGTCGGCAAGCGTGACTGCGCTGGACCGACGGCCACCTTCGCGGCGTGGGCGCATCTGCGTCTGAAGGGCGTTGCGGATTGGCGGTTCAATTTGCGGGGCGAGCATCGCGCTTGTCCCGATGAGCACAACTGGAACGGGGTCGATGAGCGCGAAGAGGCTTGCAAGCCCGACGCCGATGGCCGTGCCCGCTTCGTCGATCGCGGCGATGGCATCTGCATCACCCCGGAGCGCGGCGTCGGCGACTGCGCGGAGGGCTTCGGGCCGCACTTCGCGCACCGGCGCAGTGTCCGGCGCAAACCCATGCGCTCGCCGAATGATCGCATAATCACCGGCGTATGCTTCGATGCATCCCGACCCGCCACAGCGGCAGCGCGCGCCGCCAACGGCGTGGATCATGTGTCCGAACTCGCCGCCTGACGAGACGTCGCCGACGAGGGCCTGGCCGCTGATGTAGAGGCCCATGCCGACACCGTGCGCGAGCAGGATCGCCGCAAACGAATTGCCGTAGCGGGCAGGATCGGCCACGGCGAGCGCGGTTGCCGCAAGGTTTGCATCGTTCGCGACGTGGGCTGAGACGCCGAAGTCGTCTTCGATCCAATCGGCAATGGGCAGGTCGCCAACTTTCGTAATCGGGGACCAGAGCAGGGTGCGCCCGTCGGCATCGGCAACCCCCTGGACGCCGACGCTGACGGCGCCGACGCGTCGGAGAGCCGGTCCCGCTTTGGCCATCGCTTCCTGCAGGGCCGTGCCGATCGCGCTGCGCAGTCGGTCCGCCCGCGCTGACCGTGTTGCGATGCGCGAGACCGCATGCCCGATCTCGTTGCCGGCGTAGTCGGCGATCGTCGCACGGATGGTATCGAGCTGCAGATTTACCGTCGCAACGGAGGCTGCGGAGGCGTCAAGTGACAGACTGGTTTTCGGACGGCCGCGGGCTGCTTGCCGGCCGGGATCGACAGGCGCGGCAGAGAGCAGGCCGGCGCCCACGAGGTCGGATGCGATGGCCGTCACGCTCGCGTGGCTGAGGCCGAGGTGGCCTGCGAGTTCTGTTCGAGAGATCGGGCCGCGCGTGCGCACCGCTGACAGGACACGGCGGCGATTGTGCCGGCGCACATCATCAGGCCGGGCCGTTCCCGCCCAGACATCGCTTGGCGCTGCATCCGCGCGCATCGCGCCATCCCCTCCCTTCGCATGAGAGCAACAACAGCCAACTTGACAGCAAGTCCGGCTTCCTGCAATTTTTTTTCGAGACGCGAAATAAAAGCGATCGTGAGCAACGATTAAGCGCGTCCTTTCTGGCTACAGAAAACGAGTTCGGGAGGAACTTGATGATTAGAATTCTGACGGCGCTCGTCGCGAGCGTCGCGCTGACGGTCTTCGCGGCCGGCTCAGCGCTCGCCAAAGGCAACATCATCGGCGTTTCGTGGTCGAACTTCCAGGAAGAGCGCTGGAAGACCGACGAAGCGGCCATGAAGGCAGCGATTGAAGCCAACGGCGACAAGTATGTCTCTGCTGACGCGCAGGGGTCGGCTGCCAAGCAGCTCACTGACGTTGAAAGCCTCATCGCGCAGGGCGCGAAGGCGCTCATCATTCTGGCTGTCGACAAGAACGCGATCGGCCCGGCCATCGACAAGGCCGCCGCTGAAGGCATTCCGGTCGTCGGCTATGACCGCCTGATCGAAGACAAGCGCGCGTTCTACCTGACGTTCGACAACATCGAAGTCGGCCGCATGCAGGCTCGCGCCGTGCTCGCCGCTCAGCCCGAAGGCAACTACGCCTTCATCAAAGGCGACAAGGGCGACCCGAACGCAGACTTCCTCTTCAAAGGCATCATGGAAGTCCTGAAGGACGCCATGGACGGCGGCAAGATCAAGAACGTTGGTGAGACCTACACCGACGGCTGGAAGCCGGATAACGCCCAGAAGAACATGGAACAGATCCTCACCAAGAACGACAACAAGGTCGACGCGGTCGTCTCCGAGAATGACGGCATGGCCGGTGGTGTGGTTGCAGCGCTCCAGGCGCAGGGCATGGCGGGCTCCGTCCCGGTCTCTGGCCAGGACGGCGACCACGCAGCGCTGAACCGGGTCGCACGCGGCACGCAGACCGTCTCGGTCTGGAAGGATGCGCGCGAACTCGGCAAGGCTGCTGGCAACATCGCCGGCATGCTCGCCGACGGAAAGTCGATGGGCGAAGTGCCAGACGCGGTGGCGTGGTCCGGCGGTGAGAAGGGCGTCGAGATGTCGGCGATCTTCCTGAAGCCGATCCCGATCACGAAAGACAACTTGAACGTCGTCATCGACGCGGGTTGGATCGCGAAGGACAAGGCCTGTGCCGGCGCCAAAGACGGCGTGAAGGGCTGCTGATCAGGCTCGCCTGATTTCTCCAAACGGGCCGGCGCCACACGACACGCTGCGCGCCGGCCCATCCCTGCATTCAACCGTTAGACCTTGCCGGTCGTCGCGCGCTGCGGAGCAGTCCGTACCCCTGCGCCGCCAGCCCGGCATCCGCCGACGAGCGAGCCGCGATCGCCGATGTTGAAGCCAACACAAACGGACAGCGCGTTCGTCCGCTTTCTCCGCCAAACCGAGATTGATGGCCGCCTCATTGGGATGGTCGCAGCCCTCGTGCTGATCTGGGTCGGCTTTCATCTCTACGGGCATTTCGTCAATAACTTCGGCGCGTTCCTGACGCCGCGAAACCTCTGGAACCTGTCGGTTCAGACAGCCTCGATCGGCATCATGGCGACGGGGATGGTGTTCGTCATAGTCACGCGCCACATCGACCTCTCGGTCGGCTCGGTGCTCGGCGTCTGTGCGATGACGATGGCGATCGTCCAGGTCTGGATCCTGCCGGACCTGATCGGCATCGGGCATCCTGCAATCTGGCTGATCGCGGTTGTGGCCGGCCTCCTCACCGGAACGGCAATTGGCGCGCTGCACGGATACCTGATTGCCTATCGCGGCATCCCGGCCTTTATCGTCACGCTCGGCGGGCTGCTGGTCTGGCGCGGTGTCGCATTCCTACTCGCGCGCGGCGAGACGATCTCACCTGTCGACCCGACGTTCGCACTGCTTGGCGGCGGGCCCTATGGCGCGATCGGCGAGATCGGCAGTTGGATCGTCGGGGGCCTCGCCTGCGTCGGCATCGTAGCGCTCGTCGTGTTTGGCCGCCGCCAGCGCGAGCGGTTCCAGTTTCCGCAACGCCCCGTCTGGGCCGAGCTTCTTCTCGGCGGGATAGGTTGCGGCGCGGTCATTGGATTCGTGCTGCTCGTCAATTCCTATCCTTGGCCGCGCGGCATTGTCCGCCAGTACGCCGAGCGTACCGGCATCGAGGTGCCCGACGGCGGGCTGTTCATCTCGCATGGCTTTGCGATCCCGGTTCTCATCCTGATTTGCGTCGCGATCGCGATGACGTTTCTTGCAACGCGCACACAGTTTGGCCGCTACGTTTTTGCAATCGGTGGCAATCCCGAGGCGGCCGAACTCGCCGGCATCAATACGCGCTGGGTCACGCTCAAAATCTTCGCGCTCATGGGTCTCCTGTGCGGGCTCTCAGCAGCCGTTGCGAGCGCGCGCCTCAACTCGGCGACCAACGCGCTTGGTCAGCTTGACGAACTCTACGTCATCGCATCAGCCGTGATTGGCGGCACGTCGCTCGCCGGCGGCATCGGCACGATTTACGGGGCAATCCTCGGCGCGCTTGTCATGCAGTCGCTGCAGACGGGCATGGTCCTGATCGGTTTCGATGCCGCAATCCAACAGGTGGTCGTCGGCTCCGTCCTCGTCCTCGCGGTCTGGATCGACCAGGTCTACCGCCGCCGCGGCGCGTGAAGGAGCATCATCCGATGAGCGTTTCTGAGCATACGCCCGAGCCTGCAACGAAACCGCCGAGCGCGGCTGCAACGCATGCTGGCCCGCCTCTGATCGAGATGCGCGACATCTCGATTGCCTTCGGCGGCATCAAGGCCGTCGACGAGGCAACCGTTGATCTCTACCCGGGCGAGGTCGTCGGCCTGCTGGGCCACAACGGAGCGGGCAAGTCGACGCTGATTAAGATCCTCTCCGGCGCCTATGCGCGGGATGACGGCGACATCTACGTCAACGGTGACCTCGCGAAGATCACGAACCCGCGCGAGGCGAAGTCTTACGGCATCGAGACGATCTATCAGACGCTGGCACTCGCCGATAACGTCGACGCCGCCGCCAACCTGTTCCTCGGCCGCGAGCTGATGACCAAGTGGGGTACGCTTGATGACGGCGCGATGGAGGCAAAGGCCCGCGAAGTGATGGGCCGGCTGAATCCGAATTTTCAGCGGTTCAAGGATCCGGTGAAGCTGCTCTCCGGCGGCCAGCGCCAGTCCGTCGCGATTGCGCGCGCGATCCTGTTCAACGCGCGCATCCTCGTCATGGACGAGCCGACCGCCGCGCTTGGCCCCGCAGAGACCGAACAAGTCGGCCAGCTCACCAAGCAGCTCAAGCAGGACGGCATCGGCATCTTCCTCATCAGCCACGACATCCACGACGTGTTCGATCTGGCCGACCGCGTCTTCGTGATGAAGAACGGCCAGGTCGTCGGATCGGCGCACACCTGCGACGTCACCAAGGACGAAGTCCTCGGCATGATCATCCTCGGCAAATGCCCCCCCGGCGCCACCCCCGGCCCCGGCGCGATCGGCTAGCGGAGGTTTTTTTGCCCGTCCACGCTGCCGCTCGACGGCGCTTAGAATCCGCGACTAAGCGCACCGCGCGATCCGCAGGCCTATCGGCCTGCTCCTTGCGCGCTGCTCACGCCCTGGAAATCGTAGCGGCTGCCTCTGCCGGTAGCGGGTGGCGCCGCGCGTTTTTTTGGCCCGTCTACGCTGCCGCTAGACGGCGCTTAGAATCCGCGACTAACCGCATCGCGCGATCCGCAGGCCT
>JBCBIY010000002.1:0-372500 GCA_038523925.1 Pseudomonadota bacterium | reverse complement strand
AGGTTGTGCCGACCTGGGCTTATATCGTTGTGCATGCGCGGGGCGAAGCGGTGCTGATGCAGACGGCCGAAGACCTGCGCAGGCACCTGCACGCGCTGACCGATGCGAACGAACAGGCACGCGCAGAGCCCTGGTCGGTAAATGATGCGCCGGCGCCGTTCGTCGATTCGCTCCAGCGCGGCATCGTCGGCGTCCGGCTCAGTGTCTCGGTGATCGAGGGCAAGTGGAAGATCAATCAGAACAAGACTGAGGCCGATCGCGACGGAACGGCAAAAGGCTTGGCAGAGGCCGGCCCTGAAGGTGCAATGCTGGCGGCCGCGTTAACAGCGCGCACGCGCTAGCTTGCGTCATCAAGCGCGCTGGCGATCTCGGTGACCAGCGCGTCAAGCGGCTGGTCGCCATTCAACCGCAGCACCGGGCAAGGCACAGTCCGCAGCCACACTTCGTGCCGCGTGCGGGTCAGAACGTCTCCGGCCGGGCCTTCGTAAGCCGCAGCCCAAGCGATAAACTCAAGGTGGGCCTCATGGTCCGGACCGCCGGGGCCGATTGCCTCGATGCCGCGCAATTGCAGCTCTCTCGCTTTGAGGCGGGCAAGCCGCAGGTCGGTTGGCGCTGAGAGAAACACGATTAGGTCGAGCTCCGGCAGCAGGGCCTCGCCCCACGTCATGATCGATCCGCTCAAGACCCACTTCGGGAAGCCGACGAAGACATCGCGCATCAGCCGCACGCGGTCTTCGCGATCACGCTTGACCTCAAACGGCGGATTGGTCGGCTGCCAGTAAAAGTCATCGCTGTCGAAGAACTGCGCCGCGCGCGCCGATGCGAGCGCGCGCCCGAGCGTCGACTTCCCGCTGCCCGACGCGCCCGTAATAAGTATGCGTTCAGTCGGGCGCACCACGTCCTCATGCTTCGGCCATAGAGTAATTGCGCAAGCGCCGTCAGCAACCTACCCAACACCAAAACAAGCCAGAACGTCCTCGCGATCCAGAACCCGAGCCGAAGCACGCGCCCGGCCGCACCGCAATTCCATCTTCGAGCGTCGACGGCTCATGGTATCAGCGCTGCTGCGCCGCCATTGCGCGGTCAAAGAATGCCAAGTAGCGATCGACGATTGCGTCCTCTGAGAAGTGCGCGCTCCACTTTGCGTGTCCACCCGTCGCGATGGTGTTTCGCAACGTGTCGTCTTGCAGAACACGGCGTAACTGCGTTGCCAGCGCTGAAGCGTCGTCAACGGGCGCAAGCAATCCGTTCTCCTCGTCGTCAACCAACCAAGATGGGCCTTCGGATGCTGCCGCCACAACCGGGACGCCGAGGCTCCAAGCTTCGATCGTAACATTCGAGAGAGGCTCATGCCGCGATGGCACGACGCAGACGTCGCAGGATTGCAGCAGTGCCGATTGATCGCCGCGCCAACCGAGAAATCGTACGCGATCTGCCACGCCCAACGATTTAGCTTGTGCCTGAAGGGCAAGTAGCTCGTCGCCGCTACCTGCGATCCAAACGTACGCGTCAGGTATCTCCGCTGCGGCGGCAACCAACAGATCAAAACCCTTCGACGGATGCAGCCGTCCGAGTGCCAGCAGCAAAGGCGCATCTTCCGGCGTATCAAACTCCGCACGAGCGGCGGGTTTCGCCGCCGGGAGCTCACCAAAGTTAGAGATCATGACAGCGCGATCGTCAGGCCATCCATCTTCAACGATGAACCGCTGCAAGTCTGGGGAGTTTGCGATAATCCAGTCGCAGCGCCGATAGTTTCTCGCACGGTAGTAGCCACCAATCCGGCCGACCTTGACGAAGGCGCCGCGCGGCATGCGCCGCGCTGCACGGTTCATCCAGGCAAGCGCCAAGGATGGCCGGAAAGTCCGTGTGATCTGCGCCAGGCGCCAGCGCTCTGCGTAATCGCGAATGATGTTGTCGCCAAATTCGAACTGCTCGACAACGCAGCCAGCCGCGGTCAGCGCATCGCAGCGCGCCGCGTCTCGGCGGATTGCGAGCAACTGGTCGACGCCACGCTTCTGTAGGGCACCGGCCAACTTCACGAAGAACGCTTCCGCGCCACCTTTGGGTTCGCCAACAAGGATTTGCAGAAGTCGTAGCGCCATCGCGTGGTTATCCTTAAGTTCGGCACAGCTTGCTCACCGACGGGTTGGCACCCTGCAGTGGCGCAGTTTAACGAGCGTCCCAAGAGACGATCTCCGTGTTCAAATCAAGCTGGAGCACTTAGCAGCCGATGCCGGTGAAAAGCGACCAGGTTCCATGGTTGCAATATCAGTGGCGGAAACTTGCTCGCCCGACGATCGTGACGCTTGATGGGCTCCGGGTATCGACGGATCCGAGCTTTCCGAGTGGGATTTGCCGTGCGCTCTACCGCGGCGACTATGAACGCCCCGAACGCAAACTCGTCGCGAGCGTTCTGAGGCGAGATGATCGCGTTCTCGACATCGGAACGGGGCTGGGCGTCGTCGCAGCGACCTGTGGCTCAATCGCCCGCGACGGCGCGATGCTGTGCTACGAAGCAAATCCGCGTTTGCTACAGTTCATCGAGAAGAATTTCGCGCTCAATGAGATTGAAGCCGAAGTACGCAACCGGGCCGTCACCGTTGACGGCGAGCCTGTTGAGTTCTTCTTCGACGATAACATCGTCTCATCGTCGCTCATTGATCGCGAACGCGGTTTGCTGCCTGAGCGGATCGAGAGCGACTCGTTTGAGCAGGTCGTCTCCAGCTTCGGACCGCATGTCATCGTGATGGATGTCGAAGGCGCCGAAGTTGATCTGCTACCAAGCGCCGATCTTCAGGACGTCCGGGCCATCGTCCTTGAGGTTCACCCCCATATTGTCGGCGCTGACGCGATTGATCGAATGACTTCTCGTTTGGCGGAAGTCGGTCTAAATGCTGATCCCGAAATGCACGCGAAGAACACGATCGTGTTAAGGCGCGGAGGATGACGCTGGCTCCAACTGAAGCCGAGCTTCGAGCACACGCGCCGGTGCAGCACGTTCTGTCGGCGAATGACGTTTGCATTGATGAACTCGTGATACTCGTCGGACCCTCAGGCTCCGGCAAGACCACCATCGCCAAGCGGATTGTTCGAGCTGACCCCGCGATGCCGGTTCAGGTTGACAGTTCCGAATGCCTTCGGACTGACGCGCGCTCGATCCGCGCCAATCGTTTCAGCGGCGGTGCGATCATTGTGGAGTATGCGACCAGCGCTTTTCTCAACCGTCGCGATTATGCCCAGCGCGTGGCTGATTTGACCGCGCTCATCTCAAAGGCGAGGCGTGCTCGCATTGTCACGTGCCGCATCGGCAGGTCGGAAGCCGCCCGGCGCTATCGAACGCGAATGAAACACGAAACGTTGCGCCGGACGCCGGAGACGTTGCGATACCTGCGTATTGATAAGTGGCGGAAATACCTGCGGTATCTGATTGGCCGAGAGATACCGGCTGGATATGCAGCATGGGCTCGCGTCGAAGCCGCGCTGCGCGAGCTGTTCGAAGAACGACGCGATGTATCGTTTCACGAGTTGGAGCTTGAGCAACTAGATCTACCGCCTGAAGTGCAATCCTCTTTGCGCGACGGTTTGGACTAGCGTGGTCATGGGGTGCGTGGTCGCGCGCAAGGCTTGGCCGACGGAGCTACCCGAAGAACAGGCTCGCAAACAACCCCGGCCGCACCGCCCACGGCGCGCCTTCACACCCCCACACTCACGCTTCTGACATAGTTTTGCGGTGAGCAGATGCCGCGATGTCGGGGGCGCGGATGCAGATTTCATCGACGACTCATAGCCTCGGCGAGGCGCTGGCGCTCGGCACGTTTACGCCCGCGCCGGTGCAGCGCGAGTATCAATGGACGCCGCGCGAAGCGGGCCAGATGCTGGCTGACATCTTCGATTGCTTTGTGCGGCTCGGCCTTGATCCGGATGATGGGCGGGATGCAGCCGAAGCGAGTGAGGACGACGCGCGCGCCCGCGATGATCGCGCTGATGTCGACCGGGATGCATTGGCCGCTTATGAAACGCGGATCGCGCGAGACCGCCGCCGGAGCGTGCCGGCTGTCAATCCGCTTCCGCGCGGGGCGAGCGGGAAGGCCAATGGCGTCATCGACCAAGCCGGGCCGCAGCCAAAGCAAGACCCTTCTGCAAGGCTGAAACCGCGAGAGGGCGGGCGGGGCCAGCAGCCGCCAGCGCCCATCTACAATCTCAACGCTGTCGTTCTCTTTGCGGGCGACGCCAATCGCCGATTTGAGGTCTACGATGGCGTCCAACGTCTGACGACGCTGTCGCTGATGCTCGCGAAGCTCCGCGATGCCGGCGATCTGGCAGACGATGACCTGCGCGACGTGGTTGACGACTTTCTGTTTGTCGACGAGACGCGCAAAGCCCGGCGGATTTTGCATCCGACGGCGGGACGCACGCTGTATCATATCGCCGAGGGGCATCGCGTGATGCTGCGCGACAACGTCGCCGAGGGCGACCGCGCAATGCGGATCGTAGCTGACCACTTTGAGCGATCGCTGGCCGCCTGGTCGCTGGATCGGCGCAAAGCGTTTGTCGTGTTCCTGATGACGCGCGTGGTCATCACCGTTCAGGTGCTGAGCGATCGGTCGCTCGCGTATCAGACGTTTCTGACGACAAACAAGCGTGGCCTGCAGCTCAAGGTCGGCGACATCCTCAAAGGCGAGATCGTCGAGAACGCAAACCTCGCGAACGCGACGGCCGAGCAGATCCGCGAAATCGAGCGGGCGTGGCGGTCGGCGCAACGCGACCTCCGCGAGGGTTTCGAAGACTTCGTGATCGCGATCGAACGGCTGATGTTTGAGGATGCCGGCCGGGCGGCGGCGACCGGCGAACACCTGCTTGCGTTCCTCAATGCTCAGGGTTCAGCCGATCGCCTGCTGGCGTGGGTAACGGGTGAGTTTGCCGAGCGCGCCGCTCTGTTTCAGGTATCGCGCCGGCACATGGCGGCCGGATATCATGGGACGTCGGGCGGTGACCTCCGGTTCCGCCAACTCTCATTTCTTGGCTGGAAAGACTGGCAACCCGTCTTTCTGCGGCTTGCCGAGCTGCACGGCGGCGCGCTGACGGGGGCTGCGTGGCAGGCGAAGCTCGACGCGCTCGTGCACGCAGCCTTTACGATGGAAATCCTCGGATGGCAGCGCGGGCGCGAGCGTCGGTTTGCTGACGCTCTGGGTCAGATTGAACAGGGCCTCAACCCATTCGCGGGCGAGACGGTGACGGGTAGTGCCGGCGCGCTGTTTCTCGACACGGGCACGCTGCGCTATGCGCACGAACAACTCATGCGGCCAATGCGCGACGCGGACCAAAGGCGGGCCGTGATGCTGTGGCTCGAGACGCTGTCGTGGCCGGAGCCCGTGCCACTCGAATGCACGGCGAACGTGACGATCGAGCACATTATGCCGGCGGTGTTGCATCAGGACTGGCTGCCGGCGCTGCAGCTTTACCTGCCGCATGGCAGCCGCGACGAGCTCATCGAGCTGCATGACGCGACGGCCGATCTGATCGGCAATCTTTGCGTGCTGGACGTGCGGACGCAGAAGACGGTCGGTGCCGCATCGTGGCCCCAGAAGGTGGCCGCGTACGAGAGCTGGCGCCGGCGATTTCAGACAGTCGATAGCGTGCTTCACGTCGGCAGTGATGCGTGGGGGCGGACGGAGATTGACCTGCGCACGGCATACCTTGCCCGGCAAGCCGCAGAGCAATTGGGTTTGCCGCCAATCTAGTCTTCGCGGTTTGCGGTGCGCGCTGGCCGTGCGGCCCGGGCCGCCAAATGGATAGCGCCTCAGCCGCCACTCGTGCTGCGACCGCAGAAGGCGGCGATCTATGCTGCGATCTGAAATCCGAGCGCGAGGAGCTCCCGCCGCAGCGTCTGGGCGTCCTTAAAATGATGAGCGCGCATGCCGACATGACGCGCGCCTGCAACGTTGAGCGCGCTATCGTCGATGAAGAAACACGCGCGCGGATCGAGCCCGTTGCGGCGGCAGAGTGTGTCGTAAATCGCAGGTTCTGGCTTTAGCCGTCGCTCGTGCGCCGAGACGACGACATCTGCGAACGTGTTCGCCAGGAATGGAAACCGGTCGCGGGTCTCAGCCCACTTCTCGCCTGAGAAATTCGTAATGGCGAAGAGTGGGTCGGCGCCGCTTTGGTCCAGTTCGGCGAGCAACTCGGGCATGCCGGAAACCGGACCTGAAACCGAAAGCTGCCAGTTGCGATCGTATTGGGCGATGAGGTCGCTCAGATGGGGATAAAGCGCGGTCAGATGCGCCACGCCTTCGGCCCAAGTGCGCCCGCGGTCCTGCTCCATGTTCCAGACCGCAAAGCCGACCTCGTCGAAGAAGGCCTCAATGTCCTGTCGGTCACGGCCGGGAAACGCGAGATGGGGGGCCCACTGGATCAGCACATTTCCAACATCAAAGACGAGCGTTGGTGTGTCGCTCATGTGCGCTTCCTCTTTCCGCCGCAACCGGTCTATTACCGTGTCCGATGAGCGGGCGGAAAGAGTGGACTTCGGAGGCAAGAGATGCGCGGGCGCGTCGCGGGCAGATTGTGGAGCAGGCGGCGCACGCTTGGGCGCGGGCTGATTTCGTGCGCGCTGGCTGCGTCAGCGGTGGCCGTGGTCGCAGCGCCTGCCAAAGCCGACTGCGGCGGAATTTCGTTCGAGCGCGCGCGCTACACCGTTTGCGGTTTCGACACCGCGGCTGTCGATATCGCGATCCATTGGCGGATGCGAAACGAGCGACCGTTTGCGACCCTGCCGGCGGCCGCGCGCGCGTTGAAGGAGCGCGGGGAGAAAGTCCTTATGACGATGAACGCTGGCATGTATCACGATGATCTGTCGCCGGTCGGATATCACGTTGAGGACCGCCGAAAGCTCAAGGCGGCGAACACGCGGCGCGGGCCCGGCAACTTCCATATGCTGCCCAACGGCATCTTCTTTGTCGACAAGGGCCGCGCGGGGGTCATGGAGACGCGCGCTTTCCTGAAGCGCAACAAGCGGCCTGACTTCGCGACGCAGTCCGGTCCCATGCTGGTCATTGACGGCAAGCTGCACCCGCGCTTTCGCAAGTCCTCGCAGTCGCGCAAAAGCCGAAACGGGGTCGGCGTCGCGCGCGACGGGCGGACGATCTGGTTCGTGCTGTCGGATCAGCCCGTCACGTTCCACGCTTTCGCAACGCTCTTCCAGAAGCGCCTGAAGGCGGCCAACGCGCTCTTTCTAGACGGCGGGTCCGTGCCGCAAATGCTCACGCCCGGCATCTCGAAGCTGAGCTTTGCTCCGGTCGGCCCGATCGTCGCCGTCACAGCCCGCAAAAAGACGCCGGCAGTTGAAGGTGCGCAGGCCTCGACACCGGCGCGCAGATCAAGGTCTGATTAACCAGCCCGCCTAACCCGATGCTAAGCGCGACCTGCGACGCTCCCGCGACAGCCGGTTGTGGAGCGCGCATGTTTCTGCCCATCGAGAAGCGGCATCCCGTCTATGAGGATGTGCGCGCCACGGCGGATGGCGGGGCCATACGCGTGAGCATGCGCCCGAAGCGCGGCCGGATCTACAGCACCGCGGCCCTTGATCTGTTGATGGTCGCGCTGTTTGCACCAGGTTTTCTAAGCGCGGTCTTGCTGCTTGGTTCTGGCAACGCACGCGGGCCGTTCGAAGGCCTCAGCGGCCCGTTTAGCACCGTCCTCATCGAAAACGCAGAAGCGATCCTGTTCGCGCTCGTGATCTTCCAGGGCCTTATGCTCGCGCTTTACCTGCCAAGCGCAGTCAAGTGCTTCGCGCGGAGTTTCAGCCGCACCGATGTGTCGATCGCCAATGGCCGTGTGCACGTGCGCGATCATGTCCTCTTCGACACGCGCGAGTGGCGCCTGCCGTTGAGCGAATTCATAGGGGTCCGCCGCCGCTGCGAGCAGTTGCCGTGGTCAGAGCTCACGGTGATCGAGCTTGCCCATCGCAACCCCGAACAGACGGTTGTGCTTTACGCGGCGCCGGTCGTGGCGCCCTCGGTCTGGGAAGCGTTCGCCACCAAGCTTGGCCGGCCGATGCTCGACCAGGACGCACGTGGCACGCGCACCGTGGCAACAGCCGTGCAACCGCGCCTCGTGCCCGCCGATGCCGACGCGGCCCTCGCCAGCCTGATCGCCCGCGCACCAGCCGACGTCACGCTCGCGCAACACGAAAACCAGCTCTCCGTCAGCTACTTCTGCCGCAGGCCGCAGCAAGAGCTCAGCCGCGTGATCTTTCCGGCAATGGGCGTCGTGATCGCGTGTTGCTTTGCGACGATCGCCTTTGCTTTTGACGGACCCGAGCGGTACGTCCCGCTTGTGCCGGAGGTCGCGGCCGTCGGCGATGCTGGCTTTGTAGAAAAGCTCTGGGGATTGCTGACGAGCTGGAAGGTCGTGCTGTTTGCGCCGGTTCTCGTCGCGATGTGCGTGCCGCTCGCGTTCGTCACGCGGCGCGAGCTGGTCTTCGACAGCGAGGGTGTTCGGATCAGCGGCGCGCTTGGATCATCGCTCTGGCCGGCCCATCTGACCGATCGCTTGTGCTTTTCTGAGATCAATAGCGTTGCGGTCACCGACCGGTTCGCGATCCATCGCCAGGACCTTATCGAACGGTTCGGGCTCGATCCGGACGAGGCCCCGGATCAAAGCATGCTGGCGGTCACCGCCGTCTCGGACACGCAGCGTATGGAGCTTGCGTTCGGCTTGGACCCGATGGCGACGGCCTGGCTCGCAGACCTAGTGCGCACGCATGCTGCAATCGCAACCCGTTGAGGTCGCGCTGCGTCCCAAGGTTTCCGGATCGACATTTCCGCTCCTGAGCGCGGGGCTTTCGCGTTTGCCGCGACGCCCGTACACTCAAGGCAATCCGAACTTGCAAACATGGGAGCGAAGCCGTGGCCGCGCGCGCTGACGAAATCCTGGATGGCATCCGGACGTGGGTCGAGATCGAGAGCTTCTCGTCGGACGCGGCCGCCGTGAACCGCATGATGGACCGGGCCGAAGCGGACTGGCGGGGCACCGGCCTCGACGTCGCCCGCATTCCGGGCCGCGACGGTTTCGGCGACCACCTGATGATGACCGAGCCTGGCGCCGACCCGAACGCAAAGGGCGTGCTCGTGCTTTGCCACCTGGATACGGTCCACCCGATCGGCACGCTTGCGGGCGACCTGCCGTTTCGCGTCGACGGCGATGAAGCCTTCGGGCCCGGCATCTACGACATGAAGGGCGGCGCCTATCTCGCATTTCAGGCGTACCGCGAGATTGCAGCCAACGGGGATGCCCCCCGGCTGCCGCTTCGGTTTCTTTATACGGCGGATGAAGAGGTTGGCTCGAACACGTCGGTTGATCTGATCGAGCGCGAAGGCCGGCGGGCGGCATATGTCCTCGTCACGGAGCCGGCGCGCGACGGCGGGCAGGTGGTGTCTGCGCGCAAGGGTGTCGGCCGATACGTCATTCGCGCCGAAGGGCGCCCGGCACACTCGGGCTCGCGGCATGGCGAGGGCCGCAGCGCAATCGTCGAGATGGCCCATCAGATCCAGCGCATCGAAGGGGCGACGGACTACGATCGTGGCGTCACCTTCAACATCGGACAAATCAATGGCGGGACGGCTGAGAACGTCGTGCCGCAGCACTGCGAAGCAACGATCGACATGCGCATCGCGACGGTCGCTGACGGCAAGCACTTCGATGCGTGGTTGCGGTCGCTGGAAGCTGCGACACCCGATGTGACAGTCACGGTGACCGGCGAACTCAACCGTCCGCCGTATGAGAAAACCGAGGCTGGCGCGCGGCTGCTCGGCCACGCCCGCCAGCTTGCCGCCGAGATCGGTTTCACGCTGCAGGACACCTACACAGGCGGCGCGAGCGACGGGAACTTCGTCGCCGACGACGTCGCGACGCTCGATGGCCTGGGTGTCGATGGCGAGGGGGCACACACGCTTGAAGAGCGCTGTTACATCTCGTCGTTTGAGCCGCGTAAGGAACTTCTGAAGCGCCTTATGCAGACGCTGCAGTAGAAGGTGCGCGCTGCGGTTCCGCCGCACCGCTCGTCCGGCAGGGCGGGTTCTCGTGAAAGCATTTCACGAGATAGTCGATGAAGACGCGGACGCGCGATGGCAGGAACGCGGCGGCCGGATAGAGGATATGGATGTCGGCGTCGGCGCCGCGATAGTCCGGCATGATGCGCACGAGTTCGCCTGCGGCAAGTGCGGGGCCGACGATGAAGTCCGGCTTGAGGACAACACCCACACCGGAGGTCGCGGCGACCAGCAGTGCGTCACCACTGTTACTCCAGAGCGCGCGGGAAATTGGCACGCGGGTCGTCTCGCCATCAGGCCCGATGACCTGCCACGCCCCATCGCCCGACCAGTACGGATAGCCAAGGCAGCTATGGTCGGCGAGGTCGTCTGGCGTCTCCGGCGTGCCGTGGGCGTCGAGGTAAGCGGGCGAGGCGCAGATGAGCAGCCGGCTTGCGCCGAGCTTCCGCGCAATCAGGCTTGAGTCTTCGAGCTGGCCGATGCGGATCGTCAGATCGAACCCCTCCGCGATCAGATCGACCTTGCGATCGTCAAGCGACAAGTCGATCCGGATGTCGGGATGCTGGTCCATGAAGGGCTTTAGGTGCGGCGCGACATGGCGGATGCCGAACGACATCGGCGCCGATACCGCGAGCCGCCCGCGCGGGTGCAGCGTCTCGGATGCGGCTTCCGCATCGGCTTCAGTGAGCTGTTCGATGATGCGTTTGGCACGCTCATAGTAGGCGGTGCCGGTGTCGGTGAGGCTCAGCTTCCGCGTCGTCCGCGTCAACAGCGAGGTGCCGAGATGGGCCTCAAGGTCCATGACGATCTTCGATGTTGCCGTCCGCGATGTTGAAAGTGCCTCGGCGGCGCGTGCGAAACTGCCCTGGTCAACGACCGTCACAAACGTCTGCAACGCGCGAAGCTTGTCCATCAATCATCCCGACTGGAACTACAATCCGTCCCTTCTAGCCTCCTTTATACCGTTCGCGAAGGGCATATCTTTCCAATCAGCGCAGCAGAGCCGACCGTGTTGGAAGGCGGATCATCAGGACAACCGACCTATGGCGCACGCAGTGCCTGCTCTTACGACGAACGCGAACCCCATCGACCCGCACGTGCGGGTCGGTCACGCGCATCTGAAGGTTGCCGACCTCGAACGGGCGATCGGGTTCTACATGGACGTGCTGGGCTTCGAAGTCATGCAGCGCTACGGCGGCGAGGCAGCCTTCCTTTCAGCCGGCGGCTATCACCACCACCTCGGCCTCAACACATGGTCCAGCAGGGGCGGTCCGTGGCCTGCTGAGGGGACCACCGGCCTGTTCCACGTCGCCTTTCTCTATCCGGACCGCCGCGCGCTCGCGACCGCGCTGCGCCGCGTCCTCGATCACGGTGTGACCATTGAAGGCGCGAGTGACCACGGCGTATCGGAAGCCGTCTACTTTCGTGATCCGGATGGCAACGGCATCGAGATCTACTGGGATCGCGCGCCCGGTGACTGGCCGCGCGATGGCGATGGCCACCTCGCGATGTTCACGCGCAGGCTCGACCTCGATGGCCTGCTGGCTGAGGTGTAGGCTGATTGAACCGCGTGATGGCGCTAATAGGTCGCCCGGCCGCCTGAGAGGTCGAACACCGCGCCGGTCGTGAACGAGTTTTCCGCCGACACCATCCACGCGACCATCCCGGCCATTTCCACCACCGTGACAAACCGGTTCCGCGGGATTTTCGAGAGCATGTAGTCGATATGCTCCTGGCTGATCTGGTCGAAGATCGCGGTCTTGGCTGCCGCCGGCGTGATCGCATTGACCGCGATGTTGTGGCCCGCCAGCTCCTTGCCGAGCGACTTCGTCAGCGCGATGACTCCGGCCTTAGATGCAGAATAGTGCGCGGCGTTCGGGTTGCCCTCTTTGCCGGCGATCGAGGCGACGTTGACGATGCGGCCGTAGTCGTTGGCCGTCATGTGCGGGACCACCGCCTTGCAGCACAGGAATGGCCCATCGAGGTTGATCCGCATCACGCGGCGCCACTCGTCAGGCGTCGTATCCCAGGTCGTCGCGTTCGCCCCCGCGACACCCGCATTGTTGACCATGATGTCGATTTTGCCGTGGGCTTCGATGGTCGCGTCGCGGGCTGCTTCCAGCGAAGCAAAGTCGCTGACGTCGGTCTCGCATACGGTCGTGCCGCTGCCGATCTCAGCCGCTGTTTTTTCGGCGAGCGCGCGGTCCGTGTCCCACAGCGCGACCTTTGCGCCGGATGCTGCAAATCGCTCGGCGCATGCGCGGCCAAAACCCTGCGCACCACCGGTGACGACCGCTACGCGGCCCTGAAGATCAATTGAGTTCGTCATCGTGAGTTTCCGCCCTGCGCGCGCCGGTTGAACCGGCGCTGTTGGTGTCGCGCAACCTAGGCGGAAACGAATGCGGCATTCAATGCCGGCGGCGATGGCGTCGTCTCTAGCGGTTGAGCGCGAGGACCAGTGCGTCGACCTTGCCGCCATTTTCCGCGATGTAGTTCTCAAAGAGCTGGCGGAGGAACGGCGATACCCAAAAGCCGAGCACCTGGGCATCGCGCACCTTATAGCGGCGCCCGCGCGGGACGAGCATCCAGCGCACATCGTACTGCGTGCCATCGGCGAGCATGACGCGGCTGTCGACGAGCACATGCTGGCCTTCGCGGGCAGATGTCTTGGCGAACTGCACGCGGGCGACGCGGTACTTGCGGGATTCCGTTGCTGCGTAGCGCGCGATGAACTTGACGACGCCGCCTTGGTAGCGGCGGCGCGATGCCGGGCGGAGGCCCGCGCGATAAGAGCCGAGCGCATCGAGCCCGATGATCGGGACGTGACCGTACTTGCGGATCACGCGGGCGAAGGCGGCTGGAGACTTCTGCCGTTGCGCGTTGATCAATTCGTTTGCCGCGCGACGCATGAATTCGACGGCCGGGTCAGCGGCGCGTGCTTCTGTTGCAAGCGGCGGAGCTGCCAGCGTGCCGGCGAAGGCAAAAAGGGAGGCGGCAATCAGGAGGGCAAAACGAGGGAGGCGAACTGAAGCTGGAGAAGGGCTCAAACGTGCGCGCATGGGTCAGTCTCTTGTCGTTCGTCTTTGTCAATCGGCCTAGTTCTCAAATGCGGCCAAATCGCATCCGGACGATGGGTTGTTCGCGGGTACGACGGTTCGGATGACGCACCAACAACGCAGACTGCAATCGGGCGATTACGCGGCAGCAAGTGACTCGTGTGCGTCGGTCTCTGACGGTTTCGCGGCGCCTGTTGCCGGCGTGCCGATGATCGGCTGATTGAGGCTTGCGGCGGCGGCTGAAACCCAGTCGCGGTCAATGGCCGGCGCGCGCATCAGAAGCGGGCTTTTGTGGCGCTCCGGGTGGATCAGGTAGACACCGAACAGGCGGCCATCGAGCGAGGTCTGCGGCAGGACGCAAATGCCTTCGAAGGCCGTCACCGGCGTCCGTGACGTCTTGGTGCCGAGCAGTGAGTGTTGGTGAACTGCGATCATGCGCGGCGCGATTTCGACGACGGTGCGCGCGAAGAAGCTACGCGCTGCGTAGGCAAGGGCCCAAAGGGTTGCTGCGAGCGCGGTCGCTGCAACAAAGCTTAGGGTTGCAATCGCGGTGAGTGAATCTGCGGCAACACCCTGCGAGTCGATCACGCTTGCAAGCGCAAGCGCTGTCGGCGCGCAGACGAAGAGTGCCACGACGGTTGCAACGAGCAGATAGCCAAAGCCCGCAAGCGCACCGGCCCGCAGCGTCAATGTCATCGGCAGCGCCGCCCAATCGCCGTCAACGCTTACACGGCGCACCCATCCAAACGACATCGCTAACTACTCCTGAGTGGTTGTCTCAGACCCTGACAGTCTTTGCTTACCCGAGGCTTAAAGGGCCCTGCTGAGATGTCGGTTCCGCAGGGAACATGCCGTTTCGGTCGTCTCGCTTGGACGTCGTGAGGACGGATCCCGTTCATCGCCATCTGCACGTCCTGGTTGACGCATATAAAGATATCTTTATATGTGCGTGCTAGGAGACATCATGAGCCTGCCACTCCCATCTCTCAGCTCGGAAGACGCTGTCGCCCGGCTCCGCGCCATCGCGGAGCCGACGCGGCTGCGGATTGTTGCGCTGCTGTTCTCCGCCGAACTCAACGTCAAGGACCTGACGCAGGTGCTTGGCCAGAGCCAGCCGCGCATCAGCCGGCATCTGAAGCTGCTGGCGGAGGCCGGCGTCATCGAGCGGTTCCGTGAGGGCACGTGGGTCAATCTGAGATTGTCGGAAGCCGCGCGGGCTGACGGTTTCGTCGCCACGGTCGTCGCAGCACTCGACCCGGCGGATCACACCACGAGCCGCGACCGGGAGCGCGCCGCGGCGGTCCTCGATGACCGCGCCAAGGCGGCCGAAAGCTTCTTTGCAGATCACGCCGGGCAGTGGGATGAGATCCGCTCGCTGCACGTCGATGAAGCGCAGGTTGAAGCTGCGATGCAGGACGCGCTTGGCGGCGGGCCGTTTGCGAACTTCCTCGATCTTGGCACCGGCACGGGCCGCATTCTTGAGCTGTTTGCGAAGCGGTTTGACCGCGGCGTCGGGCTCGACAGCAACCAGGCCATGCTCGCCTACGCGCGGTCACGGATCGAGGCCGAGCGCCTCTCCCACGCACAGGTTCGCCAGGGCGACATCTACAACATCGCACTGCGCGACCGGACGGTGGATGCCATCGTTTTGCATCAGGTGCTGCATTTCCTGACGCGGCCAGAAGCGGCACTCGAGGAGGCAGCGCGCGTGCTCGCCGATGACGGCCAACTGCTGATCGTCGACTTCGCGCCACACGACAACGCGTCGTTCCGCGAGCGATTTGCCCATCGCGCCCTCGGCATCGCCGATGACGATGTGCGCCAATGGCTGGCCGCCGCGGGTCTCGAAGTCACACACCACGAAATGCTCGAAGCGCCGGCGTCGGCCGGCCCCGACGCGTTGACGGTGAGCCTCTGGCTTGCCGCGCGCAGCACACCCAATCACCAGACCGGACAGTCTGAGAAAGAGAGCGTGTCCCAATGACACTCAAGGTTCACCGCGAACGCAAAAGCCGGCTGATTGGCGACGGCGACATTGGCGTGTCGTTCGAGTTCTTCCCGCCGAAATCGGAGAAGATGGAAGCCGCTCTCTGGTCCAGCATCCGTCGGCTTGAGCCGCTCGCGCCGACGTTCGTCTCAGTGACGTATGGTGCTGGTGGCTCAACACGGGAGCGGACGCACGCGACGGTGTCGCAACTCGTGCGCGAGAGCGTGCTTGAGCCGGCGGCCCACCTCACCTGCGTTGGTGCAAGCAAGGCCGAAGTGGACGCCATCGTGCGCGACTATTGGTCGGCTGGCGTCCGCCACATCGTGGCGCTTCGCGGCGATCCGCCATCGGGCGCTGGGACGGCTTACGAGCCGCATCCGGATGGCTATGCCAATGCAGCCGAACTGACAGCCGGCATCAAAGCGATCGCCGACTTTGCAGTCTCGGTCGGCGGCTATCCGGAGGGCCACCCCGAGAGCGCGACGGCGGATGCTGATATCGAGAACCTGCGCCGGAAAGTCGATGCAGGCGCCAGCCGGATCATCACGCAGTTCTTCTTCGACAACGACCACTTCCTCCGCTTTGTCGAACGCGCGCGGGCTGCCGGCATCTGGTGTCCGATCCTCCCCGGCATCGTGCCGATCCACAACTTCACGCAAGTCGCAAACTTCGCCGCGCGCACCGGCGCCAGCGTCCCACACTGGCTTGCCCGCCGTTTCGATGGCCTGGACGATGACCCGCAGACCGCACACCTGGTCGCAGCTGCGATCGCGGCCGAACAGGTCATGGACCTCGTCGACCACGGCATCACGGACTTCCACTTCTACACGCTCAACCGCGCCGACCTCGTGTTTGCGATTTGCCATCTGCTCGGCATTCGCCCCGAGGCGCAGCCGCTGAAACAGGTCGTCAATCAATGACCCGAGATATCCGAGGCGAGCTCACCGCCGCCGCGCGCGAACGCATCCTCGTCCTCGATGGTGCGATGGGGACGATGATCCAGCAGCACAGCTTCGGCGAGGCGGACTATCGCGGCACGCGCTTTGCCGATTGGCAGAGCGATGTCGGCGGCAACAACGATCTGCTCTCGCTGACGCAGCCGGATGTCATCCGCGACATCCATCTCGCGTATCTCCGCGCCGGGTCAGACGTCATCGAGACAAACACATTTAACGCGCAGCGGATCTCCATGGCGGACTACGCAATGGAAGAGCTGTCGCGAGAGTTGAATGTCGCCTCTGCCAGGCTCGCCCGTGAGGCAGCCGACGCCGTCACCGCTGAGACGCCGGACCGCCCGCGCTATGTCGCCGGCGCCGTTGGCCCGACCAATCGCACCGCGTCGATCTCGCCGGACGTCAACGATCCGGGATATCGCAACGTCAGCTTTGACGAGCTGGTGTCTGCCTATCGCGAGCAGATCGACGGTCTTATCGAAGGCGGTATTGACCTTCTGCTGATCGAGACGATCTTTGACACGCTCAATGCAAAGGCCGCTGGTTTTGCGGCCTTAGAAGCTGTTGATGCGGCCGGTTGCGACATTCCGCTGATGATCTCTGGGACGATCACAGACCGCTCCGGCAGGACGCTCTCAGGCCAAACGGTCGAGGCGTTCTGGTATGCGATGCGTCACCTGAAGCCGTTTTCGATCGGGCTTAACTGTGCGCTTGGCGCGGAACTGATGCGCCCGTTTCTTGCCGACCTCGCGCGCGTCGCAGACGTATTCGTCTCCGCATATCCGAATGCGGGTCTGCCCAACGCCATGGGCGAATACGACGAGACGCCGGATGAGATGGCAGCGCAGGTCGCGCCTTGGGCCGAAGATGGGCTCATTAACATTGTCGGCGGCTGTTGCGGGTCGACGCCCGAACATATCGCAGCGCTGGTGGCGGCCTGCACGTCGGAGGTGCCACGCGCGCTGCCGGACATGCCGACCCGCATGCGCCTCTCAGGCCTCGAGCCGTTTGTTCACGCGTGACCCAAGCAATGAAGCCGGCGGGATCAGACCGATGACAGCCACTGCAGCATCGAGCTTCGTCAATATTGGCGAGCGCACAAACGTGACCGGCTCGGCGCGGTTTCGAAAGCTCATCGAAGCCGGCGACTACGAGACCGCGGTTGCCGTCGCGCGCCAGCAGGTCGACAGCGGCGCACAGATCATCGACGTCAACATGGACGAGGGCCTGCTCGATAGCGAGCGCGCAATGCGCACGTTCCTCAACATGATCGCGTCTGAGCCTGACATCGCGCGCGTGCCCGTGATGATTGATTCCTCGAAGTGGTCGGTGATCGAAGAGGGTCTGAAGTGCGTGCAGGGCAAGGCGATCGTGAACTCGATCAGCTTGAAGGAGGGCGAGGCGGCGTTCCTCGAGCAGGCGCGCAAGGTCTTGCGGTACGGTGCGGCCGTCGTCGTCATGGCCTTCGACGAAGACGGGCAAGCCGACACCATCGCGCGCAAAGTCGACATCTGCACCCGCGCCTATCGCCTGCTGACAGAGGCCGTTGGCTTCCCGCCGGAAGACATCATTTTTGATCCCAACATCTTCGCGGTCGCGACGGGTATCGAAGAGCACAACGAGTACGGGATTGCCTTCATCGAAGCGACGCGCCGGATCAAAGAGACGCTGCCGCACGCGCACGTCTCCGGCGGCGTCTCGAACCTGTCGTTCTCGTTCCGCGGAAACGAGACAGTGCGCCAGGCGATGCACTCGGTATTCCTGTATCACGCGATCCAGGCCGGCCTCGACATGGCGATCGTCAATGCGGGCCAGATTACGATCTACGATCAGATCGAGCCGGAACTTCGCGAGCTCTGCGAAGACGTCATCCTCAACCGCCGCGATGACGCCACCGACCGGTTGATCGATGCGGCCGGCCGGTTTGCCGGCGGCAAGCAGGCCGACACCGGCCCTGACCTTGCCTGGCGCGACGCCGAACCCGAGGCGCGCCTGACCCATGCGCTGGTGCACGGCATCAACGACTTCATTGTCGAAGACACTGAGGCTGTGCGTCAGACCAAGTCGCGGCCGCTCGATGTGATCGAAGGCCCGCTGATGGACGGCATGAATGTCGTCGGCGACTTGTTTGGGGCGGGCAAGATGTTCCTGCCGCAGGTCGTCAAGTCCGCGCGCGTCATGAAGCAGGCGGTCGCCTACCTGCAGCCGTTCTTGGAAGAAGAAAAGCTGGCCGCCGGGCTTGAAAACAAACCCGCTGCCGGCCGCGTGCTTATGGCGACGGTGAAGGGCGACGTGCACGACATCGGCAAGAACATCGTCGGCGTCGTCCTGCAGTGTAACAACTACGAGGTGATCGACCTCGGCGTGATGGTGCCGGCTGCCGACATCCTCGATAAGGCCGTCAAGCACAACGTCGACATCATCGGATTGTCCGGACTGATCACGCCGTCGCTTGACGAAATGTGCTTCGTCGCAGCCGAGATGGAACGGCGCGGGCTCAACATCCCGCTCCTGATTGGCGGGGCAACAACCAGCCGCGTACACACCGCCGTCAAGATCGCGCCGAACTACCGCGCCGGGCCGGCAATCTACGTGACCGACGCAAGCCGCGCCGTGGGCGTCGTCTCGCAGTTGCTGTCTGAGACTGACAGGTCGGACTATGTCGCGGGCATTGGTGCCGAATACGAGAAGGTCCGCACCGCCTTCCACGGAG
Organism: Pseudomonadota bacterium; assembly: GCA_038523925.1. Lineage (GTDB taxonomy): Bacteria > Pseudomonadota > Alphaproteobacteria > Rhizobiales > Hyphomicrobiaceae > JBCBWG01. The sequence goes on along the minus strand of JBCBIY010000002.1, from coordinate 353,742 downwards.
CGGATGCGAAGAAGGCGCGCGTGCCGCTCACCAAAGCACGACGAAACGCGTTCCGCGCTGACTTCGAAACTTACCGTCCAGCGAAGCCGTCCTTCACCGGCGCGCGGACGTTTACGGAATACGACCTGCGCGAGTTGGTGCCCCTGATCGACTGGTCGCCGTTCTTCTCAACGTGGGATCTGCGCGGGCGCTATCCGCAAATCCTGGACGACCAAATCGTCGGGACAGAAGCGCGGAAGCTGTTTGCGGACGCTCAGGCCATGCTCGAGCGCATTGTCTCTGAGCGGTGGCTCACGGCAAACGCGGTCGTCGGTTTCTGGCCGGCCAACGCCGTCGGCGATGACATCGCGCTCTATGAAGATGAAGCGCGCAAGACGGAGATCGCGCGGCTGCACACGTTGCGCCAGCAGATCGCGCGGGACCCGAAGCGCGACCGCGCACATACTGCGCTTGCCGATTTCGTCGCACCACAAGATAGCGGCATCGCAGACTACGTTGGCGGGTTTGCGGTGACGGCCGGCATTGGCGAAGACGAGGCCATTGCCCGCCACATCACTGCCGAAGACGACTACAACCAGATCATGGTCAAGGCGCTGGCAGACCGCCTCGCCGAAGCGTTCGCCGAGCGCATGCACCAGCGCGTGCGAACCGAGCTGTGGGGCTACGCGCCTGACGAAGACCTCGATGCAGACGCGCTGATCGCAGAGCGCTATCACGGCATCCGCCCGGCCCCCGGCTATCCAGCGCAACCGGATCATACCGAGAAGCAGACCCTGTTTGACCTACTTGGCGCCGAGGAGGCTGCCGGCATTCGCTTGACGGAAAGCTTCGCGATGATGCCGGGCTCATCGGTCAGCGGGCTCTATTTCGCGCATCCGGATGCGCATTACTTCGGTGTCGCGAAGGTCGAGCGCGATCAGATCGAGGACTATGCCGCGCGGAAGGGCTGGACCATCGAAGACGCTGAACGCTGGCTTAGCCCCGTTCTCAACTACACACCGGAGCCGGCCGACAAGCGCGTGGCTGCCTGATGGGGCCGAAACTCGGACGCTTTCATAGGCATACGGTTCCGTCCGTATCGACTCGCCCGAAGGGCTGAGCGTCAAAGGGCCGAGCGCGTTCAGGGCCGGCGAGCTAGCGTGAACTTGAACGGATCAAAGCGCCCGGCCTGCATCACCTCAGAGCCCAACCGTGTCGGCAGGCTGAGCGCGGCGTTGACAGGCGGCGCGCGCCTCTGCCATCCGCACACGCGGGGGGCTCATCATGCTTGCACGTCTCGTCCTAATTGTAATCCAGGCTGGTCTTTCAATTCGGCTCGCACCTGAGATCAGGCGGTTTCTGACCATCGATCTGCAGGGCTTCGACATCTTCGTCTATGCGCTCATCTTCGGGGTGCTCGTCTGGCTGGTCGGCGTGCTCGGACACCTCATCCTGAAGGATGTCGCACAGCCAACGCCGTCAACGCTCGCTTTCTCGATCGGCACTGCGCTTGTTTTCGCAGGCCTGACGCTCATCCCAGATCTCACCGAAGCGGTTGGCCGGGTCATCAAGCTCGATGCTTACTACTACCCGTTGGTTGGCGCGGTGCTCGGATACGCGGTCAAGAAATGACCGGCCGCGTTGCGGACGCGAGGTGCACAAAACAATAAGCCGCCCGCTATCCCCTCCGGTGAGGTTCAAACGGGCGGCTGTTAAGTGGTCGTGCGCGGCGCCTCCGCGCGGTAGCGTTTTCTAGAGAAGGCCGAAGACGATCGCCGTCAGAAAAGCGAACGACAGTGCGGCCAAGGCGTTTAGTCCGACAGAAGCAGTCAGTGCTCTTGCGGTCATGGCTTTGCCTCCAAACGCTCCGCCCACTCATGGGCTAGCTGTTGATTACGTTGGCGCTGACCGCTGACCGCGGCAACATCTTTTTGTTGTGCGCTGCCGTGCGTTCCCGTTGGGCGTGCAACCGAAGCGTTGCCGGTTCGCAAATTGGCATGTGGCCCAATAGCAGGCATGTTTCACAAGCCGCCTTTGCCGTCTCCTTGAAGCGGCTGTTTCGCTTGCCGAATTCGCATCTTACGCTCCTGCGTGGCACGGGCGACACCGAGGATTGCTGCGTGTGCGAGATGAGCATTTCTCGCGTGTTAGTAAGTGAACGGTAAAGCGCGCTTTGGCCTGCCGCGTGCAATCCGATGACCGAGCCGCTATGTACCTGATGATAGGAACTTGACAGCGGGAGTGGCCCCGATGGACCGCGATCCGACCGCTGAAACCTGGGAGCCTGGGAACGATGTCGCCACCGACCTCGACCGCGCGGCGGGAGCCGCTGGCAGCCGTTGATCCGATCTGGGAAGCGCTGAAGACAGAGGCGCGCGCGGCCGTCGCCCAGGACCCTGCGATTGGTGGATTTCTGCACTCAGCAATCCTCGCGCATCGCACGCTTGAGGAGGCCGTCTGCTACCGGGTCGCGCGCCGGCTCGATCATCCCGACGTCAGTGCTGGCCTGATCGAGAACACGTTTCAGGACGTGCTCGCGGCTGCCGGCGACATCGGCCTCGCCTTCCGTGCTGATCTCGCAGCCGTCTATGACCGCGACCCGGCCTGCACGCGTTACATGGATGCGCTCATCTACTTCAAAGGCTTCCACGCGCTGGTCGCACACCGCTTCGCGCACTGGCTCTTGACCAACGGCCGGCGCGACTTCGCGCTCTATCTGCAAAGCCAGGCCTCGAAGACGTTTTCCGTCGACATCAACCCGGCCGCCAGGGTCGGGCGCGGGATCATGCTTGACCACGGTCACGGAATTGTCGTCGGCGAGACGGCGGTGATCGGCGACAATGTCTCGATGCTTCACGGCGTGACACTTGGCGGGACCGGCAAGGCCGGAGGCGATCGCCACCCAAAGGTTGGCAACAACGTCCTGATTGGCGCCGGCGCGTCGGTGCTCGGCAATATCAAGATTGGCGACTGCTCGCGGATCGGTGCCGGCAGCGTGGTCGTCAAAGAAGTACCGCCGAAGGTGACGGTCGCAGGCGTGCCGGCAAAAGTCATCGGGCCCGCCGGCTGCCCAGAGCCTGCCCGGTCCATGGATCAGCTCTTCATCGTCAACGGCGGCGAGTTTTCGGAAGCCGGCGGCGGCATCTGAGCAAGTTCGCTCGCAACGCACAATGATCGCGTCGCCCGCGCGCGCTCTGCCGCGCGAGCCGCACCACAAACAAACCCAACCCCGACCACTCAGCCGCAAACGAGAAGCATCATGAAAGACGACTTGCCGGAGCTTACCCGGTACCTGCAGAAGACCTTCCGGACCGACCAGCTCCGCGTCGTCATGCACCCGAAGAAGACGGACATGGCCGAGGTGTTCATCGGCGAAGACTTCCTTGCGCCGCTCTATCGCGAAGAAGAAGACGGCGAAGTGAGCTACCAGCTCCAGATGGTCATTCTCGACGTCGATCTGGACGACGCCTGATCGGGAGGTTTTGGGCATGCCGCTCTACCGGCTCGGTGATATCGCACCTGACATTGCGCCCGATGCCTGGGTCGCGCCGACCGCGGATGTCATGGGCAACGTGGTCATTGCCTCCGGCGCAAGCGTCTGGTTCCGCGCGGTCATCCGCGGCGACAACGAGCAGGTCCTCATTGGCGAGGGCGCGAACGTGCAGGACGGCTGCGTCCTCCACACCGACCCCGGTTTTCCGATGACGATCGAGGCCGACGTCACTATCGGACACAAAGTCATGCTGCACGGGTGCGCAATCGGGGCGCGGTCGCTGATCGGCATGGGCGCAACGATCCTGAACGGAGCGGTCATTGGCGAGGACTGCCTGATTGGCGCCGGCGCATTGATTGCGGAGGGAAAGGAGATCCCGTCCGGCTCAGTCGTGCTCGGCGCGCCTGGCAAGATTATCCGTCAGGTCGGCGACAAAGAGCGCGCCCTCATGAAGCGCGCGGCGGATGCATACAAGGCGAACGGACCGCGCTTTCGCGCCGAGCTTGTCGCGCTGTAGACTGCGGCCATGACGGCGGAGGACTTCAACAGGTTTTGCGGCAGCTTCGCGGCGACAAGCCACGTCGTGCAATGGGGCGGCGCGAACGTCTGGAAAGTCGGCGGAAAGGTCTTCGCTGTTGGCGGATGGCAGGACGCGGGCGCGCCGCTCGCGGTGACCTTCAAATGTTCTGAGATGGGCTACGAGATCCTTCGCGACACGCCGGGGTGTCGGCCCGCGCCCTATCTTGCCTCGCGCGGCATGAAGTGGATCCAGCGCTATGAGGCAAGCGGCATCGATGACGCCGGCCTGCGGGACTACGTGTCGGAAAGCTATCGGCTCGTAGCGCTGGGCCTCTCCAAGAAGAAGCGCATCGAACTCGGGATCGAAGTCGAATGACCATCACGCTTTACGGTCTCAAGAATTGCGACACCTGCAAGAAAGCACTGAAGGCCCTCGATGTAGCCGGTGTGGCGCACACATTCGTCGACATCCGGGCTGAAGCTGATCTCGCCGCGCGCGTGCCGGCATGGCTCGCGGCTGTCGGCGCCGAGCGTTTGATCAATACGCGCTCGACCACCTGGCGCGGGCTCTCCGACGCCGACAAAGCGCGCGCTGGTACCGACGCCGCCGCTCTGCTCGCCGCACATCCAACGTTGATCAAGCGCCCGGTCATTGAGGCTGATGGCGAGACTTTCGTCGGTTGGACGGAAGAGATCACGCAGAAGCTCGGCGCGTAAGGCGAGCCCAGATTCTGGCAGTGTTATCGTCACCACCCGTGCAGTGCCCGTGCGCGGGTTGCATGATGGCATTCCACTCTTGCATTGCTCAGAAGAAACTCAAGGACGCGGGGGTTGATCCAGCGCTCGCGCATGGGCTCACGGCAATTTTGGAGCAAACCGTCGTGGCGACAGCCGCCGACAAACTCGTCACGCGGGACGATCTCCACAACCGTCTCGGCGAGCTCCTGTCGGACGTCAAGTCAGACAGTGCGGCGCTGCGCGGCGCGCTCGGCGACTTCAAGTCCGAGCTGTTGCAATGGACGATTGGACTAACCTTCGGCGCCGCGCTGACGATCGTCTTCACGCTCCTGCGCATGGTGACCTGAGGATCATTCCGGCCTCGCAGTGACGCGCGCCGTCTCGCGTTACCACTTGCGCCGGGTGCACTCCTGCCTCCATACTCGCAGCCATCCGAGGGGCGCCGGGGAACCGGCTGAGATCGCGCTAGCTCTTTGCGCGAGCACCCTTTGAACCTGATCCGGTTCGGACCGGCGAAGGGACGGAGTGCGCATGCCGACGACACCTGCCAAGCCATCGCCTGTTCCTGCGACTGCTGTGACTGCGTCATGGCGACCCGCGGGCGGCCGTCTTACGCCCCAGCCCGACCCAGCACTTGCGAAATTCTCGAACGCTGCAGCCAGGAGCTTCGGTCCGCCGTCCCCCCATCGGATTAACCGCCAAAGTGTCAAAGCGCTTCATCGCGTCAGCGCTGACCTATCACCTCAGGAAGCAATAGTATGAACAAGCAAATCCGCCCGTCCGAAATGCAGACGCCGGAGGTCACGACGGGGCCCATCATCGGCAGTCGCAAGATCTACTCATCGCCAGACGGCCATCCAGATATCCGCGTTCCGCTGCGCGAGATCGCGCTGCACGAAACGGCGAATGAGCCAGCGATGCACGTCTACGATACGTCAGGTCCCTATACCGACGACGATGTTGCAATCGATGTTGAGAAAGGGCTGCCGCGCCATCGCGAAGCCTGGCTGCGCGAGCGCGGCAACATCGAACAATACGATGGACGCGAGACAAAGCCGGAAGACAACGGCGGCGTCAGCGGTCGGCATCTCGCCCGCGAGTTTCCGAACAAGCAGCGGCCGTTCCGCGGCCTCGAGGGCAAACCCGTCACGCAGCTTGAGTGGGCGCGCGCCGGAGTCATTACGAAGGAAATGCGCTACATCGCGCACCGCGAAAATCTTGGCCGCGAGGAACGTCTCGCGCGCGCGACGGCTGCGATCGCAGAGGGCGAAAGCTTCGGCGCAAGCATCCCTGAATTCGTCACGCCTGAGTTTGTGCGCGATGAGGTCGCCCGCGGGCGCGCCGTGATCCCGGCAAACATCAATCACACCGAGCTTGAGCCGCAGATCATCGGCCGCAACTTCCTGGTCAAGATCAACGCGAACATCGGCAACTCGGCTGTGACGTCGTCTGTCGAGGAAGAAGTCGACAAGATGGTGTGGGCGACCCGCTGGGGTGCCGACAACGTCATGGACCTGTCGACGGGGCGAAACATCCACAACACACGCGAGTGGATCCTGCGGAACTCGCCCGTGCCGATTGGAACCGTGCCGATCTATCAGGCGCTCGAGAAGGTTGATGGCGATCCCGAAAAGCTCGACTGGGACGTCTACAAGGACACGCTGATCGAACAGTGTGAGCAAGGCGTCGACTACTTCACGATCCATGCCGGCGTTCGCCTCGCTTACGTGCCGCTCTCCGCGCATCGCGTCACCGGCATTGTCAGCCGCGGCGGCTCGATCATGGCGAAGTGGTGCCTGTCGCGGCACAAGGAGAGCTTCCTCTACGAACGCTTCGACGAGATTTGCGACATCATGCGCCGGTACGATGTGACGTTCTCACTCGGCGACGGCCTGCGCCCCGGCTCGATTGCGGACGCCAACGACCGGGCCCAGTTCGCCGAACTCGAGACGCTTGGTGAGCTGACCCAGGTTGCCTGGGACAAGGGCTGCCAGGTGATGATCGAAGGCCCGGGCCACGTCCCGATGCACAAGATCAAGGTCAACATGGACAAGCAGCTTAAGGAGTGCGGTGAAGCCCCCTTCTACACGCTTGGGCCGCTGACGACCGACATCGCGCCGGGCTACGACCACATCACATCCGGCATCGGCGCTGCGATGATCGGCTGGTACGGGACGGCGATGCTTTGTTATGTGACGCCGAAGGAGCACCTCGGCCTGCCGAACCGCGATGACGTGAAGCACGGCGTCATTACGTACAAGATCGCAGCGCATGCAGCAGACCTTGCGAAGGGGCATCCGGCGGCGCAGTTGCGCGATGATGCTCTGTCGCGCGCGCGCTTTGAGTTCCGGTGGGAGGATCAGTTCAACCTCGGGCTCGACCCCGACACCGCGCGGTCAATGCATGACGAGACGCTGCCCAAGGAGGCCCATAAGGTCGCGCACTTCTGCTCGATGTGCGGCCCGAAGTTCTGTTCGATGAAGATCACGCAGGACGTGCGCGACTACGCGGCCAAGTTGAATGATCCCGAGTACCAGGCAGCCGCCGACGGGATGGCCGAGATGAGCCAGAAGTTCCGCGACATGGGCGGCAAAGTCTACGTCGAGCAGGATCAAGCCAAAGGCGATACCTGACCAAACGCAGGCGTTGCCAAAGGCCTAATCCGGCATGCCGGACTTTGATCTTTGTTTGAAAGACAATCGATACGCCGCTTCGGTATTCTGATGGCAAGTCGGAATACTGGAGACTGGCGTGCCGATCGACCGCGTTGCAGACCACTTGGCGTCATTTGACGCGCGCGCCTCAGGCTTTTTGCGGTTGTTGCGCGTCGTCAAATGCGGGCTCTGGCTGGTCGTTGCAGCGATCGCCGTCTCGTTGGGCTCGACTTGGCACGCGTCGACATCGGGGACGCTCGAATTGGCGGGTGTCGGCGTCGCAGCCACTGTCGCTTGTTTCGCACTTTGGCGCGCGTGGATCTTCTTGCGTGACCGGCGGACCTTCAGCGAGTTGTTTCGCGATGAAGTCTCGAAGCGCACGGTTTTTCTCTCGCCCCTGCTTTGGGTGTCGAAGCGGCTCGGCGTCGACGTCAAGGACGTGGTCGGGCGTGCGTCTCAGAGCGCACCTCAGCACCGCACACCCGCACCTGCTTCGCACACGTCCGCGCCAAGGCGGCCAAGCCGGGTCGTCGAGCGCTGTTAGGCAGCAGCCGATCGCGCGCTTCGCCTGTGCGCATCTTTCCTGATTGCAGTTGTTCGTCGGACGCTGCGTTCCGCGCGTCTGGCGAGTCCGCCGAATTCGGTCTGGGCTTTAGGCGGGCGCGGTCCAGTTCAGCTCCGGGAAGCGTGCGAAGTCACGATCGAGCGTCACCCACTCGCAGCCGTGCTCTATGGCAAGAGCCGCAAACCAGGCGTCAGTCACGCGCGCGCCTGACGTCTCTGTCTCGCGACAAAGCTTTTCGAAGATCGCCCAGTGTCGCGGACCAGGTTCGACGATGCGGCAATGGTCTTGACTGATGATGTCACGGCAAAATGCGAAAGCTTCGTCGCGTGGGCTCGGCGCCTCGAACAAGCGCCGGTTTGTCGCGATGCGAACGACAGCGCTCAGCACCTGATTGGAGATCGCGAAAGCCTCATCACCGCGAACACGTTGATCCAGCCACATCTTGCAGATTTGGTGATGCGGTGTGCCGGCGCGAAAAGCGTAGATGAGCACATTGACGTCCGGCAGCTTCATCCGCTGCAGCCTGACGTCAACCCGGCGCGCTCAAGCATGTCGAGATTTTCGGCGTCCTGCGCTTCGGTGTTGATTTTGGTCGGATCAATGCCCGGCCGAAGTCCGCCTTTGGCTTTGCTGACACGCGGAAGACGTCGTTTGCCCTTCGCCGCTTGCGGCCTGTCGAACAAAACGTGCTGCAACCCTTCCTCGATCAACGACGTCAGCGTGCGCCCGTCCTGAGCGGCACGTTGTTTCGCCGCCTTCAAAAGCGCGTCAGGGAGCTGGACTGTGGTTCTCATGCATAAATATGTATGTCTAATGTGCTGATATGTCAATTTCGGCGCGCAGGCTGCGTCCAGTCCGACGTCTCGCCTCGCACAGCCGATTGGGCGCTTCGCCTGTGCGCATCTGGCGGCAACGGCTCGACGGTCTGAGCCGCCGCGTGTCAGTCTCTTCGAGTCATGATCCGCACACTCGCATTGCTCGTCGTCCCAGCGGCACTTGCCGTCACCGGTTGCGCGCAAAGCGGCGTGCCGACGACACAGTCGACGCCGACGGCCGCGGGCCCGATTACGGCGGCCAAACGCGAGCGGCCGGTCGTGGCCGGCAGGCCCGCCCGGGTCTACGTCTTCGCGGGCTTTGATGAGACGACCTGCGCGCCGGTCCAGATGCAGCTTGCAGCCGACATCCCGCCGCAGAAAGGCACGGTCGAGTTTCGCCCCAATCAGGCGACGACGATCACCGAAAGCGCATCCGGCAAATGCGTTGGTGCGCAGATCGCCGGTACGGGTGTTTACTACACCGCGCGTCCGGACGCTTCAGGCAGCGACCGGTTCACCGTGAGTGCGACGACTGCAAGCGGGCAGGGGCAGTCCAAAGTCTTCGACGTCAAGATTGCGCGCTAGATGCGTGCCGACAGTGCTGCGGACATGACAGAGCCAACGTTCACACATACGCGCACGATCGCGACGCCGGATGGTCAAAGTGCCTTTGAGGACGTGGTCGTGCCGCTCGTGCGTGATGGACCGCAGCGGGCGATATCGCAGACGCACTCCGCCACCGCGTTGAGCTTTCGCTACACGCCTGGCGAATACGCCTGGGATTGGCACACGGCGCCGCGCCGCCGATTGATCGTGATGCTCGCCGGTGCGCTTGAGGTGATCACATCATCAGGCGAAGCACGGCGGTTTGGCGTTGGCGATGTGCTCGAAGTCACCGACACGACGGGCCAAGGTCACATCAGCCGCTCGGCAAACGGCGAACCGTTCTGGTCGGCGTTCGTCGACCTGGACACGGAGGTTGCCCGCGCTGAACCCGGCGCCGAAGCCTGTCGGCAACGGCCTGATGGCCCCGACGCGATCGTCGCCTTTAGGACGACGGTTGCCGACAGCGGGGCGGCGCGCAACGATACGATCGCGGTGCCGCTGGTCGACATCAGGCGCAGCGGGCGGGTGAGCGATGACCTGCCGCTGACCGGCTTTCAGATCGCCTGGGCGTCGGGCGACCTTGATTCAGGCTGGCATACGACCGGCCGGCGGCAGGTCGTGTTGCCGCTCACTGGTGGAATGGATATCGAAGCTGGTGAGGGTCCGCGCATTACGGTGCCGCCCGGCGGCGTCTACTTCAGCGAGGACCTGACGGGCGCCGGGCACCGCACGCGCGCCATCGCCGGTCAGTCGCGAACAGCCATTTTCGCGCATCTGGCCGGCTGAGGCGGCGCGTCTGCTGCAACGTTAGCGGCAGACGAGGACCGGGACCTTGCTCTGGACGACGACCGCGTTCGCCTGGCTGCCGAGGATGACCCGGCTCAAGCCGCGCCGTCCGTGCGATGCGACGACGATCAAGTCAGCACCCAGCTCTTCGGTTGCCGCGATAATGCCTTCGGCCGGGTGCTGGCCTTTGACGTGCCGCGTCTCGCACTTGGCATCGAGACCGCGGACATGCTGCTCGGCTTTGTTGAGCATGTCGGCTGCCGCCTTTGCGGCCGCGTTCTCGTATTCTGCTGCGGGAAACGCGACGATCGCCTCGCCCATCGACACGTGATGGTAAGGCTCGGTCACCGTGACGACGACGATCTCGGCGTCGAGCGCTTTTGCGAGGTTCGCACCTTGCGTGAGCGCCTTCTCTGCAAGCTCGGATCCGTCAATCGCAATCAGGATTTTCTTGTAAGCCATATCGTCCTCCCGTGGGCCACGCGCCGGGCGGCGATCAGGCAGGTGATGCCGGAAGCAACGCGCAGGTCTTCGTTGAAGTCCAAGGCTCGAAAAGCGCTGCCGTCGTGCCAACGATTGGCCGCCGACGGTTCGCCTCTCAGCCTTGAGATTGGGAGGTGCGATACATGTCTCAAGAGGCGCAGGCCGCGACGTCAGGCCGCTTTCTGTACCCGGCCTAAGACGTCGTCGAGACGGGCAACGGTACGCTCGATGTTTTGCAGTTTGTCGAGCCCGAAGAGGCCGATGCGGAACGTTGAGAAGTCAGGGCCTTCGCCGACCTCAAGTGGGACGCCGGCTGCGATCTGCATGCCTTCGGCGGCGAAGGCCGCGCCGGACTTTTTTGATGGGTCGTCGGTATAGCTGACGACCACGCCTGGGGCTCTGAACCCGTCGGCTGCAACCGAGCGAAAACCCTGCTGCTCCAGAAGCCCGCGCACCCGATCGCCAAGCTGCCACTGCGCATCGGCCGCGCTGGCGAAGCCAAACGCGCGCGTCTCCTCCATCGCATCGCGGAACTGCCGCAGCGCGTCGGTCGGCATCGTTGCGTGATAGGCGTGCCCGCCGCCCGTATAGGCCTGCATGATCTGATGCCACTTTGCGAGGTCGAGCGCGAACGACGAACTCTTGGTCTCGCCAAGCATCTCAACGCCACGCGCACTCAGCATGATGAGCCCCGCACACGGCGTCGAGCTCCAGCCCTTTTGCGGTGCTGAAATCAGGACATCGGCGCCGGTTGCTTTCATGTCGACCCAGACGCAGCCCGAGGCGACGCAGTCGAGGATCATCAGCCCGCCGTGAGCGTGGACGGCATCGGCCATCGCCTTGATGTAGCTGTCGGGCAGGATCATGCCGGCCGACGTCTCGACGTGGGCGGCGCAAACGACATCCGGCTTGTCGGCTTCGATCGCTGCGATAACCGTCTCGATCGGTGGCGGCGCGAAGGGGGCATCGGTTGCTTCGCCGGTCTTCTCGCCGAGGATCACGCGGGTGGTCTTTGGCACGCCGCCCGCCTCAAACACTTGGCTCCAGCGATAGGAGAACCAGCCGGTGCGCACGACAAGCGCGGACTTGCCGGTTGCGAATTGCCGGGCCACGGCCTCGATCCCGATGCTGCCGCCGCCGGGCACGATGACGGCCGTCTCAGCATTGTAGACTTCGGTCAGACCGGCATGGATGTCGCGCATAACGCCTTGAAATGCCTGGCTCATGTGGTTGAGCGACCGGTCCGTAAAGACGACCGAGTATTCAAGCAGGCCGCCCGGATCGACCGGCGTGTTGGTGTGCGCGTCCATAGCGTTGAGCGTCCTTTGCGTTCGAGCGAGCCCGTCCGGCGTCGCCACTCCGTGTAGCCGACGTGTGCCAGCAAAACTAGGCGACGGTCGATGTCGCCGGCACCACAACCGTTGCGCGCATGCCGCAAGCTCTGAAGAACCAGCGGTCTTTATGCTCGAACGAGAGAAACAGAATTGTCGGACCTCCGCAGGCTGATAACCTGATGCCGATTTTTACATGGAGGTTGCAATGCTGAAGCTCATCATTTCCGCCTGCCTGACCACACTCATACTGACAGTCCCGGCACTGGGCGCCGACACCGGACGCGAGAAGCGCGTCGCGCTGGTCATCGGGAACGGAATATACGCTGACCTGCGTGATCTCACGAACCCGAGCAACGATGCGAAGGCCATTAGTGAGAAGCTGCGGGCTGCGAACTTCGAAGTCATCGAAGTGATTGATGCGCCATTCAAAAAGATGCGCAGCGCGTTTCGGACATTCGAGCGGCAGGCGCGCTCGGCGGACGTCAAGCTTCTGTTTTATGCCGGCCACGGCATCCAGGTGAATCGAAGGAACTACATTCTTCCGACCGATGCCTACATCGAGGAGTCTGACGACGTCTATCGCACAAGTCTCGACCTCCAAAAGCTGATTAACCGCATGACGCGCAGCGGTGGCATCAACATCGTCATGCTCGATTCCTGTCGCGACAACCCGTTCAATGGGAAGACCGCATTGACCCGCTCGGCCGGTGGCGTCGACGTGAGCGGCTTTACCGGCATGTCCAGCGCAGATGCCGATCTCATGATTCTATTCGCGACCGGCGAAGGCCAGTTCGCGGCCGATGGGACGGGCGACAACAGCCCCTTCACATCGGCGCTCATCAAGCACTTCGACGAACCGGGTCTCGACTTTGCAGGGCTCTCCGAGAGAGTGGTGCGCGACGTGAAAGCTGCGACCGGCCAGAAGCAGCGTCCCTGGCATCAGGGGTCGTTGTCGCGCAGCTTTGCGTTCCATCCGCGCGCCGTTGATCCGGCACTGGAAGAGAACGAGTGGGCTGATGCGCGCAAGGACAACACGGTCGAAGGATACCGCCGATATCTGAAGGCGTTCCCAGCGGGACGGTTTGCCGATCGGGCGCAGAACAAGATCGAAAACATCCAAGATCGCGACAATTGGGCACGCGCGAAGGCAGCCGACAGCCTGGAGGAATATGAAGCGTATTTGCAGGTCCCCTCGAACCGTCTGCATCGCCGGGAAGCGCGTCTGGCGAAAGCCCGTCTCGACAATCTCGCGTGGAAGCGCGCGAAAGCTGCGAACACGCCTGCCGAGATCAAGGCCTATCTCGCCGATGAGCGCCACAGCGAGAACACGCAGGACGCGACCGACGCCTTCCGGAAGCTCGATCGGGCAGCCTGGAACAAGGCAGAAGAGCGCAACACGGTTCGCGCTTACCGCACGTACATTCGGAGTTGGGATGACGACAAGGATGAGCTGGTTGGCGAGTATGTGCCGCTTGCGAGATCCCGGATTAAGTCGCTGCGGGAGCGCGTCGCTTGGTCAACCGCTGAGAACGAAGACAGCGTCGATGCCTATGGCGCCTATCTCGACGATTACCCCGACACAAACAACGCCGAGACGGCGCGCAAGGTGATCGCTGAGCGCGAGAAGGAGGCATGGGACCGTGCCGAGCGCGAGCGGACCGCAATCCGCTACCGCCAGTATGTTGCGGAGAAGTATTTCAAACGCCACCGGGGCGAGGCGCAAGAGAAGCTGCAGGAAGCCGAGGCGTCGGAACTTTGGCAGAAGGCGGGGCTCGCCGACGACGCCCGGTCCGCCACCGATCTCAATATCTCCGGCAAGCAGAAGAAAGTCCTCGAGCGTATCGCCTTGGAGTATCCGGCCACGCTTCCGGGCAAGAACGCTGCAAAGGTTCTGCGCAAGCTTAATGGACCGGCGTCACCAACCTATGGGACGGGCGCAGTGGCCAGGTTGAAAACGCCAGGCGCATTCGGTGGCGATACGGAGCCGCTCCAAGGCGGGCACTCGGGCGGGCAGGCGGCGGTGTCAGCTTGCGACCGGCTTGCGGCGAACCCCGACGATCGCCACGCTGTCGGGGCCGGGATGCCATACCGCAGGCTTGAGCCGCTGCGCGCAGTGCCGGCCTGTCAGGCCGCCGTCCAGGCGCACCCCGGCGTCCCGCGGTTCAAGTATCAGCTCGCGCGCGCGCTCCAGAAGGCCGGCGACTATGCGGGCGCCAAGTCGATTTTCTCTGAGCTCACCGAGGCCGGCAGCTACGGCGCGGCGTTCGACAACTTCGGGTGGATGTACGTCAATGGGCTTGGCGTCAGGCGCAGCGCGCGTCGCGGCATGACCCTTTTCCGCCGCGGGGCAGAACTTGGTGACCTCGAGAGCACACACAGCCTCGGCGTGATGATGAAGCGTTCCGGCGATATCGCGGGTGCGCGGCGCATGTTCCGGCAGGCAGCGTCAATAGGGTACGCCCGCGCGAGCCGCAGCCTCGCGAGCCTCGACGGTTCAAGCCGCCGGCGCCGCGTTCGCGTGCGTGGGACGACCGCAAGCCGAACCGAACAGCGGCGGCGCAGCTATCGCCAGCGTCAGGCCGATCGCGAGATGCAGCAGTTCGGCCAGGAAATGGTGAAGGGCGTGTTTGGCGCCATCGTCAACAAGGCGCTGCGCAAGTAGCCGGCGGGCCTACATCTGCCGCTTTGGCATGGACTTGGCGGCCTCGACGTAGACGTCGATGGCGGCCGAGGTTCGCGTTGAGAGCTGGCGGTAGAACAGCACTGCGGTGACGGCGATGGTGACAGCGATCGATGCTGCAGGTGAAGCCAGCAGGCAGACGGCTGAGACGGCGTAGTAATAGCCGCGAATGCCGAAGTTGAATGTCTTGATCGCCTCCGAGAGCACCGTCGCCGTGGCGCCCACCATGGCGCCAAGGGTCGGGCAATTGTCGCTTGTGTGCGGCAGCGCGCCAATCAGCGCGATCACGTAGATGAGCTTGCGTAGCGCATACGTGAACGAAAAGAACGAGATTGCGAGGACGACTGCGACGAAGCCGAGCTGGAGTTCAAACAGCTCGAGGCTGACCGGCGTGACGAAGTCGAGTTCAGAGACGAGCTCGTGTACCGTCTTGATGCTCGCGAAGCTGGAGATGAGGCCTGCAAGAACGATCAGCGTGGCCGAGCCGAAGAAGGCGAGCGCGTTGGTGATGTGGCCAATCAGGATGGCATCGAACGGGCGCATCGTGCGGTCGGTCATGGCGGCGATCCAGTCGGCGCGCACGCTCTCGAGTTTGGCGTTAATCGGCCCGCCCCTGAGCCGCGACAGCACGAACGAATACCCCCACCAGCAGGCAAAGATCAGCAGGACCGCAATCGCTGTGTCGGCGCCGAAGTCTTGAGGCATCGGGATCTCTTCGCGAAGTCGTGAGGTCGGACTGCCTCACTCCTCCGCGATTGCAGCGCCGTTTGTCCAGGGCTTGCGTGCCGTCCGCACGTTGCATCCGCCGTGCACGTTGCGTCCAACGCCGGCGCTGCCGTCGCAACGGAAGCGGCGGCGATCCGGTGCTCGCTATGCTAAACCGGGCCATGGCGAGGCATCGCCGTTACAAGCCAAGGGAGTGCAAGTCATGGCGGATGCAATTAATCCAGTCTTCACAGCCACCGCGACAGCCACGGGCGGCCGAAATGGTCAGACCAACGCCGACGACGGCAGCGTGTCGGCCGACCTGTCTGTTCCAAAAGCGATGGGCGGGCCTGGCAAAGAAGGAACGACAACGCCCGAACACCTGTTTGCTGCCGGCTATGCCGCCTGCTTCGGCGGCGCGATGGACTTCGTTGCGAGCCAGCAGAAGAAGGATGCCTCAAACGCGAAGGTGACATCGCATGTTTCGATCGGTCCGCGCGAGAAAGGTGGCTTTGGGCTCAGCGTGAAATTGGTGGTCGAAGACAGCACGATGCCGCAAGCCGAACTCACAGAGATCGCCAACGCGGCGCACGAGCAGATTTGCCCCTACAGCCACGCGACGCGCGGCAACGTCGATGTCGCGCTTGAAGTGAAAGGCGCGTAGCACTCACACGCGTTTTCGGCTGCCCGGCCCGATGGATTGAGCCGGGCAGCTAACGCTCTGGCCGCGCGCGGGACTGCCTACAGCACCTGATTGATCTCGATGACGTTCATCGACGGATCGTAGACGTAGATCTGATGCACGCCCTTCATCGCGTAGGTCCCGGCATCGGAATAGACGATGCCTCCCGCGTCGAGCCGCTTCATCACAGCCTTAATGTCAGGCACCGTGATCGCCGGATGGCCGCCGATCGTCGGGTTGTGCACGAAGCCGTTGTCGCGCGCGAACGTCGGGATGGGCTTTACGACATGGATGCCGCGGTTCGCGGTCCCGAAGTAGGCGATCGTATCGTCAGCGTGGTGCAGCTCGCCCGGCCTGTCCGGATAGGTCCAGGTGCCCTGCGGCAGTCCGATGATGTCTCTCAGAAATGCAGCGGTGGCTTTGACGTCATGGGCCTCGATGTTGACGTGGTGGATCGACCAATCCATGGGCGCGCTCCTTAGGTGTTCTTCGTTTTTGATTGCGCCAGCAGACCCGCCCGCCGCTGCGCCGTCAACAAACCGGCCGGCCGGACGACGAAGCGCATCGGAACGGAGAGCGCGCCAGGCCGTTATCGGCTCTGCCTCTCCTGCTTGCGGAGGTGCCTCCGTCGTCAGGTCGCAATGCCCATTTTCGAGATGCTCGTCTTCGCCGCCGCAGGAGCGGTCATTGTGTTGGCCGGCACGTACATGGCGAAGGTGTCGGACGAACTGGCGGACCGAACCGGAATGGGGGAAGCGGTCTTTGGCGCACTCATGCTGGGGGCTGCCACGTCGCTGCCGGGTGTGGTCGCTTCGGTCTCGGCAGCCCTCGCTGATCAGCCCTCGCTTGCCGTGTCGAATGCCGTCGGCGGGATCGCCGCGCAAACAACCTTTCTTGTGATTGCAGACGCCGTCTACCGCCGCGCCAACCTTGAGCATGCGGCCGCCGAAGTGACGAACCTCTGGCAGTCGGCCGGGCTCATCCTGCTGCTGGCACTTGCGCTTGGGGCAAGCCTTGCGCCGCCCGTCACGTTTCTTTCGATCCACCCGGTCACGATCGTCCTTTTCGGCTGTTATCTCGTCCTGGCGACCACCGGCATGCGGCTTCGCCATCAGCCGAGCTGGTCGCCGGATGAAACCGCGCTGACACATCCCGATGAGCCGGACGACGCAATCGAGGCCAGCGGCTCGGTCGCGTCGCTCGCCCTTCGCTTTGTCGGGCTCGCCGTCGCACTGGGCGTTGCCGGTCACTTCATTGCCTGGAGCGCGTCGGCGATCGCCACATCGTTCGGCATCTCGCAAACGGTCGCGGGCGTCCTGCTGACATCGGTCGTCACGTCATTGCCGGAACTCGTGACGACGATTGCCGCCGTACGCCTTGGCGCGCTGCAGCTCGCGGTGGGCGGCATCGTTGGCGGCAACACGTTTGACGTCTTGTTCCTTGCCTTCGCGGATGCGGGATATCGCAGCGGGTCGATCTATCACGCGGCAGCCGACCGCGATGTGCTGATGATCGCGGCCGCGCTGGTTATGGCGACAATCATGCTGCTCGGCCTGATCGCGCGCGATCGCCGCGGTGTTGGCCGCGAAGGCTATGCGATCATCGGCGTCTACGTGGGCGTCGTCGCGCTGCAGGTCTGGCTTGGTTAGCTGAGCCGGCGGCCGCGTCGGCTAGTACTGGAAGTCGTATTCCTGGCGCAGGTGCAAAAGCTGGCCCTGCGGGTCGGCGTTCGGCCAGTCCCAGATGCCGGCGTTGCGATACCAACGCATCGCCTCTGATTTCTCGCCGCGCAACCGCAGCACAATCGCACCAACGTGACAGGCCCGGCGGTCGTTTGCGTGTTCGCGCACGATCGCGAGCGCCGGGTCGAACTCACCCGCCAGAGCATGGTCGATTGCTTCGATGAGGACGCGGCGTCCAAGCGCTGTTGCCATGATTGATCGCTTGCCCTGACAGTTGCGCCGCCGCGCGATCACTCGATCCCGAGTTTCTCGCGGACAATTTTCTGGACGGCCTGCGGGTTGGCCTTGCCGCCGGTCGCCTTCATCACCTGCCCGACGAACCAGCCCGCCAGCGACGGCTTCGCCTTCGCCTTCTCGACTTGATCCGGATGAGCGGCGATCACATCGTCTACGGCGGCCTCAATGGCGCCTGTGTCGGTGACCTGTTTCATGCCGCGGTCTTCGACAATGGCCGCCGGGTCACCGCCCTCCGACCAGACGATCTCAAAGACGTCCTTCGCGATCTTGCCGGAGATCGTGTCAGCCGCAATAAGGTCGATCATCCCGCCCAGTTGCTGCGCGCTCACCGGAGACTTCGTGACGTCGAGGCCTTCCTTGTTGAGCCGGCCGAACAGTTCGTTGATCACCCAGTTCGCTGCGACCTTGCCATCGCGGCCATCCGCGACCTGCTCAAAGAAGTCCGCGTTCTCTTTTTCCGCGACCAGCACGCTGGCGTCGTAGTTGGTGAGGCCGAAGTCCGCCATGAAGCGGTGCTTCTTTTCATCTGGCAGCTCTGGCAGGCCAGCCTTCAGGCTCTCGACAAAGGCATCGTCAAACGCGAGCGGGAGCAGGTCAGGGTCTGGGAAGTAGCGATAGTCGTGGGCTTCTTCCTTGGAGCGCATCGCACGTGTTGTGCCGGACTTCGGATCGAATAGGCGTGTCTCCTGATCGATCGTCCCGCCGTCTTCGATGATGTCGATCTGGCGGCGTGCCTCTGCCTCAATGGCCTGGCCGATAAAGCGGATCGAGTTGACGTTTTTGATTTCGCAGCGCGTGCCAAGCTCAGCGCCCGGCTTGCGAACCGAAACGTTGACGTCGGCGCGCAGGTTGCCCTTGTCCATGTCGCCATCGCTCGTGCCGAGGTAGCGCAGGATCGTGCGCAGCTTCGTCACGTAGGCCTGCGCCTGCTTGGCCGAGCGCAGATCCGGCCGCGAGACGATCTCCATCAGCGCGACACCGGACCGGTTGAGGTCGACATACGAATGGTCGGGCGACATGTCGTGGATCGACTTGCCTGCGTCCTGCTCGAGGTGGAGTCGTTCGACGCCAATCGTCTTGGTCTCGCCGTCGACATCGATCTCGATTTCGCCCTCGCCGACGATCGGGTCTTTGTACTGTGAGATCTGATAGCCCTGCGGCAGATCCGGGTAGAAGTAGTTCTTACGATCAAACACACTGCGGTTGTTGATCTGTGCCTTGAGCCCGAGGCCCGTTCGAACGGCCTGTGCGACGCACTCAGCGTTGATCACCGGCAGCATGCCCGGCATCGCCGCATCGACAAGCGAGACATGGCTGTTCGGCGGTGCACCAAAGCCGGTGGACGCGCCGGAGAAAAGTTTCGCTTCAGAGGCAACCTGGGCGTGCACCTCGAGGCCGATGATGACTTCCCAATCGCCGGTGGCACCTGAAAAAAGCAGCTCCGGATCGGCTGCTGCATGGTCCTGCATGTCGCGGGCTCCCTGTCGTCTGGCGCTCTGTTAGCTGAGGCGGCTGCGGCCGGCAATCGCGGGGCTGTGCGCTTCAACCCTCGATTGAGGAGGTGGGCCCTTGGCGTCAAGCGCGGTCGTGGGCCGCGGGCCACACTCGAGCCGGGCGAAAGCTCCGGTGCGGCCGTTGTCGTTGAAGGCGCAGGGGCGGGATTGGTAAGCCTACATCAGGAGTTTTGGTGTCATATTAGCGGTGCTGGGCCACGGTCCTCATGCGTCGCGGGATTGTCAGGTGGAGCGTGCAATGCGGTATCGGCAGCCAGAGACGGTGTCCGGATTTCAGTTCCGCAGTTGCAAGCCAATCGCGCTGATTGCGGCCTGCGCGGCCGTTCTTGTGGCCGCGGCCTTCACCGAGACAGCTCTCGCCGCCAAGAAGCCGAAGCGCGCGCTGTCGTCGTCGGAACCAATGACCGTCGTCGTCGATCTCGGCCGCCAGCGCGCCGTTGCCTACCGCGGCACCAAGCCGGTGTTCTCGAGCCGGATTTCGTCCGGCAAGCGCGGCCACCGGACACCAACGGGTGTCTTCAGCATCATTCAGAAGCGGCGGAAGCACTTCTCGAACCTCTACAACGACGCGCCGATGCCGAACATGCAGCGGCTAACGTGGTCTGGCATTGCGCTGCACGGCGGGCCGGTCCCGAACTATCCGGCGTCCCACGGCTGTGTTCGCCTGCCATACCGCAACGCCCGGCGGCTGTTTAATCTGACGCGCATGAACGC
This sequence comes from Pseudomonadota bacterium, assembly GCA_038523925.1. Classification (GTDB taxonomy): domain Bacteria; phylum Pseudomonadota; class Alphaproteobacteria; order Rhizobiales; family Hyphomicrobiaceae; genus JBCBWG01. The sequence continues at coordinate 333,496 of JBCBIY010000002.1, read as the reverse complement.
GCGGGTGGTCGTCGCCTATAGTTCGCCGCGCCCGACGCTGATCAGCCACGAATTGCTCTGGAACCGTCTGCCGGCGGGCGATGACACCATCGAAGAGCTGACGCCGATTGACGGCGATGCGCCGACCGTCGCCCCGAGCGTTTCGCGCCCGAGCAAGACAGGGCCTCAGAACGTGGTCAATGCCGTTCTTGGCGTGTCCGAGGCGCAGGCTGCCGGCGGGCCGTTGACCGAAGGCCAGATCCGGCTGCACAGCCGCCGGCTCGCAGTCGTCGGCGATCGCGACGGCGAGCCGCGGACCCGGGCCTCCGTTGAGCGGCGCGAGCTTGCCCGTATTGAAGGCCTCAAGATGGTGCAGGACGGCGCGCGCCAGCGGCACCGGCTCGCCAAGGCGCTTTTGGACGCGCGGGTTGCGAAGTCGCGCCAGCTCTCCGCCGACTTGCGCGGCGCGCGGAAAGTCCACGCCCGCGCCACGCGGCACCTCAACCGTTGGAACAAGCGCACCGCCCGCGCGACCCGCAAACTCAACATCTTCCTCGTGGCGCGTGTCTCGACAACACCTGACGACCCGGCGTTTCAGCGGCTTGCAAACGAAGAGGCCATGCTTGAAGACCGCCTGACGGACGCGGACACTGAACAAGAGTTTGCCGTCGCAACGGAGGCGCAGACCGGTCACGTTCTCTCCGTCATCGAGGCCAAGCTCGGCGAAGTGCGCGCGCAGGCCAAGCAGGCGGCGAGTTCGTATCGCGCAGCAAAGGTCGCCTACACCAAATCAAGCCGCGCCGTTGCCGCTGCCGAGAAAGCCTTTGATCTCCGCGAGCGGCCGGTCCACGTCCTGATCAGCCGCCAAACGCAGAAGCTCTACGTGCGCCAGGGCTACCAGCCGATCTTTGAAGCCGACATTGAAGTGGTCGACCCGGAAACGCCGCTGGGCACGCACGTCATGAGCGCGGTGGGCGAGGCCGAAGACGGGCACTCGCTCCGTTGGACCGCGATGTCGGTGCCCGATCGCCGGTTTAAGGCGCCGGTTGTCGGCAAACGCAAGGGCCGCGAGGTTCGGCGGTTTGAGACGCGTGCGGCGCTCGATCGCGTGATGATCCCGAGTAAAGTCCGCGAGCGCGTCGAGGAACTGGTGAAGGTCGGGTCGTCTGTCATCGTCAGCGATCGCGGTCCGAGCCACGAGACCGGTAAGGGCACGGACTTCGTGATCCTGACGCGCTAGCTGCTCTCCGGCCCGCATGAGGCGCGCGCTTTTCGCGTGAGCGCGCGGCCTTCAAACGACTTGCGGTCCGTCTGCAAGTCGCCATGACCGTAGACTTCGCGACACGCAATGCCGAACCGGTCTTGCAGCGCTTTGATCACCGCGAACCCGGCATCGAGCTGTTCACGCGTTGCGAACTCGCCGCTGCACCCGAACCGCCGCCAATCCGGCCGCAGCAGCGGATCGCAGCCGCCGACCAGCGACACGGCAATGGTATTGCCTGACCAAAGGTGTCGGGCCGTCGCCGTCCGGTTCGGATGCCGGTGAAACTTGATGTGGTTCGTGCGCCGCGACAGGGGCGCGCCCTGCACGATCCGGCCCTCACGCCCAACATAGAAGTGGTAGCCGAACGAGGCGCCGCCGCGGCCATAGTCGCGCATGTGGCCGTACTCGACGAGCGACCGGACGGGCTTTGCGTAGGTGAAGTGGACGACGATCGCGACGGGCTTGCGGGCCGACCGCGTGGCATAGCGCGAGTAGCGCGCGTCAGGCTTGCCCCAATAGGCGACGCGATGGCCTGGAACATCGAGCCGGTCCGTCGCCTTCGCCGCTTCGACCCACGCCCGCGGGGCCGCTGCTCCGTCCCAGCGGGCGCGGCTTTCCAGGTATCCGATGACGGCGATCCAGGCCGCGCACCAGATAAGCCCGGCGGCGGCAAACCCGCCTGCAACCTGTGCAACGCGTGTCCTCTTCGGCTTCCGCTTCTGCGGCGTGGGCGTAGTCGTTGCTGTCTCAGCTGTTGGCTTGGACGTTGTGGTCATGGCTGTGACATCGCGAGAGATTCAGCCAGCAACAAGACAGGCGCGTGGCCGGGCATTGACCAGCTCCGACCGCGCCCTGGCGTCCCAACAATTGGAACCAACGCACCCTGATCGCCGTTCTTGGACTGAGACTGGACAGGGAGCCCCGCATGGACGCCGTCGACGCTGACACTGGCAATTTCTTCGACAAGATCGACGCTTGGCTGGACGGCTTCTTCACGCTGTTGCCGAACCTGCTGCTCGGGATCGTCGTGATCGCCATCTCCATCGGGCTTGCCATCCTCGCGGCCCGCATGATCCGACGGGCGGCTGATCGAGCCGACCGCGAAAGCTTAGGTCGGGTTGCGGGCTCGCTGGCGCGATGGACGGTCGTCATCGCTGGCGTGATGTTTGCCATCACGATCATTTCGCCATCGGTCACGCCGGCTGATCTCCTCGCGGGATTTGGCGTCAGCTCCGTCGCGATTGGTTTTGCCTTCAAGGACATCCTCCAGAATATGCTGGCCGGCATTCTTATTCTGCTGCGGCAGCCATTCCGGGTCGGAGATGAGATCGTCTCGAGCGGACACACGGGCCGCGTTGAAAAGATCGAGACGCGGGCGACGCTGATAAAGACCTACGACGGCCGCCGAGTCGTAATCCCAAATGCCGACATTTATACCGACAGCGTCGTCGTCATTACGGCCTTCGATGAAATCCGGTCGGAGTACGATATCGGTGTCGGTTGCAATGACGATTGGGCCAGGGCGCGCCAGATCATGGTTGAAACCGCGTCAGGCGTGGACGGCGTTCTGGCTGATCCGAAACCTGAAGCGTTTGCCGTAGCCATTGCTGATTCGTCGAACAATATCCGGCTGCGATGGTGGACAAGTTCGGACCGCGCATCGGTCATCAACACGCGCGGCCGTGTGATCGAGGCGACCTATAAGGCCCTCGACGACGCGGGGATCGATATGCCGTATCCGACAAATGTGGTGTTGTTCCATGACCAGACGGAGGAGTTCGACGGTGACCGGACGCGCCAGCGCGAAGGCTGGCCGGCGCCGGCTGACGGAAAGGCGCCCAAGCCCGCGCGGTCAGCGTCAAACGAGACAGATCGCCGAAACAAGAAACAACGTGAAGATGTGGAGGCGGCTTAAAGGCTGGCGCTGGCACTCGCTAAGGGCGATTGCTACCGATTAAACTGCTAATCAAATATGCGTAAACTGATGCATTTCAGTGCTTGACCCTTAAGTTTCGGCGACTAGCCTTTCATAGCACAGGTCACCAACAGGGAGCCTTTGCAGAATGACTGGACGAACCGATAAGGGTTTTATCGAGCAGCTTGCCGGATTTAGTTTGACGACCGCCGAGATCCTTTACCGCTTGCCCGACCATCCGTCGCTTTTGCAAACGTACGTTTGGCAGGATTACGACCAGCATCCGCGCTTTCCAAAGCTCAAAAGTTTTCTCGACTTCTGGACAGAAAACCTGGACGGCAAATTGTTTCAGGTGCGGGTCGCACACAAGGGGCTGATCGCCCCAGCGGAAATAGCGATCATCGACGGCCAATACCATCTCAACTAAAGCGCGCAGAGTGGCCCTGAACTGAGCTAACTGCCGGTCGGCGCCGCATCGGGTTTGAGTGGCCACCAAATGCCGCCGCTCCAAACGCCAAGCCCTTCGACGTTGCCGTTGTCGTTGTCGGCTTCAGGGCCGTCGCGCGGTGCTGCCATCTCCGCCAGATCGTAGTAGAGCGCGCGCACGACCAGCGCATCGAGCCCGCCCCTGACGCGAACGTAAGGCTTCAAGCCGCCTGAAACGGCTTCTTCTGCGAACGATAGCGGATGGTCGGGTCCGACGGCGACGACGTCATCAACGTTGGTTCTGAAAACGAGCGTCTGATCGGGCCCCGGGTTGCGCACCTCCATCTCGACGGCGCGAAACGGCGCGTCAGCGACAGCAACCGAGACCTTTTCGACGGGCGTGACCAGCACGTGGCTGCCGTCCGCCTCGCGCCGCAGGATCCGCGAGAATAGCTTTACGAGCTTCTGCCGGCCGATCGGTGAGCCTTGGTAAAACCAAGTGCCGTCGGCCCGGATCTCCATTCCGATGTCGCCGCAGTGTTCCGGGTTCCAGCTCTCAACCGGCGGGAGCTTGTCGCCAGCGGCGGCCTTCATAAGCTCGTCGAGCCCGGCAATGCGGTGATCCGCTGTCGTCATGTCCACCCAATCTTCTCCGATGGTTTCGGCTCGTCACACTTGGCGCCAAGCGCCCGGCCAAAGGGTTGATCCGACCGCCATTTCCCGACGCCGGAGGCTAACACGTTGGTAATTTGACCGCCTGCAGCCGCACTTTACACTGCAACGGCGTGTCAATGCGGCCGCGCAAAATCGCGCGCGGGACTTCACACCAAGCCGCTTTCCATCGGCACCCGAGCCAGAGTGTAGGCATTTCATGAGCACAGTCACAGAGCCCAACGACGCGATCGTCGGCGAGATCGAGCAAGCGGGCGAACAGCTCGCGCGGGTCAAGCAAGCCGCCGGCCGCGTCATCTTCGGGCAGGAAACCGTCATCGAGCAGGCGTTGATCACGGTGCTCGCGGGCGGCCACGGTCTGCTGGTCGGCGTGCCGGGTCTCGCGAAGACGCTGCTGGTGGAGACACTCGGCACAGTGCTCGGCATCGACGCAAAGCGCATCCAGTTTACGCCTGACCTCATGCCGTCGGACATCATCGGCGCGGAGGTCCTCGAAGAACATGAGGGCGAGACCGGCGCCAAACGCGAGTTCCGGTTCCTCAAAGGCCCGATCTTCACGCAGCTTCTGATGGCCGACGAGATCAACCGCGCAAGCCCGAAGACGCAGTCGGCGCTGTTGCAAGCGATGCAGGAGCGGCACGTCACGGTCGCGGGCCAGCGCTATGATGTGCCGGCACCGTTCCATGTGCTTGCGACGCAGAACCCGCTTGAACAGGAAGGCACCTATCCGCTCCCCGAAGCCCAGCTCGACCGGTTCATCCTTCAGATCGACGTTACCTATCCGGATGCGGAAGCCGAACGGCGCATGCTGTTTGCGACGACCGGGACCGAGAGCCAGGCGATCGAGCCGATCCTGTCCGGCCCGTCGCTCATGGCAACACAGGCGCTTATTCGCCAGATGCCGGTGCCCGACAGCGTCGTCGATGCCATTCTGAAACTTGTGCGGTCAGCGCGGCCCGGAAGCGACGGAGCGCCAGAAGCTAATGAGCACGTTGCGTGGGGTCCCGGACCGCGCGCCAGCCAGGCGCTGATGCTTGCCGTCCGCGCGCGCGCCCTCCTCGACAACCGCCTCGCGCCGTCGATCGACGACGTGCTTGCACTTGGCGGCCCAGTCCTCAAACACCGCATGGCGCTGAACTTCACGGCGCGCGCGGAAGGCAAAACCATCGACGACGTGATTACATCGCTCCTCCAGGCGGTGGAGTAAGCCGCATGGTCGCTCGGTCATTCGGGTTCGGCGGCGCCGCGCGCGCGCCCGCCAGCGGACTCACCGAGTCGGATCTGGCCTACCGCGAGGGGGAGGCCCAGTCGCTTGCCGCGCGCCTGCCAGCGCTTCTCATTGAGGCGATGAAGGTCTCAAGCACCATCGCGCACGGCATTCACGGTCGACGCCGCGTCGGCCCGGGCGAAACCTTTTGGCAGTTCCGACAGTACGGCACCAACGATGACGCAGCGACCATCGATTGGCGGCGGTCTGCGAGTTCAGACCATCTCTTTATTCGCGAGCGCGAGTGGGAGGCGGCGCATACGTTCTGGCTCTGGCTCAATCTGTCGGAGACGATGAACTTTCGCAGCCACCTGTCCGAGACGACGAAGCGCGACCGTGCCGTTGTGCTGATGCTGGCAGCCGCCGAGATGCTCGTGAAAGCCGGCGAACGCGTTGCACTGCTGGGGCTCAGCCGGCCAACTGCGAGCCGCTCGGCAACGCGCCGCCTCGCAGAGACCGTGTCGACCAATGCGACCGGCGCCATCCTAAACGCAGAGCTGCCGCCGGCCGAACCGCTTGGCCGCTTCTCCGGCGCGCTTCTGATTAGTGATTTTCTGGCACCCATCGAAGAGACCGGCGCGCGGATCAGAGCCCTCGCAGCCAACGGCGTAAGCGGCCATCTCATCCAGGTGCTCGATCCGGCTGAAGAGGTGTTGCCCTACGACGGCCGCGCAGAGTTCGTTGGCATGGCGGGTGAAACGCGCTGGGTTGCGGACCGGACCGAGACGCTCCGCGAAGCTTATCAGGCGAAGCTCCACGCGCACCGCGGCGCGCTGCAAGAGATTGCCCGCCGCGCCGGCTGGTCGTTCACCGTCCACCACACTGACCGCGCACCAACCGAACCGCTCCTGTCACTCATCATGCGGCTGCAGGCGTCAGATGGGTTGGCGGCGGGAGGCGGCGCATGACGTTCGGCGCACTCAGTTTTCTAAGCCCCTTGCTGCTCGGTGCGCTGCTCGCGCTGCCGGTGATCTATTGGCTGCTGCGAACGACGCCGCCGCGCCCGCGCCAGATCCGCTTTCCTGCAACGCGCATTCTCGTCGGGCTCGAGAACAAGGAAAAGACACCCGACACGACGCCCTGGTGGCTGATGCTTATCCGGATGCTGGCCGCGGCCGCCGTCATCTTCGCGCTCGCCGAGCCGGTGCTCAATCCGGACCGCGCGGTCTCAATCGGCGGGGCGGGCCCGGTCGCCATCGTCGTCGACAACGGCTGGAGTTCCGGCGCGAAGTGGGGCGAGCGGCAGGCGGCGCTTGAGCGGACGATCGGGACAGCAGAGAGCGCGCAACGCCCGGTCGTCATCCTCGCGACTGCGCCTGAGGCGACTAAGACCACGCTGACACCGATCGCGCCGGCCGACGCGCGCCGTCGCGCAGCCGCCTTAGCACCACAACCCTACGCGCCCGATCGGCCCGCCGCGCTCGAGCGGCTCCGCACAGCCCTTCAAGGCCAATCCGATGCCGCCGTCGTCTGGTTGAGCGATGGCATTGATCATGGCGCGGCGTCCGGCTTCGCCTCGGGCCTTGCTGAGGTTGCAAGCGGCGGGCTCACGGTGATCGCACCGTCAGACAACGCAGCCCTCGGCGTCCACGCAGCCCTTGGCGAAGATGGTGGGCTCGTCGCGCGGATTGTGCGTGCAGGCGGTGGCGTCGAGGAAGGCCTCGTCCACGCGCTCTCTCAGCGGGGCGAACGCCTCAGCGAAGCTCGGTTTAAATTTAACGTTGGCCAGCGCGAAGTCACCGCAACGTTCGATCTTCCGCTTGAATTGCGCAATCAGGTCAGCCGCGTCGCGATCTCCGGCGAGCGCTCTGCCGGCGCCGTGCAACTGCTCGATGCGCGCACGCGCTGGAACCGCGTCGGATTGATGTCCGGCGCAAGTCAGGAGCAATCGCAGCCGCTGCTCGGGCCGCTCTATTATATCCGCCGCGCGCTGACGCCGTTTTCCGAGGTCATCAGCCCCGCAGCCCCCGATGCGACGGCGGGCATCGACCTGATCTTAAAACAGAACGCGACCGTGCTCATGCTCGCCGACATCGGCCGGCTGGCCGAAGCGTCCGAGGAACGCGTTGCAACTTGGGTCCGCCGCGGCGGTGTGTTGGTGCGGTTTGCCGGTCAGCGCCTTGAGCGTGGCGGCGACAGCCTCTTGCCGGTCGTGTTGCGCGAGGGCGGCCGCGCGCTTGGCGGCGCGCTCTCGTGGTCAACGCCGCAGGCCCTCTCGCCCTTCGCCGAGAACAGCTTGTTCGCCGGATTACCGGTGCCGGAAGATGTCCGCGTCAGGCGGCAGGTGCTCGCCGAGCCGGCGTCGATGGATGCCGACACGCTCGTTTGGGCGCGGCTCGCCGATGGCACACCGCTGGTGACCGCGCGCCGCGAAGGCAACGGCCACATCGTGCTGTTCCACATCACGGCGAACTCCGATTGGTCGAACCTGCCGCTCTCGGGTCTGTTCGTCGAAATGCTGCGCCGGATTGCGACGCTCGGCGCCAACCAGCTCCAGGTCGGCAATGAGAGCGGCGGCACGGAAACGGCCGCTTCGGCAACCGGCACGACGGCAACGGGCGCGGCTGACGACGATGCCGTCCTTGCGCCCATCCGCGTGCTCGACGGGTACGGCGCACTCGCAGCGCCGCCGCCGACAGCAGAGAGCGTGTCCGTCTCAGCCTTTGAGACGCTCAAGCCGCAGCTCAAACACCCGCCCGGCTACTATCGCGGCGGGACAACGCAACGCGCGCTCAACGTCATCAACCGTGATACGGTGCTCGCGGCGTTGCCATCGCTGCCCTCCGGCGCACAGTCCGCGGCCTATGGTGGCGAGACGCGCACGGACATCAAGCCCTGGCTGCTCGGTGCCGCACTTTTGCTCCTGTTCCTCGATGTGATTGCGATCATGCTGCTTCAATCGAACTGGCGTCCGCGCCGCGCACCGGCCGCAACGGCCTCTGCCGTTGCCGCCGCGATCGGGCTTGCGCTTGTGGCAGGGTTGATGATCGGCGGCGCATCGCCTGCCTCGGCGCAATCGTCCGCGACGCCCGAGGCCGGCGCGGCGAGCGCCACGGCGCCAAAGCCGGCGGATGGCGCAAAGTTCGACCCGCGCACGGCGCTTGCAGCCACCAGCAAAGTCACGTTCGGCTATGTCCTCACGGGTGATGCCGGGCTCGATGCGACGAGCAAGGCGGGGCTCGAAGGCCTCGTCAAAGTCCTCACGGCGCGCACGGCGATTGAGCCTGGCCCGCCATTCGGCGTCACGATCGAATCCGATGAGATCTCGTTCTTCCCGATCCTGTACTGGCCGGTATCGGAGCAAACCAAAGAGCTTTCAGAACCTGCCCGGGCAAAAATCGACGCCTATATGAAGCGCGGCGGCATGATCATCTTCGACACCCGCGATCACGGGCAGGGGATGCCGCTCGGCTTTGCCCAACAGTCCGGCAACCGCCAGTCTCCGCTGCAGCGCGTGCTCGCGAAACTCGATATTCCGCGGCTCGAACCCGTGCCCGAAGGTCATGTGCTGACAAAGTCGTTCTACCTGATCAGCACGTTTCCAGGCCGCTGGGACGGTGGCGAGCTTTGGGTTGAGGCGACTGCGCCTGCGGCTGCAAACGGTGGCCAGGCCTCGCGCCAGGCGCGCCGCGCTGATGGCGTGAGCTCGATCCTGATCACGGCAAACGACTTTGCGTCTGCCTGGGCGCTGGACCCGGATAACCGCCCGCTGTTTCCCGTTGTGCCGGGCGGCGAACGCCAACGCGAGTGGGCCTTCCGGACCGGTGTCAACATCGCGATGTACGCGCTCACCGGAAACTACAAAGCCGATCAGGTCCACGTGCCTTCGCTACTGCAGCGGCTTGGCCAGTAGCGCACGTCTAGGACCCAAGAGACCAACAGGCAGTCCATGTCCGAGTATTCCGTCGACTTCTCACCGATGGTGCCTGAGCCGTTCTTCTGGGCGGCTGTTGCGCTCGCCGTCGTCCTGTCGATTGCGCTGCTGCTCCGGCGGTCGCGTGGGGCGATGCTCCGGGCGCTCGCGCTCGCAGCGCTCGTGCTCGCGCTTGCAAACCCGACGCTGCGGCAGGAGGAGCGCGAGAGCCTCGGCAACATCGCGATTGTCGTCGTCGACGAGAGCACGAGCCAGTCAATCGCCGGCCGGCCGGAGCAGTCCGCCGAGATCCGCAAAGGTCTCGAAGCCCGCCTTGGCGGCATCGACAAGCTTGAGGTGAAGTGGGTCACGGGCGCGAAGCCGGATGGCCGTCAGCGTTCGGGCACAAATCTGTTTGCCGATCTCAACGCCGCGCTCACGGACGTGGCGCCCGACCGTCTCGCCGGCGTCGTGTTTGTAACCGACGGGCAAGTCCACGACATCCCGAAGACCGCAGCGGCGCTTGGGTTTAACGCGCCCGTGCACGTCCTGCTGACCGGCAAGCCCAAGGAGTTCGATCGCCGGATCGAAGTCCTGACCGCACCGCGCTATGGCATCGTCGGGCAGTCGCGCGATATCGAGATCGCCGTTCGCGAGACAGGTGCAGTGCCGGCGAGCGCAGCACCGACCGTCAGTCTCCGCGTCCGCCGCGAGGGCCAGGCCGACGAACAACTCCAGGCGCGCATCGGTGAAAAGCTGATCGTGCCGATGGCCTTCCCGCATTCTGGCAAGAACATCGTCGAGATCGAGCTTGCCGCGACCGACGGCGAACTGACGACCGCCAACAACCGCGCGGTGATCGTCGCCGATGGCGTCCGCGAAAACCTGCGCGTGCTGCTCGTCTCAGGCGAACCGCACGCCGGCGAACGGACATGGCGCAATCTACTGAAGTCTGACGCGGCGGTCGACCTCGTGCACTTTACGATTCTGCGGCCACCGCAGAAGCAGGACGGGACGCCCATCGATCAGCTCTCGTTGATCGCCTTCCCGACGCGCGAGTTGTTTTCGGTCAAGATCAAGGAATTCGACCTGATCATCTTCGACCGCTATCAGCATCGCGGCATCCTGCAACTGCTCTACTACGACAACATCGCGCGCTACGTTGAGCGTGACGGCGGCGCGGTTCTGGTCGCGGCGGGCGATGATTATGCCGGGCCGCAGTCGGTTGTGCGCACGCCGCTCTTCACAGCGCTGCCCGCCATGCCAACGGGGCAGGTGCTCGAACAAGCCTTCCGGCCCAAGCTGACCGATGAGGGGCTCCGCCACCCGGTGACGCGCGGCCTCACAGGCAGCAACCGCTCCCTGCAAAGCGACCCAAGCTGGGGCCAATGGTTCCGGCAGGTCGATGTGCTGCCTGAGCGCGGGCGCACCGTGATGAGCGGCGTCAATGACCGGCCGCTGCTCGTGCTGGATCGCAAAGGCAAGGGTCGCGTCGCGCTGCTGACGTCGGATCACGCGTGGCTTTGGGCGCGCGGCTTTGATGGCGGCGGGCCGCACACCGACCTTCTGCGGCGCCTGTCGCACTGGCTGATGAAGGAACCCGACCTCGAGGAAGAGCGCCTGACTGCGGAAGCAAACGGGCTGAAGCTCACAATCGAGCGCACGTCGATGGAAGATCGCGTCAACGCGGTCGAAATCTTCCCACCAAGCGGCGATCCGCGATCGGTTGAACTCGACAAGGTGCGCGACGGCGTTTGGCGCGCACAAATCGATGTCGGTGAGCCGGGCCTCTACAAGTTCGAAAGTACGGCAGAGACCGGCAAGCTGACGGCTGTTGCCCATGCGGGCGTGCCCGACCCGCGCGAGATGTCGGAAGTGACTGCGACGGACCTCAAACTCCGGCCCCTGGTCGAAGAGACAGCCGCCGGCGTTTACTGGACCCGCAGCGAAGCCGCGTCTCAAACAGCTTCGCCGTCGCTGCCGCGCGTGACGCTGCTTACGGGCGCGACGCAGTATGCAGGCCGCAGTTGGATGGCGCTGAAGGATCAGCAGGCGTTTGTGACACGCGGTGTCACGCTGACGCCGATGTTCACCGGGCTCGCGGCGCTGGCAGCGCTTCTGTTTCTGATGACGCTCGCCTGGTGGCGGGAAGGGCGATAGCCGGTTCAGGCGGGCTCTTCGACCGCCTCTGTCTCTTCCGTATCCGTGCTCGACCGCAGCGCGTACGCGAGCACTGGCGCTTCACGGCCCGGGATGATCAGCTCGCGCCGTGACGAGCCCATGATCTGTCGGCCGGTCGCCTTCAAGGCTTCCTGCGATATCAGGCAATCGCTGAGCGCGTCCTTCGTTGCCTGCTCCAGCCGCCCCGCAATCGTCACGCTTTCGCCGAGCGCGGTGACCGAAAAGCCCCGGACTTCATCGCCAACACGCGCCATCACCAGAGGCCCGGTGTGGATGCCGATGCCGATCCGCAGCGGCATCGAAAGCGCTGCCTGCATCTCCTCGTTCAGCGCTTCGACGGCTTTCAGCATCGCGCGCGCGGCGCCGATGGCGTGGCTGGACCCTTGCCGGCGCCCGCCATCGAGCCCAAAGACTGCCGTCAGCCCATCGCTCACGACGTTCGTGACGCGGCCATTGTGCGCCTCGCACGCCTGGCGCATCTCCGAGAGGTAGCGGTTGAGCAGGACGATTAGGTCATAGGGCAGCTGCGTCTGCGAAAGTTTCGCGAAAGCGCGCAGGTCGACGAAGAGCACGGTCGCGGTAACTTCCGTTCCCCACTGATAGGCTTCTTCGCCCCAGTCGACGTTGCCTTCGCGCGCGCTGATGGGTAGCAGGACCTGCACGCTGAGCGGTTTTTTCGGGTGGATCTGGCAGGCCAGACGGACGCGCGAGGGGGCTGCGATCCGCTTCAGCATGGAGGCCTCGACGGAGGCCGGCTCGCCGAGCGTGTCGATACCTTCCGTCACGAGCACACGGCAGGTCGAGCAGCGCCCGCGCCCGCCGCACAGTGACGGGTGGGGAATGCCGCCGTTGCGGCTGCCCTCAAGGAGGGTTGAGCCGCGCGGCAGGTCGACGACGCCGTGGCCGACGTAGCGGATCGGAACGCGTTGGCCGATCCGCCGCTTCAGCCAAAGCCCGACGATCGCGGCGACGATCAAGCCGGCTGCGCCCAGGAGCGAGAGGTTCACGATGCGGGCAGCCTCGATAAAGGCTTCCCGTTGGGCGTCGGTCCAACTAGCGCCGGCAATGTCCAACTCCAGCGCTTCGCGCCCGCCGGCGACAAATCCTGCAAGTGCCAGGACGGGCACCAGCACCGAGATGACCACCAGCAGCTCCCGCCATCGCGGAAACCAGCTCCGCGACCGCAACGTGTAATGAATGCCGATGACGCCGTGGATCCAGACGATCAACAGCAGGATGGTCTGATCAATCGCGTTGCCAGGATAAAGCTGGACAAGTGCGGCGGCGTACCGGTCATCAATACCCGCCGTTGACGCGAGATAGCGCGTCCCGATCACATGCTTGTAGAGCAGGACCGGAATCACCAAGCCAAGCGCGATCTGCAGCGCTTCCTGAAATGGCATGCGCCAGGTTCGGCGGCTGACGATCCGCTTGAGAACGAAGAGCACGTGAACGATCGCTGCGCCGTAGAGCAGGATCGTGCCAGGCCAGCTCCGCCAGACGTAAACGCGGTAGGGCTGCAGCGCCTCCATCGCGTCGACACCGAAGATGCCGACGGCGTGGTTTACAAAATGGCTGAGGACGAAGACAAACAGCACCAGTCCGGACCAAAGCCGGAGCGAGCGCTCCCATCCGTAGAGCTTTTCGCTGAAGGTTTGCGGGGCGACGGAGCGCGTAGCTTCGCCGGACGTGGGACTTGTGCTGGTTGTCGCCACTCTGGAAGCTCGCTCTTGTTCTGTCGTCTGTCCGGTGCCGAAATCAGGCGGCGGATTGGTCGAGGAGGCGCTTGTTGACCGTCTCCACCCGGTCGGCAAGCTCACGCGTCAGCGCGAGCGCAAACTGCGGAACCTGTTCTAGAAGCTCCATGAACACGCGCGCATCGATCCGCAGCATCTCCGTCTCTTCGATGGCCATGATCGTTGCTGAGCGTTTGCGGCCGCACACAACGCCGGTTTCGCCGAAGACAGCACCACCGCGAAGCTGCGCCAGTTCAAGCGCGCGATTGTCGTCCTGTTTGACGACGCGCACGGCGCCGGCAAGCATGACGTAGACCGCATCCGAAGGGTCGCCTTCACGCACGACGATCTCGCCCGGACCAAATGTCATCCGGTCACTCGACATCGCGACGAGCTTCCGTTTGGAAAGGTCGACGTTGTTGAACAACGGAATGCACTCAAGCATTTCGCATTCACGAACGAGGCTCATCAACGAGTCTCCCTATCGAGCGCCGCTTGCGGCATCAAGTCGGTTTCGTCAGCTTCGGCATCTTGCCGGGGCGGGGCCGCATCATCGTGGTCGGCGTCCTCGTCCCGGTCGTCCAAGCCCGGTTTCTCCGCGCTCATCTCTTTTGAAACCATGGCGCGGGCGCCCTCGAAAGTCACCACCATATCGAAATCGGTGGCATCTTCCGATGGATCAAGGGTTGTAATCAGCGTGCGGCCTTCGAAGCGTTGGCGCGTGCGCTGAAGAATTCCGCCGGCATCGTCTCGTCCGAAGGCTTTGAGCGCATCTTCCATGATCAGGATGTTGGGCTGGCGCACGAGGCTGCGCGCGAGCGTGATCGCGGCGCGCTGTTCTGCGAAAAGGGCGCGGCCGCCGGGCCCGACATCGTAGTCGAGGCCGAGCGAGTAGATGAGATCATCAAGTTCGAGCTTCGGCAGCGTTTTGCGCAGGAAGTCAGAGACGCGTTGCTCCGCATTCGCAACACCCTGCGCTGTCCGCCCGAACAGGAGGTTGTCGCGGATCGCAGCCGTCATCGTGACTTTGTCTTCGTCGTAGAACTCGATCTGGTCGCGGCAAACATCGGGAAGGTGGCGGCGAATGCTGAAGCGGGCGCGCAGCGTCCGCTCTTTGAATTCTTCGGTGACGAGGCCAAGCCGGTGCCGGGGCTCGACGTATTCCGTGGCAAGCCTGATCAGGCGGCGCACGGATTCCGTCGACATGTTCTCGATGCCGTCCTTCGCCCGGGCGTTTCGGATCAGATCCTTGTAGTCTTCGAGTTCGTCCGACTTCACCATCGAGAACCGATCGAAGATCGGGTGCCCGGCTGGCAGGTCCGAGAAGACTTCAACCGAGTTCTCGGCAATCCGCAGCCCGATTTCGATGACCGGCAGGTAGAGCGATTCCGCGTGGACGACGGACGTATAGAAATCAAAGAACGCGGGCCAGCCCGGGTCTTCCGGGTTATCGCGCAAGACGCCGAACAGCAGGTTCTCGCGCAGCGTCATCTGGTCGTTGAACTGCGTGAAGTCGAACGGCGAGACCAGTTGGCTGAGGCCTTGCTCATCGAGCGCGGTGCGAATCTGGCCGCGGGCTGCAAGCACGCGTTCGAGCAGCTCCGGGTCTGCGTCAGCCGGAAGCCGGCCCTGCAATCCGTAGCTGTAAAGCGCGTCCGTCAACCCGACACTCGACAACACATCAATGAGCCGGGCCTCCAGCTCGTCTTGCGACGCGACGCCGGCGGCTTCGTAGTCGATCCAATCGCCGTCGTCAGTCACCAGTGGGTTGCCGCTGAGCTGCGCCTCGCGGAGCCGGCGTTCGTCAGCGTCGCCGTCCTCGGATGGCGCGCGCGTCCGAAGCGAAATTTCGATGTTGTCGCGCACGGAGCCCGCAAACAGGATTGGATCCGGCGGCGCATACGACATGACTTTCGCCGCCGCCCGGTCGGGGAGCTGCGCGACCGGATGTCCGCCGATTTCCACGCGGCCTTCGTACTCGGTGATCTGGCGGCCAATGGCGCGGACGAGGTAGTCGCGGCCAGATGAACTGCTTCCAACGATCGCGATATGGGCCGGACGCGGCAACGTCAGCGTCGCGCCTTGAAGGAGTGGCGTCCCGCGCTGGTCGTTGACGGTCAGGCCGCGCACGTTGATCGGCGCGTCAGCGGGAATGGTGACATGCTCGCCGCGTGCATCGTCCGGCATGAGGGCTTTGCCGGCGAACTGCGTGATGACCTGCTCGTACTTGATGCCGACATCAGCGCGGCGCTGGTCCCAGTCGATCAGCTCTTTAACCGGCGGCGGCAGATCCCGGTAGGCGGCGATGACGGCGACAAGCTGGCCGATGTCGAGCGTCCCGCGCAGGGCGAAGTATCCGCCAATCGCGTAGAAAAAGAACGGCGTGATCTGCGCCAGCAGGTTGTTCAGATACTTGACCGCGAATTTGCGCTTGTAGAGCGCGGCGCGGATGTCAAACAGCCCGCCAAGGCGATTGCCGATCTCTGCTTCGGTCCGCCCTTTGAGCCCGTGGCCATGGATCATCGGCGCGGTATCGACCATCTCGCCGATCCGGCCGGCGAGACGCCGCGACGCGATCTGGCGCAACCGCCCAAGGCGGAGTTGCTCGCGGCGCAGGTACGGGATCAAAAAAGCCTGTACGAGGACGATCGCGAGTGCGACGCCGCCGAGCCAGACGCTCTGGACCAAAATGAACAGCAGAGCCGTCAACGCCTGCAGTCCAAGAAACGCGGGTTGGATAAACGCGTCGCCGATGAAACCGCCAACGGGCTCCACCTCGTCCTTGATCATCGAGGCCGCCTCAGCGGGCTTGACCGCGCGGATCTGCTCCGGGCGGAAGCGCATCAGCCGCGCGAACAGCTCAAACCGCATCCGCCGCAGCATGCGCTCCGACAGAATGCCCTTCCGGATGTTGATGTAATACTTGAACGCGCCGTTGCAGATAACGAAGAACAGAAACAGGAAGCTCAGCGCGAGCAGATAGCCGAGCTGGTCGAACGAGAACCCGTCGAGCAATTGCAGGCTGCCACCGAGACTATCGGGAAGCGGTAGCGAGAACGAGAACAGCGTCGCCTCGGTGTTGCCGTCCTGAAACGCGCGGCCCTGCAGCGCATCGTTCACGATCCGCTTCGGGATATCGAGCGACATCCAGTAGAACGGCAACGACGCCAGGATCATGAGCAGAACGCGAAGCTGCTCGGATCGGCTATGTTGCCAGATGTATCGGAACAGGTTCGGTTCCAACGCAGCCTTCCCGTTGGCGCGCCGCAAGCCGGCGTGGCGTGTCTATGATCGTGTAAACTAACACGTCACAGCCGTCCGGTGCGTCAAAATTGGTTTAAGTCTGCGCGGAGAGGGTGCGCATGCGGATTGCGTTCTATGCCCCGATGAAGCCTCCGGACCATCCCGTCCCCTCCGGCGACCGGACCGTCGCGCGGCTGCTGATGAAGGCGCTTCGCCGTGCCGGTTGCGACGTGCAACTCGCGAGCGATCTGAGGATGTTTCTGGCGGCGCCCGAGGCCCTCGATCGCTCAGCGGCACTGGCTGCGGCGGAAGCCTCACGGCTGGCGGCGGCCTGGTGCCGGCCAGAGGCGGAATGGCGGCCGGATGTCTGGTTCACCTATCATCTTTATTATAAGGCGCCGGATCTGATCGGGCCGGAAGTCGCGCGCACGTGCGGCGTGCCTTACGCCGTCGCTGAAGCGTCCTACGCGGGCAAGCGCGATGCGACGGCATGGCGGCGTGCACAGGCGCATGTCGGCGCGGCGCTGGAGCAGGCAGCGGTCGTGTTCGCCATGAATGCAGTTGATACGCCCGGCATTCGCCCGGTCACCGGGCCTCGAACGGAGATTGTCCCGCTGCCGCCGTTTCTAGATTTGGACGACTGGCCGGCGCTGCGACGGACCGCTCAGAGCCCGGGCCCGGTTCGCCTCGTCACCGTCGCGATGATGCGCGGCGGGGCCAAGGTCGAGAGCTATCGGTTGCTCGCCGCCGCTCTGCATGAGGTGAGGGATCAGGATTGGACGCTGGATGTCGTTGGTGATGGCGATGCGCGATCCGATGTCGAGAAGGCGTTCGCGACACTTGGCGATCGCGTCGCGTTCCATGGCGCGCGGGACCGAGGCGACGTCGCGCGCATGATCGCAAATGCCGACGCCTTCGTCTGGCCCGGCATCGGCGAGGCGTTCGGGATGGTCTATTTGGAAGCCCAGGCGCTGGGCGTGCCCGTTGTTGCGATCGATACGGCTGGCGTCTCGAATGTCGTTGTGCACGATCGAACCGGGCTGCTCGCAGCATCAGTTTCGCCTGAGGCCTACGCAGGTGCCATCCGGCGCATGATTGAAGACGGCGGCACGCGCGCGCGCCTCGGTGCCGGTGCGGCGGCCTTCGTGTCCGAAGAACGCGGCTTGGCACAGGCGGCCCAAACGTTGACGTCTGCACTCACGCGCGCAAGAGCGAGATCGGCGAGCCATGACGGCACTTGATGACCTGAAGCGGGAAGTCGCAACCGTCGCCGACGCACGTGGCGCGCCAGTAAAACTTTGGATCCGCGACGATGACGCGGTTGCCGAGACGGCTGAACTCCGCGTCTTCCTTGGCCAGCTCAGCGAGTATCGCGCCCCGGCTGTCCTGGCCGTAATCCCGGGCGCACTTTTGCCCACGCTTCAGCCGGCCGTCGCGCGGCATGCTGCAATCCGCGTCGCAACGCACGGTTGGCGGCATGCCAATCATGCAGCCGCCGACGCAAAGAAGTCAGAGTATCCCGTTGGCCGCGATCGAGCCGAAGTCGCCAGCGAACTCGGCCAGGGCCGCCGCATCATCGCCGAGACGTTTGGTGCGCAGGCGACGGGCATGTTCGTGCCGCCCTGGAACCGGATCGATGGGGCTTGGATGCCAACCGTAGCAAGTGCAGGCTTTGACACCGTTTCTGCCTACGCCGATGCGCATGCCTCCGACGGAGCCGCCAGCGTTGCGCGCGCCAACACGCACGTCGACCTGATGGATTGGCGCGGCGGCCGCATCGGCAAGCCGGTAGACGTTGTGCTGTCTGAACTCGGCGCCGCCGTCCAACGCTATGCCGAACGCGCGCCCGCAGTCGGCATCCTAACCCACCACCTTGTGCACGACATGGACGCCCATCTCGCGCTTGCCCGACTGCTCGATTGGGTCGCCAACAGCGCCGATGCTGAACTGGTCGACATCAGCGCCGTCTCGTCACAGTAGCGACGCCGGGCCCGCGCGAAGAAGCGGGACCGGTCTAGCTCAGGCTGCCGCAGAAGCGCTGGATGCGCGTGCAGGCATCTTCGAGGGCTGCGTTGGAGGTGGCGTAAGAGACGCGAAGGTTCGGGCCGGTCCCAAAGGCGGACCCAAACACGGTTGCGACGCCTTCAGCCTCGAGCAGGCCCATCACGAAATCTTCGTCTGTCTCGATCTTCTGGCCCTTGGGCGTCGACTTGCCGATCAGGTCCTTGCACGACGGATAGACGTAGAACGCGCCCTCCGGCGTCAGGCATGACATGCCGTTGGCCTGATTGAGCATCGAGACGACGAGATCGCGCCGCTCCTCGAACGCCTTGCGGAATGTGTCGAGGTGGTCCTGCGGCCCGTCGAGCGCTTCGACGGCGGCCCATTGCGCAATCGAGCATGCCCCCGATGTTTGCTGGCCCTGCAGGTTATCCATCGCCTTGATCAGATGCTGCGGGCCGGCCGCATAGCCGATCCGCCAGCCGGTCATTGCGTAGGCCTTGGAGACACCATTCATTGTAAGCGTTCGATCATAGAGCGCGGGCTCGACTTCCGCCGGCGTCACGAACTTGAAGTCGCCGTACGTCAAATGCTCATACATGTCGTCGGTCAGCACCCAAACGTGCTCGTGCCGTTTGAGGACGTCCGTGACGGCCTTCATCTCATCGTGCGTGTAGGCAGCGCCCGACGGGTTCGACGGCGAGTTCAGGATGACCCACTTGGTCTTCGGCGTGATTGCGGCTTCAAGGTCCTCGGGCTGCAGCTTGAAGGCGTGTTCCTCATGCGTCTGGACGATCATCGGCTTGCCGTCGACGAGTGCGACCATCTCCGGATAGCTCACCCAATAGGGCGCGATGCAGATGACCTCGTCGCCGGGGTTCACGGTCGCCATGAGCGCGTTGAAGATCACATGCTTGCCGCCGGAGCCGACAATCGTCTGCGTTGGTTCGTAATCGAGGTTGTTTTCGCGCTTGAACTTTTTCGCGATCGCCTCGCGCAGCGGCACGATCCCCGGAACCGGCGGATACTTCGTCTGCCCGTCGCGGATCGCCTTGATCGCGGCTTCCTTAATGTTCTCGGGCGTATCGAAGTCCGGCTCGCCGACGGAGAGCGAAATGACATCACGGCCGGTTGCCTTCAGGTCGCGCGCTTTCTGCGTAAGCGAGATGGTCGCTGACGGTTTGATGCGGCCGAGCGCGTCGGAGATGAAGGCCATCGGTGGCTCCTGCTGACGGGTGTCTTGAAACGGCCGGACACTATGGCGGTGCGGGCCCCGCGGCAAGCAGGTCGATCGGGGTTTCCGACAAACCCTAAAGCGGCCAGACGACCAGTATGACCGGGATCGCGACGGCGATGACGACGATCTCGAGCGGTAGGCCCATGCGCCAGTAATCGCCGAAACGGTAGCCGCCGGGGCCCATGATCAGCGTATTGTTCTTGTGCCCGATCGGGGTCAGGAACGCGCAAGAGGCGGCCACGGCGACGGCCATCAAAAACGGATCCGGATTGACGTTGAGGGCATTGGCAACGCCCACGGCGACCGGTGCAGCGATGACCGCGGTGGCGGTGTTGTTGAGCACGTCAGACAGCGTCATCGTCACGACCATGATGATGGTGAGCACCACCCACGGCGGGGCGCCCGTTGCGACATCGACAATGCCTTGCGCGAGGAGTTGCGTGCCGCCGGACGCTTCAAGCGCGGCGCCGATCGGCAGCAAAGATCCGATGAGGACGACGACGGGCCACTCGATCGCGTCATACATTGTCCGGAGCGGGACGATGTTGAGAAGCACGTAAGCCGTGACGACCGCGCCGAGGGCGATCGGCAGGTACAGCAACCCGAAGCTCGCAAGCAGGATGGCGGCGGCGAAGATGCTGGCGGCAAGCAACGCCTTCGTGCGGTTGGTGACCTGCAGCCCGCGCTGCGCCAACGGCAGCCCGCCGAGGAATTCGCTTGCCTCGGAGAGGCGGTCAATCGGGCCCATCATCAGAAGGATGTCGCCGGCGCGCAGGCGCGTGTGGCGGACGCGGGACGTAATCTTTCGGCCCTCGCGCGAGATGCCGACGAGCCAGACCCCCATCTGATCATGGAGGCGGAGCGCCTGTGCGGTTCGGTCTTCGGCCATCGCGCCGGGCCTGACGACGACCTCTGCCAGGGTCAGCTCGCCACGCTTCCTCGCATCCTCGTCTTCAGGTTTGGCATCCGCCACGGGCACGCGCCGGCTTTCCTCGTCCTGCTCGTAGGAGAGGCCAAGCTCATTGACGAAACCATCCAGGGATTTCGCATCGGTTTCGACAAGCAGAACATCGCCGTCCTGAAGCTTCAGCCATCGTGCGTAACTCGGCAGGCGCGAGCCGCCGCGCAGGACGGCCACGATCGCGATGTCTTTTGCATCGCACTGTTCATCCAGCGCCCGCAACGTCTGCCCGACCGCCTTCGATTCCGCGCCGACCCGCAACTCCACGAGATAGTGGCCGAGCTCGATCAGCTCCTTGCTCGCCTCGCGCTCCAGCGTCGACTTCGGCAACAGCCGCCAGCCGATGATCGCAACAAAGGCGACGCCGACGACGGCGCAGGCAAGACCGACCGGTGCAAAATCAAACATGCGGAACGGCGTGCCGAACGTCTCCTGGCGGTAGCTCGATATGATGATGTTTGGCGGCGTGCCGATGAGTGTGATGAGCCCGCCGAGGATTGTGGCGAACGAGAGCGGCATCAGCGTGATCGCAGGCGAACGCTTGGCGCTTGCGGCAGCCTTGAGGTCCACCGGCATCAAGAGCGCCAGCGCGCCAACGTTGTTCATCAGCGCCGACATCGCGGCGCCGACGCCGGCCATGATCGAGATATGCGCCGACACCGATCGTCCGGTGTCGATGAAGTAGCGCGCGATGAGGTCAACGGCGCCGGAGTTGGAAAGCCCGCGCGAGACGACGAGCACAAGTGCGATAATGATTGTCGCCGGATGACCGAAGCCGCTGAAGGCGTCGTCCTGCGGGACGACACCGAGGACGACTGCGATGATCAACGCGCCGAAGGCAACGATGTCGTAGCGGATGCGCCCCCAGATCAGCAGGCCGAACACACCGGCAAGCAGCGCAAACAGAATGATCTGCGGCATCGTCATGAGGCAAAGCTCTCCGCGGGCAAACGCGCCTTGGTATCACGAAGTTTGAAGCCGCGCGCCCGCCTGCAGCGCGTTTTCCAGCTCTCGAGCAGAGTGGCGCCGGCGACACAACACACAATCGCAGAACCACTGCCACGTTTGGCAAGCTGTCTCGTCACATTCTGCCGCTTGGGTCCGGTGTGCGCAGTCGAGTGCGTAGAGGGATCAAGTACGCGGAGTGCGGGACGGATGACGATGGTACGGGGCGTTACGCCAAACGTGCGCTGGGTGGCGCGCGACTTTCTTATCGCGGTTGCGGCCACGATCTTTTTTGCGATCATTCTGAGCTTTGGCGCTGAGGAGCCGGTGCCGCTGCCGGTGCTCGGCCTGCTCCTTCCCGATAGCAGTATCGCGGTACTGCTCGACATCCCGCGCCAAGCACTTGGCCAGGCCGTTGGTCCGCTGCCAGCTTCGCTCGCAGGTGCGCAAACGTGGGTCGCGGATACGCTGGTCACGTCGCTTGCGTTGTTGTTCGCTGCAGCAATCGCGGCCGGGCTGGCCGTCGTCCGGCAACTGCGGCGGCGTCACTCCGCACGCTGATTCGGCGCGGCCTCCACGCTTGATCGCCCGACGGCATTGGTCGGGGCATATGCCGCGCCTGGCGGGTTCTAGTGAAATTCGCTGTAATTTCAGCGTTCTGGCTAAGTGTTTCCGATGCTTTCAGGATTGTGTAGCCGCAGGGCTCGATGCTGCCGCGATCCGGCACTATCTTTTAGTCGTTAAGGTGAGACAGCCACGAGGAATGCCGCCATGCACGCACGCCACGCCGTTCTCGCGTTCTGCTTTCTGTTCGCAGGTGCAGCGGGGTTTGGAGTGGCGCAGCTTGTGGCCGGACCCGACGCTGTCGCGGAGCGGGCCGCCACCAAGATCATGGCATCGCCGTTGCTTGATGAAGCGGCCTCATCTCTCGCGCTTAACCCGAAACACCTGCACCTGAGCGCCCGCGCGGAGCTGCCGTCAGACCGGCGCCAGCGCCGGTTTGAAGTTGGCGACCGGATCACGGTTGGTGGCGCTATCGGGTTGAAGCGGATCTTTAAGGTGGTCGACATTCGGCGCGCGCGGCTTGATCACGGCCCGGACCTCTCAGGGCGTGGCCAAACCACCTCAATCACGGTGGTGACAGCCGTGGATCTTGAACATCCCGATGACAAGCCGCTGCGCTTTATCGTAGAGGGCGATGGCGCGCGGGGTGAAAATCCGAAGTCGGCTTCGCTTCAGACCGGCGCGCGCGCACTTTAAAGCTGCGGCCGGCTGCCGACGGGTGATCACCGCAGCGCACGAACTCTCTTGCCGTCCGTCGATCGGCAGTCTGCGTCTGAGGTTATGCGTCTTAATCCGCCGTCCCTTTTGATCTTCCTGATTTCCGTGGTGCTCGCGCTGCTCGCGATCTCGACCAAGCTCGGCTACTTCGGATTGCCACGGTATCTCGCGCATCAGGAATACTGGCTCGCGATCACGGCCTACCTCACACTTATGGTCGGCAATATCGTCCGCGGCGTCTGAGGCGGCGGCTGCAAGCCGGGCCGCGCCCGTCCGCGCCGCTAATCACCAATCGATCTCTTCGCGGTCCATGAAGAACCCGCCGGTCGGGCCGTCGTCCGGCAACTGCGCCAGCCAAACCGCGGTATCAGCGCCTTCCTCAACGGACCGCGTTGCCGTCGGACCACCCATATCGGTGCGCACCCAGCCGGGTGCCATGGCGTTGACCTTGATCGGTTCGGGCCCGAGTTCCGCCGCCAGCGTCCGCGTCATCGCGTTCAGCGCCGCTTTGGACATGCGATAGGCGACCATGCCGGCGCCCATGTCCGAGAGCTGACCGAGGCCGGACGACATGTTCACGATGCGCCCAAAGCCGCCCTCCTGCATCAGAGGCAGCGCCGCCTGCGTCAGCCGCAGCGCACCGATCGTGTTGGTCGCGAAGGTGGCGGACACCATGTCGATCGGGATGCGGGCCACGCTGGTCGCGCCATCGTCTGCCGGCCGGTCCATCAGCACGCCCGCGTTGTTGACGAGCACATCGAGACGTCCGAACAGGTCGCGGACGTGCGCGATGCTTTGGTCCACGCTGTCGGCATAACTGACATCAAGCGGGACCGCGGCGGTCTCGAGGCCCTCGCTTGCAAGATCGCGGGTCGCGGCAGCGCCGGCCGCCTCGTCGCGCGCGCCGAGCGCCACGAGATAGCCCGCCCGCGCCAGTTGCCGTCCAATCTCTAGCCCGATCCCACGGTTGCCACCGCTGATGAGTGCGACGCGTGTGTCCGACATAGATCTCTCCTAAGCAGCGCGCCATGCGCGGTGATTGCGATCACTATAACGCGCTTGCCAGCGCATATATGCCCGAAAGCGCACAGATCAGAAGGATGGCTGCGCGGTGGCGCTGATCGCCGAGACGGCCGGAAAGCGCGCCGCCCGCCAGCGTCGCGACAGCGACGACCGGGGCGAGGATGGCGGTTGTGAGCATCACGTCATGCGTTGCCCGGCCGACGACCGCGAACAGGGCAGCGGTCGCCACATAGCAAAAGCTCATGAACGTCAACATGAGCGCTCGGAACGTCTGTGGGCTCATGCGCAGCCACCCGCCGAGGATCGCAACAGGCGGACCCGGCATGACGAGCAGCGCCGTCAGCCCGCCGGCAATTGCTCCGGCTGAGGCTGCAACCGTGGTCAGCGCCGGGCTCTGGCCGCCAGCGCCAATCGCAGCATCGCGCGCGACCGTCGGCGCTGAGCGGGACGCGAACTCGCGCCACGTCAGATAGGCTGTAAACGCAAGCAGACTGACGCCGACAACCAAACGCAGTGTTGGCAGATCGAGCTGTCCGAGCACGATGAGGCCTGCCGGCATGCCGATAAGGCTCGCCGCCATCAAGGTCAGAAGCAGGCGGCGGGGCGCATCGCGGGCAACGCGCGGCACGACGAGCACGGCCTGCACGAGGTGGACGCCAACCATGACAGCGATCGCCTCAACCGATCCGATTACGCCGAGGGCCACCGGCGTCGCGACAATGCCGAAGCCGAAACCGACGGCTGCTTGCACGAACGCGCCAACGCCGACGGCTGTTGCAAGCGCGATCCATGAGAGCAGGTCGAAGGACACCGGTTTGCAAAAGGTCCAAGCGGGCGCGGCGGGGCGCGGTTCCCGAAGCTGATTGCACATTCGCTGCGCGGGCGATACCAGCGCGGATGACCCGCACCACAGCCAACCTCGTCCTGCTCGGCACCGCCGCAATATGGGGCCTCGCCTTTGTCTTTCAGAAGACGGCGATGGACCATATGGGGCCCTATCTGTTTGTGGCGCTTCGGTCGTTCATTGCCTGTGCTGCACTGCTGCCTGTCGCACTCAGCGAGCGGCCCGGTGGTGCGCCGCTGTTGCCCGGCGGCCTCGTTCGCGTTGCAAGCCTCGGCGGCGTGATGTTCTTCCTTGGCGCGCTGCTCCAGCAGATCGGGCTCGTCACGGCGACGGTCACCAACACGGGCTTCTTGACGGGCCTTTACGTCGTCATCACACCGTTGCTCGTGTGGGTCTTCTTCCGCCGCGCACCCGTGCGCCACGTCTGGCTCGCCGTGGGACTTGCGTTCGTTGGGACGTGGTTTCTGGGCGGCGGCACCGTCGGCGGGCTTTCATACGGCGATGTGCTTGTCGCTGTATCCGCGCTCTTCTGGGCAGGCCACATGCTTGTGATCGAAGCCTCTTCGCATCACGGCCGGCCGATCATGTTCACCTGCATTCAGTTTGCGGTGACAGGCGTTCTGGGGCTCGCCGGCGCGTTCGCCTTCGAGACGGTGTCGCTCTCCGCAATAGCTGGCGCGTGGCAGGAGCTCCTTTATGTCGGGCTCCTCTCCAGCGCGCTCACGTTCGCGCTCTTGGCGGTCGCCATGAAGCACACGCAAAGCTCGGATGCCGCGATCCTTGTTTCGATGGAGACGGTGTTTGCAGCACTTGCCGCCGCTGTTCTGCTTGGCGAACGTTTGACGCCGCTCGCCTGGGCGGGCGCGGTTATGATGTTCGCAGCAACGCTGATTGTGCAGCTTGCGCCGTTTGTCGATCGCCGGCGTTGGCGGCCGCCGTCTGCGCCGCCTGCCTCGTAATCGCATGCGCTCACGCGCGTTTGTCACGTTGCGCGGTGGCACTTGCGTGGGCTGGCCGGGTCAGGCCTGCTAGGCTCTCCGGTCACAGGAGGTGCAAGACGATGCTGCGGCAGTTCATGGCGAGCCTGGCTTTGGCACTTTGTTTTTCGGTGGCGGCGAGCGCGACTGCGATTGCTGCCTGCGGCAACAGCCCTGGGCCGGGCGTCAACTGGTCGGGATGCAGCAAGTCTGCGAAGTTCCTGACCAACATGAACCTGACGGCTGCGCGCTTTGATGGCGCAAACCTGTCGCGCACCAACCTGCAAGGCTCGAACCTCAGCATGGGGCAGTTCGTAAAGAGCGACCTCACGAACACGATCCTCGTTGCCGCCAACCTCACCGGCGCTGATCTGCAAAAGGCGTTTGGTGTCCGGACGTACTTTCGCAAGGCGACCCTGCAGGGCGCGTCGCTCAACAAGGCTGAACTGACACGGCCGGACTTCGAAGCGGCAAACCTGACCGGCGCGACCATGCACGGGGCGCAGATGGCGCGCGCGAATTTCGCAGGCGCCAATCTGACTGACCTTCAGGCGCAATTCGCAAACCTCAGCCGCGCCGTGTTCGCCGGCGCCACGCTCACCGGCGCGAACTTCGAAGGTGCCTATCTCTATCGCGCCCGCCTCGAAGACGCCGACATGACCGGCGTTACCAATCTGACCGCGGGGCAGCTCGTCGAGACGTGCGGCAACGGGAATACGCTTCTGCCGGATGGCCTGCCGCGGCCGTCGCGCTGGCCCTGCACGGACGAGTAGGCAGCTATCGGCCGCTGTGGACGGCACGGTTCGCAGGCGCTTCCGAGTCGCATAGGTAGCGGGAACGCTGACGGAATTGTGCGCGGGGGCGCTCATGGCGATCTGCAAATGCTGCGGCCAGCGGATCGTGTCCGCGCCAGAGCCCGCTGAGCCTTCGGGCCGAGCGCGACCGCTATCGGCGGAAAGCTCGGCGGAGGACATCCGAACAAGCGCGTCGCTCGCCGTGTCCGCTATTGACGGAGACGTCGCCGACATTCTCGAACGCATCCCGGACGTCGCAGCACGCCACGATATCGATGCCGAGGCGCCCGCCGCTCTCATCCTGACGCTCGCGCGCACGATGACCGCTGCACCGGCGCTTCTGGACGCCGGCGTCCAGCCGCGCGCTTTAAGGCGTGGGTTGCTGGCGGCGATCGCGGAGACGGGCGCCGCGCGTGTCACAGGCGCACTCACGGTGCCTGTGATCATAGAGGCGCTTCAATCTCAGTCGTCGCGCGATGCGGGCCTGTCCGGTCTCGTCGATCTGCTTCTTCGGATCGAAAGTTCGGACGACGCGCTCTCGATTCTTCAACAGATCGCGTTTGGCGACGCGTCAACCAACGAGACTGTCCAGGAGTGGGATGACACCCCGCCGGCAGTCGAGACGGCGCCAGCAACGCTTGGCGAGCAAGATACCTTTGGGCCAACGGTCGAGAGGGTAGAGCCGGCGGCGGACCCGTTCGCCTGCGTACACCACGAGGAGATCGTCGACCTTCGTGAGCAGATGATCCGGCTGACGGGGACCGTCAACGATCTCGTCCGCACCCAACAGGCAGCGCTTGAGACGATCGCTATGGCGCAGCGGGAGCGGCAACAGAGCGCCGTTGAAAGAGCCAACGCGGACACTGAAGCCGCTTCCAATTCGACTGTGTCGGCTGACGCCACCAAGACGACTGCGTCGGCTGGCGCCAAATCAACAGCATCAGGCCGACGTGCACGCAGCTTGCGCAACGCCAGCCGCAGCCGCTCGTCATCCGGGCGATTCCGACGCCTTCTGCGATCGTTGCGGGCATCACGCCGCTCGCAATCGCGGTCGCGCCGCAGAACAAGAACCTACGCCCGCTGGCGCAACGAACGCCCGGCCCGGACCGCGCGTTCGCGCCGCTCTGAGACCATCGCTCGCATGTTTGAGCGCACGGGGCAGGACCGAGGCGAGCGAGCAGCACCCCGCGACGAAGATCGCGCGCCACGGTTCTATCTGTCGTGCAGCGATCCGATCGTGGACGCGCCGAGCATCGGGCCGCGCACGGCGGCCCGGCTGGAAGCTGCCGGCATCACCACCGTTGACGACCTGCTCGCCGCCGACGCTGACGATCTCGCCGCCGCAGTTGGCGCGCGCCACATCAAGCCCGAGACCATCACGGACTGGCAGGATCAGGCGCGGCTGGTGATCACCATCCCGTTCCTGCGCGGGACGCATTCACAACTGCTGGTTGGGGCAGGCTACCGGTCGGCGCGCGCGATCTGCGCGGCGGCGGACCAGGAGGTGCAGGCGGCGATCCTGCGCTTCTGCACAACCCGTGACGGCCAGCGCATTCTGCGCGACGGCCCACTGCCGCCAGCCGAGAAGATGCAGGCTTGGGCCGACAACGCCCGCGAGGCCGACCCGCAGCGACTGGTCGCCTAGAGTTCATCGGATCGGCGGCCTGGCCTGATCTAGTCTAACGGTGAGGTCCGCGCGCGCTGGGTCTGCGCGAGGTCGCAAAGCACATCGACCATTGCCGAGAAGTCCTGCCCACCATAGCCACGCGCCCGCGCCGTCGAGAAGGCTTCGCGTGCGGCCGCGGCGACGGGGACCGGCACGCGCGACGCGTTTGCCGCCTGCACGATCAGCGACAGATCCTTGTGGGCGAGATCGATGGTGAACCCCGGATCGGTATCGCCGGCGAGCACTTTGTTTGGCCAGTTGACCTTGAGCTGTCCGTTGGTCGCCGTCGTGCCGTGAATGACGTCGAGCGTCGTTGCCAGGTTGAGGCCGAACCGCTGCGACAGCGTCAGGGCCTCCGCGTTGAGCTGGCAGAGGATGATCGCAAGGTAGTTGTTGACGAGCTTGGTGCGCGTGCCCGTGCCGCCCGGCCCGCAGTAGTGGATCGTCGTGCCCATCGCCTCGAGCAGTGGCAGGACCGTCTCGAAGTCGTCGCGCGCCCCGCCCACCATAAACAGGCTCTCGCCGCGGTCGGCATGCCACGCAAGCCGCCCGATCGGCGCATCGATCGCGCGGCAGTCTTTCGCAAGACAGGCATCGTGCAGTGCGTCGGTTGTCTCGGGGTCGATCGTCGACAGGTCCACGATCAGCGTGCCGGGGCGGGCGTCATCGAGCAAGCCGCCAGCGTCCATGATGACGCCCCGCACCTCGTGCCCGGTCGGGAGCACGGTAATGATGACGTCGGCGGTCGCCGCAATCTCCTGCAGCGATTTCGCTTCGCGCGCGCCGGCGGCGACCAAGTCCGCAACCGGCTCCGGCCGGACATCGTGGACGAGCAGGTTGAACCCCGTCTTCACGCAGTTAAGCGCCATGCCGCGACCCATCGCACCGAGCCCGATGAAGCCGATGGTTTTGTCCTGAAGTGTCATTGGCGTCCTCCGTCCGTGTTTTTCTGGTGCCGGTGCGGCGCAGCAGGGCGGCCGCGCCGGCACATTTGATAGCCCGAGCTTTACATGCCGCCATTCGGCCGCGCGAATCAGATCGGGTGAGCGGAGACACGTGAGGAGTAGCGCCATGACAAGCGAAGCGCGCGAGCCGGCGGCAATTGCGCTCGTCTATGATTTTGACGGCACGCTGTCGCCGCGGCCGATGCAGGAGTACGCCTTCCTGCCGTCGATCGGGGCCGACCCAAAAGCGTTCTGGCAGGAGGCGAACGAGACCGCGCTCGCCCAGGGCGCTGATCCGATGATCACCTACATGCGCCTCCTCTATCAGAAGGCGAAGGACGCCAACGTCCGGATCGACCGCGAGGCGCTTGTCGCGCAGGGCGGCGAAGTCGAGTTGTTCGCTGGCGTGCAGCAGTGGTTTGGCGCGATCAACGATTACGTCGCGCAGCAAAGCGGCAGCGTTGGCGTCGAGCTGCGGCACTATCTGATTTCATCGGGCCTCACCGAGATCATCGAAGGCACCGCGATCTACGACCGGTTCCACAACGTGTTTGCATCCGAGTATTGGTTCGACGCTTACGATCTGCCGTATCCGAAGCGGGTCATCACCGACACCGGCAAGACGCAGTTCCTGTTCCGCATCAACAAGGGGATCGAGGACCTGGGCCAGTCCATCAATGATCACATGCCGGAAGCCAAGCGGCCGGTGCCGTTCGCGAACATGGTCTACTTCGGCGATGGCGACACCGATGTCCCTTCGATGGCGGTGACGCGGAAGAGCGGCGGCTATGCGATTGCGGTGCATCCGCCCGATACGAGCGAGGCAAAGTGCCGGGCGTTGTTTGCAGCCGGCCGCTGCGATTTCTTCGCGCCCGCCGACTATCGCGTGGGCTCAGCACTGCACGCGCGGACTTGTCTGATCATTGACCGCATCCTCGCCGACATTCGCGTGCGCGCAGAAATGCAGCGGCTTGGCGACGCGGGCGCGGTGCCAGGTGATCAATAGAAGAGATTGCCGCCAAGCAACTTGATCGTCCCGAATACGAGACCGGCTGCGACCGCAAGGAGGGCGAACGCCAGCGCGGGCGAGCGCAGCGCCGGCTTTGCCGTTCCGTGATCTGCGTAGTCGGTGGCAGGCTTGGCACCGGTCACCATCGCGCGCACAAGCGGTTCGCGTTTGAAGACGACGTGGAAGGCGTTGCCCGCAACATGCAGGCCGACCACGACGAGCAGGCCGTAGTAGAACAGCGTGCCGTGCCAATCGGTGATTTCGCTGCGCGTTTCAGGCTCAGTCAGGAAGTAGAGTGGGCCCCAGGTGACTGCGTTGTGCTCCTCGCTCATGAGGCCCAGCACACCTTGCACGGCGAGCACACTTAGAAGCGCGAGCACGCCATAGGCGCCAAGCGGGTTGTGGCCCAGAAAGTGCCGGTCGCGGCCGGTGAAGAGCCGCGCGGTATAGCCAAGCACGGCTCCCGGCCAACGCACGAATGACGCAAACCGCGATGTCTCAGATCCGGCGATGCCCCAGAGGATGCGCCACGTAACGAGGATCAGGATGAGATACCCATTGTAGCGGTGATAGGTGAGGGTCGGGTCGCCGAGCGCCTCGGAATACTCATACGTCGCCCATGCGGTGAAGACGGCGGCCACAAGCGTCCAATGAAAAATGCGCGTCGGGAGATCCCAGACACGCACCTTTTCTGTCGTGGCTGAAAGATCAGCAACTGCCATATCGGATGACGCTCGCGCTGGCGCTATTTCTCGACGCGATAGACCTTGTGGCAGGCCCCGCAATTGCCGAGCACCTTGCCCCAATTGCCTTTGAAGCTGGCCTCATCCGTCGTGCTTTCGACGGCGGCGCTGGCGTCGGAGGCAAGCTTATCAAACCGGCCGAGGAAGTCGTCCTTCTTTTCCCAGATCACCGGCAGCGCTTCAGTCTTGCCGCCAGTCTTCGAGTCGTCCGGGAACAGGCCTTTGAACTTCGTCGAGTTCTCTGCGATGCCGGCGTAGAACGCCTTGGCCTTCTCGAGGTCGAACGCGGCCTGGCCACGGACCATGGCTGTGCCCGGCTTCACGAAATCGAGGTACTGCTTGAACTGCGCCTTCCGCTCCTTGATGACGTCGAGGTTCTGGGCGGTCGCGGCGGCGGTGATGCCGGTCGCGAGGCCGACGGCAGCAATGAGCGATAGGAAGAAGCGCATCGTGTTCAGATCCTTTTCAAGGGCAGGGCGCTTTGGATGACGCCAAGCAATGCCGCGGTCAGACGAAAGTATTGCGACAGGTTGGCGCCGGTCAAATTACCGATCTGTGACCAGGGTTCGGATGACTAACGCTCAAGCCGCGCAGAATCCGTCCGCCTCCGCGCAACACGTGCTCTCAGACGGACGGACCCTGACGTATCGCGTCTATGGTTCGGCCATCGCGGAAGCGCGTCGGGTTGCGATTGCGCTGCACGGCACGCCAGGTTCGTGCCTGAAGTATGCGCCGGCGTCCGAGGCGGCGGCGGCGCGCGGTATTTCGCTCGTCGCGGTTGATCGTTGGGGATACGCCGGCACAGCCGCACCATCGGCCGACATGCAGACTTTGGCGCGGTTCGGCCAGGACATTGGCGAGCTTGCCGACGCGCTTTCCCTTCAAAGCCTTGATGTGGTTGGCATCTCGGGCGGCGGACCGTTCGCGGTGGCGGTCGCCGAAGCCTTGCCCGAGCGCGTGCGCAAGCTCGCCCTCGTCGCGCCCGTCGGGCTCTTGAGAACCGACGACGGCGCGCGGACTGAGGGGCTCAGCCTGTTCCACCAGTTCTGCTTTTTCCGCCTGCCGCGCAGGGCCTGGGCCGTGCGCGCCGTCTTTTCATCGTTCGATCGCATTCTGGCTGCCCGGCCGGCATCAGGGATCAGCATTGCGATGGCACGGTCAGGACCGGCTGATCGGAAGCTGCTGCAGAACGATGAAATCGTCGTCGGCCTCGCGCGCATGATGCGTCACGGAATGGCGCCGGGCCCCGCAGGTCCCGCGATTGATCTCAAGCTTTTCGGCGAGTTGGAGGTCGCGCGTGTGCGGCTGGTGCGTTCAGATGCCCGCGTCTGGTTCGGTGATCAGGATGGAAGTGTGCCGGAAGCAGCGGTCGTCTGCCTCGCGCGGCATATGCCACGCGCAGCGCTCGTCAGGCTCGAAGGGCAGGGCCACTTCTGGATCGCGACCGGCTTCCCGAAGGTGCTCGATTGGCTCGCCAAGTAAGCGGCCCGGGCGTTACGCCGTCGAGCGCCGGAAGTACGTCGTGACCGATGGCGTCAATGACAGAAGCCAGGTCCTGGAGCTGATCGCGCTCTTCCGTGGCTGGACGGGGCGCTCTGCCTTCTGAGTACGCGTCACGAGCTGGACGTCGTGTGCGGTCTCGTCGTTGAAAGCAAAAGCAAAACCCGCGGCATGTGACGCAGCTTCCAGTCGTTTGATACCCATCGCGATCACTCCGGCCTTCGACGTTCAGCTAACCACACGTAACCTTATTCACATGCAAAAATGTCGCAGATCAAGGATTTTATCGTTAACGGTGCGTGTCCGGATCAGTTCCCGCTTCGCACACTCACGACCGTCGATCTGAACCCCAAATCCTGTTCAGCCGCGCGTCACGGCCACAACCAACCCGATACCGCTGATAGTGATACACGTTCTTCTTATAGAAATTTTGATGGTAGGCCTCCGCGGCCGTGAACTCCGTCGCGGACTGGATCGGGACCTTGATCGCCTGCTGCCAGCGGCCGCTGTCGTTCAGCTGTTTGCGGCTCGCTAACGCGGCGTTCTTCTGTGCGTCTGAGTGGGTGAAGATCGCAGGTCGATAAGTGTCGCCGCGGTCGCAGAACTGGCCGCTGAGGTCGAACATGTCGACGTTGCGCCAGTAGTGCCCGAGCAGGCGCTCATAGCTCACCTTCGCCGGATCATACTCAATTCGCACGGCTTCCGTGTGCCCGGTCCCGCCGGACGTGACTTGCTTGTAGGTCGGGTTTTTCGTCTTGCCGCCGATGAACCCCGACGTCGTGCGCACGACGCCCTCAATCTTGTCGAAGTCCGCCTCGGTGCACCAAAAACAGCCGGCGGCAAACGTCGCGACCTTGGTCTCTGCCGCGGCAACACTGGCGGGCGCCATAGCGATCATCGGGGCGGTGGCGCACGCAGCAAGGGCCAGTCGCAGGGTCTTCAGAATGGTCATAAGTGGCTCGTCAATTGGCGTGGTTCGTTGGCGATCAAGCGAATGAGCGACTAGCTCTGCTGCGCGGCGGCCGGCTTGAAGCTGAGTGCAACGCCGTTGATGCAGTACCGCAGCCCCGTCGGCGCAGGCCCATCCTTAAACACATGGCCATGATGGCCGCCGCAGCGACTGCAGTGCACCTCGGTGCGCGGATAAAGCAGGTAGTAGTCGGTCGATGTGCCGATCGCGGCCTTTGAAACCGGCTGCCAAAAGCTCGGCCAGCCGGTTTTGCTGTCGTATTTGTGCTTGCTCGAATACGCGGCCTGACCGCAACCGGCGCAGTGATAGGTGCCGGGCTCATAGTTCTTGTCGAGCGGACTGGTGAAGGCGCGTTCGGTGCCTTCCTCGCGGAGCACGTAGAACTGCTTTGGCGTCAAAATTTTCCGCCACTCGTCAGCGGATTTGACGACCTCGAAGTTGCCCTTCGCGGCAGCATCGGCATTGCGAAAGCCGCCACTTGCAGCAACGGCGACGGCTGAGACGCCAAGTCCGGCGAACAGGCGGCGTGAAATAGGCATGCGGTTCCTCGCGTCAAAGAGCTTCATGTGAATGTACTTCATGAGCACCGCTGATGCTCATAAAGCCTCATCACGACCGATTGAGGACGAGCTGTATACGCCCCGCGACGCCAAACCGTTCTCAAGCGCGGATCGGAACTTTCCGGGCAACCGAGATGCCGTCTGCGGTCACATCACAGCGATAGGCAAGCGGCTCGACGCCCGCCGCAATCGCCGCGTCAAACGCTTCGCCGTAGAACGGGTCGATGTCGCGGGCGAGCGAGATCGACTTTGCATCCGCTCGCTGGATCAGGAAGAACATGACCGCCCGGTGTCCCTCCGCGACCATGTCTGACAGCTCTGCCAGGTGCTTGGCGCCTCGACTTGTGACGCTATCCGGAAACTCGGCGAGGCCCGGCTTGCGCAGCAAATGCACGTTTTTGATCTCGACGTAGCAGCGCCCTTTCTTCGGGTCGTCGAGCAGGATGTCGATGCGGCTGTTGACGCCGTACTTCTGCTCGCGGCGAAGCTCGGCGTAGCCTTTGAGGGCTGCGATGCGCTTGTCCGTGATGGCCTCGGTCACCAGCCGGTTCGGATGGCCGGTGTTGATCCCAACGGTCACCGGCCCGCCGCCATCGTCCACCTCGACCAACTCAAGCGTGTGGCGATACTTCCGCGTCGGGCTGTCATTCGTTGAGAGCCAAACGCGCGAGCCAGGCGCGGTCAGCCCCATCATCGAGCCGGTGTTTGGGCATGAGCCGGTGATCGTCTCGCCGCTGTCGAGCGCGACATCGACCAGAAAGCGCTTGTAGCGTTTGATGAGTTTTCCGGAGACGAGGGGTGTCGCAAATCGCATGGCGGTCATTTCCTGCCTGAAGTGAGAGGCGTATAGCTTGGCGCGGTGTGTGGGTGCCAGTGCCCGCGCGAACGTTGGGAGACGAACAGGCGTGGCGAATACAGACGAGCGACCCGGCGACGACCGCGTGATCACGGCGGCCATTCTGGTCATCGGTGATGAGATCCTGTCGGGGCGCACCAAGGATCAGAACATCGGCTACATCGCCGCGCACTGCACCGAGATCGGCATTCGCATCAGCGAGGTGCGCGTGGTGCCGGATGACCCTGACGAGATCGTCGGCGCGCTGAACGCGCTGCGGGCCAAGTTCACCTACGTCTTCACGACCGGCGGCATCGGCCCGACGCACGACGACATCACCGCTGATTGCGTCGCAACCGCCTTTGGCGTCGGCATCGACATCGACCCGCGCGCTGAAGCTTTGCTCAGGCCCTACTTCGAGGAGCGCGGCGTCGAGGTTACAGATGCGCGCATGCGGATGGCGCGCATTCCCGACGGCGCCGACCTGATCGAGAATTCGGTCTCCATCGCGCCGGGCTTCATGCTCGACAACGTCATCACGATGGCCGGTGTCCCGAAGATCATGCAAGTGATGCTCGATGCCGTGACGCCGCGGCTCGCGAAGGGCGCGAAGATGCATTCGCGCGCGATTGATCTCCGCCATCCCGAAGGCACCGTCGCCGGGTTGCTTGGCGAGCACCAGAACGCGCATCCCGACATCTCGATGGGGAGCTACCCGACGTTCCGCGAGAACAAGCCGATGGTGCAACTCGTCCTCCGCTCAACCGACGAGCACCGCCTGGATGACGTCACGGACACCCTGAAACAAAAGCTCAAGTCCGCCGGCTGGCTGGATTAGCTGCGCACTGCCGGCCGCCAGCGCGTCCAGACGTGAGATGGATCCTCGGGACGAGCCCGAGGAAGGCGAAGGAGGGAGGCCCGCCGCCACACTCCACCGCGCCAGCCACCTGTACCGCCCACAAAGAACAGAGCGAGGCGCACGGAGCTGGCCGACGGCAAGCGCAGCGCGCCGCAGCGAGTGGCGTTCGGACTCGCGTGCCAACCAAGCCTGCGCAGGTTGGACTAAAAGCACAGAGCGTGGCGCACGGAGCTGGCCGACAGCCAGCGCAGCGCGCCGCAGCGAGTGTCCTGGCGGACGTCGCTCGAGCCGCGAGCCTGCGAGCGCGCGAACAGCGCAAAGAAGCGTGCCAACCAAGCCTGCGCAGGTTGGACCATAAAGAGCCTCTAGAGCTCGTGGCTGAGCAGGAGCGGGGCCGGGTCGCGGGCGAGCGGTAGGCGGTGGCTTTCGGGGAAGACTTCGTAGTGGATCTCGATCGCGTCGAGGAACGCGGCAACCAGGTCGAGCAGGGCGCCGAGCTCGACAGCACCTGCCACGAGGAATGTCTCGCCGACCTCAAGCAGGCTGTAGCCGCACGGGCCGGAATCCTGGCGCGCAATGACCGCGCGTTCCTTCAGATACGTCGTCGCGCATCGGGTCGTGCGCACGCCATCGCCAAGCGGTGCGGTGAGCTTTGCGTGGGCATCAACCATCGGCAGCGTACCGGACTGGAAGAGCTTGATGATCGCGTCAAACCGGCCGTCGGCCTCGCCAAGTTCATCGGCCCTCTCGCGTGCTGTCATCACCCGCATCGCAAGTGCCAGCTCGTGGCTTTGCAAGTCGCCGACGAATTCAGAGAGCCTCGGGAACGTATCGGTCACGTGGATGCCGGCGGCACACGTCGCGCGGGCATCGAACGCTTTGCCGAGCAGGTCTTCGCCCGTCGCGAGGACGCGATCGAGGTGCTCTGCAAGCAGCACGACGCAGGCTGGCATGGCGGCAGTCACGGCAGGATTAGTCCTCTGGTCATCCGGACTCTGGCCGGCCAACGCTAAAGCGATTCGGATGGCGGCTCAGTGACGCGGTTGGGGAACGAGGGCGAGCAGGGCCTGCATCTCGCCATTGAAATCGGACGTGCGCAGCGACAGAAAAAGACCGAGCGTCGAATCGAAGGCGGCGACCCATCGTTCGCGCGCGCCTCTCGCCGCCTGGATCTCGCCAAGACTACGAATCAGCGCGTCGTCGCTGAGGCCGTCCGGAAGCTGAAACCGGTTGCGGACGATCATTGCGAGTTCGCAGAGATCAAGCGCATCGACCGGGGGCGCGGCATCATCCGTCTGAACAGGCATCGGACGCGACCCAGACCCAAGCCGCGCAGCGCGTACTTCGTGGAGGCGAATAACGGTCGCGGTCATGGCGTCAGGTCCGACTGGCTTCGGTGTTGGGCGCGGGACGCAGACGCAACGAACGAAAGACCCCGCCCGGCCGATGGCCGGGCGGGGGCGTGTGATCAGCTACAGCCGGATGTGCCGCCGCAGGTGTTGCACTTGAGGCAGGTGCCGTTGCGCACGAGCGTGAAGTTCCCGCACTCGCCGCAGGCTTCGCCTTCGAAGCCCTGCATGCGGGCCTCGGCGACGCGGTCGATCACCGGCTCTGCCTTGAGCGCGAGCGCACCTTCGACGACCGGCGCTGCCGCGCCCGTCGTGGCGAGCGCCACAGACATGGTCGCCTGCACGGTCGTGTCGGCTGCGCCGTCTGCTGCCTCGACAGCCTTGAACGCGGTTGCGACGTCACCCTGCAGCCCTGCAACCGCATTTGGCCGGGCGGCGGCTGCGAGACCGACGACATTGCCACGTGTGAAGCCGCGCGAGACGACCATCTGCTCCGGCGCCGGCACGTCTGCTTTGTCGTCCTGGCCTTTGCTTATGGCCGTTGCCGACATTTCGCCCGGGTCGACGTGGGCAAGATCGTTGCGGCCGAGATAAGAGACGGCAAGCTCGCGGAAGATGTAGTCGAGGACGCTGGTCGCATTCTTGATCGTCTCATTGCCCTGCACGAGGCCCTGCGGCTCGAAGCGGGTGAACGTGAACGCGTCAACGTACTCTTCAAGCGGCACGCCGTACTGCAGGCCGAGCGAGATTGCGATGGCGAAGTTGTTCATCAGCGACCGGAAGGCGGCGCCCTCCTTGTGCATGTCGATGAAGATCTCGCCGATGCGGCCGTCCTGATATTCGCCGGTCGTCAGGTAGACCTTGTGGCCGCCGACGATGGCTTTCTGCGTATAGCCTTTACGCCGGCCAGGCATCTTCTCGCGCTCGCGGATGCGCTCGATGACGCGTTCCACGATGCGCTCGGCGGCGACAGCGGCGCGGGCCTGTGCCGGCTGGTCTGCCGTCAGTTGCTCGGCGACCGCTTCCTGCTCTTCTTCGTCGTCGCCGAGAAGCTGCGCGTTCAGCGGCTGCGACAGCTTTGAGCCATCGCGATAAAGCGCGTTCGCCTTCACGCCGAGCCGCCATGACAGCATGTAGGACTCTTTGCAGTCCTCCACCGTCGCATCGTTCGGCATATTGATCGTCTTCGAGATCGCGCCCGAGATAAACGGCTGGCTTGCCGCCATCATGCGGATGTGGCTCTCGACGGACAGGAACCGTTTGCCGGTCCGCCCGCAGGGGTTTGCGCAATCGAAGACCGGCAGATGCTCGTCCTTCAGGTGCGGCGCGCCCTCAAGCGTCATGGCCCCGCAGACGTGCGTGTTGGCAGCCTCAATGTCGTCTTTCGTAAAGCCGAGGTAGCCGAGAAGATCGAATGTTGGATCGTTGAGCTTGTCGGCCGGGACGCCAAGCGTGTCCGTCAGGAAGGCTTCGCCGACGGTCCACTTGTTAAAGACAAACTTGATATCGAAGGCGGAGCCGAGCGCGCCTTCGATGGTCTCGAGAAGCTCTGGCGTGAAACCTTTTGTCGTCAGCGTCGAGTGGTTGATCGCTGGCGCCTGGCGCAACGATCCGTGGCCCACGGCATAAGCCTCGATCTCGGCGATTTGGGCTTCGCCATAGCCGAGCGTGCGAAGCGCCTGAGGCACCGCGCGGTTGATGATCTTGAAATACCCGCCGCCCGCAAGCTTCTTGAATTTCACAAGCGCGAAGTCCGGTTCGATGCCGGTCGTGTCGCAATCCATCACAAGGCCAATGGTGCCGGTTGGCGCGATCACGGTTGCCTGCGCGTTGCGATAGCCATTGGCCTCGCCGAGTTCGAGGGCCCGATCCCAGGCAGCCGTTGCAGCCGAGATGAGCTCGGGCTCAGGGCAGGCGGCATGGTCGAGCGGAACAGGCGCGACGTTCAGCTTCTCGTAGCCTTCAGCGTCTCCGTACGCAGCCTTGCGGTGGTTGCGCATGACGCGCAGCATGTGCGCGGCGTTCGGCTGATAGCCCGGGAACGCACCCTGCTCGCCGGCCATCTCGGCAGACGTCGCGTATGCCGTACCGGTCATCAGCGCCGAGATTGCGCCGCAGAGTGCGCGGCCTTCTTCCGAGTCGTAGGAGAAGCCGTTCGCCATCAGCAGGCCGCCGATGTTGGCAAAACCCAGCCCCAGCGTGCGGTACTCGTACGAGAGCTGCGCAATCTGGCGGCTTGGGAACTGCGCCATGAGCACGGAGACTTCGAGCACCACCGTCCAGAGCCGGCAGGCATGCGCAAACGCGTCGACGTCAAAGCCGCCGTCGTCCTTGCGGAACTGCATCAGGTTCAACGACGCAAGATTGCAGGCCGTGTCGTCGAGGAACATGTATTCCGAGCACGGGTTCGATGCGCGGATTTCGCCCGAAGCCGGGCACGTGTGCCAGTCGTTGATCGTCGTGTGGAACTGAATGCCAGGGTCGGCGGATGCCCATGCCGCATAGCCGATCTGATCCCAGAGATCGCGGGCCTTGATCGTCTTGGTGACGCGAGCCTCATTACGCGCGTGCAGCTTCCAGTCGCCATCGGCTTGGACAGCGTCGAGGAAGCCGTCATCCACGCGGACGGAGTTGTTCGAGTTTTGGCCAGAGACCGTCAGGTAAGCTTCTGAATCCCAGTCCGTATCGTAGGTGTCGAACTGGATGTCGGTGAAGCCCTGCTTTGCGAACTGGATGATGCGGCGGATGTAGTTGTCCGGCACGAGGTCGCGGCGAGCGTCTTTGATTGCGCGCTTGAGCGCCGGGTTTTTCGTCGGCTCATAGCAATCATCGCCGTCGGCCTCGCAATTGACGCAGGCCTTCATGATGGCGCTCAGGCGCTTCTGGCAAATCTTGGAGCCGGTCACGAGCGCGGCGACCTTCTGCTCCTCTTTCACCTTCCACGAGATGTATTCCTCGATGTCCGGGTGATCGACATCGACGACGACCATCTTGGCCGCGCGCCGCGTCGTGCCGCCGGACTTGATTGCGCCGGCTGCCCGGTCGCCGATTTTGAGGAAGCTCATCAGGCCCGATGAGCGCCCGCCGCCCGAAAGCTTCTCGTTTGCGCCGCGCAGGCTTGAGAAGTTCGTGCCCGTGCCGGAGCCATACTTAAACAGGCGTGCCTCGCGGACCCACAAGTCCATAATGCCGTTTTCGTTGACGAGGTCGTCTTCGACCGACTGGATAAAGCAGGCGTGTGGCTGTGGGTGTTCGTAGGCCGACGCAGATTGGGTGAGTTCGCCCGTGCGGAAGTCGACGTATGAGTGGCCCTGGCCAGGGCCATCGATACCGTAGGCCCAGTGCAGGCCGGTGTTGAACCACTGCGGCGAGTTCGGCGCGCCGTACTGGCTCGCGAGCATGTAGCGGTGCTCATCGAAGAAGGCGCGAGCGTCTTCTTCTGACGAAAAGTAACCGCCCTTCCAGCCCCAGTAGGTCCAGGTGCCGGCAAGACGATCAAACACCTGTCGTGCGTCGACTTCGCCGATGTAACGTTCGTCTTCCGGCAGCGCTGCGAGTGCGGCCTCGTCCGGCACCGACCGCCATAGCCATGACGGGACCTGTGTCTCTTCAACCTTCTTTAAGCGGGCTGCGACGCCGGCTTTGCGGAAGTATTTTTGAGCGATGATGTCGCTTGCGACCTGGCTCCAGTGCTCGGGCACCTGGAACCCCTTCAGCTGAAAGACGATCGAGCCGTCCGGGTTCTTGATCTCACTGGTCGCCTCGCGGAATGCGATCGAGTGGTAGGCGGAGCGGCCGGCTTCAGTAAAACGGCGTGCGATCTTCATCGAGTGTGCCCTGGTCAAATCGTATGTTTCGTTTGCGCTCAGGCGGGGGAGCCTGTGGCGCGCGTCACGCGTTGGGCCGGGCACACGTTCCCTGTCTCCGCACGCAGTCCCTCTTGCGGCGGACATCGCGCATGGCGATCCGGAATACGGTGTGTGACTGGCCGGGTACTCAGGCGCAGGCCATCCGGGGAGCTTCGAGAAGCCCGGCTCCGGCCGTGCGCTGCTGATCGTGTGTGACGCGATTCGAGGCCTTGAAACAGACCCGGCTACAACCGCGAGGGCACAAGTCCTTGGGTGTTGGCCTTGGTGCAACCCCTATATCTTGGGTCTAGCAAGGCGTGGACGACGTGGGGAATTCGGTCTGCCGCGGCGCGCGTCAG
Source organism: Pseudomonadota bacterium (assembly GCA_038523925.1). Classification (GTDB taxonomy): domain Bacteria; phylum Pseudomonadota; class Alphaproteobacteria; order Rhizobiales; family Hyphomicrobiaceae; genus JBCBWG01. The sequence continues at coordinate 292,255 of JBCBIY010000002.1, read as the reverse complement.
GCCCGGATTGTGGGCACTTTATGGTGTTGGATGAGCTGGGATATCGATTAGCCGAAAAACTCCACAGCCCTCTGCCCAAAGTAATAGACGATTCAGGACACCACATGTGTTGCAGAACTGTCGCGCATCGTTTGGGGGCTGGACACGCCTTGCGCGCGGTCGCTTATGTCCAGTGAAACAGATGCGCCGCGATGGCCGGCGTCAGGCATGCGGAAGACGAGAGTGATGGGCCTTTTCAGCGAGATCTTTTCCTGGTGGGGCGGCAACACGTGGGGCACGCGCTTTACGATTGCGCGGCAGGGCCGGGAAGTCGGCAAGGACGACTACGGCAACACCTATTATGAGCAGGTGAGCGGGACGTCGCCGCATCTTGGGCCTCGCCGCTGGGTGACCTACAAGACCAAGTCCGACGCCTCGCTCGTCCCGGCCGAGTGGCACGGATGGCTACACCACACTGTCGATGAACCGCCGCGCGATGACGCCAAACCGCGCGAGTGGCAGAAGCCGCACAAGCCCAACATGACGGGCACGAACGAGGCCTACCGCCCGCCGGGCTCGATCCTGACGCCTGAGACCCGGCCGCGCGTGACTGGCGACTACACGGCCTGGACGCCCGACTGATTGGACGGCACCGAGCCGGCCGGCGCTTGCCGTTTCATATTGGCCCTGCGCTGGTCACAAATCTCATCTGAGACTGTATCTGTGGCCATGGCGGATAGCTTGGCCGCCGCGAAGCAGTTAATGCACACGCGGAGCAATCCGGACCGGAACCTGAACCGCGACCGCTTGATGACCGACCGACGCTTTTCCAGACTTGCGCTCGCTGTTGCAGCCGTTGTGACTGGCCTCGCCGCCGCCGCGCTGGCGACCGAGGCGCACGCGGAGCGCATTGAGAACGACACGGCAGTGTTTGCAGCGCTCGACAAGGTCACAGCGCGCATTTCGAAACTCGAGGTGCCGCTGAACCAGACCGTGCAGTTCGGTTCGCTGAAGCTCACGCCGCGGGTGTGTTATTCCCGCGCGCCGACCGAGCCGCCCAAGACAACGACGTTTGTCGAAGTGCAAGAAGTCGAACTCGACGGAACTGAGAAAAAGCTCTTCAGCGGCTGGATGTTTGCCGAAAGCCCAGGTCTCAACGCAGTCGAGCACCCGGTTTTCGATGTCTGGCTAACCGGCTGCAGTGGTGGGTCGGCATCGGCGGAGAAGGCGGGGCCAGAAGCCGAGGCCAAACAGCCGCGCCGAAGACGCCGCCGCCGCGCACGCCAGTAGCGGCAGGGACCGTTACTCGGTGGTTGTGTTGGCGTTGCGGACGATCTCGATGATGTCAGTCGGCGGCGTCGCCGGATCGAGACTCATGTAGTCGGCCGGCGCCTCCAGCGCGTCCTGCAAAAGCACCTGAAAATCGCGGCGCATGATTTCGATCGTGCCGAACTGCGCGAGGTGCGGTGTCGTGAACTGCGTATCGAGCAAGCGGAAGCCGCCGGCGATCAAGCGCGCGCACAGATAGATGAGCGCGATCTTCGATGCGTCGCGGGCGCGCGAAAACATCGACTCGCCGAAGTAAGCGCCCTTCAGCGTCACACCGTACAGCCCGCCAACCAACTCGCGCCCCTGCCAGGCCTCGATCGTGTGGCAACAGCCGCGCTCGTGGAGCAGTCCGTAGAGCTGGCGGATTTCGCGGTTGATCCACGTGCTGCCGCGCTCAGGCGTTTCCTCCGCACAGCCATCGATGACGGCATCGAAGTCAGTGTTGATGCGGATGTCGTAGGGCTGCTGGCGCACGGTGCGGGCGAGCCTGCGCGGAAGCTCAACGCGGTTGAGCGGGATGATGCCGCGCCACTCGGGGTCTTGCAGATAGAGTTCCGGCGTCGTCGCGCTCGCCGCCATCGGGAACACGCCGTGGGCGTACGCGCTCAGAAGCTCGCGAACAGCAATATCCTCCGGCGCTTGCATCGCGCCCCCTCCGATGACGTCGTCGAGCGGCCCCGTCGGGGTCCGCCCCGCCAATTGGTCATCGCGCGTCACGGGCTTGGCGTCTACCGGTGGGCGGGCCGAACCTGCGCGCGGCGTCAGCCTACGCGGCTTCGGGCGCGGTCTCGGCAAGGAAATTCTCCAGCCAGTGAATGTCGTACATTCCGTTCATGATGTCGGGTTCGTTCACAAGGCGCGCGAACAGCGGAATGGTCGTCTCGATCCCATCAATGACAAATTCGCCGAGGCAGCGCTTGAGCCGCATCAAGCATTCGTTGCGGGTCTGCCCATGCACGATCAGCTTGCCGATGAGGCTGTCGTAGTTCGGCGGGATCCGGTAGCCTTGATAGGCACCGGAATCGACGCGCACGCCGAGGCCGCCCGGGGGGTGCCAATACGTGATCTGGCCCGGCGACGGCCTGAAGGTCTCAGGGTTTTCAGCGTTGATCCGGCACTCGATTGCGTGGCCCGAGAACGACACGTCGTCCTGGCGGACGCTGAGCTTGGCGCCGGCGGCCACCCGGATCTGCTCGATGACGAGGTCGATGCCGGTGATCATCTCGGTGACCGGGTGCTCGACCTGCAGCCGGGTGTTCATCTCGATGAAGTAGAACTCGCCGTCCTCGTAGAGAAACTCGATTGTGCCTGCGCCGCGATACTCAAGCTCCTGCATCGCCGTCGCGACGGTTGATCCGATCCGGCCGCGCTGCTCCTCGTTGAGCGCCGGCGACAACGCCTCTTCCCAAACCTTCTGGTGGCGGCGTTGCAGCGAACAATCGCGCTCGCCGAAGTGCAGGGCATCGCCGCGGCCGTCGCCAAACACCTGAATTTCGATGTGGCGCGGCTTGCCGAGGAACTTCTCGATATAGACCGTGTCGTCGCCGAACGCGGCCTTCGATTCCGCACGTGCGGTATTGAAGGCCTGCGCGATCCCGCGTTCATCTTCCGCGAGCTTCATGCCCCGGCCGCCACCGCCGGAGGCCGCCTTGATCAGGACCGGATAGCCCATGTCGGCTGCGATGCGTTTGGCGTCGTCGACCGTGTCAACGCCGCCGTCTGAGCCAGGCACGACCGGAATGCCGAGCCGCTTGGCGGTCTCCTTGGCTTCGATCTTGTCGCCCATCGTGCGGATGTGGTTCGCGGTCGGGCCGATGAACGTGATGCCGTGGCCTTCGAGGATCTCCGCGAATCGTGCGTTCTCCGACAGAAAGCCGTAGCCCGGGTGGATCGCATCCGCACCGGTGATCTCGCAGGCAGCCAGCAGGCGCGGAATGTTCAGGTAGCTCTCGCTTGCCGGCGCCGGGCCAATGCAAACGCTTTCATCGGCGAGGCGCACATGCATGGCATCGGCATCTGCCGTCGAGTGAACCGCGACGGTTGCGATGCCAAGTTCGCGGCAGGCACGCTGGACGCGCAGTGCGATCTCGCCCCGGTTCGCAATCAGCACCTTGTCAAACATTGCGCCACCTGACTGCGCGCACGGCCGCTCTCGGCGTTCGGGTCATGTTTCAGCGCTACTCGATGATGATCAGGGGTTCGCCGAATTCGACCGGCTGTTCGTTGTCGCAAAGGATCTGCGTGACCTTGCCCGCGCGCGGCGCCGGGATGTGATTCATCGTCTTCATGGCTTCGATGATGAGGACGGTATCGCCCTGTGCGACCTGGCTGCCGATCTCGACGAAGGGGGCGGCCCCCGGTTCCCCTGCGAGGTAGATCGTGCCCACCATCGGAGACTTCACCGCGCCTGGATGATTTGAGAGATCGCTGCCTCGGTCTGCAGCCGCGCCAGCGGCCGGCGCGGCTGCGGGGGCCGGAGCAGGCGCTGCGGCCGGCGCGCTCGTGGCGGCAGCCTGCCGGGCGACGCGCAGTTTCAAGCCGGCCTGCTCGATTTCGATTTCCGTCAGACCCGTCTCGTCGAGAAGGCCCGCCAACTCGCGGATCAGCTCCTGGTCAACGCCCGGCTTCGGTTTGCTTTCTTTCGACATTGCCTCTCGAGGGTCTGTTGGTCCGCGGCTCGGCTGGTTGGGTCCGCCGCGGCGGATCAGGATCGTTCGGTTTCGGCCAGGTGCGCGGCAAGCGCATCGACCGCGAGCAGATAACTCATTGCGCCAAAGCCGCAAATAATGCCGATCGCTGTGGCTGCAATATACGAGTGATGCCGAAACGCCTCGCGGGCGTGAACATTCGACATGTGGACTTCGATGGTTGGCTTGGCCGCCGCGCGGACAGCATCGGCAATCGCGAGCGATGTGTGCGTGTAGGCGCCGGCATTGATGATGAGACCGGCGTGGTCGGTGAGTGCGGACTGGATCCAGCCGACGAGTTCGCCTTCGCTGTTGGACTGTCGGATGTCGGCATTGAGCCCCGCCGCTTGAGCCCGATCTGCGATCTGTTGGTTAACAGCCGCCAGCGTGTCGTGACCGTAGGTGCCGGGCTCGCGGGTGCCGAGCATGTTCAGGTTGGGTCCGTGCAGGACCAGAATCGACTGCGCCATCGAAGCTCGCGACCTTGCGCTGGGCGGGGTGACCGGGATCGGCGAGGAGAGCTAGCAGGTTTCGACGCACACACAAAGGTGGCGGCGGTGGACCGCGGGGGCTGTGGCCTTAGCGGTCGAGCCTCAACGCATCACGAACCCAGCGCGGCTTGCCCCAGAACGGATCTGCGCTCGGCTTTTCGCGCGTGCCCGCTTCGGCGCGCTTTGGGGTCCGACGGGGCGGGGCCCGGCGCCCCGTCCGGCCAAGCGCGCGCCGCTGCGACCGGTCTGGACGGCTGGAGCGTGCCGGAGCGTAGTTCGACGCAGGCGGTGCCGGATCGCGTGCGGCCGTCTTCGGCGGCGGCGGAGAATCCGGTGCGGCTGCCGGCAGCTCGGGCACGATGACCGCGGTCGTCCGTTCCCGTTCTGACCGTCCCGGCGTAGCCGGCGTTGCTTTAGGCAGCGATCCCGTGGCGATCGTGTTGGAGACGTCCTTCTGCGCGTTGGCAACAGAGTTTTGCTGAGGCGGCTCTGCCGGTGCCGCATCTGCCGATGTCCCGGCCTTCGGTGCTTCAATCACGCGGGGCGAAGCAAACCGGCCCGCCTGCCATGCCGGAGCGCGCCGATCGCGGCTTTGCGGCGCCGCGCGGCTCAAACCGCGGATCATGCCCCAATGGTATTCGTCGAGGTCGCCACCACCGGGCTCTGCAAGATAGTCAGGCTGCGTTGCTGATGCGGTGTCCTCAGTCGGCACCGCGTCCGGCTTGGCCTGCGGCAGCGCGATCGTCACCGGCGGACTGATATCATCGGACCGCGCTGCACGATCGATGACCGCTGGGTCGCGGCCAAACTGTCCGCCATCCTCATCATCGCCATCGCGAAAGGCGTGGATCACGCCAAGCCCCGGTGCGAATGCCAATCGCTCCGTGAGCGCCACGACATCCGGCATCCGTTCGCCCGCCACACCCGTCGGCGGCTCGGACATCCATGAGAGGCCCGGACCGAGCAGAAAGCCAACGATCAGCAACGCGCCAACAAACGGTCCGGCATATCGCCAAACCGTTCGCTTCTGCTGATCCCGCTCTGTCACGGCCTGCATTTGATGTCCGCTTGCGCTGCTTCAATCGCGGCGGACGTCCGCCCTGATGTCGGCGCAGTCCTCCATAGGCGTCGGTAGCTGATTCTTGCGCGCGTCCGGAGCGGGCGGGAGCGCGTGCGTGTGCCTCAGCGACACCACCTCGGAACTTGGGCACAACCTCGCGTCGCTTTGCTTAAGCTTTGAGCGACGGTTGCGATTGCGCAGTCATTATGCTCATGCATATTGGCCATTCCGGAAAAGCGATTGACTTTCTGGGCGTTCAGCAAGCGGAAGAGGTTTGAATGGCAGAAGTGTCGACGGCGGAGACGCATGCGCCTGCATCGTCTGCCTCCGCAATCCGGATGGTGGGCGTCAACAAATGGTACGGCGACTTCCATGTGCTGCGCGATGTCGACCTTGACGTTGCCTTGCAGGAAAAGATCGTCATCTGCGGTCCGTCCGGGTCTGGGAAGTCGACGCTCATCCGCTGCATCAACCGCCTGGAGGAACACCAGGAAGGCGACATCATCGTCGATGGCGTCGAGCTGACGAGCGATGTGCGCAACATCGACAAGATCCGCTCCGAAGTCGGAATGGTGTTCCAAAGTTTCAATCTGTTCCCGCACCTCACAGTCCTCGACAATCTCTGCCTTGCGCCCCAGTGGGTCCGTAAGATGCCCCGTGCGCAGGCTGAAGAAATTGCGATGAATTATCTGGAGCGGGTGAAGATCCCCGATCAGGCGCGCAAGTATCCGGGGCAGCTCTCGGGTGGCCAGCAGCAGCGCGTCGCGATCGCGCGGGCGCTCTGTATGCAGCCGCGGATCATGCTCTTTGATGAGCCGACATCGGCGCTCGACCCTGAAATGGTCAAAGAAGTGCTCGATACGATGATTGAGCTGGCGAACAGCGGAATGACGATGATCTGCGTGACCCACGAGATGGGCTTCGCGCGGGCTGTCGCTGACCGGGTGATTTTCATGGACCAGGGCGAGATCGTCGAAATGGCGGACCCGCACACGTTCTTTTCAAATCCGAAGTCAGATCGGACCAAGCTGTTCCTCAGCCAGATTCTCAACCATTGACCGGGCCGCCTGGCGCGTGAACGCCGGCCCATCAATCAGCCACGTCGAAAACAGGGAGTATCGACACACATGAAATCAACTTTGAAACTTGCGCTCGCTACAGCCGTCGCGGTCGCTGGTTCCGCTTCCGCCGCGTTTGCTGGCGAAGCACTGGACGCCGTCAAGAAGCGCGGCGAGCTTGTCTGCGGCGTCAACACCGGCCTCGGCGGGTTTGCTCTGCCGGATAGCCAGGGCAAGTACACCGGCCTCGACGTCGACGTCTGTAAGGCCGTCGCCGCCGCACTGCTCGGCGATGCTGAGAAGGTCAAGTACGTGCCGCTGACGGCGCAGCAGCGCTTTACGGCTCTGCAGTCGGGCGAGATCGACATCCTGTCGCGCAACACGACATGGACGCTCACGCGTGACACGTCACTCGGCCTGAACTTCGCCGGCGTCAGCTACTACGACGGCCAGGGCTTCATGGTGCCGAAGAAACTCGGCGTCTCGTCAGCCAAGGAACTCGACGGTGCAACCGTCTGCGTTCAGCCGGGCACGACAACCGAGCTCAACCTCGCTGACTACTTCCGCGCGAACAACATGACGTTCAAGCCGGTCGTCATCGAGAAGCTGCAGGACGTCAACGCAGCCTTCTTCTCCGGCCGCTGCGATGTCTACACGACGGACGCATCCGGCCTCGCATCGATCCGCAAGAACGACGCGCCGAAGGGTGAGAGCGACAACTACGTCATCCTGCCTGAGATCGTCTCGAAGGAGCCGCTGGGCCCCGTCGTCCGTCACGGCGACGACCAGTTCTTCGATGTGGTCAAGTGGACGCTCAATGCTCTGATCGAAGCTGAAGAGTATGGCGTCACGGCTGAGAATGCCGCTGAGATGGCCAAGTCGTCGAAGAACCCGGGCGTTCAGCGTCTGCTGGGTGCGACGCCTGGCATGGGCAAGAACCTCGGCCTCGACGAGCAGTGGGCGCTGCGTGCGATTTCCGCAGTCGGCAACTACGGCGAGATCTGGACGCGCAACATTGAACCGCTCGGCCTGCCACGCGGTCTCAACAACCTCTGGAACAACGGCGGCATCATGTACGCCGCGCCAGTGCGCTAAGCACCAAACTCGCAGAGGGGCCGCGCCAGTCGCGGCCCTTCTTGCATCTGGCCCCCGAGGCTCGGGCGATCCGCGGGTGGCTGACTAGGACAGCCTGAGGCAATCAGGGACACGGGCATGGCAGACAGCGCAATCGGCACCAGGCAACGCGGGCGCCCGAAGCGAACCCGCAGCTTCTACGACAAAGAAGTGCAGGGTGTTATCTGGCAGGTCGTGGTTCTCACGGTCGTGTTCGGCACGGGCTACTGGCTCTACGCCAACATGATCTTCAATCTCGAAAACCGGAATATTCAGACCGGCTTCGACTTCCTGACGCGCGAGGCAGGCTTTGCGATCGGCGAGACGCTGATCGAATACTCACCGTCATCGACCTATTTCCGCGCGTTCGTTGTCGGGCTCCTCAACACGCTGCAGGTGTCCGCGCTTGGCATTATCCTCGCCACGATCCTCGGTGTGTTCATCGGCATTGCGTCGCTGTCGAAGAACTGGCTCGTCCGCCAGCTCACCGGCGTCTACATCCACGTCCTTCGCAACATCCCGGTGCTGCTGCAGCTCATCTTCTGGTGGCTGTTGCTGTTGAACGACCGCTTTACACAAAGCGCGCAGCCGCGCTCGAACCCGGACGGCACCGTCGCGCCGCTCATCGGCGACATCTACATCACCAACTCAGGCGTCTACTATCCAGCCGCGACCGACTGGCGGTTCTGGCTCGTCATCTGGGGCGGCCTCATCGCCGCGCTCGTTGCCGGCTGGGTCGTCTCGCAGATGTCGAAGCGGCGCCAGGCTGAGACCGGCCAGACGCTTCCCGTGGGGCTGATCACGGCCGGCCTCGTCGTGCTGTTGCCGCTTGCGGGCTGGCTTGCGATCGGCGCGCCATGGGAATGGAACTCGCCATCGCCGAACCGCTTCAGGCTTTCAGGTGGTGCAAACCTCAGCCCTGAATTCCTCGCCCTTCTGCTCGGCCTTGCTGTCTACACGTCAGCCTTCATTGCGCAGATCGTGCGCGCCGGCATCCTCGCAATCCCTAAGGGCCAGACGGAAGCTGCCCGAGCGATTGGCCTGCGCGAGGGCGTCATCATGCGCCAGGTGATCCTGCCGCAGGCGCTCCGCGTGATCATCCCGCCGACGACGAGCCAGTATCTGAACCTGACGAAGAACTCGTCGCTCGCCGTCGCCATCGGCTATCCGGACCTCGTCAACATCGGCAATACGACGCTCAATCAGACGGGTCAGGCGCCCGAAGCCATTCTGATCATGATGCTCGTCTATCTGACGCTTAGCCTGCTGACGTCTCTGATCATGAATATCTACAACGCCAGCATTCAATTGGTGGAGCGCTGATCGATGCCCGATAACGTCGCCGCCACCACCATCTCGGGTCCGCGTCCGCCCCCGATCCGCCAAACCGGGCCGATCGGCTGGCTGACCGGGAACCTCTTCAATTCCGTCGGCAATACGGTCACGACGATCGCGATCATCGCGTTCCTCGCGTACGTGATCCCGGGCTTCTTCAACTGGGCGTTCTTTGACGCGATCTGGCAGATCGACTCGGCGGCTTGCCGCGGGGCCGATGGCGCCTGCTGGGGGATGATCAACGAGAAGTGGCGGGTGATGATGTTCGGCCGATATCCGTTCGGCGAACAATGGCGGTCCGTTGTTGCGATGGTCGTGCTCATCGGCCTCATCGGCTGGTCGATCAACCCAAACCGATGGGGCCGCGCCCTCGGCATCGCCTGGGCTTTCGGAATTCCCGCGATCCTGATCTTGATGGGCGGCAGCCTGTCCTACCTGCAGCTTCCGTTTCTCGCAGCCGGCGTCATGCTCATCGCGGGTCTCTCGACCTCGCTGATCGCAAGTGTGGTTGGCGCAATCGTCATCGCCGTCTTCGTACCAACCGTGGTCTGGGCGCTCGATGGCGTTTTCGGCGGCGGCGTTCTGCCTTCAATCGAGTTGCCGCGTTTGCCGGATCTGCTGACGCCGGTCGACACGTCGCTCTGGGGCGGGTTGCCGCTCACGTTTATTCTGGCGACGGTCGGGATCGTGCTGTCGTTTCCACTGGCCGTCGCGCTTGCGCTTGGACGCCAATCTGACCTGCCGGCGATCCGAGCTGTCTGCATCGGCTTCATCGAGCTTATCCGCGGCGTTCCGCTGATCACGATCCTCTTCATGGCGTCGCTGATGATCCCTCTGTTCCTGCCCGAGGGCGTGAACACCGATAAGCTCATCCGCGCGCAGATCGGATTCATCTTCTTTTCTGCCGCCTACGTCGCCGAAGTCATTCGCGGCGGTCTCGCAGCGATCCCGAAAGGTCAGTACGAGGCGGCCGATGCGGTCGGTCTGAGCTACTGGTACAAGACGACCTTCATCATCCTGCCGCAGGCGCTGAAGCTTGTGATTATGCCGATGATGAACACCTTCATCGGGCTCTTCAAAGATACCTCGCTCGTCTCGATCATCTCGATGTTTGACCTGCTCGGCTCCGTGAACGCCGCAATGACCGACCCTGAATGGCGAAAGTTCCACATCGAGGGATTGGTCTTCGTCGCACTGATTTATTTCGTCATCTGCTACTCGATGGCGCGATATGCTGAGCGTCTTGAAGACGACCTCACCCACGACCGTTAGCGCGTCTTCCGCGGGCGCCCGCGACCGCGAACGGATCGGAAGCTCATCCGGGTTCGGGATCGTCGCCTAATCAGATCGAGCGCGGCTGATGCGGCAAGCCGGCGCCGCGTCAACCGGAGGACGCAGCCATCACCCGCACGAGCTGGGCAATCCTGACGCTCGTTTTCTCCAACTTCGCCTTGTCTCTCGGTGACGCTGCGATCAGCGCAAACGTGCACGGCTTTTCGGTCGGACAGATCTTTCTCGTCCGCTCCTTAATCGTGTTTCCCGTCCTGCTGACTGTTGCATGGACGAGCGGCGCTTTCGCCGGCCTGTCGGCAAGCGGCCTCGTTTGGGGTGGCGTGCGCACGCTCCTCCTGGTCGGCAACTGGGCGGCCTACTATCTCGCGCTCGGCCTGCTACCGATCTCGCTTGCAGCGTCGGTCTACTACACGCTGCCGATCTTCATTGCTGTGTTCGCAGCCGCCATCCTCAATGAACCACTACCGCGGGCCGGGTGGTTCGCAATCGCCATCGGCTTTGCAGGCGTCCTCATGATTACCCGGCCGACCGGCGACGGCCTCGGCTTCGCGATCGCGCTGCCGCTGCTCGCCGCAGCCCTCTACGCAAGTGCGATGATCGTGACGCGGGCGCGGTGCCTGGCCGTGCACCCGCTTGCGCTCGCCTGCCTGCTGCACGTCGGGTTCATCGCAATCGGGGCGGCGGTCCTGCTGGGCTCAAGCCTGCGCGACGCGAGCGCTGCGCCGGCCTGGGCGCCGCTTGGCGCTGATGCGGCTTGGCTGATGGGTGGGCTTGCGCTCGCCATCCTGATTGGCAGCGTCGGCACAGCCGTCGCGTACCTGAACGCGCCGGCCTCGCGGCTTGCGATCTTCGATTACGCCTACGTTTTGTTCGCGATCATCTGGGGCGTCACGCTTCAAGGTGACCGGCCAGACGCGATTGCGTGGGCAGGCGTCGCGACGATCGTGGGAGCCGGCGCGCTAATGACGTTCGTCACCCGCGCGCGCTCGCACCTCAATCCGGCGGCCGGTCGGCGCTGACCCGTTAAGAACTCGCACCGACGAGGCGGTGCAGCTTAGCGGTCCGCGACTTCTCGTCTTCCTGGAAATTGAACGAGCCGGCGTACTGCCCGTTTGCATCCATCAGATAGACGAGCGCGGAGTGGTCCATCGTGTAGTCGTCGTCCTGCGGAACCTTTGCGTAATAAGCGCGGTACTTCTTTGCGACGTCGGCGATCTGCTCTTCCGTACCCGTCAGCGCGACGATCTCGGGATTGAAGCTCGCAACGTAGTCTTTCATCTGCTCGGGCTTGTCGCGTTCTGGGTCGACGCTGATGAAGACGGCGCGCAGGCCTGAGGCTTTCACTTTCTCATCGTCGAGATGGTTGGCGACTTCGTTCAGCGTCGTCGGGCACACGTCAGGGCAGTGCGTGAAGCCGAAAAAGACGAGGAACGGTTTGCCGTCGAGCTGCTGGCTCGAAAACGTCTGGCCGTTCTGGTCGGTCAGCTCAAACGGTCCGCCAACCGAAGACTTGATCGACGCCTGCGAGAACATGGTCTCATCGAACTTGATCACGCCGTTGTAAATCAAGCCGGCGACACCGGCGGCGATGAGCAAGATAATTGATGCGAGAATACCGAGAAGCTTCATGGGGCGGGACCTCTCTTGCGGATAGCGCTGATGCGCATGGCCAGTGATGTCGCGCGGAGAAGCGTGACACGCAATTGAGGCGCGAAGTCGCGCGGTGGCCACGAGTGTGAAAGTTCGGCGGCGAGCGTGGGCGCGGGTGGGGCGTCAGGCGACGTCGGCGAGGGCGCGGCCTTCGAGAAGATCCGCCACGTGATTGCCAATCGCGAGTGACGCGGTCAGCCCCGGGCTTTCGATGCCGTGGAGGAGGACCAGGCCGTCGGCGCCATGGTCAGCCGGGCCATGGATAATAAAGTCGGGCGCCGGCTCGCCCTCGCGATAGAGCTTCGGCCGGATGCCGGTGTAGTCGGCGTGCAGACGGCTCTCGTCCAGGTCTGGGTAGTAGGCGCGGATCGCGTCCAGGAACTGCGCGAGCTTGCCGTGCTCAAACGCGTAGTCGATCTCCTCGATCCAGGCGAGCGACGGCCCGAACTTGCACCGCTTCGCGAGATCGACAGTCGCATGCAGGCCGAGCCAGGCACCGTGCGGCATCGGGTAGATGTGGCGCGAGAACGGCGAGGCGCCGGCGAGCGCGTAGTACTGACCCTTTGCATAGTACGTCGTCGGCGGGGTGTAGCCGTTTGCAAAAGCCATCGTGCGCGAGAGGTCGCTCGCGCCAAGGCCGGGCGACAGGATGAGGTTGGCGCAGGTGACGATCTCGCCGCCAAAGCTCACGACGAAACCGCGCGCGTTGTCGGCCTGATCGACGCGCTCGACATTGGTGGACAACACAACCTGTCCGCCGCGCGACGTGATGTGGCCTTCGAGCGCGACCATGAAGCCGTGGCTGTCGACGATGCCGGTCGATGGCGATCTTAGCGCGCCGAGACAGCGGACGGCTGGCTCAAGCGCTTCGGCCTCTTTCGCCGAAAGCCGTTCGAGATCTGCGACGCCGTTTTCAGCCGCCTTCTCTTGGATCGCTTGAAGCCGCGGCACCTGATCTTCGTGGGTCGCCACAATCAGCTTTTCGCAGGCGGCATGAGCGACGCCGTTTTCGGCGCAAAACGCATACATCTGCTGCTTGCCCGCGACACAGAGGCGAGCGCGCAGGCTGCCGGTTGGATAGTAGATGCCAGCGTGAATGACCTCGCTATTCCGCGACGACGTCTCCGAGCCGATGAGGTCGTGGCGTTCGAGGACCATCACTTCTTGGCCGCGCTCAGCGAGTGAGCGGCCGATTGCGAGGCCGACGACGCCTGCGCCGACAACGATGGTTTCAATATCCGGTGTCATAGAAAGGTTTCGGCGCGCCAGGGTTCACGTTGCTACACACCAAATCGTGCAGCCTTCGGACGGCTGCGGCAAGTGGGGTGATGCAATGTCGCCCAGGCACGTTAACCGGTGCGCGGTGCCAGCTCGAAATTAGGCGCTGCCGACGCCCGCAAACGGGTCAGGGGATCGCTTCGAGCGGCCTTCGAAGAACGCGCCCTGCTCGATTGCGAGCGTTTCGTGATGGATATCGCCTTCGACGTGGCCTGAGGCCTGCACGGCAACGCGGCGGCCATGCACTGCGCCTTTGACGTGCCCGCGTACGACGACATCATCGCCAATCACGTTGCCGCTGATCCGGGCGGACTTGCCGATCAGCACCTGAGCGCCTCGGATGTCGCCCTGGACCTCTCCGTCGATGTGGACTTCCGACTTCGACGTGAGGTTGCCGACGATGAGGAGGCCTTCGCCAATCACAGACGCCGCCGCGCGGCCGACAGTGCCTTGCGCTGGGGTTGTCGGTTGGGTCAGCGGTGCCGGCGGTGTTGGCGGCGCGCTCGGCACCGCGGGCGCCGATGGTGTCGCAGATGCAGGCGGCGGTGCGGCGACCGGGTTGGGCAAGCCAGTGGCGACGGCAGCCGGATTTGTTTCCTGTCGGCGAACGCCAAATCCCAAAGACATCGAGCACCTCAATACGCAAACCAAACACGCCAGCGCGGGCTGTCACCGACCCGGCTGATCTGATCCGTCTAACACGGCGTGGCGGCCTCGCGTGGCAGGACATCTCGGCAGTATTGCGATTGTGGCCCGGTGTTGCCAATGCGCAGGTTGCGGCTGGCAATTGGGCGGTGGCGTCAGACCAACCCCGTCAGAGGTTTATAGAACCCTGGCGCCAGCCCGGCCTCGGATCGCGCGCGATCGTTAAACGGCGGCTTCAGCCCGCCCTTAAAGTGCGTGCGAACAAGGCTGTGAAACCGCGGCTCAGGCGCAAGACCGTCCCGTTCGCAGAGATAGCGGAACCATTTCGTGCCGAACGCGACATGCCGTTTCTCGTCGCGGTAGATGATCTCGAGGATCTGTGCAGAGGGCTGATCATCAGCCGCCTTGAGCTTCTCGATCATCGGCGGCGTCACGTCGAGGCCGCGGGCTTCGAGGACCAGCGGGACGATCGCGAGCCGGGCGGCGAGGTCATGTCCGGTCGCCGCTGCCGCCTGCCAAAGCCCATCGTGGGCCGGCAGATCGCCGTAGCTGCCGCCGAGCGCGACGAGCCGTTTGCGCAGCAGGTCAAAGTGCTTGGCTTCTTCCAGGCCGACCTGCACCCAATTGTCGAAAAAGGTGCGCGGCATCGGCTGGCCGACGAACCGTGCAACCAGATCCCACGTCATGTCGACGGCACTCAGTTCGATGTGCGCCAGCGCGTGCAGGAGCGCAAAGCGCCCGCGGGCCCCGCGCGCAGACCGCCGCGGCATGTCGCGCGGGGCGCGCAATTCCGGCAATTCCGGGCGTCCGGGCGCGTCGGCATGAACCGGCTTTGTGTGGCCGTCGCGCAGGGGCAGGTGCCGCTTGAACCAGGCCTTCGCCGTGCGCTGGGCGAGGGCGATCTTGGCGTCGAGGTCAGGTGTGCGCACGATCGCCGCGGCGGCCGCATCGAGCGCATTCGTCGTGTTGGCGTCAGCCGGCGTCACAGCGCCTTGGCCGCCTCTAGCACCGCTTCTGCGTGGCCCGGCACCTTCACCTTGCGCCATGACTGGGCAACCTTGCCATCGCCGCCGATCAAGAACGTCGAGCGCTCAACGCCCATGTAGGTCTTGCCGTACATCGATTTCTCGACCCAGACGCCGTACTTTTCGGCCACCTTCGTTTCTTCGTCGGCGGCAAGCGTGATGGCGAGGTCGTGCTTGGTCTTGAACTTGTCGTGCTTGGCGGCCGTGTCAGGCGAGATGCCGATAATTTCGATGCCAAGCTTCGCGAACTCCGGCTTCAGCTCCGTGAAGGCGATCGCCTCTTTCGTGCAGCCCGGCGTGTCGTCCTTCGGGTAGAAGTAGACGACGACGGGCTTGCCCTTGAGCGCGGAGAGTTTGACTTCTCCGCCACCATCTGTCGGCAACTTGAAATCCGGGGCTTTTTTGCCGTCTTCAACCATCGCTGGTGCCTTTCTTTCGTCGCTTTTGACCAACCACGCTCTAACCCGGGCGTGCGTTGGCGGGGCGAGCGCAACAGGTTCTATTCTGTCTGGCCGAACGCGGCCAGTTGCGGCCGAACGTCCGACACGGCGCGCGCATCGAAATACGGCCACGCCAGCCGAACAGATGGCCGCAATCGTATCGCCGGCTGCGGCCGGCATCTGCGTTCAACCGCGTTTGGTGGAATGAAGCCGCGAATGCGGTTCCGGGGGTGGGGGTCAGGCGCGCAATATGCTGCGGCGTCGAACATTGAAGTCGGATGACGGTGCGGGGCGCGAACTCTCGGCTCTGGCGTCCGGACTGTCGCGCCGCTCGCTTGCGAGCCGCATTGCGATTGGTACGCTTAAGATCGCAATCCCGCTGGTCATCCTGGTCGCGCTTGCGGTCGGCGCGCTGCTCGTGCGGCTGCAAAACGGCCCGATGTCGGTTGCACCGCTGAAGTCGATCGTCATTGCGGGTCTGCAAAGCGCCGTTCCAGGCTTCACGCCCGAGTTCGACGACGTCCTCCTTGCCCGCGCGCCAAGCGGCCTCGGCCTGCGCCTCCAGAACCTGCGTTTCACCGATCCGGACGGGCGCCCTGTCGCGACGGCGCCGCGGGCCGACATTGATCTGAGCCTCGATGGTCTGAAGGAGCTGCGCGCGTTGCCTGAGCGGATCACGCTCGTGCGCCCGCGGATCACGGTCTTCTTCTCGCGCGACATCGGGCTTTCGGTGTCGGTTGCCGCGCGCGCAACGGACCCGGCGGCGGGCACTGAAGCCGCCCGCGATCCAGGCCGGCCAGGCGCGGTGCCGGAAGCCGTCACGCCGCGCCACGTGCTTGGCGGTTCGGCGCCGGATGGCGCGGTTATTGCCGACGACGGCCGCCTCGTCGTCGCCCGCGCACTCGTCGCAGCGCTTAATCAATCGCGCGACAAGCACCACGCCGTCGGCCGCCTCAAGAGCTTGGGCATCCGGTCGGCAACGGTCCTGTTTGTTGGCGAATCCCAAGTGTCAGCCCGCCCGTTGAGCCTGCCGCGTGTCGATCTGACGTTCGAGCGTGTGCCGTCGGGTCAGCGGATCTCTGGCCGCGTTGAAGCCGTGACCGCCGGCCGGCCCTGGTCGGTCAACGCGACGGCGGAACAAGCCCGCAGCGATGCGCCGGTTGCAATCACGGCGCGCTTTGAAGGGATCGATCCGGCGCGTCTTGGCGAGACCATTCCGCCGCTCGCTGCACTTAAAGGGTTCGCCGGCCAATCGCGTGGCCGCATCCGGATCGGGCTGTCGGAGACAGGCGCCCTTGTCCGCGCTGCGGTTTCGACGGTGCTCAAAGACATCGCGATCGAGCGCTCCGGGGCCGAGGCCAGTGCTGCCAGCCCGAAGACGCTTGACGAAGCCCGCGTCGAGCTATCGTACGACCGCGCCCGCGAGCGCATCACCATGGCGCCAAGCACGTTCCGCTGGGCCGGCAATTCGCTCACGGTCATCGGCTCGTTTGCAAGGGTGGCTGAAAATCGCGGGCCGAAGTCGGATTGGACGTTCAGCGTATCCGGCACCGATGGGAGGATTGCGCTCGGCGATGGCCGCTCGACGATCCCCTTTTCGACGCTCAGCGCACGCGGCCTCTATCGGGCGGAAAAGCGGCAACTGAAGATCAAGAGCGCGCGCCTCGCAGCCGGTGGCGGCAGCATCGCGCTCACAGGCACGCTCGATACCGCCCGCGGCGAGCCGGAATATATCTTTGGCGAAGTTGGCAAAGTGCCACTCGGTCTGGTCGGTGCCATATGGCCAAAGGGCCTGGCGGAGGAGACGCGGGCTTGGTTTCTCGCCAATGTCAAAGGCGGCGAGATCACGGGCGGCACGGTCACGATTGACCGGGTTGCCTCCGAACCGGATGCCGCCGGCCGGCGGATCAACCGCCCGCGCATGTTCGCTGCGATCGATGCGACGAACGTCAAGTCGTCGGTGCTCGCCGACACGCCTGTTTTCGAAGCCAAAGACATCAAACTTCGGATCGCGGATCAGACGCTCGAGATTACGACGCCAACAGCCGCGGCCATCGTGTCAGGCGATGCGTTCACCGTGACGGACGTGCGCTATGCAACAGCGCGGATCTGGTCGCAGGACTATGAGAGCGAGGCGGCTTTCAAGGTCGATACGACGCTTCCTGCGGCTCTGGAGATGGGGCGCAGGCCAGCGTTCGGTATGGGTCTCGAGCGCGTTGATCTTGCCGGTATGACGTCGTCCGGCGCGGTGACCGCAGACGTGCGCTTGCTGATCCCGAATGTCACGGCGCTGTCGCGCGGGCTCTCACGAGTGCGGGCGCTTGGGACGGCTGCGCTTAAGAATGGTGCTGCGAAGGGCGGGCCGTTCGTGACGCAGGACGTGAGCAAGGCTGACCTGACGGCGGACCTCAAGGCTGACGCAGTCGAAGTAAGCGGCAACCTGCGTCTTGCGAACGCAAAGGCCGCACTCAACTGGGACATTGCACTCGCCGGGCCGCGATCCGCGGATCAGGCGAGATCAGCGCCCAACTCAGCGTCCAACAAGCCGCCGCCGCTTGAGCTTCGCTTCACGCTCGACGACGCGGGCCGCAAACGGATTGGGATGCAGACCGGCAAACTGATCCAGGGCAAGACCCCGCTCACGATCCGCATCTCTGATCCCCTCGGCGAACGGCGGACGGACGTCGCCATGGATCTGACGCCGGCGCGGATCGAGATCTTCTCGCTAAACTGGGAGAAGCCTGCGGGAACACCTGCCGCGCTCAAGTTCCGCGTGACCACAAATTCAGGCGGCTTCCGGTCCCTCGATGACCTCACGCTCAACAGCGAGAACATTGCTGTGAGCGGCCGCGCCGTTCTGGATCGCAACGGACAACTCGCCAAGTTCGACTTGCCGCGCTTTACGGTTGATGTCGTCTCGCAGCTCAAGATTTCGGGCGAGCGGATCGACGTTCGCGGTAAGTCGCTGCCGAACTGGCGGATTGAGGCGAGCGGCCGCAACTTCGATGGGCGGAAGTTCTTTCGGGGCCTGTTTGATGCCAAGCGCGTCGCGCGGAAGCCGAACCGAAATGAACCGGGTGTCGACCTCACCGCCAGTCTGGGCCGCGTCAATGGCTTCCGCGGGAACTACCTGAAAGGCGTGTCGCTCCGGCTTCGCAAGCGCGCAGGCCAGATCCGGTCGCTGTCGCTGACAGGCCGCCTCAACGACCGGACGCTCGCGGAAGCCGGCATCCAGGCGCAGCAGCGGCGCAATGGCACAGCGTATCGGCGGCTCGTCGTTCGCTCGGATGATGCCGGTGCGATGCTTGCGATGATGGACTTTTACACGCGCGCCAAGGGCGGCCGCCTTCGCGTGTCCGTCGATCTCGACGCCGTGGGCCCGGCCGACAAGCGCGGGGTAGCGCGCGTCACCGGATTTCGCGTTCTCGGTGACCCGACGCTCAGCAAGGTGCTTAGCACCGGCGGTGACACGCGGCGGCCGGCCATTGCGCAGGGGCGCGGCGGCGAGGTTGTCGTCCGCGAGGCCCTCGACTTTGATGAACTCGAGGTGCCGTTCGCCGTCGGTCACGGCCAGCTCGTCATCTTTGATGCGCAGCTTCGCGGACCAGCACTTGGCGGCACGCTCCGCGGCAAGGTCGACCTGACGCGCAAGACGCTCGACCTTGGCGGCACGTATTCGATGCTGCAGGGGCTCAATGCGATGCCGCGGTTTCTGCCCGCGCTTGGCCCGCTGCTGACGGGTACGCGAGGTGAGGGCGTTCTGGGCCTGACGTTTGCAATCAAAGGGCCGACATCGCAGCCTGAAGTGATTCCCAACCCGTTGTCGGTCGTCGCGCCCGGGATCTTCCGAGAGTTCTTTCAGATGGCGCCACTCCAGCCGCGGGTCACGCCGCGCGGGCAGGGGCGCCCAAGGTCCGGGAGCCGTCCGCGAACGCGTCGCGGCACGCGGCGCAGCCAGCGTTCGTCTCGCGGCACAAGCCAGGCAAGCCAACCCAAGATCATCGGTGGTTGGACGTCGGAGACGTCAAGGACGCCGGACATTCCGCCGTTCGACCCCAACACAATCTTCGACACCGACTAGGTTTGCTTCGGCTGGTCTTACGAAGCGGGCTTTAAGAGTGCGTGCCGTTTCTTGCCCATCGAAAGTTTGACGGCGCCTTCGGGTGTCAGGTCGCCCGCGCCGAGCTGGCGCTTCTCGTCAGTGACGGGCGTGTCGTTGATGCGCAGCGCGCCGCCTTTGATCTGCCGCCGCGCTTCGCCGTTCGACGCGCAGAGCCCGGCCTGTACGAACGCGGTCAAAACGCCGAGACCGGCGTCAAGCGTGCCCCGCTCGATCGTGACGGTCGGAAGGTCTTCCGCGAACTGGCCTTGTTCGAAGGTCTTCCGCGCGGTCTCAGCCGCCTGGTCCGCCGCGGCGCGGCCGTGCATCAGGGCCGACGCCTCTGTCGCGAGCACCTTCTTGGCGTCGTTGATCTCAGCCCCCCCAAGCGCTTCAAGCCGGGCAATCTCATCGAGCGGCAGCAGCGTGAACAGTTTCAGGAACCGGCCGACGTCGGCGTCCTCAGTGTTGCGCCAGAACTGCCAGTAGTCCCAGGCCGACAACATATCGGCATTGAGCCAGATCGCGCCGTCGGCCGTCTTGCCCATCTTCGCGCCCGACGCCGTCGTCAGCAGCGGGCACGTGAGCGCATAGAGCTGGTGCGTCCCCATCCGTCGGCCGAGATCAATCCCGGTGACGATGTTGCCCCACTGATCGGATCCGCCCATCTGCGCATTGCAACCGTAGCGACGCGCCAGCTCGACGAAGTCGTAGCTCTGCAGCAGCATGTAGTTGAATTCGATGAACGAGAGTTCCTGCTCGCGCTCTAGCCGCAGCCGGGCTGAATCCATCGTGAGCATGCGGTTGACGGAAAAGTGCCGCCCGACATCGCGGAGGAACGCGATATAGTTGAGCGGCGCGAGCCATTCGGCATTATCGACCATCACGGCGTCGGTCTTGCCGTCGCCGAAATCGATCAGCTTGGCGAAGACCTGTTGCATGCCCTGCTTGTTCGCTTCGATCTCTTCAAGTGAGCGAAGCTGCCGCGTCTCATCCTTGCCCGACGGGTCACCCACGCGCGTCGTGCCGCCACCCATCAGCACGATCGGCTTGTTCCCAGTTTGCTGGAGCCAGTGCAGCATCATGATCGAAATGAGCGACCCGATGTGCAGCGAGCGCGCCGTGCAGTCGTATCCGACGTAGGCGACGAGCTCGCCCTTAGCCCCGAGGTCATCCAGGCCTGCGGCATCCGACATCTGGTGGATGAAGCCGCGCTCGGTCATAACGCGGAGGAATTCGGATTTTGGGGTCGGGTCGGGCATGGTGTGTTGCGTTGCTGGCGGCCGGGCGCGAGCGGCTCGTATAAGGGGGTGGACCGCGAGCGTCTAGCAGCGGTTCGGCGGCCGCGATATCATTCGGGGCCGATCCGCTTTTGTGATCGGCTGAGAGAGGTTCAAAAGCGCATCGAAGACCATCCGAAAGACGCGGTCGCCGACGACGTTGAACGCGGCATCGCAAACCTCACAAAGCTGATCCGCGAACGCGAAGAGGCCGACGCACGGGACGTCCTCGAAGACGCCTACGATCGCGCGCGGCTTTTGAACGGGAAGCGGGAAAGCGATCCCGCCGCGCGCAAGTCGCTTGCCGAAGTCATCGCAGACAACGGCTTGGACGGTTGAGATATCTGAGGCGGCGCAACGGTCGATCGCAAGACTGGATCGTCCGGTCCGGACCCGGATCCTGCCCTAACTGAGCGAATGCTTTGATCGCGCGAGCGACGCGCGCCGCTTAGGCGTGCTGATTGCCGGCGGAGGTGGCGTACGCTTGCGTTTTCGCGTCCGCGACCATCGGCTGCTATGCAGTCTTAATGATGCCTAGGAAACCGTTCTGGTCGAAGACGTCGGCCATCGCCGCGATTTCTACGACCGCTAGAGGGCCCGATGGCTGAACTTCGCCGCGCACTTGGCTTGATGTCCGGCACATCGATGGACGGGATCGATGTCGCGATGCTGGACACCGATGGCGAAGACCGCATCGTCCGCCATCGCGGTCTATCGGTGCCCTATCCGGATGCGACCCGGCGCAGGCTGTCGCTCGCCATCGCCGAAGCCAAGACGTTGTCCGATCGCGATGCGCGCCCGGGCCAGCTCGGCGACATCGAGCGCGAACTCACCGACCTCAACGTGGATGCCGTGCGCCGCTACATCTCAGAGGTTTGCGGCGGCGACAGTTCGGCAATCGATCTCGTCGGATTTCATGGCCAGACCGTGCTGCATCGCCCTGAGGCGGGCCTCACGGTCCAACTCGGCGATGGCGATCGATTAGCAGCCGAAACCGGTCTGCCGGTGATCTACGACCTGCGTCAGGCGGACATGGAAGCCGGAGGCCAGGGCGCGCCGCTCGCGCCGGCTTATCACCGTGCAATGGCCGCAAGCTGCGCGGAGCGGCCGGTGGCCGTCGTCAATATCGGCGGCGTCGCAAACGTCACGTTCATTGGCCGCGATGGCACGCTGATCGCGTTCGACACCGGACCAGGCAACGCGCTGCTTGATGACTGGATGGCCAAGACCGTTGGCGCGAGCCGCGACGAAGGCGGGGCTGCCGCGCTTGCAGGCGTCGCGAACGAACCGGTGGTCTCGTTTTTCATGGACCATGCCTACTTTAAGCAACCGCCGCCGAAGTCGCTCGACCGCAATACCTTCTTCTGGGACCTCGTCGAAGGGCTGACACCGGTTGATGGTGCGGCGACGTTGGTCGCGATCACGGCTGAAGCGATCGCGCGGGCGCGCAATCACTTGCCGGAGCCGCCGGCTCTCTGGATCGTGGCCGGTGGCGGCCGGCATAACCGTGCGATGATGCAAGCCCTCACGAAGCGGTTGGCAGCCCGGGTCATGCCCGCCGAGGACATCGGCTTCGATGGCGATACCGTTGAGGCCGAGGCGTGGGCCTACCTCGCCGTCAGGTCCGCGCGCGGGTTGGCGGTAACGTTCCCTGGCACAACCGGCGTGCCGCGTGCGATAACTGGCGGCAAGCGCGCAGGCTGACCGTTCGTCGGCTCATAGGCGCGCGGCGAGGCGGGCGCCCTGACGTCCGACGGATTGAGCAGGCGACATCATGAGCACAGACCCTTCGGCCCACGACCCGATCGAACTGCCGCAGGCCGCGGCTGGCAAAGACCAACCCCTCAACGACGACATCCGGCTGCTTGGCACGCTGCTGGGCGATACCGTCCGATCGCAGGAAGGCGCGGAGGTCTTCGACCTGATCGAGCAGATCCGGCAGACCGCCGTCCGCTTCTATCGCGAGGACGATGATAGCGCCCGCGATGAGCTCTCGAGCTTGCTGGCGACGGTTGATCCGGCGCAGGCCGTCGAAGTCGTACGCGCGTTCAGCTACTTTTCGCATCTCGCAAACATGGCTGAAGATGCCCACCACATTCGCCGCTCGCGCGCCCATCAGATCAACAAGTCTCCCCCGCGGCCCGGCTCGCTATCGCGCGCAATTGCCCGCGCAATGGCCGCCGGCAACACCGTCGACGACCTCGCAGAGTTTTTTGAGACCGCGTTTGTGTCGCCCGTGCTCACCGCGCACCCGACCGAAGTGCGCCGCCGCTCGACGATGCGCCGTGAAATCCAAATGGCCGACCTGCTGGACCGGCTCGACCGCGGCGGACTGATCGAAGACGAAGAGCGCGAGATCCACGCGAAGCTTGCGCGCGCCGTCCTCGGCCTCTGGCATACGAACCTGCTGCGCCAGAACAAGTTGACCGTGACCGATGAGGTCAACAACGGGCTCTCGTACTATGACTATACGTTCTTCCAGCAGTTGCCGCGGCTTTACGCCGAACTCGAAGACCGCCTAACGGCGCTCAAGCCCGACGGCGCGGCGGTCAGCGTCCCGTCGTTCCTGCGCATCGGAAGCTGGATCGGCGGCGATCGCGACGGCAATCCGTTCGTCACCTCTGATGTGCTGGCGACGACGCTCCGGATGCACGCCGACAAGGCGCTCGGATTGCACATCGCGTCGCTTGAGCGGCTGGAGGGCGAGCTGTCACTTTCAGCGCTGCTGATCGGCGTCACGCCGGAACTTGAAGCGCTCGCGGCGCGCGCCGGTGAACGCGACATCCACCGCGCGGTTGAGCCCTACCGGCAGGCGATTGCCGGCATGCGCAAGCGCCTCGTCGCCACCCGCCGATTGATCGCCGGCAAGCGGGTTTCGCCGTCCGCAGAACCCTACGAAGGGGCCGCAGCCTACCGCAAAGACCTCGACACGATCCGCCATGCGCTTGTCCAATCGGGTGCCGGCGCCCTGGCTGAGGGTCGCCTGCGTCATGTGATCCGCGCGGCAGACTGTTTCGGCTTTCACCTTGCAAGTCTCGACATGCGCCAGAACTCTTCGGTGCACGAGACGACGATTGCCGACTTGTTCAAGGCCATTGAACCCGACGGCGACTATCTCGCCCTTGATGAAGATGCGCGCGTTGAGAAGCTTTCGGCTGAACTCGCATCGGCCCGTCCGCTGACCCGCGGCAACTATGCCTACGCGGAAGACACGGAACGCGAACGCGCGATCCTCGCAACAGCGCAACAGGCCCGCCGCAAGCTCGGCGATCGTGCGATCACGACATCGATCATCTCGAATGCCGAAAGCGTCTCGGACCTACTCGAACTCGCCGTGCTTCTGAAGGAAGCAGGCCTCGTGACGGCGGAGGGAGAAAGCGCGCTCGACATCGTGCCGCTGTTCGAGACCATCGAAGACCTGCGCAACTGCATCGGCATCATGGATCGCGCGCTGTCGCTGCCAGCCTATCGCCGCCTCGTCGACAGCCGCGGTGGCGTGCAGGAGATCATGCTCGGCTATTCCGATAGCAACAAGGACGGCGGCTACCTGACGTCCGGGTGGGAACTCTACAAGGCCGAGGTCAACCTCATCGAACTGTTCAAGAAGCACGGGGTCCGCTTGCGCCTGTTCCATGGCCGGGGCGGGACCGTGGGACGCGGGGGCGGGCCGAGCTTCGAGGCCATTCTGGCCCAGCCGACCGGTGCGGTGAACGGCCAGTTCCGCATGACAGAGCAAGGCGAGATCATCTCGAGCAAGTACACGAACGCGACGCTCGGCCTGCGCAACCTTGAGATCCAGGTGGCCGCGACACTCGAAGCCTCCCTCGTCAGTGACGGCCAGTACGAGCCTACGGGCGAAGACCTCGCGAGCCTCGATGACCTCTCCGGGCGCGCCTTCAAAGCCTATCGCGCGCTGGTCTATGAGACGCCACGCTTTGCTGAGTATTTCTGGCAGGCAACCGTCATCAACGAAATCGCGACGCTCAATATCGGCTCGCGTCCGGCTTCTCGCAAAGCGATGGGCCGCGTTGAGGATCTGCGCGCGATCCCGTGGGTGTTTAGCTGGTCGCAGTCCCGCGTGATGCTGCCCGGCTGGTACGGCTTTGGCACAGCAGTGTCGGAGTGGGTGGAGGCCAATCCGAACCTTGGCTTCGCATACCTGCGCGAGCTCTATGAGAAGTGGCCGTTCTTCACGACGCAGGTCTCCAACATCGACATGGTGCTTGCCAAGACCAACATACCGATCGCAAGCCGCTATGCTGACCTCGTCGAAGATAAAGAGCTGCGCAACACGATTTTCGAGAAGATCAAGGCCGAGCATCGCCGCTCGATCGACGCGGTGCTCGAGATCACCGGGAACGAGACGCTGCTCGCCGGCAACCCGCTGCTGACGCGGTCGATCAACAACCGCTTCCCCTATCTTGATCCGCTCAATCACCTGCAGGTCGAACTGCTGCGCAAAAGCCGTGCGGGCGACGAAGACCCGAAGGTCCTTCGCGGCATCCAGCTTACCATCAACGGCATCGCCGCCGGCCTCCGCAATAGCGGCTAGGGCCCGTCACGTGCGCCAGTGGAGAAGGCGGCGTTCGATGAGGCCGATGGCGGAGCTGGTGAGGACGCCGAGCACGGACAGGATGGTGACGCCGGCGAACAAACGTTCGAGGTCGTAGAGCGATCCGGCCTGCAGGATGTAGGCGCCGACGCCGTACTCCGCGCCAAGCATTTCTGCGGCGACCAGCAGGATGATGCCGATCGCCACGCTGACGCGGAGGCCTGAGAGGATGCCCGGCATCGCGCCCGGCAGGACGATCTTGGAGACGATCGACCACCAGCTCAGCGAAAAGCTTTGGCCCATGCGGATGAGCGAGCGGTCGACGTTATCGACGGCGCCATAGGCTGCGACCACCGTCGGCGTAAACGTGCCGAGCGCGATCAGCGCCCACTTCGAGCCCTCGCCGATGCCGAACCAGATGACGAACAGTGGCAGCAGCGCGATTTTTGGCACGGGGAAGATCGCGGCGATCAGCGGGACGAGGCCGGCGCGGAAAAGCGAGAACAGGCCGATAAGGATGCCGATGCCGATGCCCGCGCTGACGCCCAACGCGGTCCCGATCGCGAGGCGGCTGAGCGACGGGCCGAGGTGCGCCCAGAGCATGTTTGTTTGCCAGAGCTCGACGAACGTCATTGCGACATCGGAGGGGCGCGGCAGCGTAAGATTGCCGATAAGGCCGGTGCGCGTGCCCACTTCGATGAAGGCCAGCAGCACGATGAATACGAGCGGTCCCATCCACCGCACGCGCACGGGCCGGAAGCCGCCGCCGCGGAAGGGGACCTCGCGCACGCCTTGCGATGCATCGGGCGCCGGCTCGTCGTCACGCATTGACGGTCTCGCGGTCGGCGGCTTGCGCTTCATCGCGCATCAATTGCCAGAGCGCGCGCTGGTGATTGTCGAGGTCTGCATCGCCCGCGGTCCGCGCGCCAAGCGGACGGTCGATATCGATCACCTCGCGGATTTCGCCCGGCCGTCGCGACAGCACAACGATCGCGTGTCCGAGCCGCACGGCTTCAGCGAGGTTGTGCGTGACGTAGACTGCGGTGAACGGTTCGCGCTCCCAAAGGCTGACGAGATCGTCCATCAGAAGTTCGCGGGTTTGCGCATCGAGCGCGGAGAGTGGCTCGTCCATCAGCATGACGGCCGGGCGGACGGCGAGTGCGCGGGCGATCGCGACGCGCTGTTTCATGCCGCCCGAAAGCTGCTTGGGCAGCAGGTCGGCGTAGGCTGACAGCTTTGTCCGCTCGAGCACATCGGCGATGATGGCCGCGCGCTGGTCGCGTCGCAGGCCATGATCTTCAAGCGCCAGCGAGACATTGCCGGCAGCCGTGCGCCAGGGCAGCAGCGCAAAATCCTGGAACACATAGGTGAGGGGATTCAAGCTGTCGGGCGGTGGGTCGCCAAGCTGCAAGACACGGCCTTCGGTTGGCCGCTCAAGCCCGCCGATCAGGCGGAGCAGTGTAGACTTGCCGCAACCCGACGGGCCGACCAGACAGACAATGCGACCGGCCGGGATGGTCAGGTTGATCCCGCGCACGACGTCCGCGCCGTCATAGCGGTGCGTGATGCCATCGAGCGCGAGATCCATGTCGGTCGCCTCCGGGCCGGGCGCAGTGCGCAGCGAGCCTCAGAGCGTCTTCACGTACGAGGTGTCGACGAGCGTCTCCAGCGTGATGCTGTCTTTGACGAGCTTCTCGGCCTTGAACCAGTCGAGCTGGTCCTGGATTGATGTGGTGTTGAGCGCCGCGTCCGCGTTGATGCGCATCGCCCCGTTGATGATGCTGCCGCGCGCCTTCTCGTAAGGCCGGCTCGTGTAGACGTACTTGTGGATGAGCTTGACCATCTCCTCCATCGCGTCGTCGCCGGCCGTCCTGTCGACGAGGGCTGCGTTAAAGTCGGCAGCCCCCTTCGAGAAGGCCTTCAAAAAGGCCTCCGTCTTGGCGCGCTCGTTGGCGGCATTGGTTGCCGAGGTAAAGACGGTGGTCACCTGATAGTCCGGCAGATAGTCGGCCACGTCGCCGATGATCTTGACCGCGCCGCCCTTTGCGAGCGCCTTGCCGATGTGCGGTACGATCGACCACGCATCGACCTGGCCTGACTTCAGCGCGCCGATGATCGCGCCAACCTTCTGCAGCGGCCGGTAGGAGACCGCGACGCCTTCTTTGCCGGAAATCTTTGCGCCCATGTAGTGGAAGGACGAACCCGTCTGCGTGACGGCAAACGTGCGCCCGCCGAGCTTCGAAGGATCGGTCAGGCCGGCCTCGTAAGCCTTGTTGGACGCAAGGATCTTCTGCCCGTCGATGCCCTTCTCTTCCGAAAGCGCGCCGCCGACGACTTTGGCCGCGCCCTTCTCGGCAAGCGAGATGAGCCCGCCGGAGACAGCCGTGACCGCATAGTCCGCATCGCCGGATGCGATCGCAACGGCCATCGGCTGGGCTGCTTGGAAGAACTTGAACTCGACGTCGAAGCCCGCGTCCTTGAAGTAGCCGCGCTCAAACGCAACGAAGCTTGCCGCATGGCTGGTGAAGCGCAGCGCGCCGACCTTGAGCTTGGTGTTGGCAAGCGCGGGCGACGGGATCAGCGGCAGGGCAGCAGCGCCGCCGAGAAGCCCGAGCGTGTGCCGGCGGGACAGGGTCGTCATCGTCGTTTCCTCCGTTGGGTCGTCTTTTTGATCGCGGCGATTATGCTTCGCCTTTTGCGTCGTTGGTCGTTTGCGCAGGGTCAGTCGTCTTTTTTCTTCGCCAGGATTTCCGTCATCTTGTCATCGACGAACTCACCCACGCAGTCGGTGAGCGCCTGCATGTGCTCTTCCTGCTCGAAGAAGTGGTTCGCGTCTGGAATGATCTTGTGATGCAGGATGATGCCCTTCTGGACCTTCGTCTTGACGGACAACTCTGCGACGGCGGCTGACGGGACCACGCGGTCGCGCTCGCCGTTGACGAGCAGGCCGGATGCCGGGCAGGGCGCGAGGAACGAATAATCGTAGAGGTTGGCGGGCGGTGCGACGCAGATGAAGCTATCGATCTCGGGCCGGCGCATCAAAAGCTGCATCGCAATCCAGGTGCCAAACGAAACGCCGACAATCCAGCAGGCCTTGCTGTCCGGTTTCGCGATCTGCAACCAGTCGAGCGCGGAGGCAGCATCAGAGAGTTCGCCTGGGCCGTTGTCGAAGTAGCCCTGGCTGCGGCCGACACC
The DNA here is from genome assembly GCA_038523925.1 of Pseudomonadota bacterium. Classification (GTDB taxonomy): domain Bacteria; phylum Pseudomonadota; class Alphaproteobacteria; order Rhizobiales; family Hyphomicrobiaceae; genus JBCBWG01. The sequence continues at coordinate 263,746 of JBCBIY010000002.1, read as the reverse complement.
GCGGAAATTGAAGCGCAGGACGGAAAAGCCGCGCTCAGCAAACGTGTAATAGAGGTTGTAGACGACCTGATTGTTCATCGTGCCGCCGAACTGAGGGTGCGGGTGCAGGATCAGCGCGATGGGACTGTCGGAAGCCGTCTCGTGGTGGTAGCGGGCTTCGAGGCGGCCAACGGGTCCGTTGATAATCAGTTCGGGCATATAGTCCTCTAGGCTCTGAGCGGGCCGCACGATGCAGCTTGACCGTCGGCTGAGCGACTTCCATATCGCGTATTCCGCCGCGCACTCCGGGTTGTCAGGAAAAGCACGGCGCTTCCTTAACACAAGGCCGCGCCCACGGTGCAAGTCCGCGGTGTGGCGCCGATGCAGAGCCGAGATGGCCCGCACCTACCTCGATTTCAACGCAACGTCGCCGCTCAGGCCCGAAGCGAAGGCGGCCATGGTCGCAGCACTCGACCGGGCAGGGAACGCGTCGTCCGTGCATGCCGAGGGCCGCGCCGCGCGCGGGATCATCGAAGAGGCGCGGGAGGCAGTCGCCCGGCTGTGCGGGGCGGACCCGGCCGAAGTCGTGTTCACGTCCGGTGCGACGGAGACCAACAACTGGGTCATCAGCCGGGGCTGGGACAATATCCTCCACGCCGACATCGAACACGACAGCGTGCTTGAGCCGATTGCGGCCGCCGATGCCCGAAAGATCAAGCTGAGCGTTGACGAGGACGGCGTCGCTGACGTCGGCCAGCTTGCCGATCACGTCCTGATCGGATCGGCGCCGATCGGCCGCGATCTCGCGACGCTGCAGTTTGCTAACAGCGAAACGGGTGTTCTGCAGGACGTCGCGGCGGTTGGCGCCTTTTGCGCAGCGCACGGTGTCGCCAGCCATTGCGACTCAGTCCAAGCGCCAGGGCGGGTGGCGATCGACTTTCGCGGGCTTGGCCTCGACCTGATGAGTGTGTCGGCACACAAGATGGGCGGGCCGCAGGGCATCGGCGCGCTGATCATCCGCGATGGGTTTGACATGACGGCTGCCTCCCATGGCGGCGGTCAGGAGCGGCGGCGGCGGGCCGGGACGGAGAACGTGGCAGCCATTGCCGGGTTCGGCGCCGCGGCGACGGCTGCGAAGCACGATCTCATGGCGGCCCCCAAACTGGCGGCGATGCGCGACGAACTCGAAGCCGCGATGCTGGCCGCGCATCCAGGCGCTGTGGCAATTGGCGCAAAGGCCGCCCGCCTGCCCAATACGACCTGTATCGCCGTGCCCGGCACGCGCGCAGACGCCCTCGTGATCAAGCTCGACCTCAAAGGATTTGCCGTGAGTGCGGGGTCAGCGTGCTCATCCGGCAAGATTGGCGCAAGCCGCGCGTTGGCTGCCATGGGCATGCCCGATGCGCTCGCCTCGGCTGCGATCCGCGTCAGTCTGGGTTGGACGACCACTCAAAGTAGTTTAGAACAATTCTTAACTACATGGCAGGCGATCGTCTCGCAGTCCGAGACCGTAGCCACCAATTGAACCGCGACCTGAACCGCCTTCCGCCGAGCGCGCAATCGCGCACGCGGCAAGCCAACAGGTCGATTTCCACACCGGGAGAGATGGATGCCGGCAGTCGAAGCCACCATTGAACAGGTCAAGTCGATCGACGTTGACCAGTACAAGTACGGGTTCAACACCGACGTCGAGATGGTGAAGGCCCCGAAAGGTCTGAACGAGGATATCGTCCGCTTTATCTCGGATAAGAAGGGCGAACCAGCCTGGATGCTCGAGTGGCGGCTCGAGGCCTACAAGCGCTGGACGGCGATGACCGAGCCGACGTGGGCGAAGGTCAGCTATCCAAAGATCGACTTCCAGGACCTCTACTATTATGCAGCGCCTGCGAAAAACGAGGCGCCCAAGAGCCTGGATGAGGTCGATCCGGAAATTCTTGCGACGTACGAAAAGCTTGGCATTCCGCTCAAAGAGCAGGCAGTGCTGGCAGGCGTCGAAGGCGCGCGCGTCGCAGTTGATGCCGTATTCGACAGCGTCTCGGTCGTCACAACCTTCAAAGACGAGCTCGCCAAGGCCGGCGTGATCTTCTGCTCGATGTCGGAAGCGCTCCGCGAGCATCCGGAGCTTGTCCGCAAGTATCTGGGCACCGTCGTCCCGCAGTCGGACAACTACTACGCGGCGTTGAACTCAGCCGTCTTTTCGGACGGCTCGTTCGTCTACATCCCGGAAGGCGTGCGCTGCCCGATGGAGCTGTCGACGTACTTCCGCATCAACGAGATGAACACCGGCCAGTTCGAGCGGACGCTGATCATCGCCGATAAGGGCTCATACGTCTCGTATCTTGAGGGCTGTACGGCCCCGATGCGCGATGAGAACCAGCTCCACGCAGCCGTCGTCGAACTCGTCGCGCTTGACGATGCTGAGATCAAATACTCGACGGTGCAGAACTGGTATCCGGGCGACTCGGAAGGCAAGGGCGGCGTCTATAACTTCGTCACCAAGCGTGGCGATTGCCGCGGCAACGCGTCGAAGATCTCGTGGACGCAGGTCGAGACCGGTTCGGCGATCACGTGGAAGTATCCGAGCTGCATCCTGCGCGGCGACAACTCGCGCGGCGAGTTCTATTCGATCGCGATTTCAAACGGGTACCAGCAGGTCGACAGCGGCACCAAGATGATCCACCTCGGCAAAAACACGTCGAGCCACATCATCTCAAAGGGCATTGCCGCCGGAAACTCGGACAACACCTACCGCGGTGCAGTCACAGCCCACCAGAAAGCAACAAACGCGCGCAACTTTACGTGTTGCGACAGCCTTCTGATCGGAAACGAGTGCGGCGCGCACACGGTCCCGTACATCGAGGCCAAGAACGCGAGCTGTCACTTCGAGCACGAGGCCACCACCTCGAAGATTTCGGAAGACATGCTGTTCTATTGCCGTCAGCGTGGCCTGAGCGAAGAGGAGGCCGTCGCGCTCGTCGTCAACGGCTTCGTCCGGGACGTGCTCCAACAGCTCCCCATGGAGTTTATGGCCGAGACGCAGAAGCTGATTGGCATCTCGCTCGAAGGCAGCGTCGGCTAGGCTTGGGGCAGCCTGGCCCTGCGCTGAAGCTGGATCGGCCGCATTCTCATGCGGCCGATCTTTACAGAGCGCTGATGAGGGGCAATCTAATGTGCATGATTGTCCGGTCCGCCCACACCTGACGCCGGCTGTGGACGCATCCGAACCGTGTGCGGGAGTTGCTTGATGCGTGCAGAGCTAAAGCCCTTCGTCGATGAGTTTCCTTGGCTTCAGGAGTTGGACGACGCAGCCCTCGCCCGGCTCGACCCTGGCGACTGGCACCTTCCATCGCCAGATGCGTCCCACGAGCTTGCGGCCGCCGAAGACCGCCTTTCCGTGCACCTGATGGCCTATCGCAAGGAGGCGCAGGGCCTCCACGATGCATTAACCACGCTCTTGGAGCCTGCGAAGCTCAGCGCCGAACAGCTTGACTTGCTTAAGGAAACTGAAGCCGCCCTCGCTGACTGCCTGTTGGTTGCCTACCCGCGCCCCTTGCAAACCAAGCCTATTGGCGCGAAACGTGTAGGCAGAAGAGTGCGACAATAATTAGCGAACGCTGTTCGGGGTTTCCGAACGCAGTCGCACATCCCAGCTACAGAGAGGTCGGCGGGACGGGGGCCGGAGCAAACGAGCCAACGCCAGCCAAGAAGAGGAAGCGCGACTATGACAGACGAGCATATGCACGAACTCGCAGTTCTCGAGCAGTCGTGGATCGAAGCGGAAGCTGAGGCGGATCATTTGAAGGATCTGGCCGAGCGGGCAGCGGTCGCGGCGGAAGAGCTGCGCAAGACGGCCAGTGTCGATCAGCCTGACGTCAAACTCTTGCTCGGGCAGGCAGAACGCTATTCAGAGCGCCGCGAGCGCGCTGAGGCCGATGCCGTTGCAGCGTTCGACCGGTTCTGGTCTGCTCGCGGTGGCGTCTAATCACATTGGTTTATGGCGCCGGGCGGTCCCTCAGATCGCGCCGGCGCTTTCTATTGTGGCAGCCGTCCTTGCCTTCGGCTCGGCGGTGCCGCTGCCCGGCGTCACGCCCATGGGCCATTGGTTTGGGACCTGTTCCGGCAGCACCTGGTATCTGTCCCCGCCGTGCCCGGAGCGGACGGGCGTCATCGTTGAGCACGCCGCGTTGGGCTCGCCGAGCGGCGTTCTCGTCCTGCTCTTGCTCGTGTTGATCGGTTTGCGCGCCCTGACGCGTAAGATCACCAGCGCCGCGCGCCGCGTCTAAACGCGCATCCCAAGGCGCGCCCGCAGCGCCAATTTCCCGCCAATGCCTCTGGGCAGGTGGATTGATCTAGTTTAGAACCATTCCAACTTACGCAATGGCGCGCTCAGGCCGCCCGTCCGCCCCTCTTATGGAACCTATTGCGACATGCTCGAAATCAAAGACCTGCACGTCTCACTTGAAGAAGAAGGCACCGAGATCATCAAGGGTCTCTCGCTCACCGTACCAAAGGGCGAGGTCCACGCGATCATGGGCCCAAACGGGTCGGGTAAGTCGACGCTCGCAAATGTGCTGGCGGGCCGCGACGACTACGAGGTCACGAGCGGAAACATTCTTTGGAATGGTGAAAGCGTGCTCGAGATGGAGCCGGAAGAGCGAGCGGCCGCGGGCATCTTCCTTGCGTTTCAATATCCAATTGAGATCCCAGGCGTGGCGGGCCTCACGTTCCTGCGCACGGCCATGAACGCTCAGCGCAAGGCCCGCGGCGAGGGAGAGCTGTCGACGCCCGACTTCCTGAAGACGGTCAAGGCGAAGGGCGGCGAACTCAACATCGACGTTGAGATGCTGAAGCGCCCCGTGAATGTCGGCTTCTCGGGCGGCGAGAAAAAGCGATCCGAAATTCTGCAGATGGCACTGCTTGAGCCGACGCTCTGCGTGCTTGATGAGACGGACTCTGGTCTCGACATCGATGCGCTGCGCGTCGTCTCAGAAGGCGTCAATGCGCTGCGCTCGCCCGACCGCGCGATGCTCGTCATCACGCACTACCAGCGCCTGCTCAACCACATCGTCCCCGATCAGGTGCACGTGCTCGCGCGCGGCAAGATCCAGAAGAGCGGCGACAAGAGCCTGGCGCTCGAACTCGAGAAATCCGGTTACGCCGAATTCGCAGGCGCAGCCTGACGCGCCGCACGCGCCGGCTGACTGGCGCGCTTGAAGCTCTGCGGAGACAGGGAAGGTTCCCATGAACGTTGCGATCGCAAAAACGGCTGCTGAAAAGGCGCTGGGTGAACGCTTTGAGGATGTCCACGGCAAGCTGCCGGGTGGCGATGACGTCGCGGATGTGCGGCGCAAGGCGTTCGGCGTTCTCATGGCGCTCGGCCTGCCGCATCGGCGCGTCGAAGAGTGGAAGTACACTGACCTGCGCGCGCGCCTGAAGTCTGTCGGGATGATTGATCCAGATCATCGTGCGTCGCTTGCGGCCTCAAAGCTGGATACAGCGCTCGGGCCGCTGGCTGACGTACAGGCCGTTCGCGTGGTGCTGGTCGACGGCGTCTATTCCGCCGAACTTTCGACGCGCGAACTGCCGGATGCGATCAAGATCACGCCGCTGAGCGAGGCTCTGGCCGCCGATGCATCGGTGCTCACCGGCGAGAACGCCTTGCAGCGCGAGGCCGACGAGAGCGTTGTCGCGCTCAATACAGCATTCGCAACCGACGGCGCGGTGATCGAAATCGCAACCGGCGCGACCGTCGCCAAGCCAATAATGCTGGTGCAGGTCCGCAGCGGCGATGAAGCCCGCATATCGGCGACGCGTAACGTCGTGAAGGTCGGCGCGGGTGCGAAGGTGACGCTGGTTGAGGCGATCGTCTCGGTGGGCGACGCATCAGCAACGGCCGACGATGGTGCCGTCCTCAATACGGCAACGCGCATTTCCGTTGGCGACGGCGCGCACGTCACGCATGTCTCGTCCAATACCGATCGCGGTGCGGTCCACCTCGGCACATGGTCCGCCGACATCGGCGCTGAGACGGTCTATCGCCCGTTCTACTTCTCCGCGTCGCCAGCGCTGGCGCGGAACCAGCTCTTCCTGACGTTCGCCGGCGAAGGCGCGGCGCTTGATGCATCTGGCTGTTTCCTCGCCCGCGGCCGCGAGCATATCGACAACACACTGCTGATCGATCACGCCGTGCCCGCGTGCGAGAGCCGCGAACTCTTTAAGGGCGTGCTCGATGACACCGCCCGCGGCATCTTCCAGGGCAAGGTCGTCGTCCGCAAGATTGCGCAGAAGACCGACGGCAAGCAGATGGCGCAGGCGCTGATGCTTTCGCCCACGTGTGAGTTCGATTCAAAGCCCGAGCTTGAGATCTACGCCGACGACGTTGTCTGCGGTCACGGCTCGACGTGTGCCGAGATTGATCCCGATCTCGTGTTTTACTTCCGCTCGCGCGGGATCCCGGAGGCGACGGCGCGGGCGCTCCTGATGGAATCGTTCGTCGGTGAGGCGATCGAGCAAATCGAAGACGAACCGGTCGCTGACGCGATCAGCGAACTTGCGCGTGGATGGCTGAACGATCTCCGCGCAGATGCGGCCTGAAGATTAAGGACGACGTCATGGGTATGACTGCAACACGCGAACGGCCATCGACGCCGGCAAGCGAAACCGAGCGGCCATTCGATGTCGCCCGCATTCGCGCCGACTTCCCGATCCTGTTTCGCGAAGTCAACAACAAGCCGCTCGTCTTCCTCGACAGCGCAGGCTCGGCGCAAAAGCCGCTGCCGGTGATCGAGGCGATGGATCACGCGATCCGCCACGAATATGCAAACGTGCATCGCGGCATCCATTACCTGTCGAATGCGGCAACGCAGGCCTACGAGGACGCCCGCACGACGACGCAGCGGTTCCTCAACGCAGCCCACCAGGAAGAGATCATCTTCACGAAAAACGCGACGGAGGGGATCAACCTCGTCGCCTATTCGTGGGGCGGCTCGCACGTTGAGGAGGGCGACGAGATCATCCTGTCGGTGCTCGAGCACCATAGCAACATCGTGCCCTGGAACTTTCTGCGTGAGCGTCGCGGAGCGGTCATTAAATGGCTGCCGATAGATGATGACGGCACGCTGCGCGTTGATCAGCTTGAGAAGATGATCACGCCGCGCACGAAGCTGATCGCGCTGACGCAGATGTCGAACGTGACGGGCACGCGCGTGCCGGTCCGTGAGGTCTGCGATATCGCCCACGCGCACGACGTGAAAGTGTTGATCGACGGCTGCCAGTCGGCGGTGCACGACCCGATCGATGTGCAGGCGATGGATTGCGATTTCTTCGTCTTCTCCGGCCACAAGGTCTACGGTCCATCTGGCATCGGCATCTTGCACGGCAAGAAGGACCTGCTGGAGGCGATGCCGCCGTTCCTGGGCGGTGGGTCGATGATCGAGAGCGTTACGCTCGACGGCATCACTTACGGTGACATCCCAAACCGGTTTGAAGCCGGCACGCCGCCGATCGTTGAAGCGGTTGGGCTTGCCGCCGCGCTTGATTACATGATGCAGATCGGCGTTGAGCGCATGGCGGCGCATGAAGACGAAATCATGAAGTATGCGCAGGCGCGGTTCGCCGAACTGAACTGGGTCAGCGTCTACGGCCAGACGCCTGATAAGGGCGCGATCATCGCGTTCAACGTGGACGGCATGCACCCGCATGACGTCTCGATGATCGTCGATCGCTCGGGAGTCGCGATCCGCGCCGGCCATCATTGCGCACAGCCGCTGATGGAGCGGTATGATGTCCCGGCAATGTGCCGCGCATCGTTCGGCGTCTACAACACCCGCGAGGATGTCGACACACTTGTCGCCTCGCTGCACAAGGCGCGCGAACTCTTTGGCTAGATGTTCGCGGCGCCAGACAACGGAGCCAGATGAGCCATGGACGAGAGCCAGAAGCTGACAGCAGACGTGCAGCCGGAGGCGACCGATGCGCAGCAGGCAACGCTTGTCGATCGTTCGGCGGCGGATCGCAAAGACGTCGCCGACGTCAGCGATGCGGCCGAGGCCTCGAAGTTCTCGCAGGAAGAACTCGAGCAACTGACGGCTGATCTGGTCGCTGCGATCAAGACCGTCTACGACCCGGAAATACCGGCCGACATTTACGAACTTGGGTTGATCTACAAGATCGATCTTGATGACAATCGGCACGTGACAGTCGATATGACGCTGACGGCGCCGGGCTGCCCGGTGGCCGGCGAAATGCCGATCTGGGTCGAGAACGCCGTCAATACGGTGCCGGGCGTCAGCGGCGCGACGGTCAACCTTACGTTCGATCCGCCCTGGGATATGGGCCGCATGTCGGATGAAGCAAAGCTCGCGCTCAACATGTTCTGAGCGCGGGACGCGGGTCTCCGTCGGACGGCTGTCTCGAAATCTTCAATGGTATCGCTTATGTTTAGGCGTGAGAGATGTGGTCCACCCGGAGCAACCCCATGGCCGCCACTGCGCCTGCACGCCCGAAAGTCCTGAGCCTGACCGATGCCGCCGCCGAGCAAATCCTCCGGCTGAAGGCATCGAAGCCGGATGCGTACGCGCTGAAGCTGGGCGTAACAAAAGGCGGCTGCGCGGGCATGGAATACACGATGGATTGGGTGGGAGAAGCCGGCAAGTACGATGAGGTCGTCGAGGAGAAGGGCGCACGCGTGCTCATCGACCCGATGGCGATCCTCTACTTGCTTGGCACCGAGATGGACTTCGAAGTCGACAAGCTGTCGGCGCAGTTCGTCTTCAACAACCCGAACCAGACCTCGGCTTGCGGCTGCGGCGAGTCTGTCGAGCTGAAGGCCGCTGACCCCGGCCGCATCGCCGAATTCGAGAAGGCGTAAATCCCTCAGTGGCCGGCACCAAAACCGACAAAACTTGGGCCGACGAGGTTCACGCGTTTTGGTTTGAGGAGGTCGGACCTAAGGGTTGGTTTGCGCCGTCCGACGCGACCGACAGGGCCATCATCGATCGCTTCCAGAGTTTGCATCAGACGCTGGCTGGTCGCCCTTCGGCGTCGTTCTTGTCCGATGCGCGGGTGGCGCTTTCAGCCGTTATCGTCCTCGATCAGTTCCCTCGAAACATGTTCCGCGGAACCGCTGACGCGTTTGCGACGGACGGTTATGCGCGCGACATTGCCGATGCTGCGATCTCCGCCGGTCTCGACAGCGAACTCACCGTCGATGAGCGCGTGTTTCTCTATCTGCCGTTCGAGCACAGCGAAGACCTGGACGACCAGGAGCGCGCCGTCGCCCTAATCAGCGCGCTGGGCGACGACGTCTACACGGACTTTGCCGAACGCCACCGCGATGTGATCGCGCGGTTCGGACGTTTTCCGCATCGCAACGAGATGCTCGCCCGCACGTCGACAGCAGACGAGCGCGCGTTCCTCGAAGAAAAACCAAACGGGTTCTGATCGGCGATTGGTTCGTTGATCCTAAGCGGCCAGCGTTACCCACACCGGCACGTGATCGCTCGGCTTCTCCCAGCCGCGCACATGCTTATCGATGCCGGTCGCCTCCAACCGATCCACCGCCTCAGGGCTCAGCATCGCAAAGTCGATGCGGATGCCGTTGTTTTTCTGCCAGGCGCCGGCCTGGTAATCCCAGAACGTGAAGACGCCATCGTCTTGCAGGGCTGCGCGCGTCGCGTCGGTGTAGCCAAGGTTCGCGATTGCGTTCCAATGGTCGCGTGAGCCCGGTTGGTAAAGCGCGTCGTCAGTCCAGTTCTCAGCCGTCTTGGCGTCGCGCGGCTCTGGAATGACGTTGTAATCGCCGGCGAGAACCACCGGCACTTCCCAATCGCGCAGGCTGGCTGCGTGCGCGTTGAGCCGCTCCATCCATGCAAGCTTGTAGGAAAACTTCTCGGTGCCAATCGGATTGCCGTTCGGCAGGTAGATCGACGCGACGCGGACCACAGTCTCGCCGAGGGGCACGGAGGCTTCGATGTAGCGCGCCTGCTCGTCTGTCTCGTCGCCCGGCAGCGCTGTCACGACATCATCAAGGGGCTGCTTTGAGAGGATCGCGACGCCGTTGAACCCCTTCTGGCCCGCAACGGCGACATTGTAGCCAAGGTCCTCGAAGTCGCCCGCGGGGAACGCCTCGGTCATGGATTTGATTTCCTGCAGGCAGACGACATCGGGTGATGTCTCGCCCAGCCAGGATTTGACCGTTTCGATCCGCGCCTTGACCCCGTTGATGTTCCACGTCGCAATTTTCAGCGACGGCGCATCCGTGCCCTCTGGCGCCGCCGTCGCCATCAGACGGAAAAGCTCGTGCCGCAGCCGCAAGCAGCCGTCGCATTGGGGTTGTTGACCTTGAAGGCCGCGCCAATCAGCTCCTCGACAAAGTCGATCTCAGATCCCGCGACAAACGGCAGAGACACCTGATCGATGACGACCGTGGCGCCGCCCTTCTCGATCACGAAGTCATCGTCTTCGCGGGTCTGAACAAGATCAAACTTGTACTGAAACCCGGTGCAGCCGCCGCCTTCGACGCTGAGGCGCAGGACCTTCGGGTCGGCCTCTGACGCGATGATCTCGGCGATCCGCTTGGCGGCACTGTCAGTGACGGTAACTGGCTGTTCGCTCATGATGTCCTCCGCAGGCGCGATTTCGCCTGTCCTTCGGTTGAAATATAGTTTGTGTCGGGTATCCCGCCAAGCAGGGCTCGTTTGGCCCAAGGCCCGGAGACGGAACGCATGCTGACCCGCGCTGCCGCTACAGGCGCTCATTACGACTACGGCGCGGCGCTTCGGCCGGGCGCGCGGGCGCTCGCGCCCTATGCTGCCGGTGAAATCCCGAGCCGCGGGCGCGTTTTTCCTGAGGGCGCCTGCCCCACGCGGACGCACCTGCAACGCGACCGCGACCGGATTGTCCATGCCTCGGCCTTCCGGCGGCTCACCTACAAGACGCAGATGTTCGTGTTTCACGAAGGCGATCACTACCGCACGCGGCTGACCCACAGCCTCGAAGTCGCACAGATTGCCCGCACGATCGCGCGCCAGCTTTGCCTTGATGAAGATCTCGCCGAAGCGCTCGCGTTGGCTCATGATCTCGGCCACCCGCCGTTCGGCCACGCCGGCGAGCGGGCGCTTGATGTCGCGCTGACGGACTGCGGCGGGTTCGACCATAACGTCCAGAGCTTCCGCGTCGTCACAGCACTTGAGCGGAAGTACCCGCGCTTCGATGGCCTGAACCTGACGTGGGAGACGCTGGAAGGGCTGGTGAAGCACAACGGGCCGCCGGCCGCGCCCGGAGAGGCCGAGGACCTGACGATGGTCAACGCGCTGCAGTCATTCTCGGAGACCATGGACCTCGAGCTCGGGTCCTACGCGTCGGCTGAGGCGCAGGTTGCGGCCGTGTCTGATGACATTGCCTGGCGCACGCACGACATTGACGACGGCATCCGCGCCGGGCTGATTACGACGAAGGATCTGGAGGACGTCGCGATCATCGCGCCGATCCTCGACATGCTGGAGATGCGCGAGCACCGCGATGTCTCGCGCGACGCCTACGAGATCACGCGGCAGCTTATCACGATCTTGATCGCCGATGTCGTCGCCGAGGGCCGCCGCCGTTTGGCGGCACTTGCGCCGGACACAGCCGATGACATTCGCGGCGCGGGTCAGACGACGGTGTACTTTTCGCCGGACCTCTCGCCGAAGCTTGAGGCGCTGCGCACGTTTCTGTTCGCAAACCTTTACCGGCACCAACGGGTCATGCGCGTGATGGACGATGCCCGCGATGTGATCGCCGATCTTGTGAAGCACTATCGCGCCAACCCGGATGACATGCCGGACCATTGGCACCAGACAGAACAGCGCCTTGAAGGCCGCGACCGGTTGCGCCTGATTGGCGATTTCGTGGCCGGCATGACCGACCGGTTCGCGATCTCAGAGCATCGCCGCCTGTTTGACGCCACCCCGGAACTGCGTTAGCGCGCGGCTCCGGCGGCAAACGCCCGGCGTCGCGGTGGCGACCACAGGATACGCCCGCCAAACTCTGGACAGGCCCATGAACCTCTTCACCCGCATTGCTGGCAAAGTCGACGACGCACTTCAGGCGCTCAAATCCGAAGGGGCGCTGCCTGACGATCTGGATCTGAGCGGCGTCGAAGTGCAGGAGCCACGCGATCCGTCACACGGGGACTTCGCGATCAATGCGGCACTGGTGCTTGCCAAGCGCGCGGGACGCAAGCCCCGCGAGATCGCAGAATTGCTCAAGGCCAAGTTAGACGCCGACGACGATCTGGCGAGCATCGATATCGCAGGTCCGGGCTTTTTGAATGTCCGGCTTGCTGATCCGGCCTGGGCCGCGCTGCTGCAGGCCATCCTCGATGACCCGGCGGCCTTCGGGCGGAGCGGCCTCGGCGACGGCCAGCGCGTGCAGGTCGAGTTTGTCTCCGCCAACCCGACCGGGCCCATGCACGTCGGCCACTGCCGCGGCGCTGTCTTCGGCGATGTGCTTTCGGCCGTACTCGAAGCTGCCGGATATGACGTCTCGCGCGAGTACTACATCAACGATGCCGGCGCGCAGGTCGACAAGCTCGGGCTCAGCGCCGTGCTGCGGTACCGCGAAGCGCTCGGCGAGACGATTGAGATCCCGGACGGCCACTACCCTGGCGAATACCTCAAACCAGTCGGCGAACTCTTGAAGGCTGAACATGGGGAGGGCTTGAAGGACCTGCCGGAGCGCGAGCAGATCCGGATCGGCCGCGAAACGGCGATCGCGTTTATGATGGACAAGATCAAGGGCGATCTTGCGGGCCTTGGCGTGCGCCAGGATGTGTTCTTTTCCGAGCGCTCCCTGACGTCTGGCGAGCGCGACTATGTCGCTGACGCCATCGCGCTTCTGCGGGGCAAAGGCCTCATCTACGAGGGCCGGCTGCCGCGTCCGAAGGGGCACGACGACGACGAGTGGGAAGACCGCGAGCAGACGCTTTTTAAGTCGACGGAATTCGGCGACGATGTCGACCGCGCGCTTTTGAAGTCTGACGGCACGTACACCTACTTCGCAAACGACGTCGGCTATCACCACAACAAGCTGACGCGCGGGTTCGACACATACTTCAACGTGCTTGGCGCCGACCACGTCGGCTACATTCCGCGGCTGAAGGCGGCCGTGAGTGCGCTTTCGGACGGCAAGGCGGATTTCAATACGCCGGTCTGCAACCTCGTGAAGATCATGCGCGACGGCGTGCCGGTTCAGATGTCGAAGCGGGCGGGGACGTTCGTCGCGCTCGAGGACGTCGTCGATGAGGTCGGCCGCGATCCCGTGCGCTTCATGATGCTGATGAACAAGTCCGACACGCAGATTGATTTCGATCTCGCCAAGGTCGTTGAGCAGTCGAAGGACAACCCGGTCTTCTATGTTCAGTATGCGCACGCGCGAATCGCATCGGTGTTCCGCAACGCTGAAACGGCGTTCCCGAACCTGTCCGAGGCGGATGTCCGGGCCGCGGCTGGGGATATCTCGCGGCTTGATGACCCAGGTGAACGCGGCCTCCTGCAGAGGCTCTCGCGCTACCCGCGGCTTGTCGAAAGTGCCGCGCGCGATCGCGAGCCACATCGGGTTCCAAGGTACCTATATGACGTGGCAGCGGCCCTCCACGGGCAGTGGGCGCGAGGCAATGATTCGCCACATTTGCGCTTTATCGCCGACGATGACTACGGCCTGACATGTGCGCGCTTGGCCCTCGCAAGGTCCGTCCAATCGGTGCTTAAATCCGGATTGGGTATATTGGGTGTCGAAGCACCTGACGAGATGCGCTAGGTTTTGGTCGCCTTGCATTGGGGGCGAGGTTTTAGACCGGATGGGGTAGCTCGCGCTGCGCCACCGAGCCTTGGTTAGGGGAAGGCTATGTCGCGGACAGATCAGCCGTCTGGGGGGAGCCCGCTTGATCGCGAGTTTCTGTCCCGCCTGCGCAGGCCCTCGCCGCATGAGCAGGCGCAAGCCGACAGCGCGTTGCCGCCGCAGGGCACCCCGGCTCAGCACGCGCATGAGCCGGCCTACACAAACGACCCGTTCGCACAGCCGCCACTGCCCGCGACCACCTACGAGCAAGCCTTCCAGCCACAAGCCGAACCGGCGCAGGCCGCGGCACCGGACTACTACTACCCGAACGAAGTCGCGCCACAGCATCCGGCAGCCGATCAGGGTTACGCCGACCCGAACGGGTTCACCGCCGCAAAGCCCGGCACGTATGACCCCTTCCAGCAACAACAGCCGCGCGCCGACGCGCCTGCATTCCGCGGCTCGACGTTCGACGACGCCTGGCCGAACACCGCGCCGCCAGCGGCCAACAACCCGCACGATTATTCGCTCGACCAATATGGCGGCCACCACCCGGCAGCCGCGCCAGCGTTTGGCGGCGATGGCTACGACCCTTATGCGGCGGCCGGTGATTTGCAGGCGGCGCAGGGCGACGGCCAGGGCCTCATGCCACATGAGCAGGCCTACGGCGCGGACGACGAGTACGAAGACGATTACTACGACGACGAGGAGCCCGAGCGCGGCACAGCCTGGAAGCGCGGCGTCATCGTGGCGGCGTCCCTCGTAATCGCGGCCGCCATTGGTGGCGGCCTCGCGTATGGCTGGCGCACGTTCGGCGGCGGTGCTGGCGAGGCTGGCGCAAGCCCGGTGATCGCGGCCGGCAGCGGCCCGTCAAAGGTCGCGCCTGAGAAGCCCGGCGGCCGGCAATTTGCGAATACCGACAGCAAGCTTCTCGGCCGGCTCGACAACGGCCGCGGCGTGCCGGCTGCTGAAGACCGCTCGCGCAGCCGCGTGAAGCCCGTCGCTGTCCTCGATGTGCGGCCGGATGGCACGATCGTACCCTCAGCGCGGAAACCAGAGCCGGAAGCACCTGCGACGCGCGCGCAGCCGGCACCGTCAGGCAACAACGACGTTGTCGTGCCTGGGATGACGATCGTCGGCGTGCCGCAGCAGACCCCGCAGGCCGCACCTGCCGCACCATCAACATCCACGTCGGGCCGCGCAGCGCCCGTTCAACCGCGCGTGCTGACGACGCAGCCCGCGAACCCGCGCATTCCGCAAATCACCAACCGGGCGGATGATCGCGCGACCGAAGAGACGCGAACCGCTTCGCTTGGCGGCACTGCGCCGGTGATCAACGCCCGCACGAGCGATGCCGGGACCGGGCCTGTGCCGCTGCCGAGCCGCAACGCGTTGCCGGGCCGCGATCAGATTGCAGCCTTGCCGTCCGCTCCGGCTGTTACGCGCGCACCGCAGCAACAGCCGGCGGCGCCGCAGACGTCAAACCTGTCGACCGGCTCGTCTGGCGCCAACGGCTATGTCGCAGTGCTCGCCTCGCAGAATTCACGGATCGCAGCGTTGACTGCCTTCGCGGACCTCAGACAGCGCTACGGGACCGTGCTCAGCAGCGCCATTCCGGACGTGCAGAAGGCTGATCTATCATCGCGCGGCCTTGGCACGATGTACCGCGTCGTCGTGGGCCCGCCAGGTTCGCGCGCGGCGGCCAACAAGACCTGTAGCAAGCTGCGCACCGCGGGCTATACAGGGTGTTGGGTCAAGGCCTACTGAGCGAGCGCACGGCCCGTCGTTCGGGCTTGCGCTTAAGCGCCTGAACGTTGTGCCTTTGACCGCCAGCCGCGGTGCGTGCATCCCTCTGCGGATCAGCAATCGATTCCGGCGCGCGGCTTCATGCGGACTGCCTTCATCACTGGCCTTGATGGTGAACGCCTCAGCGACGGCGAAGCGCGGTTTCTGCGCGCAGCAGAGCCCGCGGGGCTGATCCTGTTTGCCCGCAACGTCGCGACGCCGGAGCAGGTCCGCCGCCTCATTGGCGACGCGTGCGAGGCGATCGGCCATAACGATACGCTTGTGCTGGTCGACCAGGAGGGCGGGCGCGTCCAGCGGTTCCGACCGCCAGAGTGGAAGCGGCTACCTGCTGCGCGCACCTTCATTGAGGCCGCCGATGGCGATTGCGATGTGGCGGCAGAGCAGGTCCGGTTGATCGCACACGCCGCCGCCGCAGAGCTCAGACCGCTTGACATCAACGTGATCTGCGCACCGGTGCTCGATGTGCCGGCGAAAGGTGCCGACCCGATCATCGGCACACGCGCGTATGCAGACGATCCCGACACCGTGGCTGAGCTCGCACGCGCGCAAGCGGAAGGGCTTATGGCCGGGGGCGCGGCTCCGGTCGGCAAGCACGTGCCGGGACATGGCCGCGCCGACGCAGATAGCCACCTCGCGCTGCCGACCGTCGACGTCGACGTATCAGACCTCGCATCGCGCGACTTCGCCCCGTTCAAGTCACTTGCTGATCTGCCCGCCATGATGACGGCACACGTGCTCTACCCCGCAATCGATGAGACCGAACCCGCGAGCACATCGCGGCGCGTGCATGATGAGATCATCAGAGGCGCGATTGGATTTGATGGGCTTTTGATGAGCGATGATCTTTCGATGGGTGCGCTTGAGGGCACGATCGCGCGCCGGGCCGAACGCTGTCTCGCAGCCGGCTCTGACGTGGCGCTCTACTGCAAGGGCGTGCTCTCGGAGATGGAGGCGGTTGCATCGGTTGCCCCCGCGCTCGAAGGCGATGCGCGCCGCCGCGGTGAAGCCTGCTTTGCCGCATCCATGAACGCGCAACCGCTCGATGCGAAAGCCGCAGCCGAAGCGCTCCGCGCGCTCATCGCGTTCGAAGACAAGCAGGCCGCAACATGAGCGGCGATGAAGCAACAGCCGGTGCATCGGCACTGGACGAGCCGCCAGCCCCTGAGGCCTGGGACGCGCAACCGATCCGCATCGGCGAGGACGAAGACGAAGCGCTGCTCGTCGATATCGATGGCTTTTCAGGCCCGCTCGATGTGCTGCTCGCGCTTGCGCGAACGCAGAAGGTCGACCTAACGCAAATCTCCATCGTTGCGCTTGCCGACCAGTATCTCGCATTCGTCGCCGAAGCCCGCCGCCTTCGCCTTGCGCTTGCAGGCGACTATCTCGTGATGGCGGCCTGGCTCGCATTCCTGAAGTCACGGCTGATCCTGCCGAGTGATGAGACGCAAGACGGCGAGCTGAGCGGTGAAGAGCTCGCACAGCGTCTTGCGTTCCGGCTGATGCGGCTCGATGCGATGCGTCAGGCGGCGGCCAAACTGATGACGCGCAAGCGGCTTGGGCAGGATGTCTTCGCGCGGGGGCAACCTGAGCGCATCAAGACGGTGCGCGATACGACGCTCATCGCCGACCTCAATGACCTGCTGCGCGCCTATGCCGATCAGCGCAACCGCACGATCAAACGGCGCGAGCATGTCGTGCGCGCCCGCGCCGTCTGGTCGATCAAGCAGGCGCGAAAACAGCTCGAACGTCTGGTCGGCCCCTTGAAAGCTGAGTGGGTGCAACTCGATTTGTTCCTTGCGGAGTATGTTGCCGATCCGGCGGCGAAGCGCACGGCGCTTGCTTCGTCCTTCGGCGCGTCGCTTGAGATGGCGCGGGAAGGGCTGGTTGAGCTTCGCCAGGACAAGGCGTTCGCACCGCTTTTCGTGCGTGGACGCGAGCCAGACCCGGCGCCGGATGAGATTGAGGACACTGCGGATGATCAGTGACGATCAGCGAGACACCGCCGACGGCGTCGACGGACGTCCACCGGCGGACGCCTCAACCATCGCGCGCCTGCCGTCCGCTGATCGCGGCCGCGACCTGCGCATCATCGAGGCGCGCCTGTTTGCGTCCGAGGCGCCGCTCTCGGCCGATGCGCTCAGCGAAACGTTGCCGCCGGACACGGATGTTTCAGCGCTCATCGAGGAGCTGCAGGGTCTCTATGCCGGCCGCGGCGTCAATCTCGTGGAGGTCGCCGGCGGTTACATGTTCCGCACCGCCGAAGACCTCGCCTACCTGCTGGAACGTTACGCGACATCTGAGCGGCGGCTGTCAAAAGCAGCCCTCGAGACGCTCGCCATCATCGCTTATCACCAGCCAGCAACACGAGCCGAGATCGAGGAAATCCGCGGCGTTGCAACCTCCAAGGGCACGCTCGACGTGCTGATGGACATCAACTGGATCCGCCCCCGCGGCAGGCGGCGTGCGCCTGGCCGCCCCGTCACCTACGGCACGACGCAGGAGTTCCTGTCGCACTTTTCACTCGCCAGCCTTCGCGACCTTCCGGGGTTGAGTGAACTGAAGGGTGCGGGCTTGTTGAGCGCGAACCTGCCGCCCGGCTTCCAGGTGCCCGAACCCACCGACATGGCAGCCCTGATGCCGGACGAGCTGCCGCTCGAAGACGAGGACGACACCGGCGACCTCTTCGCCAGCCAAGACGATCACGATGACGACGACGACGATGATCAGATTGATCCCGACGCGCCCATCGTGTTTGAGGATGAAGACGAGACCCTACGCCGCCAGGGCCCCGGCGAGATCGAGATGTCGCGCGAGCCATGACCTTCCGGCTGTTCCCTCGCATTCCGAGAGCCGGCGTCGCCGCGCCCGACGAGCCGGCGCAAACCGCAGGTCCGCGCCGCGCGGCGGCCGCGTTTGCCGGCCGGCTGACGTTTCAGGACGTCTGCCGCAGCTTCGGCGAGATCGACGTCCTCGATCACGTCTCGCTCGATATTGCGCCTGGAAAGATCGTCTGCCTGCTTGGGCCCTCTGGCTGCGGCAAGACCACGTTGCTGCGCATTGCATCCGGCGTCGATCATCCAACGAGCGGCCGCGTCCTGATCGACGACAAGGAGGTCGCCGGCACGCACCAGTTTACGCCGCCAGAGAAGCGCAACGTCGGCCTGGTCTTTCAAGACTTCGCCCTCTTTCCGCACCTGACCATTCTCGACAACGTAGCGTTCGGTCTCCACGCGCTCGATGCGACAGCCCGGCGACGCGAGGCGCTCGCGATCCTGGCCCGCGTTGGGCTGGCAAACTTCGCGGCGGCCTACCCCGATACGCTCTCCGGCGGCCAGCAGCAGCGTGTCGCTCTTGCCCGCGCGATCGTCCCGCGCCCGGCCGTTGTTCTGCTTGATGAGCCGTTCTCAGGCCTCGACATCGATCTGCGCGATGCGATGCAGGAGGAGACGCTGGCACTCCTAAAAGAGACCCGCGCGACCGGTCTTCTCGTGACGCACGATCCGGCCGAAGCGCTGCGCATGGGCGACGCGATCGCGGTCATGCGCGAGGGTCGCCTGGTCCAGGTCGGGAACGGCGAAGACCTCTACCGGGCGCCGGCTGATCTGTTCGTCGCGCGGCTCTTCTCAGAGATCAACGAGCTTCCGGGCCGCGTCGTCGGCGGCGCCATCCCGACGCCGTTCGGAACGTTTCACGCTGAGGGCCTGCCTGATGGCACCAACGCAACGCTCTGCATCCGCCGCCGCGCGGTCCGCATCGTCCTTCCGGGTGAAGGCCAGCCCGGCCGCGTGCTCGCAACACGCTTCCGCGGCGACAGCGCGCTGCTGACGATCGGGGTCCAAGGGCTCGACAGTCAGTTAACGGCGGTTGTGCCTGAAGCGAAGGCTCTCGCGCCCGGTGTTGAGGTCACCGTCGCAGTCGAACCGTCCGGCGTCCTCGTCCTACCCGGGCTTTGAAACGGGTCCGAGCTGACAAAACCGGACGCCGTTCGCCGCACCTGTCGAAATTGTAATGGCCTTACAACGCGTTAACAGATAGTTCGATCGTCTCAAAAGCACCATCCGCTGATGTGATCTGCTTGAAGCGGCACGGCCGATCTGCGATTGTTCTAATCAAACGCGGGCTGCGTGTGCCCGCCCTCTTCGAAACGGAGTAGTCTCGTGTCGATTGGTTTTTGGCAGATCATGGCGATCGTGCTTGTCGTCGTCCTCTTGTTCGGGCGCGGCAAGATCTCGGAGCTGATGGCGGACACGGCGAAGGGCATCAAGAGCTTCAAAAAGGGGCTCGCTGACGACGAGACCGCTGAACCGCAGAAGCCGGAGCCGAAGGTCATCGACAGCACGGCTACGACAACCACTGCGAAGGACGAGCCGACCAAAGTGAGCTGAGCGGCGTGTTCGCCGTTCATTGGCGAGTGCGCCGCGCCCGTCTGCTTTGCCGTCCCGTCGTCTTTTGAAAGTCGCCTGATCCATGCTCGATATCGGCTGGTCAGAACTCCTCGTCATCGGCGTTATCGCGCTGCTCGTCGTCGGTCCGAAAGAGCTGCCCGGACTGCTGCGCACGCTTGGCAAATACATCGGGATGATCCGGCGTCAGGCGAACGAGTTCCGCCAGCACTTTGATGATGTGCTCAAGGAAACCGAACTCGAAGATCTAAAGAAGGATGTCCAGGACATCCGAGATCAGGCGACGGCATCGATGCGTGATGTCGAAAGTGCAGCGCGCGTTGACGACAGCGCGATTGGCAGCACGACGAAGGCGAACTTCGACCAGAAGAACCTCGATTGGTACGATCCTGACCCCAAGCCGCTTCCTGCTGAGATTGCAGCAAAGGTTGCGCGCGAGGGTGCTGCTGCGACGGCGGCGGCAGCCGTGGCGGAAGCGAAGGCCGCTGACTCCGGCGGCGCGGCCGACACGGCAACTGCCGCGGCGTCTGAGGACCCGACGTCGACGACCGGTGGCGGCGACGCGGAATTGGCCCGACGCGCGGCTGCGGCAGCCGATGCCTGATCCGGGGCACCGCTGACGCCATGACCGTCGACACCGAGAACCGGCCCGGCCACGAGGACATCGAAGCCTCGAAGGCGCCGCTGATGGAGCACCTGATCGAGCTGCGCACGCGGCTGATCTACGCGCTCATCGCAATTGGCATCGCGTTCGTTATCTGCTTCGTCTTCGCCCAGCAGATCTATAACGTCTTGATCTGGCCCTATCAGATCGCGCGCGCTACCGAGGCGCCGATCCGCATGATTTACACGGCGCCGCATGAGTTCTTCTTCACGCAGATCCGGCTTGCGTTGTTCGGCGCGATCTTCTTCGCCTTCCCGGTGATCGCAACGCAGCTTTACCGGTTTGTCGCGCCCGGCCTGTACCGGAACGAGCGCGACGCCTTCATCCCCTATCTGATCGCGACACCGGTCCTGTTCCTCATCGGCGCGGCGCTCGTCTACTTCATCGTCATGCCGCTTGCGATGTCGTTCTTCCTGTCGATGGAGCAGACGACAGGTGATGTGCAGATCACGCTTGAAGCCAAGGTCAGCGAGTATCTGTCGCTGATCATGACGCTGATCCTCGGGTTCGGCATCTGCTTTCAGCTTCCCGTTGTGCTCACCCTGCTCGGCCGCGCGGGCGTGGTGACCGCGGCAGGGCTCCGCGAAAAGCGCCGGTGGGCGATCCTGGGTGTTGTGGTGATGGCAGCGCTGCTGACGCCGCCGGATCCCATCAGCCAGGCGGCCATGGCGATCCCAACGCTTGGCCTTTACGAGCTTTCGATTCTTTCCGTTGCCTACGTCGAAAAGCAACGCGACGCGCGCAACGCGCAGGACGAGATGGATTCCGCCTGACGCGCCGGCGGCCGCCCTGTCCGCCGCCCGGGTGACACGTCGGCTGCGACAGCCTATGACGCTCGCCAATCCCTCATCTGAGACCGTAAGGCTTGGAGCCCGCCCGTGTTCGATATCCGTTGGATCCGCGACAACCCTGAGGCCTTCGATGAAGGCATGACGAAGCGCGGTCTGCCGCCGCAATCGGCTGACATTCTCGCGCTTGATGATAAGCGCCGTGATCACGTCACGCGGCTGCAGGAGGCGCAGGCCCGTCGCAACGCTGCGTCGAAGGAGATCGGCAAGGCGAAGGCGGCAAAGGATGAAGACCGCGCGAAGGCGCTGATGGCCGAGGTCGCGGACCTCAAGGCTGAGTTGCAGTCCGGCGAGGAGAGCGAACGCACGTTCGACGCCGAACTCAAGGCCAAGCTGAGCGCGCTGCCGAACATTCCGCTCGACGATGTGCCGGTCGGCGACGACGAAGCCGCAAACGTCGAAGTCCGCCGCGCTGGCGAACCGACGCCAAAGAACTTCGAGGCCAAGGAGCACTTCGATCTCGGCGAGGCCATGGGGCTGATGGACTTCGAGATCGCAGCCAAGATGTCCGGCGCGCGTTTCGTGGTCCTGAAGGGCGCGCTCGCCCGCCTTGAACGCGCGATCGCGAACTATATGCTCGACACGCACACGGGCGAGTTCGGCTACACCGAAGTCGTCCCACCGATGCTCGTGCGCGACGACGCAATGTACGGTACCGGCCAGTTGCCGAAGTTCTCCGACGATCTGTTCAAGGTCGACGGCGGCTACTGGATGATCCCGACCGCAGAAGTGCCGCTAACGAACCTCGCCCGCGATGCGATCCACGATGCAGCAGACCTGCCGATGCGGCTGGCGGCCTGGACGCCGTGTTTCCGCTCGGAGGCGGGGTCGGCCGGGCGCGACACGCGCGGCATGATCCGCCAGCACCAATTCTCAAAAGTCGAACTCGTCACGATCACGACGCCCGATGAAAGCCTCGGCGAACTTGATCGCATGACGAACTGCGCCGAGACAGTTCTGAAGCGCCTCGAGCTGCCGTTTCGCACGATGGTGCTTTCGACGGGCGACATGGGCTTTGGCGCGCGCAAGACGTTCGACATCGAAGTCTGGCTGCCGGGCCAGAACGCCTATCGCGAGATTTCGAGCTGCTCGATGTGCGGTGACTTCCAGGCCCGCCGCATGGGCGCCCGCTATCGCGTCGCCGGCGAGAAGGATATCGGCTTCGTCCATACGCTCAACGGCTCCGGCCTCGCCGTCGGCCGCACGATGATCGCGATCCTTGAGACGTATCAGCAGGCGAACGGGTCCGTTGCCGTGCCTGATGCGTTGAAACCGTACATGGGCGGCCTCGACGTGATCGGCGCTGCCTGATCTCCTTCGCCCTCACGACGTCCTCCGACATCCAGAAAGCCGACCGATGCGCATCTTGCTGACCAATGACGACGGCATTGACGCGCCGGGGCTCAAGTCTCTGCGCGCGATTGCCGAACAGGTAACCGACGACATCTGGACGGTCGCGCCGCAGGTGAACCACTCGGGCGCCGGCCACTCGCTCACGCTGCGCGAGCCACTGCGGATGAATGAGCGCGATGACCGCACGTTTGCCGTGCGCGGAACGCCGACCGACTGCGTAATCATGGCTGTGCGCCACGTCATGAAGGACAATCCGCCCGACCTGATCCTCTCCGGCGTCAACCAGGGCCAGAATATCGCCGAGGATGTCACGTACTCCGGCACGATCGCCGCCTGCTTCGAAGGCACGCTGGTCGGCATCAAGTCGATCGCGCTTAGCCAGGCGTTCGGCGGTGACTATGGCCGCCAGATGATGTGGCCGACTGCGGAGCGGTATGGCCCTGACATCGTGCGCACACTTGCGGGACAGGACTGGCCGACCGGCCGCCTGATGAACGTTAACTTCCCGCCCGTGAAGCCGGATGAGGTCAGGGGGCTGCAAGTCACGACGCAGGGCCGCCGCGACCAGAAGCTGATGGAGATCGACGAGCGCCAAGATACGTGGGGCTCGCCCTACTATTGGCTCGGTTTCCAGCGCCGCAAGTCCGCGCCGCCTGAAGGCACGGATCTCTGGGCGATCTACAACGGCTATATCTCGGTGACGCCGCTCTCGATGAACATGACCGATGCCGAGCAGCAATCTGCGCTCCGCACCATCGATCTTGAGTGGTGAGTGAGCGGACGCGGGTGATACCGTTTGCCGTGACGAAGGCTCGCTGCGCGGGCGCTAGAACAACTTCTCGTTGGACGTGCGCGTCGACGATTTGTCCTTCGGCACCTTGAGACCATTGCTCTGCCGTTGCCGCAGAACCTCGCGCAGCTCCTGGGTCGGCACGCCGATCGGCGACATGCCTTCCTTCCGCTCAAACGCATTGATGGCGCGGCGGGTGCGTGGGCCGATGATGCCGTCGATACGGCCGCGGTAAAGCTGCATCAGCCGCAGCGACGATTGGATATCGCGAAGTTCTCGTGAGCTGCTCAACAGCCGTTCGCGGGTAAAGCGGGCGAGACCCTGCGTGAAGTGCGTTGGCGGCACACCGACGTTGACGATCGTGCGCGAGACGAGCTTACGGCGCTGGCGGACGCGGCCGTTGCTGCGGCGTGAACGCAAGATGCGATAGCGGCTCAGTTCATACGTGCCGACGTTGATTGCGACCACGTCGTAGCCGCCACCGGGCGTCTTCATCAGAATGGGCGAGCCGGATGAGCCCTTGAAGGTATCGCACGTGTGAAAAACGAGGTCGCGGCGCTTGCCACGGCGGATCTTGCAGTCGCCCGAAAGCCAGCGGTAGTCGAGATCGCGGTCGCCGTGATAGCCGATCATGAGGAGCTTGCCGGCCGTGCCGGCAGATCGCAACGCATCGTAGGAGCGCGCTTTGAAGTTCAGCTTGCGCCCGCGGCAAAGGGGCTTGGCAAGTTTTGCGAATGCCCAGTCGTCGACCATGTTTGAGACGGACCGCGAGGAGCCTGGCGCGCCGGTGTAAAACGACATGAGCGGGCGGGCCCGGTCCGCGAACAGCAGCGTTGAGACGTCGTCGACGTCGACCTGGCCGCGCGGCGGCGCCAGCATGAAGCGGAACAGATGCAGGTGCTTCTCGCGGCGGCGCCGGTGTTCGATGAGGCAGTGTGCGTTGGTTGCGATGACGCTGTCGCCGACACAGAAGGCCGTACAGGCGCGGCCGCTGCCGCGTTGCCAAAGGAAGCCGATGCTGCGCGAGACGGTCTCGTAACGTTTCGGCACGCGCTCGCGATTGTCCTTGCCGATCACGTCGACCTGGATAATCGCCGACGGCGCGGTTCGGGGCGTCTCCGGCTTGAGGCCGAGAGCGGTAGCAGATAGCGCCGACACGCAAAGTGCGGCCGTGCCGAGTGTCCCGATCAGTGCCGTCTGAAATCGCGCCATGCGTTGCCCTGCATCCGTGCGGCTGCGTCGGCGGCCCTTTGGTTCGAGCCGTGACAAAGCCTAGTCCGGCACCCGCTTATGTCCACGCCTTTCATTGGGCGCACACACAAAATCGGGAAGCCGATGCCCCCCGATGCAAGATTTGTGCGATTTGATGGTCCGTGCGGGTTGCAGGCAGGACGGCGCACCCGCCTGAGCTGCATTCTAGTTGAGTTTGGCTGGCAGCTTCGCGATCGCGTCCTTGATCAGCACATCGCCCTGGTCACCATCGACGCGGGCGCGGATGATCCGCTCGGCAGCGCCGACGGCGCGTTCGATGGCCGCCGCGCGAACCTCGCTCACAGCCTGCGCTTCAGCCCGCTCGATCTTCTCTTCCGCCATGCGCGTGCGGCGTTCGAGCGTATCCTGCAAGGCCTTGCGCGTCTCAGCAGCGAGCGCCTGGGCTTCCTGCTGCGCGTTGTCGACGATGGCGCGCGCCTCGTCCTCGGCCTTGGCGGCCTTGCGCTTGTAGTCGGCGAGGAGCTGTTGGGCTTCCTCGCGGAGGCGTCGGGCTTCGTCGAGCTCTTTGCGGATGCGCTCGGCGCGCGAATCGAGTGTGCGCCCGAGCATCGCCGGCACGCCGTAGTAGACGAGCAGCGCCAGGAAAGCGACGAACGACATCGCGACCCAGAACTCCGGGTTCGCAAACAGCGAGTCGGTTGCGGCAAGCCGTACTATCATGGCGTTACTCTCCCGGCTGCGCGGCTTGGAGCGCGGCCCGCACCTCATCCGCGCTTGTGCTGCCGCCGACCAGCTTCTTGACGAGTTCGCCAGCCGTATCGGTCGCGATTGTGTCGACCTCCGCCAGCGAGCGGACCTTCATCGCCTGGATCCGCTCTTCTGCTTCGGCGACCTTCGCGTTGACTTCATGGTCCACGCGTTGGCGCTCCGCGTCGGTTTCAGCCGTCAGCTTGTCGCGGTTTTCAGCCGCGATTGAAGACGCCCGCCCGCGGGCCTCGGCAAGAGACTTCTCATAGTCGGCGATCGCCGCGTCGGTCTCGCCCTTCAGCCGTTCAGCTTCGTCGATGTCCCGCTGGATGCGCCCGCGCCGCTCATCGATCGCGCGGCCGATGCGCGGCAGCACAAAGCTCGACAGCGCCCAGTAGAGCACGCCGTAGGTCACCGCCAGCCAGATGAGCTGGGGCATGAACGTTGACGGGTCGAGCTGTGGGAGACCGGACTTGGCCGCTTCTCCAGCTTGTTCCGCCGCTTCCGCGAGAACCGCAGTCGGTAGCATCATCGTCTAGCGCCTCTTATGCGCGGCGGGGGCTGCCCGCCGGCACCTGTTCCTGCGGTTGATTAGAAGAGGAACAGGATAAGAAGGGCGACGACGAGCGCGAATAGACCGAGCGCTTCGGCGAATGCTGCACCGACAAGCACGCGCGCGAACATCGCGTCGGCAGCCGATGGGTTGCGCATGGCGCCGTTCAGGAAGTTGCCGAAGATGCTGCCGACACCGATACCGGCGCCGATCATTCCGGCGCATGCGAGGCCGGCACCAATCAGTTTTGCTGCGTCCGCTTCCATTTTGATCTCCTTGAATGGAATAGCTGAGAGAGGTGAGCGCGATCAGTGGTCGTGAAGGTTGATCGCGTCGTTGAGGTAGATGCAGGTCAGGATCGCGAAGATGAACGCCTGCAGGACCGCGACGAGGATTTCGAAGGCGGTGAGGCCGATCATGACTGCGAAGGGGATAACGCCGGCAACGCCGAGCGAGACGACGAAGCCCGCAAACACCTTCAGCATCGTGTGGCCGGCGAGCATGTTTGCAAACAACCGGACTGAGAGACTGAAGGGGCGGATGAGGAACGAGACGAACTCGATAAACACGATCAGCGGCAGGATCGCGATCGGCACGCCCTCCGGCACGAACAGCCGGAAGAAGCCGAGGCCGTGATTCGTGAAACCAATAACGAGGACGACCGCGAACACGAGCGCTGCGAGCGCGAACGTCACGATGATGTGGCTCGTCACCGTGAACGGCTTCCAGACGGCCGGGATGGCAAACATGCCGAGCAGGTTTAGGACGAGGACGAAAATAAAGAGCGAGAAGACAAACGGCATGTACTTCATGCCGGCGGTGCCGATGTTGTCTCGCACCATGTTCGCGATGAACTCATAGGAGAGTTCCGCGAGCGACTGCATGCGGCCCGGCACCAGCGACTTGCTGCTCATCGCGAACGTAAGGAAGCCCAGGATCAGCGCGACCGCGATGACCATGAACAGCGAAGAGTTCGTGAAGGAGGCATTAAGGCCGAAGAGCTCCAGATCAAGAAGCGTCTTGATCTCGAATTGCTCCATCGGGCTCTGCGCGCCGGCTGCGCCACCCGCTGCCCCGTTCTGCGTTGCCACCCTATGCGTCCTTCCCAGTTGACCCGTCGCCGTCCTGCTCCGGGGGATCCTTCGGCTCTGGAGCCGCAACGCTGCGCATCGCCGATCGCGCCATCGTCCACAACCCGCCAGCCCCACCTGCCAACAGGCAAAAGATCAAAAACAGCGGTTTGGTCCCGAACGTGTTGTCCAAGAACAAGCCGATCACCAGCCCAAGTACGACGCCGACGACAGGATCAATCGCGAGCTTCAGCGCTTGGCCGATCGCGCCGCCACCGGATTGCTTGGGGCGCGCCCGCTCCGTCTGCTGATTGCGAATTCCTTCTAGACGATTTCCGATGTCGCGCGCGCGACGTTTGAACTCAGCCCGATCCTGGTCATTCAGGCGGCCATGATCGGAGCCGGGTCCGTTGTCGTCGCGCGGCATCTGACTATCGCAAGTGGCGGGTTTTCGGGTCGATCTGACCCGAACGGCGCGGACCCTAGTGAGGGCTCCGAGGGGTGTCAAGGCGAGCTGCCTGCGTCATTCGGTGAGCCTATCGTCGGCATTCTGCGGCGCTCGCGTGGGCCGGCGTGCCCTGCAACTTTTCCAGGGCACCTTAGCCGATCTGAACCGAATATTCACGCTGATGGCGGAGGGTTGGAGGCAGGAGCGGTGCGCCCGGGGCTGAAAGCGGCATTGGTGCGCATCGGGCGTGTCTCTGCAACGCGCCGTTAACGCCGGATTGTCGAGGAACAGAGCCCATGACCATCACGATGTTCGACATCGTCTTCTGGTTGATGATCGCAATGATCGCGACGCTCGCTTTTGCGATTGAATCAGGCGTCGCCAACCGGCATCGGGGCGTCGTCGTCTCCTCGATGCTCGCAGGCGTGATCTCGGCCGTCTTGATGCTGTTCCATGTCGAGGACCGGACTTCGTTTGAGTTCGATCCGGTCGGCAAGAACATGAAATCCAAGATCAAGAAGCAGCAGTTGACGCTCGAAGAAGACACCGCAGCCGAACTTGATCCAAACGCAGAAGCGCCGGTTGATACCGAATACAAAGGGCCGAAGTTCACGGCAAGCGCGGCGGGGCTGCGCGATTGTGACGGCTGCCCGACCGTCGTGGTCATTGATCGCGGCCACTACTACATCGGCTCGCCGACGACCGAGAAAGGCCGCGGCGTCGGCGAGGGGCCTCTGAAAGAGGTCATCGTTCCCCAGCCGATCGCGATCGGAAAGTATGAGTTGCTGGTTGGCGAGTACCGCCGGTTTGTCGAAGCGACCGGGCATCAGTCACTTGCTGTCTGTAAACTTGATGAGAACGACGTCGAACCCCGGACATGGGACAACCCCGGCTTTGCTCAGACTGACCGCCACCCGGTCGTTTGCGTCAGCTACGAAGACGTGCAGGCCTACCTTGCCTGGATCAACGAGTTGACCGGCCGGACGTATCGCCTCCTGTCGCAGGTCGAGTGGGAATACGTCGCCCGCGCCAAGACCCGCACGCCGTACTTCTTTGGTCGCGAAATCCTGCCCGAGCAGGCAAACTTTGACGGTGCGAACAACGGCACGAAGCCGAGCGGTTCTTTCTCCGCGAACGCGTTCAAGCTCTACGACCTGCACGGCAACGCCTGGGAGCTGACGGCGGATTGCTGGACGCCGGACCTTGAGCGCGTGCCGAAGGACGGCAAGGCCATTGGCCTCGCGGGTGATTGTACCCGTCACGTCATGAAGGGCGGGGGCTGGGACAGCACCAAGGACAAGCTGCGCTCCGCCCGCCGTTCGGCTCTGCCAAACAACGTCGCAAGCCCTGTCGTTGGCTTCCGGGTCGCGCGCGAGATGTAAGGCTGCTCAGCTCGCTTCGAGGAATTCTTCCGCCGTCGCGAGGTTCACTGAGACAAGCTGACTGACGCCGCGCTCGGCCATCGTGACGCCGAACAGCCGATCCATGCGCGACATGGTCATCGGATGGTGGGTGATGACGAGGAATCGTGTGTCGGTGCGCTTCGCCATGCTCTCCATCAACGTACAGAACCGGTCGACGTTGGCGTCATCGAGCGGGGCGTCGACCTCGTCGAGCACACATATCGGCGATGGGTTGGTCAGGAACACCGCAAAGATCAGCGAGAGCGCCGTCAGCGTCTGCTCGCCGCCGGACAGCAGCGAGAGCGTCGTCGGTTTCTTACCGGGCGGTTTGGCGATGATCTCAAGCCCGCCCTCCAGCGGGTCATCGCCCTCGATCAGCTCGAGGTGCGCCTCGCCGCCGCCGAACAGCGTCCGGAACAGGTTTGAGAACTCGCGGTTGACAGATGTGAAGGCCTCTTGCAGGCGCTTGCGCCCTTCGCGATTGAGCTGCGCAATCCCGGCCCTCAGCTTTGCCACTGCATCTTCGACATCGGCCCGCTCGGCATCGAGCTTTTCGTAGTCGGCCTCAATCGTCTCAAGTTCCTCGCCGGCCTGGAGGTTGACCCCGCCGAGCCGGTCGCGGTCGCTTCTGAGCTTCTGCAGCTTGCGCTCGGAGGTCTCGATGTCTGGCAGGTTTGCCGTGTCCGCGGCGTCGAGTTGGGCAAGCGTCGCGCAAGCCTCCGGCGTCGTCTCGAACGTATCGGCGATCTGCTGGACCGTCCCGACGAGGCGTGTGCGGGCGGCATCGAGCCGCGTTTCGGCGCGGGCTTTTTCTTCGCGTGATGCCGCAACAGCCTCCTGCGCCCGCTTCAACGCAGACGTTGCCGACCGGAGCGCTGTCTCAGCTTCAGCGAGCTTGTCGGCTGAGGTCTTGCGGGCCGATTCAGCCTCGGCGATCGCGCCTGCAAGCTTGTCCTGCCGCGACTTGATCTCGCCGGGGTGCGCTTGCGCGTGGATCAACTGCTCGGCAACCGCTTCGGCGCGTTCGCCAAGCCGCGCAATCTGGTCAGCCGAGCTCTTGAGCCGCTGCGCCCATCGCTCGTCGTCGTTGCGCGCGGTCGCAAGCTGTGCATCGCGCGCGAGGCCTGCCTGCTTGAGTGTGGCCAACGCGGTGCGGTCTTCCGCGACCTTCGTCTGCGCGGCTGTCAGGGCCGTTGCCGCCGCTTCGATCTGAGGCGCCAGGTGGTCCTGCGGCGGCAGGTCGGCAATGGCAGCCGTGGTCTCGGCGAGGCGTGACTGAGCGGCCTTGAGATCGTCGGTTGCGCGCACGATGAGATCGTCGAGCGCGGCAAGACGGGTCTCGTGGCTAAGCTGCGCCTGCCGCCCCGCATGCAGTTTTGACCGCAGTTTTTCACGCGCCTGCTCGCGTTCGCTGAGTGCGGCTCTTGCAGCATTCAAGTCCGACGCGCTCTTGGCAGCCGCGGCTGCTTTTGTCTGCCGGTCGGCTTCCGCAGTAGCCGCCGCGGCCGTGGCAGCGACGAGCTTCGGGCGGAGCGCGGCGAGGCGGTTGCGCTCGGCGAGGCGGACCGCGGCCGGCGATGGCGCTGAAGCCGTCGCGACCAGCCCGTCCCATCGCCAAAGATCCCCGGCCTCAGAGATCAACGCCTGACCGGGGGCAAGGCGCGCCTGCATGTCCGCTCCATCAGCGGCATCGACGAGGCCGATCTGGCGCAGCCGCCGCGCGAGTTCCGGCGGCGCTTCAATGCGGTCGGCCAATGGCGCGGCACCGTCTGGCAGTTCCGGATCGCCGCTGTAATCATCGCCATCTGAAAGGGCCCGCCAATAGGTGCCGGCTTCCGTGCCGACGGCGGCTTCGAGATCATCACCCAGTGCGGCTGCGAGCGCTTTCTCGAAGCCATCAGCGACTGTGATCAGATCGACCGCGCGGTCGCCGCTCTCGTCCGTTGAGACAGTCAGCAGCCGCTCAAGCGTCGCGATTTCCTGGGTAAGCGCCGCGGCGTCACCGGCGGCCGTGCGGGCCGCATCAGCGGCGGCGTCGCGTGCCTGCCCGCGCGTGGCGAGGTCCTGTTCGCGCGCGGCGATCGCTTCAGCGGCCTCACCGCGCGCGGTCTCGGCGTCGGCCACCTGCGCCTCGAGCGCGCCAGTGTCGTCTTGCGGGGCGGCTGCGATCAGCTCTGCGCGCTCAGCGTCAAGGCGCTTGGCACGGTCTTGCAGGTCGGCGCAGGCCCGCTGCCGCTCGTCATGTTCGGTTTCGCGCGCGCGGCGATCCGCGGCTGCGGCCTGCGCCGATTGGGCAAGGGCGTTGTGTGCGCCGGTCGTCTCGGCAAGCTGCTCCAAAGCCGCTGCAAGCGATTGCTCGGCGTTTGTGACCGCCGCGTCGTGGCCCTCTGCTGCCGCTGTGAGCTCTGCGACTGTACCTGCGATCCGTTGACGGGCCTCGTTGGCGTCAGCCTGCGCTGCATCCTCGCGTGTGAGATCGGCGGCAAGACGCGTCTGCTCGGCCCGAAGGTCGGCCAGCCGCGCCTCCGCCTGGCCGAGGTCGCGCGCAAGTGTCTCGCGTTCGATCTCCAGGCGCGCAAGCGCTGCGGCGTGTTCGGTCTCGGTCTGGCGCAGTGGCTGCAGGTGTTCGGAAAACGCGGCTTCGGCTTTGATCGCCACCGCCTCGGTGCGCGTCGCCTCAGCAACCATCCGTTGAATGTCGCCAAGCCCCGTTTCTTCGGCCGCCACATCCGCGCTTGCCGCATGCCAGCGCAGATAGAGCACCAAAGCTTCGGCGCGGCGAATGACGTCGGAGAGTTCGCGGTAGCGCTTGGCCTGGCGCGCCTGCCGCTTGAGCCCCTCCATCTGCGATGACATCTGACCGAGAATGTCGCCGAGCCGCACGAGGTTGCTGTCGGCCGCCTTAAGCCGCAGCTCCGCGTCATGGCGACGGCTATGGAGGCCGGCGGTGCCTGCAGCGTCTTCCAGGATGCGGCGGCGCTGTTCCGGCTTCGCGTTGACGATCTCGCCGATCTGCCCCTGGCGGACGAGCGCCGGGGACCGCGCACCGGTTGCGGCATCCTCGAAAAGGATTTTGACATCCTTGGCGCGGACTTCGCGGCCATTGATTCGGTAGGCCGAGCCTGCCTCGCGTTCGATGCGGCGGCTGATCTCCAGCGTGTCAGTGTCGTTGAACTCAGCCGGCGCCGCGCGATCGGTATTGTCGATGAAGATCGCGACTTCGGCCATGTTGCGCGCCGGGCGGCCGGTCGTGCCCGAAAAGATCACGTCGTCCATGGCGGCTGCGCGCATGGACTTGTACGACGTCTCGCCCATCACCCAGCGCAGCGCTTCAAGCAGGTTCGACTTGCCACAGCCGTTCGGGCCGACAACCCCCGTCAGGCCCGGCGCAACGACGAGCTCAGTCGCATCAACAAACGATTTGAAGCCAAGGAGGCGCAATCGCGTGATGTGCACCCGCTGCCTCCGTTGTGGTTGGGCGATCGACCGTGGCGAAACGCTGGACGCGCCCGGCCGGTCTAATTGCGGCTTGCAGCGAGCGTCCCGCCGCTAAGCATCGGATCGATGATCTCCGACAAGTCAGCGTACGTGAGAACCCGCTTTTCGCGACGCTCGTTAATGAAGAAGTTCGGCGTGCCGATAATTCCCAGCGTCCGGCCGCGTTCCTTCACCTGCTTCAACTTCGCGATGAGTTCCTGATTCTCATAACAGGCGTCAAAGGTCTGTCGCGACATGCCGACCTGCTTTGCGATCTCAAAGATCGGGTCGCGGCGGACGTCCTGGCTGACCCAGCGGGCGTGCTGCTCAAGGAACTTCTCATAAAGCGAGAAGCGTTTTTCTGGCGGCGCACAGCGGATCGCGATGGTCGCCGCGCCCGACTGAAAGCCGATCGGGAACTCGCGCAGGATGAAGCGCACCTTGCCGGTGTCGATGTAGTCGCGCTTGAACTTCGGGAAGGTCTTCTTTTGGAAGAGCCGGCAGTAGGGGCAGCTTGGCGAGGCGTATTTGATCACCGTCACGGGCGCATCAGGCCGGCCAAGCGCCATCTCTGGCAGTGGGCCAGGCTGCAACACCTCGGCGAGCGTTGGCGTTTTGATGACCTCGCGCCGGCGGCTCGCGGTCGCGACCTGCTCTTCAAACGGATTAAACTTCGCCTTTTGCGGCGTCGCGCCATTGAGCGTCACGCCGGAGGACGACGCGCTGCTGAGCACAGTGTTGCCACACCCGGCGAGCGCCAGGGCCGCGGCGAAAACGCAAACGGCGGCTCCCGCAATCGAGAACCGCCGGTTGTGTCTGAGTGTCGTCCCCCCGGACAAAATTAGCTGTCGCCCTTCAGGATCGGCTCGATCGCTGCGTCAAACGAGGCGATATCATCACTGCGCGCGCGCAGCCGCTTGCCGTTGATGAAGAACGTCGGCGTCGCGCTGACGTTGAACTCTTTCGAACCCTTTTCGCGCACCCGGGCGATCTTGTTCAGAAGCTCCTGGTCCTGCAGGCAGGCGTTGAACGACTTCTCCGTAAAGCCTGCCTGTTTGGCGATCTCGAACAGACGCGGGACCGGGTTGCCGCGGACGACCCATTCGTTCTGCTTCTTGAACAGCACGTTCGTCAGCGCGACGGCCTTTTCGTTCGTGTCCGTGCAGCGGGCGAGCATTGAGGCCGCGGCTGCAAGGTTGTCGAGCGGGAACTCGCGCATGATCAACCGGGCTTTGCCGGTGTCGATGTATTTCTTCTTGAGCTCGGGATAGACGTTTGTGTGGAAGCGGGCGCAGTGCGGACAGGTCATCGAGGCGTACTCGATGATGACGACTTTCGCGTCCGGCGACCCGACGCTCAGCTCGTCGAGTTCGCCCTTCGCCATCAGCTTCTCAACCGGTACGTCGCCGGCCTGCTGTGCCAGCGCGGGTGCGGTCACAAACCCTGCAGCCAGACCGATGCCAGCGGCAAGCGAGAGCGCAGCGCGCCGGGTGAGGCCGTCGGAGGTGAGGGCCGTGAATTTGGTCATGTGAAGCTCCTGACGCGTCGTCATCGTGTGCTGACAGCAAGGTGGCTTCCGAGTAGGGCAAAACCAAGTGCCGAGCGACTCAGAACCCCGTGAGCAGGCGCCCGCCGGTGCAATAGCGGCTGAATTGCGACGATTTGATCAGCTCCGGGCCGCGCTGACGTTGGCCTCAAGCTGCATCAGGGCAGCGCGGAGACGGTCGTTGCCGATACCTGCGTCGGCTGCGAGGCCGGCCGCTGCCGGCTTTGGCGGGGTCCGGGGTGCCGGAACCACGTTCGGCGCTGCGGCGGCCAGGCTGCCCTGGACAATCCGCAATTCCGTGACGGCCCGGTACCCAAAGTAGGCGTTGATCCGCCCAATGATCTCTGCGGCGGCGTACTGGACATCGAGTGCGGCGGCGGGCTCGACCCGCAGCGTCAACGTCGCGCCCGGCCGGCCCGCATCATCAGCCGTCAGGTCTTCCACCGATTTTGCGACCTTCGGCCAGCGGAGCTTTTCCGGCATGGTGAGGCGTGCGAGCCGTGCGCCTGCAATGGCTGCCCAGTCGGTAATGAGGGCCGGCGTGCCAAACCCGTGCTTTTCGAATGCCTTGCGGGTCAGCCGCGGTAGGTAGGTGCCGGCCATCACTGCGCGCGATCGCTGCCGCGGAAAGATAGGCCTTGGGGATGTCGGTTTCGTCATCGTCCGCTCACACGCTGCGTCGGGTTGCCGGGCGCCATGGGCAAGATGGGCGCGGCAGGCTCGGCTAGGATTGTGCGGTGATTCGCGGGCAGGCGGCAGCGCGTGGCAGGTGGGCGGGATGGCGAGCGGACAACAGCTGGATAAGCGGGCGCGACGGGCGAAGGGCGGCGACGCCGTGAGTGTGCGCCTGTTGGCCTGGTATGACCGCGCGAGGCGCGATCTGCCCTGGCGCGCGGGGCCTGGCGAGACGGCCGATCCTTACGCCGTCTGGCTGAGCGAGATCATGCTGCAGCAGACAACCGTGAAGGCCGTCGCGCCGTACTTTCAGAGGTTCCTGGCGATCTGGCCGACCGTTGGTGCGTTGGCTGCGGCCGACGAAGAGGATGTCCTCGCGGCCTGGGCTGGCCTTGGCTATTATTCACGCGCGCGCAACCTCCATCGCTGCGCGCGCCACGTGGCAGACCATCACGGCGGCCGCTTCCCCGATCGGGAAGATGCACTCCTGTCGCTGCCGGGTGTCGGGCCTTATACCGCGGCCGCCATCGCGGCGATCGCGTTTGATCGCAAGGTGACGCCGATTGACGGGAACATCGAGCGCGTAACGGCGCGTTTGTTCGCCATTGAGACGCCGCTGCCCGCATCAAAGCCCGAGATCAAACTGCAGGCGCAGACCCTGACGCCGGACGACCGCCCGGGCGACTATGCGCAAGCGCTGATGGACCTTGGCGCCACCGTCTGCACGCCCCGGCGGCCATCCTGTCTCGTTTGCCCGCTGCAGCCCGACTGCAAGGCGCACGCCCGCGGCATCGCCGAGACCTTGCCGGTGAAAGCCCCGAAGTCCGAACGGCCAACGCGGCGCGGGACGGCGTTCGTGGTCTTGCGTGAGGACGGGGCTGTGCTGCTGCGCAAGCGGCCCGACACCGGCCTGCTCGCGCGGATGCTGGAGGTGCCATCGACCGATTGGGTCCCTGACGGGGCTGGTGCTGCCGCAAAGGGCGCGACCGCCGGTCCGGTGCGCGCCAAGTGGCAAAAGCTCACCGGCCAGGTCGTGCACACGTTCACGCACTTCCGGCTAGAGCTTGATGTCTGGTTCGCAGTCGTCCCGGTCGAGGCGGACTTCACGATCTGGGCTGACGCGCCACGCTGCCGCTGGGTGCCACGCAGGACGCTGCCGGAACAGGCGCTCCCGTCGGTGATGCGCAAGGTGCTGGCGCACGCCCTCGATGACCGCGCCGACGCGGCCTGAAGTTCTCTAGCGCCGCGGCGTCTTGAGATAGCCGATCTGGCCTTTGCCGCGCGCGCGCATGGCGTCGTAAAGGCGGAGGACATCGCGGGGGTGCAGCGGCCGGCCGGTCTCGCGAATGCTCGCGCGCTCGGCCTGCATCGCTTCGTCGACCATGAGCGCCAGTGTCTTGTGGAGCATGTAGACGGCTGCGATGGACCGCCGTGTCATGTGCCGCGGCACCTCCGGCAGCGCGAACGACAGCCATCGCTTCATCGCGCGCGGCAGCCGGGCTGCGGTGCGACCAAGCACGCTGACGAGAAAGCTCGTCGTGTCGCCCTTAAGCCGGTCGCCATGCGCATCCATCCAAGCAAACATGGAATCCATCGCGACATCTTGCAGGCGGATGCGCGGCGTCTTCCGGTAGTCACGCCACTCCGCAACCACATCGAACATCGGCTCAAGCTCGCTGTCGGCCGGCGCGAAGGTGTCGACGGCGGTGACGCCGATCTGCTCGAAGAAGGTCCGGTTCTCCATCGCAAGCCGCGAGCCGAAGGTCGGCAGGACGATGGCGCCGTTGGAAGCGGCGGCGTAGGCGAACTTGACGAATTTCGAGCAGAACAGCGTCCGGTAGCCGGTCGGCTGCATCGAAAAATCGTATGGGATCTCGGGCAGTCGGCCTTCAACCGAGCGGCGGATGTAGGCGCGGCCAAGCGCCGATGCGGTGAGGCCGAGCGCACGGTTGCGGGGCCGGAGCAGGACCGCGCGCGAGAGGTCGGTGAGCGCTTTCCCGATTGGCGTCACCGACCCGCCGGTCTCGATGAGCGCCTCGGAGACGGTGACTGTGCCGGCCGCGTCGACGTGGATGAGGCCGACATGGCTGAACTGGCTGTCGATGTCGCCGCTCCGGGCAATCGCGGCGCTGTTCGCCGTCGTCCCGCGCACAAGCAGGACGTCGCCCGACCGGTAGTTCACTTCACCATCAGCGCCGTAGTCGGGATTGACCAACGTCAACAACGGCCCGCCTTCGAAGGCCTTCAGCGGCTCTTCGCCGTCCTTGTAGAGCGCATAATTGAAGACGAGTTCGCCGAGCATGTCGGTCGCATAGCGGCCATCGCGGAAGACGTTGCGTAGCGCGCGGACGGTATCTGGCGTCATGAACCCGCGGGCGAGCCAGTCTGCGATGCGCGCGCGCAACGCGAGCCGGGTCTCAAACATGTCGTCGAGTGCGCCGTGCACGTTCGCGCGCAGCCCGTCGATGTCGTAGGCGGCGAGGTCTGCGGTCCAAACGCGCTCCGAGGCGGTCGCGAGCGCGAGCGTCAGATCATCAGCGGTGTTGGGTTCGTAGGTCGCAAGCGCTCGGAACAGCGCGAGGTCCTCATCCAGCTTTGCGCACCCTGTCGACATCACGCCCGGCCAGCCTCTTCATCAACGCACCGAAATGACGTACGCCCAGGCCTTCATCGCGCAAGGAAAGCGGGCCGGGGAAGGGGCGCTCGGACTTCGTTTGCCGCCGGAGCGTTGCTCAAACGCCGCGCTTTGCCGCGGCTATTCAGCGGCCTGCAGCATTTCCGGCGGCGCGAGGCCGAGCTCGACGCGAGCCTGCGAGCGCAGCTCATCGATCGGCACCAGCGCGTCGCCATCTTCAAAGTGCCAGAACGTCCAGCCGTTGCACGCGGCCTTGCCTTGCACTTCCGCGCCCATCCGGTGGATCGAGCCGCGGCGGCCTTTGATTGCCAGGCTGCCGTCGGCACCAATTCGCGCTTTGTGGCGGCCCTTCATGTCAACGAGGACATCGCCGGGCGACAGCATGCCGAGATCAAGGATGGTGCCAAAGGGCACGCGCGGTGCGGTCCGCTTCGATTGAGTGGTCGCGCGCGCGCCTTCCGGCAGCGTTTCAATGTCTGCGATGCGTGCGTCGGCTGCGGCTGCGTAGTCGGCGTCCCGCTCGATGCCGATGAAGTCGCGGCCAAACCGCTTGGCGACGGCCCCCGTGGTGCCGGTCCCAAAGAACGGATCGAGGATGACGTCGCCCGGGTTGGTCGTGGCAAGGATGACGCGGGCGAGCAGGGCCTCCGGCTTTTGCGTCGGGTG
Organism: Pseudomonadota bacterium; assembly: GCA_038523925.1. Classification (GTDB taxonomy): domain Bacteria; phylum Pseudomonadota; class Alphaproteobacteria; order Rhizobiales; family Hyphomicrobiaceae; genus JBCBWG01. The sequence goes on along the minus strand of JBCBIY010000002.1, from coordinate 225,653 downwards.
CGCCTTGCGGCCGGTGTCATCCTTCAAGCGCTCAGGGCCGGAGCAGATCGGGATCAGCCAGTCCGACCGCATCTGCACATCATCGTTGAACGCCTTCATCGCCTCGTAGTTGAACGTCACGCGCGATTTCGGATCACGGCCGGCCCAGATGAGCGTCTCGTGCGCGTTCGTAAAGCGCTTGCCGCGAAAGTTCGGCATTGGGTTCGTTTTGAGCCAGACGACGTCGTTCTGGATCCAGTATCCAAGGTCCTGCAGCGCGACGCCGAGCCGGAAGATGTTGTGATACGAGCCGATCACCCAGATCGCGCCATTGGGCTTCAAGACGCGCTGGGCCTCGCTGAGCCAGGCCTTCGAAAACGCGTCGTAGCTGCCAAAGCCTGAGAACTTGTCCCAGGCCTGGTGCACGCCATCGACGACCGTGTTGTTGGGCCGGAGCAGGTCACCGTCGAGCTGCAGATTGTAAGGTGGGTCGGCGAAGACGAGATCGACCGATTCGTCGGGCAGTGACTTCAGCGCGGCGATACAGTCCCCCTGCATAATCTCATTGCGGGGCAGGCGCTTTGGCGCGCGACGGCGTGCGGACATGGGAACTCTCAACGCGGTACAAGGAACTCGCCCGCGCGGCGACCACATGCTGCGCGGGCCTCAGACTATAGCGAGGCAATCAAGGCCGTGCTTGCGCATTCAACCTCACGGTCGATGTCAGCCCGTCTCATCGATCGCAAGCGCGAGCTGCACGGGCCGGAACGAGCGCCGGTGATGGTCGGTGACCCCGAGCCGCGTCATGGCTTGTCGATGCTCAGGCGTGCCGTAGCCTTTGTGGCGCTCGAAGCCATAGCCCGGAAGTTGTCGGGAGAGGGCGCGCATCATGCGATCCCGTGAGACCTTGGCGACGATTGAAGCGGCCGCAATCGAAAGGCAGCGGGCATCGCCCTTCACGATTGGGCGCGCCTCGCAGGGCAGCGTCGGTGCGCGATTGCCGTCAATCAGCGCCAGCCGCGGCGCCGCCGTCAGCCCGCGCACCGCCTGCGTCATCGCCCACATGGTCGCATTCAGGATGTTGTCGCGATCGATCCGCGCGACGTCTGAAATGCCAACACCCACGTCGCTGCTTGCGAGGATGTTGGCGAACGCGTCTTCGCGCGCCTCTTCGCTCAGCATCTTTGAATCAGCGAGGCCCGGCGGGATGTTGTCAGGATCGAGGATGACGGCGGCTGCGACGACCGGGCCGGCCCAGGGGCCGCGGCCGGCCTCATCAACGCCTGCGATCGCGCCCGGCTGAATGCGCATTTCCGCCGCTTCGAGCTCGAACGTTGCCTTGCGCGCTCTAACCGGCATGTGCGCCCCCAAATGCCGCCGCCGAATCGGCCGGCGTTGGCCGCTAGCGTCGCGAAGTTGGCTGAGCGCTGTCAAACGCTCTGCGGCGCCCGGTCAGGTCGTGCGCGGCGCTTGCGGATGAGAAAGGCTGACGCGGGTTGCCCGGTTCGTCTGCGCCATTTCCGTTGCGCGCAAATGCAGCTCGAAGGCCTGCGCATGACGCGGCGGCAGCCACGACAAGTACGGCTCCCAAATCGCCATAACCGCTTTGCGGACGGCGGTGCGCGTCGCGGGCTTCGGGCGCGGGATCGCGCGCATGGGTTGTGCGCCGAGCCAGGCATAGGCCGTCTGCCAGAGCAGTTTGCTCGCGTGACGATTTCGCGCGCGCTTCAGTTGCGAAATGACCGGTGCGCAGCCCTCGTTCACATCCAGGCGGATTTCGAGGTTGGCGACCCGGCGGCCCTGACGGCGGATCGAGAAGACACTGACCGCACCGCTATCGAGCGCGCCCGCGTACTGGTCGAGGCAGTTTGCCATCGCATCGCCCTCAGCGACGAAGTCTGCGACCGACGTCAGCGGCACGAAGCTGTGGCCGTTCACTTCGCCGGCGACGCCCCAGTCTGCGCACTCCGGCCGGGCGGCAAGCGCGTATGCCAACGTCAGCCGCCGCCTCCAGACGGCGGCCTCCTCGGCCGCACGCCGTGGCGAGATCGTCTCGCTCCAGCCGCGCCGCAGGATGGCATGACCGGTGGTGCCAGGCCGGCTGGCAAACCAGGCCCACGCTGCGAGGTAGCGGAAGGATTCCTGGCCGGCGTCAGGCCCGGCCGCGCGATGATGCTTGGCGGCCCACAGCGCGAACTGAGGATCGGCGGCTTCGGCGGCGTATAGCACGCGGGCAAGCCAAGGGGCCGCAGTCGCAGGCGAGGTCGGGACCAGATGGCTGATCTCTGTTTCAAAGGCCGCATCAAGCGGGATCGTCTCGAACCGGTCGGTGAACGCAGACGCCGGCAGCTTGCGCATCCACATTGGCACGCGGAGCGCGGCTGCCGCATCCTTCAGCGGCCGACCCTCGGCAATAAGCGTGAACGCGGCGCCCCGTTGGCGGGCGGTGCCATAGCCAGTTGCGAGCGCAAACAGCAGCGCGGGGAACGTATCAGCGAGATCCTCAAGCTTCGGCGAGGACGACGTCAGTTGCGAAATGAAAGTGCGGAACTGCGGTTGAAAACCAATCAGTCGTCGGTCGCGTCGTTGTGGCGAGCTCTGATGCGCCCCGGACCGTCCGCTGCGCGCGGCCTGCTTCACTGTCATCGCGTCATTGTCCCCGGAGCGCCTGCCCTCTCGGCGTCGCTCGACCGCCCGCGCATATTGGGTACCGCTGTTTCGTGGCAATCAAAAGGAGCCGCGGGTGAAACTGGGGGAAGATTAGACCAAGCTTACTGACGAATTGCTGGCAGGTGTCATCGGCGGAATTGCGGCCGGAAACTGCGATTACCTGAGCGTCGACAAGCCCTTGGCAAAGCCCGCAAGCGAGATCGGGATGCCGATGCCGGCTTCCTCCGTCTGGAAGATGACGAAGATCGCGGTCGTGCCCTTCTGAAGTTGCTGAACGAGCGGGTCCTCGACGACGACCTGGGCGTAACACGCAAACGAATGGCAGCGCAGGAACGGCGCGTGGCCGACGTCCTTGCCGTCGATCTTGAGGCCGAGGCCTGGCGGCAGCAGCACGCCGAGCGGAGCAAATACGCGCAGGACGCGGGTCCCGTTCGAGAATTTTTGGAAATAGACAGTCAGGCCGACGTTGTTGCGGTCTTCCGCCGTCACGCTCTGAACCAGGGCACACACTTCGCGTTTGGCACCTGGCGGCGGCGGTTTGCAGACAACCTGCCAATCGCCGTGCTGTGCGCGCACGGTACCTTCGATCTTGCCGGCTGCGGTCTGGGCGGCAGCGGGCTCTGCGGCCAGTGCGACGGCTGCGATGGCAAAATAGGCGAGGCGGGCAATTGAGCGCACGGCTTGGATCGTCCTTGCGGTTTCGCGGCGATGGGTCGCCCGCCGGGGGCATGGCGTGTGATGCGACAACTCAATCCAGAGATTATCGCACGCGTTCGTCTGGCGGGCGATTGGGTCTGATTTGGGACCTCGGGTCAGCCCTCCCGGCCGATGCTGCACAGGAGTGTGAGACTTTGGACGGTCGCGTGCAGTTGCCGCATTGGTCCGAATGGGTAAATGGCATAATCGGATTGCCAGTGCGCAATATTTGGGCGGGCGCACGACCCTCGGTGGCAAGGATAAAGACGTTGATGGATTTGACCCGTGCAGGACGGTTCGTGGCGGCTACAGCCGCGGGGCTGTTTTTGGTCGGAGGAACCGTCGCCGCGCACGCAACTGTGGGCGCTCCGGTCGATGGTCAGATGACGCTGCAGGCGCCGGTGACGCCGATCGCCGAATTCGCGCAGTGGTTCTATAGCTACGTCACCTACATCATTATCGCGATCACGTTGTTCGTGCTCGGCCTGATGGGCTACGTCATCGTCCGGTTCAACGAGAAGGCGAACCCGGAGCCATCAAAGTTCACACACAACACCACCGTTGAGGTGCTGTGGACCGTCATCCCGATCTTCATCCTGATCGCGATCGGCATTCCGTCATTCCGGCTGCTGTTTCAGCAGTATGAATATCCGAAGCCGGACGTCGTCATTAAGTCAGTCGGCAACGCCTGGTATTGGGATCATGTTTATCCCGACGAAGACGAGCTGACTGTCACACAATACATGGTGACGGACGAGGACCTCCTCAAAGCCAACATTGGCGACGAAAGGTACGACGAAGCCTACGGTGAGCTCGAAGGCCTGGAATTGCACCGGGCGACGTTCCGTGACGCGGCACAGTACTGGGCGAAATACCCGGCGCAACGCCAGTTGGCGACGGACAATCCGATTGCCGTGCCGGTCAACAAGAACGTCCACGTGCTGGTGACATCCAACGATGTCATCCATGGTTGGGCGATACCAGCATTCGCATCGCGGACGCAGGCTGTGCCCGGGCGCACGACCGCAACGTGGTTCCGCGCCACCAAGAAGGGTGCCTTCTACGGACAGTGCGCCGTCCTTTGCGGCACGCGGCACGCGTTCATGCCGATCGAGATCCACGTCGTCGACGAGCCCGTCTATCAGCAGTGGCTGGGGCTTGTGAAAGACGACAAGTACGACGAGGCGAAAAAGCTGCTTTACGACTCGCTGCCGGAAGGCAGCAAGCAGGTCGCGATGCAAAACAAGACGAACAATTAGGCGACGATTATCTTCGGTGTGTCCTGAGCGGCGCGCCTTCCTCACGAGGTGGTCGCTGCAAATTGGTAGCGCGCCGCCCCACTGACAGACCCGGCGAGACGGATCGAATATCATGGCCACTGCCACCTACGACTCCCATGCGCACGACGAACGGCCAGGCTTTATCCGCCGGTGGCTGTTCTCGACGAACCACAAAGACATTGGCGTCCTGTACTTCTTGTTCGCGATGGTCGCGGGCGTGGTTGGCGGCGCGCTTTCTGTTGCGATGCGGCTCGAGCTGGCTGAGCCAGGCCTCCAGTATTTCGCCGACGGGCACGGCTACAACGTATTCGTCACCGGCCATGGCCTGATCATGGTCTTCTTTATGGTCATGCCGGCTATGATCGGGGGGTTCGGCAACTTCGTCGTGCCACTCATGATCGGCGCGCCTGACATGGCGTTCCCGCGCATGAACAACATCTCGTTCTGGCTGCTGCCGGTCGCGCTGATCCTGCTTGTGCTATCGATGTTTGTTGAAGGCCCGCCGAACGCGAGCGGCGTTGGCGCGGGCTGGATCGTGCTCGCCCCGCTGTCGACGAGCGGCCATCCGGGACCAGCGGTCGACCTCGCGATCCTGTCGCTTCACATCGCCGGCGCATCGTCGATCCTGGGTGCGATCAACTTCATCACCACGATCTTCAACATGCGCGCGCCGGGCATGACGCTGCACAAGATGCCGCTGTTTGTCTGGTCGGTCTTGATCACAGCGTTCCTGCTGCTGCTCTCATTGCCCGTCCTCGCCGGCGCGATCACGATGCTGCTGACCGATCGCAACTTCGGCACGACGTTCTTTGATGCGTCAGGCGGTGGCGACCCGCTGCTCTACCAGCACCTGTTCTGGTTCTTCGGTCACCCCGAGGTCTACATCCTGATCCTGCCAGGTTTCGGCATGATTTCGCAGATCGTCGCGACGTTCTCGCGGAAGCCCGTCTTCGGATACCTCGGCATGGCGTATGCCATGGTCGCGATCGGTGTCGTCGGCTTCGTCGTGTGGGCGCACCATATGTACACGTCGGGCATGAGCGTCGACAGCCAGGCCTACTTCGTGTTCGCGACGATGGTCATCGCGGTGCCGACGGGCATTAAGATCTTCTCGTGGATCGCGACGATGTGGGGCGGATCCATCCAGTTTAAGACGCCGATGGTTTGGGCGCTGGGCTTTATCTTCCTGTTCACCGTCGGCGGCGTCACAGGCGTCATGCTTGCCAACGCCGGCATCGATCGCCAGCTCCACAACACCTACTACGTCGTCGCGCACTTCCACTACGTGCTGTCGCTCGGCGCCGTCTTCGCGATCTTCGCCGGCTGGTACTACTGGTTCCCGAAGATCACCGGCTACGAGTACTCGGAGTTCTGGGGCAAGGTGCACTTCTGGCTGACCTTCATCGGCGCCAACATCCTGTTCTTCCCGCAGCACTTCCTCGGCCTTTCGGGAATGAACCGCCACTACGTCGAGTATCCGCCGGGCCTCGCGTTCTGGAACCAGGTCTCGTCATACGGCTCGTACATCACAGCGGCTGCGACGCTGCTGTTCTTTGCAACGATGGCGATGGCGATGATCCGTGCAAAGCGCACGGTCGACAACCCCTGGGGCGAAGGCGCCACGACGCTTGAATGGACGCTGTCTTCGCCGCCGCCGTTCCACTCGTTCGACAAGCTGCCGGTCATCAAAGAAACCGCGCACTAACCGATCCGGGTGATCTGACGTTTGACGAGCGCGGCTTGCTGGAAGCGATGCCGCGCTCGCCTGTTGAGTGGCGAGAGGGGCGCGCGCCGCCTGCCGCACTTGCCGATGCCAATTGAGTTAGCTGGAAGACGATGAGCCTCGCGACGTCACATCAGGATGCGCCAACGCTGCCGGTTGGCGGAGCGGTCGAAGACTATTGGGCGCTGCTGAAGCCGCGTGTGATGTCGCTTTCGATCTTCACGGCCTTCGTTGGGATGATCGCCGCGCCAGGCGAGATCAATCCGTTCATTGCCGGCATTGCGCTGCTCGCCATTGCGGTTGGTGCAGGCGCGTCGGGCGCACTCAACATGTGGTACGACGCCGACATCGACGCCGAGATGCAGCGCACGCGCGCCCGGCCGATCCCGCGTGGCCGTGTGATGCCGGACGATGCGCTCGCCTTCGGCACGGTGCTGTCCGTGCTCTCGGTCCTGACGCTCGGCCTCCTCGTCAATTACACAGCCGGCGCGTTGCTCGGCCTGACGATCGCCTTCTATATTTTCGTCTACACGATGTGGTTGAAGCGCCGGACGCCGCAGAACATCGTAATTGGCGGTGCTGCCGGTGCGTTTCCGCCGATGATCGGGTGGGCTGCCGTCACCGGCGGCGTGTCGATTGAAAGCATCCTGCTCTTTGCGATCATCTTTATCTGGACACCGCCACACTTTTGGGCCCTCGCGCTCTATCGCTGCCGCGACTATGAGCGGGTGGGTGTGCCGATGTTGCCCGTCGCAGCCGGCGCTAAGGCCACGCGGTTCCAGATCCTGGCTTACTCGGCGCTTATGGCACCGCTCGGCGTCGCGCCCGCGTTCACGACGCTCGCCGGCCCGATCTACGGTGTGTTCGCAGCCGTGCTCGGCGCGATCTTTCTGTGGCGCGCTTACGACGTCTACCGAATCGAAGACGGGCGCGATGCAGATGCTGCCGCCAAGCGGCTCTTTGCGTTCTCGATCCTCTACCTGTTCCTGATCTTCGGCGGCATTCTCGTCGATCAGATCGTCGCCCGTGTGCTCGCGTAATGGCGGAAGAGGCGGAGAAAACGGAACTGGCGACCACGGAGCTCGACGACGCGCAAAAGCGCGCGCGGCGGATGCGAAACATCGCAATCGGGCTGTCGCTCGCGGGCCTCGTGGTTATCTTCTATGTGGCAACGCTCGTGCGCCTCGGCGCAAACGCGCTGAACAAACCTTACTGACCTCGAACCCGACGGAGCCGGCTTGACCCAGACAGCGACCGCGACGGCAAAGACTTCACCCGATCGAAAGCGGAACACCCGCGTCGTCATCGGTACCGTCGCCTGCTACGTCGCGATGCTCGGGCTCTCTTTCGCAGCCGTCCCGCTGTACCGCATCTTCTGCCAGGTCACGGGGTTCGCTGGCACAACACAGCGCGCCGAAGCGCCATCGAGCACCGTCGGCGAGAAGATCGTCACGATCCGCTTCGATTCAAACATCAATGGCGGCCTCGGCTGGAAGGTGAAGCCCGTCGTCCGCACGATGGACGTGCGCGTCGGCGAGAACCACGTTGCCTTCTACCGCGCGACCAACACAACCGACCGGCCGATTGTTGGCACCGCGAGCTTCAACGTCGCCCCTGATGCTGCCGGGGCGTACTTCGCGAAAATCGAGTGCTTCTGCTTTACCGAACAACGCCTTGAGCCTGGCCAATCGGTCGACATGCCGGTGAGCTTTTATGTCGATCCGGAATTTGCAACCGACAAGGACTCGCGCAGGCTGAGCCAGATCACGCTGTCTTATACGTTTTACCCCGTCGACAGCGACGCCGAACCGGTGGCACGCGACGGGAAGCCGACAAAGCAATCATTGACCGCTACGGGGACCGAAACCGCCGGCTGATCCGGCGGCAGGAGAGACGACGACATGTCTGACGGACACGCTAACGAACACGACTATCACCTCGTCGACCCGAGCCCCTGGCCGATCGCCGCCTCATTTGGCGCCCTTACGATGGCGATCGGCGCCGTCGTGTGGATGCGATCGCTGGATGGCGGCGATGGCCTGTTTGGATTGCAGGGCCCGACGATGTTCTTCGTTGGCCTCGGCGCCGTTTCGCTCGTCGCGTTCATGTGGTGGCGGGACATTATCAAAGAGGCCCACGCGGGCGACCACACACCGGTCGTCCAGATGCATCTGCGCTACGGGATGATCCTATTCATCGCGTCGGAGGTGATGTTCTTCGTCGCGTGGTTCTGGGCGTTCTTCGACTGGTCGCTCTTCCCAGACGGCACCTGGAAGATGCCGATTTACGGCGCGGACGGCACGGTCACGAATAGCGCGACGACGCTTGGCAATGTTGCCCGCAGCGAGCTTCTCGGCGGTCAGATGCCGCCTGTTGAAAGCGAAAACTTCAAGCACACGTTTGATCCGTGGGGCTTGCCGCTGGTCAACACGCTGATCCTGCTGCTGTCGGGTACAACGGTTACTTGGGCGCACCATGCGCTGCTCGAGGGTAACCGTAAGCACCTGATCTGGGGCCTCGCCGCGACGGTCGGCCTCGGCATGCTCTTTACCGCGCTGCAGGCCTACGAGTACGGCCACGCAGCGTTCAGCTACTCCGGCCACATCTATGGCGCGACATTCTTCATGGCGACCGGCTTCCACGGCGCGCACGTCGTCATCGGGACTGTGTTCCTCGCCGTTTGCCTGTTCCGTGCGATGGCTGGCGACTTCACCGAGAAACAGCACTTCGGCTTCGAGGCCGCCGCCTGGTATTGGCACTTCGTCGACGTCGTCTGGCTCTTCTTGTTCCTGACGATCTACATCTGGGGCGCGTAACCCGCGTCAGCTTAGACGGCATGCTTCAGCGCTTCCAACGCGCACGACTTCTCTGGCCGACGGTCCTCGCGACCGTCGGCTTTTGCGTTCTAGTTGCGCTTGGCAACTGGCAGTGGCAGCGGATGCACTGGAAGGATGCTGTGCTTGAGAAGCTGCGCGTGGCTGAAGCGGCCGAACCGCGCACTGTTGGCGCGTGGTACGAGGCGCTCACCGCAAAGCGTGCCGCCTGTCCCGGTCCGGAATGTGCGACGCTCGATCAGATGAGCGCGGAGTTTGAGATCCTACGCCTCGATGGGGCGACACGCCCGGGCGGCCGGATCGCATTTGTCTACGCGCCGGAGCGGGCCCGCCAGACCTATCGCGTGTTTGAAGAGGTAGCCGGCCCCACTGGCGCGATGGTCGATTTTGGGATCGTCGATGAAGCGGCGTTGGTGACGCTGCGGCGTGGAGCTGCCGGTGAGGCGCGGGCCTTCGACCATCTCGTGCTCGTCCGCCATGGGCCGGGGCCGCAGTTTTATACGCCGGCCCCCGATCGCGAGCGCGAGATCTGGTTCTCAGTCCCGCCGCGTCCGCTGAACCAATCCGGGCCTGCAGGCGCACTTTGGTTTCAGGTCGTCCGCCGGGCCGGCGCACCGGCAGTGCCGGAAAGCGCACCGCAGCCGCCGTCCATCGCGCAGATCCGGGAACGTATCCCGAACCGGCATCTGGAGTATGCGCTGACGTGGTGGGGGCTCGCCGGTGGGTTGGCGCTTGTGTTTGTGGGGCTTGCCGTCGCAAGGCTGCGGGCGGCCACCGGCTGAGACCTTGGCGCCCGGATGCCGCGCCGGTCCGTTCTTGTTCCGGTTCGGCGCCGCCAGTAGAGTCACGCAGCGCGCGATGCGGCGCGAACAAGGTCTCACTCGTGCACTACATCTCCACCCGCGGCGAAGCGCCGGTCCTGACGTTCGACGAAGTCCTGCTCGCGGGGCTTGCGCGCGACGGCGGCCTCTATGTGCCAAAGGCCTGGCCCAAGTTTTCGAACGCTGAGATCGCCGCCATGTCGGGCCGGCCGTACCATGACATCGCGACATCGGTGATCTATCCCTACGTCGGCGACACGATCGCGCGCGACGACCTCGCAGCCATGAGCCGCGACGCGTATTCAACATTCGGCCACGCAGCCGTAACCCCGCTCGTCCAGATCGCGCCCGACCGCTTCGTCCTTGAGCTCTTCCATGGGCCAACGCTCGCCTTCAAAGACGTCGCGATGCAGTTGCTTGCGCGCATGATGGATCATGTGCTGGCCCGTCGCGATGGGCACGCTGCGATCGTTGGTGCAACCTCCGGCGACACGGGCGGCGCCGCGATCGAGGCCTTCCGGTCATCGAAGCGCGCGAGTGTCACGATCCTCTATCCGCAAGGCCGTGTCTCCGACGTCCAGCGTCGAATGATGACGACACCTCAGGAGCCTTCGGTGTCGACGCTGGCGATCGACGGCACGTTCGACGACTGCCAGGCGCTCGTGAAGGCGATGTTCAACGATCTGCCGTTTCGCGATCGTGTCGGGCTCTCGGGCGTCAACTCGATCAACTGGGCGCGGATCGCACCGCAGATCGCCTACTACTTTGCAGCCGGTGTCGCGCTTGGCGCGCCGCATCGCGAGGTCTCATTCGTCGTGCCGACGGGTAACTTCGGCGATATCTTCGCGGGGTTGGCGGCCAAGCGCATGGGCCTGCCGATTGACCGCCTGGTGATTGCATCGAACGACAACGATATCCTGCCGCGAACGGTCGCGAGCGGGGCCTACGAGAAGCGCGGGGTCGTCGCGACGACGTCGCCATCGATGGACATTCAGGTCTCATCGAACTTCGAGCGGTATCTGTTTGAGTGTCAGGGCCGAAACGCCGATGTCGTGCGCGCGCAGATGGCCTCGCTTGCGCAAAGCGGGCGGTTCGAGGTCTACGGCGGTGGCGCGCGTCTGCAGGCCGAATTCGATGCCGTCGCAGCCGACGAGGCGACAGTCGCACGCGTCATCCGCGAGACGCGCGATGCAACGGCATACGTGGTCGAGCCGCACACCGCTTGCGCAGTCCACGCAGCCGATGTGCTTGGCGAAGCGGGCCGGCTGAAGACGCCAGCCATCCTCCTCGCGACGGCGCATCCCGCAAAGTTCCCCGACGCGATGGAAGAGATCACCGGCGAGCGGCCGGCGTTGCCGGAGCGGCTCGCCCACCTGCTGACCGATCAAGAGCGCACAACCGACATCGCCAACGATCTTGCCGCCGTCCAACACGCCGTCACGTCCGCATCAGAGCGGCAATCCGGGAGAGCTACGCCATCATGAACCTCGAAACGGTCGTCGAGCGGAACAAGCAGACGCGGTCGACCACGCTCGACAACGGCGTGCGGGTGATGAGCGAGGATATGCCAGGGCTGCTGACAACGGCGGTTGGTGTGCACGTTGCCGCCGGTGCGCGCCACGAGACGGCGGCTCAGAACGGCATCTCGCACTTGCTCGAGCACATGGCGTTCAAGGGCACGCCCCGGCGCAACGCCCGCGAGATCGCAGAAGCCATCGAAGATGTCGGTGGCGAGTTGAACGCCGGGACAAGCATCGAGCAGACGGCCTACTACGCGCGCGTCATGGGCCGGGACCTTGGCACCGCGGTCGATGTCCTGTCTGACATTGCCTGCAATCCGCGCTTCGATCCGGAAGAGCTTGCCCGCGAGAAAGACGTCGTCCTGCAAGAGATCGCGGGTATGCAGGACAGCCCCGACGAGACCGTCTACGAACTCGCGCAGGCGGCCGCCTTCAAGGACCAGGCGATTGGCCGGCCGATCATCGGCACGCCGGAAACCGTGGGCGCTGTCTCAGTCGAGGCGTTAAATGGCTTCATGGACCGCTGGTACCGCGCCGGCGACATTGTCGTCTCTGCAGCCGGCGCCGTCGATCATGATGCGCTCGTCGCAGAGGTTGAGCGTCATCTCGGCGGCCGATTGCGCCATGACCCCGCCGACGTCGCGGAACGCAAAAGAGAAATTGACGGTGCCCCGCGATTTGTTGGCGGCGCGGTCGCAAGCGCGGAGCCGTTCGAGCAGGCCCACGTCGTGTTCGCGATGAATGCGCCCTCGTATCACGCCGACACGTTCTTCCCTATGCAGGTGTTCTCAGGCCTGTTCGGCGGCGCGATGTCGTCGCGTCTGTTCCAGGAGGTCCGCGAGAACCGTGGCCTCTGCTACACGATTTATTCGTCGTACTTTTCCGTGTCAGACGGCGGCCTCTTTACGATGCACGCCGCGACGTCGAAAAAGACCGTCCAGGAAACAGCCAACGTCATGTCCGATGAGTTTCATCGTGTCGTGCGCGACGGGGTTGCAAAGGCCGAACTCGACCGTGCGAAAGCGCAGCTCATGTCAGGGTTTCTGATGGGGCTTGAGAGCCCTGCAGTCCGCGCCGAGCAGATGGCCCGTCAGACGATGGCGCTTGGGCGTATCCTTCCGCTTGAAGATGTCATCGCGCGGATCGAAGGTGTCGACATGGATGATGTCACACGCGCGGTCTCTGAGTTGACCGCGCCCGGTGCGGTGACCGTCAGTATCGTTGGCGCGGGGAAGAAGTCTCAGGCGATCGCCGATGCCGCGCATGGGCACTTTATGCAGGCGGCGTAGCCGCGGCTGGTGCGGCCGCAAAACGGAGCGGACACGGAACTCGCATGGCGTTTTTGCGCAGTGGCATTGTCAACGAGGTCGATCCGCAGATCGAGACCGAGCGGCTCTGGCTGCGCCCGCCGGTCATGGCGGACTATGCCGCGTGGGCTGATATCCGCGCGCGCAGCAAAGACCACCTGACACCGTGGGAGCCCGCTTGGACTGAGAACGAGCTCACGCGCTGGGCCTTTCGGCGGCGGCTGCGCATTCATCAGCGGGACCAGCGCGAAGACCTTGGCTACGCGTTCTTTATCTTCAGTGCGCGCGACAACCATCTGGTCGGTGGGCTCACGCTCTCGAACGTGCGCCGTGGCGTGACGCAGGCGGCCGCGCTTGGGTATTGGGTCGGCGCGCCTTATGCCCGCCGCGGGCTAATGACGGAGGCTGTGCGCGCCGTCATTCCGTTCGCGTTTGACGGCCTTGAATTGCACCGGCTGGAGGCCGCCTGTCTGCCAAACAACCTTGGCTCAATCAAAGTTCTGGAAAACAACGGCTTTCAGCGCGAAGGCCTTGCCCGGAAGTACCTGAAAATTAACGCTGCCTGGCAGGACCACATTCTTTTCTCTTTGCTCTGCGATGAGGTCTCAGAGGGGCCTTGAGGGGGCGATCGATGCCATTTGGCCGACAGGGACCGGAGAGCGATCCGGCGCACGGAGACGGTGCGTGCCGGGCCATTCGGCGTGGCCTCGGTGTGCTTGCCGGCCTCTGGGTCGTCCTGTTGCTCGCCTGCGCGCCGGCCCTCGCCCTGAAGCCGATCGAAGTGGACCCCAACGCCGATCGGATTGAAATCACCGCTTCCGGTGAGTTCCACGCCCGCCGCGGCGAAAGCCTTCAGGTCGAGACAGCCCCCGGCGTCGACGGCGCGACCGGCCGCATGACGGTGCGCTCCTCGCTCAAGGGCAACAACCCGGACTGGCTCGTCTTCGCACTGCGCAACACGTCCGAACGGCTGTTGACGTTTTGGGTGACGGCCGAACGCTATACACTGATCGGCTCAGGCGTGACCTGGCCAGACCTCGATGCCCGACGGCTTGAATCGCTGACGCCTTCGGTGGGCTTCCTCGCCGAGCGCGTCGAAAGCGACCGCGCAGACATCTTCAAGATCACCATCGATCCCGGCCAGACGGTCACGTACGCAGCCGAACTCGCCGGCGACACCGCCACGCGGCTCTACCTCTGGCAGCCGACGAGCTATCAGCTCAAGACGCGCGACCGGCAACTCTTCAACGGCATCATGCTTGGGATCGTCGGCGTGCTCGGCGTGTTTCTGACGGCGGTGTTTGCAGCCAACCACAAAGCCATCTTTCCAAGCGCCGCACTGCTTGCATGGTCGGTGCTGGCCTACCTCTGTGTCGACTTCGGCTTCTGGCACAAGCTCTTGCAGTTGCGCGCGGAGGACAACGCCGTCTACCGCGCGGCTACGGAATCGGCGATCGCCGCGAGCCTTCTGATTTTCGTCTACACGTTCCTACGGCTGCGCTCCTCGCACAGCTTCGTCCGCATGGTCTTCGGCGTCTGGATCATTGCGCAGGTCGCGCTTGTGTTCCTTGCCGTGCTTGATCCGCGGCTGTCGGCGACCTTCGCCCGGCTGTCGTTCGCAGCGATTGGCGGCGTTTGCGCGCTTGCCATGATCCTGCTTGCGGCGCGCGGACAGGACCGGTCGCTGTCGCTGCTGCCTCCTTGGATCCTATTCCTCGTCTGGGTGTTTGGCGCGTCCATGACGCTCACCGGCAAGCTGAGCGGCGACCTCGTCGTCTCAAGCCATGTCGCGGGCCTCGTTCTCGTGACGGTGCTCATCGGGTTCACGGTGACGCAGTACGCGTTCAAGTCGAGCGATCCCGTGATGACCGGCACGCCGACCGATCAGGCCGCGCGGGCGCTTGCCGTCGATGGCGCTGCCGCGGCGGTTTGGGAGTGGCACGGGCGGCGCAACGAGATCCGCGTCAGTCCGCTCGTCGAGGCAGCCCTTGGGCTCGACCCGGGCGTCCTGTCCGCCAAGGCCGATGCGTTTACCGCGCGCATGCATCCCTCGGATCAAGAGCGCTTCAATGCGGCGCTCGATGCCGTGCGCGACAAGAACGGCGGCGTCATCCAGCTCGACTTCCGCATGCGCCACACGGGCAACTACTATCGCTGGTTCAACCTGGAAGCCGCCAGCGTCCCCTCGACGGACGGGCGCACGCTGCGCTGCTGCGGCCTCATTCGCGATGTGACGGACGAGAAGCGCGCGCAGGAGCGGCTGCTTCATGATGCGGTTCATTGCTCGATGACGGGCCTGCCGAACCGTGAACTTCTGGTCGACCGGCTCGATATGAGCTTGTCCCGCGCGAGCGACGAGCAACGGCCCGGCCCCGCCGTTATCCTGATCGACATCGACCAGTTCCGCCGGGTGAACGCAGCCCACGGTTTCGTCATCGGCGATAGCCTTCTGCTGACGATCGCACGACGGCTGCAGTCGTATGTCGGCGCGCAGGACACGTTGGCGCGCCTTGGCGGCAATCAGTTCGGTCTGATCGTCCATAATCACGAGTCGACGGGCCTTGCGGGCTTCACCGAGAACTTGCGCAAGGCGGTGCGCACGCCGATCCAGGTGGGTGGCCAGGAAGTGGTGCTCACAGGCGCGCTTGGGGTTGCGCTTTCAGAGCCCGGCGAACGCGATCCGGACGTCGTCCTGAAGGATGCCGAGATCGCGCTCTATCGGGCCAAGCGCGCCGGCGCTGATCGCATTGAACTGTTTCGGCCGGAAATGCGGGGCAAGCCCGATGAGACGGCGAAGCTTGCGAGTGACTTGCGGGCTGCGATCGAGCGCCAGCAAGTCGAGGTTGTCTTCAGCCCCATCATCTACTTGCCAACCGAAGTGCTCTCAGGCTTCCAGGCGTCGCTGCGGTGGCGCCATCCAAGCCTCGGGCTCTTGAATGCGTCTGACTTTGTCTCGATTGCGGAACGCCATGATCTCGCAGGCCCGTTGACCGCGCTCCTGCTGAAGCGTGCGACAGCGGAAGCGGCGAAGTGGCAGAAGCAGCTTCCGCGCAACGAGAACCCGCTCTACGTCAGCGTCGGGCTCACCAGCCGCCAGATCCTCGGGCCTGATCTGGTCCAGGAGATCAGGCGCACCGTGAGCAGCACGCCGTTGCCCACCGATGGGCTTCGCGTCGAAGTCGCCGAATCGATCCTGATGGACAACCCGGAGCAGGTCAGTTCGATCCTGACGCAACTGCGCGAGGCGGGTGCACGCATCGCCCTCGATGATTTCGGAACCGGCTTTTCGTCGCTCGCCTAT
The DNA here is from genome assembly GCA_038523925.1 of Pseudomonadota bacterium. Lineage (GTDB taxonomy): Bacteria > Pseudomonadota > Alphaproteobacteria > Rhizobiales > Hyphomicrobiaceae > JBCBWG01. The sequence continues at coordinate 209,522 of JBCBIY010000002.1, read as the reverse complement.
CTCCAGCGGTTCCCGTTCGATTCCATCAAGATCGACGAAGACCTCGTGCAGGCCTCTGGCGATAACGCTGCCGGCACGACGCTGGTCCGGTCGATCGTCGCGCTCGGCCATGAGCTCGGCAAAAAGATCGTCGCCGAAGGCGTCGATGCGCCTGAGACAGCGATGTTCCTGCGCTCGCTCGGGTGTGAGTTCGCGCAGGGGTTCTACTACGGTGAGGCGATGACTGTCCGCGAGGTCGCCGATCTCTTGAAGGTGGTCCGCCGTGCTGAGCGCAAGCTGCAGCGGAGCCTATTCAAGGTGAAACCGACGGCGCTGCCGAAGCCCGCGGCTGCCGCGGCGCAGGCACCCTCCAAGTCCGTCGCCGCTGCCGCCGCCGCGGCTGAAGCCTCGGCTGCAAACGAAACGCCAGACCCAGGCGCCGCTCCGGCAATGCCTGCCACCGAGCGGCCGGGCACGAAGCGGACAGCCGGCGCGAAGGCAGAGGCGCGGCGTCAGGCCCGCAAGCCGGCCCAGACCAAAAGCGCGGGACAGCCGGCGCCCCCGGATCAGCCGACCGCACCGCCGATCGTACCCGTAGCGGGCAACGGCCACCCGCCCCCGCCGCCAAACGGGGCTGACGCGGCGGCGCGCCCGCAGACACGGCCGCCGCCGCTCCAATCGCGACCGGGCGCGCGCACGGCGCCGCCGCCGCCGCCAATGCAAGCGTCACCTGCCGGCGCGCCGCCGCCGCCGTTGCCTGCCGGTCAGCCCGCGCGTTCGCCTGAGCCTACGTCCGCACAGGGCGGCCGTCCCGCACCCAACATGGCGAGCGGCGACGCTGATCTTGTGGCCCAGCTTGCGAGTCTCGACGATGGCGCTGCGCCCGAGCCGCCGCCAGCCGCCAGCCCGGCGCCCGCGACCGGGGGACGACCCGTGACAGCGCCGCCGCCAATGCCGCAGGCGTCAGCGCCGCCACCGCCGCCAGTTCAAAGCGCAAATGTCGTGCGATTGCCGACGCCACCGGCAGGCGGACCAGCGCCACCAGCGCCGCCACAGCCGCAACCAACAGCGACGAAGACCCAACCGCCGCCGGCGCCAGCCGCGCGGCCCGAGCCGAAGCCACAACCACCATCAGAGGCGGATCAGCTCACAGCCGAGAAGCTGAAGACGCTTCCACCGGGCATTGCAGCGAGCCTTGCGCGGCTTGCCGGGATCGATCCGGAGACGGGCGCGGCTGCACAACTCGCGGACCCTAAGCCTGCGAATGAGGATGATGCGCCGGGGTCATCGACCGCCGGTGCGGACGCGTCTGCTTTGCTGAATCGGTTCCGCTAGACCGGTCCCGGTCGCAGCCGACGTCTGAGCACAGCATCCGCGCCGATTAAGCGCGGCCGGCGTCTGAGACGAGGTAAGACGGGTCGATGCCGATCTGCTCCATCGCGCGGCGGTAGCGCTCGTCAATCGGCGTCTCAAAAACAAGCTCGGCGTTCGCGTCGGTGTGCAGCCAGGCGTTGGCCTGGATTTCTGTTTCGAGCTGCCCGGCCGTCCAGCCCGCATAACCAAGTGCCAGAAACGCATCCTGCGGGCGGCTTGATTGCGCCATGGTCGCAAGGACCTCGAGCGTCGCGGTTAGGCAGATGCCCTCCGCGACATTCACGCTCGCGCCAGAGACGAAGTAGTCCGGCGAGTGCAGCACGAACCCGCGCGCCGGCTCGACAGGCCCGCCGACGTGGACGCGCCGCGGCTTCGTGTGACGCGACTTCTGGATGGCGATGTCGTCGGCGCCATCAAGGTCGAGCTGGTCGATCAGGCCGTCAAACGTGATGTCGTTTGAGAGCTGATTGATCACGAGCCCCATCGCGCCCTCTTCCGAGTGGGCGCACATAAAGATCACCGATTGGGAGAACCGCTCGTCGGTCATTGCCGGCATGGCAATCAGAAGTTTGCCCTCGAGGGTGTCTGACATACGCCGGGCAATCCTGATCGTTCCGAGGCTCAGTCCTAGAGTGTACGAAGAATTGGGCGCCGAGGAAATGGCTTGCCTCGCGCGGATGTGAGCGGGATTGAACGCGGGGTATGGTGGCGTTAACTCGGTGAGGGCCGCCTGCCGTGGTACGGCGAGGCGTGCCACGTACTTCGAGGTCAGCGCCGAATGGTCAACGATTGCCGAGTTTCGCAAGCGCGCCGGGCGTTCGTTCTGGCAGTGGGGCTCGCGGCTGCGAGCTTCATCGTTATGCCGACGGCTGATGCATCTGAAGGCACGCGCTGGCAGCAGGGCTACCACAACGCGACACGGATGCTGGTCGGCGCCCGGCCGTCAGCAACCGGCACGGATCTGGTTGCGGGGCTTGCGATCCGTCTCGATCCCGAATGGAAGACGTATTGGAAGGCGCCTGGCAACGCCGGTGGCATCCCGCCGCTGTTCGACTTCTCAAAGTCGGAGAACGTCGCCGACGCGAAGGTCTTCTATCCGATGCCGAACCGGTATGTGGACGAGACCGGCACGACGCTCGGCTACAAAGACCTCGTGGTGTTCCCGGTCCGCGTAACGCCGCGCGATCCCGCGCGCCCGGTCAAGCTCGACGCTCAGATGATGTTCGGTGTGTGCAAGACCATCTGCATCCCTGCCGAAGCGCGCCACGCGGCGACATTCACCGTTGCCGATGTCCGTGTCTTCCCGCCGGCGCTCGCGAAGTCCTTTGCGGCTATCCCTGAGACGCAGGCGTTTGGCGAGACCGGATCGCCGAAGCTCGGCGTCACGGCCGTGCGCTTTGCAGACGGCAAGCGGGACACGCTCGTCGTCGATGTTGAGCATGGCAAGGGCGCGGATGACTTCGAGGCCTTTATCGCGCCGCCGACGGGCACGATGTTTGAGCGCATCAATCGGCGAGCGGCGGGCGCCGAGCGCACGCGGTTTACAATGACGCTGCCGGGCTGGATCCCGGCTGACAGTCTGCCCGGCAAGGCGTTTTCTGTGGCGCTTAAAGCAGACGGCATCCAGCGCGAGGTCAGTCTGCGCGTTCCGAAGTAAGCGCGCCTTCGCACTTGATCTCAGCGCGCATGCAAGGCGTATAGCGGTCACCGAAGTACATTGGACCGGGGACGACCGCGATGACGATTTCTGTTGGCGACAAGCTGCCTGAGGCAACCTTCACCGTCATGGGTCCGAACGGCCCTGAGCCGAAGTCGACGGCGGATGTCTTCGGCGGCAAGAAGGTCGCGCTCTTTGCCGTGCCGGGCGCCTACACGCCGACGTGTCACGCCAAGCACATGCCGGGCTTTGTCGAGCGGGCTGATGAGCTCAAGGCCAAGGGCTGCGATCTCGTCGCGTGCACGGCGGTCAACGACGTCTTCGTGCTCGACAACTGGGCGCGGGAGTGCGCCGCCGCCGGCAAGATCGAGATGCTGGCCGATGGCAGCGCAGACTTTGCCAAGAAGGTCGGGCTGGAGATTGATCTTGTGGAGCGCGGCCTCGGCGTCCGCTCAAAGCGGTATGCGATGATGGTCGAAGACGGCGTCGTCAAAGTCCTCAACGTCGAAGACGCGCCGCCGAACCACGATGTTTCAAGCGCGGCGACGCTCTGTTCCGCGATCGACAATAGCCTCTGAAGCGCACCCGCGTCAGCTCCAGTTTATTAGAGCAACCGAATGAGCCTGCCGGGTTTTGTAAGCGGTCTTCTAGCGGCCGTGCTGATCGGCGTTGCCGTCTGGCTCGCAACCCGGCTGGTCTACGGCGTGCAATGGTCCGACCTCTACGGCTGGGCCGCAGGTGTGCTCGCGACGCTTCCGGTGCTTACGATCGTGCTGTTACGCCGATTGCAGACGATGGGCCACCGGCGGGTCTGGGCACTGTTGGTGCTCGTCCCGCTGGCGCTCGCAGCCGTCCTCCAGATCTTGTTCTGGCTTGCGTACTTCGCCGATCAGCAGACCGCCGTGCTGCTCTCGATGGTCCGGGCGCAGGCTGCGCCGCACGCATCATCCCTGACGGCGTTTGCGGCAGCAGCCTTTGGCCTGCTGGCGGCACTCGTTCTCATAAAGACGATGACGGTCAAGCGGACGGAAGCGGAGTTCAAGACCGGCCAATAGCGGGGGGCGTTGCCTATCCGCGCTGCACACCCTCGCGGGCGAGTTCATCAGCGCGTTCGTTCTCGGGATGACCCGCGTGACCCTTCACCCATCGCCAGGTGACGTCGTGGCGCGCCTGCGCATCATCGAGTGCCTGCCACAGCTCGGCATTCTTGACCGGCTTCTTCGCAGCCGTCTTCCACCCGTTCTTCTTCCAGCCGTGCAGCCACTTCGTGATGCCGTCGCGGACGTACGTGCTGTCAGTCCAGAGCTCGACATCGGAGGCGCGCTTCAGGGCGTTCAACGCCTCGATCGCCGCCATCAGCTCCATACGATTGTTGGTCGTCGGCGTCTCGCCACCGTTCAATTCTTTGCGGTGGTCGCCGCTAATCAGGATCGCGCCCCAGCCGCCAGGGCCGGGATTCCCGGAGCACGCGCCATCGGTGTAAATCGTGACCTGGGGCCGGGCATCGCTCATGGCGCCGCCGCCAGTCCATAGTCCGCCGCCGACGTCATTTCGCGATGCGTCCAAAGTCGGCGCAGGAACGGGATTGGATCATGCGGTTTCACCAGAGCGTCCTTTGGCGTGTGGATCCAGTCATGCGCCCGCGTCAGCAGGAACCGAAGCGCTGCGCCGCGCGCAAGCGTTGGCATGGCCTGCCGCTCCGCGTCCGTTAGTTGCCGCACGCTTTGATAACCGTCGAACATCGCCCGCGCCTTCGTCACGTTGAACGAGAGGTCCGTCTCAAAACACCACGCGTTGACGGATACCGCGAGGTCGTAGGCGAAGGCGTCATTGCAGGCAAAGTAGAAGTCGATCAGTCCCGAGAGTTCGCCGCTCTTGAAGAACACGTTGTCGGGGAAGAGGTCGGCATGAATGACGCCTGACGCGAGATCGCGCGGCCAGGCCTCCTCAAGCGTCGAGAGTTCAGCTTCGATCTGGCCGCCGAGGGCTGGACGGACTTGATCAGCATCGTCGGCGAAGGTCTCAAACAACGGCCGCCATCCATCGACACCGAGCGCGTTTGGGCGCGTCATCGCGAAGTCGGCACCGGCCAAATGCAACTCGGCCATGGCCCGCCCGAGCGCATGGCAATGCTCGGCTTTCGGCCGGCGCACCCAAATCCCATCAAGAAACGTCACAAGCGCCGCAGGCCGCCCGGCAAGCCGCGACAACACTTCGCCGCTATGCGTGCGCACCGGCGTCGGGCACGAGAGGCCCTTGGCTGCCAGATGGTCAATGAGCCCGAGGAAAAAGGGCAGATCGTTTTCTGCGACGCGCCGCTCATAGAGCGTCAGAATGTAGTTCCGGTCATCCGTTGCGATCAGATAGTTCGAGTTCTCGACGCCTTCTGCGATGCCCTTGAACGAGACGAGCGTGCCGACCGGAAATTGGCTGAGGAACCGTTCCAGGTCCTCGTCGCTGACGTCAGTGTAGACCGCCATGACTAGGCAGCGGTCGTTGCATCATCGCGGAGTGCGCGCGGGATGTTGAAGGCGACGCGCTCATCGGCCGTCTTCACAAGTTCGATGGAAGTTTTAAACCGTTCCGAAAGCGCGTCGATGACTTCGTTCACCAGCACCTCTGGCGCAGAGGCGCCGGCCGTGACGCCGACCGTACGGGCGTGCTCGAGCTTGTCCCACGGGATGTCGGCTGCGCGCTGCACGAGCATGCTGCCCTTCGCGCCCGCGCGCACGGCGACCTCGACAAGCCGGTTTGAGTTCGAACTGTTAGGCGCGCCGACCACGAGGACAAAGTCGCAGCCCTGCGCCATCTCCTTCACAGCCGTCTGGCGGTTGGTCGTTGCGTAGCAGATGTCTTCCTTCGCAGGCGACGTAACGTGCGGGAAGCGCGCCTGCAAGGCGGCGATGATTTCGGCGGTGTCGTCAACCGACAGGGTCGTCTGCGTGATGTAGGCGAGTTTGTCTGGATCGCGCGGTTCGAGTGTGGCGACGTCGTCGGCCGACTCAATGAGCGTCACCTTCCCTTCGGGCAGTTGCCCCATCGTGCCGACCACCTCGGGGTGGCCCGCATGGCCAATGAGGACGATCTCGCGGTCGGCCTTGTCGTGGTTTTCCGCCTCGCGATGCACCTTGGTGACGAGCGGGCAGGTGGCATCGAGCACGAACATTTCGCGCTCCTTGGCGTCCGCCGGCACAGACTTCGGCACGCCGTGAGCAGAAAAGACAACGGGCCTGTCCGCATGCTCGGCCGGGATCTGCTCCAGCTCGGCGACGAACACCGCTCCCTTCTTCTCGAGGTCCTCGACGACAAATCGGTTGTGCACGATCTCGTGGCGCACGTAGACCGGCGCGCCGAATTTCTGCAGAGCCTTTTCAACGATCTGGATCGCGCGATCGACGCCGGCGCAGAAGCCGCGCGGGGCGGCGAGGCGAATCAAAAGCTCCGGATGCGCCGTCTTCGTGCTGTCAGTAGGCTGAGTTCGGTCGGTGGTGCGGGTCATGATTTCGTCGCGTTTCAAGGCGTTAAGCGCTGGCCTCGGCAAAAGTGCTACGCGGTTGGCGCGGGGGTGTCGAGGGTGCTAGGACGGGTGTGGCGATACCGCGTGCGTAGGTGGGGACCGTTTGTACTGCGCGGAATCGGATGGGCGTTCAATTCGTTGAACGATGGGGATTGCTGTTGGCCTATTTCAAGCGTGGTTACGCGCTCGGTGTCGTCGCGGTTGTGGCCGTGGCGCTCGGCGGTTGTGGACTTTCGACTGTCACGTCCGGACTGTCCGGCACGATGTTTGGCAGCAACGAAAAGAAGCCTGCCGTCCGCGCGGTGACTGAAGATCAGCTCCTGTCAGCTGCCAAGGCTGAGTATGGGCCGGGCGGCGTGAACGTCGGCACGGTCGCGCACGGCTGCCCGAAGTTCGCGGTCGAGCCAACCGGTCATCACATGACGACCTATGAACCGGGACGCGAAGGCGACGGCCTTGCTGTCGTCCACCGTGGTGAGATCACGCGGACAGCGCGTGAGTGCCAGATCAGCAACGGACAGGTCGTCGTGAAGTACGGCTTCTCCGGCCGCGTCCTGCTTGGGCCGCGCGGGCAACCGGGTCCTGTCACGCTGCCTGTCTCGGTCGTCGTCATGGACGCCAACCGGTCGCGCATTGCCGCTGAAGAAATGACGGTCGCAGTCGAAGTCTCGGCCGATGATCCGATCGGCTACTTCTCGACTGTGAAGTCTGTCGCCATCCCTGTGCCGCAGGGCGCACGACCGGGCGAGTTCCACGTGATGGTTGGTTTCAAACCGAAGCCGACGGCATCGCTTGCGCCGGGCGGGATCGGCTCGCGGTCGTAAGCAGCGCCATCACCCTCCCGTTAGCGTCCAACCGTAGACCCAGTCATACCGCTGCATAAGCGTGCCGCCACCGAGCGTGCGCATTGCGAGGTTGCGCGCGTCGGACGCGGGGCGTGGCAGGTGGTAGATCTGCCCGTTCTGCTTCGCAGCGTTCTGCACTTTCACTGTCCGCGGCCTGCGGGCGGCATCGTAGGCCGCAGGCGCTTCGTCGAACGAAGCAGACGCTGACACGCAGTTCCCAAGCACAACCGCGTCTTCGAGTGCCATAACTGCGCCTTGCGCGAGATACGGCCGGACCGGATGGGCCGCGTCGCCGAGAAGCACGATGCGGCCACGCGCAAACGTCGGCAGCGGGGCTGCGTCAATCACCGGCCATCGGCCCCAGCTCGCGTGCTCAAACGTGCTCCGAAGTCCGGCCAGCGCTGGCGCGACGCGCTGAAGCTGATCGACCACTTGCGAGATCGCCGCGGCATCAAGTTCAGCCGATGCCTGAGACGTGACAGCCGATTGTGGGTCGCGATCGACGAGCACAACATTGACCTGCCGACCGCGCGCCACGGGGTAGTGCACCAGATGCCCATGCGCAGACATCCACACCGTGACGGTGTTGCCGCACATGAGGCCCGGGACATCACCGGCGTCGAGCGTTGTCCTGGAAACCGTCGCGCAGGCCCGCTGCGAGGCGATCGCACCGGCGACTGACGGCCGGAGTTTTGAGTTTTGGCCATCCGCCGCGACCAGCAGCGCGCCGCGTTCGTGGCTGGTGTCATCATCGAACGTGATTGCGACGGCGTCTTCCGATTGCTCGGCGCCGACGACGGTGCGGCCGTAGCTGATGATTATCCGGTCATCGGTTTCGGCGGCGTCGCGCAGGGCTTTGTGAAGGTCAGCGCGGCGCACGGTGATGTAGGGCGCGGCGTGGCGCTCCGTCATCCAGTCGCCAAGTGGGAGTTCGGCAACGATGCGGCCGGATCGCCCGTCGCGTGCACGGATCACGTTTGGCTGAGCGGCTTCGGCCATGACCGCGTCGCCAACGCCGAGCGCGCACAGCGCCTTCACACCATTGGGGCCGATCTGAATGCCGGCTCCAATCTCACTACTATCCGAGCGCCGCTCAAATATGCGGACGGCAAAACCGGCGCGACTGAGTGCAAGTCCGGCGGCAAGCCCGCCAATCCCGGCGCCGGCAACCAGCGCCGGAAGATCGCCGTCGCGTGGCGTCAAGCCGCCTTCTCATCCTTGTCGACGAGGCAGCCGGCCGGCTCGGTTTCAGCGGGCGCGAGCCGGTCGCTATAGACATAGAGCGTTGAGCAATACGGGCAGATAATCTGCGTATCGCTGCCCATGTCGAGGTAGACGTGCGGATGGTCAAACGGCGCCCGGGCGCCCATGCACTGGAACTCTTTGACGCCGATCATGATCTTTTCAGCGCCAACGTCGTTGGCGAAGTGTGGGATGATCGACGCGGCCATGGCTGGTTCTCGGAGCTTGCGCGACGGCTTGCCTGCGCCGCGAAACAGTGGTTCGACTTGGTTGACGCTTAGCAATTCCCGAGCGGCCAGACCATGGGCAAAACGTTCCAATCCGACGGGCTCGCGCTTGCCTTCCTCGACGAGGGCGAGGGGCCGGCGGTGCTGCTCATTCATGGGTTTGCGTCGAACCATACCGTGAACTGGGTCGATACCGGCTGGGTGAAGACACTCACTGGCGCCGGGTACCGCGTCATTGCGATTGACAATCGCGGGCATGGCGCAAGCGATGCCCCGCACGATCAGGCCGTCTACGGCGCGCCGTTGATGGCTGGCGATGCCGCGCGGCTGCTTGATCATCTCGGGATCGGTGCAGCGCACGTGATGGGATATTCGATGGGCGCGCGGATCACCGCGTTTCTGGCACTCCGCCATCCCGAAAAGGTTGAGACGGCGGTCTTCGCAGGCCTTGGCTACAACATGGTGCGCGGCATGGCGGGGACGGGCCCGATCGCGGCCGCGCTCGAAGCCCCGAGCCTTGAGGACGTCACCAATCCGACTGCGCGGACGTTTCGCGTCTTTGCTGAACAGACCAAGAGTGACCTGAAGGCGCTTGCAGCCTGCATCCGCGCGTCGCGTGAACCCATCACCGCAGACATGATCGCGACGTTGACGCAGCCGGTGCTGGTCGCAGTCGGCACCGACGATGTGGTCGGCGGCTCCGCCGGCGAACTTGCGAAGTTGATCCCGAACGGGCGCGCGTTCGACATCGAAGGCCGCGACCATATGAGAGCCGTCGGTGATCGCAGCTATAAGGACGCTGTGCTCGCGTTCCTCGATGAGCACGGCGGCGCGGCCTAACATGACGACATCCGACACGCCACCGCCGCCATCGCAGCCAACCTTCGCGCCAGCCGACGATGGTTATGCCGACCGCGTCCGCGCGAGCTTTGGCCGGCAGGGCATGCTGTCGACGCTTGGTGCTGAGTTACAAAACGTTGGGCCGGGCGCGGTCGTCATCCGCCTGCCGTACAGCACCGCCGTCGGCCAGCAGCAGGGGTACTTCCACGGTGCCGCAATCGGCGCGATTGGTGACAGCGCTGGCGGCTACGCATCTTTGTCGCTGATGCCGGCCGACAGCGAAGTCGTCACGGTGGAATACAAGATCAACTTCATCCGCCCGGCTGAGGGCGCGGTGTTGATCGCGGCCGGTCATGTCCTCCGCGCCGGCCGCTCGCTCACTGTCGCGCGCGTCGACATCTCGTGTGATGGCCGCGACGTTGCGCTGATCCAGGGCACGTTCACGCGCGTGACGCTGACCCGCTGACCCGCTGACGCTGCAACCGGCGCCACGTTTCGCCCCAGCTTCTCCCCGTTTCCGGCGCGCGCCGACCATCGCGCGACCCAACCGCTTCGGCATACGGAGATTGTAAACGCTCTATTAACGTTAAGCGGTTAGCCCGGGGCCCATGCTTTTCCGGTCACGCGTCATTGCTGTTCTCTCGTGCGTCGCAGCCGCTGCGCTGGTCTCGTCGTGTTCATCGGGCGTATCGCCGTCGCGTGGGTCGAAGAACTTTGCCAAGCCAAAACCAGAGCACTGGCGGGGCGAAACAGAGCGCGCGTGTCTGGTGTCCGGCTACGTCAGGCCCAACCGCTTCATTCAGGCGCGATCCGCGCTTGGGGGGCCCGGCGGCGGCATTGCTTCATGCGGCGCTTTCAAACCCTTCGTCGTGCATGCAATCGACAATGGCCGTGTGCGGCTGCGCCCGGCGGCGACGCTGCGTTGCCCGATGGTGCCGGCCGTTGACCGGTGGATGCAACGTGCGGTGGCGCCGGCAGCCGCACGGTATCTTGGCTCACCAGTCGTCAAAATGCGCGTTGCGGCAAGCTACGGCTGCCGGCCGATCAACCATAGGCGCGGCGGCAAACTCTCCGAGCACGGGCGCGCGAACGCGCTTGATATCTCTGCCTTCGAGCTAGCCGATGGCCGCGTTGTCAACCTGAAGCGGGGCTGGCGCGGGACGCGGGCTGAACGCCGCTTCCTGCGCGCCGTCCACCGTGGGGCCTGCCGCGAATTCACGACGGTGCTCGGGCCCAACGCCGACCGCTTTCACCACGACCACTTCCACTTCGATCTCGCCCGCCACGGCCGCACCGGCACGTACCGCGTCTGCCGCTAATTCGGCCTGAGCTTAGACGACCTGGAAGCCCGCCCAATACGGGTCTCGGCAGTCGACTGTAATCGCGTTCTGCCCGGTCTGCCGCGCCCAGCCTTCGATGCTCGGGATGATGCCTGTGCGGTCGCCGATCTTGGCCTCTGCTTCGATGCGGCCGTGAAACAGCGAGCCGATAATGCTCTCGTGCACAAACGCGTCGCCGACCTTGAGCGCGCCCTTGTCATAGAGCTCGGCCATGCGCGCCGACGTGCCCGTCCCGCACGGCGAGCGATCGATTGCCTTCCGCCCGTAGATGACAGCGTTGCGCGCCGTCGCACCGTCCACCGTTGGCCGGCCTGGCCAAACGACGTGCGTGACCTCGTTGATGTCCGGATTGGTCGGGTGCGCCCACACGTAAGCGCGATTGAGGTTAGCGCGAATGGTCCCAGCCCAGCGGACCAGATCGTCGGGCGCGAAATCGCCGAGGTCCGTGTAGCCCCCATCCTCAGGCTGAACGATTGCGTAGAAGTTCCCGCCGTACGCCACATCGCATGTGACCGGAAACGGACCTGCATCGACCACGCAGCCAACCCGGTCGAGGTAGGCTGGCACATTGGTGAGGCGGACCGAAGAGACGTATTCGCCCGCGCGTTCATAAGATGCGCGGACCACGCCGGCAGGCGTGTCGAGCATCAGCACGCCGGGCGTCTTTGGCGTCACCAGGCCGTTCTCGATCGCCATCGTTACGGTGCCAATCGTGCCGTGCCCGCACATCGGCAGGCAGCCGGAGGTTTCGATAAACAGGACACCGACATCGCAGTCATCGCGCGTTGGCGGGTACAGGATCGAGCCCGACATCATGTCGTGGCCGCGCGGTTCAAACATCAGTGACGTGCGGATCCAGTCGAATTCCGCCAGAAAGTGCTGGCGCTTGGCGAACATGGTGTCGCCGGCCAGCGTCGGGATCGCGCCGCCGGTCACCAACCGAACGGGATTGCCGCACGTATGACCATCAAGGCAGAAGAAGGTGTGTCGGGACATGGGCCGGCCTGCAGTGCGCATGAATTGGATGGAGATGTGATGCGGCGATCCTACAGGATTGGCGCGGCGCTCACAGCGCTTGTCTTGCTTGCGCTGCCAACCGCGGCGGTCGCCTGCGCGCCGCCGGACCCGATCCGCGATCTCGATCTGCCGCGCTACTACCGGGATGCTGCAAAGTCCGTCGTCGATCCCGCCAAACTTGCGGAGAACAAGGCGGCGACGAAAGCGCTGCGTGACTACGTCCGCGCCGTGGTCGCCGCGGCCGATCAGGCGCAGCTCGACCCATCAGAAGCACAGCGCGTGGCAGGCGCCGGCTGCGCACTGCGCCACCTCGACCGCTGGGCATCGGGCGAAGCGTTGCTCGGCAAGATGAAGACGCGGCAGGCCGAATACGAACGAAAGTGGACCGTCGCCGCCTTGGCGCTCGCGTATCTCAAGGTCCGCACGCGCGCGCCGCGTGATCTCGACAGCCGCATCGCCGATTGGCTTGGCGCGCTTTCCGATCGCGCATACCGCAACGCGGCCAAGCCCGGCCGCGCGCGCAACAACCACTGGTACTGGGTCGGTCTCGGCGAAGCCGCTGTGGCGCTTATCGATGGGAATGAGACGCGCTGGTCGCGCGCTGGCGCGATCTTCGATGACGCGATGGCTGAGACGAACGAGCAGGGGCTGCTCCCGCAGGAGGTCGCGCGCGCTCGCCGCGGGCTCGTCTATCACGAGTTCGCGCTGATGCCGCTTGTTGCGATGGTGGTCCTTGCCGACGCGAAAGGCGAGGACTGGCGCACGCGCAGCGACGACCGGCTGCGGTCGCTAACGCTGCGCACGGCGCGTGGCCTGCGCAAGCCAGAGACGTTTCCTTCCGGGTGGAAGCAGGACGCGTCAGGCCCGCGCGGCGGCTGGGCCGGCCTTGCAACGCACGTGTTTCGCCGCGACCGAGAGGTCATACGCGCCGTCCGCCGCCTCAAAGCCAAGCCAGCCCACCGCCTGCTCGGTGGCGATGCGTCAGCGCTGCTCAAAGCGCTCCGCCTCGCCGGCGCTGATGGGTGAATCATCTGCTTTCGACGCCGCTGCGTTCCGAGCAGCATGACGAACACCGACGCATTCCTCTCAGTCACGCCCGCCATTGCCGCGGCACGAGATGGCTGGCACCATACGGGCGCCAAGCGACCGCCGTTCGCGGAGACACCCGATCGCGACCAGGAATCGGTTTGGGACTTTCCGCGCCCACCGCGGATCGAGGACGTGGCGGCCCGGCTCACCGTAAAGCACGGCGCAAACGTCGCAGCCGAGACCGTGCGCGGCAAACGCGTGCTCGAAACGTCGCACGCGCCGACGTTCTACTTCCCCGCCGCTGATGTCGATCTAGACCTGGTCGCAGCTCAGGCCGGCGGGTCGCATTGCGAGTGGAAAGGCATCTCGCGGGGTATCACCGTCGCGGGCATTCCAGACGCTGGCTGGCAACTCATTAAGGCCTATCCGGAGTTCGCAGAGCTTGCGGGCTGGATGGCGTTCTATCCAAGCAAACTCGACTGCTTCGTTGGCGATGAACGCGCACGGCCACAGGGCGGCAGCTTCTACGGTGGTTGGGTCACCGACAGGCTCGCGGGCCCGATCAAGGGCGCGCCCGGCAGCGGCGGCTGGTAGCCCGCCGCTGCGACATCGCGCGCGCCATGCGGTTCGCGGCCGCGATCCAGCGTGCTAGGACAAAGCAAAACCGAAAACTGCCTGTGGAGGACGCCTGCCATGCCGCATCAGCCGACCGACGACCAACGCAAGGGCCTGCGCTCGAAGGCCTGGTTCGACAATCCCGACAACGCGGATATGACGGCGCTCTATCTTGAGCGCACGATGAATTTCGGCCTGACGCTCGATGAGCTGCAGTCGGGCAAGCCAATCATCGGGATTGCGCAGTCGGGCTCTGACATCGCGCCCTGTAACCGGCACCATTTGCAGCTTGCAGAGCGCACGCGCGAGGGCATCCGAGAGGCAGGCGGCATCGCGTTCGAATTCCCGCTGCACCCCATCCAAGAGACATGCAAGCGGCCGACCGCCTCGCTTGACCGCAACCTGCAATACCTGTCCCTCGTTGAAGTGCTTTACGGCTACCCGATCGACGGCGTCGTGTTGACGACGGGCTGTGACAAGACAACGCCCGCGCAGATCATGGCGGCTGCGACCGTCAACATCCCGGCGATCGTGCTCTCCGGAGGGCCGATGCTGAATGGCTGGTTCAAGGGCCAGCGGACGGGCTCCGGCACCATCGTCTGGACCGCGCGCGAGATGATGGCGCGCGGTGAGATCGACTACAAAGGCTTCGCTGAGCTGGTCGCCTCGTCTGCGCCATCTGCCGGTCACTGCAACACGATGGGCACCGCATCCACGATGAACGCGCTCGCCGAGGCGCTTGGCCTCAGCCTGCCTGGCTGCGCCGCCATCCCGGCCCCGTATCGCGAACGCCAGCAGATGGCCTACGAGACCGGCAAGCGCATCGTCGACATGGTCTGGGAAGACTTGAAGCCGTCCGACATCCTGACGCGTGAGGCGTTTGAGAACGCCATTGTCGTCAACTCGGCCATTGGCGGATCAACCAATGCGCCGATCCACCTCAATGCCTGCGCCCGACACATTGGCGTTGAGCTCAACAACGATGATTGGGAGCGGCTTGGCTACGAGGTGCCGTTGCTCGTCAACCTTCAGCCGGCGGGCGAGTACCTTGGTGAAGAGTTTCACCGCGCAGGCGGCGTCCCAGCGGTGGTTGCTGAGCTTGCAAAGGCGGGGAAAATCAACGCCAAGGCGAAGACGGTCAATGGCCGCCCGCTTCTGGAGAACTGCGAGGGCCGGTTCGCGGAGGATCGTGATGTCATCAAGGCCTACGACGCGCCGATGCAAGGCCAGGCCGGCTTCCTGAACCTCAAGGGCAACCTGTTCGACAGCGCGATCATGAAGACGTCCGTGATCAGCGCCGAGTTCCGCGAGCGTTACCTCAACAATCCCGACGATCCGGGCGCCTTCGAAGGCCGCGCAATCGTGTTCGACGGGCCGGAAGATTATCACGACCGCATCGATGACCCGTCGTGGGAGATCGACGCTCAGTCCGTCCTCTTCATGCGCGGCGTTGGCCCGGTCGGGTACCCGGGTGCCGCGGAAGTCGTGAACATGCGCGCGCCGGACTACCTGTTGAAGCAGGGCGTCAGCGCGCTGCCCTGCATTGGCGATGGGCGCCAGTCGGGGACATCCGGATCGCCGTCCATCCTGAACGCGTCGCCGGAAGCGGCGACCGGCGGCGGGCTCGCGCTTCTGAAGACGGGTGACCGCGTGCGCATCGATCTCAATAAGCGCACGGCGAACATCCTCATCAGCGATGATGAACTCGCGAAACGCCGCGCTGACTTTGATGCAGCCGGCGGGTTCAAGTATCCCGACCACCAGACGCCCTGGCAGGAGATCCAGCGCGGTATCGTCGATGAGCTCTCCGAAGGCATGGTCCTGAAGCCCGCCGTCAACTACCAGCGCATCGCGCAGACGAAAGGCATCCCGCGCGACAATCACTAGTTGCATCGCGGCGTGACGTGAGACCGGTCGGGCGCGGACGCCTGGCCGGTTTTTTCATGCGCGGGTCAACACCTACGAGCGCGTTTGCAGCAGAAGCGTTGCAAGCCTTGCTTGCAGTCAGAAATGCGAAAAGCGATGCGTCAAGGCAACAGCATTGCACGGCCCATCGCACTGAAAACGGTCAGCATAAACCCGAAGCTGCATTTGAAAATCATGACGGCGCGTACGCATTCACTTTGATCGCTTGGTTTTGGCCCCGTTTATAATCGCTGAGAATTCAAGCGGCCGCCTTTTTCGCCGTCACATTTCACGCGCAAAAATTCCTCAGCTCAGTTGGGCGGATGCGCTTTGCAGCTTGTCTGAAGGGCGCCATCCGGCTGACGACGACCAAATCGTTTGAAACGGGGAAGCACAAAAATGAACCAGCCCGCACCAGGCTCACTGGCGGCAAATGCCGACCAAATCGTCTTTCACTTCGACGGCAACAATTACGACCCTGACGATATCGCCGCTGTCCCGATTGCCGCGTTGCTGGCGAAGGCTGGCGGTGTCGCGGATAAAACGACGCTTCTATATGGGAACAATCTTACTAATCCGAGTTTTAGCGCGCGTGAGGAGAGGCTGGACCAGGGCGGAGAGTTTGCCAAGAAGCTTGGGCTCGACGCGTTCAATTATCAGGACGACGTCTCCGGTACCACGGAGAAGCTGGTCGAAATTCTGAACTCCGGCCAAAAGGTGCTGCTTATCGAAGGTGGGCCGATGGAGGCGGTTTATCGCGCGCTCGATCAGACCGATCCGGCCAATCATAAAAACCTGACGCTGCTGTCGCACTCGGCCTGGAACGAGAATTTCAACGAAACGAATCTACCGGGCGTCGACGTCGCGCGGACGTGGGACGATATCGCTGAAGACTTTCCTGACGTTACGCAGGTCGAGATCAAAGATCAGAACGACGGCAACAACAACCAGAAGGGATTCTTCAACTCGAACTGGTCATGGATGGACCAGTCCGATGAGCCGCTGGTCCAGGAGGCCCGCGAAATCATGAAGGAGGCCGGCGGAAACGATAAGCCAAACGATCCGTCTGACGCCGGCATGATGCTCTACGCGCTCACGGGCAACGAGACGGGAACGCCAGAGCAGGCGAAGGCCTACTTCGAAGAGTCCGGTATTTTTGATGACAACGGCGGGCCGGTTGATCCAGGTCCCGACCCCGATCCAGCGCCAAACCCTGATCCTTCGAAGACCGTCTACGAAGCTAACGAGAACGGTGTCTTCCACTTTGACTCGGAGATGGCGGCTGCGACGGGGGACTGGAAGGCCGAGACCAAGATCAGCGGCTTCGATGGCGACAACTACTACCGTTGGGACGGCCCGAACCTCTACGGCAACAGCAAGCCGCTTGAGGACAGCGGGCTCACTTACACGTTCAATGTCGAAGAGGCCGGCACGTTTGCGCTCGCGATCGAAATGGCGCGGACTAAGGAGGGGTTTGACGCGCGCGGCGACGAGGCGAACGACGTGTTTGTGAGCGTCAACGGCGGGCCGCCACAGAAGGTGTTTGCGAGTGGCATGCCGTTCGAGGAGTTCGGCGACAAGTGGGGGACGACGTTCGACGTCAACCATCAGAAGTCGCCGACGAACATCGAACTGGACGAAGGCGAGAACAGCGTCACGATCTTCGGCCGGTCCAAAAACACGATCATCGACAACATTACCATTGCGCCCGGCACGACGCCGTCGCGGAACGACGATCAGCCGTTGTCGCAGCCGGCGGCCTCGCAACCGGACCCCGATCCTGATCCAACGCCTGATCCGGATCCGACGCCTGACCCCGATCCGACGCCTGATCCAGATCCCGGAAACCCAGGCGCCGGCGATGGCGCAAAGTTCTTCCTGATCGATGCCGCCACCGACGAACGCATCGCCGAGTTGAAGGATGGATCAAGCATCGATCCCTCCAATCTCGAGGGTGTCTCCATCGAGGTCGTGCCGCCGGACGGCTTGGAGGGCGTGGCGCGCGTGGGGTTGAGCCTCAATGGCGAAAACGTCCGCATTGAAGGCGTCGCGCCGTATGCGATGTTTGGCGACTTCGGCCAGGACATCCAGCCGGGCACGTTGCCGGAAGGACCGCTGACGATCGGCGCATCGTTCCTGGATAGCTCCAACAACGAGATCGGCTCGGCCCAAGTGACGACGATCGGCAACGACGGCGGTTCGGACCCCGGCAGCGCGTCACTCCTAAAACTCTACCTCGTCGACACCGCCACGGACGAGGTCATCACCGAGATCGCGCCGGGGGACACGATTGATCCCGCTGACGTTGCCGGCAAGCTTGTCTCACTGGCGGCCGTGCCGACAGGCGACACGGGCGATATCGGAAGCGTCAAGCTCACCATGGGCGACCAGTTCCGCGTCGAGAACGTCTCGCCGTATGCGCTCTTCGGCGACAACACGAACGGCGACTATTGGCAGGGCATGGAGCTTGGCGCCGGCGACGCTGAGATCAAGCTCGAGGTGTTCCCGCAGCCGAACGCCGGTGGCACGCCGATCGAGACCTCGACGGTCGCGTTCACCGTCGGCACGGCGGCGGCCGCTGCAAGCGCCGATCCGCTGGCAGCCCTGATGCAGGCCGCTGAGACGGGTGCGCTCGCCTACGGCGACGCGCGCGATACGGACGTGGACCTGGCGCTCGCGGAAATGGCCGAACTTTCTGCCGGCACACCCGCACCGGCCAGTGCGCCAACACCGGCAGCGGAGACGGTCCAGCCCATCCTGCCGGCGGCGGACATCGAGAAGGCTGCCACCGAGGAAGACATGGTCGCGTAGGCGGCGTCCAACGGACTGGGATCGGCGCCCAACGCCATCGGGTGCCGATCTCGGCAGGCCACCGAGCCTGTCCCGACGAGCGGCAGCGCGGGCCGACTGAAACCTCAACGTTTGCCAACGATCCGTTCAGGATCAGTTCATGGCCGCTCGGTCATGAGTGTTGGCGTTCGCGGCGCCGGGCTGAGCGAAACATCGCCAACCGACGATACGCGAAGGATGCATCAGAGGAGAGAGATCATGAAGCTCATCGTTGCCCTCGCTGCCCTCGTCACCGGTCTCGGCGCCTTCAGCCTTCAGGCATCGGCCATGCCCGGCCTGAAGCCTGCCGCCGCCGCTCACAAGACAACGTCTTCGGGTGTAGAGCCGGTTCGTTTCCGCGACTTCCGGTGTGTTGCTCGCGGCATCACCGTGATCGGGACGCGCGTCCCCCGGACCCGCGGTGTTGGATTCGCCGGCCGCCGGCGTCCGGCTTGTCGCCGCGCTCTGCGTCAGTGCCGCAACAAGCTGCGGTTCCGGAAGCGTGCAGGCCTGAACCCGCTCGCGCGTTGCGAAGTTATGCGTGTCCGTTCGTTTCGTTATTAAGCCGTGTTGCGTAAAACGTAAGCGCTCTCGTTACGCGTAACGTCCAGACGAAAATCATCCCGCGCTCCCCCGAGCGCGGGATTTTTTGTGTTGGCGGGCGCGGCCGCCGGGCGGTCGATTAGCCGGTTGGCGCCGCCGCATAGTCCTCGTCGGCGACGGCTTCGAGCCAGGTGATGTTGCTGCCGTCGAGCGCTTCCTGGATCGCGATGTGCACCATCATCCGGTCAGGCGCCGCACCGTGCCAATGCTTTTCGCCGGGTGGGATCCACACCGTGTCGCCTTCGCGAATCTCAATGACCGGCTCGCCTTCCTTCTGGATGCGGCCAACGCCTGAGAGCACGTAGAGCGTTTGTCCGAGCGGATGCGTATGCCAGTTCGTCCGGCCGCCCGGCATGAAGGTCACGCGCAGCGAGCGGGCGCGCGCCGGCTCATCCGGCTGATAGATCGGGTCCTGGTAGACGTCGCCGCCGAAATAGTCGGCGTTGGCTTTGGCCGATGGCCGCGCGTTCGCTTTGATGATCTCCATGGGCCTCATCCTCCGTTCAGGTGTGATGAGACCGGTCTAGATCATCGCGACGGGGATTGCGATGCTGAGCGGTGACAAGCGTGGCCGGTGGCAGGGCAACCAAAGGGCCGCCCGTGCGGCCCGGCGCAAGCGCCGCCCTTGTGGAGGCGCAGGCCATCAGGCCGGTGCGCGCCGTGAACAACCGTCTCAAAGTCGGTGACGGACGAACCTGGTCTCTGCAAAGGCCGCGACCGCGGCCCGGCGCAAGCGCCGCCCCTGTGGAGGCGCACGCCATCAGGCCGGTGCGCGCCGTGAACCAAAAAGCTTCAGCGGAACCGCCTTAGTAAGTCGCGGCGGTCGTCGTGCGCCCGCGCGGGGCTGCGGGAGTGGAGGCAGGCTTCAGCGCCGGGGCTGCAGCGACCGAACCCGGCAGCGATTTTTCAGGCAGGCGCACCATGCGGCGGACCTGATCGATCTGCTTGTAGGCATCGGCTGATGAGCCGTCCTGCGCTGCGAGCGCCTTAGCCTCGGTGTAGCGGCCCTGCAGGCCGAGGACGAGCGCGAGGTTTTTCCGCATCCGCGGCGTCGCGTCCTTGCCGAGCGCAAACGAGCGCAGGATCGGTTCGGCCTTAGCGGGCTCGCCCATTGCGACGTAGGCCATCGCGAGATTGTTGGCGACGGAGGACCGGTCAGGCGCGAGCGCGCGCGCTTTTGTGAGGACGTCGACGGCGTTCTTGTAGTCGCCGAGCTTGCCAAGCGCGACACCGCGTGCCGACAGAACACGCCAGTCAGGCTTCGCCGGATCGTAGGCAAGCGTGAGCAATCGGTTGGCCAGTCGGACCTGATTGAACTCCAGCGCGAGCCGTCCGTACTCCGACGCTATGCCCTTGTGTTGCGCGTTGAACATTGCTGCCTGCTGCAGCACGGCGAACGACCGGCGCTTGTCTCCGAGCGCCTTCAGGTTCTTTGCGTAGCTGAGCGCCGCAGTCGCGTTATGGGGCTGTTTCTGGTAGCGCTTTTCCCAGTAGCCCGTCGCCTTTTGTAGCGGCGTCTGCGTGAGCGCCGGATCCGTACCGGCAGCGGGCGGCGCCTCGTTCAGCGCGGCCGAAAGATCGGCGCCCGATTGCGCGCAAGCACCGAGCGCAAGCGTTGCCGCAATCACGCCGGCGAGGCCGAAACGGTTGAACTTCGGCTGCCTGCTATCGATTGTCATATGTGGTCCCGCCCGCATCTGGCCGCATGATTCGGTTTCAGCACTGACGGTGTGGGACAGCGGTCAACAAACGCTTAACTTTGATCACGTGCGGACAATCTGGCGAACGATGATGTAGGTTCTGACCCATGAGCAACACGAGAGAAACCCGATGATCCCTGAGCTCGATGATGTCTTCGCCGGACCTGAAGCCGCCGACGGTGCCCGTCCGCTCAAGTGTATGACGCGCTCGGAAGACAACGGCGCGTCGTTGCCCGATGGGGCGACGGCGCGGTGGGCGGCTGAGAACGGTTTTAAGAGCAGTCGCGGGACCTGGCTGCCGCTGTCGGGCGCGGAAGGGGCGTTGACGGGCGGCTTGTTCGGGCTTGGCAAGGCTGGCAGCGGCGACCCCTGCGGACCGAACACACTGAACCTCGGACGCGCGCCGAGCCTGTTGCCAGCCGGGGATTGGCGGTTGCAGGACGACGGCGATGATCCAACGCTCGCGGCGATTGCGTGGGGTCTCGGCGCGTACCGGTTTGAAAAGTATCGCAACGGTGATCGGTCGCGGCCACGGCTTTTGATGCCCGATGGCGCTGATGCTGACCGCGTCCGCGCGACCGTCGCCGCCGTGCATGCCGGTCGCGATATGATCAACACTCCGGCAAACGATCTCGGTCCGCAGGAGATCGCGGACGCCGTTGCAGGTCTCGCGCGGGCGCATGGCGCTGAAGTGGTCGTGCATCGCGGCGAAGACGGCGCGTTCGCTGATGCGTTTCCGTTGCTCGCAGCCGTTGGCCGTGCGAGCACGCGGCCGCCGCGGCTCGTTGACCTGACGTGGGGCGACAGCACGGCGCCTAAGATCACGCTCGTTGGCAAGGGGATCGCGTTTGACACGGGCGGCCTCGACATCAAGCCGGCCGCCGCAATGCTTCTGATGAAAAAGGACATGGGCGGCGCTGCGGCTGCATTTGCCGCGGCCCATATGATCATGGCCCGCAAGATGCCGGTCCGGCTCCGCCTGATCATCGCGACCGCGGAGAACGCCGTCGCCGGCGATGCGTTCCGGCCGGGCGATGTCATCACATCGCGGAAGGGGCTCTCCGTCGAAATTGGCAACACGGACGCGGAGGGCCGCCTCGTGCTCGCCGATGCGCTTGCGCTGGCCGACGAAGACGCGCCTGATCTGATGATGACGTTCGCGACGCTCACGGGCGCAGCCCGCGTTGCGCTCGGCACCGATTTGCCGGCGTTTTTCTCAACCGACGATAGCTGGGCCGGGCGGGTCGAAACCGCTGGGTTGGAGATCGGTGACCCGGTATGGCGGATGCCGTTCTGGCCGGGTTACGACCAGTTGTTGGAAAGCGATGTCGCCGACCTCAACAACATCTCCAGCGGCCCCTTCGGTGGCGCGATTACGGCCGCGATGTTCCTCAAGCGCTTTGTCGACAAAGCAAAAGTCTACGCCCATGCCGACCTTTACGGTTGGCGCCCGACACGCCGATCGCTCGGTCCAAAGGGCGGCGAGGTGCAATCAGCCCGCGCTGTCGCCGACGCGATTGAGGCGTTTGCGAGGGCTGCCTGACGTGTCGGACGCTGCTGATGATGCCGCGCAGAAACCGCCACCGGTCCCGAAGCCGGAGGCTGGCAAGCTTGACCGCAGGCTCAACGCGTTTCGCGCGGACCTGGCTGATGCGCGTCTGCAGGGCAAGGTGCAGGCGGACCGGTTTGTGGCGCCTCAGGCCGCCTGCATCGGCCGCGATCCAGCGCCGCTGCATCGCACACCGGATGCAGCCTCCCCCCGGGAGAGCGAACTGTTGATCGGCGATGTCGTTGACGTGTTTGACGTCGCCGGCGATTGGGCCTGGGTCCAGAACACGCGCGATGCTTACGTAGGCTACGTGCCGGCCGGGCTCCTATTGCCACCGCCCGCGCAGCCGACGCACCGCGTCCGCGCACCGGCAACGTTCCGCTACGCTGAGCCAAACATGAAGTCGCGCGTGCTCGGCGTCTTGCATCTGAACGCGGTCGCCACCTTCGGCGAGGTTTCCGGTGACTTCATCGCGATTGCAGACGGCGGCTTCGTCTTCGCACGGCATCTCGCCGAAGTCGCCAAGCCCGCGCGTGACTTCGTCGCCGTCGCTGAGCAGTTCCTCGATGTGCCGTATCTCTGGGGCGGCAACACCCGGCTTGGGGTGGACTGCTCCGGTCTGGTCCAGATGGCGCTGGTCGCGGCCGGCATGCGCGACTGCCCGCGCGATAGCGACATGCAGTTTGAACGGCTCGGCGAGATTGCGGTCGCGGCCGATGAGGTCCAGGCGGCGCTCGACGCAGACGACGCGCGCGATGTCGAAGGGTTGCAGCGTGGCGATCTCGTCTTCTGGACGGGGCATGTCGGCATCATGGTCGACGGGGTGATGATGCTGCACGCAAACGCGCATCACATGATGACGGTGATTGAGCCGTTCTCACCGGCTGCGAAGCGGATCGCGAAGGCGGGCGAGACGTTCCTCGGCGCCAGGCGGCTGCCAGCGACCGTGGCCGCCTCAGGCTGACGAAAGCGGCGCGTCGTTGCGGTGGCGGGCGAGGAGCCGGGCGACGATCTCAGCGCTGGTGCTGGCGCCATCAAGATTGATTTCGAGATGCGGCGAGGGGGCTGCCAGCGCCCGCGCGATCGCCGCGGCCATGGTCGCAGAGTTCAAGTCTTCCTCGGTGACAACGGCGGCACGGCCGAGGCGTTCGAGCGCGTGGGCGCGGTCGGTCTGTTCCGTCTCGCCGCCGATTGCGTAGGGGACGAGCACGGCGGCTGTGTCGGTCCGCAAAACGTCCGCGACGGTGTTGTAGCCGGCCTGCTGGATCGAGATCCGAGCGGCCGCGACAAGTGCCGGAAGATCAGATCGGAAGGTCTCCACAGTGACGCCGGCCGACGCGGCCATTTCATCAATCTCGCGGCGTTCGGCTTTCGGTAGGTTTGGCCCCGTCAGCACAAGCCAGTTGGCGTCTGCGAGCAGTGTTTTCGATTTTGCTGCGATGGCCGCCCGGATCACGTCGCCGCCAACGGCACCGCCGCCCGCGGAGACCACAACGTCGAAGGTATTCGCCGCCGCTGATACTTGGTCTGGGGCCGTGCGCAGCGGTGGCGCGACGATGCCGGTATAGTGCAACCGGTCCGCGACGGCTGCCAGTGCCGGATAGCTTTCGTCGACGCGCGCGAAGTCCGGATCGCCATGCACTAACGCGCCATCAAAGAGCCGCTCGAAAACATCGCACGCTTCCTGCGCTTTTTTCTCAGAGCTTGGCCGCTGCAGGATATCGCGGATCGACGCCAGGATGAGCGGGCGCGGCGTCTGCCGGTGCGCGGCTTCAAGAAACGGGATGAGCTCGAAGCGCATGCTTCGCCGCGCAAAGGGATAGGCCTCTGTGAGGATGACATCGGGGGATGTTTTGCCAAGGACGTCCATCAGCGCGTCGCGGCGGTGTGCGCGGAAAGCATTACTCAGCGGCGCGCCCTCCGACGTGACGAGGTTGCCAAAGTCTGCGTCGCCAGCGTGGATCGCCGGGAGTTGATGGACTGCGGCGCCGTCAAACCTCAGATGCGGAATGTCGCGCCCGCCGAGCACAACGGCGACGTCACCTCCGCGTTCAACGAGTGCCTCGACGATCCGCTTGGCGCGAAAGACATGGCCGACGCCGAGCAGATGCTGGACGTAGAATAGGACGCGCGCGCTCATGCGACGGTCTCGGGCTTCGCGTCCGTAAGCGTGGGTTTGGGCGCGGGGGCGCCAAAGAGCGCTGCTAGTTTGTCGAGCCCGGCGGTCATGTCGAAGTGCGCACGGACGCGGGCTTCACCGGCGGCCCCGAGCCGGTCGCGCGCGGCAGGGTCGGCGATGAGACGTGTGAGCGCATCGGCAAGCGCGCCCGCATCTTCACTAGCGACAAGCGCGCCGGTTTCGCCGTCCGTTATGAGTTCCGGGATCGCGGAGATCGGCGTTGAGACGCAACAGAGCGCCTGACTCTGCGCTTCGACAAGGACGTTTGGCAGGCCGTCGCGGTCGCCATCGTCGGCAATGCGGCAGGGGAGCACGAAGAGATCAGACGCGCGGTAGGCGGCGAGCACATCGGCCTGGTCGCGGGCGCCCTGCCAGTCGATCCGGTCCGCGATGGCGAGCCTGTCCGCCTGTGCCTTTAAGGCGCGGAGTTCGGTGCCGCCGCCGATGTGGGTGAGCTGCCAGGCGGTCTCGTCCGGCAAGCGCGCGAGCGCGTCGAGGAGCACATCAAACCCCTTTTTGGCAACTGCGCGCCCGACGGTCAGCAGCCGAACGGGCGTGTCTGCGTTGCTGCCATCGCGCGTGCTGGTGCGAGCTGGGGGCGAGGGGAACCGGGCGAGGTCGAGGCCATGATAGATCAGATGCACATCGCCCGCCGGGCCGGCGAGGTCTGTCAGATGCTCAGCCCCGATCCGCGTGCAGGTCGCAACCCAGTCGGCTGAGATAAGCTTGCCTTCGAGGTCGATGGCAGGCGACGTCCAAATGTCTTTCGCGTGGGCCGAGCACGACCACGGCAGCCCGGTCATCAGGTGCGCGTAGTGCGTGACGGAGGCCGGTGTATGAATGAAATGCGCGTAGAGGTGCTCAGTGCCGGCTGGCAGTTCCGTGACCAGGACGGCTGCCTGGCCGAACCGGCGGAACCGGTTGCGGGTGACGTCGCGCTTGAGGTCGCGCCAGAACTGGCCGAGTGCCGCGCGAAAACCGGGCAGGCGGCGCGCCGCCCACAGGCCGCGCATGACGCGCAGCGGCTCTTGATGAAGATACTCCGGCAGGTACGTGACCGGCGCCTGGATCTCGTCGTGGATCGGATGGCGTTTGGTATCGGTCGGGTGGCGCATTGAGATGAGATGCAGGCGGAAGCCGCGCCGCTCCAGGCCGAGCAACTCCTGCGCAATGAATGTCTCTGACAGGCGAGGATACCCTTTCAGGATCACCGCGACGCCGCGCCGGCGCTGGCCGGATGGGGACATGTCAGGCGATCGCCTTGCGCGTGGGTTCTGACTTCTGGTCGCCAATGCGGCCGACCATCTCACCGATGCGGTCGAGGCCGTCGAGATCGATCTGGTAGGTCGCGGACCACGGAAGCGGCCGTAACGGCAGGCGCCGCATGCGCTCTGCAAGTTTCCACGGCGCGCGGGCATCATCTGGATCGAGCATGTCGATCAGCCCGTACTGGGCGGCCTGTTCGGCGCGAATGAGCTGCTCCTGGCGCGGGGTCTTGCGCGGGATGATGAGCGCGCGCTTGTTAAACGACATCAGCTCGCAAAATGTATTGTAGCCGCCCATCGAGACGACGGCACGCGCGTCCTCAATCAGCGTTTCGATGTGGCTGTCGAAGGCGACCACGTGCACATCGTCGAGCCGGTTCGCGCGGTGGCGGATCTCAGCCTGTTCGCGCACCGGCATGAACGGCCCGAGCACAAGCACGTAGGCGTCGCGGTTCGAGCGGTCGTGTTCTTTTGCCGCCAGCACCTGCCGCATCATGTCGCTTCCGTCACCACCGCCGCCGGCGGTCACGAGGATATAATCAGACTTCGGCAAACGCGGCGGCAAGGACCGCCGCTGTGGGGCTGTCCGTGCCAGAAATCCAACGTGGCTGACGCGCGCGCGAACCGTCTCCGGCAGCGGCACGCCCGTCAGCGGATCCCAGAAGTCGCGTGAGCCATAGACCCAGATCCGGTCATAGTAGGTCGCGACCCAGTGCGCGGCGTCGTTCCGCTCCCACTCCGCTTTGACGACGTCCGGTTCGTCGAGCACTTCGCGGAGCCCGAGCACGACTTCCGTGCCAAGCTCCTTGAGCCGCGGCAGCGTCGGGTCGAGCTCGCCGCGCAGGCCGCGCGGTTCTTTGTCGACAATGAAAACGTCTGGGCGGAAATGGACGGCCGCGCTTTCGATGACGCTTCGGCGCATGGCGAGCGTGTCGCTCAGGTCGATATGGTCCGACAGCGAGGTGTACTCGCCGTTGTAGAGCTTGATGACGCTCGGGATCTTGATGAAGTCGACGCGGGCACGGAAGTCGAACGCGCCGGCGATCGACGAACCCGAGATAATGAGGACGCTTAGGCCTTTGTGCTGCTCGACAAGGGCATGCGCGATCGCGCGGGTCCGGCGCAGATGCCCGAGGCCGAACGTGTCGTGCGAGTACATCAGCACGCGGATCTGGTCGTCATCCCGCACGATCAATCCCTCAACACCACAATGGCCAAGCTGCAGCGCATCGCACGATCCGCCTCCGCCTACTTGTAGGGGTCAGCCGCGTCGCGCAACCCATCCCCCAGGAAGTTGAACGCAAGCACGACCAGGATGACAGGAACGACAGGAAACATCAGCCAGGGATAAAGCGCGACGACATTGATGTTCTGGGCATCCTGCAGAAGGACGCCCCAACTGGTGATCGGCGCGCGCAGGCCGAGGCCGAGGAACGAAAGCGCGGTTTCCCCGAGGATCATCGTGGGGATCGAAAGCGATGCGGCTGCGATCAGGTGGCTCGTGAAGCCTGGCACGAGGTGGCGGGAGATGATCCGGCCGGAACTTGCGCCCATGAGTTGAGCCGCCAGCACGTAGTCTTCTTCCCGAAGCGAGAACAGCTTCGAACGGACGGCGCGCGCAAGCCCGGTCCAGTCGATAAGGCCGAGGATGATCGTGATGAAGAAGTAGACGGCGAGCGGGCTCCAGGTCACGGGCACGAGCGCTGCGATCGAGAGCCACAGCGGGATCGACGGGATCGATTGGAGCACTTCGATGATGCGCTGGACGACCATGTCGACCTTGCCGCCGAAGTAGCCCGCGAGGCCGCCGAAGAAGAGGCCAAGGATGATCGCAACCGTGATGCCGACGAGCCCGATGGTCATGGAAACCCGCGCGCCGTAGATGATGCGCGACAGGACATCGCGTCCAAGCCGGTCTGAGCCGAGCAGGAACGTGGGCTCGCCTTCAGCCGGACACATGACGTGGAACCGGCTCTCGATGAGCCCCCAGAAGCGATACGTGTCGCCCAAACAGAAGAAGCGCAGCCGCTGGATCTTGCCGGTGTTGACCGTGTACTCGCGCTTCAAGTTCTCCATGTTGAGCTTGTAGTCGTAGCCGTAGACGAACGGCCCGATGAAGTTCCAGTTCTCGTCGAACAGATGGACCGACTGCGGCGGCGCGTAGATGTGTTCGACGTGCCGGGTGTCCTGCGCATAGGGCGCGATTGGGCCGGCGAAAATCACGCAGAAGTAGACGAAGCCGAGGAACAGCGCTGAAATGACAGCAAGCTTGTGCCGCTTGAACTTCCACCACATCAGCCGCCACTGCGACGCGAGATAAACGCGCTCCTGCGCCGGCGTCATCTCCTCGATGGTCCGCGGGTCAAACGGGGCATCGTTGACATAGTGGCCCATCGGCTGATTGGGCGGCGGCAGCGGGCTCGGCTTCACTTCGTGCGCCCTCCCGCAAGGCGGATGCGCGGGTCAAGGACGGCAAGCAGGATGTCGGAGATGAGCACGCCGATCACGGTCAGCAGCGCGAGGAACATGAGGAACGAGCCTGCGAGATACATGTCCTGTGATTGCAGCGCGGAAATCAGCAAGGGCCCGGTTGTCTCGAGCGAAAGGACGATCGCGACGATCTCGGCGCCGGAGACGATCTGCGGCAGGATCCCGCCGATGTCTGCGACGAAGAAGTTCAGCGCCATGCGTAGCGGATATTTGGTGACGGCCTTCGTGCGGCTGAGGCCCTTGGCGCGCGCGGTCCGGTAATACTGCTTTTGCAACTCGTCGAGCAGGTTCGCGCGGAGCGTGCGGATCATGCCGGCAGTTCCGGCTGTCCCAATGACGATGACCGGTATCCAGATGTGCTCGAGGATCGAGACAAACTTGCCCCAGCTCCACGGCTGATTGACGTATTCCTGCGCCATGAGGCCGCCGATCGACGTCCCGAACCAGACGTTGGCGAGGTACATCATGACGAGCGCGAGCAGGAAGTTGGGCGTCGCGATGCCAAGGAGGCCGACGAATGTCAGCCCGTAATCCGACCAGCTATACTGGTGCATCGCCGAATAGATGCCGATCGGGAAGGCAATCATCCAAGTGACGATGATCGTCAGGAACGAAATGAGGATCGTGAAGAACAGCCGGTCGCCGATGATTTTGTTGACCGGCAACTCATAGGCAAACGAGTAGCCGAGATCGCCCTGCAAGAGCCCGCCAACCCAGTAGAAATAGCGCTCTACCGGGTGCCGATCGAAGCCGTACTCCTGCTTGAGAAATTCGATCTGGCTCTTGTCGACTTTTTCGCCGGCGGCTTCGAGTTCGGCAACGTAGCTCTCGAAGTAGTCGCCGGGCGGGAGCTCGATGATGGTGAAGACGAGAACGCTGATGATGGCAAGCGTCGGGATCATCAACAGCGCGCGGCGCAGAATGTAGATCAGCATGGCGGCTGCCTGTTCTGCCCGTTTGCCGGCGCGTGCGCGAACACGTTGGTCATCAGTTCCCCGTCGCCTTCGTCAGGATCGACGGTTCGCCGTTGGTTGCCCTGTCGCTCGTCACGCTGGACTTCTTATCGGCGCCTTCGAGCCAGAACAGGTCCGGGTGATAGATGCCGAAGAAGCCGCCCGGCTCGTAGGCATAGACACCGTGGTCCGGCACGTTGCGCAGCTTTGGCGACATCGCGACTGGCTGCTTGGTGGCGTTGACGATGCCGATCGTGAACACGTTCTGCGCGTGGATCTTGAGCATGGCATGCCATGCAGCCTTACGCGCGTCCGGCGACGCCGCCGCCTGCCATCGTTCAAGTGCGGCAATCAGCTTGCGGCCTTCCGGCAGGTCAGGCGCCGCGCCTTGCTCGCCCGAGGTCTCGTAGTAGAGCCCCCACTGCGGCCAATGCAGTTGTGACTGTTTGGTCGGCGCCAGTTCGGTTGGGCTCGTGGCCGCCGACGCCATGGCGTTGTCGAGCCCTTCCCATACCGACATGATCGTCTCGCCGCTGTAGATGCGCTTGCGAAACAGTTCGCGCTGGCTCGAGCGCGTGTAGAGCGCGATGCCGGCCTTCCGCCACGTGTCGCGAATGAGTGAGAGAACATCAGCCTGCTCGGAGCTTTCGCCGGCACTCGTCAGGATGATCTCGGCGCGCCGGCCATCGGGCAGCAACCGGATGCCGTCACCGTCGCGTTCGCCAAGGCCAACCGCGTCGAGCAGCTCGTTGGCGCGGTCGAGATCAAACCGCGCGAAGGCTTTGGCGTAGTCCTTCCGGTAGAGCGGGCTGCCCGGCAGGATCGTGTCCGCGCTCTCCTTAGCGAGGCCGTAGAAGATCGCCTGATTGATTTCGCGCCGGTTGATCGCAAGCGACAGCGCCTGGCGAAACCGCTTGTCGCGATTGAGCTTCCGCCAGACCGGGTCCTTCGCATTGAGGTTCGGGACGATCGCCATGTGTGCGCCGCGCGACTTGTCCCACAGCTTGACCTTGATCGTACCGCGCTTTTCGGCCGCCTTCAGGAACGTGTAGTCGTCAAACCGCAGGTAGCGCGCCTGCAGGTCACTATCGCCGGCGCCGACTTTGGCGGGGATCAGCGATGTCGAACCCATCGCGATGCGCACCTCGTCGACGTAGGGGAGCTGCCGGCCTGCGGGGTCGACGCGGTGGTAGAACGGGTTGCGGCGGAACGTGAACAGGGTCGACGGTGGCTTGGTCGTCTGGATCCAAGGGTCGAGCATCGGCCGCTCGGGGTTCTCCGGCCGCGCCGATCGGGCCATGCGCATGTGGAGGCGCTTGGCGTTGCGAAGCTTGACGGCCTTCACGCGCTTCTCGAGCTCGGCCTTGTCGGCATACCGCGGGTGAAACTGTTTCATGAAGTGCGCCGGCATGAAGATCACGAGCGGGCGCGTTGCAGCGAGCGACGGGAGGAACTCGGGGTTGGCATCCTCCCACGTGAAGCGGACGGTCACTTCGTCGATGAACTCAACCGTCGGCGGTTTGCCGTTGACGAGCATCTTTGCGGGCATGCCACGCCCGACGCGCTTGTCGTTTGCGACATCCTCCCACCAGTAGCGGAAGTCTTCGGTCGTGAAAGGATGCCCGTCCGACCACTTATGGCCCTTGCGCAGGGTGAACGTGAAAATACGGCCGTCTTCGACGGTGAACTTTTCAAGGATGTCGGCCTTGAGCCCGTACTTCTCGTTATACCCGACCAGCCGCGCGTAGCTGTAATAGACCAGCATACGCAGGTCTTTCTGCTTGCCCATCAGCCAGCGCATACGCCCGCCGTGACGGCCGAGCGTGCCGCCATACTTTGTCGGGTCGAGCACGCGCGGGTTCTCAGGAAGCCGCTGCGCAACGGGCGGCAGCTCGCCTTTCTCGACGGCTTTGGCAAGTGACGGCGTCTCGATGTAGACCGGTGGCGGCGCGGACGCGGAGACCGTCTCGGCGCGTTCAGCGAATGAGCTGGATGCGATCCCGCCGAACAGCAGGGCGAAGGCCGCAAAAGTCAGTCCCGTTTTTTTCATGCAACGAGCTCCCGAGCGTCGGCCTGTGGCCGGGCGAGGACGATGTGACCGTCGCCGACGGTGATGGGTTCCAGGTTGTGTCCGTGCGGCAGGGCGTGGCCGTTGACCGGCGCGGCGCGAAACGCCTCTGGCCAGTCGCTGGGCGAGCCCACTTCGCCGTCCGCAAACCGTTCTAGATCAAGCGGGCGATCGAGATCTGGATACGGGACGGCTGCCAAGAGTGATCGCGTGTAAGGGTGCACGGGATTGGCGAACAGCGCTGC
Source organism: Pseudomonadota bacterium (assembly GCA_038523925.1). Lineage (GTDB taxonomy): Bacteria > Pseudomonadota > Alphaproteobacteria > Rhizobiales > Hyphomicrobiaceae > JBCBWG01. The sequence goes on along the minus strand of JBCBIY010000002.1, from coordinate 178,054 downwards.
GCGCGGGGCGAGTTCGACGATCCGGCCCTGCGCCATCACCGCGATCCGGTCAGCGACGTAATCAACAACGGCCAGGTTGTGCGAGATAAAGAGGTACGTGAGGCCCATCTCCTTGCGGAGATCATTGAGCAGGTTCAGGACCTGTGCCTGCACCGACACATCAAGGGCCGAGACCGGCTCGTCGCAAATCAACAAGTCAGGCGATAGCGCGAGCGCGCGGGCGATGCCGATCCGCTGGCGCTGTCCGCCGGAAAAACTGTGCGGGTAGCGGTTCAGAAAGCGCGGATCGAGGCCGACGGCTTTCATCAGGTCGATCGCACGCGCGGTCTGCGTCTCGCGGTTGCCGTGGCCGTGGATCTCCATCGGCTCGCGCAGGATGTTGAGGACGGTCATGCGCGGCGAGAGCGAGTTGACCGGGTCCTGGAAGACCATCTGGATGCGCTTGCGCTGTTCATCGAGGGCGCGGCCTTCCTGCTGCGCGAGGTCGACTGCGCGATCGGCGTGAGGGTCGGCGTCGGCAAGCAGAATCTCGCCCGTGTCCGGCGTCAGAGCCCGCATAACGAGCTTTGAGAGCGTCGTCTTTCCGCAGCCGCTCTCGCCGACGAGCCCAACGCATTCGCCGCGGCGGATATCGAGTGAGACGTCGTCGACAGCGGTGATGGCATGCTGCTCGCCAAAGCCGAACAAGCCGGTGTTGCGGGTTGTGAAGGTCTTCGTGATGCCGCGGATGCAGAGCAGCGGCCGCGTCGGGCAGTCCGTCTTGGCCGGCGGTGCCGCGTCCACGCGGGGCAGCGATACCGTCCGTGGCTCGATGTCCGCATCGCGAAGCGAGACCAGCCGCTCGCCGGGCTTCATATCAAAGTGCGGGACAGCCTTCAGGAGCGCCTTCAGATAGGGGTGCTGCGGCCGCCGGAAGATGTCATCGACGGGGCCCGCTTCCATCACCTCGCCGTGGTAGATGACGACCACTTCGTCAGCGAGGTTGGCGACAACTCCGAGATCATGCGTGATGAGCAGCAGGCCCATCCGCCGCTTTTCCTGCAGCGACTTCAGAAGGCCGAGCACCTGCGCCTGGATGGTGACGTCAAGCGCGGTCGTCGGCTCATCGGCGATCAGGAGCGACGGGTTACAAATGAGCGCCATTGCGATCATCGCGCGCTGACGCAGGCCGCCGGAGAGCTCAAACGCGTACATGTCAAACGCGCGGCTTGGATTGGGGAACCCGACTTGGTCGAGCATGTCCTCGGTGCGCGCGCGCACTTCGCGCCGGTCGACCCGTTCGTGCAGCTCAAGCGCCTCTGAAACCTGGTCGCCAATCGTGTGCAGCGGCGACAGCGAGTTCATCGGCTCCTGGAAGATCATTGAGATCTCACCGCCGCGGATGGCGCGCATCTGCGCGCTCTCCGGATCGAGCTTTGCGATCTCCGCCGTCTCGCCGGTTTGCGTGTTGGTGTAGCGGATGCGGCCGCGGGTGATCGCCGCGTTGTTTGGCAGGAGGCCCATCACCGCGAGCGACGTCACGGACTTGCCGGAGCCGCTCTCGCCGACGAGGGCGACAACGCTGCCCGGCCGCACGCGCAGGTTCACGCCCTTCAGCACATCATGATGCGAGCCGTGAAGCCCGAACCCGACGCACAAATCTTCTACTCGCAGCAAGTCAGGCATGGTCCGCCAACTGTTCACGATCCCCCAGCACCACCCATAGCGCGATGCTTTGACGCGTGCACGTCAGGTGCGCGCTCAATGCGTAGCTTTTTTGCGCGGTTTGCGGGCGCCGAGCGGTCAAAGACCGGTTCGGACTAGCCCTTCGTAGGGGGCGGACGGCTTCGGCCGCGTATTTTCCGGCAATTTGTCGAGCAGGGCATCGAGCTGTGTCCAGAATGCGCTCTGACCCGGATAGCCGATGATGCGACCCACTTCCCGGTCGGCTTCAACGAGCACAAACGTGGGTGTGCCAACGACGGGGCTCTTGAGGACGAGCCCTGGCGGGCGCGCGCCGCGGACTTGAAGCCGGCGCAGCGGCGCGATGCGGCCCTCGGCCGTGCGATCGTATGTGCCGCCGATGTCGCGGTCCCAGCGGGCGCACCAAACGCAATCGGCCGATTCAAACATCAACAGCTCGGCTGCGCGCGCCTCACCCAACGTAACAAACGCCATCAGCGCCAGAGCGCAGGCAGCAGCCGCGGATCGAATGCCGGTCATGGAAAGATGCGCCTCGCTCGGGTTGCCGCTGGTCCCAGCCTAGCAAGCCCTGCTACCCGATGAGAAGCGAAGGAATTTGCAACACCGGCCAGGTGAAGAGTGGAGGGCGCGATGACCGACCCAGTACAAGCCGCGTGGGACAACGTTTCGGCCCGGCACCGTGATCTCGGCGACACGACGTTGCGCGCGCTATTCGCGGCGGACCCGGGCCGGTTCCAGGCGCTGTCGATGCGGGCGTGCGATCTCCTGGTCGACATCTCGAAGCAGCGGATTAATGAAGCGGCACGCGCAGCCCTCATTGAGCTTGCGCGCGCAGCCGGCGTCGAAGCGCGGCGCGATGCGATGGTGTCGGGGGCTGCGATCAACACAACGGAAGGCCGCTCCGTCCGGCACATGGCTTTGCGCGCGCCCCGCGATGACGACGCGTTTGCCGACGTCAGCGCTGATGTCCATGGCGTCCTCGACCGGTTTGTTGGCTTTGCTGAGGCCGTGCGTTCAGGCGCCAAAGCCGCGGCTGACGGCGGCGCCTTCACGGACGTCATCAACATCGGGATTGGTGGATCGGACCTTGGCCCGGTCCTCGCGACGGGCGCGCTCGCGCCCAATCACGATGGGCCGCGGGTCCACTACGTCTCGAACATCGACGGTGCGCACTTTGGCGACACTGTGCGCGGCCTCAACCCGGCCCGCACGCTGGTGATCGTCGCGTCCAAATCGTTCACGACGCTTGAGACGATGCGCAACGCGCAGACCGCCCGCGCCTGGATCGCCGACGCGCTGGGCGAGGCGGCGGTCGGTTCGCATTTCGCAGCCGTCTCAACGAACCTCGAAGCGGTTGCCGCATTCGGCATCGCACCGGATCATGTGTTCGGATTCTGGGACTGGGTCGGCGGGCGGTATTCGCTCTGGTCGTCGATTGGCCTGCCGGTCGCCATTGCGCTCGGGTCGGACGACTTCCGCGCGCTGCTCGCCGGCGCACACGCGATGGACCAGCACTTCCGCTCAAGCCCGCTTGAAGAGAACCTGCCGGTCCTGATGGCGCTGATCGGCATCTGGAACCGCAACGTCGAGGGCCACGCGAGCCTTGCGCTCATCCCCTACGATCAACGCCTGCACCGACTGGCCGCCTACGTCCAGCAGCTCGACATGGAGAGCAACGGCAAGTCGGTCAGGCTCGACGGCGATCCCGTGACCACGTCAACAGCGCCGGTGATCTGGGGCGAGCCGGGCACCAACTCGCAACACGCGTTCTTTCAGATGCTGCATCAGGGGACCGATGTTGTCCCGGTCGACTTCCTGATTGCAGCCGAGGCTCACGAAGATGGCGCGGACTACGCCAATCACCACCAGAGCCTCATCGCAAACTGCCTGGCGCAATCCGAAGCGCTGATGCGGGGCAAGACAAGGGATGAGGCACGTGAGGAGTTACTCGCTGCCGGCGTTGACGTTGAGACCGCCGCACGGCTCAGCACGCACAAGACGTTTCCTGGCAACCGTCCGTCGACGACGATCGCCTACCCGAAGCTGACGCCGCACGTGCTCGGCCAACTGCTCGCGCTCTACGAGCACAAGGTGTTTGTGCAGGGGGTTGTTTGGGGGATCAATTCGTTCGACCAGTGGGGCGTCGAACTCGGCAAGGTGCTCGCTCAGGAGATCACCGCCGGGATGTCCGGCGACGCGTCACTCGGCGACCGCGACAGCTCCACCGTCGGCCTGCTCGCCGCGCTCACGGGCGGCGGCAAGGCTTAATGGTTGCGAGCGGCCGCCGTATCGCGCCCGCTCGCAAGCCAGCTTAGCTCGACGGCAGCATGACCTTGTCGATGACGTGGATGACGCCGTTGTCGGCTGCGATGTCCGCGTTGACGACGTTTGCGCCATCAACCGTGACGCCGGAGCGCGACTTCGTGACGGCGAGCAAACGGTCACCACCAGCCTTGATCGTCTTCACGTGGATGCGCTTGTGCGGCAGCATATTCGATGTCAGACGGCGTGGCAGCACGTGGTACTTCAGGATCGCGGCGAGCTGGTCCTTGTTCTCAGGCTTCAGCAGGTTCTCGACCGTGCCGGCCGGCAGTTCGGCAAACGCTTCGTCGGTCGGCGCGAAGACGGTGAGGGGACCGCCGCTTGAGAGCGCGCCTGCAAGGCCGGCTGCCTTGGCGGCGGCGATCAGCGTATTGAAGACACCGGCGCCTTCAGCCGTCTCGACGATGTTGGCGGCCTTTGCCGGCGCACTCATCGTGAGGGCGAGACCGGCTGCGAGAGCCAGAAGAGATTTACGCATGGAGTTTCCTTTCTCGTTTCATGGACATGACAACGAGGGGCGATACGCACGCATTCGAATTGAGATGAGCAATTAAGCGCTTTTGCCCATCACAAAGAATTTTCTGATCTGATCTTCGGCCGTCTGCGAATTGGCTTTTCGGGTCCGCCCAACGTCCGCGACAACGCGCTACGCGTGAGCATAGATCCGGCTCGGCGGGACGTGTAGGCGACACGCCTCGCCCACCGCGATCTCACCCGTCTTCTCAACCCAAGCCGTCACGCCACGCTTGCCGACGGCGACCTTCGGGAACGCGTCACCTTTGCCCGGATACTTCGCGCTGATGACCTCGCCCGGGAAACGGCAGGGCGCGTTCTCCATGTCGACGACGAGGCTTGCGCCGCCTTCGAAGATCAGCCGCGACGAAGGCGGGATAAATGTCAGCTCTGGAATACCGGAGAGCACCATGTTCGCGCCGACCCATTCGGGCTCAAGCACTTCGACGTCGAGCGCGGCGCGTATCTCTTCAAGTTGATCGGGCGCGAGAATGCTTATCTGGCGCGTATTGCGGATTTCGGTGCCGCGCTTTGGATACTGTTTCAGGACCCGCGAACACGATGGCCGCGTCAGGCCGCCGTGCGCTTCGCCTTCAAATCCGTCGTAGCCGACGCGAACCCGCTCGCGGCGCGCCGATGTCAGGTCTGTATCGCGATCGTCATTCACGAGAAGCGCGTCGACCGTCCCGTAGATCTTCGTCGGTGTCAGTACAGCCATATCTCTCCCCTTGCCGTGACAGCTTACTGCCCCACGCGGTCGTGGATCGCGCGCCAGACTTTCTCCGGCGTCAGCGGCATGTCGATGTGGCGAACGCCATACGCGGCCAGTGCGTGCATCACTGCATTTACGATCGCTGGCGGCGCACCGCAGCAGCCGGCTTCGCCCGCGCCTTTGACGCCGAGTGGATTATGCGTCGTGGGCGCTTCCTCATAGTAGGCGATGTGGAGCAGCGGCAGGTCGTCGGCGCGCGGCAAGCAATAGTCCATGAAGGATCCGGTGAGGAGCTGGCCGGAGTCAGGATCGTAGACGATCTCTTCAAACAGTGCCTGCCCGAGCCCCTGCGCAATGCCGCCCATGACCTGTCCGTCGGCAAGGAGCGGATTGAGGATGCGGCCGAAGTCGTCGACCGCCCAAAAGCCAACCACTGAGATGACGCCCATCTCCGGGTCGACTTCGACCTCGGCGGCGTGCACGCCGTTGGGGACGGTGATCTTCGTGCGTTCGTAAACTTCGACGATGTCGAGCGGCTTTGGGCCCATGTCTGGCGGGCACCGCGCGGGGTCGTTTGCAATCGTCGCGATCTCGGCAACGGATAGCGATTGGCCTGTGCGGGCGTCGCTGGCAAGGCCATCTGAGATCTCGATGTCATCGGGCGTGGAGTTCAGCGCATGGGCTGCGATGATGCCGAGCCGCCGGCGCAGTGTCTCGGCCGCCTGGCGGACGGCGTTGCCGCCCACTTCCATGCCGCGCGATCCGCCGTGGCCGCCACCAATGTCCGTTGCGTCGGTGTCGGCCTGCCGGAAAGTGATCGCATCCATCGCGACGCCGGCTTCGGCGGCGAGCAGTTGGCAGTGCACGGTCTCGTGGCTCATGCCGGTCGAATGGCTGCCGACGGCGAGCGTGATGTGCCCGTCGGGGGCAACTGAAATGCGCGCTTCTTCTTTCGGCAACCCACCCGTGCACTCGAGATAGGGCGCGATGGCGAAGCCGCGCTTCAGGCCACGCGCTTCGGCTTCGGCTCTGCGCGCCTCGAACCCTTCGAAGTCCGCGAGCGCCAGCGTTTGGTCGAGCAGCTCGGCGAAATCGCCGCTATCGACGTTGAGGCCCATCGGCGTCGTCCATGGGAGCGACGTCCGCGGGATCAGGTTCTTCCGCCGCAGCGCAATCGGGTCGAAGCCGAGTTCGGCGGCGGCGTAGTCGATAATGCGCTCGATATGAAAGCTCGCTTCGGGCCGGCCGGCGCCGCGATAGGGGTCTGTCTGTGCGGTATTGGTGAAGGCCGCTTCTGCGGTGTAGAGGAGCGCGTCGAACGCGTAGGGGCCGCCCTGCGTACGGGCTGACCCGCCCGTCGAGACGAACGGGCCGACCGTGCCGCACCACGCGCCGACGTTGCCGACGCTGTGGACGTTAAGCGCGCGGAACGTTCCGTCGCGGTCCATCGCCAGCGAAACGGTCGAGATCTGATCGCGGCCGTGGACGTCGGTCAGGAACGCCTCGGAGCGGTCGGCGACCCATTTGACGGGCCGGCCGAGGGCGCGGGCGGCATGCAGGACGAGCGCGGTCTCTGCGTAGACCGGGTTTTTGGCGCCAAACCCACCGCCGACATCGGGCGCCACATGGCGGATTGCGTCTTTCGGCACGCCGAGGATCTTCTCGGCAATGGCGTCGCGGTTCGGATGCAGGTTCTGCGAAGAGTTCCAGAGCGTGAACGTTTCGCGCGATGCATCGTAGAGGCCCAAGCAGCCGCGCGGCTCCATCGGCGCCGAGGTCACGCGATTGTTGCGGATGTCGAGCGATACGGTGTGGTCGGCAGCCACAAACGCCGCTTCGACGGCCTCGCGGTTGCCAAGCTCGAAGTCGACACAGAGGTTTTCCGGCGCTTGGCTCCAGATCGGGGCGTGGCCGGTGGTGCGCGCGGTGACCTGGTCGACAACGGCGGGGAGGTCCTCGTAGTCAGCCTCGACGCACTCGGCGGCTGCGATCGCCTGCGCCTGTGTTTCGGCAACGATCAACGCGATGGCTTCGCCCGCGCAGCGGACGACATCTGCTGTAAGGCAGTGATGCAGCCCCGCATTCATCGGCCGCCCGTCTTTGAAGTTCGTCACCGGCGACTTGGTCGGCACCGGCCCGTAGCCGAATGCGGCCCACTCCGCGCCCGTCACGACAAGCAGCACACCCGGGCTTGCGCGCGCCGCGTCAACGTCGAGCCGCGTGATCCGCGCGTGCGCGACCGGCGCACGGACAATGGCGGCCGTGCACATCCCAGCAAACTTAAGATCGTCGATGAAGCAGCCGGCCCCCGTTAAGAAGCGATGATCTTCGGTCCGGGTCAGGGGGGCGCCCAAACGCACCATTTGGTTCATGGAAAGGCTCTGGCATAGTGAGTGCGCGGCGCCGCGCTGACTGCGCGAAGTTACCCCGGGAGCCGAACACTGACCATGGATGATCGCGCGCTGCTGCAATCTCTCTTCCGCACGGCGGTCAGCGCCGCTGATCCGGCACAGTGCCTCGCCGCGCACCTGCCTGCTCCGCCGAAGGGGCGGACCGTGGTTGTTGGCGCGGGCAAAGCTGCCGCGGCCATGGCGCGCGCGCTCGAAGCCGCTTGGGATGGCCCGCTCGAAGGCGTTGTGGTGACGCGTTATGGGCACAGCGTCCCAACAGCGCAGATCAAGGTCATCGAAGCCGCGCACCCGGTGCCCGACACCGCAGGGCTTGGTGGCGCGCTTAAGGTGATAGAGACGGTGCGGGCGCTCGGGCCGGATGATCTCGTCATCTGCCTGATGTCCGGTGGTGCGTCGTCGCTGCTCGTCTATCCGGCTGGCGACCTCAGCCTCGACGACAAGCAACAGATCGGCCGGATGCTTTTGAAGTCCGGCGCGACAATCACCGAGATGAATGCGGTGCGGAAACACCTGTCGGCCATCAAAGGCGGCAAGCTTGCGGCGGCGGCCGCGCCGGCAAAGGTCGTCACGCTCGCAATCTCAGACGTGCCGGGCGATGGCGCCGACGTGATCGGTTCCGGCCCGACGGTGCCTGACACCTCGACGCGGCAGGACGCGCTCGCGATCCTCGATGCCTATCAGTGCGATATCCCGGCACACGTCCGCGCACACTTGGAAAGCGACGCTTGCGAAACACCGAAGCCCGGACACGCAGCCTTCGAGACGGCCGAGTTCCGCTTGATAGCGGCACCGCAGATGTCGCTTGAGGCCGCCGCGACGTCGGCGCGCAAGGCTGGCCTCATGCCGCTCATCCTCGGCGATGCGATCGAAGGCGAAGCCCGCGAAGTCGCGATCGTCCATGCCGGCATCGCGCGGCAGGTCGCGCGGCACAATCAGCCGGCGCCCAAGCCCGCCGTGCTGCTGTCCGGCGGCGAGACGACGGTAACCGTGCGGGGCAAGGGCCGCGGCGGCCGCAATGCGGAGTTCCTGCTCGCGCTCGCCGTCGCGCTCAATGGAGACCAACGCATCTCTGCATTTGCGGGCGACACAGACGGCATTGACGGCACGGAAGAGAACGCCGGCGCGATCCTGACCCCGGACACGTTGGCGCGGGCGCGGGCTGCCGGTCTCGACGCAGCCGCCCATCTCGCCAATAACGATGGCTATGGATTCTTCGAGCGGCTTGACGACCTCGTCGTCACCGGCCCGACTTTGACAAACGTCAACGATTTCCGGGCCATCATCGTCCGCTGACCAACCCTTTGGAGGGCTGCCTCATGTCACTCATGATGCCCAAGGCTGAGCAGGAGATCCTCGACCGCCGCGGCGAGCTGGTCGAGCGCCTGCGTGCGATCCTGCCCGAGGACAACGTCATTGAAGATGAAGCGGCCCGACGCGCGTACGAATGCGATGCGCTGACGATGTATCGGCAGTTGCCGCTGGTGGTCGCGCTGCCGGAGACGGTTGAGCAGGTCTCGCAGATCATGGCGCTTGCGGACGAGATGAAGGTCAAGGTCGTGCCGCGCGGAGGCGGCACATCATTGTCCGGCGGCTCGCTGCCGCTCGAGGACGGCATCCTGCTCGCGATGGGCAAGTTCAACCGCGTGCTCGAAGTCGACTATGAAAACCGCTGCGCGCGCGTGCAGCCGGGCGTTACGAACCTCGCCATCACAAAGGCGGTTGAGCACAAGGGTTTCTATTACGCGCCGGACCCGTCTTCGCAGATCGCATGTTCGATCGGCGGCAACGTCGGCGAGAACGCCGGCGGTGTGCACTGCCTGAAGTACGGCCTGACAACGAACAACCTGCTCGGGCTCGAGGTCGTCCTCATGGGCGGCGAGGTCGTCCGGCTTGGCGGCAAGCATCTCGATTCCGAGGCCTACGATCTGATTGGCATCATGACGGGCTCAGAAGGCCTGCTCGGCGTCATCACGGAAGTGACGGTGCGCATCCTTCAGAAGCCGGAGGTCGTACGCGGCCTGCTGCTCGGCTTCCCGACGGTTGAGGATGGCGGCAATTGCGTCGCCGACGTGATCGCGGCCGGCATCATACCAGGCGGCATGGAGATGATGGACAACGCGTCGATCCGCGCAGCCGAGAACTTCCAGCCCTGCAATTACCCGGTCGACGCAGCCAGCCTCGTGATCGTCGAGCTGGATGGCACGACGGCTGAAGTCGATCACCTGATCGCGCGCGTGAGCGAGATCGCCAAGGCGCACAACGCAAGCGACATCCGCGTCTCGCAATCCGAATCCGAGCGCCAGCAGTTTTGGGCCGGCCGCAAGAACGCGTTTCCGGCCGTCGGCGCAATCGGACCGGACTACCTATGCATGGACGGCACGATCCCGCGCAAAGAACTCGTGGGCGTTTTGAAGCGCATGGACGAACTCGCCGAGAAGCACGGGCTCCGCGTTGCAAACGTCTTCCATGCCGGCGACGGCAACCTGCATCCGCTCATTCTGTATGATGCCGCGATCCCGGGTGACATTGAGAAAGCCGAGGCGTTTGGCGCCGACATCCTAAAGCTGTGTGTCGAGGTCGGCGGTGTGCTGACCGGCGAGCATGGCGTCGGCGTCGAGAAGCGCGACTTGATGGGCGAGATGTTCAGCGAAACGGATCTGAAGCAGCAGCAGCGTCTGAAGTGCGCGTTCGACCCGAACCATCGGCTGAACCCCGGCAAGGTGTTCCCGACGCTGCACCGGTGTGCTGAGCTTGGCCACGTCCACGTCCATCGCGGCCAGGTGCCGTTTCCGCATCTGCCGCGGTTCTGATGTCTGCAACGGATTTCAAGACTGACGTTCTGGCGCCGACAACGGAAGATGAGCTGGTCGGCGTTGTAGAAGCGGCCATCGCAAACCGCGCGCCGCTGCACGTGACGGGCGCGGGCTCAAAGCGCGCTTACGGCCACGACGTTGCAGCGGACCGGGCTTTGTCGACGCTCGGCCTGGCGGGTGTGTCGCTCTACGAGGCAGCGGAGCTGGTCATGACGGCCGGCGCCGGAACGCCCGTCCGCGACGTCCTCAATCTGCTCGACCAACAGGGCCAGCAGCTTGCTTTCGACCCCGTTGACCCGGCCGCTCTCTATGGCGGTGAGCCTCTCAGCGGGACCATTGGCGGTGTGTTTGCCACTAACCTCAGCGGCTCTCGGCGCCTGACGGCCGGCGCCGCCCGCGATCATCTGCTCGGCTTCCGCGCGGTCTCCGGCCGGGGCGACGTATTCAAGTCCGGTGGCCGTGTCATGAAAAACGTGACCGGCTACGACCTCTCCAAGCTCGTGACCGGCTCACATGGCACGCTCGCAGTCCTGAGCGAGGTGACGTTCAAGGTCCTGCCCAAGCCCGACACCGAACGTACGCTGGTCATGAGCGGCGATGGTGCCGCCGCGTCGCTCGCCGCGCTGCGTAAGGCATCCGGCTCGCCGTTCGATGCCTCCTGCCTTGCGTATTTGCCGGCGGCGGAAGCATCAGCGTTTGGCCTGCCGTCAGCCGTCGCCGTCTTCCGTCTCGAAGGCCCCGAAGTCTCGGTGCTCTCACGCAGGGATAGCGTCGCCGACATGCTCGCCGGTGCCGCACGCAGCTTTGACACGCTGGATGAGCCCGCGTCGCAAGCCCTCTGGGCCAAGGTGCGCGACGGTGTCCCGGTGGCCGCGGCAGACCTCGCCGTGTGGCGCATTTCGACGGCGCCCACCGCGGCACTTGATGTCGTCTCGCGGATCGCCGCTTCCGGCACGGAGATCGCAGCGCACTTTTATGATTGGGCAGGCGGCCTCATTTGGCTCGGCCTGCCGGAACAACAGCCAGCGGCAGACGCCGTCCGATCGGCCGTCGGCGCGCACGGTGGACACGCAACCCTGGTCCGTGCGCCTTCCGACGTTCGGGCCAATGTCCCGGTGTTTGAGCCGCAGCCGAAGCCGCTGGCGGCACTGAACGCGCGCGTGAAAGAGGCCTTCGATCCCTTCCACATCCTGAACCCCGGCCGCGTCGTCCCGCGCAGCTAGCTCGGACGTGGCGTGTGCGCCGGCTTATCTGACGCGGGACCTATCCGCCAAAACCGGTGCCCAAACCCCGTCACCTGCGACGGCTGACCCGGTGGCCTGCGCCCGGCGGTTATGGTCTAGATAAGCCGAGCCAATCGCAGACCGGACATGCAGACCAACTTCACATCTGAGCAGCTTGAAGAACCGCAAACGGCGCGGGCGAATGAGATCCTGCGCAAATGCGTTCACTGCGGCTTCTGCACGGCGACGTGCCCGACGTTTCTGTTGAACGGCGATGAGCTTGATAGCCCCCGCGGGCGCATCTACCTCATTAAGGACATGCTCGAGAACGACCGGCCCGCCGACGCGCGCACGGTCAAACATATCGACCGCTGTCTCTCCTGCCTCTCGTGCATGACCACGTGTCCTTCGGGCGTGCACTATATGCACCTTGTCGATCACGCGCGCGAGCACATCGCCGAGACGTATCGTCGGCCGCTGCCTGATCGTGCACTGCGCTGGATCCTGAGCGTGGTGCTGCCGCGGCCAATGCTGTTCCGCGTGGCACTGCTCGGCGCGAAGGTCGCGCGCCCGTTCCGCGCCCTGCTGCCGGGCCGCCTTAAGGGGCTTGTCGGCATGGCGCCTGACGTCATCCCAACGCCGTCGCCCGTCGACAAGCCGCAGGCGTTCGCAGCTACCGGTCCGCGCAAGAAGCGCGTCGCGCTCCTCAATGGCTGTGCGCAGCGCGCGCTCGACCCGAAGATCAATGAAGCGACCATCCGTTTTCTGAAGCGGCACGGCTGCGAAGTCGTCGTTGCAAAAGGGGCTGGCTGTTGCGGTGCGCTCACCCATCACATGGGCGATACGCGCGCCTCGCACGCCTCCGCCAAACGCAACATCAATGCGTGGGTCCGCGAGTCCGAAGGCGGCACGCTCGATGCGATCGTCATCAACACATCTGGCTGCGGGACGACGGTCAAAGACTACGGCCACATGTTTCGCAACGACCCTGAGATGTCGGAGAAGGCCGCGTTGATCTCCGGTCTCGCAAAGGACATCACTGAACTGGCAGCCGAACTCGAGTGGGCGCCGACCGGCGAGGCGGAGCCCCTGAAGCTTGCGTATCACTCCGCGTGTTCCATGCAGCACGGCCAGAAGATCACCGCGTTGCCATACGATCTGCTCCGCCGCGCAGGCTTCGATCCGCACGCCGTTCCCGAAGGCCACATCTGCTGTGGGTCGGCTGGCACGTACAATCTCTTGCAGCCCGAATTCGCCGGCAAGCTTCAGGCCCGCAAAGCCGCCAACATCCGCACCGTCGGCGCGCAAGCCGTCGCCGCCGGCAACCTAGGCTGCATGATCCAGATCGGCGCCGCCATCGACCTGCCCGTCGTCCACACCGTCGAACTCCTGGACTGGGCCACCGGAGGCCCAAGGCCAGAGGGTCTTGATCTTTAGCCCGTCCACGCTGCCGCTCGTCATTCTTTGGCCCGTCCACGCTGCCGCTCGACATTCTTTAGCCCGTCCACGCTGCCGCTCGACGGCGCGTTGAATCCGCGACCCACCGCAGCGCGCGATCCGGTGACGCCGGGCGTCACCATCTTGCGCGCGGCTTACGCCCTGGAAGTGGCGGGGGGCGGTCCGCGGCGGCTGTAGGCTGGACCGGGCCACACTGCGGGAGACGACTTGGGTGAGGGCTACGTCACCCAATGGCGGCGGCGGGCGTGCGGCGGGTGGCGTTATCGGGCAAGCCGCCGAAGCGGCGCTCGCGGCGCCCGTAGGCGGCAAGCGCGGCTGCGAGTTGGGTGGCGCCGAAGTCGGGCCAGGCGACATCGGTGAAGTAGAGTTCGGCGTAGGCTGCCTCCCAGAGCATGAAGTCGGAAAGGCGGTGTTCGCCGCCGCAGCGGATGAGCAGGTCAACGTCGCGCGGCAGCTCGTTCGGGCCCGCGAGCGCCGCGCTGATCGCGTCTTCTGTGAGGCCGCCGTCTGTGTTCACAGCGGCTTGCAGGATCGCATGGCGCGCCGAATAATCGATTGCGATCCGCAGGTGCAGCTTGTCGCCGGACCGCGTGACGGCCTCGGCGTGGCGCACGGCGGCGACAACATCGTCGGGCAGGCGGTCGCGACGGCCGATCGCTGTCAAGCGGATGCCCGCATCAGCGAGCCTGCCAACTTCGCGCGCCATGTAGGTGCGCAAAAGCCCGAACAACGCGTCAACCTCGGCGACCGGCCGTTTCCAGTTGTCGGCTGAGAACGCAAACAACGTCAGCGTGCCGACCCCGAAACGTGGCGCCGCTTCGACGACCTCGCGCACGGCGCTGACGCCCGCTGCATGACCGGCGGCCCGCGGTAGGCCGCGCCCGGTTGCCCAGCGGCCGTTGCCGTCCATGATGATGGCGACGTGCGGCCGTCGCTCGACTGCGTTGTGACCCTCGAAACTAGTTTGCATTGCAAAGTCATTAGGCAAATGAGGCCGCATCAGCGGGGTCCTTTCGCGGGAACAGGCGCCGCGAGCGGCGAAGTGCCCGGCGCGCGATCGGTCGCTTCCGCCGCGTTCCGGACGACCGTTTCCAGAACGTCGAGATAGGCGGTGAACCGTTTGCGGCCTGAGGCTGTGATCTTACAGGTCGTGAGCGGGCGTTTGCCGGCAAAGGACTTCGTGATCGCAACGAGACCGGCCTCTTCTAGGACAGCAAGATGCCGGCTGAGGTTGCCATCGGTGAGGCCGCACAGCGCTTTGAGATCGGCAAACGCGAGGCCCTTGGGATGCCCCGCAAGCGACGTCAAAACGCCGAGCCTCGCCTTTTCATGAATGACGCGGTCGAGCCCGTCGTAGGCGAACGGCGCTTCGGGCTTAGAGGCTTTCGACATCGCGGCGCTCCTCTGCCGATGCGACATAGAGGATGGCTGCCATGCCGAGCTGGCCGGCGACGAACGGTATGCCCATCGACCACGGCCCCGCAGATCGCGTGCCGGCGGCAACGAGCAACACGCCGACGCCTGCAATGAGATACCAGGCCGCGACAAGGCGGATGGCCGGCGGCAGGGTTCGCGCCGCTGAGAACATGCCGAGGGCGACCAGCACAGACCAGATCCCGGGGAGCATCCAGATGAGGTCCGGTGCATGGCTGTAGAGGACCGCACCGATCGCCGCGCCTGCGATACCGGCTGGCAGAAACTGTTCGATCGCCTGCATCAGCATTGCGTCTGCCAGGCCGGCGTGATGGCGCCGCGTCCGGGCGATGGTCTCGATGCCTACGAGCCCCGCGCACACGATCGCGATTGCGATCCAGCCGATCAGCAGTGTTTCGGTGTCTGTGGCGAGCGTCGTGGGGAACGCCGACTGGGCGATGGCTGTCAGGAGCGCGAGCAGGCCCGTCCCCGCGATCACATGCGGGCCGAAGCCGCGAAACAACATGCCGGCCGCCATCTGCTCGCGAATTGCGGTGATGTCGCCCAGCGCTCTATCGAGGTCGCGCATCAGTGAGTTCAGCCATTACTTTGCATTGCAAAGCTACAGGTAGCTGACCAACGGCCCCGCGGCAAGCCTCTCGTCGAGAAAGTTAAGACGCTCGATGTGGCCCCGGCGCTCCAGGCCCTGGCGAACCGCATCGGCTCAGCGACGGCGGAACATGCCAAGCAGCATCCAGACAACAAGCGTCGTCGCGACCAGAACGCCGAGGCGCGATGGCAGGCCACGCGGGATGATGCCGTTCTGAATGAGCCAGCGCGCACCGGCCATCGCGGCGACCAGGCCAACTGAGACCGCAATCAGGACTCGCAGGAAGCCAAACACGCCGCTCAGAAATCCGCCCCGCCGGCGTTCGCGTCTCACCCGGCGCTCGGGCCGCTCCGCCGGTGCCGGACGGCGGGCAAACATCGACAGGATCACGGCGGTGAGCACGCCGCCAACTATGGATACAACAAGCTCGGTCAGGATCGGCATGAGATAACCCGCACGAAATTTCCGACGCGCGCTGGATCAGTCCAGGTCCGCATCTGCTCACCCAATTCGATCTGGCGTCTTTGTGGGAGCGCTGCATCCAGCGGTTCCGGCGATGCCGCCTCACCCGGATGAGCGCGCACAAAAAAAGCCGGCGACGCGCGCCGGCTTCCTAGACGTGATTTAAGGCAGTCAGAAGGATCAGACCGCGTCAGAAGCCATCTGGTCGACGTACTCCCAGTTGACGAGATTGTCGAAGAACGCCTCGAGGTACTTCGGCCGCGCGTTGCGGTAGTCGATGTAATACGAGTGCTCCCAGACGTCGCAACCGAGGATCGGCTGAGCGCCGTGCATCAGCGGATTTTCGCCGTTCGGCGTCTTGGTGACCTCAAGCTTGCCGTCCTTGACCGCAAGCCAGGCCCAGCCGGAGCCGAACTGCGTCTTGCCGGCCTCGATGAAATCGCTGCGGACCTTGTCGAGGCCGCCATAGTCTTTGACGAGCTTCTCGACGTTGCCAGGCAGGCTTGTGCCGCCGCCGTTCGGCTTCATCCAATTCCAGAAGTGGACGTGATTGTAGTGCTGGCCGACCTGGTTGATCAGCGCCTGGTTCTTATCGGCGTAGGCCTTCTTGACGATCTTCGTCAGGCTCATGCCTTCGTAGTCCGAACCTTTCACAAGGTCGTTGCCCGTCGAGACGTAGGCTTGGTGATGTTTGTCGTGGTGAAACTCGAGCGTTTCTTTCGACATATGCGGCCCGAGCGCGTCGTAGGCGTAGGGAAGGTCTGGCAGGGAGAAGGCCATGTCGTGCTCCTGATCCTTTGATGGAAATTGGTGAACTCGGGCCGGAAACTAGTCATCGGGAACCCGGTTGGCAAACGGCGCCGCGCCGCGATCGTTCCGCCTGAGCCGCGACCGCGCGCGCGATATCGGTACACGCGGTTGCGATTTGTTTACCCTGTTCAGGGACACTTCCGGCAGTTGCGTTTGTCCAGTCCGGAGTTTCCAGATGTCGAACCGCGTTGTGCGCGGCGGCTTTATGCCCGCGCCGTTCTCCCTCAAAATTCTTGTCGCAGTCGGAGCCTCGTTCGCGCTTGCAGCGTGCGCGCAGACGCGGACCTACAACGGTCCCGTCGCCGATGGCTCAATGTCGCACGTGCAGCCCGCGCACATGCCGCGGATGGAAAAGCCGCACGTGCCCGAGATGGAAGACGACGGCCTGCCTGTGCAGACCGCGCCGCTGCGCCGCAAGAAGCGATTTGCAGACGACCCGACCGAACCGTTTAGCCCAAACTACGGCCCGTCCGCGCCGGTCTCGCCTCAGGATGCATCGTTCGATGATGACGGCGGGTTCGATGCAGGCCGGCCGCAAAAGCGCTGGGCGCCAATCGCGACAGGCCGTCAGGACGATGTCATCATGCAGGCCATGTCGGCGCACGAGCGGCGCTACCCTTGATGGTGTCGGCCAGCTCCGCCGTCTCGAAGGCCGCCTAGAAGAACGCCTGCAGACCCGTTTGCGCCCGGCCGAGGATGAGCGCGTGGACGTCGTGCGTCCCCTCGTAGGTATTGACCGTCTCGAGGTTCTGCGCGTGGCGCATGACATGATACTCGGCCTGGATGCCGTTGCCGCCGTGCATGTCTCGGGCGAGCCGCGCAACATCCAGCGCTTTGCCGCAGTTGTTGCGCTTGATGATTGAGATCATCTCGGGCGCGAAGCGTTGCTCGTCCATCAGGCGGCCGACGCGCAGTGAGGCTTGCAGGCCGAGCGCAATCTCGGTCTGGATGTCGGCGAGCTTCTTCTGGATGAGCTGTGTCTGGGCAAGCGGGCGGCCGAACTGCTTCCGGTCGAGCGTGTACTGGCGGGCTGCGTGCCAGCAGGCCTCTGCCGCACCCATCGTCCCCCACGAGATCCCGTAGCGGGCCCGGTTGAGACAACCAAACGGACCCTTAAGCCCCTGGACGCCCGGAAGCAGATTGTCTTCCGGCACCACAACGCCGTCCATGACGATCTCGCCGGTCAGCGATGTGCGCAGCGAAAGCTTGCCGCCGATCTTTGGTGTCGTGAGCCCGGCCATGCCCTTCTCGAGGATGAATCCGCGGATCTGGTTATCGTGTTCCGCGCTCTTGGCCCAGACGACAAACACATCGGCGATTGGCGCGTTCGAGATCCACATCTTGGCGCCGGTGAGCCGGTAGCCGTCGGCGACCTTCTCGGCGCGGGTCGTCATGCTTCCGGGATCAGAGCCGGCATCGGCTTCGGTCAGTCCGAAGCAGCCAACCCACTCGCCGGTGACGAGCTTTGGAAGGTACTTTTCTTTTTGCGCGTCCGAGCCGTAGGCATTGATCGGATACATGACGAGCGATGACTGCACGGAATTCATGGAGCGGTAGCCGCTGTCGACGCGTTCGATTTCGCGCGCGACCAGGCCGTATGCGACGTAGCCGGCACCGGACCCACCGTAGGCGTCCGGTATCGTCACGCCCAACAGTCCGACTTCGCCCATCTCGGAGATAATCGAACGATCGATGGTTTCGTTGAGGTAGGCGTCGGTGACGCGCGGCATCAGCTTTGATTGCGCATACTCGCGCGCCGTATCGCGGATCATCCGCTCTTCTTGCGTGAGCTGATCTTCAAGCAGAAACGGATCGGACCAGTCGAAGGCTCCGCGGCTGGCGGCTTTGAGCGCTGGCGAGCTGTCTTGCATCGTCTCGGGTCCTTAGGTTCGTGCGCATGCGGGTCTTATTGCGCGGTTAGGATAACCGACAATGCGCGCACCGCCATACGGCGTTGCTTGGCCTGCGCCACATCGCCCTGTCTGGCGTGTTCATAGCGCATTCATGAACAGACATTCACCACTATCAACAGGCTCAGTCTCTCGCGTGCTCCGTCGACGCCGGTCGAACAAACTGAGGTGCGGCGCCGTTGGTAGCGCTAGGTGAAAGCCTTTGAGATCATCGGCCGACCGAGGTCACATTCGGCCGATGGCGCAAGGAAACGGAGTAACCCCATGCGCAGACTTGTTCTCGCTGCAGTCGCAGCAATCGCGATGGCGTTGGGCGGCGCTTTCGCGACATCCGGTTCGGCGACAGCCGGAGTGGTGCCGACGCCGAAGATCAACATCGGCCAGTCCGCCGGTGTCCAAAAAGTCCACCGCCGCCGCTGGCGGCACAGACATCGCCGCTCCTACCGGCGTCGCTATTACCGGCGCTACTACTATCCACGCCGGCGCTATTATCGCCGTTACCGTCGGGCGCGGCGTTACTACTACCGGCCACGCCGCCGGTACTATCGCCGCTATTACCGTCGCCATCGGCCGCGGTTCGGCGTCTACCTGAGCTTCTAAGTTGGCCCAGGCGATTTGACTGATGAGGCCGGTGCCGCGCTGCGGTGCCGGCCTTCTTCGTTTGTGTGGTTCAGGCGCTCTGGTTCGCAACGATACCGAGCAGGGCTGCGGACGCGAGGCGGGCGGCGGCGGGATCAGCGCGGCTTGTGAGCATAATTGGTACCTTAGCGCCAACGACAAGGCCTGCCGCGCACGCGCTGGCAAAGTGGACGAGGCCCTTGTAGAGCGCGTTGCCGCTGACGATCTCGGGCACGACCACCACGTCCGCTGCACCGGCGACGGGGCCGTCAATCCCCTTCACGCGTGCAGCATCCAATGAGACCGCAAGGTCCATCGCGAGCGGGCCCTGCACGTCAGCGTCACTGATGTTGACCGCCGCCCACGCGGCTAGCTCTTCGCTCTCACCCGTCGAAGGAATGTGCGGGCTGATCACTTCGGTCGCAGACAGGAGCGCGACCTTCGGACGGGCGACGCCGGTCGCGCGCGCAACGGCGACGGCATTCTTAATGATCGCCTTGCGGACCTCGACATCCGGCGCGGGATTGAGCGCGCAGTCGGAGAGGATGAGTGCGCGGTCCTGGCCTGGCATCGTCAGATGGAACACGTGCGTCAGCGGTGCGCCGGTGCGAAGGCCCGCCTCGCGGTTTAGAACGGCGCGCATAAAGATGTCCGTATGCAGGTGCCCCTTCATAAGCGCGCCAAGCCTGCCCGCGCCGGCCGCGGTTGCGCCGGCGGCCGCAGCGGCTTCTTCGCCGGCTGCGTCGATCACTTCGTAGGCGCCGATGTCCCAGCCGACCGCAACGGCGGCTGCGCTTACCGCGGATGCTTCCCCAATCAGCACGGGCTCAATCGCGCCGGCCGCCGCCGCATCGCGCGCGCTCTCCATGACGACGGCGTTGACCGCGTTGACGACACCGGTCCGCACCGGTTTGCCGCCCTGCTGCCGTGCCTTCTCCAGCATCCAGTCCGGACACCGGACCTCACGCGCTCCGCTCATTGACGTGCCCCCTATTCTGGTTGACCTCATCAGCCCATGCCCGCACCCGTACCACCACCCACAATCGCTTTGCCAATCCGGATGCCGGCCCGGTGACGCCAGGTGACATCCAGATCCGACCCTGGGCCGACGTCATCGAGACGCCGGGGATGGACGATGCCGTCGATCGCATCTTCTTTGAAGCGAGCAACCGCCAGTCGTTTGCAAGCGCTGCGGAGCGGGCTGAGTTTCGAACGCTCTGGCTCGGGCATTTCGTCGAGACGTTTCCGGATCTCGCATGTGTCGCAGTTGGCGCGCGCGGCACGCCGCTTGGATACATCGTTGCGAGCGACCTTGATCCGCGGCGTGACCGTGCGCTTGGCGAACTCACGTATTTCGCAGTCCTTGGCGATCTCCTAGATCGGTATCCGGCCCATCTGCACATTAACGTTGATGGCGCAGCACGCGGGTTTGGCATCGGGCAGCACCTCATCGCGTGGGCCGTCACCAGACTTCGCCGGCGCGGCGCGCCCGGGCTCCACGTCATGACCGGGGCTGCTTCCCGCAACGTGACCTTCTATGAGCGGGCGGCGTTTCAGCCGGCTGCAACCGTGCCTTGGCGGGAGCGGCGGCTCCTCTGCCTGACGCGTGACTTGTGACCTGCTCTGGCAACAGTCTATGGTCCGGCAGGTGAGACGATAACAATCAAAAAACTGACGTCCGGAGGAAACTGATGGCCGGGGCCGACACGCGCTTTGACTACATCATCGTTGGGGCCGGCACGGCGGGCTGCCTGCTGGCGAACCGGCTGTCAGCCGATCCGGATGTCCGCGTCTGCCTGATCGAGGCGGGCGGCAAAGACAACTACATCTGGATCCATATCCCCGTCGGATACCTCTATTGCCATGGCAATCCGCGGGTCGATTGGGGGTTCCAGACAGACGCGGAAGAGGGCTTGAACGGCCGCCGCTTGGGCTATCCACGTGGACGGGTTCTCGGCGGCTGCACGTCGATCAACGGCATGATCTACATGCGCGGGCAGGCGCGCGACTATGACCTGTGGCGCCAGGCCGGCAACACTGGCTGGGGCTGGGACGACGTGTTGCCCTTCTTCAAGAAGCATCAGGACCAGCAGGCGATGGACGTCGGCGTGTTCGGCGATGCGCACAAGCGCGACGGCGAATGGCGGATCGAGAAGCCCCGCATCTCCTGGGAGATCTTGGATGCCTGGGCGCTGGCGGCGGAGCAGGCAGGCATCCCGCGCGTGCCGGACTTCAACGCGGGCGATAATGAAGGATCGAGCTACTTCCAGGTCAACCAAATGGGCGGCGTTCGGTGGAACGCGTCGAAGGCATTCCTCAATCCCGCCAAGCAGCGCAAGAACCTGACGATCCTGACGAACGCGCAGGTTGAAAGGCTTGATGTGGCGGATGGCGCGGTGACCGGCGTCCATCTCAAGCGGAAGGGCATCCCTCAGGAACTCAAAGCGAACCGCGAAGTGGTGTTGGCAGCCGGCGCTATCGGCTCGCCGCAATTGATGCAGCTCTCTGGTATCGGCCCCGGCGACCTGCTCCAAGAGCACGGCATTGAGACCCGGCACGATATGACAGGTGTCGGGGCGAACCTGCAGGACCATCTGCAAATCCGCTGCGCGTTCAAGGTGCGCGGCGTGAAGACGCTCAACGAGACATCGCGGACGCTGCCGCAGAAGGCGCGAATTGCGTTCGACTACGCGTGGGGCCGGACCGGGCCAATGTCGATGGCGCCATCGCAGCTCGGCACGTTCGCAAAGTCCGATGCGAGCCGCGAGACGGCAAACCTCCAGTACCACATCCAGCCGCTCAGCCTGCCAAAGTTCGGCGAGCCGCTTGACCCCTTCCCAGCGTTCACCGCGAGCGTGTGCAATCTCCGCCCGACGAGCCGTGGCGCCGTCAAAATCACGTCGACCGATCCGTCAGCGCATCCGTCGATCAAGCTCAACTACCTCTCGACGGAAGATGACCGGCAGGTCGCAGCAGACTCCGTCCGGCTCACGCGCAGCATCGTGGAGCAAGAGGCGATGCGAAAGTATCAGCCCGAAGAGTTCCGCCCCGGTCCGGACGTCGTCGATGACGATGGGCTTGCGAAAGCCGCAGGCGACATCTCGACGACGATCTTCCACCCGGTCGGCACATGCAAAATGGGGTCTGACGCGACGGCGGTGGTCGATGAGCGGCTGCGCGTGCGCGGCCTCAAAGGTCTGCGTGTCATCGACGCCTCGATCATGCCGCAGATCGTGTCCGGCAACACGAGTTCGCCAACTCTGATGATCGCTGAGAAGGGCGCGGCCATGATCCGGCAGGACTGGGCGGGATAGCCAGAGCCGCGGCATCCAATGCCGGCCCATCCATCGCGCACAAAAAAGCCCCGGCCGTCGCGCCGGGGCTCTTTTGTTTTGGCCGCGTGAAAGCTGCGATCAGTTGCAGGCTTTGCAGCCGCCCGTCTGGCGCACGTCGGCGACCAGCGCCTGGATCTGCTGCAGCGGGATGTAACCCACGTTCACCTTAGTATCGACGAGGAAGCCCGGCGTGCCCTGGATCTCAAGGACGCCTGCGATCTCCTGCGTCTTCTTGAGCGACGCGGAAATCTTCTCGGCCTTCATGTCTTCCTGCATCTTCTCGACATCGATGCCGACGTCTTTTGCGACGCTCAACACGACATCCTTGGTGACGCGCTGCTGCTTCATGAGGGCGACGTGGAAGTCCCAGTACTTGCCCTGCTCGCGCGAGGCGAGGGCTGCGCGTGCCGCAAACTCGGAGTGCTCTCCGAAGATCGGGTACTCTTTCATGATGACGCGGACGTTCTTGTCGGCGGCGACAAGCTGCTGGACTTCGTTGAGCGCGCGTTTGCACCAGGCGCAGTTGTAATCAAAGTACTCAACGACCGCGACGTCGCCCTTCGGGTTGCCATACACGTAGTCGAGCGGATCGCGGTAAATCGACTTGGCGTTTTCGACGATCGTGTCCGTCTGCGCTTTCGATTGCGCCACGCGCTGCTTTTCTTCAAGCGCGCGGCTGACGTCCATCAGGATTTCCGGGTTCGCGACCAGATACTCGCGGATGAATTTGCCAAGCTGCTCTTTCTGGCTCGGGCTCATCTCGCTTACGGATGTCGCATCCGCGATGCGCACGAGGTTTTTGTCAGTCGCTGTCGCGGCACTTCCGGCAACGCGGGTCTGCGGTGCGATCGACGCGTCGGTCTTGATCTTCAGCGACGCCGGGAAGGTCGCGAGAAACAGCATCAGAACGATAAAACCGACGATGCCGGCCAACGCGGGCAGCGCCATCATGAACATTTGTTCGCGCGACGTTTCAGTGAGTTTCGATTGCTCGGCCATTGCTTGGTCCAATCCAGATCATCAGGCGTGTCAGGAAACGCTGAGCACGCTTACGCGCCCGCGTTCAAGATATCATCCATTTTCACCCAATAGGGCGAACCTCGTTTCAGTTTCGGCTTTGCGCGGCGCGCGAAGGTCTTGGCGCGTTTCAGGTTGCCGCCGAGATAGGCCGCCTGCGCTATTGCCGCGTTGGCTTCAGCCTGACGGCCCTGCCGGTAAAACGCGTCTGCAAGTGTCCGGTACGCCCGCGGATTCTCATCCACCAGGAGAGTTTGCCGCAAAAGCTTAATGCTCGGTTTGATTTTCGACCGATCATTCAGTTGCAGCATGGCCGATGCAAGCTGGACCTTGATCAAAGGTGCGTTCGGGTCCAACGCCCGCGCCTTCTGGAGGAACGGGATTGCCTCTTTTGGCCGGCCTGAGCGCATCAGCAGGTCGCCCTTAAGCTCCCAGAAGTAGGGGTAGCGCGGCCGCTTCTGAATGAGTTGGTCAATCTGGCTGAGTGCGCGCTGCAGGCCCTGGGTTCCGCCACGGAAGAATGATGCGATGGCGCGGGCATAGATAGCTGGCAGCGATTGGTCAGACCGCGGGTAGCGGTTCATGACAGCGCGCGGCGCATCGAGATAACCAGACAGCTTCGCGCGCATCAGGTCGTGGCGGAGCTGAAGGCCCGGCGCATCCTTCTTGTTGTAGTACGGGCTCCGCTCGACCATGCGGCGCAGGTTCGACAGACGCTTGGTGGCAACTGGGTGACTGCGCACGAACGGGTCTTTGTAGCTGTCGGAGATGAACTCCTGCTGCGCGAACCGTTCAAACGTCTCGACCATGCCGCGGCCCGATTGCGCCGTTGCGTTCAGGTACTGCAGGCCGGCCTGATCCGCCGCGGCTTCCTGCGAGCGCCGTTCGGCAAGCAGCGACCGCAGGACGAGTTGGTCGCCGGCAACGGCGGCCGCCGCATTGCCCGTCGCGATCGCCGCGCCGATGCCAAGAATGCGCACCAGCAGCATGCGCGTCTGGTCGCGCTGGATACGCGAGCGGAGCGCTGCCATGTGGCCGCCGGCGATGTGGCCGGCTTCGTGCGCGATCACGCCGATAATCTGGTTGGGTGTTTGCGACTGCAACAGCGCGCCGGTGTGAATGTAGACGTTGCGGCCGTCGACGACGAAGGCGTTGAAGATGCTTGAGCGGACAATGCGGATTGAAACCCGCCCGCCGCCGAGCCCGGCCGCCGAAAAGATCGGCTTGGCATAATCTGAGAGAAGCCGCTCAATCTCACTGTCGCGGATGAGCGGAATGCGCTGGGCTTCTGCGGGCACAACGCCTGCGGCCGCTGTCAGCCCTGCGAGCGCGCAAACAGCAGCCGTGCGCTGCGTCGCGGTGTTCGATTTCAATCGCATGAGATCCCCGCTTTGGAGCCGAAGTGCTGACTGCTCGCGTGACGCTACGCGTTTGACGCAAACTCAATCAAGCGACCGCGCCCCGGCACACAATTCCCAAACGTGTGAGATGTCGCGTTTGGGGCCACAGTGTGGTCGATTTATGCTTGTGGACGTTGATCCTGCGAGGTTTCTCGCCAGGGTGCCGGTGTCTCAACGAAAGGAACGTAATGCCGCAGGATCATGGGGCTCCGGCACAAGGCGAGCGCTTCGACCGTCCGCTTGCAGAGCGCAGCGAGATTGGCTCGTTTATCGTCATGGACGTGATGCGCGCGGCCGCCGCCGCGGAGGCGGCCGGCCAATCGGTCGTGCACATGGAAGTTGGCCAACCGGGCACTGCGGCGCCGGCTGCGGCTCGGGCAGCCGCCGCGCAAGCGGTCGAAGCTGACCGGCTTGGATACACGCTCGCGCTCGGCCTGCCGGAGCTGCGTGCGCGGATCGCACGCCATTACGCCGAACGCTACAGCGTCGACATTGACCCCGCCCGTGTCGTCATCACGAGCGGATCGTCGGCAGGCTTCGTCCTTGCGTTCACCGCGCTCTTTGATCGCGGCGACCGGCTCGCGCTGCCATCGCCCGGGTATCCCTGCTACCGCCAGATCTCGACCGCACTCAACATTGAGCCGGTGATTATCGAGACAGGCGCTGCAGATCGCTGGATGCCGACGCGTGCGGCGATCGAAGCGATGGCGGCGCGCGGGAACGGCCTCGACGGCCTGTTGGTTGCAAGCCCTGCAAATCCGACGGGCACGATGCTGACGCCGGAACGCCTTGCCGATCTGATCGCGGTCTGCCGCGAACAGAATGCCTGGTTCATTTCCGATGAGATTTACCACGGGCTGACCTACGGCGAGCCTGAGGCGACCGCACTTGCCTATTCCGACGATGTGATCGTCATCAACAGCTTCTCGAAATACTTCTCGATGACCGGCTGGCGTGTCGGCTGGATGGTCGTGCCCGAGCGCACTGTCGCGACCTTCGAAAAGCTGACGCAGAACATGTACATCGCAGCGCCGACCATTTCGCAGGTGGCAGCTCTTGCAGCCTTCGAGGCAACCGAAGAGCTCGAGGCAAACCGCGCCCGCTACGCACAAAACCGCGAGGTCCTGATGGCAGGCCTCGCCGGGGTCGGGCTCGATCAGATCGTCCCGGCCGATGGCGCCTTCTATCTCTATGTCGACGTCGGCCACCTGACCGATGACAGCCTCCGGTTCGCGCGCCGCATGCTCGACGAGACCGGCATCGCGGTGACGCCGGGTCTCGACTTCGATGCAGAACGCGGCGGCCGTTTCATCCGCTTTTCGTACGCCGGGACGCCCGAAGACATGACGGCTTGCATTGACCGGCTGCGCGCATGGGACGTGTTGCGGGGCGGCTGATCCGTCCGCAGCGGTGACGTCGAAGCGCGTTCGACTTAGGGTAGATCCGCGCCCGCGCACATGTCCTGATCTCGCTTGGCTTTCGGGCGCTGCGGCCTTCGGGTCAGGCGGTGCGCCTGACCCTGATGCGCTCTAGCCGAAGTTGCGCTGCCACCAGCCTTTTTTCTGCGGCTTCGGCGGCGGTGCCTGGGCGTCATCACCCGGTACGTTGCTCTCTGGCGCAAGCGTGACGCGCTCGACCGTCGGAGCCGATGACTTTGGCTCGCCCCAATGCGGGCGCGGTGCCGGCTCTTCTGCCGCTGGCGATGGCCCGGCGCCGTTCGGCTCGCGCGACGCATCACCATTGGTCATCGGTTTCGTATCGGTCGCTGACGGCTCAGCCGCAGTGCCACTTCCGTTGGCGCCGTTCGCGGTTTCGAGCGCCGGTGCGTCGGGCGTCACATCTGCCGGTTCGGCGTCAGCGGCATGCCCATTGGTCGACACCGCTTCAGCGATGTCGCCAGCCGCATCCTGCTCGTTCTGGTCGCTCGCCTCGCGCCCGCCAGACCGGCCGCGGCCGCGCCGGCCACCGCGCCGTCGCCCGTCGCCCGATCCGCTGCGCTCGCTGCCAGCCCGGCGGCGCACGGCATTGGCCGCGCGCACGGCGGTCTCGGCCTGCCCCTCGTAGCTTTCGTCAGCCGTATCGTCGCCGCGACCATCACCGTTATCGGACGCTGAGAGGTCTCCGACGACCGGCTGCGGCGCATCGGGATCTGCGACGTCAACCGTGTCGCCCGCGGCGACGTCAACCGTGTCGCCCGCGGCGACGTCAACCGTGTCGCCCGCGGCGACGTCACCCGTGTCGCCCGCAGCGCCGTTGCGATTGCGTTGCCCGCCGCGGCGGCCGCGACGGCGCGATCTGCGCCCGCGCTGGGTTTCTTCGTCGTCAGTTTCGTCCGCGCCGCCTGCGTCATCGTCACTGCTGTCGGCGGCGAGTTCGTCCGTCTGGTCCTCAGCGCCGTTGTCGCGGCCCCGGCCACCACGGCGGCGTCTGCGCCGGCGCGGCTTGCGTTCGTCGTCGCCGTCTTCGCCGGTCGCGCGTGTTTCCTCGTCCTGGTCGACCGCACGATCCATGCGGACGGCGCTTCGGGACGATCGCTGACGCGACGGCTCCGGTTCGGCGGCGACCGGTCGTTCGCTGTTGATCGTGAAGCTTGCACCCTGTTCCTTCGGGTTGCCGACGATCGCGATCGTGCACGTGAAGCGGGTTTCAAGATCGGCGAGGAACGCGCGCTTTTCGTTGAGCAGGTAGAAGGCAACCTCTGGCGCGCAATTCGCAGTCATCGATCCCGCGCCACGGTCGAGCGCGTCTTCGACGCCACGCAGGACGGCGAGCGCAATCGATTCAACCGAGCGGATGATGCCGGTGCCCTGGCAGTGCGCACACTGGGTGGTTGAGCCCTCCAGCACGCCGGTGCGCAGCCGCTGGCGCGACATCTCGAGGAGGCCGAAGTGGCTGATGCGGCCAACCTGGATGCGTGCACGGTCGAGCTTCAGACAGTCTTTGATCTTGCGTTCGACAGCGCGGTTGTTGCGCTTTTCATCCATGTCGATGAAGTCGATGACAACCAGGCCCGCGAGGTCACGCAGCTTAAGCTGCCGGGAAATCTCCTCGGCGGCTTCAAGGTTGGTCTTAAGCGCCGTTTCCTCGATGGAGAACTCGCGCGTGGCCCGGCCGGAGTTGATGTCGATCGCAACCAGCGCTTCGGTCTGGTTGATGACGAGATAGCCGCCAGAGGGCAGCGTTACGATCGGGCTGAACATCGCGCCGAGCTGGGTCTCGATGCGGAACTTGCCAAACAGCGAGCCCGATTCATCGAAGCGCGTGACATTCTTGGCGTGGCTCGGCATGAGCATGCGCATGAAGTCTTTGGCTTCGCGATGCGCTTCGTCGCCAGCTACGACGATTTCGTCGATGTCCTTCGAGTAGAGGTCGCGGATCGAGCGCTTGATGAGGTTGCCTTCCTCGTAGACGAGGGCAGGGGCTGAACTCTCAAGCGTCAGGTCGCGGACGTTTTCCCAAAGCCGCAGCAGGTATTCAAAGTCGCGCTTGATCTCCTGCTTCGTGCGCGAGGCCCCGGCTGTCCGGATGATCAGCCCCATGCCTTCCGGCACATCAAGGTCTTCCGCGATCGCCTTAAGGCGCTTGCGGTCCGCTCCATTGGTGATCTTCCGCGAAATGCCGCCGCCGCGGCCGGTGTTCGGCATCAGGACCGTGTAGCGGCCGGCAAGCGATAGATAGGTCGTCAGCGCCGCGCCCTTGGTGCCGCGCTCTTCCTTGACAACCTGGACAAGCACAACCTGCCGCCGGCGGATGACTTCCTGAATCTTATAGCTGCGCATCCGGCGACGGGTCGTCTTGCGGATCGCGGCGGCTTCAGAGTCGGCGTCGTCACCGTTTTCAGGCTCGGCTTCGCCGTCGCTTTCGCAGTCGGCTGAGCCTTCAGCCGTCTCGTCGTCCGCCTTCGCGTCAACGCCGTCTTGATCGCCGTCGCCGTCGTCCGCGTCGTCACGGTCGTCATCGTCGCTGTCGGTCACATCTGACGTGACGCGCTCGTCTTCCGATGTGGCGAGGGCCTTGGCCGGCCCGGAGTTGTCGTCTGCGGCACCATCAGCGTCGGCGTCAGCGTCATCGCGCGTGTCGTCCTCAGCCGGCAGCAACTCGGTAACGTCGATGGCCTGCGCCTCGATGACTTCGAAGTCGTCGTCATCATCTTCGCGGTCGTCGTCGTCCTCTGAGGCGGCGTCCCGTTCGACGGTCTCGACGTGCGCGTCATCCGCGTCGTCGTCGCCATCAATGTCATCGTCATGGTCGTCGCCGGCGGCGTCCAGATCGTCGACTGTATCGTCGTCGTCGATGTCGTGTACATCGTCGGCGTCCTCGGCATCGTCGTCATCGGATGCCAAAGCTTTGCGGGATTTCGACCGTTTTTTGCGTGCTGCCTCTTGGGCTTCTGCCCGGGCGTCGGCTTCAGCTTCCGCTTTGGCTTCCGCCGCGCGTTCGGCCGCTTCGGCCTCCATCAGCGCCTGACGGTCAGCAAACGGGATTTGATAGTAGTCGGGGTGGATTTCGTTGAAGGCGAGGAAGCCATGGCGATTGCCGCCGTAGTCCACGAAGGCCGCCTGAAGCGACGGCTCAACGCGCGTGACTTTCGCCAGGAAAATGCTGCCCTTCAGAAGTTTGCGGGCAGCGGATTCGAAATCAAATTCGTCGACCTTGCCGTCCTTCAGGACGACAACGCGTGTCTCCTCCTTGTGGGAGGCGTCGATAAGCATCTTGTTTGTTTTAGACATGCAACCGGTTCCAGGGCGTGATCCGGCGCGGCGAAACGCACGATCCGGCGCTCGCAAGCGCATTGATCGGCGGCGCGCAGGCAGCCCCTATCTGTAAGTTGAAAGAGAACCGCCGATGCGGATCGCGGCGCGCGGCCTGCAATCGCTTCGGCGGTGATCGGACATCCGGCTGATCGGTTGCTCTGCGCAGTCGCGCGCGCGGCCGCGGGCAAACCCGCTCGCGCGTTCGACTGTGGTCCGAGGCTGATCACCGCCAGTGTCCGTTTGATCAGGAGACGGGTGAAATGCCGCGTCTCACAAAGATGGTTGGCCGGTACGGCCGATTGAAGCGCAGCGGCAAGCGCCACGCGGCGAAGACTGCAGCCAGCCCTGATCGGGCGACGAGGCTGCGGGAAGGCACTATGTGCCAGGCGTCGATCGCGGCTTTGAATGAGGTCCCCGCCGGTCCTCTAGTGCCGGTCCAAGGGTCAGTCCCGGGCGCGAACGCCCAACAAGCCGATATGTATCGAGCCAAAACAAATGATACGGGCGCTGCGGGCTGCGACAGGCGAATCCGCCGTACCACAGCAGCATTTTCTTTTCGTGCTACCGAGCCGGTATCCGCACGCGCCACCCGAACAGTGATACGGTTTCACCGGGTGTTCTGCAAGCCGGGAGCCACGCGCTTTGCGCGCCCGGCAGAGGCCACAGCCAAACCGCCCGCCAAGAGCCTGCCGAGGATTGGCAAACGAATGATTAACGTCCTGCCAAGCCTCTTGCGCCCTCCGAGGGCAGAGAGAGCACGGGCCGCGGGTATCCGCGGCCGGCTGGCGGTTTGGGCTAAGGGGCCCGCATGGCTGATGCTCGCTCTGGCCATGACGGCCCTCGGCGGTATCGGTCACAATCGCGTGCTGGCGCAGGGCGTCGCCATTGTGGAGGCGGTTTCGCTCAGCGGCGACCAAAGCCGGACAGCGATCGAAATCCGCCTCAACCAACCGGCAGACGCAACCATCTTTACGCTGGCCAATCCGTACCGGCTCATCGTCGACGCGGCCAACGTCGCCTTCCGCCTGCCGCCGGGTGCTGGCAGGCGCGGCGGCGGGCTCGTCAGCGGCTTTCGTTATGGCATGCTGGCCCCGGGCCGCTCGCGGATCGTGTTTGACTTGAAAGGTCCAATTGACGTCCGGCAGCACGTCGCAGCCGCGCGCACAGCCAGCCAGCCGCCCGCAATTAAACTCTCTCTGACCGCCGTAACCGCGGCCGAATTCTCAGCCGTTTCTAAGGGCCGGCAAAGAATATCGCTCCGGCCGTCGACGTTTCATGCGCCGAGGCGGCGGCCACAGGTCAGAAGCGCCAAGCGGCCGGTCATCGTCATTGATCCGGGCCATGGCGGCGCTGACCCTGGCGCGATCTCTTCCTCAGGGCTGCGCGAAAAGGACGTTGTGCTCGCGGTCGCAAAAAAGCTGCTCTCAGAGTTGCGCCGAACCAAGCGCTTCCGGGTGGTCAGTACGCGCAACATCGACAAGTTCGTGGCCCTCGACGCGCGCAACCAGCTCGCAGCGGAAGTCGGTGCTGACCTGTTCGTCTCGCTTCATGCCGATAGTGTGGGCAATCGGGCAACGGCGGCGCTGGTCCGGGGGGCGACGATCTACACGTTATCCGAGCGCGCGTCGGACGAAAACGCGAAGGCGCTGGCGGACAAGGAAAATGCCGCAGACCTCGCCGGCGGGCTGGACGTGGTCGCGGCCCGCGAGCCAGAGACAGTGCGCTCGATCCTGTTCGATCTCGTCCGCCGCGAGACGGCCAACGAGGCAGCAGAATTCCGAGAGACGCTGATTCGCATGCTCGCACAGCGCATTTCGCTGTCGCGGTCCCCGCGCCGGTCGGCGGCGTTTCGTGTCCTGAAACAACTCAGTACGCCCGCAGTCCTGGTCGAACTGGGATACATGAGCAACCGGAAGGATCAGGCGCTGATGCGCACGACCGTCTGGCAATCAAAGGTCGCAGCGGCAATTGCAGCCGCAATCTCTAATCATTTCCGTTGAAAAACAATGGCTTTGGCAACGGGAATGCGCCTTGATGCAGACTTGGCATCGCGTTTGGAATTGCAGTACACCACAAGCTGAAGGGGCGTTGCGTTAACGGCGTGTATGCGACGGGCCGGGCAGGGTCTCCGCGCGATCGAACCGGTCGCGGGATCAGGCCGGCGCCTCAGGCCGCAGGGTGCAAGTCCGGCTGAAGAACCGGGATGCGGGTCGCATTGCCGACGAGGTCAGCCCAGCGACGGCCACGGATCGGTCCGCCCGTTGAGCTTTTGAGAACGGCATCGATCACGACGGCGCCACGAGGGAAGAGATAGAGCAGCATGAGCCTTCCGCCGCCCGTACAGCCGCGCAAGCGACGCCGTCGCAAGAGCCTGCTGCTCAGCAGCCTTGGCATCCTGTTCACCGCAGCAGGCATCGGCTTCGTCGGGCTATCGGCTGCGGCCGGCTACTTCATCTGGAACGCCTCGCGCGACCTGCCGAGCTACGAGAAGCTCGCGAATTACGAGCCGCCGGTCATGACGCGCATTCACGCGAACGATGGCTCGCTGATCGCAGAGTATGCACGCGAGCGGCGGATCTTCGTGCCGATTAATACGATCCCGAAGGTCGTCATCAACGCCTTCCTCGCAGCCGAAGACAAGCGCTTCTACGAGCACGGCGGGCTCGACTACTACGGCATCGCGCGTGCGGCCGTGAACTTCGCGATGATCAAGCTCAAGATGAAGCGCGGCTCCATCCAGGGCGCCTCGACCATCACGCAGCAGGTCGCAAAGAACTTCCTTTTGACGAACGAGCGGACGTTCGATCGCAAGCTCAAGGAGGCGATCCTCTCGATCCGCATGGAGCGGGCGTACTCGAAGGACAAGATCCTCGAGCTTTACCTCAACGAGATCTATCTCGGCATCGGCTCCTACGGCGTCGCGGCAGCGGCGCTCAACTACTTCAACAAAGAGCTGAAGGACCTGACGCTGGAAGAGGCGGCCTATCTTGCCGTGCTCCCGAAGGCGCCGAACAACTACCACCCGTTCCGCAACACAGAAGTGGCCCTGCAGCGGCGCAACTGGGTGCTCGAGAGGATGGGCGCCAACGGCTATGTCGCACAGGAAGACGTCGCAGCGGCGCAGGACAGCAAACTCAAAGTCGACCTCCGTCCATTCGGCGCGCACATCTTCGCCGCCGAGTTCTTCGCGGAAGAAGTTCGCCGCTCGCTGATGTCGCAATTCGGCGAAGATAAGCTCTACGGCGGCGGGCTATCGGTGCGCACAACGCTTGACCCGACGTTACAGCGGTACGCGAAGAAGGCGCTCGTCGACGGCCTCGTGCGCTTCGACCGATCGAAAGGGTGGCGCGGGCCGGCGGCCAAGATCGATATCTCGGGCGATTGGGGCAAAACCCTCGCCGACCGCGAGATGCCGAACGACATCGATCCATGGCGGATGGGTGTGGTCCTGAGCGTCGATGCGAAAAAGGCGATCGTCGGTCTGAGGCCTGAACGGCTCGTCAACAAGAAGCTCCCGAAAGAACGCCAGGCGATCGAACTGACGGTCCAGAGCCTCAAGTGGGCCGGCGCGTTCCGGGCAACTGACAAGCCAAAGGGCCCTGCGCCAAAGTCGGTTTCGAAGCTGCTGAACCTCGGCGATGTGATTTACGTGTCGCCACAGGATCCAAACAACCTCGCTGGCAAGTGGGACCTGATGCAGGTGCCGCAGGTCGGTGGCGGTATCGCGGTGATGGACCCGCATACGGGCCGCGTGCTCGCGACCGTTGGTGGGTTCTCGTTCTCGCTTAGCGAGTTCGACCGTGCGATCCAGGCGCGCCGTCAGCCGGGCTCATCGTTCAAGCCGCTCGTCTACGCCGCCGCTCTCGACAATGGCTACAAGCCAACGAGCATCGTCCTCGATGCGCCGATTGAGATTGAACAGGGTCCGGGCCAGGAGGTCTGGCGGCCGGAAAACTACAACAAGTCGCGGTCATACGGGCCCTCGACGCTGCGCCTCGGCATTGAGAAATCGCGTAACCAAATGACGGTGCGGCTCGCCCAGGACATGGGCATGCCGCTGATCACCGAGTACTCGCGGCGCTTTGGCGTCTACGATGAGCTGCTGCCGGTGCTCTCGATGTCGCTCGGGGCCGGTGAGACGTCGCTTCTGCGGATGGTGACGGCTTACGCGTCGCTCGCGAACGGCGGCAAGCGCGTCAATGCCACGCTGATCGATCGCATCCAGGACCGCTGGGGCCGGACGGTCTGGCGCCACGATGAGCGCGCCTGCAACGCGTGCTCAGCCGAGGCCTGGCAGGGCCAGGAAGAGCCGACCGTCCCCGACGACCGCCGGCAAATCGTCGACCCGCACACTGCGTATCAGATGACGTCGATGTTGCAGGGCGTTGTCCGGCGCGGGACAGCAACGCGGGTTGCGAAGGCGCTGCCGGGTGTGCCGATCGCAGGCAAGACCGGCACGACGAACGATTCCCGCGACACCTGGTTTGTCGGATACTCGCCGGACCTCGTGGTGGGCGTCTACGTCGGCTACGACACGCCGCAGCCGATGGGCAAGTCAGCGACTGGCGGCCAGGTCGCCTCGCCGATCTTTTCCCAGTTCATGAAGATGGCACTGAAGGAAAAGAAGCCGATCCCGTTCCGCGTCCCGCCGGGCCTGAAACTTGTGCGCGTGAGCCTGAAGACAGGTTTGCGCGCCGGCCGCGGCGGCAAGGGGACGATCCTCGAAGCGTTCAAGCCGTTTGAGGCGCCCGACGATCCGAACTCGTTCCTGGGCTTCGAGGCGGACACGGACTACGGCTCGTCCTCCTCTGTCAGCCAGGGCCGCGGTCTTTACTGACGCGCTGTTTGGGTGCGGCTTGCCGGCCGCCCGCCATAAGTGCGGTCATGCGCAATTCTTTGCGCGGGCCGCAGCGCGTTGCTATGACGCCGCTCCGAAACTGACGTTCCCCATCCACGATGGAGCCTCCCATGCGCGCCGAGACGCAGAAGCTGGTCGATGAAATCCGGGAAGCCTTTGCGGTCCTGCGGAGGCATCTTTGACTGGGACACCGCTGAAGCCCGCTTGGAGGCGCTGAACGCGAAGGCTGAAGATCCAGACCTCTGGTCTGACCAACAGGCCGCGCAGAAAACCATGCGCGAGCGCCAGACCCTCGACCGGCAAATCGCCAACTATCGCGCGCTCGAGACGGAACTCGACGATGCCCTGACGCTCATCGAACTTGGCGAGGCCGAGGACGACGAAGACAGCGTCACCGAGGGCGAAGAGGCACTTGCCAAACTCAGCGAAATTGCATCAACGCGGCAGGTCGAAGCGTTGCTGTCCGGTGAGGCCGACGGCAACGACACGTACCTGGAAGTCCATGCCGGTGCCGGTGGCACTGAGAGCCAGGACTGGGCGCAGATGCTATCGCGCATGTATCTGCGCTGGGCTGAGCTGCGCGGCTATAAGGTGAAGGTGCTCGAAGAGAGCCCCGGAGAAGAAGCCGGCATCAAGTCCGTGACGATCGAGGTCAAGGGCGAGAACGCGTACGGCTGGCTCAAGACTGAGAGCGGCGTCCACCGGCTCGTGCGCATTTCGCCGTTCGATTCCAACGCGCGGCGGCACACGAGCTTTGCGTCGGTCTGGGTCTACCCGGTGGTCGACGACACCATCGAAATCGAAGTCGCAGAGAGTGAGTGCCGCATCGACACCTACCGCGCGAGTGGCGCTGGCGGGCAGCACGTCAACACGACCGATTCGGCTGTGCGCATCACCCACGAGCCCACCGGAATTGTCGTTGCCTGCCAGGAAGAGCGCTCGCAGCACAAGAACCGTGCGAGTGCATGGAAGATGCTCAAGGCACGCCTCTATGAGCTTGAACTCAAGAAGCGCGAAGAAGCTGCAAACTCAGAGCAGGCGGCCAAGACTGAGATCGGCTGGGGTCATCAGATCCGATCTTACGTTCTGCAGCCGTATCAGATGGTGAAGGACGTCCGGACCGGCGTCGAAAGCGGTAACCCGAGCGCGGTGCTCGATGGTGCGCTTGACCCGTTTATAGAGGCCGCGCTCGCTCAGCGGATGAGCGGTGACGGGCCCGCCGAGGTTGCAGATCTAGAGTAGGCAACCCCGACGGACCCGTTCCGGAACAGTGCGCGGGCCCCGCATCGCATCTTCGAGGCAGCCCGCGCTTCTGCCTCGTTCTGCTTTCCGGCCGCGACCCCCCGCGACCGAAACCAATGTCAGATGGTTGTGTGCAGCAGCCAAGCACTGGCTGCGATGAATGCTGTGAGCCCGACGATGCCGAGCACGGCGCGCCGGATTAGGATCGCTGCAGTCCAAGGTGAAACCGCTTCACGGCGCCGCTCGTCAATCGATGTCCCAACACTACTCACGTCGCCGCATCCCCTAAACAGAGTTTGATGAAAATTCGGTGGTCAACCGGCCAGATTGCCCGCTGGCTCTCTGGCCGGTTGGACGCGAGTGCCCCCCGGCTGTCTCGCCTCGGCGCCTTTGATGCGTGAGGGGAGCGGTGCGGGCAACTGCTGTTTGCTGTTCGAGCGCTTGGCTTAGCGCAGACGTGGCAGAGATGCCGCAAGCGGAAGATCGCAGGTTGACGACATGGTTAAAATGAGCGCGGCAGGCCAAGCACGTGCTCGCCAAGATAGGACAGGATCAGGT
The DNA here is from genome assembly GCA_038523925.1 of Pseudomonadota bacterium. Classification (GTDB taxonomy): domain Bacteria; phylum Pseudomonadota; class Alphaproteobacteria; order Rhizobiales; family Hyphomicrobiaceae; genus JBCBWG01. The sequence continues at coordinate 141,932 of JBCBIY010000002.1, read as the reverse complement.
TCGTCGAGATCGGCGCCACCCGATAAAGACGCGTCTCTCGAAACTTGCGTTCCACATCGTAGTCTTCGGCGAAACCGAACCCGCCGTGCGTCTGCAGGCACATGTCGGCGGCCGCCCATGAGGCTTCTGCTGCGAGATACTTCGCGATGTTTGCGGCAGGGCCGATGGAGTGCCCGGCGTCGAAGTCGGCGGCGGCTTTGGCGACCATGAGTGCTGCGGCTTCGGTCTCAGCGTAGGCCTTTGCGATCGGAAATTGCACGCCTTGGTTTTGTCCAATCGGGCGGTCGAACACGACGCGGTCCTTGGCGTAGGCGCAGGCCTTTTCGATGAACCACCGCGCGTCGCCAATGCACTCGGCGGCAATCAACACGCGCTCTGCGTTCATGCCGTCGAGGATACAGCGAAGACCTTTGCCCTCGGCGCCGATCATGTTGGTGGCTGGCACGCGCAGGTTGTCGAAGAACACTTCTGTGGAGTTGTGGTTGACCATGGCGCGGATGGGCCGGAGCGTCAGGCCATTGCCGAGCGCCTGGCGCATGTCGACGAGGAAGACGCTGAGCCCGTCGGTGCGTTTGTCGACCTGATCGGCCGGCGTCGTCCGCGCGAGCAAGAGCATGAGATCGGAGTGTTCCGCGCGCGATGTCCAGACTTTCTGCCCGTTGATCACGTAGTCGTCGCCATCGCGTTCGGCGCGGGTTTTGAGGCTGAGCGTGTCGGTGCCGCTTGTGGGCTCGGTGACACCAAATGCCTGCAGCCGTAACGCGCCTGATGCGATTTGCGGCAGCCATGCTTGTTTCTGCGCGTCGCTGCCGTGCCGCAGGATCGTGCCCATAATGTACATTTGCGCGTGACACGCCGCGCCATTGCAGCCAGTCCGGTGGATCGTCTCGAGGATCGCGCTCGCGTGGCGCAGCCCGAGGCCCGATCCGCCATAGCTCTCCGGGATCAGAGCAGCGAGATAGCCGGCCTCGGTCAACGCTGCGACGAATTCCGTCGGGTAGCTCCGTTCACGGTCCTTCTCTCGCCAATACGCGCCCGGAAAGCCCTCACAGAGCGCGGCAACCGCAGTTTGAATCTCTGCAATTTCCGCGTCGTCGGCCATCGTCGCTTGGCTCACAACAGTCCCCATTTTGACGGTTTGTCGCTGGCAGCCCGATTGCTGCGAAAGCACCGTTGCAGGTGCGTGCCGGCTCAGCTTATCAGAGCGCTACATCGCGGTAGAATGTGAGAAAGGGCAAGGCCATGAGCCTCGACACGTCCGACGGCCACCCGGCCATGGACTACACGGAACACAAGCGCACCTACAGCATGTTCCTGAAGCTGACGCAGATCACGATTGTCGCGGTCGTGCTGATCCTTCTCGGCATGCTCTACTTCCTCGTCTAACTCCGGTCAGGCGCCGCCCGCCTGGTTCGGGTGAGGTCCCGGCGCGCTGCGATTTTCACGTCCATGCGTGCGCGCTGACTTTTCAATCGTCAGACGATCGTCTAAGGGTTGCGCTTGGGTCGCTTCCGCGCCCGATCCCGCCAACCTGAACTGCCCCGGAGAAACTTCCGATGGTGACGATCGCGACGGTGCGCGAACCGGAACATGAAACGCGAGCTGCAATCTCGCCTGAGACTGCAAAGAAGCTCGTTGCCGCCGGAGCCAAGGTGCGCGTCGAAGCCGGCGTTGGGGCGCGGTCGCGCTTTTCCGACGCGGACTATGAGGCAGCCGGCGCAGACGTCGTGGCCGACCGCGGCGCCGTGCTCGATGGCGCCGACGTGTTGCTGCAGGTCCGTCGCCCCGAAGCTGACGATGTCGCGAAGCTCGCAGCCGACGCCAACGTCCTTGCGACGCTCGTGCCTTCAGATGACCGTCCCGATCTCGACAAGCTCGCCGCCACCGGCCGGCACCTGTTTGCCATGGAATTCATGCCGCGGATCACGCGCGCGCAGTCGATGGACATCCTGTCGAGCCAGGCGAACCTCGCCGGCTACAAGGCGGTCGTCGATGGCGCAGCGATGTTCGAGCGCGCCATTCCGATGATGATGACGGCGGCCGGCACGGTCCCGGCGGCCAAGATGTTCATCATGGGTGTCGGCGTTGCAGGCCTGCAGGCAATTGCGACGGCGCGCCGCCTGGGCGCGATTGTGACGGCGACCGACGTGCGCCCTGCCACGAAAGAGCAGGTGGCATCGCTAGGTGCCAAGTTCGTCGCCGTCGAAAACGATGAGTTCAAGGAAGCGCAGACATCGGCCGGCTACGCCAAGGAGATGTCGGACGACTATAAGAAGCAGCAGGCCGAACTCGTCGCAAAGCACATCCAGAACCAGGATGTGGTGATTACGACCGCGCTGATCCCGGGTCGCACGGCGCCACGCCTGATCACCAAAGAGATGGTCGAGAGCATGAAGCCCGGCTCCGTCATCGTGGACCTTGCTGCCGAGCGCGGCGGCAACTGCGAACTGACCAAGGCCGACGAGACCGTCGAACACAACGGTGTCCGTATCTACGGCCCGGTCAACCTTCAGGGCAGCGTCCCGGTCAACGCGACCACACTCTACGCGAAGAACCTGCTGACGTTTCTGCAGACGATGATCGATAGCGAGAGCAAAGAGCTCAAGATCGATTGGGATGATGAGCTTGTCAGCGGAACCCTGATCGCGAAGGGCGGCAAGGTCATCCACCCGTTCCTGCTCCCGAAGGAGGAGAAAGCCGATGCGTAAGTCCTCAAGCCTTGCAGCACTCGCGGCAACGGCGCTGACGGCGTCAACGCTGCCCGCATTCGCCGCCGCCGGCGATGCGGTCTCGCCCGCGATCTACCAGTTGATGGTCTTCGCGATCGCGATCTTCGTTGGCTATTACGTCGTCTGGTCCGTGACGCCCGCGCTGCATACGCCGCTGATGGCCGTCACGAACGCGATCTCATCGGTGATCGTCGTCGGCGCGCTGCTCGCAGGTGGCGTTGCTCTTGTCTCGACCGGCTCCGGCTTTGCGAAGTTCTTTGGCTTCCTCGCGCTCGTGATGGCCTCGATCAACATCTTCGGCGGCTTCCTTGTCACACAGCGCATGCTTGCGATGTACAAAAAGAAGGAGCGCTGACGTGCTGCTCCTCCGCGCCCTGCGCCACACCTTCGCTGTTGCCGTGCTCGCAACCCTGCCGGCCGCCGCTGTCACCGTCTCTGCAGGTACCGTCACGCCAGCCGAGGCGCGTGAATTGGGCGCCGCTGACAAAGCCGCGGTGCAGAAGCGCGTTGATGCCTTCACAGGCGCGATGGACGCGAAAGAGTACGTGAAGATCGCCTCGTTCCTGCCGCCCCGCGTCCTCGAGCTCATCTCATCGAAGTCGAACGTCTCCATCGACAAGCTCAAGGCGTCGATGGAGAAGGTCATGCAGTCGACCATGCAGCAGGTCGACATCAAGTCGTTCTCGATGTCGGTCGATGATGCGGATGTCCGCGCAGGCACCGGCGGCGAGCCGTTTCTGCTGGTGCCTACCAAGACCGTGGTCAAGGCGCCCGATGGCCGTACCGTCGAGGCGACGTCACACACGCTGGCGCTCAAAGATAAAGACGTTTGGTACCTGATGCGCGTGCAGTTGCAGCAGGTCCAGCTCCTCGCCGAAGCCTATCCTTACCTGAAGGGTGTCACGTTTCCGCGCGGCTCCATGAAGGTCATCGAGTAACGCTGCCGCACACCCCACCCACCATGCCAGCCATGTCCGCGATCACCGACCTGCCGCCTCAAAACTCGTCCGCCATGAAGCTTCCAGCAGTCACCGCGCCCTACGTCTTCGGCTTCCTGCTGTCCGGGCTGATGTCGCTGCTGGTCTCAGGCATCTCGACGGCGCTCGCGATCGGCCTCCCGGCCTCGTTCGTCGCGAGCTGGATGGAAGCGTGGCTCGCTGCTTGGGCGATCGCGTTTCCAGCCGTTCTGATTGTCGCCCCGCTTGTCCGTCGTCTCGTCGCAACCATTGTGGCCGACCCGAAACTGTAATTCGCCCCGCCAATTCACCCGTCTGGCAACGCCGCGCACGCCGCATCCGCCGCTCCGGAGCTTCCCATGTCGCCGAATATCGTCGCCCTTCTCTACCTCGCAGCCGGCGTGCTGTTCATCATGTCGCTGCGCGGCCTCTCGAGCCCGGAAAGCTCGCGGCAGGGCAACATCTACGGCATGATCGGCATGGGGATCGCGGTCGTCACGACGTTGACGCAGCTCGGCGCGCCGGCCTCGTTCTGGACGTGGGCGATCATCATCTCGGGCATCGGCATCGGCGGCACGATTGGCGCAATGACGGCGCAGCGCATCCCGATGACGGCGATGCCGGAACTGGTCGCAGCATTCCACTCCCTCGTCGGGCTCGCAGCCGTCTTCGTTGCAGCCGCCGCGCTCTACGCGCCCGATGCGTTCGGCCTCGGCGCGCCGGGCACGATCCCCGGTGTCAGTCTCCTCGAGATGTCGCTCGGGACTGCAATCGGCGCGATCACGTTTACAGGCTCTGTGATTGCGTTCGCAAAGCTCTCTGGCCGCATGTCGGGCTCGCCCATCATCCTGCCGGCGCGGCATTTGATCAACGCCGGGCTCGCCGGCCTGCTCGTTCTGCTGATCGCGTGGTTCTGTGGAAATGAATCGACCGTTCTGTTTTGGCTGATCACGCTGCTGGCGCTCGCGCTCGGCGTGCTCATCATCATCCCGATTGGCGGCGCGGACATGCCCGTCGTCGTCTCGATGCTGAACTCCTACTCCGGCTGGGCTGCCGCGGGCATCGGCTTCACGCTCGGCAACATCGCGCTCATTATCACTGGTGCGCTCGTCGGCTCATCCGGCGCGATCCTCTCCTACATCATGTGCAAAGGCATGAACCGATCGTTCATCTCGGTGATCCTTGGCGGCTTCGGCGGCGAGACCACGGGGCCTGCCGGCGACGACGGCATTCAACGCACGATCAAGCAGGGCGCCGCCGACGATGCGGCGTTCCTCATGAAGAACGCGTCGAAGGTGATCATCGTGCCGGGCTACGGCATGGCGGTGGCGCAGGCACAGCACGCGCTGCGCGAGATGGCCGACCAGCTCAAGGAAGAGGGCGTTGAGGTCAAGTACGCGATCCACCCGGTCGCGGGCCGCATGCCAGGCCACATGAACGTCCTGCTTGCCGAAGCCAACGTGCCTTACGATGAGGTCTTCGAGCTTGAAGACATCAACAACGAGTTTGCGCAGGCCGACATCGCCTATGTTATCGGCGCCAACGACGTGACGAACCCGGCGGCGGAAGAGGACTCGACGTCGCCGATCTACGGCATGCCGGTTCTCCAGGTCTGGAAGGCGGGCACCGTGATGTTCAACAAGCGCTCGCTGTCATCGGGTTACGCCGGCATCGATAACCCGCTGTTCTATCGCGACAACACGATGATGATCCTCGGCGACGCAAAGAAGATGACCGAAGAAATCGTCAAGTCGATCGACTAGAGCTGCCGCCACGCGCGCCGGCTCAGGTGTGACCATCGACCCTCGGGCCCAACCCGAGGGCAACACACCGTGGGTGTGGTCTCATCCAAATTCCAGAACCCAAGCAGCGCGCAAGGAGCTGGCCGCCAGGCCGGCGGATCGCGCGATGCGGTTAGTTGCGGATTCTGCGTGCCAACGCGCGGCAGCGCAGTTGGACCAACAAAGAGCAACTGCGGCAGCGCAGTTGGACCAACAAAACCAAACTACTTCCTTCGGCGGCGGCGTTTGCCTTCAGCGGCTTGTTTTTCGCGAAGCGCGCGGTAGGCCGGCAGCATCACGACTTCTGAGAGCCTCGGGAACGGTTCGGCTTTGTTGGGCAGCGCCATTGCGTTGACGAAGTGCTCCTGGAAGCGCGGCTCGATGGCGGTCTCGATCTTCTCGATTCGGCGGACGAGGGCTTCGACCTCTCGGCGGTGGGCGCGGTTGAGCAGCGCCATGCGCGCGCCGGTGCCGGCCGCGTTGCCGACGGCTGCGACTTTGTCGAGCGTGCAGTCCGGGATGAGGCCGAGCACCATCGCGTACTTCGGATCGATGAAGGCGCCGAATGCGCCCGCAAGTTTGATCCGGTCGACGTCGGCGATCTCCATTTTGTCCATCAGCAGCCGGCAGCCGGCGTAGAGCGCGCCCTTCGCAAGCTGGATCGCGCGGACGTCGGTTTGCGTCACCGTAAGCTCGATGTCGCCGCGCCAGAGCACGTAGCTTGCCGTGCGCCCATCGGGCACGACGCGGTCGGTGCGGTTTGCCATGGCGGGGTCGAGGACGCCGTCTGATGTGACGATGCCGGCAAGGAACAGCTCGGCGATCACTTCGATAATGCCGGACCCGCAGATGCCGGTGACGCCGAACGCTTCGGTGCCCGCGGCAAATCCCTCCTCGTCGGACCAGTGATCGCAGCCGATAACTTTGATGCGGGGCTCGAACGTTTCGGGGTCGATCCGGACGCGCTCGATGGCGCCCGGTGCTGCGCGCTGTCCGCTGGAGATTTCAGCGCCTTCAAAGGCCGGGCCGGTGGGTGATGATGCGGCGAGCATCCGCTCTGATGTGCCGAGCAGGATTTCAGCGTTTGTGCCGACATCGACGATGAGGACCGTTTCGTCAGCGCGTGCCGGCTGTTCGGCGAGGGCGACGGCGGCTGCGTCCGCGCCGACGTGGCCTGCGATACACGGCAGCATGTAGACGCGTGCGCCTGCGTGCAGCGCCAGGCCCAGATCGCGCGCGGCGATCGTCATGGCGTCGGCTGTTGCGAGCGCAAACGGCGCGCCGCCAAGTTCCTTCGGATCAATGCCGAGGAACAGGTGGTGCATGATCGGATTTCCGACGATCGTCACTTCGAGGACGTCGCCGGCGCTGATGCCGGCCTGGCCGGCTGCCCGGGTGATCAGATCGGCGACGGCTCCGCGCACCGCGTCCGTCATCGCCTCTTGGCCGTCCGGGTTTAGGATCGCGTAGGACACGCGGCTCATCAGGTCTTCGCCAAAGCGGATCTGCGGGTTGGACGTGCCGAGCGAGGCGACGGTGCGCCCGCTTTGCAGATCAACCAGGTGGCAGGCGATCGTCGTCGAGCCAATATCGATCGCGACGCCGTGCAGCGCATGGGTTTCGCCCGGCCAGATACCGATCAGCGTCGCGGGCGCATATCCGTCCTGGTGGATCGCCGCGGTGACGTGGAACTGGCCCTGCCGCAGCGTCGCCTGCAAGCCGGCCAAGACCGTCGGGTCGACGGCAAGTCCGCGCAACTGATGGCTGGCATCGAGCGCCTCGAGCAGCCGATCCAGGTCGCCGGTCGGCTCGTCCATGCGCGGCTCGGCGACGGTGACGGTGTAGAGCTTTGTTGCCGTGTCGATCGCGATCCGGCGCGTCTCGGAGCGTTTGCGGACGACCTGACCGTTGATCGCGGTGTCGGATGGCACGTCGATGACGACGTCGCCCATGATCTTCGCGCTGCAGGAAAGACGCCTGTCGGCTGGCAGGCTGCGCTTGTCTGCGTAGCGCTGCTCGATTGCGCCGAAGGATGTCAGGCTGGCGGGCGTCGAATCGATCGCGTGTTTGGCAAACAGCCCGTAGGCCGGCGTCACCTGGCAGCGGCCGCAAATCCCACGTCCGCCGCAGACGCTTTCGACGAACACGCCAAGCGAACGCGCGGCTTCCAGAATGGGCGTGCCGACCGGGAACGTTCCACGACGGCCGCTCGGCATGAACAGCACGCGCGCGGTGTCGGTTGCAGGCGTGGCGTCCGGTGCCGGTTCCGCGACGTCCGCCTCCACGATCTCTGCGAGATCGAGGGCCAATTCGGGGCTGTCGTCGGTGGGTGACATCTCCGGGCTCCGTTATGCGGTCGCAGCACGCCTGCGGCCGACGCGCCGGCCGCGTGGCGCACCGTCCCCACTGTCGGCAGGTGCGGGCCGATTCGCGTCAAGCCAAGCTCGGCAATCGCGGTCGACGCCGTTTAGGGTGTTGGCGGCCCGTACCGCATCCATGTCCTCGCGGTGCAGCGGGTTCATGATCGCGCTCGTCATGCCGGTGGCCGCTGCCATCGACAGGAAGTGCGCATTCATCGCGCGCCGGTTCGGCAGGCCGAATGAGATGTTCGAGGCGCCGCACGTCGTGTTGACCTTCAGCTCGTCGCGCAGCCGGCGGACCAGATGAAACACCTGACGGCCTGCAAGATTTCTTGCACCAATCGGCATGACCAGCGGGTCGACGACGACGTCTCCCGGCTTGATGCCGTAGTCCTGTGCCCGGTGGACGATGGTCTTTGCGACAGCGAAGCGAACGTCGGGGTCTTCGGAGATGCCGGTCTCATCGTTTGAGATCGCGACCACCGGCACATTGTACTTGGCGACCAGCGGAAGGATGACGTCCAAGCGGTCTTCTTCGCCCGTCACCGAGTTGATGAGCGGGCGGCCCTTCGCGACTGCGAGGCCCGCTTCAAGTGCGGCCGGGACGGACGAGTCGATCGACAGCGGCAGATCGACTAGCGACTGGACGAGCTCAACGGTCTTCGCAAGCAGCGCCGGCTCGGTTGCGTTCGGGTCGACCGCGGTGACGCCTGCGTTGACGTCGAGCATCGTCGCGCCGGCCTGCGCTTGCGCGACGGCGTCGGCCTCAACGGTTGAGAAGTCACCGGCGTTCATCTCGGCTGCGAGTCTCTTGCGCCCGGTTGGGTTGATGCGCTCGCCGATCACGCAGAACGGCTGGTCGAAGCCGATGATGGCAGTCCGGGTGGCGGACTGGACGACCGTCTGGGTCACGCAGCACCTCCGCCGCCGTTGGCCGAAGACAGGACGTCTGTCGACGATACCGGGGCTTCGGTCGCCTGTTTTGGGTGCAGCGCGTCGAGGCCGGCGCGGGCACTTGCCTCCCACGTGCCGCGCTCGACGAGCCAGCGGCGTGTTTCTGCGATGCCGCCAAACGGGAAGACGTGAAGCTGCTGCACGTTTGCGTCGGCCGTGTCGGCGACGTGCTGTTCGATCGGACCCACAAACGGCTCAGGCGAATAACTTGTCAGGAGCGATGCGATCTGCGCGCCGCGCTTGAACGCAAATGCGCTTGAGGCGCGCACGCCGCACATGGCGGAATACTTTAGCAGGCTCTTTATGCTCGCCGGGCCCGCCACACCGATGTGGATCGGCAGGGTCACGCCGCCGCGCTTCAGCGCTTCGGCCCACCGGATGGCGGCGTGCGCATCGAAGCTGAACTGCGTCGTGATCCGCATATCGGCGTCGGTGCGCTCGGCGAACTCAGATTTCCACTTGATGGCAGCTTCGATGGCGGCATCAGAGATGTCGGGCGAGCCTTCCGGGTGCCCTGCAACAGCCATGCGGCGAATGCCGTAGCGGTCGAGCAGGCCGGTCTCGAGCACATCCATCGTCGACCCGAACGGGCCTTCAGGCGCGCCTGCGCCTCCGGCAATCAGCAGGACGTCGCGAATGCCGGCTTCACTGACCATGGCGGAGAGCCGGCTTTCGAGCGCGGCCGCACTCTTGAGGCGCCGCGCTGCAAGGTGCGGGACCGGCTCGAGCCCGGCGCGCGTCAGCGATTTGGTGACAGCTGCCCATTCGCCATCCTGCATCGTGCCGAGATCCACGAGGTAGGTTCTGGTGGCCGGCGGGATCAGCTCAAGGACGGCCGGATCTTTCTCGATCTGGCGCGGCGTCACTTCAACGGAGGCGGCAAGCCGGGTGGGTTTGGCGTCAGGCTGCTTTTGCATGGTCATGGCCTCCGGACTTGGCGAGGGCAACAAGGCGGTCTTTTGGGTAGGCGGCTGCAAGGTCGGCTGCGGCCGCATCAGCGGCGGCTGCAAGGTCAGCGTCGGCGGCGCCGTCTAACGGTTCCGGCTCGCCGCGGCGCCACTCCGCGAGGTACGCGTCTGACTCCTTCGCGCCCGCCACCATGGCCGCCTGATCGATGGCCTGCTGAAAGACCTCCGGCAGCTCGCGCTTTTCGGATTTCCGGCCGCGCTTGATGACGACCTGAGCCGGGATATCGCGCCAGTAGATAATCGTGCGTTGGGCCAAAGCGGCCTCCGCTGCCATGTGATGAGATAGAGAGTGCGCCCTCTCACTTAATTCCGGTTGTCGCGCTGCGACTTTTGATGACGCTTCGGCGACTGATCCGATCGCGATCCGGTCACGTCGTGGCGAGATGAGCCCGGCTGAGACGAATCGCAAGGACGGGTTAAGGCTGAAGACCGGGCGTGGATTTCAAGGTTAAGGGCGGGCTGACGACATGCTTCAGGAGCTTTTGGCGGCGCGGGCGTGGCTGCTCGCGGATGGCGCGACAGGCACCAACCTCTTTGATGTCGGCCTGACCTCGGGCGATGCGCCGGAGCTTTGGTGCGACGAGGAGCCAGACAAGATCATCGGCTTGCACCGGTCGTTCGTCGAAGCTGGCGCCGACATCATTCTCACCAACACGTTCGGGGCGAATGCCCGGCGCCTGATGCTGCACAAGGCGGAAGACCGGGTTGGCGAGCTCAATCAGCGCGCGGCCGAGCTTGCCCGGTCGGCCACGGAGGACGCAGACCGCCCGGTCGTGATCGCCGGTTCCGTTGGCCCGACGGGCGATCTGCTGGTGCCGCTCGGGCCGCTGACGAAGGGCGACGCGCGGGCGGTCTTCGCCGAGCAGATCGCGGGGCTGAAGGCCGGCGGGGCGGACGTCATCTGGATTGAGACGATGTCTTCGGCCGACGAGATCGCGGCGGCTGCGGAGGCAGCGATCGCCGCCGACATGCCCTACACGGTGACGGCGAGCTTCGACACGGCCGGCCGCACGATGATGGGTCTGCCGCCGGAAGCGTTTGCCGAGGCGATGGCGGGTCTTGAGGTGCCGCCGGTCGCAATCGGTGCGAACTGTGGGGTCGGCGCCTCCGATACGCTACTGGCGCTGCAGGGTCTGACCGCGGCGGCGGGCGACATTCCCGTCATATCGAAAGCCAATGCCGGGGTGCCGGAGATCCGCGGCGACAGCGTCCACTACTCGGGATCGCCGGAGCTGATGGCCCGCTATGCCGGCCTCGCCCTCGACACCGGCGCCACCATCGTCGGCGGCTGTTGCGGGACCACGGCCCGTCATCTGGACGCGATGCGCGCCGCACTTGAAGCGCACGAACGGACCGACCCGCCGGCGCTTGAGACGATCACGGCTGCAACCGGCCCGCTGGTCTCGCCGCCTGCGGACCCGGCGTCCGAAGCGCACGAGAAGACGCGCAGCCGCCGCCGCCGCCGCCCGTCCGGCTGAGCCCTCGCCGATCGTCGACAGGTCGAGCCCGCCGCCCACGATGTCGGTCTCAAGACAGCAAGAACGGAAAATCAACGTCTGAAGTCGATGCTGGGGGATCGGATTGTGGGAGGCCCGGATGTCCGACGGTGGCGACGAAGACGACATCATCCTGAGCGAACTGAACGACGCTGATCTTGTCGAGCAGATGCACCAGGATCTCTACGACGGCCTCAAGGAAGAGATCGAGGAAGGCGTCAACATCCTGCTCGAACGCGGATGGGCGCCTTACAAGGTCCTGACCGAGGCGCTCGTCGAAGGCATGCGGATCGTCGGGATCGACTTCCGCGACGGCATTCTCTTCGTGCCGGAAGTGCTGCTGGCAGCGAATGCGATGAAGTCCGGTATGGGCATTCTGCGGCCGCTCCTCGCCGAAAGCGGTGCGCCGCGACAGGGCACCATCGTGATCGGTACCGTCAAAGGCGACATCCACGACATCGGCAAAAACCTCGTCGGCATGATGATGGAAGGCGCCGGCTTCGAAGTGGTCGACATCGGGATCAACAACTCGGTCGAGGATTACTTCGCAGCGCTCGACGAGCATAAGCCGGATATCCTCGGCATGTCGGCGCTGCTGACGACGACGATGCCCTACATGAAAACGGTGATCGACGAGCTGAAGGCGAAGGGCCGGCGCGACGACTACATCGTGATGGTCGGTGGCGCGCCGCTCAACGAAGAGTTCGCCGATGCGATTGGCGCCGACGCTTACGGCCGCGACGCGGCGGTCTCGGTCGAGCTTGCCAAGGACCTGATGAAGCGGAAGCACAATCAAATGGCCGTGGGCTGAAATCAGATGGCAGCCGACGCTCCAGGGGCGCGGCGCATGCGCCCCCCGCGGCGACCGAAACTGATCATTGCTTGCGGCGCGCTGGTCCGCGAGATCCAGGCTGTGCTGGCCGCGAACGCGATCGACACGTTCGACCTGCGCGCCGTGCCGGCAACGTTTCACAACCGGCCCGAGCGGATCGCCCCAGCCGTCGCCCGGCTCATTGATGAGGCCCGTCCGCACTACGACGAGATCTTCGTCGCCTATGCCGAATGCGGGACCGCAGGCGCGCTTGATCGCGTGCTGAGCGAGGCCGGTATCGACCGCTTGCCCGGGCCGCATTGCTACGCGTTCTTCTCAGGCGCCGAAGCATTTGAAGCGTCAGGCCTCGATGACTTCGATGCGTTTTACCTGACGGACTTTCTCGCGCGCCACTTCGAGGCGCTGGTCTGGCGCGGGCTTGGCCTCGACCAGCACCCTGACCTGCGCGATGCATACTTCGCGCATTACAAGCGGCTCATTTACCTGTCTCAGGCAGCCGACGCAGACCTTGTTCAGCGGGCTGAGGCGGCGGCTGATCGACTGGGCCTCGCTTATGAGCACCGGCCGGTCGGCTACGGCGACCTTGCGACGGAGATCGCAGCCCGGGCTTAAGCGCGCCCTGATGCCGGCGATCGCCTCTCAACAGAAAACGACTTTCCGCAACGAAATTCCGTCTAAGGACGCAACAATTCCCATTGCAACGCGAAACGCCGCCGCTAAGGATGCGCGATCAAAGGCACTCAGGCGACGCGGATTTTGCTGTGGCCGACATCGAAATCGAGCCCGTAACGCTGACCGGACCGGCCGATCGCAGCCGCCCGCAGGTCTACGGCTTTTTCCTGGTCCCGAAGTTCTCGCTTATGGCGATGACGTCCGCGTTAGAGCCGCTGCGGCTTGCCAATCGCGCGGCCGGGCGTGAGCTCTATAGCTACATTCTCTATTCGATTGATGGCGCGCCGGTTGAATCGTCAGCCGGTGTCGCGGTGGCCGCCGATGCGAGCTTTCGGGACGCGGAACAATTGGACGCCGCGGTTACCGTCTCCGGCATGGTGTTCGAGCATCATGCGGAGGTCGAGAAACAGATGGTGAGTGCGCTTCGCCGGCTGGCGTCGCGCGGCGCAACGGTTGGCGCGGTGTGCACGGGCACGAAGCTGCTCGCCAAAGCGGGCCTCGTCGACGGGCACCGCGTGACCATTCACTGGGAGTATCACCCGAGCCTCGTCGCCGATCATCCGGATCTCGATGTGACGCAGGAGCTGTTTGAAATCGACCGCAATCGGTTTACGTGCGCTGGCGGGACGGCGGCCGCGGACCTGATGCTGACGATCGTTGGCCGCGATCATGGCCGCGAACTGGTCTCCGTCATCACGGACCAACTCGTCCATCACCGTGTGCGCGAGTCCGGTGAACGCCAGCGCATGGATCTCCGATCGCGGCTTGGCGTTGCGCATCCAAAGCTACTCCAGGTGGTGGCCCGCATGGAGGAGACAATCGAGACGCCGCTGTCGTGCGCCGAACTCGCAAGCCATGCCGGTGTCTCGACGCGGCAACTCGAACGGCTGTTTGCGAAATACCTCGGCCATTCGCCGACCCGGCACTATCTGATTGTCCGCCTCAGCCACGCACGGTTTTTACTGCAGCAGACGAGCATGCCGATCCTTTCGGTCGCCATGGCGTGCGGCTTCGTCTCCGCCTCGCACTTTTCAAAGAGCTACAGTGAGCACTTCGGGCATACCCCGAGCACCGAGCGGCGGCGGAAGGGCGGGCTGCCGACCTACCCCGGCGCCGGCGCGCCGAAGCCCGGCGAGCGGATCACGTCCAACGTGCCGGTCGCGGCTTCGCCTCCAGATGTCTGAAAGGGTCGCTTTGGCGCCTCAAAGATCGATGCGCCGGCCTTCTTCCGCTGAGCGGTAGATCGCGTCCTCGATCCGCAGGTTGGTCAGATACGCATCTGCCGTGTTGACGAATGGCTCGCCAGCCAGCCGCGCATCGATCAGCGCGCGCTGCAGCTTGAAAACGCAGTCGCCGCCAAACGCCTGATCGCGCCACGCATACGTGATTGGGTGACTTGTGCGATCGCCCTTTGCGCGCCGGGTCAGCGACCCATCACCGGTCAGTTGCAGGACGCCGCTGCTGCCTTCGACCAGGAACTCGCCCATCGTCAGGCGGTGGTTGCTTGCCGGATGATCAACGAGCCGGTTGCCATCGAAGACGGCGTGGATGCCGCCTTGAAATCCGAAGACGACGACGCCTGCGTCTTCTCCTTTGATTGCCGGGTTCAGTCGGCGGAGGTCTGCGTAGACGTCGGTGACCTCGCCGAAGAGGTACCGGAAGGTGTCGATCAGGTGGATCGCGGTCTCGCGCACGAGGAACCGCGGCATCGTCTGGAAGTACGGCTGGCGCGATAGGTAGGCGTCGTCACCCTGGCCGTCGCCGGGCCGCAGCCGGAAGGTCGCGCCATAGACGTCGCCCAGCGTGCCCTGCTCAACCCGCCGCTTGATCTCCTGATACCAGGGTTGAAAGCGGAAGTTCTCGTGGACGATGAGCGTGATGCCGGCTTCGGCTGCGCGTTTGACCGTTTGCTCGGCCTCTTCAAGGCTCGTGCAGAACGGCTTCTGGCAGATGACATCGACGCCGCGTTGGCAGGCAGCCTCGATGGCGGCCGCGTGCGTCTCGGGCGGTGTGATGATGTCGACGAGGTCAGGCTTCGTTTCGTCGAGCAGTTCCTCGAGGCTCGCGAACGCAGCCGGCACCTCAAAGAATTCAGCGACCTCCTTGGCCACCTCGAGCCGCTGGTCCGCGCAGCCGACCATCTCGACATCAAAGATCCGGCTCCACGCGTCGTAGTGAAACCGCGCGAAATAGCCGGCTCCGCTGACAGCAAGGCGGATCGGATCGGTCATGCATGAGGCTCCAGGGCTGGCGGCGAGAGCGCATCCGGGTTCGGCGGCGACGCCTCACCGAAGGATGCAGCGCAGAACGAAGACACGAGACTGGATCAGATGGGTAAGCGTGAACCTGAACTGATCTCGGGCGAGCGGAGACGGCCGGTGTGGTCAATCGTACTGCGCCATTCGATAACAATCGATGACGGGACGGGAAAGCCGATTGACGCCGCCACGACGGTTTCAAAACATGCAGAGTGCTGCTTATCGGCGGCCGAGTGCGCGGCCAAGTTCAGCGAGGCTTGCGAGGTTGTGGCAGGGGCGCTGCTCGTGAACGTAGCTCGCGAGCGCCGCCGCGCCCGAAGCGATCGGCTCATAGCCTTCATAGCGCTTTAGCGGGTTCAACCAGATGATCCGCCGGGCGTTCGCTGACAGTCTGCGTGCCGCGCTCTCGATGCCGGCGCCGCCTTCGCGGTCGAGGCCGTCGGTGATCAGCAGGACGGTTGCGTTCTGGCCCAGCACACGCCGCGCCCAATCGCGGTTGAAGTCGTCGAGCGCGGTGCCGATCCGTGTGCCGCCCGACCAGTCCGTGACATCGCGGCCGACCTCAGAAATCGCAACGTCAGGGTCGCGGCCGCGCAGCGCCTTGGTGATGTTCGTCAGGCGGATGGCAAACAGAAAGACTGAGACGCGATCGCGGTCGTTGGTGAGTGCGTGGACAAAGTGCAGGAGGATGCGGGCGTAAGTATCCATGCTGCCCGAGATGTCGGCGAGAATCACGAGGGGCGGGCGGCGGACGCGCTGGCGCTTCCAAATCGGGCGAATGTCGTCCGGCCCGCGCCGGGCCGAGTTGCGCGCGATGGCACGAAGGTCGAGCCGGCCCCGCGGTGATGGCTGAAAGCGGCGGGTTCGGAGTTGATCGAACGGCAGCACGAGGCCGGAGATCGTCCGCCGCGCGCGCGCCAGCTCCTCCGCGCTCATGTCTTCGAAGTCTTTTTGGTTGAAGCTATCGGTCTGCGAAAACGTGCCTTGCGCGTCGATTTCGACCATGTCGTCGGCCTTTGGCGCTTCCGGCATGCGTGGCTTAAACAGGCTCTCCGACAGGCGGCGCGAAAGAGCCTTGTCATCGCTCTCAATGGTCGCGCGCATGCTTGGGACGACAAGCGACATCATCTGTTCGAGGTAGCCCGGGTCCTTCCAGAACATGACGAACGCCTGGTTGAAGATCTCACGGTCGGCACGTCGCTGGACGAAGGCTGCATGCAGCGCCCAGTAGAGTTTCCGTGGATCTTCAAGGCCGACGGCCATGACAGCTTCCGTGCCGAGCCGAATGCGGTCTGGGCCGACAGCGAGGCCGGAGGCGCGAAGGAGGCGGCCGAAGTGCACGATGTTCTCGGCGATCAGGCCACCGTCGGCCGCGCCAATGGCGATGTTGGCCTTCGGCGCCTGCTGCTGCGGTTGCGATTTTTGAGGCGCGGTCATGCGGTTGGGCGAGCGCCTCAGGCCGACGCGTCCGACGCGGCCTGCTGCGCGTCGGTCTTTAGGTTCTGCAAGATGCGCGCGGCTTCTGACCCCTGCAGCTTTGAGATGTCGTCCTGATACTTGAGCAGCGTGCCGAGCGTTGAATCGACGGCTTCCGGGTTCAGGGTTACGGCATTGAGCGCAGTGAGCGCCTGCGCCCAGTTGATGGTCTCTGCGATGCCCGGGTTTTTATAAAGGTCCATCTCGCGGATGCCTTGCACGAAGTCCACGATCTGTTCTGACAGCGCGTCGGAGGCTTCGGGGACGCGCAGGCGCAGGATCGCAAGCTCGCGCTCCGCCGACGGGTAGTCGACCCAGAGATAGAAGCAGCGCCGGCGCACGGCATCGTGCACTTCGCGCGTCCGGTTCGAGGTCAGGATTGTGATCGGCGGCTGCTCTGCGCGGACAGTGCCGAGTTCAGGGATCGTAATCTGGAAGTCGGCCAACAGCTCGAGCAGAAACGCTTCGAACGGTTCGTCAGCGCGGTCCAGTTCATCGATCAGCAGAACCGGCGGCGTGCCGGCGCGGGCAAGCTCGAGCGCACGAAGCAGCGGCCGCGCGAGCAGATACTCCTGACTGAAGACATCCGCCTCAAGGGACTTCGCATCGCGCGCTTCGCCGGACGCTTCTGCGGCGCGCATATGCAAAAGCTGCCGGGTGTAGTTCCAGTCATAGGCGGCCGTTGCGAGGTCGAGGCCTTCATAGCATTGCAGCCGGACGAGTTCGCGACCGAGCGTCTCGGCCATCACGCGCGCGATCTCGGTCTTGCCGACACCGGCTTCGCCTTCAAGCAGCAGCGGGCGGCCAAGTTTCAGAGCGAGATAAACGCTCGTTGCGATTGCATCGTCGGCAAGGTAGCCGCCCTTGGCGAGCAGCTCGCGCGTGGCGTTCACATCTGAGGGAAGGGAAGTCACGGGGCAGGCTCGCCTTACATCCGCCGAACAAGAACCTGCACCCTAACGGGCCGTTGCCGCGCCTGCAAAGCGGGTGCGACGACTACCCATCGAGCCAGTAAACATCTTGGTCCGCAAAGAAGTCTGCGAGCGCCTGCAACCGCGTTTCGCCGAGCTTGACGACGCGGATGTTGAAATCCTCCTGGATGACTGCAAGCCGCGTCGCGCCGCCGGTCACATCTTTTATCGCCCGCGCGATGGCAGCCGGTCCCGCCATGTCGGTTACCTTGCCGGCCGTGTCGATCTCAACCTCACCGCTTTGGCCCTTGACCTGCCAATTGAGCTTCCGCCGGTCATCACCCGCTGGCGTCTCGGTCGCCTCAGCCTCGCTGGCGAGCCCGGCAAAGCCGAAGAGGTCGCGGGCCATCTGCGCATAGACGCCTGCGTCGTAGCCACTGTCGCCCGGAAGCGTCAGGATGTTCGTGGCGGCAAACCGTTCGCTGTCCCCGTTGACGACCAGGAGAATGTCGCCCGGCGGTGCGCGATCGTGACCCGCGTTGTCAAAGACCTGTCGGAACCATTCGATGCTGCGCCAAACCTCAGCTGCCAGAGCCGCGGCTGCTGGTGTGCCGGGCCTGACGGTCGCCCCGTCGGTTCGGTCCGTCACTTCGATGCCAAAGCCGGAAAGCTTCAAGAGCTTGTCGTCGAAGTCTGCCTCGAAACCTGACGGCATGGCCTCTGGCTGAAAATCGGCTGCTGAACCTGATACCGAACCAGGAGCTGCCGGGACTGCTTGCGTGCCCGCGGCTGAACCGTACCCCGGCGCGCCGTACATCTGCCGCGCGAAATAGATGTAGGCGGCATACGCAAACGCTGCGATCGCGCCACCGCCGAACAAGAGGTACGGCAGCGTGCGGTCGAGGTCGGAGCGCGCTGCCTGTTGCTCCGGCGTCAGGTCTGATCCGTCGCCAAGCGTCACTGCGGCATAAACCAGACCGATGCCGATGCAGACCCAGACGAGCACTCCGGCATAGCGCACAAACCTTGCCATCAGCGTTGATCCTTTCTCCGGGGCGCGCCGGACCACCGCCAGCGCGATTGCTGCCTCGAGGCCCGCGCGATACGGTCGCGGCGCCCCGCAAAAGGATCGGTCTCATGCTCGCATGCCAGCGCCATCTGTTCGACCTGCCGGACGACGTTAGTTTCCTTACCGCTGCCTCCTACAGTCCGCTGCCGGTCAAAGTCCAGGAAGCGGGGCAGGAGGGCGTGACGCGAAAGGCGCGCCCCTGGCTTTACGGGCGGGAGTTTCGGGAGGTGGTTTGTGAGCGGGCGCGGGCCGCAGCCGCCGCCGTCATTGGTGCAGCCCCCCGCGATGTCGCGTTGATCCCGTCTGTCTCTTACGGGTTCGCGGCCGCTGCCAAGCTGTTCGACGTGCCGGCCGGAAGCCGTGTGCTGGTGCTTGAAGATGATCACGCCTCTCCGGTGCTTGAGTGGCAAACGCGGGCGGCCGATGCCGGGTTCAGTGTCGAGACGGTCCGCCGGCCGGGCGATGGGGACTGGACGTCGGCGGTCTTGGACGCGATCGCACGGGCTGGTGCCGATCCCGTTGCACTTGCCTCGATCTCATCGGTGCATTGGGCTGATGGGGCCGCGCTCGACCTCGGCGCCATCTCCGCGGCGCTCAAACAGGCAGGTGCAGGCCTCGCGATTGACGCGACACAAGGCGCGGGCGTGCTGCCGCTCGATGTCCAATCGCTCGATCCCGACTTCGTGGTGTTCCCGACATACAAGTGGCTGCTCGGGCCCTATGGCCGCGCATTCCTCTACGTCGCGCCACGCCACCAGGACGGGCTTCCGCTTGAGCAGACGGTATCAGGCCGGCACCGGATTACGTCGAACGAGACGACGTACTTCCAGGACACGACACACGTCACCGATGCGCGCCGCTTTGACATGGGCCAGCGCGACTACTTCGTGACGATGGAGATGGCATCGGTTGGGATCGAGTACGTGACGGCACTTGGCCAACCCCACGTCGAAGCCTACACACGGGATCTCACGGACCGGGCGGCAAATGCGCTCCCCGATGCCCTCGTGCCGCAGCGGGTCCATCGCGCGCCGCATATCCTGAGCCTCAGCGTCGAGCCTGACCGGGCGCAGGTGCTCGAGAAGGATCTCGCGCAGCAGAACGTGTTCGTCTCAGCGCGCCTTGGCCGTCTCCGCGTTTCGCCGCACGTCTACAACGATGCCCGCGACATCGATCGGTTCGTCGCGGCGCTGACATCGCGGCTCTAAAGCTCAATCGGGCTCAGCACAATGGCCTGCCGCGAACGATGCAGCGTCGCACACGCAAGCGAGATCAGGCGAGCAGGTCGGCCATTGGGCGAAGCGCGCCGCTGTCTGGAAAGATGTCGCGCGCAAGGGCACCGGCGGGGATGCCGAGGTGATCTTGCAGCAGACCCTTCGTGACGGCGCGCAGATCGAGCGTTGGCGCAAGGTCGCGGCCTTCATAAAGCGACCGTTCGCTGAGGCCCGGCCAGTCCGCGATCACGCGGCCGCCGCGCACGGCACCGCCGGTCATCAACGCCATTGTCGCCGTGCCGTGGTCCGTGCCGCGCGTGCCGTTCGTCTCGGCCGTCCGGCCAAACTCGGTGACGAACAAGATCACCGACTGATCCCAGGCAGGCCCGAGTCCGTCGTGCAGCGCCTTGATCGCGGCATCGAGCCCGCCGAGCTTGTTGGCGAGCTGCCCGTTTAGGACGCCCTCATTAAAGTGCGTGTCCCAGCCGCTGTAGCTCAGGACGCCCACCCTTGGACCATCGGCGCTTGAGAGGAACTTGGCCGCGCGCGCTGCCGTGTCGATGAAGCTCGCATAGCGCCGGCCGCCGCGTTTCTTGGGCGCGGGTCTCGCAGCAGCGTCCTGCATCCCCATCATCGACGGCTCGCTCATCATCTGGTCCCCGGATGCCATCGCCGCGCCGCTGCCAGGTCCTGCGACCCGGTCGAGTTCGACACCGTCGGCGAGCGCTTGGCCGAGTTCAGGGTCGGTCTGTGCGTAGAGATCTTGCAGCCGCTCGACGGTTGCGGGGTCAATGTCGATGTGGCGGTAGGCAGGCGGGGTCCAGGTCACGACATCGGCCGGGCCGCGCATGATGAGCGGAGTGACCGCGCCGATCGATAGGCCCTTCTGCGGCGTGACGCGGCCGGCATCCGGCAGTTTCGTCAGCGCGCGATTGAGCCAGCCGTCCTTGACTGCGCCGACGCCACCCAGGCCGCTCTCCAGCACGTCCTGGCCATCGAAGTGCGAGCGCCCACGATAGGGGGACGCGACGGCATGCAAAACGGTTGCCTGCTTCTGTTCATAGAGCTTGCGCAGGAACGCCATGCTCGGGTGCAGCGCGAACGTGCCGTCAAGCGCGAAGCCCGCACCCTCACCGGACTTCGGCAACGCGAGTTCGCGCCGGAGCCGTTGGTAATCCGGGTCGCCGACCGGGACCGCAACGCTCAGGCCATCGAGGCCGCCGCGCAGGACGACGACGAGCAAGCGCGGATCGCGACCGGCTGACTTGGCGACCGCTGGCACGTACGGCCAGAATGAGAGCGCGGCGCCGCCGGCTGCCACTTGCAGGACACGGCGGCGGGTCAGGAGGCGATCTTCTTGGCAGGACATGGCGTCTACCTCCGCTGGAATTCAGGCGACATGATCAGAAGCTGCAGCCCCTGCTCGACGGTCTCGGCGCGCGCGATTGCGATGCGCGTCGGATCTGTCAGGTGCGGGCCGAAGAGCGCGTCGGCAAAGCTGCGCGGATCTTGTCGCGGGGCGCCGCGTGCGCGCCGGGCGGCGCGGCCTGCGATCCGCAACCGCTCGCGCAGTGCCGCTGGTCCAGCCCAATCCATGTCGCCATCGGGCCATCCCTTCGGCGTGGGCGGTGCCCAAAGCGGCTGGCCCAGCGTGCGCAACAGTCGGACGACCTCCCGCGGGCGCGGCTGCAGGTCGAGCGCGCGCATGATGCCAACGAGATACGGAAATGGCGGCGTCACCTTCTCAGCCGGTGCGGCCCAGGCGGCCTTGTGCGTGACAAGCGCTCGCGAGACGGCTGCAAGATCACCGTCGGTCTCGCGGAATGTCGCAGCCAGCTTTTCGACCAGTTCGGCAGGCGGCGTGTCGGACACAAAGTGGACGGCGAGCTTCCGCGCGATGTGGTCTGCTGTTGCTGGATGACGCGCAAGGTCTTCGAGGACAGCTTCGCCCGCGCGCACGCCGCGCTGATCGTAAGTCGTGCCAAGCACTTCGAAGTCACCGGGCTCGTGCATGTGCGCGAGGAACCGGAAGGTGCCGCCTTCGCGGCCGCGGTCTGGCCGGTGCGGCGCGATCGACCATCCGGTGATGATCTTGGCGAAGTTCGTGACGTCGGCCTGCGTGTAGCCGGCCGTCTCCGTCACCGTATGCAACTCAAGGATTTCGCGTGCGAGGTTTTCGTTGTGGCCGCGCCTGCGTCGCTGACCGGCCCGCGAGTTGGCGCCCATGCTCCGCCGGTTGTCGAGATAGATAAGCATGGCCGGATGCTGTTCGACGGCGCGGAGCAGATCGGCAAACCGGCCAAGGACGTGCGGGCGAATGGCCTCGCGCTCGAACGCGCCGACGACACCGCGCACGATGCCTTTGCGCGCCGAGACGGCAAAGTGGTTTGACCAGAACAGGACAAGGCGCTCGACAAACGGAGTTGCCGTCGTGACGGCCTGATGCACGCGCGCGGCAGTCTCCTCGAGATAGACGCGCCGCCGGATCGGGCCGGGCCGAAGCCGCTTGATCTCTTCCTCATCCGGCGCATCGGACTTTCGAAGCGCGCGCCGCTTTTGGTTTCGCCGCTGCTCGAACTGCAGGACTTCATGTGTTGGCGGCAGCGCTTCATCGCGGATCTCAGCCGCATCCGGCCGGTCGAGCTGCGCGAGCACATAGGCGCGCGGGTCGCGTCCGATGTCGCGCAACGCATCCGGTCTTGGCCCAAGACCGAAGCGGCGGATTGCATGGAGTTGTGCGTCTTGGCTCATGGGCGCCTCCGGACTTGACCCCCTAAACGCAAGCGGTGGCGGAAATCCGTCGTGGGTTCTGCGGGCGCCGATCGCGGCCGTTGTCCTCGGCTGAAGGCTGCGCCATGGTCCCGCGGCAAACCACCTTTCGACTGGATTGAGCCCATGGCCCTGCCGCCCGTCTTGCAGTCGCTAGCCGCACCAATTGTCGGTGCGCCGCTGTTCATCATTTCGAATCCGGCGCTCGTTATCGCGCAGTGCACGTCAGGGATCGTCGGGTCGTTTCCCGCGCTCAATGCCCGCGAAGGCGATGGCGAGCCACCGATGCTCGATCAATGGCTACGCCAGATCACCGAAGCGATCGACCGGCACAACCAGGCCAACCCCGATCGCCCCGCCGCACCTTACGCCGTCAATCAGATTGTCCACCGGACGAACCCGCGGCTGCAGCGCGATCTTGAGATCTGCGTGAAGTGGAAGGTGCCGATCATGATCACGTCGCTCGGTGCGCGCGAAGAGGTGAACCAGGCCGCGCACTCGTATGGCGGCATCACGCTGCACGACATCATCAACAACCGCTTTGCCAAGAAAGCGATTGAGAAAGGGGCCGACGGCCTGATCGCCGTTGCCGCCGGTGCGGGTGGGCATGCCGGTGCGCTGTCACCGTTCGCGCTCGTCCAGGAAATCCGCGCGTGGTTCGATGGGCCGCTGCTGCTGTCAGGCGCAATTGCAACAGGCCGCGGTGTACTGGCCGCCGAGGCGATGGGGGCTGACCTCGCCTATGTCGGGTCGGCCTTCATCGCGACGGACGAAGCCCGCGCCGATGACAGCTACAAGCAGGCCATCGTCGACGGCGCGGCAGACGACATCGTCTACACGAACTACTTTACCGGTGTGCCGGGCAATTACCTCAAGCCATCGATTGCCGCGCAGGGTCTCGACCCGAATGCGCTGCCGGATGCGGACGCAACGAAGATGAACTTTGGCGGGGACGCATCGAAGCCGAAGAGCTGGAAAGACATCTGGGGCTCGGGCCAGGGCATCGGCGCCGTCCACGATATCGTCCCGGCGGCCGCCCGCGCTCAGAACCTGATTGGCGAATATCAAGATGCGCGCAAAGCGTTTGTCGGCGCTTGAACGCCCAATCGTCTCTGCCCGGAGCAGACCCGGTCTAGCTCTTGTTCCAGTCGCTCGGCTCTTTGTCGCCGTCGTAGTCAAAGTCTGTCGGATGTGAAACGGGCGGTTCTGGTGCGCCATCCGGCACGCCGATCATGGTCTCACTGTTGGCGGTACGGAACACAAACATGTGGATCGTACGGACCTTCTCGCCGAACAGGTTTGGCCAGAACTGGCGGGCGACGTTGCGAGCCGCCGTCAGGCGATGGCCGCCGTTGACGATCGATAGCCGCCCGCGCCGACCCATGCGCGCGACGATGCGATCGAAGTTGTCGTAGCCGTGCGCGCGGATCGACGCTTCGACGCGGCGGAGCCGGTCGCTGTCGATCCGTTCGGCGTTTGTCAGAGGCAATGTGTCGAACGCCGCGATCGGAATCTCGATCTCGGCCATGTCGTCCACAAACACGACATTGCGCAGATCGTCTTCCGTTTCGACCCGCTGTACCCCAGGATACTTCTTCCCCGCCACGTCATCCTCCAGCGCATGTGATGCCCAGAGAGCAAGCGGTGACGAATAGGCCCCGGGGAACGGACTTGCAACGCTGGATCTGCGGATCGGTTGCACGCTGACAGGGATGCGACACCGGCGGACGCCGTCTGCTAAGCTGGTATTTCACGACACGATAACTGACCGGACCGCCATCGATGACACTGGAACGTCAAGCCGCTGAGACCTGGGAACGCGATACGCTGAGCAACAAGAGCCTCGCGTCGGAATACCTAACCCTCCACGAGTTCATCAAAGCGGCAAAGATGAACGTCAGCCCGAAGATCTGGGACTACTTGGTTGGCGGCACCGAGACCGAGACGACGCTCGCGCGAAACCGCGCCTCCCTTGATGCCATTGCACTGCGCCCGCGCGTCTTGCGCGATGTCTCAAACGTCGATGCGACGTCGGAGTTGTTTGGGCGGCGGGTGCGGCTCCCGGTGATCCTGGCGCCGGTGGGGTCGCTTGAGAGTTTCGCTGACGGCGGCGCGGTGACGGTTGCAGAAGGTGCCGGCCGGTTTGGTGTCGCAATGATGATGTCCTCGGTCACGCAGCAGACCATGGAGGCTGTGCGCGCGGCCACCGCGGGGCCGCTGGTCTATCAGCTCTACGTGCGCGGCGATGCGGACTTCGTCGACAACGAGATCGCCAAGTGCCAGGACCTCGGCTTCGACGGCTTCTGCATCACAGTCGACACGCAGCACTACTCGCGCCGCGAGCGCGACATCTCAAAGCGGTTCATCAAGTCGTGGCGTCATGCCGATCCGACGATGATCACCTCGCAAATGGCATTCAACTGGTCTGACATCGCGCGCATTCGGCCATCGATCAAAGTGCCGTTCGCCTTGAAAGGGATTGGCACGCCGGAGGATGCGAGGATCGCGATCGAGCACGGTGTCGACGTGATCTACTGCTCCAACCACGGCGGGCGGCAACTCGATCATGGCCGCGGGAGCGCAGATGTCGTCCAGGAGATCCTCGAGGTTTGCGAGGGCAGGGCGACGGTTCTGATGGACGGCTCCGTCAGCCGCGGGACGGACGTCGTGAAAGCGATCGCCAGTGGCTGTGCCGCTGCCGGCGTTGGCCGCCTCTACTGCTATGCGCTCGCGGCGGAAGGGGCCGACGGCATCGTCCGGATGCTCGAGATCCTCGAGAACGAGATCGTCACTGCGTTGGGCCTCACCGGCGTCACGTCGTTCGGCGAGCTTGATCGCTCCTACCTGCACTTCGGCGCCCCGCTCGTCGCCGCAGCGCCAGGCGTTCACTCAGCCTTCCCGCTCCTCAACCTCGACGACGACGGCTACGGCGGGCGTTAGCCGCAGCAGCTGCCAATCCCAGAGCGTGAGCACCGCGCCAGGAGCAGGCCATCCGGCCTGCGGATCGCGCGACGCGTTTCGTCGCGGATTCTAAGCGCCGTCTAGCGGAAGCGTAGACGGGCAAAGAAACTGCTAGCGGAAGCGTAGACGGGCCCCAAAAAAATCGCATCAGCGGTCTTTGACGCTGAGCGTGTTCCAGTAGGCGCGGGCTTTGGCGATCGTGCCTTCGGGGTCTTTGTCGAAGCGGACCGCGCCGGCGCGTTGGTAGAACAGGTAGACCTTGCCCTTATGCCGCCGCCAGGTGCGCGGGTTGCCGGCGATCACGTGGCGCTGGCTGAGGCCGCCGGTGCAGTACGCGCCAAACTGAGGCGCGTAAGCGTCAGGGTTCTTGTTGAAGGCCGCGGAGGCGGCGCGTGTGCGAAACCACCACGTCGCGCCTTTCCATACGACCTTGTGGGCTGCCCGTCCGCGCACCGGTTTGCCGACCTGCGCGTAGGCTGTCGTATCGAAGCCCCGGATCACGAGACGGTCAGCACCGGTGTTCGTGTAGCGATCTAGCGGTTTGGCTGATGCTGTTGGCGGCGTGAGCGTGGTGGCGGCGAGCGTCAGCGCGAATGCGAGCAAGGGGCGGAGCGGCATGGGCGGCCTTGTTGTGGACGATTGGCAAGGATGTTGGCGTCCGATTTACGCGGACCACGGCTGCCGCGCATCTCACAACAGGTCGAGAGTGCGTGATTGGCGAGAAGGGCGTGAGGGAACAGAGTATGGGGGCGCCATAGGCAGAGCACCGACGTCATCCGCCATGCTGTTGCGCTCCAGACCTCCACTTCCAATCGTCACCGCGGACGGCGCGACCAACGCCGTTGCCTCAGCGCGCGCGTCGCCTCGTTATCTCCGGAATACGTCGTGCGCGCCTTCGTCGACCTTGATGCCGAGGCCAGAGTTCAAACGGTTCGTCGCGTTGAAGATCGCAATGATCTGGGCTGCCTCCAGGATTTCAAGCTCGGTCAGGCCCGCCTCGCGCAGGTCTTCGAGGTCGTCGGTTTCGATTGCGCCCGGATCGACGGTGAGGTCGGAGGCGTACTGCGCCAGCGCCGTCATGCGATCGTCGAGCGGCGCGCGCTTCCAGTTGACCAGCAGCAGGTCGACCGTCCGCTTCGCCATGCCGTGCGCTTCAAGCGCGCCGGCGTGCGTGATCACGCAGGGTTCGCATCGGTTCTCGAGTGAAACGATCAGCGCGGTAAGTTCTCGCTCCTGACCGGAAAGCTGGCAATCATCGCCGCGCATCAGGCGGTTCACGTAGCCCTGAAACATCGAAAGCCGGTCGGCCTCAATCGGCAACTTCAGGAAGTTGCGGACGTAGCCGAGGCGCTCGCGGCTTTCATCGTGCAGCGCTTTGGCAGGCGCTGCCGGATCGGTTTCGTCGTGCAGTTCGAGCCACGATGAGCGAGACGGGAATGGAGTGGTGTTGGTCATGATGTAGGGGCCTTTCGCGGCGCAGACGCCGCATCATCGCGCGCGCTGGTGCCTGCGGGAAGCGCTTAACCGCTTTCCTTCGCCCAAGGGGTAAGGGGCGAAAAAACAGGCTAACAACAGAATTTCAGCATGCTAAGCACCTCCGCGATGATAACTCGGCAACGAAAGATTGAGGCACTCCGTGGACGACCATTCGCCAGCAGACCCACTAGACCGGCGCAGGTTCCTTCAACGCATGATTGGCCCCGCCATTATGTCTGTCGCCGTCGCAAGCCCCGTCGCGCTTTATCCGACGACGGCCGACGCATCCTACAACCGCGGCTTCAGCGCCGGCCGGCGGGCAGGTCTGAGGCATGGCTACAACGACGGGTATAAAGGGGCCTACAAAGAGTCTTACAGCGAAGGCTTCGAGGATGGCGCCTCAAGCGGTTACTCAACCCGTCAGGGTCGGAACAACACGAGCGGGTCGTACTTGAGAGGCTATCGCGCGGCTTACCGGCAGTTTTACCCGGTCGGCTGGCGGCGTGGGCAACGCGCCGGTGATCGCGACGGCTACGAAGATGGCGTCGACGATGGCTTGTCGGTGCGCGAGCGCATCCGGGAACGCATGAGGCGGCGCATGCGCCGATGCCGGCGGACGGGCGACTGCTAAGGCTCAGCCGGGTTCGGTGGGACGACCGGACCAGAACGATGCTTGACCAGATCAGGTGATCGTATGGGAACCTGATCTGATCGCGCGTAACCGAGGTCCGCGCGACCGACAGCGTCTGAAGCGGCGCGGGGCCGGCCTAGAGGTATCGCTTGCGCTTCGCGTCGTAGTCGGCCCGGCGCATTAGGCGGTCCATCGTCTCTGTGTCCGCGATGCGTTCAAGTTCTGCAGGCGGCGTGCCATCACGGATCGCCTGCATCGCGGCTTCCATTGCGCTGACGGAGGCCGCGAGTGTGTGATGGCCGTAAAGGCAGATCCGCACGCGTTGGTTTCCTAGATAAGCTGCGTCGCGCATCTCGGCCGGTACGCCGCCGAGCATGAGGGGCGCCGATGTCGCCGCGGCGACCCGTTCGAGGTCCGCGCGCGTTTTAATCCCGATCAGAAACAGCATGTCGGCACCGGCCGCTTCGTAGGCTTGCATGCGCGTGATGGCATCATCGATGTCGGTGACGGAGGGCGCGCTGGTCCGGGCCGCGATGACGAGGTCCGGGTCGGTGCGGGCGTCAAGCGCTGCGCGGACGCGGCCCAGTCCTTCATCGAGCGATGCAAGAGACGCATGGCCCGCTGAGCCATGCGTCTCAGGCAGGACTGTATCTTCAATCGACAAGCCTGCGATGCCGGCCGTCTCAAGTTCTTCCACTGTGCGCGCGACGTTGAGCGCATTGCCGTAGCCATGATCGGCGTCGGCCATCAGCGGCAACGCGCTTGCGCGTGCGATCCGATGGGCCTGTTCGGCAAACTCAGTGAGCGTCAGCAGGATGTAGTCGGGTGCGCCGAGGACCGCGAGCGAGGCTTGGCTACCGGCGTACATGCCGACTTCAAAGCCGATGTCTTCTGCGATGCGCGCCGACAGCGGGTCATGCACGGATGCAGGAAAGAGACAGGCATCACCTTCAATGGATCGGCGAAGCGCCTGGCGCCGGGCGGACCAGCGATGTCGAAATTCACTCATCAATTCGCCTTAACTCATCCGTCGAGCCCGCACTAACTATAAACGCCCGATCGCCCGAGCTGCGGCCGGTCGGGGTATGTGGCGACCGAAAATTCAGCAGCGTTAGCCGGATCACTCGCTGGCGCTGCACCGTTGGTTCAATTGACCCGGTCAAGCCACACGCTCCATTTGGTCGCAGCCTCGGCACGTCGAGGCCGTGAGCACATCTCCCAGCACGCGAAAGAAGTGCGGGACGGGTAGAAACGCAACGAACCTATGGGGTTCGGGAGGAACAATTGACCAAGAAGATTCCGTCGGAAGCGTCGCGGCGCGGCGTGCTGAAGGGCGGCGCCGGTGCCGCCGCATTCACGGTCGCCGGTGGCGCACCGATGATGTTTACATCGAGCGCCCAGGCGTTCGTGAACGATCCTAAGAACAAGTCTGAAGTCACGCTCGGCTTTAACGTGCCGCAGAGTGGGCCTTACGCCGACGAGGGCGCTGACGAGCTGCGCGCTTATGAGCTGGCTGTCGAACACCTCAACGGTGGCGGCGACGGCGGCATGATGAAGACGTTCTCGTCGAAGGCGCTCAAAGGCAACGGCATCCTCGGCAAGAAGGTCGCCTACGTCACCGGTGATACGCAGACGAAGTCAGACGCAGCCCGCGCATCCGCCCGCTCGATGATCGAGAAGGACGGCGCGGTCATGATCACCGGCGGCTCGTCGTCGGGTGTTGCTGTGGCCGTCCAGGCGCTTTGCCAGGAAGCCGGCATCATCTTCATGGCTGGCCTGACGCACTCCAACGACACAACGGGTAAGGACAAGAAGGCGAACGGCTTCCGTCACTTCTTTAACTCGTACATGTCGGGTGCCGCGCTCGCGCCAGTGCTCGCCAAGGCCTACGGCAAGGACCGCAAGGCCTACCACCTGACGGCTGACTACAACTGGGGCTACACGACCGAGCAGGCCGTCAAAGAATCGACTGAGTCGATGGGCTGGGAGACGGTTGCCGCGGTTAAAACGCCGCTGACGCAAACGGACTTCTCGTCCTACATCGCGCCGGTTCTTCAATCGGGCGCAGACGTGCTCGTCCTGAACCACTACGGCAACAACATGGTCAACTCGTTGACCAACGCCGTCCAGTTCGGCCTGCGCGGTAAGCAGGTGAACGGCAAAGACTTCCAGATCGTTGTCCCGCTCTACTCACGCCTCATGGCGAAGGGTGCCGGCGCCAACGTGAAGGGCATCTTTGGTTCGACGAACTGGCACTGGTCGCTGACGGACGAAGGCTCGAAGGCATTCGTGAAGTCTTTCGGCCAGAAGTACGGCTTCCCGCCGTCACAGGCAGCCCACACCTGCTACGTCCAAGCACTGCTGTACGCAGATGCCGTCGAGCGTGCCGGCACGTTCAACCCATGCGGTGTCGTCGAAGCGCTCGAAGGCTTCGAGTTCGACGGCCTCGGCAATGGCAAGACGCTGTACCGCGCCGAAGACCACCAGTGCTTCAAGGACGTTCTCGTCGTGAAGGGTAAAGAGAAGCCGACATCGGACTTCGACCTTCTCGAGATCGTTGAAGTGACGCCGGTCGACAAGGTCACCTACGCCCCGGATCACCCGCAGATGCGGGATGCGCAGGGCAATCCGGTGCCGATCGGAAAGTGCAACGCCGGCGCATAAGCGGCCGGTCTGATTGACGGGGCGGCGCTTCAACGCGCCGCCCCATCTCCTTTACCGGCGGGTGCGCCGGTTTCCTCGCCGTGCTGTTCGCAGCCCCGGGCGACGCGATGGAAATCCGATATGGAAGCCTTAATTCTTCAAGTGCTGAACGGGCTCGACAAGGGGTCGGCATACGCCCTGATCGCGCTTGGTCTCACGCTGATCTTCGGCACGCTTGGCGTCGTGAACTTCGCGCACGGTGCGCTGTTTATGATCGGCGCGTTCTGCGCTGTCACTCTGAGCCGCGTGCTCACGCTTTCCTATCAAGTCGTCGACGAGAGCCGGACGGACTTCCTCGGCAACCCGCTCAAAGTCGATGTGCCCTATATCCAAGGCCTGGTTGGGGAGGGGGCGGCCGCGACCATCATCGACTGGTCCGTTCCCATCGCCATTATCGTGACGATCCCAATCATGATGCTGCTCGGCGTCCTGATGGAGCGCGGGCTCATCCGTCACTTCTATAAGCGCCCGCACGCCGACCAGATCCTCGTGACGTTCGGCCTCGCCATCGTCCTGCAAGAGATCATCAAGTACTTCTACGGCGCGAACCCGATCCCGACGCCGGCACCGGCCGCCTTTGCAGGCTCCTTCGACTTCGGCGCCATGATCGGCTTCGACCCGAACGTCATCATCTATCCCTACTGGCGCCTCGTCTATTTCGTCTTCGCCTGCGTGATCCTCGCCGGCGTGTTCGCCTTCCTGCAGTTCACGACATTCGGGATGGTCGTCAGGGCCGGCATGGCTGACCGCGAGACCGTCGGCGTGCTCGGCATCAACATCGACCGTCGGTTCACCATCATGTTTGGGCTCGCAGCCGCCGTCGCAGGGCTTGCGGGCGTCATGTACGCACCAATCAACTCGCCGAACTACCACATGGGCATGGACTTCCTCGTCCTGAGCTTCGTCGTGGTCGTCGTCGGCGGCATGGGCTCGCTTGTCGGCGCCGTGCTCGCAGGCTTTCTGCTCGGCATCCTCGAGAGCTTCGCCTCGATGCGCGACGTGCTCTACTACCTGCCGGGCATCAACCAGGTCATTTTGTATCTCGTCGCCATAATCGTCCTGCTGACCCGGCCGCGCGGGCTCATGGGCCGCGCTGGCGTGATGGAGGACTAAGCCATGTTCTCGCTAGATAAGGCGGACGCCCGCCTCCTGGTCTTTGTCGCCATTCTGACAATCCTGGCGCCGTTCCTTTTGAACCCGTTCCCGGTCAACTCAGCGCTTGCGCAGTTCAACGCTGGCTACCCCGACCTGATGCAGCGGTTCGTCATCTTCGGGATCTTCGCGATCGGCTTCAACATCCTGTTCGGCCTCACCGGCTACCTGAGTTTCGGCCATGCGGCGTTTCTCGGCGCCGGGTCCTATGCCGCGATCTGGATGATGAAGCTTTTGACGATGAACATCATCCCGGCGATTGCACTCAGCATCGTGGTGGCAGGCTTGTTCAGTCTCGCCGTCGGCTACATCTCGCTGCGCCGGTCCGGCATTTACTTTTCCATCCTGACGCTCGCCTTTGCGCAGATGTCTTATGCGCTTGCCTATTCGGTGCTGACGCCGATCACGGGCGGTGAAACCGGGCTACAGCCGAAGACAAGCGATCCGCGCATCCTCGACAGCGCACTGGGTTCAGGCGAAGTCGCGCGCGCCAACCTCTTCGGTTTCGACATGAGCGCGACCGAGATCCTCTACATCGGCGGGTGGGAGTTCACGTTTAACGTCGGCTACTACGTCGCTGCGTTCATGATGCTGATCGCGTTCTACATCTCGATCCGCATCTTCCGCTCGCCGTTTGGTCTGATGTTGCAGGCGGTTAAATCGAACCAGAGCCGGCTCGGCTACACTGGCGTCAGCACGCGGCCCTACACGCTCGCAGCCTTCGTGATCTCAGGCATGTACGCCGGCCTCGCGGGCGGCTTGATGGTCGCGATGGACACGCAGGCGGGGGCGGAACGCATGTTCTGGACCGCGTCAGGCGAGGTCGTCTTGATGACAATCCTGGGCGGTGCCGGGACGCTGCTCGGCCCTGTGCTTGGTGCAGGCCTCATCAAGTACATGGAGAACATCGTCTCCAAGATTAACAAGTTCATCCTCGAAGGCTGGTTTTCGTGGATGCCGGACGGCGTCAGCGACTTCTTCGTCGCCGTGATCTACCCGTTCGTCGGCAAGGGCTGGCATCTGACGCTCGGGCTTCTGTTCATGCTGGTCGTCATCTTCCTGCCGGGCGGCCTGATGGAAGGCACGCGCCGGATCGGCTCGGTGTTCTCGTCGCGCAAGAAGCGCGATCAGGCCCGGCCGGACGCAGCCAACGCGCAGCCGGCGGAGTAGGGCACGATGAGCAACATTCTCGAAGTGTCGGGCGTCAACAAAGCGTTCGGCGGGCTGAAGGCGCTGGACGATGTCAACCTCAAGGTGACGCAAGGCACGGTCCACGCCATCATCGGGCCGAACGGGGCCGGCAAGTCGACGCTGCTCAACGCCATCGTCGGCCGTTTGATCCCCGACACCGGCACGGTCATTTTCGATGGCGACAAGTCGTTGCTTGGCCGCAAGCCGCCGGACATCAACCAGATGGGTGTCGCCCGCGTCTTCCAGACGCCGGAAATTTTCACCGACCTGACACTGCTCGAAAACATCATGATCCCGGCTCTTGCGACGCGGGATGGTGCGTTCAGCTTCCAGGCCTGGTCACGCGTCGACGGGCACGGCGATGTCATCGAAAAGGCAGAGGCGATGCTGGAGAGCGTCGGCCTTGCAGACAAGGCAGGCTCGCTTTCTGGCTCTCTGTCGCGCGGAGACAAGCGCCGGCTCGAGCTTGCGATGTGCCTCGTCCAAGACCCGAAGCTGCTGTTGCTTGATGAGCCAACTGCCGGAATGTCGCGCGCCGACACCAACAACACGATCGATCTGCTGAAGCGCATCGGGAAAGAGCACAACATCACGAAAGTCGTCATCGAGCACGACATGCACGTGGTGTTCTCGCTCGCCGATCGCATCTCCGTGCTCTCGCAAGGGCACGTCATCGTCGAAGGTGAGCCTGAAGCGATTAAAGGCGACCCGAAGGTCCAGGAAGCCTATCTCGGAGGCGCGCACCTATGAGCGAGACAACCGCACCGCAGGAGGCCCCGTCGGTTGCGCCCGTCCGCAACCAGGGCGGGCAGCCGGCCTACTTCTCCGTCTGGGACATCCACGCCTACTACGGCGAGAGCTACATCGTGCAGGGGATCAGCCTCGATGTCCGCGAGGGCGAAATCCTCGCACTCCTCGGCCGCAACGGCGCTGGAAAAACGTCAACGCTGCGCACCATGGCGCGGTTGGATGACCCGGCACTGCGCCACGGCGAACTCTGGCTCGACCACCAACCGCTGCACACGATGAAGTCGCATCAGGCTTCGGTTGCCGGTGTCGCGCTCGTGCCGGAAGACCGCCGGATCATTCCGGGGCTCACAGTCGAAGAGAACCTGCAGCTTGCGCAGGTGAACGGTCCGAAGGGCTGGTCGTTCGAGCGCATCTACGAGAGCTTTCCGCGGCTCGGCGAACGCCGCAAACAGGAAGGCACGACGATGTCCGGCGGCGAGCAGCAGATGCTCGCAATCGCCCGCGCGCTGGCAAAAGACATCAAGCTGCTGCTGCTCGACGAGCCCTACGAGGGCTTGGCGCCTGTCATTGTGCAGGAGATCGAGCGCATCCTCGAAGGGATCAAAAAGCTCGGCATCACGACCATCATCGTTGAGCAGAATGCGATCGCAGCGCTCCACCTCGCCGACCGCGCCGTCATCCTCGACATGGGCCAAGTCGTCTTCGACGGAACCGCGCAGGACGTCCTCGACAACGAAGAACTCCGCCACGAGTACCTCGCGATCTAGCTCGACTCTCGAGTTGCCCGTCTTGGCGGCCGCTACAGGCTGACGCTGATACCGCCGTCGACGAACAGCGTGTGGCCGTTGACGAAGCTTGCGGCGGCGGAACTTAAGAACACGCAGGCGCCGACGAGTTCATCGACCTTGCCCCATCGGCCGGCGGGCGTGCGCTTCTCGAGCCACGCGGTGAACTCGGGATCGTCGACCAGCGCCTGATTAAGCGGCGTCTCGAAGTAGCCCGGCGCGATGGCGTTGACCTGCAGGCCGTACTTCGCCCAATCGGTCGCCATGCCTTTCGTAAGATTGCCGACGGCGCCCTTCGAGGCCGTGTAGGGGGCAATCCCCGGCCGCGCGAGCGCTGTCTGTACCGATGCAATGTTGATGATCTTGCCGGCCCCGCGCTTGATCATGTGGCGCGCGACAAGCTGCCCGACCGTGAACACCGAGGTCACGTTCGTGCGCATCAGCGTGTCGAAACGTTCGGGGTCAAACTCTTCGAGCGGCTGGCGATGCTGCATGCCGGCATTGTTGACCAGGATGTCGATCGCGCCGGTGTCGGCTTCAAATGTGTTGATCGCGGCCTCGGCGCCCGCCCGGTCCGTCGCATCGAACGCCACCGTATGCACCGTCGCGCCGGTCTGGCGCAGGCGCTCGGCCGCAGCGTCAAGCTTTGCGGTATCGCGTCCATTCAGCGCGATTGCGGCACCGGCGCCGGCGAGGCCTTCGGCGAGCGCGTAGCCGATCCCCTGCGACGACCCGGTGATCAGTGCTGTGCGCCCTGTGAGGTCGAACATCGAAAGCGTGGAAGACATTGCGGGCGATCCCTGTGGCTGCGATAGCTCACCGATCAACATGATCGCGATGCCGATTGCAATTGCGGCTGGGAGAACACGATGCGTGCGCTGGTATTGCATGCCCCGCAGGACCTGCGGATCGAAGAGCGCGCGGCGCGGACGCCGGGCCCGGGCGAGGTCGCCGTGCGCGTTGCCGTTGGCGGCGTTTGCGGGTCGGATCTGCATTACTTCAACCACGGCGGCTTCGGCGCGGTCCGCATCCGCGAGCCGATGATCCTCGGCCACGAAGTGTCTGGCCACGTAACAGCGCTCGGTGACGGCGTTGACGATCTCGACGTCGGCGACCTGGTCGGCGTGTCACCATCGCGCCCCTGCGGTGTCTGCCAATATTGCGCGCGCGGCGATCACAACCACTGCCTCGACATGCGGTTCTATGGCTCCGCGATGCCGTTCCCGCACATCCAGGGCGCATTCCGCGAAACGCTTGTCGCCACGCGCGCACAGTGCGTGAAGGCGGATGGGCTAAGCCCCGGCGCGGTCGCGATGGCGGAGCCGCTTGCCGTCGTCCTGCATGCAGCCGGGCAAGCCGGTGACCTCCTTGGCCAGCGCGTGCTGGTGACCGGTTCAGGTCCGATCGGCGCGCTCGCGGTGATGGTCGCGCGCAGTGCTGGCGCAGCCCACATCGTCGCGACAGATTTGAGCGACGCAGCACTTAGCTTTGCGGACCGGGCAGGCGCTGATCGGACCATCAACGTCGGACGCGATGGCGATGCGCTGACGGCCTATGGCGCAAACAAAGGCACGTTTGACGTGCACTTTGAGTGCTCCGGCGCGGAAGCCGCACTGCACGCGGGGCTCGGCGTGGTCCGGCCGCGCGGGCGGATCGTGCAGTTGGGGCTCGGTGGCGATATGGCCGTGCCGATGCTGCAGCTCACGGCAAAGGAGATCGCGCTGTCGGGCTCGTTCCGGTTTCACGCCGAATACGCAACCGCGATTGCGCTGATGCAGGCCGGCCGGATCGATGTGACGCCGCTCATTACGCATACCGAGCCGCTTGAGAATGCCGTCGCGGCGTTCGAGGTCGCGAACGATCGCAGCCAGGCGATGAAGGCGCAGATTGCGTTTGCCTGAACCGCCTCAGGCGGTGACCGTGAAGGGCTTTTCGAAGTGATGCTCTTCAAGGTTGGCTGCTTTGCCGATCCAGTCGACGACAGTGAACGTCTGTGGTGTGCCGAGCGGCGTCAGAACCCCGTGCCAGATGTTGCGATGATAGTTCACGCCCTGGCCGGGTGCGCTCAGAAACGCGCGCGGTTCGACCGGTGCGCCTGTGTCGTCGTCTGCGACGATGACGAGGAACGGCGCCTCCGACATCGGCAGGAACGCCTGGCTGCCGAGCGGGTGACGCTCCATCAGGCGGCAGGTGTAGGGCAGGTCGACTGCGTCCGAGTGGAACAGGCTGACGCCGGCACGCCCGCCCAAGTCAAAGTCGAGACGCGCGAGGTCGTGATAGCGGCGGCAGCGGCCGTCGTTGATGAGGCGCGGTTCGCTCCGGCCAATCTCGATGACATCGCCATAGAGTGCGAACGCCGCGGCCGTCAGCGGCTCTGCGACAACGTCCATCAGGTGGGCCCGATCAAGCGTCCGCCGGGGGCATCCAACGGCGGGAAGCGGTTGACGTCTTTATAGAGCAGATACCGGAACGGCTCGGGGCCGCCGGCGTAGCAGGCCTGCGGGCAGAATGCGCGCAGCCACATGAAGTCGCCCGCCTCGACCTCGACCCAGTCCTGATTGAGCCGGTAGATGCCCTTGCCCTGGAGCACATAGAGCCCGTGCTCCATGACGTGGGTTTCCGGGAACGGGATGACGGCGCCCGGCTGCAGCGTGACGATTGTCATGTGCATGTCGTGGCTGAGGTCGTCCGGATCCATAAAGCGCGTTGTCGCCCAGCGGCCGTCAGTGTCTGGCATTGGCGTTGGCGCAATGTCGCCGTCACTTGCAAAGATCGGCTGTGGCGCATTGAATTGCGCGGCCGGCTCGTAGCGCTTGCGGACCCAGACGACGCGCGCCGTGGTGGGCGCCGTCATCGCATAGTCGACGCCAGGCGGCAGGTATGCGAAGCCGCCCGGCGACAGGGTGCGGCTCTTGCCGGAAAGCGTAAGCGTGATCTCGCCATCGAGCACGAAGTAGGCGCCCTCCGCTGCCGCCTCGGGCTCGGGCGTTTCGGCCCCGCCGCCCGCCGCGATCTCAAGGATCAACTGTGAGAACGTCTCGGCGAAGCCCGTCATCGGGCGGGCCAGCACCCAGGCTCGCGTGTCGCGCCAGCCGGGCAGACGGCTGGTCACGATGTCGGAGAGGCACCGCTTTGGAATGACGGCATAGGCGTCGGTGAAAATCGAGCGGTCGGCGATCAGGTCCGATTGCGGCGGCAGTCCGCCGGGCGGCGCGGGGTAGGTTCGCTTCAGTGTCACGGTCGATCTCTTACGTTGGGCTCGTCACGCGGCAACGAGGTCTGCAATGCGAAACGCTGCAATCCGCTCCACCTGACGGCAGGCTTCGGTAAACTCGTCTTGC
This sequence comes from Pseudomonadota bacterium, assembly GCA_038523925.1. GTDB lineage: Bacteria > Pseudomonadota > Alphaproteobacteria > Rhizobiales > Hyphomicrobiaceae > JBCBWG01. The sequence goes on along the minus strand of JBCBIY010000002.1, from coordinate 104,497 downwards.
GGCGCGTTTGCGATGCGCCGTTCGAAGGCGTGGAGGATGCTCGCTTTGGTGTGGTCGCGCACGGCGATGATAAAGGGAAAGCCGAACTGCGCCGTGTAGCGGGTGTTGAGTTCGGTAAACCGCGCGCGTTCGTCGTCGGTGAGTGCATCGAGCCCGGCCGAGGCTTGTTCCGCGGTCGAGGAGGCTGTGAGCCGCTTGGCCGCCGCGAGCTTGCCTGCGAGGTCTGGATGCGAACGGAGGACCTGCATCCGTTCGTCGTCGGTGGCCGAGCGGAATGCGCGGCAGAGGGCGTTGTGGATGCCGGCCGCGGTGTCGTGCGCTGGGCCGAGTTCCAGGTCGTAAGCGCGTTCGGCGACCCATGGCGAATGCTCAAAGACGCCGCCGAAGCGTTCGACGAAGGCTGCGCGCGGAAGCTGGCTCGGGCGGTCGGCGATCGCCGCGCGGGACGGGGGTGGATGGACGGCTGCCCAATGCTCGGCGATGTCGAGGCGGGTCGCAAACCAAACGTCCTCGTGCGCGGATGCGTGCGCGAGAAAGCGGTCGAGCGCTGCGAGGCGCCCCGGGCGGCCGGCTAAGCGGCAGTGCAACCCGATCGACATCATCTTCGGCGCGCCCGCGTCGCCCTCGGCATAGAGCACATCGAATGTATCGCAGAGGTAAGCGTAGAACTGGTCGCCGGCGTTGAAGCCCTGCGGCGTCGCAAACCGCATGTCATTGGCGTCGAGCGTGTAAGGCACCATCAGCAGCGGCGTGTGGTCCGAGAGGTGCCAGTATGGCAGGTCGTCCGCGTAGGTGTCGGCGCAGTAGGCAAAGCCGCCGCGTTCCGCGATCAGGTCGACGGTATTCATCGAGCAGCGGCCTGTGTACCAGCCGCGCGGCGGCGCACCGGTGGCCTCGGCATGGAGCGCGATCGCCGCGTCGATGTGGCGGGCTTCTTCATCGCGGGCCATGTCGCGATGCTCGATCCACTTGAGCCCGTGGCTCGCGATCTCCCAGCCGGCCGCCTGCATTGCGCCAACCTGTGCAGGGGCTCGCGCCAAGGCCGTTGCAACACCAAAGACGGTCACGGGGACATCGTGCGCCGTCAGTAGCCGGTGCAGCCGCCAGAAGCCGGCACGCGCGCCGTACTCGTAGATCGTCTCCATGTTCCAGTGCCGCGCGCCGGGCCACGCATCCGCGCCGATGATTTCGGAGAGGAACGCTTCCGATGCGGCATCGCCGTGGAGCAGGTGGTTCTCGCCACCCTCTTCGTAGTTCAGCACGATTTGCACGGCGATTTTCGCGCCGCCGGGCCACTGCGGATCGGGCGGCGCCGCGCCGTAGCCTGCGAGGTCGCGCGGATAGCGGCTTGGCGTGTCGCTCGCACTGCTCATAAACTAGCTCCGCTTGTGCTGCCCCGGACAAATGCTGGCGGCCATGTCGAAGCGAGGAGCACGCCAATGGCCGACGCCCAAGGTTATCTGACTACACATGTGCTGGATACCGCGCGCGGGCGGCCGGCGGCAGGCCTTGCGTTGACGCTCTATCGGATCGACCGCGACGGGGGGCGGACAGAGGTCGCGCGCGCGGCCACCAACGACGACGGGCGAACGGATGCGCCGATCCTGCCGCGGGAGCACTTCGCGGCGGGAACCTACGAACTGGTGTTTGCGGCCGGCGCGTATCTGGCGGCGGCGGGGCTCGCTGACGGTGAGCCGCGGTTCCTGGACGAGATCCCGATCCGGTTCGGCATGAGCGACGCCAGCGCGCACTATCATGTGCCGCTGCTGCTCTCGCCGTTTGGCTATTCGACGTATCGCGGCAGCTAACAGCAGACAGAAAAAGAGCCCGGCAGATCGCTCCGCCGGGCTTGAGTGGTCGTCGTGTCGCCACCGCTTATGCGACGTCGAAGCGGTCCAGTTCCATCACCTTTGCAAAGGCATCCGCGAAGTCCTGCGGGAACGTCGCTGCAGCGTCGTTGCCGCCGTAGACTTCCGATATGGCGCGGAGTTGCGAGTTCGAGCCGAACACGAGATCGCAGCGCGTGGCAGTCCACTTGACCTTGCCGCTTGCGCGATCCTTGCCTTCGTAGATTGTCGGGTCTGACGCCGAGACTTCCCAGACCGTGTTGCGATCGAGGACGTGGACGAAGAAGTCGTTCGTCAAATGACCCGGCTTGTCGGTGAACACGCCGTGCTTGGCATCGTTCGTGTTGGCGCCGAGCACGCGCAGGCCGCCGACCAACGCGGTCAGTTCCGGCGCCGAGAGCGTCAGCAACTGCGCACGGTCAACCAGCTGCTCTTCCGGCGAACGCGGATCGCTGCTGGTCGCGTAGTTGCGGAAGCCGTCATTTTTCGGCTCCAGCGGCGCGAAGCTCTCCGCATCCGTCTGTGCATCGGTCGCATCCGTCCGGCCCGGCGTGAACCGCGCGGTGACGTCGTGACCGGCGTCTTTTGCAGCTTTCTCGACCGCGGCTGACCCGCCAAGCACGATCAGGTCCGCAATTGATACGGCCTTGCCGCCGGATTGCGCGCCATCGAACTCGGACTTGATCGTCTCCAGCTTGGCGAGAACGCGCGCAAGCTTGGCCGGATCGTTTGCGCCCCAGTCTTTTTGAGGTGCGAGCCGGATGCGCGCGCCGTTGGCGCCGCCGCGCTTGTCTGAGCCACGGAACGTCGAAGCCGACGCCCATGCCGTCGAGACCAGGTCAGACACGCTGAGGCCGCTGTCCAACAGCTTTGTCTTCAGTGACGCCACGTCTTGGTCATCGATCAGCGGGTGGTCTACGGCGGGGACCGGGTCCTGCCAAATCAGCTCCTCCGCCGGCACATCCGCGCCGAGGTAGCAGGCTTTCGGGCCCATATCGCGGTGGGTGAGCTTGAACCATGCGCGCGCGAACGCATCGGCGAACTCATCCGGGTTGGCATGGAAGCGCCGCGAGATCTTCTCGTAGTCCGGGTCCATCCGCAGCGCCATGTCGGCCGTCGACATCATCGGCGCATGCCGCTTGCTCTGGTCGTGCGCGTCGGGCACGAGATCCTTCGCGGCCGGATCCTTCGGCGTCCACTGATGTGCACCGGCTGGGCTCTTGGTCAGCTCCCAATCGTAGCCAAACAGCATGTCGAAGTAGGACATGTCCCACTGTGTGGGCGTCGGCGTCCAAGCCCCTTCAAGGCCGCTGGTGATGGTGTCACCGCCAACGCCGCTGCCCATCGTGTTGCGCCAACCGAAGCCCATCTCTTCGATGCCGGCACCTTCGGGCTCGCGGCCAACGTAGGCGCCGGGGTCGCCCGCGCCGTGTGTCTTGCCGAACGTGTGGCCGCCTGCGACGAGCGCGACCGTTTCCGCATCGTTCATCGCCATGCGCGCGAACGTCTCGCGGATGTCGCGGGCCGATGCGACGGGATCGGGGTTGCCGTTCGGGCCTTCCGGGTTGACGTAGATCAGACCCATCTGGACGGCGGCAAGCGGATCGGCGAGATCGCGGTCGCCGCTATAGCGCTCGTCGCCAAGCCACGTCGTCTCTGGGCCCCAATAGATGTCTTCTTCCGGCTCAAAGACGTCAGCGCGGCCGCCGCCGAAGCCGAACGGCTTTAGCCCCATCGATTCAATTGCGCAGTTGCCTGCGAGGATCATCAGGTCGGCCCACGACAGCGCCGCGCCGTACTTCTGCTTGATCGGCCAGAGCAGGGCGCGCGCTTTGTCGAGGTTGCCGTTGTCAGGCCAGCTATTGAGCGGCGCAAACCGCTGCGTGCCCGACGTTGCGCCCCCGCGGCCGTCGTAGGTGCGGTACGTGCCGGCGCTGTGCCACGCCATGCGGATGAAGAACGGTCCGTAATGGCCATAATCTGCCGGCCACCACGGCTGCGAGTCCGTCATCAGCGCGAACAGGTCCTGCTTCACCGCTTCAAGATCGAGCGTCTTGAAGGCCTCCGCGTAGCTGAAGTCGCGGCCCATCGGATCGCTCATCGGCGGGTTCTGGTGCAGCATCTTCACGTTGAGCTGGTTTGGCCACCACTGCTTAATCGCGGTATTGCCCATAAACGGGCAGCCGCCTTCGCCTTCGCCAAAAGGTCCGTCCATCTCGCTTCCCTTCCTCGACTTGGCCGCTACCCCGCAGGCAGCCGCCTCTTAACACTAAGCTCTTGATGTAGCCTCTCGCGCTCATCAGGAGAAATTGGATTTCATGATGCGTGTGATAGGATTGGCTGATGAACCAGGCGACGCTCAGGCAGCTTCGATATTTCGACGCCCTCGCACGGGCCGGCCACTTTGGGCGCGCGGCGGACGCCTGCGCTGTCTCGCAGCCGGCGCTCTCGATGCAGATCAAAGAGCTTGAGGACAACCTCGGCGCGACGTTGATCGAACGCGGTGCGCGTCAGGTCCGGCTCACGCGTTTCGGCGAAGTGGCGGTCGCGCGCGCTCGCGAGATTCTCCGCGCGGTCGATGAACTCGGTGACCTCGCGCGCGCGTCGCAGGATCAGATGGTGGGCCAGCTTCGTGTCGGCGTCATCCCGACGGTCGCGCCTTATCTGCTGCCGGCGGTCGTCGCCCGCCTGGCGGATGAAAACCCGGGCCTCGACATCCACGTCCGCGAGACGCTGACGGCGACGCTGCTGCGCGATCTCAAAGACGGCCGGGTCGACGCCGCGATCGTCGCGTTGCCGGTGTCCGAGCCCGGGCTCAACGAAGTCGCGCTGTTCAAAGAGGCGTTCGTGCTTGTCCGGCCGGAAGCGGACGCCGACGTCGCCGTCCCGAATGCGCGGACGCTGGCGCGCATGAAGCTTCTGCTGCTCGAAGAAGGGCACTGCTTCCGCGATCAGGCGCTTGCGTTCTGCAAGATGGCGTCGCCCAAACCGCGCGAGGCGTTCGAAGTCACGTCGCTGTCGACCCTGGTCCAGATGGTCGGTGCGGGTTTCGGCGTCACGCTCATCCCGGAGATGGCGGTCGACGTTGAGACGCGATCGGCGCCAGTCGCCGTCTCTCGGTTTCGCGCGCCGGAGCCGTCGCGGCGCATCGGTATGGTGTGGCGGAAGTCAAGCCCGCTTGCCGAGCAGCTTGGCCAGGTCGCCGAGACCGTGCGCGCGGCCGCCGAAGGCCTGCGCGGCAGTCGGAGCTAGAGCGCAGTCGCGACAGGCCGCGTCACAAATCAAAGCGTGATCTAGGCGTGTGGAGGAAGGTGAACCTGGACTTCGACTGGCCTTAAGCGCTGCGGTCAGCTTCGAGGGTATCGATCAGCGCGGGCAGGTCTGCGATCGTGTCGATGATGTGGTCGGCACCGGCTGCAACGAGCTGTTCGGCTGCGGCTTCGCGGAGCGGCGCGATCTCGTCGGCCGACATTGCGGCCAATTCCTCAGGCGTCTTGCCGACGGCATTGCCGGACAATGTGACGCCGACGGTGACGCAGCCAGCCGCGACGCCCTCGGCAATCCCCGGCGCGGTATCGTCAACCTTGATGACGGCCGACGGTGGGTAGACGCCGAGGTCGACGAAGCATTGATACATGCCAAGCGGGCCGGGCCGACCTTCGATCAGGTCGTCCGAGCAGACAAGGTTGTCAGGGACGTAGCCCTGTTGGGCGGCGACGGGGAGAACATGCGCCATGATCGAGCGCGTGTAGCCGGTGGTCGAGCCAATCTTCAGGCCGCGGTCGCGGAGGTCGTCGATGGCAGCCTTAGCGCCGTCAACAAGCCTCGCGTACTTCGCCGCCACCGTCTCGTTCTTCGGGACGAATACGGCGTAGACCTTGTCGACATCGGCGTCAGTCGGCGGCGAACGGTGCACGGCGGCCCAGCGGTCGGCGATATCCGGGACGGCCAACATGGTCTTGATGTGGTCGCGCTTGGCCATGCCCATGGGCCCGCGCGCCTCTTCGATCGAGACGGCGACGCCGAACTCAGCAAACGTTTCGACGAAGACGCCCATCGGCGCGAACGATCCGAAGTCGACCGTCGTGCCCGCCCAGTCGAACACCACCGCCTTGAACGGCGCCATCGATCATCCTCCCGCAAACACAAACCGCGCATCTACCAACCTAACATGACGTTTTGATTGGAAGGCGTCGACACCGTCAACGGATCAGTAGAGTCGTCAGCCAGGGTTGCCAGATGACGATCAGGAGGACGACGACGGTGGAGAGGAGGAAGGGCAGGAGCTGACGGAACAGCGCGAACGGTTTGACGCCGGTCATGGCGGTCGCGATGAAGAGGCCGGCGCCGACCGGCGGCGTCAGGAGGCCGAGGACGAGGTTGATGCAAACGACGACGCCAAAGTGATACGGGTCGATGCCGTAATTCTGCTGCGCGATGGGCAGGACGATCGGCACGATGAGGATCAACGCGGCAATCCCGTCGATGATCATGCCAACGAACAGCAGAATTGCGTTGACGAGCAGCAGGAAGACCAGCGGATTTTCGGTCAGCGTCGTCACCCACTCGGCACCGGCCTGCGGGATCTTCTCATAGACGATGATCCAGCCGAACAGGTTGGCGGTCGCAATCATGAAGATGACGACGGATGAGTTGATCGCCGTGTTCAGCAGGATCTTCGGCAGGCTCTTGAGCTTGAGCTCGCGATAGAAGAGCGCTCCGATGACGAGCGCGGTGACCGAGGCGACGGCTGCGGATTCCGTCGGCGTTGCGATGCCGAGCAGGATGCCGCCGACGATGACGAGCGGGATCAGCAACGTCGGCACACCGTAGGCGATGGCCCGGATTGTCTCCAGCCGCGTGCGCTTCTCGGTTGCAGGAAACTCCTGGAATAGGCCGACGATTGCGACCGTGCCGATGAAGCCGGCTGCCATCATGAGGCCCGGGATGATGCCTGCGAGGAACAGGTCGCCGATCGCGATCTGCGCAAGCACGCCAAAGATGACGAACAGCATCGATGGCGGGATGATCGGCGAGAGCAGGCCGCCGGCCGCAGTCGTGGCCGTTGCGAACTCGCGCGAATATCCCTTTCGCTCCATCTCTGGCACGATGGCCTTCGACATGATCGCGATTTGCGCGGCTGCCGATCCGATCATCGACGCCATCATCATGTTGACGATCAGGTTGATGTAGGCGAGCCCGCCGCGCACCCGGCCGATGAAGACTGTCCCGAAATCGATGAGCCTGCGCGTGATGCCGCCCTCGTTCATGAGTTCGCCGGCGAGCATAAAGAGGGGGACGGCGAGCAAGCCGTAGGTCTCGATGCCGGAAAAGAGCTGCTGCGCGAACGACTGCAGCAGGATCGTCTGGCCCGCATAGAAGATGTAGACCAGCGCCGTCATCGCGAGGACGAGAGCGATCGGCAGGCCGAGTAGCAACAGCCCCATAAACGTCGCGGCGATCAAGAGGCGGCCTCCTGCGCGCGCGGCTCTTCCACGCCCGCGAGGCGCTCTGCCAGGTTCGCGCAGGCATGCAGCGTGATCGTGAGCGCGACGAGCGGCATGACGGCCCAGACCCAGACCTTGGCAATGCCGATCGTGTTGGTCGGCTCAGCGTAGATGTAGTTGAACGATGCGCCCGCAAACGCGTCGAGGTCGAACCCGGCTGCGATCACACCCATCGGGTCGTACCAGATGAAGCTCGTCCAGATGAGCGTCAGTGCGAACGCAGCAACAACAACATCAATTGCAATCAGCATCGGCCGTTGCACGCGCTCCGGGACGGCATCGATCAAGAGCGTCACCGCGATGTGCCGCCGTTCGCGCACGCAGACCGATGCGCCGATCATGACCATCCAGATCATCGCGTAGATCGTGAGTTCGTCGACCCAGAAGATGGCGTAGTTCACGGCGCGGGTGACAACGTTCAGCAGGATCAGCAGCGTGATGGCGGCCGCAAGCGCGATCAACAGCGCCTTCTCGACGCCGAGCACCATGCGCGACAGAAACGACAAAGCGGCCACGGGCAAACTACCGGCTAGAGCAACCTGAAATCTGACGGTCGCGCGTTTGGGCGGCCAGCAGATCGGACACAGTTGCCCGCTGAAGAAGATGATCCAGGGACAAAGCAACAGCCGGTTGGCGTCGGCCACCAACCGGCTGCAGCACTACCCGCGAAGCCTAGTCAGGCGCGCGAATGCGGACAAGCTACTTCGCGGCTTCGGCGCGCAGCGTTGCGATGGCCTTCGTCTTGCCAGCCCACTGCTTGTTCCACTTCTCGATCGCCTCGCCGAAGAAATCCGGATCGACGGGTTCGACTTTGACGCCGGTCTTCTTCACTTCCTCAAGGAACTTGGGCTCGCCGGCGACGTAGGAGTCGATCGTGCTGTCGACATGCTTCGCCATGAGCTTCTGGATCGTCGCACGCTCGTCAGGCGCCAGTCCCGCCCAGACCTTGGCCGACACGAGCCCGACCATCGGGAACATCATGTGGTTTGAAATGACCACGGTCTTGGCATGCTGCCAGTACTTGAGTTTCCATATAAGTTCGAGGTCCATATCGATCGCGTCGACCTGACCGTTCGCAAGCGCGTCGTAAACCGATGGCAGCGGCATCGGCGTCGGGGCGGTGCCGAGCAGGGTGTAGAAGTCCTTGATTGGCGTAAACGGCGTGATCCGGATCTTGCGGCCCGACAGGTCGCCGACGTTTGCAACTGGCGCGCGGCTTACGATCTGGCGGAGGCCCGCTGAGCCGTAGCCGAGACCGATCACGCCGGCTTTCTGCGGAAGCTGTTTGAGGAGATCTTTCGCCGCGTCACTCCGCAGGAGCTTGGCCGCCGACTCCATGTCCTTGACGAGATAAGGTGCGTAGAACGCGCCAAAGTCGATCACACGGTTTGAGACTTCGGCGACCGTCAGGAACGCCATGTCGAGTGCGCCGGTCTGCAACTGCTGCAGCATCTGCGCTTCGTTGCCGAGCTGGCGGGAGGGGAACACCGAGACGGTGTGTTTGCCATCCGTCTCAGCCTTCAGCTCGTCGCCGAATGCTTTGGCAGCCTTCGTCCAGATATGCGGCGGCGGTGTAATCAGTCCGAGGCGGAAGTCTTTCGCGTGCGCCCAGCCTGTTGATGCGATCAACACGGCGGCGGCCGCGATCGCGGTGGAACGGAACATCTTGGTCAACAGTCTGGTCTCCTCGGTTGGCGATCTGTTGTGTCGCTTGCGTCTCGCCGGGCGATAGCCTGATCCCCGGAACGCTGCGGGCGGAGTTTCCTGATACCGCAAGGTTAATGCAAGGCAGACGTTAGAGCGTGTCGACCCAGCCCGCCGGCGGCTCTTTGCCGGGGTGGACGGTATTGCAACTCGGACAGGTGCGCGCGGCCTCGTCTGCATAGAAGGCATCAAACAGCGGCGGCAGGTCTTTGACGATGTCGGTGACGGCGACTTCGACCCGGTGGACGCGGTTGCCACAGTTAAAGCAGTACCACTCGAACCCGTCCTTCTCCGCCGGCCGGCGGTTGCCCTCGACGACGAGGCCGATCGATCCTTCAACGGGGCGCTGCGGTGAGTGGCGCACGTGTGGCGGCAGAAGAAAGACCTCGCCCTCGCGGATCGGCACGTCGTGGATCTCGCCGTTCTCGGCGATCTTCAGGATCATGTCGCCGCGGAGCTGGTAGAAAAATTCTTCGACCGGGTCATCGTGGAAGTCCACGCGCTGGTTTGGCCCGCCAACAATCATGACGACCATGTCGGTCTTCTTGTCGAAGAGCTGCTTGTTGGCGACCGGCGGCTTGAGCAGATGTTCGTTCTCCGCGATCCACTTCTGGAAGTTGAACGGAGCGAACGTCGGGTGCGCGGCCATGGCGGTCTCCTTGTTCCAGTGATCGGCGTTGCGAGGGGCGACGCGCGGCCCTGATGACGGCTCAAGCTAGTGTTGACACGCTATCAGCTCAAATCAACTATCAGGCCGCAGTTATATCTCAACGCGATAGCGGAGCGAGCATGACGGCAAACCGGATTGCTGAGCGTATGGCAACGCGCATGACGCTGCGCCAGCTCCGGCTGGTCGTCGCAGTCGCTGAGCACGGTAACATTCTGCATGCAGCCGGGCTTGTCGGCGTATCGCAACCGGCAGCGACCAAGCTTCTCAAAGACCTCGAGCTCGATCTCGGTGTTCAACTCTTCACACGGACCAACCGCGGCGCGATCCCGACGGATCACGGCGACATCCTCATCCGCCACGGCAAGCTCGTGTTCCGCCAGCTTGCCAATGCAGCGCAGGAGCTCGGCGATCGTGTTGAAGGCGCGTCCGGACAGGTGGTCGTTGGGACGCTGCTCGCAGCCTCCGCGCTGTGGCTGCCGGATGCGATCCTGCGGCTGAAGCGAGAACGTCCGCTGGTCTCCGTTCTCGTGCGCGAAGGGACGAGCGCAACGCTGATGCCTGCGCTTCGCAACGGCGAAGTTGATCTGATCGTCGGGCGGCTCAACCAGCACCGGTTTCTGGATGAGATTGAGCAGGAGCAGCTCTTCGACGAGACCGTTGTCGCCGTCGCCCGGCCCGGACATCCGCTGAGCAAGCGGCGGAAGCTCGCGCTCGCCGACGTCGCAGACTGCGAATGGGTGCTTCCCCCAAGTGACACGACCCTGCGCCGCCAGATCGACCGCGCCTTCACCAACGCGGGGCTCTCGCCGCCCGCGATCACCATCAACTCGGTCTCGCTGCTCACCAATCGCAAGCTTATTGCCCAATCCGATATGATCGGCGTCTGGCCTGAGCATGTCGTCAGCGACGACATCGAACGCGGGTTGCTTGGCGTGCTTCCGCTGGACCTTGAAGGCGTGTCGGGGGCGGTGGGTGTGTCGTGGCGGCGGAATGGACGGCTGTCGCCTGCAGCACGCGTTTTCGCCCGCCATCTGCGCAACAGTGCCAAAGACCTGCGCCGTGCCAGCCGCGGAGCCAAGCGCCGGGCCAGCGGCCGCGCGGCTAAAACTTGAGCGGTGACGTCATCCGGCGGAGGTGGCTCAACACACTCATGGCAGTGAGCGCTGATGAGCGCGGATTGTCGGGCAATGCAACGCCGCTGACCTCGAATGAGAAGCTGCCGAAGTCGCCACGAACTTCGACGATATGGCAGTTCGTCTGACAGCCCGGGTCCGCGATCAACGTCACTTGCGTCGCGTCGAAACCGAGACCCGCAAGCGCGATGGATGCGGCGACATTCGCGTTCTTCGGATAGCGGCGGGCAGCTTCACGCGCCGAGCCTGAAAAGTGCTCGGCAGGCGCTGTGAGCGCGTCGAGATCGACCACGTCTTCGGCAGCCGAGCCACGCCATCCAGCCGGCGGCTTCCGGCCGATATAGCGGACCTCATGCACCGTGCCGGCAGATGCCGCGCCAATCGCGTCCAGGGCGCCAATCGCGCCGGAGGCGATCATGATTTCGGTGCCCGTTCGCTCGGCGACGGCGACGAGCCTGTCCTGAAACGCGGGGTCAGCAAGCGCGCCGGTTGAGACGGCCATCAGGTTGATGCCGCGCTCAAGGATCGCCGGGCCGCGTTCGGTGAGTGCCGCCTGTCCGGCGCATTCGACAACGATATCGATGTCGGCTGCCAGGTCTCCGACCGCATCGATGTAGTCGAGCGCACTGCCGAGCTGCCGTCGTGCGTCGTCGATCCGGCCCGGCTTACAAACGACCTGCCGAACGGCGATCGCCGGGTCATCATGCAACGCGTTGGCGACATACCGCGCGATCCCGCCGTAGCCCATCAGCGCCACGGTGAGCTTGCGCCGCAATGCCTCGCGCTGTTCGCCGTCTTCGGACATGGGTGACCGGTGTCGGGGTGCCGGGAATCAAGTTGAGCCGTCACCGAACGCTAAGCTTCGCGCCGCCGGCGCACCACACACGATTTCGCATGCCGGCCGCTGCGATCCTGATATCAGGCCACCGCATAGCGCCATCAAACCATGGTGGTTTACCTGATAACAATGCCGCCGCATAACGCCTATCGCTCGACGTAAGGCGCCGATTGCTGAAACCCTGCCGATGCCACGGAAACGCTGCCGCATATGACCTACCGCAAACACGACGCGAAGGCTTTTGCGCGCGAGCATCTGCGCGGCATCTGGGCCGCCAACCTGACGCCGTTTACGCCAGACCTCCACGTGGACGAGGCCGGCTTTCGCCAGAACCTCCGCCACTGGGTCGATGATCTCGGCATCGACGGGCTCTTCATCTGCGGCAAACAGGCCGAGTTCTTCTCGATGTCGGTTGCTGAGCGCAAGCGCCAGTTTGAAATAACCGTCGACGAGGTTGGCGATCGGTGCGGGACGATGATGTCGTGTTCGGATGAGAACATCGACACCGTGCTCGAGCTCGCGCGGCACGCTCACGATGTCGGCGCCGACTACATCATCGTGCACAGCCCGCCGCTCTACTTCCACAAGACCGTCGACGACGTGCTCTACGACTACTATGCGCACATCGCAGCCAACGTCGACATCGGCATCGCGCTCTGGCACCAGCCGGACTACAATTACATCATGAGCCCGGAGCTGTGCGCGCGGATCGCTGATCTGCCAAACATCGTTGCGATCAAATACAGCGTCCCGCGCGAACTCTACAGCGCGCTCACATGGCTCGCCGGCGACCGCCTGATCGTCAGCACATCCTCTGAAGATCACTGGCTTGAAAATATCACGGAGCTCAATTGGCAGGTCTATCTCTGCTCAACGCCGCCGTTTCTGATGCAAACGAAAACGGACCGGCGCATGCGCCAATACACCGATCTCGCGTTCGCCGGTGAGATTGAGAAGGCGCGGGAGGTGCGCGACAGCCTTGAGCCGGTTCGCGCCGCGCTGAAGGCAACGCGGCCGGATGACAAGCCACAGGCGCACCAGAAGTACTGGCAGGAACTACTGGGCCAGACGGGCGGGCCGGTGCGCCGGCCGCTGCTCGGGCTGACGCAAGACGAGAAGGCTGCGACGCGCGCAGCGTTTGAGAGCTGCGGGCTCTCGCCGCAACGATCGTAAGAGAAGGGCGATGTCCAAGTACCCAGAGATCAAACTTTTCATCGGGGGCAAGTGGCGGGCGACGACAGAGACGCTTCCGATCCTTAACCCGGCTGATGAAAGCCGCATCGGCACGCTGCCGGTCGCAACCGAAGCTGATCTCGACGATGCGCTTGGCGAGGCCCGCAGAGGCTTCCTCACTTGGAGCCGGACGGCGCCTGCGGACCGCGGCCGGATCATCTTGCGCGCGGCCCAGCTCTTGCGCGAACGCCAGGAAGACATCGCCCAGTCCATCACGCGCGAACTTGGCAAGCCGATCCGGCAGGCGCGGTTGGAAGTCATCCGCGGCGCAGAGTTCTTCGAGTGGGACGCGGCCGAGGGCCAGCGCCTATACGGCCGCGTGATCCCGAGCGCGCCGGGCATCCGCTACGTCGTCGTCCGCCAGCCCATCGGCACGGTGGCAGCCTTCTCGCCGTGGAACTTTCCCATGAGCCAGCCGGCGCGGAAGATCGCCGGTGCGCTTGCCGCCGGCTGTTCGATCATTCTGAAGGCGGCCGAGGAGACACCGGCCGGTGCGGTCCACATCGTTCAGGCGTTCGCGGACGCAGGCCTGCCGCCAGGCGTGCTCAATCTCGTCTTCGGACGGCCATCCGAGATTTCGCGCCACCTGATCCGACAGGAGCCCGTGCGGCTCGTCGCGTTCACAGGCTCGACCGCCGTTGGCAAAGAACTGACGCGCATGGCCGCCGATCACATGACGCCGGTCCTGATGGAGCTGGGCGGGCACGCGCCCGTCATCTTGTGCGATGACGTCGACCCGCATCAGGCCGCGATGTTGTCGGCTGTCCGCAAGTTTCGCAACGCCGGGCAGGTGTGCACGTCGCCGACGCGCTTCTTCGTGCACGAGCGGCTGGCGGCCCGGTTTACCGAAAGCTTCCTCGCGCGGGCCGGCGCAACGAAGCTCGGCAATGGTCTTGGCGAAGAGATCGAGATGGGCCCGGTTGCGCATGGCCGCAGGCTGGATGTTTTGCAGGCGTTCGTCGATGACGCGGTCGCGCGTGGAGCGCGGCTGTTGATGGGCGGCAGGCGGCGGGGCGATCAGGGCTACTTCTTTGAGCCGACCGTGCTCGCCGACGTGCCCGACGATGCACGCGTCATGACAGAAGAGCCATTCGGGCCGATCGCGGTGATCAATCCGATCGCGAGCGTCGAGGAGGGTATCGCGAAGGCCAACAGCGTGCCCTACGGCCTTGCCGCTTACGCGTTCACGCATTCGGCTGCTAACGTCGACCAACTGACCAACGGCATCGAGACTGGCAATCTGTCGATCAACACGCTCGAAGCCTCGGTCCCTGAAACGCCCTTTGGCGGCGTCAAGGCGAGTGGCTACGGTCGCGAGGGTGGCGACGAAGGCCTGCATCACTACACGGTCGTCAAAAACGTCTCGCACAGCATGTCGCTGAAGTGAGCGGTGTCGGGCTGTGGCGACGCGTGGGCCAAAACAAGTAAACTCCGATCTCCGGCACGCCAACGTGATCATACCGTGCATTCGGGAGGCCGCTCATGCCCAACTACAAAGTCAAAGCTCTCGATGAAGCCACCTGGCCGGACTTCGCGCGTCTCGTTGAGGCCAACAACGGCGTCTGGGGCGGGTGTTGGTGCATGTGGTATCACGCGAAAGAGGCGCGGAACGATCCGCCGGAAGCCAAGCGCACGGCCAAAGAGTGTCTTGTCCGCGAAGGCCGCGCCCATGCCGCGCTCGTTTTCGATGGCGACGTCTGCGTTGGGTGGTGCCAGTTCGGGTCGCCCGACCAGATACCCCACATTCACAACGAGCGCGCCTATCTGGCGACGGATCCGGAACTGCCTGATTGGCGGATCACGTGCTTCTTTTCCGGCAAGGGTTATCGACGCAAGGGCGTGGCGTCTGCCGCGCTCAAAGGTGCGGTCGCGCAAATCAAGAAGCTGGGCGGCGGCCGTATCGAAGGCTATCCGGAGGATATCGAAGGGCGGAAAGCCACGCCCGCGTTCCTCTTCAATGGCGCCCTGTCAACTTTCGAGAGCCAAGGCTTCGCGCGCACCCGCAAAATCGGAAAACACAAGTGGGTCGTGACGCGCGTTGTGCGATGAGGCGCCGACTGAGCGCTGGCACTGATAAGTCAGACAGCTATGGCGAAGCCGGCGCGCCGGGTGCCGGGCCGATGGGCTGGGCCCCGCCAAGCGCCTTTGGCAGACGCTCGGCTGCAAGGTCTATGAAAGCGCGGATCGACGGGCGCAAAAGGCGTCGCGATGCGAAGGCGAGCTGGATCTTTTCGCGCCGCACACGATGATCAGGCAAAACGCGCTGCAACGCGCCTGCGTGCACGGCGGCTTGGGCAACGATGTCGGGCAGCACGACGACCGTGTCGCTTGCGAGCGCAAGTTCCATCAGAAGCCATGGGTTCATCGACACCAGCCGCGGTGTCACCGGCTCGAAGTGTTGTTTGCCAGCGTCGTCGATTAGCGGGAGATGAGGTTCTGCAAAAGGCCCCGCATGCAGAAGGGCGAGATCGCATTTCGCAAGGTCTGCTGCCGCCTCGGGTTTGAACGCCGCGCCGTGGCGTTGGAACAGGCTCGCGACGGCGTAGCCCAACGGTTTTGCCAACAATCCCTCGTCGCGGATGGGCCCCACCCTGATGACGACATCGACGGCGTCTTCGATGAGCCCGACCGGTTGGTCGGCAAGATCGAGCGTCAACTGGCAGTCGGGGTAGAGCGACAGATACTCAGCCGCGACGGGCGCCAGAAGCGTCTGACCGAGGATCACAGGAACGCTGACGCGCACCTCGCCAGACGGGGCATCGCGAAGATGCTCGATCGCATCGTCAGCGGCTGCCGCCTCCGCGAGAATGCGCTCTGCGCGCTCTGCGGCAAGCCTGCCGGCATCCGTGATGCTGACAGCGCGTGTCGATCGCTTGAAGAGGAGGACGCCGGCGCGGTCCTCCATCTGCATGACACGACGACTGAGCGTCGCGGGCGGCAGCTTCAGACAGCGCGCCGCCTCCGCGTATGACGACCTCCGCTGCAACTCAACAAGGATCCGCGCATCGGTAAGATCCTCGATGATCATGACGTGCGCCTCCGCTGAAGATCTGTCTGATGATTGCGATCGCCCGTCCGCCGTTCCATCCATGGAACGGATCAACTCAATTCGGATGCTTGTCTGGAGCTCGGCGGTGATCACCTTTTGCGCGGACGGACGTGACCCGCCGCTGCAAAAGGAAGACATGCATGTCGATGCCCACGAGTGAACTGACGCCGGAAAACTGCGCGTTCTTGATGATCGACCACCAGGTCGGCCTCATGCAGTTTCTCACCTCGATCGATCCGCTGCAGCTCAAGAACAACATCGTTGGTCATGCCAAGACGGCGAAGGCATTCGACATTCCGATCATCATGGGGACGAGTTGGCCGGAGGGTCCGAACGGTCCGACGATGCCGGAGCTGACCGCGCTGTTTCCCGATATCAAGGTGATCGACCGGCCGTTCGTCAACTTCTGGAACGACGCAGCGTCGAAGGCGGCGGTCGAAGCGACCGGGCGCAAGAAGCTGGTCATTTCCGGGCTCGCGACCGAGGTCTGCGCGGCCTTCCCGGCGATCTCGGCGCTGCGTGACGGATACGAGGTCTACGTCGTCATCGATGCGAGCGCAGACTTCAATCCGCTGATCACGCAGGTGACGATGCAGCGGCTTGCATCAGCGGGTGTGATCGTGACGACCTGGGTCGCAGTCCTCGCCGAACTCGCCTCCAACACGCATGAGAACGGCCGGCATATCGGCCAGCTTCTCAGCCAACACGTTGGCCAGTATTACGCGTCGATGAACAACTTCCTGGGCGTCGCCTCGCAAGCCGACGTCGTCCGGAAAAACGTCGGCCTGACCGGGCATCCCCCAATCCCACCCGCCGGCAGCTGATCCGGCGGCACGTGTGGCTGGCGCTGCGCGCAGCGATTGCGTGCAGCGCTGGGGCACGGGCTGCGACCGGCGTCACTCGCCAGTCGAGGCAACCGGCGAACGCTGCTTGAACAGGCGTCCCCAAACGTAGGGGCCGAAGAGGGCAAGCGCCGTCAGGGCAAAGAAGAACAGCGCAAGCGGACGGGTAAAGAACAGCCACCACTGCTCATCAAACATCACCATGGACTGGCCGAGGCGCTGCTCAAGCATCGAGCCGAGAATGAGGCCGATGGCGAGCGGGACAACAGAGAAGCCGTAGCGACGCATGAAGAACCCGATCACGCCTGCGGTCAGAGCGATCCAAACATCCATCATCGATTGGTTGAGCGAGTAGGCGCCGACGATCGAGAAGATGAAGACGCAGGGCCAGAGCACCTGAAGCGGCACAAGCGTCACGCGTGCGAACACCTTCGCGCCGTAGAGACCGATCGCGAGGAACAGCAGGTTCACAAACAGCATCGACCAGAAGATGGAGAACGCAAAGTCCGCCTGCTGGGTGAACATCGTCGGCCCCGGGCGCAGGCCGTGGACCATCAAGCCGGCAAGAATGACCGCAGCTGTTGGACTTCCGGGGATGCCGAGGGCCAGCGTCGGGACCATCGCGCCACCGGTGGCAGAGTTGTTGGCGGCTTCCGAGCCAGCGATCCCCTCAATGGCGCCTTTGCCGAATTCTTCCGGCGTCTTCGACCAGCGCTTGGCCTCGTTGTAGCCGATCATGGACGCGACCGTCGCGCCCTCGGCGGGAAGGATCCCAACAAACGTCCCGATCCCCGACGATCGCAGAATGGTCTTCCAGACCTTCGCGTAGTCCGCGCGCGACGGCAGCTTAATCGCCGTCATGGTGATGGCTTTGCGGACGATATGGAGCTGTGACGCCTGCACGAGGAGTTCGGAGATCCCGAAAATGCCGATCATGACGGCGACAAAACCGATCCCGTCGGACAGCTCCGACACGCCGAATGTGAAGCGCTCGACCGAGGTCATCAGGTCGATGCCGACGGTTGCCAGCAGCACGCCAAACGCACCGGAAATGAGGTTCTTGATCGGCGAGCCATCCCCGATGGTTGCGAGCATGGAGAGCCCGAAAACGGTCAGTGCGAAGTATTCCGGCGGCGCGAAATTATAGGCGGCGCGGGCGAGGAGCGGTGCGGCCAGCATCAACACGATGACACTGAAGACGCCGCCGATCGTCGAGGAGACGACCGCGAGCCCAAGCGCTCGGCCGGCTTCGCCACGCAGCGCCAAGGGGTAGCCGTCGAGGCACGTCGTAGCGCTTGCCGATGTCCCGGGCGTGTTGATCAGGATCGCGGTGATCGCGCCGGCAAACGTCGCGGCACAATAGATGGCGGTGAGGATCGCAATCGCCTGGACCGGTTCAAGCGTTAGCGTGAACGGCAGAAGAAGCGCCGCACCGGTCGTGCCGTTCAAGCCGGGCAAGGCGCCAACGATCACGCCGGCGAGGGTCGCGCCAACGAGCAGCACGATCATTTTCGGATCGGCGAGCGATAGGAAGCCGGCGACAAAAGCGTCCATGGCTAACCGTACCAGATGTTTGTCAGGAGGCCGCGCGGGAACCGGATCTCGAAGATCTGGTCGAAGAAGAAGAAGACGGCGGCAGGTACGACAAAGCCAACGAGAAGAAGGCTTGCCAGCCGGCGCTCACCCCAGAGCGCAGACAAGCCGATTGCGAAGATGCCGAGTGCCAGCATGAAGTCGATCGGGGTCAATGCCACGAACACGCCAATGAGCGCCAAGCTGCCCCAAGTCGCGGAGCCAAGCGTGCCGGTGATGTCGATGGGATCACGCCAGACCATCAAAGCGGTCAGAAAAATGATGAGCCCTGCGATGAGCTGCGGAAAATCGGAGGGTTGAATGCCCCGCTTCAGGATGGGCGGCATCCGCTCAAATCCCGTCGTGATCCAGACCGCTAGTGCGCAGAACGCAATGATGCCGAGAGGGACGAGCCACCGCTCGAGGCCCGGCGCATTCGGTTTTGGTTCACTCACGGCTCATGCCCCATTTGGAGGGCCCGCGCCGCGCCGACGGCGCGGGCCACTGATGTGCGCGTGATTACTTAATGAAGCCCAGTTCTTTGAGAGCGGCTTCCATGTCAGTGACCATGGTCTGGAGCTGGTTGCCCCACACCTTTGAGCCCGCCACCGATGAGGAGTCGAGGCCGACGGACGTCAGGAAGCCCTGATAGACCGTGTGGTTCATCGACTTGATCAGCGCTTCCTCGATCTTTTTCGCGACGTCATCCGGAACGTCTTTGTGGACGACGAACCCGCGAACGGTCGAGAAACTGACGGGGATGCCGAGCTCTTTTGCCGTCGGCACGTCCTTAAGTGCCGGCATACGATTGTCTGCCAGGACAACGATCGGGCAAACGTCACCGGCCTCGATCTGACTGCCAGCCTCGGCGAGGTTCAGCACAGCCGCATCAACCGCTCCCGCGACCAACTGCGTTGCAAGCTCGCCGCCACCGTCGAACGGGAGGATCTTCGGCGTTTTCAGCCCGCCCTTCTTGGCGAACATAAAGGCGGAAACGTCATCGATATTGCCGACGTGCGTCGTGCCATACGTGATGCCCGCTTCTTTCTGCTTCGCAATGAAGTCAGCCGCATCTTTGTACGATCCGCACTTCACCATGAGGATCTGCGGGTCGTCCGTTCCGCGCGCAATCGGGCGGACGTCCGACAGCTTCATTTTGGTCTTGCCCTTGGCGACGGTGGCCGCGTGTCCGATCGTGAATGTGAGAATGGCATGACCATCGGACGGGACGCCGAGGTAGTAGTCCATGGCAACGGCGCCGCCGCCGCCCTTCTTGTTGACGACCACCATGTCGCTCTTCAGGACGCGGCGCGCACGCAGCATCATCATGCGGGTCGTGACGTCAGTGCCGCCACCGGCGCCCGCGTGGGTAATGACCTCGACTGTCTTTGATGGATAGTCCGCAGCCGTTGCCGCGGCGCTTAAAAGTGCCGTGGCAGCCAGGCTGGCAATGCCGAGTTTCAACGTTTTCATTTTCATCCTCCCATACATCCGCCGACGGTGACATCCGACGGTCGGAATCTCTTTGATGTGTTGGTGCATCCAGCCAAAGGCCGGATAGCCTTACTTTGATCTGGCCTCCTCGTTGTCGCGTGTAGCCGAAGCCTGCACGATGTTGCGAACCGTTGTCTTGAGATGTTGCTTGAGAGCGCTCGCCGCTTTGCGTGGATCGCGCGCCATGAGGGCCGAAACGATCTGGGTGTGTTCTTTCAGCGTGCGCTCTCGGTTCGGCAGTCGGCACGACGAGATGAACCGTGCGCGCCATAGACGTGCATTGTAGGTCGCGTGCGTTGCAGCGAGCGGCGGGTTGTTGGCGGCCTGGACGATCGCTGCGTGAAGGGCCATGTCGGCCTCAAAAAACGCGAGCGGTTCATCGCTGATCGCGCGGTCGCTGACCTGCGCTTCAAGACGACAGATCTCGCGCAACTCCGCGTCACTTGCCTCAGCGCATGCAAGTTCACCGGCAAGGCCTTCCAACGCGCCCTGGACCTGGAGGAGGCTCTGCAGTTCGGCGAGCGATGGGTTGGCCACAGTTGGCGCCTTGAGCGGCTTGATGACGACGAGGCCCTCAATCGAGAGCCGCCGCAACGCCTCCCTGAGCGGGGTGCGGCTGACACCGAGCGCCTCGGCTGTTTCCCGTTCGGGGATCGCTGCGCCCGGCGCGAACTTCTCGAGCAAAATCAGTTTGCGCAGTTCATCAGCCGCAAACTCAGCAAGCGTCCTGCGCGGAAGCCGCGGCACGACGTCTGCGTCGATCGTCCCAGAAGCTGTCGAGGTGAGCGCCATTCGCCGCCATCGTCTAACTCTGGAAACAACAAATCAAATCGGCACATGCATTTCAATGGTGTTCGGTATACCGAGCTCGCCCGATGGAGATGCGGCGCGGTCAATGCGGCCGCCGCGTCAGCCGAAGGTCAGCCGCGGCCGCAAGCCTTGGGACCGGTTGGGGCGGCAGATACGAGCAATGCGCGGCAACGTCTGCTGCCGCGCATGTTCGCTGCATCAGCGTCCAGTCGATCAGCGTCTGAGGTTCAACTCAGACACCCCGAGCGCCAGGTTCAATCCCAACTGCGCCTGCACGCTGACGGGCTGCAAGACGATTGATCGACGCGAGCCACCGACGAGGGCGTTGGCACCCATGCCGGCGCCAACCGTGACTTGGCCGGAGATACCGGCGAATTGCCCGACCAGTGCGCCCGGAGGCACGTCGTTGGTGCGAGCAAGCACGACCCATGACATCACGCCTTGCGTCGTCGCGCCGACATCCAGGCCAAATTTTTCGATGGTCCCGAAGTACGTCTCATCACGGCCCGGTCGGTTGAAGCGGCAGGTGAGATCTTTCGTTGACCCAATGATGAAGCCGATCCCACCAGAGATCTCGCAGTTCAAGACGCCAATTTCGGTGTGCGCTCGTGTCGTCTCCGCACGCGCGCTCGTTCTTGTCGCCGTCGTCTGGTCATTACGGCCGGCGCCGACATGCAGGCCATATAGGTCGACGGCCGCGCGCGCATAGTCGTCAAACCCATTCGGGCGCCGCTTGTAGACGAACTGGACCTCGCGAATGATCCGGTTCTGACCGCGCAAATCAATCACGCGCGATGAGGCACCGGCACGAATGACGGAGCGCAACGGAACATCCTGCACCCGGCCATTTCCGAACATGACTTTCATGTCCTCAAATTCGATATCGGAGTTTCGCACGACCAGTTGAACGGCCCGATACTGTCCCTCACGTCGCCCGACGACAATCGTGTCACGATCGACTTTGCCTTGGACGGATTTGGTCCCGAGTTTTTCCCATTGCAGCTTGCGTGGCGTCGCAATCGCGATCTGCCGGACGCGGCGGCGGCGAGGTTTGGTGGGCGGCACAAACTTCACACCAAAGAGTTCAACGTTCGCTTTGCGGTTGCCGCCGGGATCGCTGCGGTAGATCAACTCAACGCGATCAATGATCCGGGCGCGCCCCGCCAAGTCCATGACACGGGATCGCCGGCCAGCCTTTATCTCGTCGCGCACGAGCAGAGATTCCGCGCGGCCGTTGCCATAGACAACGCGGATCTCGTTCATAAACACGTCGTTGTCGCTGACGAGCAATTGAAGCGCGCGGAAGCGCCCGTCTTTGCGAGAGAGTTGAATGACGTCCCGGTCGCGCGAAAAGTCGACGACGCGGCTGCCGAGAGGCTCCCATTCGAGCGATGGCACTGCTTCCGCCTTTGCGCCTCGCCGCAAAAACCCTTCGCTTGCCCAGCCCGATTGATTGACCGTCGACACCCGGCAAAAACCGTCAACGCAAACGCTGTCAATGAAGACCCCGCACGTGTCTGCGTCGATGCCGCCGACGACTTGAAATCGCGTGCCCGGACCGGCGCGCAAATTGAGTTCTTTGTCAGCTGATACGCCGACGACACAGCCTGTTGTCGTGGCCTCAGCGCCCGTCGCAAAGAGACCAGCGGTCGCGCTGACCGCGGTTGCTGCAATCAAATGCAGTTGGTATTTCATGGTAATTCCTTCCCTCGATTCAGAATGCTGCATGGTGGCAACGCGCTACGGCGCGCGGTCCCGCAACTGCCGACCGGGTTCCGGCTTAATCGAAAGCCGGTCGCACGAATTCTGTGCTTCGTTATTGCGTTTCCAGATCGACTGAACTGTTCTGGAATTCACGCGGATGATTGGATTTTGGCGGCTGTACGCCATTGGCGACTTTGCGGGTCGTCGCTGAATGCAAACCAGCGGCACGACGCGACATGCTTTTGCGCAATGCCGCTTGCTCCAACGCGAATGCTAGCGCCGGCTGATGTCGGCGAGTGCACAGCAAGCGTTGTCGCAGCTAAATTGCCCGCAAGAGCTACGTTGGCAGACTTATCATCGTGGTGTTCCCCTCAGATGCGCAGCACGCCCCGTCGTGCCTCGATGGTAAAACATCGGGGAGCTCCGAAAGTTCCCGATCATTCGTGGCTGATGCGGTGAGGTTCGCGTTCGGTTGTGATTTGGGTTGCTAAGTCGCGGACACGCTGTAGTGCCCCCGGATTGAAAACATGGGGGTCCACATGACGTGGACCATCACGCTGGCTGCGGCGGGAACAGAAAACCGACCAATATCGGCAATGGTGAATGCGCGCCGGCGCAGCGCACTGAGTGCGCCGCGCCGCAAACCAATGTTGGTTCCGCCCCGCAAGTTTGTTGGACGGGTATCTCGAGGACCACTCGGGGGCCGCGCGCCGATGATCAGTACCGCAGCGTCTCTTCGGCATCGGCGAGACCTTTAAGGCATGCCCTCGAAAGCCGGTCCTTGTTGCCGGAGAGGCAGCTCACTACCCGGCCACCGCCCGGGAGAACACCGCTGCAATGGCGCGCGATATCCGGCTGGCATGCATTCCATGCGTCATCGGCAGCCAAAACCTTGTCGATATGCCGACGGCACTGCGGTGCCGCGCTCTCAACCTTGTCCATTAGGCAACGCACAATGCGGCCGCCGCCCGGCACAACATGACTACAGAGGCGCCGCCGGTCTTGCGCGCAGTCAGCCCAAGCCGCGCGCAGGCTAAATCCGCTGACGGGTAACGGCGTCCTGTCGGTCGCGAATGAGGGTCCCGTCGTGACGAGGAGTAGGCTGGCGGCAAGAAGTGCGAAGAGAGCTTTCATGAGGTCGTATTCCTGGTGCTGCAGGGCAGACGGAGCCGCGGCTGGGACGGCTCCGTTCAAGGCTGAATGGTTGGGCTAGGAGGTGAGGCCGTTGCGCGCTACCAGCGGCGGAAGGAGCGTTCGCGCGTCCAGGTTCGCCCGCTTGGACCGGTGAACGTCGCACGGCCTTCACAAACACCGCCTGCGCACGTCGTCCTGCCCTCGCGGTGCCACGTCCGTCCACGCGGCCCGGTATACGATTGACGCGAGCCGCAGCTTCCGTGGGAGCAGGAACCGCTGCCGGTCGATGACCACGTCCCGCCATGCGGGCCGACGCCTGATGACCGTCTCTCCCATCCCGCATCTGCCGCAAGAGTGCCTGCGAGCAGAAATGCTGCTGCGAGTGCTGTTGTTTTCATGGCGCTACATCCTGTTCGATCTCATCGGCACCGCGCGGCAGTTGAAGTCGCGGAGCGCCTGAGTTTGAGACTTGAGTTGCTCCCGTTATTGGGACGCGATGGATATTGCGTCTTGCAGTTTGCACGCGTGTTGCGCGCCGCGGGCGAACTGTAACGTTTTGTAACCGTGAGAAACGCTCAAACGGTCACGTGCTAGAGGTCGATCATGAGCAGTGCTGATCACATCTGCATCGTCGAGGATGACACCGAGATCCGCGAGCTGGTGCGCACGTACATCGAGCAGAACGGGTTCAGCGTGACCGCTTGTGAGGGCGCCACCGCGCTTGACCGCCACCTCGCCACGGGCAACCCGCCGAGCCTCATCATCCTGGATCTGATGCTGCCGGGGGAAGACGGCCTATCCATATGCCGGCGCCTGCGGGCAACATCGAACATTCCGATCCTGATGCTGACGGCGAAAGCGGAGGATGTCGATCGGATCGTCGGGCTCGAACTTGGTGCGGATGATTATCTGACCAAGCCATTCAACCCGCGCGAACTGCTCGCACGCATCCGCGCCATCCTGCGCCGCGGGCAGCCGCCGCCACCGGCGAAGGGACGCATCAAGGTCGGCGCATTGACGGTTGACCGTCTCGCCCGCACCGTTTGTGACGGGTCGGGTGCCGAGATCACGCTTACAAGCGCGGAGTACGATCTGCTGGAGTGCTTCGTCATGCGCCCCGGCCGGGTGCTCAACCGCGACCAACTGATGGACTGGACGCGCGGGCGCGAAGCGGATGCGTTCGATCGAACCATAGATGTACAACTGAGCCGACTGAGAAAGAAAATCGAGCCGGCGGGTGGAGAAGTGTTCAAGACCATCCGCGGCCAAGGCTACATGATGATCGCGCCGGTCTCGGCTGAAGATGCGTAGGCTCGCGCATCTCCTCAGGCTGTCGAGTTTTGGCTTCACACGACGCATCGCGACCATCTTCGTCCTGGTCATCTTCGTCGTCATCGCGCTGTCAGTGGCAACGCAGTTCCTCGCGCGCGAGCGCCTTATGCAGCGGGACGTCGCGCTGCCAGAGCGTATTGCGGCAATCATTGATCTTCTCGAGAGCGGACCGCAACGTGACCGTGCCCGTGTCCTGAAGGCAGTGCAGTCGAGTGATCTTGCGGTCCAGCAAACCGCTGCGCTTCCAGCCGACATCAAGACTGGCAGCCGGCATCCGATGGCCGAGTGGTCGCTGCGCCAGCAGATGACAAATCCCGACCGCCACGACGTCGTGGTCGTCTCGCACACACGGTTTGCGGAACGGCCGCTGGCGGCCTGGCTCGAGCGCAATGCCGCCGCGTCAACCGCATCGCTTACGATTGCGGTTCGCCTCGCGGATAACTCGCACGTCGTCTTCCGCACCTTCGGCTCCGTCGGGCGGCGGATTTTTGGGCTGCCACCCGGTTTCGCGCTGGCAGTCGTCGGCGCCTTCCTCGCGCTTGCCGCCGTGATCTACGTGGCGCGTGAGGCAAGACCTCTGCGATTGCTTCGGGATTCGGTCGTGTCGTTCGCGGCAGACGCGCGTCCCCGGCCAGTGCGGCAGCACGGAGCCCCTGACATCCAGAGCCTCATCGGAGCCGTCAACGCGATGCAATCGCGGATCGCGCAGCTCGTGGCGGGGCGCACGGTCCTTCTTGGTGCGATCTCTCACGATTTGCGGACCTTCCTCACCCGGTTGCGGATGCGGGTGGAGACGCACCCGGACGCGGACACGCGCGAGCGCGCGGTCAACGACCTTGAGGCGATGACAGAACTGCTCGACCGGTCGCTGCTGTTTGCACGTCTCGACGAGCGGGGAGATGAGCCCAAGCGCGTTGACCTGCGTAGTCTGCTTGCCCGCGAGGTCACCGAGTACCCGCCTGAGGCGGTGACATTCATCGATGCGTCTCACACCAAAACCACCGACGTGTCCGGCGACGCACTGGCACTCCGGCGGGTGTTCAACAACCTGATTGAAAACGGGCTGAAGTTCGGGACCCGTGTCACGATCGAACTTCGGGTTGATGCAGACCACATCGTGATCTGCGTCGATGATGATGGTCCGGGTGTTCCCGAAGCAGAGCACGTCGCCATCTTCGAACCGTTCTACCGGCTCGAACGGTCACGTAATAGGAAGACCGGCGGCACCGGCCTTGGCCTCGCGATCGCCCGTCAGATTGTCTCCGGCCTCGCGGGCACCGTCACCGTCGCCAGATCCCCCAGTGGCGGTGCGCGCTTTATCGTGACGCTCCCGCCCGCCCGGCTAGAACTGGCAACCGAGCGTTGAGTGCGGCCTGCTCGGGCCGTTGGTTTGGTCGTTGCGAATGTCCACCCGTCGTCAGTCATGCGCTGTAAGGCGCTTCGCTCGCCCCGCGATCTGCCCGACGTGGACCGCCCAAGCAGGATATTAAGCGGGATGGTTTCGAGCGCGCGCGCAGCGATATCCACTTTCGGGACGTGCATTTGCGCCTCAACAGTAACTGAACAACAGGATGCGATTGAAACAATCGTGCAACCTCGGACAAAATGGAAGCAGTGAAGCCAACGGAAACCAGGATTAGCAGTTACCAATAAATAGTATGTCCGCAACGCCGCTCCGATTTTGGCGAAATCGGTGCACGAAAAGTCCCTCAGCGCATCGTCGGAAACTTAGGATGTTGCAGCGCGATATTATGAATGAGGAGGCCAACATGGCGTCGCGACCAATCGATAGCGTCGCCATTCTCGTCGAGATCGCAGTCTAAAACACCCAAAATCCTGCGACCAAGTTTGCGCCGGCCCTTTGCGCCGCAGCGGCGCGCGTCACCGTACATATGCACTCACATGCCGCACGAGGCTCACGCATCGGCATCGACTTGACGCCCGCACACTAAGATCTCGATATCATCGGGCCGTAATTGGATCGGCGATGCCGCTTCAGCTCCAGGCGAACGCACGTTCATTGCGTTTAAATCTCGCGCCCGACAGCCGGGGGAAGAAGCGGTCGGGCGCATTGCCAGCCGATTACTTGGCGGGCGTGATTTCCGTGATGCGGAACTGGTCATCTCGCCCCTTCTTGAGTTTGAAGGTGACGTCTGCGCCGGGTTTGACAGCCGAGAGGTCGACCCGGCGTGTCACCGGAAGGTCCATCGTCATCGTTGGCCAACCAAGCGCCTCGACCGGCTCGTGGGTCACGTTGACTTTGCCACTGTCGGCATCGACCGAATTGATCTTGCCTTTGGCTTCCGCTTCCGTCACGTCAGCCGGTGCTTTCATCTTCATCGCACCGTGGTTCATTTTCATCTTGTCCTGACCCATGGCCGGGCTCAGTCCAAGAATGCCAACGGTCAGAAGGGTCGCCGCAAGCGCTGAAAACCTGATGTCTTTCATCTCAATTATCTCCATTGCGTTTGGGCCTTGGGCCCAGGACTTAAGCCCGCATGCGGGCTGGATCGCTCCTCAAGCGGAGCGAACTCATTCGGCCGGTTGAAGGGCCAAATCGGCTTGTGAGGCGGGGGGAGATTCGGCCCGACGCGGCTTGAACCGGCGGCTCTCCCACAGGTAGTAAATCACCGGGATCACGATCAACGTCAGCACGGTCGTCGACGCCATGCCGCCAACCATCGGCAACGCGATCCGGCGCATCACGTCCGAGCCAGGCCCGTCTGTGAAGAAGATCGGCAGCAGGCCAGCGATAATCACCCCGACGGTCATCAACTTCGGCCGAACGCGCTGAACGGCACCCGCGATTATCGCATCGAAGAGCTGTTGGCGGTCTTTGGGTGGGTGTTCCCGCACACGCTGATCAATGTAGAGCAGCATGACAACGGCCGTTTCCACGGCGATGCCGCCGAGCGCGATGAACCCGACGGCAACTGCCACCGACATGTTATAGCCCGCGAGGTAGACTGCCCACAGGCCGCCAATCAGGCCGAACGGGAGCGACAGCATGATGATGGCTGTGCGATCAAATCGGCCGAAGTGCAGCATCAATAATACGAAGATGATCAACACGGCTGTTGGGATCGCGATCGCAAGGCGCTCGCGCGCCTCGATCATTTGCTCGAACTGGCCCGACCATGTGATCGCATAGCCAGGTGGCAGGCTGACCTGCTCACGGACAATCTTTGAGGCCTCGGCCACGTATGTGCCGATATCGCGATCGGCGATATCAACAAAAACCCACCCCGTGAGACGTGCGTTCTCCGACCGGAGCATCGGTGGACCGTCAGTCACCTCGATCGTCGCGAGTTCGGCCAACGGAATGTGCTGACCCGTTGGCGTTGGGATCAAAACCTCGGACAGCTGTTCCGGGGTTTCCCGAAACGGGCGGTCATAGCGCAGCATGATGTTGTAGCGCTCGCGGCCCTGGACGCTTTCGGCCAGACGCATTCCGCCAAGTGCGGTCTGGATGACCGATTGAAACGCAGCGAGGTCAATGTTGCGCCGCGCCAGTTCCCGCCGGTCCGGCTTGATCTCCAAATACTTGCCGCCAACAACACGGTCGGCGAACACCGAACGTGTTCCAGGAATGTCCTTGACCGCACCTTCCACCTGTAAGGCGACCCGCTCGATCTCCTTGAGATCACTGCCGGAAATCTTGATGCCGATCGGCGTGCGAATCCCGGTCGAAATCATGTCCATGCGGATCTTGATTGGGTAACCCCAGGAGTTGACCAACCCCGGCAATTTTGTGCGCTGATCAAGCTCCTTAATCAGGTCCTTGACCGTCATGCCCTCGCGCCACTCGTCCTTCGGCTTTAGGCGGACCCAGGATTCAACCATGGAAATGGGTGCGGGATCGGTGGCCGTATCCGCCCGGCCAACTTTCCCAAAGACGCGCTCGACTTCCGGAACCGTTTTGATCAACCGGTTGGTTTGCGCCAGCACTTCCTTGGCCTTGGTGATCGAAACGCCCGGTAGCGTGGTTGGCATGTACAGGAGTTCGCCTTCGTACAGTGCCGGCATGAATTCCGAGCCGATCTTCGAGAGCGGATAGACAACCGATGCAAGGGCGACGAGCGTCACCGCAATGGTGAGCCACCGCGCCTTGAGGGCCAGCCAGATCATGGGTCGATAAAGTTGGACGAAGATCCAGTTGATTGGGTTGGCCATCTCGCTGCGGATCTTGCCGCGGATCAGCCACAACATCAGCACGGGGACGACCGTCACCGAGAAGATTGAGGCAAACGCCATCGCATACGTCTTGGTGTAGGCGAGTGGGGCGAACAACTTGAACGACTGCCCGGTCAGAGCGAACACCGGCAGAAACGACACCGTGATGATGAGCAATGAGAAGAAGAGGCCCGGGCCGACTTCTTTCGCTGACATCAACAATGCCTAGCGGCGTTCGCCGGGCGACGCATCATCGCTCATGACAGAGAGTTTTCGGTGCGCGTTCTCGACCATCACGATCGAGGCATCGACCATCGCGCCAATCGCGATCGCGATCCCGCCGAGCGACATGATGTTGGCCGTAATGCCCTGCTGCGCCATGATTATGAACGCACCAAGTATGCCAAGCGGCAGTGTGATGATGGCAACAAATGCTGAGCGCGCATGCAGCAAGAAAATCAGGCAGACGAGGGCAACGACGAGCGCCTCTTCAATGAGTTTCTTTTCAAGATATTTTACGGCGCCGTTGATCAGAGGCGCGCGGTCGTAAACCGTGACGACCTCGACCCCGTCGGGCAGGCCCTGTTTGATCTCTTCCAGTTTCTTCTTGACGCCGTCGATCACTGTCAGCGCGTTCGCGCCGGACCGCATCACGACAATGCCACTGACAACTTCGCCATCGCCGTTGAGCTCGACGACACCGCGGCGCAGTTCTGGACCTTTCACAAGACGCGCGACATCGCCGAGCTTCACCGGCGTGCCGCTTTCGGAGAAGACGACCACATCGCTTAGCTGTTCGAGATTTTGGATGTAGCCAGTTGAGCGGACGATCAGTTCGGTTTCCGCCTGCTCGATCACACGTCCGCCGACTTCGCCGCTTGCCGCTTTGACGGCTGTCACGATGCGCGACAGAGGAATGTTGTAGGCTCTCAGCCTGTTGGGATCGACGAGTACCTGGTATTCTTTGACGAACCCGCCCACAGAGGCGACTTCCGAAACGCCCGTTACGGTTGCAAGTTCGAACTTTACAAACCAGTCCTGCAGCGTGCGCAACTCAGACAAATCACGCGTGCCGGTTTTGTCGATCAGTGCATATTGATAAACCCAGCCAACGCCGGTCGCGTCGGGGCCAATCCGAGGACTGGCATTCGCCGGCAAGTTGGCGCCAATGGTTGATAGCGCTTCAATAACTCGGGACCGAGCCCAATACTGGTCCACGCCGTCCTGGAAGATCACGTAGACGAAACTCGTCCCAAACATTGAAAAACCGCGCACGGCTTTCGTTTTGGGCAGCCCGAGCATCGCCGTCGAAAGTGGATATGTGACAAGGTCTTCGACGATTTGTGGCGATTGGCCTGCAAACTCAGTGCGAATGATGACCTGCGTATCGGTCAGGTCAGGTATAGCATCGAGTGGGGTTTGTTTAAGTGACATCCAGCCGGCAACGATAAGCGCAAGGGCGCCCATGACCACCAGCAACTGATTGCGGGTTGACCAGTCGATGACCTTTGCAACGCCTGATTGGGTTGGGTCGTGTCCTGCGATGTCATGAGGGTCAGCGGCCACTTTGCGCTCCTGCCTTTGGAGCAGGCGTGGCCGTCGTCTTGGTTTCTGGCTCTGCCGTCGATGCTGCCTTTGTGTTGACATAAGCGACTAACTCGCCGCCACCACGCGCAAATGGATTGATGGGCTTGGCACCTAGCTGGAACCAGATCCGATCGGACTTGGCATCCCGGAACACCATGAGCTTTTTCGATTTGTAATGGTCTGGCGCCCCTTTCAGAACCCACGCTCGCAACGTCGCATTGAGTATTGCCAATGCGGTCTGGAGTGCAGTCTCAGTGCGTGCTGATTGAATAAGCTTGAGTGCTCTCATGGCGTCGGTCAGGACGAACGCAAGCTGCGTGTCCTTATACCTCGGCCACATCAGATCCTTGATCGAAATGGCTGAGTCCAATTGTTTTGGATCAACGTCATACCCGTCCACAATCGCCTCATGAACGTAAAGCGACGCATCGATAATGTGGTCGATCATCGCGAATTCGTTCTTTGAGAGCTTCAGCAGCGACATTGGCACTTGCAGCTTCTGTAGCTTGCGGAACGACTCACGCAGCGCGCTTTCAGAATCGAGCAGGAATTGGCCCGAGACGACAACGTCTTCACCGGCAAGCACACCCTGCTTGATTTCGGTGCGCCCATCCGAGATCAGTCCAACCTCGATCAGGCGAGGCTCAAAACGGCCCTCGCCAAGCGAGACCACGACGTATCGACCGGCCCCACTGCGCAGAACAGCCTCGGATGGCACCGCCAGCCGCTTTTGAGCGCCGACTTCGAAGCTGACGTCCGCGTAGCTGCCAGGTCGGATCAAACCGTCGGTGTTCGGGATGACCAGGCGGACCTGCCCCGTGCGGGTCTTGGTGTCGACCGTTGGATATATGTAGTCGACGACCGCACCGACCTGGCGGCCGGGAAGGTTCGGGAACGTCACGACCGCCGGCGTGTCGCGCGTGACAAAGCTCATGTCTTTTTCCGGGACACCGACCTTCAACCAGACATTGGCATAATCCTGGATCTTGGCGAGCATCATCCCGCGCTTGACGTAGGTGCCTTTGCGCAGCGCAAGTTCTGAGATGGTGCCATCCTGCTCGGCATAGAATGGCACGAGTTCCATCGGACGTTTGCGGCGCTTAATTTGCGCGAGAGCCTGCCTTTGAACACCGAACGACCGCAACTGACCCTCGCCGCGCCCGGCCAGATCACGCGTGCCGCGTGAGCGTTGAAAGTCGCCCTGCGAGATAATGAGCTGAGGTGAATACAGCTTGAAGAGCAGATCCCCCCGCTTGACCTGATCGCCGACCGCGGTGACCTTTAAGTCTTCAATCCACCCCTCGACACGCGCCGTGATCTCGGTTTGTCGCCGCTCATTTTCGTGGACGATGCCATAGCTTCGTAGGCCACGGCCAAAGCTCGAAAGCTCAGCCTTGCCGAGGCGTACGCCCATGTTCTGGATGGTCTCCGCCGCAACGGTTATGACCGTGCGTCCCTCGCCAGTTGTTGATGAGAGATTGTTGCCCGTCTCGAGCTTGACGAGATCCATCCCGCAGATCGGGCACGTCCCCATCTCATCGGCGATGTAATGGGGATGCATCGGACACGTGTATTTGACCGTCGATGAATCGGTCGACGCCTTTGCTTCAGCAGCAAGCGCCACATCACCAAACATCGAAGCCGATGCGGCAGGCTGAGATCCATCGCTATGCAGAAACGTCCGGAGCTGCGCTGCGATTGGGTTGGCAATCGTCAAGACAGGCGCAAGTGCGAGAACGGCGGCACGCCGACGGCGTGTGCGATGACACTGGCTGCACATGGGTGCATCCTCATATCTGATCACAAGGGCTTCGGGGGAAACGCCGCTCAGGCGGCTAGGCGGAAAAGCATTGCAAGCAACACTTTCAGCAAAGCACAGCCGTTCGGCGCAAAAGATGTGGCGCCGCTAAATGCGGAAACGGTTCTGGAGATCGATGGGGCGCGACTTGCGATGGAGACGCATGTGCGACGGTGGTCCCCGAACACCTGATGCCGACATTTGGCGTGTCGATTTCACAAATCTAGCCAGCAGCAAGACCGCCGTCTTTGGGGTGTCTTGAGCGACAGTAAACCGCTCCCCCAAGGTCACCACGCGAAGTGCCACTTGGTTGAGGCACGTCTCGCAATGGGTCTCAGTCAGGCTAACCGAACAGTGAGAGCGTTGTTTGGGGCCGGCGCTAATCGAAGTTGCCGTGGCCTGCGAGGGCCCAACATCGGCAGTCAGTCCTGTCACCCGACCGTGATGCGACGATGTCTGTTGATGGGTGACCGCGCGGCTTGAAGCGCCGTGGTCGTGATGGCTGTGACCGTGATGACCATGGCCGTGATGAGCATGACCGTGATGGCCGTGGGCCGCTTGAGCGGGACCAGGCGCTCCGAGCGCGAGCGCGAAAATGCACGCAACAGCGGCCAGTGTTGCGGCGAC
Source organism: Pseudomonadota bacterium (assembly GCA_038523925.1). GTDB lineage: Bacteria > Pseudomonadota > Alphaproteobacteria > Rhizobiales > Hyphomicrobiaceae > JBCBWG01. Next base: position 71,443 of record JBCBIY010000002.1, on the reverse strand, counting down.
GAAGCGCGTTTCAAAGGTGGATTGCTTGCTCATGGTCACTCGGTCGAGCCGACTTTTGTTCGAAGGGGATAGGGCTTCCACCAAGTGGAACGTCAACATGCAATTGCGATCCACGGGGCGATACGAAAACCTGCCAGTTCTTCAGCTGCTTGGCTTCACCTCACCAAAGCTTCCTGGGCTGGAACCTTCTGATTTTGCACATAAAATTCGGTCAGGCATGGAACGAGTGACCCAGCGGGCCGTTTGGACGTTGCAAATAAGCAGAGGAATTCCGATGACCGGTTCATATCTGCGCTTTGGCGCGATGATCGCCACATCAACCGTCGTTATGCTCGGTTTAATGTATTTGAACACCTACGAATTTTCGCACGTCTATTTCAGTGAAACACGCACGTACATGGCGCTATATATGGGCTCCGCGATGGCGATCATTATGCTCGCCTACATGCTAGATATGAATGCCAACCGCACCGCCAACTTTGCGATTTTCGGAATGAGCCTCGTCGTATTCCTGGCGTCGCTTTATCTCGTCCGCAGCCAGGTTGCCGTCCAAGACGCAGCCTGGATGAAGGCCATGATCCCACACCACTCGATAGCGATTCTGACCAGCGAGCGCGCTGAGATCTCTGATCCCCGTGTTCGCAAACTGGCCGACGAGATCATCAAGGCTCAGCGCCTCGAAATCGCTGAGATGAAAGCCCTGATTGCCGATCTGAACGGCGGGCCGAAAGCAACTCCAGAAATCGATGGAAAGTAGATGATTGGATCATGAGCACTGGAACAGGTGACACCGAGATCGTCTCATCCCAAAAGTCGACGAAGCGAAGTGCAACGCGACGTGAAGTGGTGATGGACAATCCTTTTGCCCATAGGGGCTGAAGGCTAAGCATCTGCTCAAAAGTAAAGAGTTTGATATTCGTGATCGTTACCTGACTTCACGCTCCGAGACCAACGCCTTCAAGGCGCAACACGATATCGCATCAACACGCTAAGCGTGGATCGATTGTGAGCGCATCGGTGAGTCCGAGGCGTTACACTCGAGTCTTGGCCTCGACGTTAGAGACAACGATCAGAGCACCTATCGCCCAGTCGCCACGCTATTTGCCATGGCCGCGGCCATGACGGTTGCTGGCTTTACTTTTCTTTCGCCTCTGCAGGCGGCGCCGATCCGGTAACCGCCGCTCTATCTTGGATCTGAACTGGGCTTCCGTCTCGGGGACGGCGCTTTGCAGCTCCAGCACACCGCACGTTTTTCCGGCCCATCAAAAACCAGCAGGAGCGCACTTGACCTTCTAATCACTGGAAGCCCCACGTTCGGCATCCTAGTGGTTGCAGGAGGTAAGGATGCCGCAAGATGTAAATCCAGACGCTGCCCACCGCGTCGTCCGCCGTGATCCCGTTTGCGGCATGACGGTCAACTTGGTGACAGCCAAACACACCCATCTTCACGACGACCACGTGTACGCATTCTGCTCGAAGCATTGCGAGGCGACATTCGCAGCAGATCCGTCCGCCTTTGTTGAAGCCCGCGATCCGATTTGCGGAATGCGCGTCGACAAGGCCACGGCGGAACACACAGAACTCGTCTCGGGCGAACGTCACTACTTCTGCTCAAAACGCTGCCAAGATAAATTCGTTGCCGATCCCACGGCTTACCTTGGCGATCAGCCAGCTCTAGAGCCAATGCCCGAGGGCACGAAGTACACGTGCCCCATGCACCCTGAGATTGTGCGGTCTGGCCCGGGAGACTGCCCGAAATGCGGCATGGCCCTCGAACCCATGGGCATCCCGTCAGCTGACGCGGGACACAATCCCGAGCTCGTTGACTTCACCAGGCGCTTTCAGGTTGGCGCCGTGCTCACACTTCCGCTTGTCGTGATCGCAATGGCGCCCATGCTCGGTCTCCCCATCAGGTCCTGGCTTGGTGCCACGGCGTCATGGATCGAGTTGTTCCTCGCAACGCCAGTCGTGTCGTGGTGCGCAGCGCCGTTCTTCAAGCGGGGCTGGGCGTCACTCGTAAATCGCAGTCCAAACATGTGGACGCTCATCGCGCTCGGTGTCGGGGCTGCCTACAGTTTCAGTCTCGTTGCAACGGTGGCGCCTGGCGTGTTTCCAGATGCCTTCCGCGATGCCAATGGGCATGTCGGAATCTACTACGAGGCCGCCGCCGTCATCGTCGTGTTGGTCCTGCTTGGCCAACTCCTCGAATTGCGGGCCCGTGAGCGTACGGGCGGTGCGATCAAAGCGCTCTTGGATCTTGCACCCGATACGGCACGGCAAATCCGTAACGATGGACGAGAAGAAGATATCGCACTTGACCAAGTGAGAGTGGGTATGCGCCTGCGTGTCCGTCCTGGCGAAAAAATCCCCGTCGACGGCACCGTCGTGAATGGCCGCTCTGCCATCGATGAATCGATGCTGACCGGGGAACCGGTTCCGGTTGAAAAATCCATCGAAGATGACGTGACTGGGGCCACGCTGAACGGCTCCGGTTCCCTCGTTATTGAAGCAACACGGGTCGGCCGCGACACGACACTTGCCAAGATCGTCGACATGGTCGCCAACGCACAGCGTTCACGGGCGCCCATACAGAAACTCGTCGACGTCGTGGCATCCTGGTTTGTTCCAGCGGTTGTGTTGGTCGCGATCGTTGCCTTCGTGACGTGGTCTTTCCTTGGACCTCCGCCCGCAATGGCCTACGCGCTCGTCGCCGCAGTGTCAGTTTTGATCATTGCCTGTCCCTGTGCGCTCGGGCTCGCAACGCCGATGTCCATCATGGTCGCAACCGGGCGTGGTGCACAGGCGGGTGTCCTGATCAAAAACGCAGAAGCCCTCGAACGCTTCTCAGGCGTTGACACGCTGATCGTCGACAAAACCGGCACGCTGACCGAAGGCAAACCAAGCCTGTCTTACGTGTCCGTTGAAGCGGGTTTCGATGAGGACGAGGTCCTGCGTCTGGCTGCGTCCCTTGAGAGAGGATCAGAGCACCCACTCGCAGATGCAATGGTCGACGGCGCCGAGGCTCGTGGCCTCATGCTGTCGCCTGCAACCGACTTCAATGCCATCGTCGGCCAAGGCGTTACAGGTCGTGTTGACGGTCACCGATTGTCCCTCGGCAATGCGAAACTGATCAAGGCGCTCGGTATCGATGCGGCGACAGTCATCTCCCAAGCCAATGCCCGACGTGATCACGGCGAGACGGTCATGTTCGTCGTCATCGACGAAGCGCTAGCCGGTATCGTGTCGGTCGCTGACAAGATCAAGGACACAACCGAAAGCGCCGTTCAGGCACTGCACGAGCAAGGTCTGACCATCATTATGGCGACCGGTGACAGCGAACGAACTGCTCACGCGGTTGCAAGCCGTCTTGAGATTGATGACGTTCGCGCGGACGTGTCACCCGACGACAAGGCAGGGCTCATCCGAGACCTGCAAAGTGACGGTCGCAAAGTGGCCATGGCGGGTGACGGTGTGAACGATGCACCGGCTCTGGCGCAAGCCGACGTCGGCATTGCCATGGGGACCGGTGCCGATGTCGCCATCGAAAGCGCGGGGCTGACCTTGGTCAAAGGTGATCTCGGCGGCATCGTTCGGGCCCGACGCTTGGCAGACGCCACCATGGGCAATATCCGCCAGAACCTGTTCTTTGCCTTTGCCTACAATGCAGCGGGCGTGCCGATCGCAGCGGGCATTCTATATCCTGTCTTCGGGGTCTTGCTGTCGCCGATGCTCGCCGCAGCAGCCATGAGCCTCTCGTCCGTTTCCGTCATCGGTAACGCACTGCGGCTGCGTGCACAGCGGCTTTAGGGGAGGGCACGTGATATGCGTTTCGAGATTGCGTCAGAACGTTCCGGCCTGCCGGCCAAGACAATTCGAGACTAAGACGACATCGAGCATGTCGTTTCTGCGCGCCTTTCCAACGGATATCGCGACTACACGGATGCCGATGTGCATCGTCTGGCGTTCATCCATCGCGCGCGAGATCTCGGGTTCGATATCGAGAGTTGCCGGAAGCTGCTTTCGTCCTACGCTGATCGCTCGCGGGCAAGCGGTGACGTCAAAAGAGCTGGTCTCCGAGCGTCTTGAGGACATCGAAGCGAGGATGCGCGAATTTTAGGCCATGGCTGAGACACTGCGATCTCGGGCAGCAATCGCTGCGGCGTCATCAAGCTGTTTGGAGCAGCCACGATCACATTGGCGTCGGCAATCGCGTCTCGGGCATGGGGCTGGATCGACGTCCAGTAATCTGTGAGCGGCAAGTCCGGAGCCCGGTAGGGAAACCAGGCCCGGTTCGATCCGATCCAGTCGGCGACAACGGTAACGGCGGAGACATGCCAGGACAGCACGGCGAGTAATTGCTGTCCGGGTCGTGCAATGTGCGCTAGCGGTTCGAATAGTGCGTGGACTTGGCCACAAAAGTCCTTGGCAGCCTCAAGGCAAGCCGGCCCTTCCGGCTCGTTCTCGAAAGCATCGAGCTTCGCCTTATCATCGCTAACCGGCTTGCCGTGATGTCCTGTGACGGCCGCCCAGACGTCACCGAAGTCATTCGGACTCCAATCACCGGTTGCAGGCGCCATGAGGTCCAACAGCGAAAGATCGTGGGCCATCTCAAAGCCGTCCGCATCATGGCGCACGCCAGCAGGTCGTCGCCTGAAGCTGAAGAACGCTCTTTGTCCGCTCTAAGACGTTGAGCCGACATTGCGCGGTTAACCCGGCCGTAGCCGCGCGCCGGTCCATTGACTTCCGCAATCTCTGCATCGCGACCTATGGGTTGATGCCGAAGCGGCAGTCTCCTGAGAGCTATGTGCGACGGGACGATCCACAAACGCACCTGTAACTTGTACCGTAACCGGTTCATCACCGGCTCACAGATGTCGATCGCATCGTGGGGAAAAAGCCAAATCAGCAGGCTCAGCCTACGCGTTCCCATGTCCGCGACTTGCGCCATGAACCCTCAGAAACACGCTGCGATCTGGTCGCTACGGAAGGGGGTTGTGAAAAACGCTCAGCTTGGCGTCCCGATCACACGCAAATTACTTTGAAGAAATTTTGGTAGCGGAGGAGGGACTTGAACCCCCGACACGCGGATTATGATTCCGCTGCTCTAACCGGCTGAGCTACTCCGCCACGAAGGCAGCGTTCTAGGGGCGAGGCCTCGGGCGGTCAAGCGGGCGTCGCGGTCGTATCAAGGCGTTCGTAGGCATGCAGGCGAAAGCCGAAAATCTTGAGCGTGCCGACCGGGGCGAGGTCGCGCCGGCGGCTGAAGAGTGTCTCCGGCAGGCGTCGCGCGCGGGCAAGCCGGCGGCCGATCCGGATCGATAAACGGCGCAGCGCACGCGTTAGCGGATCGCGGGCACTTTGCGGTGCGCGGGCCTTGCGCAGGCGGTCGACGACGATGATCCGGCCGCCCGGCCGCGTGACGCGCACCATCTCGTCGATCTGACGCACCGCGCCGCCGGCCCGCTCCATAACCGACACGGCCGCGACGGCATCGAAGCTCGCATCGGGGAAGCAGAGGCGGTCGGGCGCGAGGCGGTGGAGGCCTGCGATCTGGTCGCGCGCAGCTCCCGCGATGCGGCGGCGGGCAGCCGCGAGATCACGCGGGTCGGCCTCGGTGCCGGTGACGTCGCAACGGTCAGGGTAGCCTGCGAGGCCGTGTCCACGCCGAACACCCACTTCGAGGATGCGCCGGGCATCGCCCGGGAACAGTTCGGAGATGCGCCGCCGGATCATGCGCAGGACCGGGCCGCCGAACCATGCGGCTGTGACGTATGCCATCCGGACGCCCCGCGCGTGAAGCGGTTCGGCGCGGCCGTGCCCGCGGCGTCTGGCCAGGAGGCCTGCGAGGGGGTCTTGCTCGAGCGTCGGCTGTGTGATCATCGAACTCGCCTCAAGGTTTATCGTGATGGGCCCTACACCACCGCTCTGTGGCGGTTAATGAATGAACGCGGCCGGAGCGGCCTTCGGACCACATGGCCGGTCGTCCGCGTCTCCGCCATCAGCACACGAAAATCCGGCAGCTGCCCTCGTTTACAGGGTAAGTTCACCGCAGGCGCGCGGTGCGGGCAAGCCCGCTTTCGGCTGAAACGCGAACACGGTTATGACGCAGCCGGCTCAGGCAGGATCCAATCCTCGGCGCGCGAAGCCTCACGCGATGCGAGGTCGGCCCCAGGCGCAGTGTCGCCCGCGACTGCAGAGGCCGACGCGCTTATGGTCTTGGCGATAATGCCGCCGCCGAGCACGCGGGCGGCGGGGCCGCACCCGTCATAGAAGACGCAGGCTTGACCGCGGGCAACGCCCGTACCGCCATCAGAGAGCATAACGCGGGCGCCATCATCCGGTCCGGCGATGAGACGCGCGGGCTTTGGCGCTTCGGTCGAGCGGACTTTGACCCAGAGGTCGAACATGCCGCCCTCGCTGAGCGGGTCATCGCCAAGCCAGTTGACGTCGCGCAATTCGAGTTCAGCGGTCGCAAGCGCACTGCGCGGGCCAACCACGACCCGCGCGGCGGCTGCATCAATGCGAACGACAAAGAGCGGATCGCCGGTCGCGATGCCGAGGCCGCGGCGCTGGCCGACGGTGTAATGGATGATGCCGTCGTGGCGGCCGAGGACACGCCCGTCGATATGGACGACGTCGCCGGGGGCAGCTGCGCCGGGCTTCAGCTTCTCGATCGTCTCTGCGTAGTGGCCCTTGGGGACAAAGCAGATGTCCTGGCTGTCCGGCTTGTCTGCGATCTGTAGGCCGAAGTGCTGTGCGAGGGCGCGGACCTCGGGCTTCAAGAGGTCGCCAATCGGGAACCAGAGCCGGGCGAGCTGCGCGCGCGTCGTGCCATAAAGAAAGTAGCTCTGGTCGCGGTCTCGGTCGCGGCCACGGCGGAGACCCGGCCCGGCGGCGGTGTCATCGCGCACAATGTAGTGGCCGGTCGCGAGCACGTCGGCTTCAAGCTCTTTTGCAAACGCCATCAGGTCCTTGAACTTCACCTGCTGGTTGCAATTAACGCACGGGATCGGGGTTTCGCCGGCGAGATAGCTCTCCGCGAACCGGTCTATGACGGCTTCGCGGAAGCGGTCCTCGTAGTCGAGCACGTAGTGCGGGAAGCCGACGCGCTCGGCGACGCGGCGGGCGTCGTGGATGTCCTGGCCGGCGCAGCACGCGCCCTTCTTCTGGACCGCTTGGCCGTGGTCATAGAGCTGGAGCGTGATGCCAATGACGTCGTGGCCGCGGGCGTGGAGCAGGGCTGCCACGACAGACGAGTCGACGCCGCCAGACATGGCGACGACCACGCGGCGGCGATCGGCTGCCGCGACAGGCGTGGTCAGGCGGGCGATGCGGTCGGCGATCTCAGGGTTCTCGGCGTCAGTCACGGGCATCAACGGTTTGGCATTGGGATGCGGCTATATACGAGGCTGGGACGCGTTCTGCCAGTTGCCGCTGGTCGGTCGCACCGAACCGGGGGCGTGAAGCCGGGACAGTGCCGCGATATCCGCGGGTTGGGGCTGACGCCGGCGACTGGCAAAAACCTAGGAAAATGAACCAGCTATCTACCATTCCTTTACTTTGACGCTTAGACCCATATTAAGTTGGCACGGGTATTGTGAGGGCAGGTTGGTAAACCGCGTAATTGAGTCCTATGACCGATCAACAGTTCAGATCCCGCGTCCGCTACGTCATCGGTCCCGATGGCAGTCCGCTGACCGTCGCCGATCTTCCACCGACGAATACAAAGCGCTGGGTGATCCGCCGCAAGGCCGAAGTCGTCGCCGCAGTTCGTGGCGGCCTGCTCAGCCTCGAAGAAGCCTGCTCGCGCTACAAACTCACGGTCGATGAGTTCCTGAGCTGGCAGAAGTCGATCGAGAAGCACGGTCTGCCGGGCCTGCGCGCAACCCGCGTCCAGGACTACCGCGCCTAAGCCTGCGCACTAACCGGTGATGATTTGCGGCTCCGCTTCTGCGGGGCCGTTTTCGTTTGGGGCGAGGGCTGTCGGCACCGGCCGCGGTCACGCGCTTCAAGCACAAGCGGTGAGACGCGCAAAAGCGCGACGACAGGTGTCATCGCGCTTCTCAAATCTTGCGAGCTGATCTCGGTTGCGGCCTTGGCCGCCCGCGCTTGCGCTACCGGGCGTGTGCCGGCCGCGTCCGGCCGCTGCCGGTCTCGACGCGGTTTTGCAGCATGTCCGCTTCTCCGATCTGCGCCATGGCCTCATCGCGCTCGACGACGGCGAGTGCGAGCCGGTCTTTGAGATCGTTGATCGAGGCATGAAGGTTATCGCGGCGCTGACCTGCCGAGCGGGCAAAGGTCGAATACGCAAAGTGCGATGCGTCCTTCACGCCCGTGCGGTCTTCTTCCGCCTGAACCTGCAACTCAAGATCGTCGGCCATCTGCTGGAACTCGGCGATCATCTGCTCGAGATCCGAGACCTTCTTGGATTTCTCTTCCGCTTCGAACTTCTTCAAGCGAAGAGCGACGTCACGCGCCTTCATGTTCGATACCCCTGACACTTTCGAACTCGCCCAACACAAAACAAGTTCTGTGCCAGACAACCAGTAGGTGCCGGCCGTTGTTCCCTCTGGGCCAGCGTGTCGAGCGGTGCGCGATGTCAGGGATCTTCGGATGTCCCGGTATGGCGCTCACCAGCCTCGATCGTCGAAGAATGCCACATCAGACTTTTTGTTGCGTTATGGCAACGGTTAGAATTGTTCGGACCCCGCCATGTTTTCGCACCAATTTGCGTGGTGCCCCGCGCTACCGGCGGGCTGCGAATAATGGTACGACTACTGTCAAGGATAGTCGGGGCCTATCCACAACCAATGTTCAGTTCGATCCGATCTGCCGGGCTTGGCGCACAAGCGCATCCAGGCGCGGCAAGGGATTCTGCCAGGACGATGAGCAGCGCTGCTTCGCGCCGCCTGTTGTTGTGCGCGCGTTTGTTGGCGAATGCTTTCGATTGTCAGTTTAGGTCGCTTCGCCCGCGTTCAGGTTCTGTAAGCCGACTTCGGCAAGACAAAATTAGTCTTTGTTAACTTATGCAAGTTACTTTCAGAGCGTTAACGGATTTCAGACGGCCGGACCGCGCCGCTGGCAGGGCAAGGATCCCCCGGGGATCGAACGGGAGAGGTTGGCATGCGAGTTCTTCTGATTGAAGACGATAGTGCAACGGCGCAAAGCATTGAGCTGATGCTTCAGTCCGAAGGCTTCAATGTCTACCAGACTGACCTTGGTGAAGAAGGCGTTGACCTGGGTAAGCTCTACGATTACGACATCATTTTACTGGACCTCAACTTGCCGGATATGAGCGGCTACGAAGTCCTGAAGACGCTACGGGTGGGAAAAATTGGTACGCCTATCCTGATCCTGTCCGGCCTGGCCGGGATCGAGGACAAGGTGCGGGGGCTCGGATTTGGAGCCGATGACTACATGACCAAGCCGTTCCACAAGGACGAACTCGTCGCCCGTATTCACGCCATTGTCCGCCGTTCTAAGGGACATGCGCAGTCGGTCATTGAGACCGGCGAACTCAAGGTCAACCTCGACACCAAGACGGTCGAAGTGAATGGCCAGCGCGTGCATCTGACCGGCAAGGAATACCAGATGCTGGAGCTGCTCTCGCTCCGCAAGGGCACGACGCTCACCAAAGAAATGTTCCTGAACCATCTCTATGGCGGGATGGATGAGCCGGAACTCAAGATCATCGACGTGTTCATCTGTAAGCTTCGCAAAAAGCTGCAGGCAGCGACTGGCGGCAAGCATTACATCGAGACGGTGTGGGGCCGCGGCTACGTGCTGCGCGACCCGAACGACGAAAGCGCCGCCGCCTAACAGCGAGCTGCGCGACCGCAGACCTTTCGCGCCGGTCTGAACCGCTCTATCACCGCCGGGTCCCGCCAGGGAGCCGGCGGTTTGCGTTTGCCGGGCCCACAACCAAGCGCGAGGTTTCATGGGTCAGCTCAAAGCACAAATCGTCCCCGTTACGCCGCTGCAGCAGAACTGCACAATCGTGTGGGACGAGGAGACCATGGCGGGCGTCGTCGTCGATCCCGGTGGCGATGTCCCGTTGATCCGCGATCAGCTCACGCAACTCGGCGTGTCGGTCGAGAAGATCGTGCTGACGCATGGACACTTCGATCATGCGGGCGGCGCGGCCGAACTGCGCGACGCGCTTGGCGTCAAAATCGAAGGCCCGCACGAAGCCGATAAGTTCCTACTCGATGATCTCGTCAGTTCAGGAGCAAGGTTCGGTGTGGCCGGCGCGCAGAACGTGACGCCCGACATCTGGCTCGATGAAGGTCAGACGATCGCCATCGCAGGGCGCGACTTCGCGATCTATCACTGCCCGGGACATTCGCCGGGCTCTGTTGCCATGGTGTCCGTTGCCGACGGCTTTGCACTTGTCGGCGATGTCGTGTTCGCCGGTTCAATCGGCCGGACGGACTTCGAGTACGGCGACCACGACGCGCTGATCTCGTCTATCAAGACCAAGCTGCTGCCGCTTGGCGACGACATCACGTTCATTTGCGGCCACGGGCCCCCGAGCACTTTCGGCCGCGAGCGCCAGACCAACCCGTTCCTGACGGAAGGCTAAGGCCGGCTTCGACGCAAGGGCGCTCGGTGCTAATTGAAGGCGCTCGTTCGGGACAGGCGCGCAAGTGCGCACCCAAACTCGCCTAGCGCCGCGGCCAGCCGAATTTCAGTTTGCCGAAAAGGTGCACGTCGCTGGTGCCGCGACGGCCGTCGCCACCCTTCTGGAATTCCCAGAAGTCGACGGTCTGGACGCGCAGGGTCTCGCTGCAAAGCTGGCGACAGTGCACCCAGGTGCCGCCCGGAAGCTGGACCTGACGGCCGACGCGCGTATGCCGGATCGCGCCTTTCACTGAGCCGTTGCCGAAGTCGCTGTGCGCGACGACGTAGTCGTAGCCAAGACCGCGGCCAGCCTGCGTCGGCGCTGAAACGGTTGTGACCGCTGCGCCCGCGATTGTGGCGCCAAGTGCGAGAGACATCATCAGTCGGGGCATGGTGAGTGTCCTTACAAGATACCGGTTACGCTCAGCGCGGCAGCCGGTCGGCCAGACCATCCGCGCGATAGAACACTGTCTTGCCGTGAAATGATGGCGGAGGCGTTAAAGTCCGTCTCGCCGTGGCGCATTGGCATCGCCGCCCGATGGGGTGCCGCAGCGACAGCCCTTGTTGGCGTTAGCGGTATCGTGCACATGCTGCGGCAACTGAGCGAACGAACAAACAGCCCGCAGGAGGAGACACGCATGGCTCGTAAAGTCGCATTGATCACGGGTGGCGGCACAGGGATCGGGCGCTCGTCAGCGCTGGCGCTGCAGGAGATCGGCTACGACGTGGTCGTGACGGGCCGGCGGCAGGCGCCACTTGATGAGACGGTCGCCATGGCCAAGTCCGGCGGCGGCGAGATGATGGCCGTGACCTGCGATGTGACTGATCCGGCATCCGTCGACGCAGCCTTTGCGGCGGCGAAAGAAAAGTTCGGCCGGCTGGACGTGCTCTTTAACAACGCCGGCATGGGCGCTGCGGCCGTGCCTATGGAGGAGCTTCCGGTTGATGACTGGAAGGCGGTGGTCGATGCCAACCTGTCGGGCTCATTCTACTGCGCGCAGGCGGCGATCCGCATCATGAAGGATCAGGACCCGCGCGGTGGACGCATCATCAACAACGGATCGATCTCAGCGCATGCGCCCCGGCCAAACTCGGCCCCCTATACGGCGACGAAACACGCGATCACGGGCCTGACGAAGTCGATCTCGCTTGATTGCCGCAAGTACGACATCGCCTGCGGCCAGATCGACATCGGCAACGCGGACACCAACATGGGCGGCCGCATGAAACACGGTGTGCCGCAGGCAAACGGTGACGACATGGTCGAGGCGGTGATGGACGTCTCGCATGTGGGGACGGCGATCCGCTACATGGCCGAGCTGCCGCTCGATGCCAACGTTCAGACGATGACGATCATGGCGACAAAGATGCCGTTCGTCGGTCGCGGATAGCCGATCGACTGTTCCCGAACGCACGAAGGCCGGGCGCAGCGGTGACTGCCCCGGCCTTTCGTTTGGTCGGCGTGCTTGAAGCCGGTCTGTCAGCGGCGCGACAGCGAGATGTTCACGCTGCGCAGCGACGTCGTGCTGGTGCGCAGTGATACCGTTTGCGAACCGCGGCCGAACGAGAGCGTCAGTGAGCCGGTCAGGCCGCCGCGGATCGTAAGCGAGATGCGGCCGGGCCGCGCGCGGCCTGTCAGTGACCCTGACGCGTTGAAGTTCGTTTCCGTCCAGTTTCCGGAGACGAGCCCGTTCGCATAGTTGAGCTGCGACCGGAGTTCGATTTTGTTGCCGGCTGACGCACAGCGGATTGCAAGGCCCATCCGCGAGCCGCCAGATTTCGGATTGTAGTAGGCGCGGCAACGAAGCCGCTCGGTCTCACCACTGGACAACCGTGCGCTGCCGGAGCCGGCCCAAGTGCCACCGATGGTCGTGAAGGGGGTCCTCGCCTGGGCAGATGTCGAAGCCGTAGCAAGCGCCGCGGCAACAAGGCCCGCGGCGGCGACGAGGCGGAGTAGGGGGATCATAGAGCTCGTCCTAAATGTTACGCTGGCAGATAACGTATATCGGCGCCGCCAACCGGAAAACCCAGACGATGCATCGCTGCTCACAATGCCGCGAGCTGATGCATAGACCAAACAACGCGCACGTCACAGCGTTCCCGCTACGCGCAGTCAGTCAACCGTGAGAGAGTGCCCGATAGGGTTGGTGTCGCGCGGAGCCGAGACTCAGACCCGCTTGCAGCGGAGCCCGATCTCAAGCGCAGCAATGCGGTAGACATTAGAGCATTGCATGGCGCGTGCAGCGTTTTGATGGCTGGGGCCGCTTGCCTGCGCTTCCGGTGCCGACATCAGCTTCAGATGCGTTCCGGAAGATATCGCCATCAGAGCGTCGTATCGCGCCGTCGCACCCGTATTCGCGACCGCGCCACTCGTTGAAATCGCAACAGCCAGAAGCGCTGCCGAGGCGACGCCCGCGACCGCAATCTGATATCTGTTGAAATCCATGTCCCACCCCATGGTCTCGTTTGCATTCGACGTGAGGGTAGGGTGATTCGCAGAGGCGATCGGCAGGCCGTCTGCATGCGGCTGCCACTTAATCTCCGCGTGTTGCGGCGAGGCGTCGCGCGCCCGAGGCCAAGCGATCGGCACCGACGCACAAGTGTCCGGCGCCAGAAAAGCGAACGCCCCGATTGTCGGTGACAATCGAGGCGGGAGAGAAAACGGCTTCAGCGCAGACGCGACTGAAAAACCGAATAGATCGCTTAAGCGGTCTTAGCGCACAACGTGCTGTGCGGGTGCGACCGGTGCAGCGCCAACGCCCATCGGCTCAGGCGTTTCGCGACGGCATGCGCTGATTGCAGTCGCCGTTGCGACGAGTGCGATCACAAAGAGTGTGCCCCGAGATTTCATAAGTTCGTCTCCGAAAGAGTTGGTCCAGACGCACTCACTGAATGCGCGCCGATGATTTGGCGCAAGCAACGTGCCGGTTGGTCTTGGAGTTCAGCCACGCGTGATGCTGCGAAAGCACATTCGTTATGAACGCATTAACCATATCCGGGCAGCGTCTGTTGCAGGTTGGCCGCGCCCTGGGCCCGAAACGACGGCTTTTGGCGGCCCTCACACATTCGCGAATTGCACTCCCGCGCGGTCTGCAAAACGTTGCATGCGCGGGACCTTCGATCGCCAACCGGATGGATGACCAAGCCATGTCGTGGACGTCACTGATATTCTCAAAGCTGACCAAAGCCGCCGCCGTCGTCGCGCTCTTCTGCGGCTTGGTCGGCGGTGCAACTGTTGCTTTGCCGTCGGCTGAGGCGAAGGCAGCAACGCTCGTTGCGAAGGTCAGCCTGCAGAAACAGCGGATGCAGGTCTACGTCGACGGCCGGCGCAAGCACACGTGGGTCATCTCGACAGGCAAGCGCGGCTGGCGCACGAAACCCGGCAACTACTGGCCCTTCAAAATGCAGCAGCGGTTCTATTCGAAGCGCTGGAAGATGTCGCTGCCATATCTCGTCTGGATCGGACAGGACGGCACTGCGATCCACGGCACAACCTACGCAAGCCGGCTCGGGCGGCCCGCATCGCACGGCTGCATCCGTCTTTCGATCTCGAACGCCGCGAAGTTCTACCGCCTCGTGCAGCGTCACGGGATGTGGGGCACGCGGGTCGAAGTCACCCGCTAAGCGCGGTGCCCGCGGCGGGCTTAGCGGGCTCAGGTCTGTTGCCCGCCCGCCTGATCCGATAGCTCGATCCACGCTTTATAGCGAGGCTCATCGAGGTGCTTTTCGAGCTGTGCGATCTTGCCATCGCGCATGATCGCCACAAACCGGTACTGCATGCCGAGTTCCATGCCGGACGCCCGGTGGCGGATGATCGTGTCAACACTCACCTCGACCTTGTTGTGATCGATCGGATCCGTCCGCCACGTGGTTGTCCGGAAGACGACGTATTCGATCTCATCCAGGACTGCCTGAAGTGCGCCCTTGATGGCGTCGTGGCCCTGAAACGTGCCGGCATACGGCTTACCGGTCGTCTCAAGAAAGCACGAGTAGATCCCGTCGTCCGTCCAACATGACACGGTCGCGTCGACGTCGCCCGCGACCCAGTGCTCTACAGCCTGTCGAAAGGCGCGCTCAGCGCCGCCGATGGGGCCCGTCATGTTTGGACATCCGGGCTTGGGAGCTTACGTTGCGACGCCGGATCGGCGCCTCTCATGAGGCTGGGCGCCGCAAAAGTATGCGGCTTGGTGGGGAACAGCACGTCTTGCAATCCATTCGAAGCGCAGGCTCAGCAAAAACGCAGTCGCCTGAATTAAAACTTTAGAGAATACGAAGCTGCAGAAACGGCCAAAATCCAGCAATTTGCAACAATTGACTTCGCGCCGCGTTCTGAGTTGGTCGGCAGGCGGTCGGGAAAAGCACACGGGGAGGGCGCGCGATGTCTGATGCACGGGCGGACGGCGGAAATTGGTTCTTGAGCGGAACGCTCGCGACGGTCATGGCGATCGTGCGCTTTTCGATCCTGCTCCTGCTCGAGCTGATCATGGCGATCCTGCTCTACAGCTATCTCGCGCTCTACCACACGGAGCTGTTCGGCTATCTCGCCCGCCAGGCGCGCTGGGTCTTCGACCAACTCGCAATCATGATCGACACGTTCCTGCCGTCGGCGGCTGACCAGGCCTACGCGACGGCGTTCGGCGAACTGGCGCCGAAGTCGATGCTGCTCTTGATGATCGGGCTGCTCGTCGGTGCCATCGTCCGCTTCATCGCGTGGGCGGTGATCCGGCTTATGCGCGCGGGGCGGCTGCCGGCCGAGCGGCGCGCCTGAGCGCTCCGCTACTTCGCGCAGAATGTTGCGGTCACGAGGCAGCGGTACTCGGTCCCGAGCGGGCCGAGGTTCAGATAGACCTCGCAGGATACCGTCTCACGGCTCTTGCGCAGCTCGGACGTCGCGGGCCAACCGCGCCTTTTTGCGATCTGTTGGGCATAGTCTGCGAGCTTTTCGCGCGCGGCGTTGGTGGCGGCTTCCTTGCCGAAGGCGACGTCGGAGAGCGGCAACCGCGTGCAGGGTGAGGCTGCGGCTGCAGACGCGCCGGCCACCATCGCAAGGCTCATGACACACAGCTTCGCGGTCATCGTCATCTCTGTCACTCCACGCTGAACCAGGAACGCTCGCCGCTTAGCACATGTCCAAGCCGCTGGGATTTGCCGTGCGCCATTCCTTCACGGAGCGAGGCTGCGCGGCACCACAAAATGTGTGAGGTGACCGGTCGCGGGCGCGAGGTCCGCCCAGCCATCGAAGGTGAACTCAAAAGCTGCGACGGCCGCGGTCGGCAGGTTGGAGCTCAGGGAATCGAGGTCGACCGTGTCAGCCGCGGTGGCTGTAAGCCGGAGCGCCAGTTCGTGCAGGCCCGGGTTGTGGCCAATCAGCAGAATGTGCCCGCGCGTGTCAGCGCAGCCGCGGAGTGCCTTTGTCAGCCGCGCAACCGAGGCCAGATAAAACCTCCGGTCGATGTCCGTCTCAACGCCTGCGAACGGCCGGCCGAGCAGTCCAAGGGTCTGCTGCGTCCGCGTGGCGTCTGAACATAAAATGAGATCGGGCGGCGTCAGGTTCGCGCGCATCCAGTCGGCCATAAGCGGCGTTGCCCGCTCGCCGCGGGGCGCCAGCGGTCGCGCGTGATCGTGCAGCTTCGGTGACCCCCAGCTCGACTTCGCGTGCCGCAACAGCGTCAGCCGCCGGGTGGGGGCCGTTGCCATCAGGTCAAGCCCAGGGGCCGCGGTTGCCGCCGGCGGTATCCGCCGTGCCCCCTGCAAACCGCACAGCCTCCTCAGCGGCGCGGATGAGCGCCTTCGCTTTGTTGATGCACTCCTGCTGCTCACTTTCAGGCACGGAGTCGGCAACGATCCCTGCGCCCGCCTGGACGTGCAGCTGCCCGTCTTTGACGAGCCCGGTCCGCAGCACGATGCAGGTGTCCATGTTGCCGTCCGCTGAGAAGTAGCCGACACAGCCCGCGTAAGGCCCGCGCTTGGCAGCTTCCAGTTCGTCGATGATCTCCATCGCGCGGACCTTGGGCGCACCTGAAACAGTCCCTGCGGGGAAGCCTGCCATCAGCGCTGCAATGGCATCCGTGTCAGACCGCAACCTGCCGATGACGTTTGAGACGATGTGCATCACGTGGCTGTAGCGCTCGATGATGAACTGGTCAGTGACGTCCACCGAGCCGATTTCCGCGACGCGGCCGACATCATTGCGGCCGAGATCGAGCAGCATCAGGTGTTCTGCGCATTCTTTGGGATCGGCGAGGAGGCCTTCGGCGAGCGCCTGATCTTCGCTTGGGGTTTCGCCGCGCCGCGCCGTACCTGCGATCGGCCGGATGGTGACCTCGCCATCGCGGACGCGGACGAGGATCTCAGGGCTCGAGCCCACGAGCGCGTATGAGCCAAAGTCGAGATGGAACAAGAAGGGCGATGGATTGGTGCGCCGCAGCGCGCGGTAGAGGGCAAACGGCGGCAGCGTGAAGGGCGTCGTGAAGCGCTGCGAGAGCACGATCTGGAACGCGTCGCCCGCGGCAATGTACTCTTTCGCGGTGTTGACCATGTCCAAGTAGCGCTGCGGCGGCGTGTTCGACGTTGGCTCGCCAAAGTGGGCGCCGCCATCTTCGCTGCGGTCGGCCAAAGCCGAATGCTGGATCGCAGTTGCCGAAAGGGCATCGGTGGCTGATTGAAGACGGGCGACGGCTGCTTGCCGTGCGGCGTCCGCGCTTCCGCCCGCCTCAGCGTCCGGCCGCACTGGCGTGACGATGGTGATCTCGTCTTTGACCGTATCGAAGACAGCAATCAGCGTCGGCCGCATCAGCAGCGCATCCGGCACGCCGAGGTCGTCAGGCGGCACGTTCGGCAGATGCTCGACGAGGCGGATGGTGTCGTAGCCCATGTGACCGAAGACGCCGGCCACCATCGGCGGCAGGCCCTCCGGTGTTTCGATGTGGGCTGATGCCAGCAGCGCCCGCAGCGAATCGAGTGTCGGCTGCTCGTCGGGTGCAAAGGCTTCCGGGTCATCGCCCGGTGTGCGGTTGATTTCGGCGCGTTCGCCGAATGCGCGCCAGACGACATCCGGGTTCATCCCGATGATGGAATACCGCCCGCGGGTTGCGCCGCCTTCGACCGACTCAAGCAGGAACGACATCCGCGCGTCGCCGGCGAGCTTGAGATAGGCGGACACCGGCGTCTCGAGGTCGGCGACGATGCGCGTCCAGACGAGCTGCGCGCGGCCTTGCGCGTAAGCTTGAGCGAAGGCTTCAGCCGACGGGTGGCATGTCAGCGCATGAGAACCACCGGAGCCGGCCGCCGCTTTTATCATTGCGTCTGGTCGAGGCCGAGCAGGCGCACGAGCTGGTTCTGGTCGATTGACGTGCCGTAGGCGGCCTGGAGGTCGACAATGTATTGCGCGACGATGTCTGTCCGCTGCTGCTGTTGAAGCGCTGAGCGCAACTGCTCCCGCGTCTCGTCAGTAAGCTTCGGAGCAGCCGCCACCTCTGAGACCTGCAGGACGATCCGCCCTTGGTTGCCGGCGGCAGCAGAGACCGCAACGCCACCGTTTGCGAGCGTGAATGCGCGCGCGACGGCGGGGCGCGGCAGGCCGGCGGGCGTGTCTGTCCTCTTGAAGGCGTCGGTTTCGACCACAGAAAGCACTTCGGATGTTGCCGCGATCGCATCGAGGGTCTCGCCCTTCTTGATGCGCTCGGCAAATTCGTCAGCGGTCTTGCGCAGGTCAGCGTCAGCCTTCTGCTGCTTCAGCGCGGTTGCGATATCGCCTTTGACCTCTTCAAGCGTCTGGTCGCGCGGCGGCGTGATGTCGAGGACATCAACCCACGTATATCCGCCGTCGGTGCGCTCGATCACAGCGCTCTCAACGCCAACGATGCCCTCGAAGATCTGGCCGACTGTCCGGGTGCCATCGGCACCGTCCAAGACACGCTTGCCATCAGGGTCGCGGCCTTGCCGATCGATGGCGGCAATCGGGATCGTTTTGAGGCCGAGTTCCTTTGCGATCTCATCGGTCGTGTTGCCAGCGAGTTTGCGTTCGTCGACGAGATCATGAAGGCGCTGGATCTCTTCGGGCAGGCGCTGTTGGACGATCTGCTCGCGCACCTGATCCTTGGCATCGGAGAGCGGTTTCGTCTCGCCCGCCGCAATATCGGTGACGCGCAGCAGGACAGTCGTGAAGTTGCCTTTGACGGGGTCGGAGACCTTGTCCTTTTCAAGCGCAAATGCGGCGTCCGCGATCGTGCTGTCGATCAGGTCAGACTGCGCGCGCACGCCGAGCTTCACGTCGTTCTCGTTCGCGCCGCTGGCTTTCGCCACGTCCATGAAGTCCTTGCCGCCGTCGATCTCAGCTTTCGCTTTTTGTGCGGCCTCCTCCGACGGGAAGACGATCTGTTCGATCGTGCGGCGCTCCGGCGTTACGTATTGCGCCTTCGTCGCATCGTACTGCTTTTGAAGGTCTTCGTCGGACACCTTCATCGCCTTGCTGACATCTGCAGCGGTGATCTGCAGGACGGTTGCTTTGCGATACTCTTGCGTTTTGAAACTCGCCTTGCGCTCCTCGAAGTAGCTTTTCACCTCTTCGTCGGTCGGCGCGGCGATTGTCTCGAGCTTCGGCGCCGGGACGGTGATGAAGCGGACCTTGCGCGTCGCATTCTGGAATTGGTTCGTCAGGTCGAGCAGCGTCTTTGAGGGGACGACGCCTGCGAGCATGCTGCCCGTGATCTGGTCGCGCAGCTCCGCCTGTTTGCGCTGCTGCACGAAGGCCGCCTCCGACAACTGCGCCTGCGCCAGCAGACCATTGAGCCGCGCGCGATCAAAGTTGCCGTTGCTGTCCTGGAAGTTCGGGTCGGAAAAAATCTCGCGCGCCACCGCATCGTCGGAGAGCGCAAGGCCCAGATCTTCTGCGTGCTCCTCGACGGCGAGTGTGCCCATCATGCGCGACAGGATCTGGTTTGGAATACCAAAGCGGACGGCTTCTTGCGGCGTCAGACGGCGGCCACCCTGACGCGCGATGAGGTTGATCTGCTCATTGTAAGAGTTCTGGAACTGCTCGCCTTCGATCTTCCGGTCACCGACGGTCGCGAGTGCGCCATACGTGCCGCCGCGCAGCATGTCCTCGATACCCCATACCGCGAACGCAAGGATCAGGGGGACGATCACCAGCAGCTTCACGATCCAACTGGAGGCACCCTTGCGAATGGCTTCCATCATGGCGGGTCAGTTCCTTACGTTCGGCCGGTCCAAGGGTTGCGCGCCGGGCTAGCTCTAGCTTCGGGGCGCTGACGTTAATCCGCCGCGCCGGGTCATGCACATAAACGGTTCGCGAGATATGACGACCCGCCCAAATGAAAGCAAGCCTCGGGGCTCTGGGCCGGGGCCTGTTGCGGCGCTGCCCCTCGACCCCGCCTTGCGGTCGCATTAAACGAGGGCGCGAGACAACCGGCACGGCGCGGCGCCGGGCGGGCGATGACGCGGTGTTCAGGAGACAGATGTCATGAGTGGGGTGTCCGGTTCGTTGCGGCCGCTGATAGCTGGCAATTGGAAGATGAACGGTGCGCTGGGTGACCTGGGCGTGCTGGGTGAGATCGGCGAGGGCGCAGCCGAGGCCCGCGGGGCGGCCGATGTCCTGATGTGCCTTCCAGCAACGTTGATTCACCCGGCGACCCAGCGGTCTGATCTTGGCGAGATGGCGATTGGCGCACAGGACTGTCATGCGGCGCCAAGCGGCGCGCACACCGGCGACTTGTCGGCCGAGATGCTGAAGGACGCGGGCGCAACCGCCGTCATCGTTGGCCATTCAGAGCGCCGCGCATCCTATGAAGAGAGCGACACACGCGTTCAGGCCAAGGCGGAAGCTGGATTGCGGGCCGGGCTCAAAACCATCGTCTGCGTAGGCGAGACGGCGGATGAGCGCCAGGCAGGGCTCGCCGACGAAGTTGTCTTGCGGCAATTGAAAGGCAGCCTGCCTGAGGCCGCAGGCGACTGGAGCCGCGGCGAGATCATCGTCGCCTACGAGCCGGTCTGGGCAATCGGCACCGGGCTCACCGCCACCCCCGACGACGTCGCGCAGATGCACGCGCGGATGCGGCAGGCGCTTTCGAGCTGGTTTGGCGAAGCCGGCGACGGCGTGCGACTGCTCTACGGCGGCTCGGTCAAGCCGGACAACGCGGCGGCGCTGCTCGCGATCGAAGACGTGAACGGGGCGCTCGTCGGTGGCGCAAGTCTGAAGGCTGAAACGTTCGTGCCGATCATCGAAGCTGCGAGCGCCGGCGCATGATCGCATGGCGGGGCACATCTATGGCGGCAGTTCTCGGCGCGCTTGGCGTGGTCATGAGTGCGGCACCGTCTGCTTCGGCCGGTCCGCTGACGGCTGACTATTGCCGCGAACTCCTCGGCCAGCGCAAAGCGCTTGAAGCGGAAGGTGTCGCCGGGCACGTCGAGCGCGGGCCGGAGTGGGCCAAGACCAATCTCACGCCACAGCAGATTGGTGACATCGGCGCCTTCATCGTTCTCGAAGAGCAGATCAAGTTCCAGTGCCCGCTGGGTTTCGACAATGTCGTCGTCGCGCAGATCAAAGGGACGGCCCGGTCGCAGCCGCCGGTCCCGGGAAGTCCCGGTGCGGACATACGCGTGGCCAAAGCCGCCGCGCGGCGCCAGCCCCGCAAGGAGGCCCGCCGCGGCGTGCCGCTTCCCGTTCGCAACACCGACCGCCCCGAGCGGCCGGCCCAGGGCGCAGCGGTTGTGAAACCTCAGCGCACGCCGGAGTTGCGCGGGACATCGGCGCGCTCTCGGCCGCCAGCTCCTCGGCCCCGCGTGACGCAGCAGCAAACGCAACCGCTGCCAAGCCGGCCCAACTGGGCAACCGACGTCTTCAACAACTAGCCCGAGCCGCAGCCGCCAGAGCAGCCGTTGCATGTTGTGCCCGCCGCCGCTAAATGCAGCGCAACGAAGGGCGTCAACGCCCGGTTTCCCAAATCCCGCCAGGACCGCCCCAGATGTCGACCATCCTTCTCATCATCCACCTGCTGATCGCGATCGGCATGGTCACCATCGTGCTGATGCAGAAGTCGGAAGGCGGTGCACTGGGCATGGGCGGCGGCGGTGCCGGAGGCGGCGGGTTCCTGAGCGGCCGCGGCACGGCGAACCTCTTGACGAAGTCGACGGCGTTCCTCGCGCTTTGTTTTTTCTGCACGAGCATTGGCCTCGCGCTGCTTTCAGGCACTGCTACAGCGCCAAGTTCGGCCCTCGACAACGCGCCGGCGGGCACGCAGCAGCCGGCACAGCCGGGCACCGGCGGCGTCCTTGACGACCTGCAAAGCGGGCGCGGTCTGCAGCGGCTTCCGGCACCCCCACCAGCAAGCGGCAACTAGCCGAGGCCGAAGGCTTTTCGTTGCCGGATTTCCAGCGCGTGACCTTGCCGCCAGGCGGTGTCAGCGCGCGGCAAATGTGAATGATGCTGATTTACCGCTTCGAATCGGCGGCTTAGGCCTTTATCCTGTAACCCCATGCAACGGTACATCTTCATTACCGGCGGCGTGGTCTCTTCGCTTGGCAAAGGCCTGACGTCAGCCGCACTTGGCGCGCTCCTCCAGGCCCGCGGCTACACGGTCCGCCTGCGCAAGCTCGACCCCTACCTCAACGTCGATCCGGGCACGATGAGCCCGTATCAGCACGGCGAGGTCTTCGTCACCGATGACGGGGCCGAGACGGACCTCGACCTCGGCCACTACGAACGCTTCACCGGCGTGCCGGCTGAGCGCACCGATAACGTGACGGCTGGCCGGATCTACCAGGACATCCTCGCGAAGGAGCGCCGCGGCGACTACCTCGGCGGCACGGTGCAAGTGATCCCGCACGTGACCGATGCCATCAAAGCGTTCGTGCTGGACGGCAATGAGGGCGTTGATTTCGTGCTGGTCGAAATCGGCGGCACGGTCGGCGACATTGAGGGGCTGCCGTTCTTCGAAGCCATCCGCCAGCTCGGCAATGAGTTGCCGCGCGGCTCGTCGATTTACTGCCACCTGACGCTCGTGCCGTTCATCCCATCGGCCGGTGAACTCAAGACCAAGCCGACGCAGCACTCTGTCAAAGAGCTGCGCTCGATCGGCATTCAACCCGACATTCTTATGTGCCGGTGCGATCGCGAAATCCCGCTGTCGGAGCGGCGCAAGATCGCGCTGTTCTGCAATGTCCGCGAAAGTGCGGTCATCCAGGCGCTTGACGTCGCATCAATCTACGATGTGCCGCTCGCCTACCACCGCGAAGGTCTCGATCGCGAAGTGCTTGAGGCATTCAGCCTGAACGGTGCACCCGCGCCGAACCTCGAGCGCTGGGAGACGATCTCTGAGACCATTGCGCAGCCGGAAGGCAAAGTGACGATTGCGATCGTCGGCAAGTACACCGGCCTGAAGGACGCCTATAAGTCGCTCAACGAAGCGCTCGTCCATGGCGGCATCGCAAACCGTGTCGGTGTCGAACTCGAATGGATCGAGGCTGAGGTCTTTGAGGGCGAGGACCCGGCGCCGCATCTCGACGGCGTGCATGGCATTCTTGTGCCGGGCGGCTTTGGCGAGCGCGGCGCGGAAGGCAAGATCAAAGCGGCGCAGTTCGCGCGGGAACGCGGCGTGCCGTACTTCGGCATCTGCTTCGGCATGCAGATGGCCTGCATCGAAGCGGCGCGGAACCTTGCCGGTATCGAGAATGCGGGCTCGACGGAGTTCGGCAAGGTCGATGAGCCGGTGGTTGGCCTCATGACCGAATGGTTGAAGGGCAACGAGCTGGAGACGCGGCAGGCGAGGGGCGACCTTGGCGGCACGATGCGGCTTGGCGCATACCCGGCGCGGCTGGAACCTGGCAGCCGTATCGCCAGCATCTACGGCGAGCTCGACATTCAGGACAGGCACCGCCACCGCTACGAGGTCAACACGGCCTACCGCGATACACTTGAAGCGCACGGCTTGAAGTTTGCCGGCATGTCACCCGACGGGCTGCTGCCAGAAACCGTCGAGTATCAGGACCATCCCTGGTTCATTGGCGTCCAGTTCCACCCCGAGCTGACGTCACGACCTTTCGCGCCGCACCCGCTGTTCGAAAGTTTCATCGCCGCCGCCATCAAACAAAGCCGTCTTGTCTAACCCGAGCCACCGCGCGCAACGCACAATCTTACGCGTGGAACTTCCCAAGGCCGCCAGCGGCCCGGCGCCGAGCGCCGCCCCCGCGGAGGGGCAGGCCGTCAGGCCGGTACGGCCCGTGAGCGCAAACAAACCTGAGCTAGGGACGTCCCGAGGCCGCCAGCGGCCCGGCGCTTAGCGCCGCCCCCGCGGAGGGCCAGGCCGTCAGGCCGGTACGGCCCGTGAGCGCAACGCACAATCTTACGCGTGGAACCTCCCAAGGCCGCAAGCGGCCCGGCGCTTAGCGCCGCCCCCGCGGAGGGCTAGGCCGTCAGGCCGGTACGGCCCGTGAGCGCAAACAAACCTGAGCTAGGGACGTCCCAAGGCCGCCAGCGGCCCGGCGCTTAGCGCCGCACCCGCGGAGGGCCAGGCCGTCAGGCCGGTACGGCCCGTGAGCGCAAGCAAACCTGTGCTAGGGACGTCCCAAGGGCGCAACGCGTCCCGGCGCAAGCGCCGCCCCCGCGGAGGGCCAGGCCGCCAGGCCGGTGCGGCCCGTGAGCGCAAAAACTACCTCGCGAGCAGCTTGCCCATGATGCCGGCAGGCTTCGCGTCTTCTTTCTTGGTGATGCGGCGCTCGGGCTTGGCGACCATGCGGCTTGGGCCGATGTAGCGGACGCCGATCTTGCTCGCCTTGCGCCATGCGATCTCGCAGTCGACCTCAACGCGCTCCATCGGCATGTGTAGCGTGAAGCGGGACGCCACCATTTCGCCGGCGCGCGACAGCGTGTTGTCGGCGTTGACGAGGTGAATAAGGGCGCCGCCTGACGACGTGTCGCGCACGACGCACGGGACCGGATTGCCGCGGTTCGGCTGCAGGATGAGCGCCTTGGTCTTGGCCGGGCGCCGTCGGGCGAAGCGCTGCTCAGAGCCGTCTTCGTCTTCGTCGCTTGAGGTCTTCGCCGATGCGACCACGCGTTGCGTGCGGCTCTGCAACTGGGCCCGCATGCGCTCGGCCTGACGGTCGGTCATGGTCGGCTGCGGATCGGCTGCTGGAGTGTCCGGCGCAGGTTCGCTGGTGGCAGCGGCAGCGGCAGGTGCGGGAGCAGGCGCCGGTTGAGCTGGCTTGGCAGGCACCGCGTCACGCTTGAGGTTGCGCGGTGGGCGCTGTGGCTTGGCGTCTGCGGCGGGTAGCTTGGGCAGCGATAGCGGCACTGGCGGCGGTGCGGGCGTGGCGGCCGGCGTTGCAGTCGGCGCTTCGGCGCGCGTTGTCATGTTGGGCTCCTGAGCCGGCGGTGCGGCCTCTGCGTTCGTCGGTGTTTCGGGCGCGGCCGGCGCTGGCCCATCGGTGGCCGGCGCGATCTTGTCCACTGCATCCTCGGCAGGCGCCTCGTTCGGCGCCGAGGAGACCGGCGTTGGCGCGGGCTCTGGCGTGACGGTTTCCTGCGCGGCGGCTTCCGTCTCAGAAGGCGTTGGCTCGGCCGCTTCATCTGGCGCAAAGGCCACAAACCGGGCGGCTGCGACGGCAGGCGATGCGCCATTGATCGCGAAGACGTCAGCGGTCAGTGCGGTGCCGTCGATAACAGCCGCGGCGGCAACGTTCGTCGTGGTCAGCTCAGGCTCGGCTTCGATCGGTGAGGCGTCGGTTGGAGGCGCGCTTGGCTCAGGCGCCTCATCGACGTCATCAGCGGACCAGTCCGCAGTCGGCGCCGGGATCGCGACGAGCTCAGCCGGCTCGGCTGAGACGTCTGCGTAAGCGGCCATGTCTGCTGGCGATGGTGATGGCGTTGGCTCAGGCACGGCGTCCACGGTCACATCGTCATTGACCGACGCAACCGGGTCGGCCGTTTCTGGCGGAGCCGCGGTTGCCGCATCGGAGTCATCATCCGTGTTGATTGCCGTCATCTCGACCGGCGTGGCCGCGGCCGTGGCTTGTACCGGGCTGGCGGCCTCAAAGTCGGCCCAGAGATCGAGCGACTGCGCCGGCTCTGCTTCGGCCGCTGGTGCGGCGAGGATCGGCTGTTCGGTCTCGACCTGCGCTTCCGTCGGAGCGTCGTCTGCTCCATCGACCGGTGCGGCTGTCTCAGTATTGGCAATCGGCTCTTCGGTCTCGACCAGCGCTTCCGTTAAGACGTTGTCTGCCTCGTCGGCCCACGCTTCGTCGTCAAGGTCTGGCAGATCTTCGTGGTCCGCGGCTTGATGGTCGGCGACTTCGAAGTTGTCGTCACCCTCGGCCGGTTCGGCGGCCAGAGCCTCGGTCTCTTCCTCAGCCCACGCGTCGTCGTCGGCGACCGCGACCGCCGTTTCTGGTTCGGCGTCGACGTCCGACGGCTCTTCGGCGTAGGCCTCTTCGGTCTCGTAGAACGCGTCATCGGCATACGTTTCGTCGTCAGCGTCGTGCTGATCGTCGGCGTAGCTGGTGTCGTCGTATTCGGCTTCATAGCCAGCTTCGGGCTGCTGGCTGTCCCATTCCTCGAACGCCTCAGGCGAGATCGGTTCGAGCGGCGCGGCCGGCTGCGCGCTATAGAGCGACGTCGGCGCGGGCGTTGGCGGCGGATAGGATTTCTTCTTCGGAGGCGTCTGGCTCGGTTGCAGAACGGCAGCAACCCGCTCGGTGGTGCGCTCGGTCATCCTCTTTCGCGAGCGGAAAAACATCTCCTGCCTCTTACTCAAAATCCCCCGGAGGCTGAACTATGGCTCGGACTGATGAAAAGTCCCTTAGATGTTTGCTTCAAATGCATCGAAGCCGGTGGCGCGCCCGGTAAAATCGGCATGACTTGCCGGTGATGACGTCTGCGGTTGCAGCCGCGCACCTGGACGGCTGAGAGCACAAAGCTTAACGCTTGGCTCAAACTGGGAGGCAACATGACCCGCCAGCTCGATCATCTCATCCTCGCCGCGCGCGATCTCGATAAGCTCGCCAAACTGTTCGGCGACATCGGCTTTACAGTCGGCGCCCGCAATCGCCACACCTGGGGCACGATCAACAACCTCGTGCAGTTCGACGGCACGTTCCTCGAGCTCTTGAGCGTTGCCGACGACTTTGAGACGCCGGCACCGGATCACGTCACAGCTCCATTCGCGGGGTTCCTCAATGACTATATCAAGGAGCGCGAGGGCACGGCCGCGTTCGTCGTCGAGGGCAACAACGCCGTCAACGATCGCGCGCGCTGGCTGAGCCACGGCTTCAATGTGCCAGACATCATGAACTTCGGACGCAAGGGGCGGAACGCGGCGGGCGAAGAGATCGACGTTGCCTTCTCGCTCGCGTTCGCGCGGTCTCCGGCGATTCCACAGACGTTGTTCTTCAGTTGCCACGATCGCTATCCGGAGAACTTCTGGTTCGCAGAATTCCAACAGCATTCAAACGGCGTCACAGGCGTCGACAGCGTGATCCTCGTCGCCGATGACCGGAAAGCCGCGCGGCGGTTCCTTAGCGCGATCACCGGAGATGCGGCACCTGCCTTCGGCGTGCACTCCGATACGTTCCGCAGCGGTAATGCGAGGCTCGTGACGATGTCGGCTGAGACCGCGCGGCGCCTCTATGGCGACGTGGCGGACGCCGAGGGCATCGACGCTGGCGGCATCATCGCCATTCACTTCACAAGCGGTGATCTTGCAAAGACAGAAGCCGCACTACAGCAAAGCGGCGTGGCCTTTGACGCCGTGGACGGCCGCCCGCGCATTGGAGCATCCCATGCGTTCGGCACCGCGCTTATCTTTGAGCCGCAAGACCCTGCCGCCCAAGACACGGGAGCAATCGCATGAGTGACGTGCCGGCTGCCGCGCAGCGCACGGTTGAGATCGGTCCGCACCGGATCGGCGGCAGCCTTCCGTTCGTGCTGTTTGCCGGGCCCTGCCAGATGGAGAGCCGCGCGCACGCGATGGAGATGGCGGCGGGCATCAAGGAGATCACCGACCGGCTCGGCATCCCGCTGGTCTACAAATCCTCGTTCGACAAGGCCAACCGGACGAGCCTGTCGGGCAAGCGCGGCATCGGGCTCAGCGATGCGCTGCCGGTGTTTGCCGACATCAAGGCTGAGTTCGGATTGCCGGTCGTCACCGACATTCATGAGGCCGCGCAGTGCGGGCCGGTCGCTGAGGTCGCCGATGTCCTGCAGATCCCCGCGTTCCTGTGCCGCCAGACTGACTTGCTTGTCGCGGCTGCAAAGACCGGGCGCGTGATCAAGATCAAGAAGGGCCAGTTCCTCGCGCCGTGGGATATGCGCAACGTGGCATCCAAAGTGATCGATAGCGGCAATACGAATGTGCTGCTGACCGAACGCGGCGCCTCGTTTGGCTACAACACGCTCGTGACAGACTTTCGCGCGCTGCCGATCATGGCGGAGACCGGGTGTCCGGTTGTATTTGATGCCACGCACTCGGTGCAGCAGCCGGGCGGGCAGGGGACATCCTCGGGAGGCGATCGCCGGTTCGTGCCGGTGCTCGCGCGGGCGGCAGTCGCAGTCGGCGTCGCGGGGTTGTTCGTTGAGACGCATCAGGACCCGGACACCGCGCCGTCGGACGGTCCGAACATGGTGCCGCTCAGCGAGCTTGAAGGTTTGCTTGCGTCGCTGAAACAGATTGATGAGCTGACGAAGGCGGCTGCGTGAGTTCGGCTTAACGGGTCGGCGGGGCAAGTAAGTCGAGCTTCGCGATCGCGTCAGCGGCGGCGGGCAACGGATCGTCGGATCGCGCGAGCACGGCGAGGTTGCGCCGCCACACATCGAAGACCTCTTGCACCGGGTAGGCGGCAAGCGGGCGATGCATGTTCTGCAGAAGGGTGAAGTCGCTGTCCGACAGGAACTGCGCGTGGGCTGCGACGAGCTCGCGGGTGGGTGCAACTGGCGCACCGCCGTGAAACGCAAATGCCGCTGACCGCCAGGCGGCGCGCGCGCCGTCGACATCCATCTTGCTGACGTCGATCCCCGCCTCGATCAGAAGGTCGACCGGCAGCACGTCGAACCCCGATTGGAGAACGAGGGGCGCCTGCCGCCGTCCGATTTCGAACGTGAAGTCTTCCGTCAAGGCGACGGCGACCGCATCGGCGAGCACGTCGTGGTCGATGTCGTAGCCCGCGAGCGTGCGGGCGGCCTGCCAGACCGCGCGCACGCGCATCTCGATCTCCTCGCGGAACAGGCCGGCATGGATGAACACCGGGCCCATTGCCAGCGGTGGCCGGTAGTCGTTCAGCGCTGAAATAATGCTGGTTGGCGCAACGCACTGGCGCGCGAGGCCGGACCGGCCGCCAAGGCCACCGGCTTCGGCGATCTGGCCGAGGAACGTGCGCGTGCCAAACATAATGGCATCGTCCGGCGCATGGGCGACGATCGTGCCAGCGAACGCCTCATCCGACACGTTCGGAAATGCAATCAGCGATGCCGCCTGCCACCCGTCCGGCAGAAGCGCGAACGAGGCCGGATCAGCGGCGGTCGCATCGCTCGCTGGTGCTCGTCCACTGACAAACGCATCCGTCGCCACAACCCGTCGCCTTCACGAACCTTCAAAGGATTTGTCGCGTCTCTAAGCCGCACAACTTACGCTGGTGATAGGCCATGCAGCTTGTGGAAAAAAGAACTAGCACCACAGCCCATTCGTAGCGAGACAGTTCACGTGCGAAATTTGAGTACCAGAGACTATGCGTAAGCGTTCCCAAGGCGTAAAGCCCGGCCAGTTGCCTAAGGCGGTTGCCGTGCGCATCAAGTCGTTGAGTGAGCCCGCCGCCATTAGAACCGGCCTGACAGGCGTGTTCTTCGCAACGCTTTTAGCCGCAGGATCGGCTGCTTACTTTGCAAGCGCGCACGGGCGGTCAATGCCGATTGCTCAAGTCGCGGTTTTGCAGGCGCCGCAACTTGTCTCTGACGTTCGCATGTTT
This sequence comes from Pseudomonadota bacterium, assembly GCA_038523925.1. Taxonomy (GTDB): domain Bacteria; phylum Pseudomonadota; class Alphaproteobacteria; order Rhizobiales; family Hyphomicrobiaceae; genus JBCBWG01. Next base: position 41,854 of record JBCBIY010000002.1, on the reverse strand, counting down.
GTCGTCCGGGCCACGGCGGCGCCGGAACCGGCGTTGGCTCAGCCCGCGGATCTCGCCGCGCAACCGGCGGGCCCGCCTGCGGACGCAGAACAAGCGTTGCCATCGCGGCTCCTCAAGCTTGCGCAACCTGAACTGAAGACGCGCCCGGCCGCGCCGTTGGCCAATCTCTCGGCAGACCGCGCGCAGAGGACGCCTGACGCGCCTGTAACGGTCACGACCGCCAAACGGCGGCCGCCGGCCATCGCGCTCACCGCTGACGACCGAAAGATCCCAGCTTTGTCGACGAGCGAGGTCGAGACGCGGTTGCCGCTTGGCGAGCCGGCCCTTGCGCGCCCTGCCGTGAAACCCACGATGGCCAAGCTCGTGGCAGCCACGCCAACGGACCAGGACCGGACGACGGCGGTGACCACGGGGTCGACGCGTCTTGCCGCGGTGAAACCGGGTGCGCCGGCGGCGGCCAAGCCATCGCCTCCCGTCTGCAATGCGGCGGTCCGCGAAGCCGCGCGCGCCGCAACGGTCTGGTTCCGCGTCGGCCGCGCCGAGATCACGCCAGGGCACAAAGCCAAACTTGAAGCTCTCGCAGACCGGATGCGGGGGTGCGGCCGCGGCCTCTTTGAAGTCGCCGGTCACACGGACAGCTTTGGCGGCGACGCGTCAAATTTCCGGCTCTCGTGGCGGCGCGCTGAAGCTGTCGCCGGACTGCTCGGCTCACTCGGCGTCCCGCAACAGCGCATGGTGATCGTCGGTTACGGGTCGCAGAAGCCCTACGTCGAGTCTGATGCTACCGGCGCCGACGCGGCCCGCGCAATCAACCGGCGCGTCGAAATTCGCGTTCGCTAACGCGCGGGCTTTGCCTGACGCATCCTCACAGGGAACCACCTCCGCCATGACCGCACTCAACGACCTCATCGCGCTTTTGAGCGAGAACCGTCTCGTCCTGGAAGTGATCGCGTTTGGCGCTGCGATGTTTATCGCCGGCTGGCTCACAGCCCGCGCGATCGGGAAACGGCAGGTGCGCGCACGCGAACAGGTCTTGCGGCAACGCGAGGTGAGCTGGCGGCGGCGTCATACGGACCTTGCGATGCGGGCCCAGTCGGCGCGCCAAGGCGAGGCGCGCCAGAAGCGGCGCGCGCGCCAGCAGGTCCGCGCGGTCATGCGCGCGCAGTGAGAGCGCAGTGAGAGCGCAGTGTGCGGCGACCGCCGGCCTAGCCAAGCTCGTTCGAGACGTCTTGGAGGACGTCCAACAACGAGTCCGCGCTGATCGTTTCAGGATCGACCTCTTCCGTCGCGAAGTATCGCAGGAAGATCTCCTTCGTGCGTGTGTCCATGCCCTCGTGCAGGCCCATCGACCACGTGGGGAAGAGGCGTTCGCGGACATCGCCTGAGCCTATCAGGACGATGTTGGTGTGGCGCGGGTCGGCTGCGATGCGGTGATAGCAGGCGCTGACGGCCGCGCGTCCGCCTTCGAGGACCTGCAGGAAGTAGTAGCCGTTGAAGTGGAGGAACCCGGTGACCCCGTCACGACCGTTGTTGCGGTGAGACGCTGCAATGATCTGGCGGACGTCGAGCGTCTGCGAGGCGTTGCGTTCGCTGTAGTAGATGATGCGGGACAGGTTCATGACAGCACTCGATACTTCTCAGACGCGCAACCGGCAGCGCGGCGGCCGACTTAAGGGTGTAAGCGGATCGGAAACCGCGCGGGCGGCACCGAGACGATTAGTCTTAATCCGGATTTTGGCGGCGGCGGGCGCAATGCCGTATGGAACAACGCGGTCGCAGCGGGAGCGGATCGTTTGACTGCCGATCGTTGTGGCGCTCGATCATGGCGTTATGCAAGTGCGCAGTTTCGCCGGCGGAAACAAAGACAGGGTGCGTTGCGCACGCCGGAGGTGGGATGTCTCAGGTCTTCTATACGCATCGGCTTGCGAAGCTGCTCGACGAGTTTGTCCTCGGCAGCAACCTTACGCTCACGATCTCTGACGAGCGCTCGCCGATCTCGCTCATCGAGCACCGCGCGAACATCGAACAGTCGGCCGCGCAGAAAGGCGTCGTCGTCGACATCGATACGAATGATGATCGCACGATCATGTGCTTCCGCCGCCGCTGATTTCGTTCACCTGTGAAGGATCGCACGTGCGCCCACTGCGCGCACACCGGCCAACGTCGCCTTGACCGCTCTGATGCTGTGCGACAAAAGTCGAACCAAGCCCGGCATTTGGCGGGCGATGAGGGGACGGCTTTATGCGCATCGCAGTTGTCGGCGCTGGTATTGCAGGTCTTGGCGCCGCCTGGCTCCTAAGCCGCCACCACGACGTCGTCGTCTTCGAAGAGCAGGCGCATCTCGGCGGGCATGCGCAAACCTCTGATGTCCCCGTCGCGGAGACCGGCGGCGACTGCCCGGTCGATACCGGTTTCATCGTCTACAACACTGCGAGCTACCCAAACCTGATCGCGCTGTTCGATCAGTTAGATGTTCCCTGGGCCGAGACATCGATGTCGTTTGCGGTATCGGAGAGCAACGGGCGCTACGCGTATTCCGGCTCCGGCCTTGGCGGGCTGTTCGGCAAGCCGGCGTCGGTGTTCAGCCCGGCGCACTGGCAGATGGTCCGCGACATCTTCCGCTTTTTTGAACGCGCAAAAGAGCTTGCCGCCACGACGTCTGACCCGGACGGGCCGTCGCTCGGCGCTTGGCTCGAAGAGCACAATTTCTCCCGCGCGTTCATCGACCGCCACATCGTGCCGATGGGCGCTGCGATCTGGTCGACGCCGGCAGAGCGCATGCTTGAATTCCCGGCCGCGGCCTTCGCGCGGTTCTTCGCAAACCATGGCCTGCTGCAAGCGCGCGGCCGGCCGAAGTGGCGGACGGTCGTCGGTGGGAGCCGAGAATACGTGCGCCGGCTGACCGCTGACACAAATGCTGTGTTTCGCCCCGCCGTGCGCGTGCGCCAGATCAGCCGCGATGCGGATGGCGTTGACATCACCCGCGAAGACGGTGCGCAGGACCGCTTCGATGCGTGCGTGGTCGCAACCCATGCCGACACGGCGCTTGACCTGCTCGCCGACGCGGATGCCACCGAGCGCACCACGCTTGGCGCGTTCGCCTACTCGGATAATCTCGCCGTGCTGCACCGCGACCCAACCCTCATGCCAAAGCAGCGCCGGCTATGGTCAAGCTGGAACTATTGCGACGGCGGCGACGGTCGCGCGCTTTCGGTGACGTATTGGATGAACCGCCTACAGCCGCTGCAAACGCGCGAGGATTGGTTCGTGACGCTTAATCCGCCAGTCCTGCCGCGCGCTGACCTGAGGCATGGCGCTTTCGCTTACGCGCACCCGGTGTTCGACCGCGCGGCGATGCGCATGCAGCCGCGTCTTTGGGACCTGCAGGGCCGCCAGCGGACCTGGTTCTGCGGTAGCTACTTCGGTTTTGGCTTTCACGAAGACGGCCTCCAGTCCGGGCTCGCTGCGGCAGAGGACATTGGCGGCGCAGCGCGGCCCTGGGTCGAACCCGGCATGTACGATCGGCTCACTTTGCCGGCCCATTGGACGCCGCGCGCTTCGCCCGTCACGTTCGATGCGGAGCCGGCATGAACGGTGATGGCGCACTCTACGTCGGGAACGTCGTGCATGCGCGCCTGCGCCCGCAGCCGCACAAACTAACCTACACGGTCTTCAGCCTCGCGGTTGATGTCGACCGGATCGGCGCCGTCGCCGGACGCGTCTTCGGGCTTGGCTATAATCGTGCAGCACCCGTCGCCATCCATGACCGAGACCACGGCGGCGGATCGGAGCCGATAGCCATCCACGCGCGACGGGTCTTCAGCGACGCGGGCTTAAGCGATGCGACGCATCGGATTGTGCTGCTCACCTACCCGCGCGTGCTTGGCTACGTCTTCAATCCGATCAGCGTTTACTACGGCTTCGATCAGAGCGGCGCTTTAAGCGGCATGCTCTACGAGGTCAGCAACACGTTTGGTGAACGCAAGAGCTACGTGTTGCCAGCCGGCGACCCGGACGCGCAGACAGGACTCTATCGTCAGTCGTGCGCGAAAGAGATGGCGGTCTCGCCGTTCACGCCGGGGCAGGGCACGTATGCGTTCCACATCTCGCCGCCGGGCGATGCACTATCGCTCGGCATCCAGTTCCGTGACGCGCGAGGCGCAGTTCTGCGGACACACTTCACAGGTTGTCAGGAAAACTTGACGTCAACTTGCCTTCTCAAGCACTTTGTCCGCACACCCTGGCTTTCGGCCAAGGTCAGCGCGGCCATTCACTTTGAGGCTGCCAAGTTGCTGCTTAAGGGGGTCCCATTGGTCCGCAGGCACAAATCGCCGGCGTTCTCTGTTGCACAGCCGTCCCGGGACGAGCGGCGCTAACGGCTGCGATCGCTAATGTCGTCTCACGAGTTTACCGGAAAACATGGGCCATCGCTTGCCAATCCGTTCGCGCTGCGGGACCGCGCGCTGCTGGCAGCCTTAGCCCGTGCGTTGCGTGGGCGGCTTGAAGGTCGCCTGACGATAGAAATGCCGTCGGGTGCGCGCCGGACCCTGGGTGACAGTGGCGACCACGCAGCCGTGTCACTTCGCGACTTCAGAGCGGTGTTCCGCTGCATGCGCCGGGGTACGATCGGGTTCGCCGAAGCGGCACTCCGCGGCGAACTTACAAGCCCGGATTTCGAGGGGCTGTTCGGCTTCTTTATCGACAACCGCAAGCGCCTCGAGCGGGCGGGCCAGCAGCTCTTCCGCGTCCGCCGCCGCGACATCGCATTTCATGCCTCGCGCGAGAACACGCGGTCAGGCAGTCGGGACAACATCGCGGCGCACTACGACCTCGGGAACGACTTCTATGCGCACTGGCTCGACCCGGGCATGGCCTATTCAAGCGGGCTTTACCTGACGCCTGATGCGACGCTCGACGATGCGCAGGATGCAAAGTACGCAGCCGTCTTCGACGCGCTCTCACTAAGTCCCGGCCAGTCCGTTCTTGAGATCGGCTGCGGCTGGGGCGGGTTTGCCGAAGCTGCCGTTGCGCGCGGTGCTCGGCTGACGGCGATCACGGTCTCGGAACGCCAGCTTGCCTGGACGCGCGACCGGCTTGGCTTGGCCCAAGACGTGGAGCCTGCAACGGCCACTCCTGATGTCCGCTTCTGCGACTACCGAGACGTTGAGGGGACGTTCGACCGGATTGCCTCAATTGAGATGATCGAAGCGGTCGGTGCCGCGCACTGGCAGACCTACTTCGATACGATTGCTGCCCGTCTCGCGCCCGATGGGACCGCCGCCATTCAAGCGATCACTATCCGCGAGGAAAGCTTCGATAATTACGCGGCGCGGCCGGACTTCATTCAGCGCTACATTTTCCCGGGTGGGATGCTGCCGACGCGCTCGCATATGCGCCATCACGCCGCGCAGGCCGGGCTCTCTTTCGAGGTCTGTCAGACTTTTGGCGGAGACTACGCCCTCACGCTGCGGCAGTGGCGCGACCGGTTTAATGCGCAGTGGCCGCGGATCGCAGCACTCGGTTTTGATGAACGCTTTAAGTTGATGTGGAATTACTACTTTGCCTACTGCGCCGCAGGCTTCGACCGCGGCGTTATCGATGTCGGCATCTACCGATTCCGGCGACCGGGTGTCGCATAAAACATCCAATCCCGCGCCGCCGCCGTTTCCACGATGATACGGCAGCCAGGGCTGCTGTTGGAAACAACGGAGCCCACGGTGCCCAACGATCTGCCAACAGACTTTGCCGCGCGCACATTCAACCTGCTCGACTTTCTCGAGGGACGGAGCCGTGGCTGGGGCATGTTTCAGGACCGCTCCGGCGCCGTGAAGCGGCGGTTTGAAATCGAGGCCGAAGGGCGCTGGGTCGGTAATACGTTCGAGTTGAACGAGACCTTCTTCTACGACGACGGTCAGACAGAGAGCCGCGTGTGGCGCATCGAGTTGACCGACGGGTCAAACTTCACCGGCTCATGCGCGGACAGCATCGGCGATGCAACCGGATCGCTTTCCGCAACCGAAGCCCGGATGGACTATAAGTTTCGCCTGAAGCTGAAAGATCGATCGATCGATCTCGATTTTGCCGACCGCTTCTTCCCGATCGGGAATGACGGCGTGCTCAACCGCACGGTCGTCAAGAAGTTCGGCATCCGTGTTGGCGATGTGACCGCGTTCTTCTATCGCGAACCGCTGGGCGTTCGGCGCGCCGACCCGGCCGAGCGCGCGGCTCAGTTCGCCGCCTGAGGGACGGGTGTCCGCGTCCTTGCGCCCAGCCGCTCGGCAAGTCCGGTAGGCTGACTTCCGCCAAGCTCAGCAACTGCCTGCTTGGCGCTCAGCCCCGTGATGCTGGCGTTTAAGATGTCTGGCCGATCAAGGTCGGGCATGTCACGGCCGGCAACGAACCGCGGCATTGCATGCGTCGCCGCGGACGTCAGCCAACCGAGCCTCATCGTCGTATCGGCTGTCTTCATGAAGTAACCCTGCGGCGTCCACGCAAGATAGCTGCCGTCAACCGATGGCAACACGCTTGCGATCATCTCTCCCGTCGCCGCATTCCAAAGCCGCACCGTCTGGTCGTCGCCGGCACTCACGAACAGGCCATAGGCGGCATCTGCGGCAAGCGAGAAGATGCTGCCCTCCTGCCCGATGTAGCGCTGGGTGATGGTCCCGTCACGCGCGCGCAGATCGAGAAAGCCGTTGTCCCCGCCCGACAGCACATGGCCCGTGCGCGCGACAAAGCCGTAACTCAGGAACCGGAAGCCGTTGACGGGCGTGCGGACAAGCGTGTGCGCAAGCCTCTCGCCGTCAAGGAGATCCAGGGTCGCGTTGCCAAGTGCGCCCTCATCAGCCGGCCGAGGCTTCAAGACAAGCCGCCGTCCGTCAGGCGTGCGCCAATCGGGCTGCAAGTGCGAAACGACTGCCTCGCCAGCCAGGTCCTGAAGCGGTTCGGCCGCCCCGAGCGTCCGTTTGACGAGCCCAAACCAGGCGCGGTGGGGCAGGCGCACCCTCCACTGAAGGTTGCCGGGCCGCACGTGATGGCGCGTGCGGTACTGATGGCCCCATGCAAGCCATGTGCGCTTGGCTCCGATCTCAACCGCGTAGATCGTTGCTCCCTGACCGCGGAGGACGTGCTGGGACTGGCCAGACTTCGCCTGCCAAATGCGGATTGGCCCGCGGCGGCCTGCGGTTGCCACCAAGCCGGGCGTCGGGCCAGCAACGGCGATTGCGGAACTGTCGCCTTTGCCAGGCGTATGCCGCGCGACCACGCGGCCCGTTGCGATGTCGATTGCGGCTGGCGCATTTGACGCGCGCCCGCGCTGACTGAAGCCGGCGACAATCACCCGGTCGTTGTCGGCAAAGCTGAGCGCGCTGATCTCGTGTGGGAACGTCGCGAGCGCGATCGGGGGCGGATGCGCGCCTGCAAGGTCATCTGGCAGCCGGCGGAGCACGACCGCGCCATTTGCATCGCCGGTTGCAACGCGCCGCCCGTCAGCCGAGAGCGCGAGCCGCATGATCTCGCCGCCACCGCCGGGCAGGAGCTTGATCTCAGAGCCCGTCTCGGTCTCCCAGATGCGAAGGGCGAGGTCGAGGCCCGCCGAGATCACGTGGCGCCCGCCGTCGATGAACTTTGCGCGGTAGACCGGGCCGTAGTGGCGGTTGAGATGCGCGATGACCCAGCGGTTCGCAACGTCCCAGACGACGCCGCGGCCGGTGATGTCGAAGCTGAGGAGCCGCCGGCCGTCAGGTGAGATATCGAGCGCGATCACGGCGCCGCGATGTTCGCCGGCAAGTGTGTGCTGCAATGTGCCGGTGTCGGCGTTGATCAGGCGGATGAACGGGCATGGGGCGGTAGCGGCGTCGCAATGCGGACGCGGGTCCGTTGCAACCGCGAGCGTGTTGCTGTCTGGCAGCATCGCCAAGGCATAGATGCGGCCGAACGGGCCATCACCTGAGGGCAGGAAGTGACGCTTGAGCGTTCGCCCCGTGCGCCAATCCCAGACACGGATGGCTTTGTCGTCGCCGCCTGAATAGAGCCGCTTGCCATCGGGGCTGAAAGCAAGCGCGCGGACGACGGCTGTATGCCCACCGGTATCTGTAATCAAGCGCGGGGCGGGCGTCGGCGTGGTTTGGGCCTGCGCTTGGAGAGGCAGCAGCGGTCCGGCCAAAGCGGCGAGCACGACAACGACCGCCGCGCTGAGGACGTACGTCGAAAAGAAGCGCCGCCGCATGTCTCGCTCCACACACGAAAAAGCCGCCCCCGGACTGGTCATCCCAAGGCGGCCTTTGATTTTCAAGTACGTCGTGCGTGACAGGCTTACGGCCGCGCCCGGCCAGCCCACGTCAGATCCCGGTAAACGGCTGCAGCAGCCGGCCGATCACGCCGGTGAAGCGCGCCTTCCGCTCGCTCGCGATGAGGCAAATGCAACCGGTGTCACTATCTGCGATCGGCCTGTGCTCGATAGTGTCGTCGAGGTCTGCCACATCGCCAGCGCCAAAGGTGCCGATCTCGTCAGTGTATGAGCCATCAAGCACGAGCGTCAGTTCGCTTCCGCCGTGGCCGTGCTCGGGCATCGCCTGGCCCTTCTGCACCTTGATCAGGCGCAGATCGCCACCGTCCGGTGACTTGGTCTCGATCGGGTAATGCCAGACGCCAAGGCCGAGGCGCTTCCACTTCACGTCCTCGAGCGAGGACCCAACGAGCCGCTCAATCGGATCGTCGCTCACGGGCTCGGCGTCGCGGGCCGCGTCGGCCTGCGGCATTGAGAGGGCTGCCTGCGGCACGGGTGCGACAGACTGCTTCTCCATCGCCGACATAAGCGCGGCACCCACCCGCTCCATCCGCCGCACTTCAGCGCGGCAGCTCGGGCACATGGCGTTATGCGTCGCCACAACAGCCGCGAGTGACTCCGGCAGGGCGCCGGCTGCGAAGCTCATCAGCGTCGCGTGGTCTGGATGGTGCGCAATCTTCGTCATTGTAGATCCTCAACCGTCTCGCGGAGTTTCTGGTACGCAAGACGCATTCGCGATTTCACTGTCCCAAGCGGCAACCCGAGCCGCTCTGCAATCTCACTGTGCGAAAGCCCTTCCAGGTACGAGAGCACCACAACCTCGTGCTGTTCCCCTGGAAGCTCACCTAACGCAGCCTGAACCCGCGCGGATCGCTCTCTTTCGGAGACAGCCTCATCGGGTGGCGTATCGTCAGACGCCTCCTCGTTGTGGCCTTCCGGCAGCTCCTGCCACGGATGTTCGCGGCGAATGCGGTCGATCCGCAGGTTCCGCGCGATGGTGTAAATCCAAGTCGACGCGCTACCCTTCTCGCCAGAGTACAGCGCGGCCTTCCGCCAAACGGTTAAGAGCGTCTCCTGCGCCAGCTCTTCGGCGGTCGCAGAGTCGGCACCTTGCCGCATCATGTAAGACTTCAGACGCGGCGCGTAATTGTCGAATAGTTCGGCGAAGGCATCCGGATCGCGGGATTGCGCAATGCGATACAGCAGGTCAGACATACCGACAGTTTCCAACCGTATCCCTGCCCTCGGCGCAACCACGTTCAAAGTGCTAAGCATACGCGACCCCGTGATGGTTCAGTGGCGCTTACGGGGTCATATCGGGTGCGGATCATGGATTGCTGCTGTGCAACCTGACGCACGACAAAAGTCCGACGTTTGGCGACGGTCAACGGGCGGCACGCCGGCACACACTTCGTTCTAAGCCAGGGCAAACCCGAATGGATCATATCGGTTTCGCAGAGATCGCGCTTTTGCTGGCTGCTGCAGCAATCGCTGCGCCCTTGGCCCGATGGCTCAAGGTCGGCACGGTGCTTGGCTATCTCTTCGCCGGCATCCTGCTGGGTCCCTACGGTGTCTCCGGGGTCTTTAAGGCCTACGAGGCGAAGGAGTTTCTGCACATCGCCGAATTTGGCGTTGTCCTGCTTCTTTTCCTGATCGGCCTTGAGCTGCGGCCGAAGCGGCTCTGGGCGATGCGCAACGCGATCATTGGTGCCGGTGGGTCGCAGATGCTGATCACGGGCGCGATCCTCGCAGCCGTTGCGTGGTCGCTCGGGTTCGTCTGGCTGACTGCGATCTTCCTTGGGCTGGCGCTTGCACTCTCGTCGACCGCGTTCGCGCTGCAGGTGCTCGAAGAGAACGGCGAGCTCACGCAGCGTCATGGCCGGCTCGGCTTCTCGATCCTGCTGTTCCAAGACATCGCAGCGATCCCGTTGATCGCGTTTGCACCGCTGTTTGCAGTCGTCGCCGTCGATGCCGCAAGCGCCATGGACATGACGGCCGCGCTCAAGGCCGTCGGCGTTCTCATCGCCGTCATTCTGATCGGGCGCTTCGTGCTCGAACACGTCCTTCGCCTTGTCGCGCTGACGAAGGTGAAGGAGGCGATGACAGCGCTTGCGCTGCTCACCGTGGTCGGTACGGCCGCGATCATGCAATGGGCCGGGCTCTCGCCTTCACTCGGCGGCTTTATTGCAGGCGCACTGCTCGCCGAAAGCTCTTATCGCCACGAGCTAGAGGCCGACCTCAAGCCGTTCGAAGGGCTGCTGCTCGGGCTGTTCTTCACAGCCGTCGGCATGTCGCTTGAATTCAATCTGCTGCTCTCGGAGCCCGTCGCGATCCTGTCTCTCGTCGTCGGGCTGGTTGTGATCAAGTTCGCGGTCCTGTTCGCGATCGGCAAGACGCACGGGCTCGACAACTGGGGCTCGCGCAGGCTCGGTTTATCGCTCAGCCAGGGCGGGGAATTCGCGTTTGTCCTGCTCGCAGCCGGCGCGGCCAATGCTGTGCTCAATGACTTTGCAGCCAACCTCGGCGCGCTCGTCGTCACACTCTCGATGGCCGCGACACCGCTCTTGCTGCTGCTTGACCACTATCTGTTGCCGAAGCCGAAGTCTGGCAGCTCCAAGCCTGACGCAATGCCTGAGGACACATCAGGCCACGTAATCATCGCGGGCTTTGGCCGGTTCGGTCAGATTACGGCGCGCATCCTCCGCGCAAAGCGGATCCCGTTTATCGCGCTCGATACCGACCCCGCGCAGATCCAACTTGTGAAGTCGTTCGGTAGCGAAGCCTACTTCGGCGATCCAGCGCGCATGGACATTCTCATGGCCGCCCGCGTCGATGAGGCTCGCGCGCTGGTGCTCGCGATTGACGATGTTGAGCAATCGATGCGTTGCGCCACCATCCTGAAGGCCAATTTCCCTGATCTGCCGATTTTCGCGCGGGCGCGGCACCGCGTGCATTATCACCGGCTGATGGAGCTCGGCATCACGTATATTCAACGCGATACCTACCTTTCCGCACTCGATGTCAGCCGCGAACTGCTGCTGGGGCTTGGCGAGAGCGAGCGCGATGCGGACTTTGCGGTCAAGGCTTTCGACGAGCACGACCGCCACCGGCTGATCGACGACTACCAGCACTATACCGACGACGAGAAGCTTCGTGAGCGGGCGCGCACGGACGCTGAAAACCTGGCGCGCATTTTCGATGATGACGCGAGCGACGAGGAGCTAAACGCCGACCTTGGCAAACAGGATGCAAAGGCCATTGCCGAGCGGCAGTCGCGCGCGGAGGCGGACGCGTGACGCGCATCATCTGCGTTGGCCATGCGGCGCTCGACCGGATCTACCGCGTCGAAGACTTGCCTGCCGGGCCGACGAAGACGCGGGCGCTCGAGCACGTTGAAACCGGCGGTGGCATGGCGGCAAACGCGGCGGCGGCCATCGCAAAGCTTGGCGGCGAAGTCGAACTGTGGAGCCGCGTTGGCGACGACGATGCTGGCGTGCGCATCCGGCGCGGGCTCGAATCAGCCGGTGTCGACATTCGCGGCGTCGAACGCTTCGAGGGCGCGCGCTCGTCGACGTCTGCTGTGATCGTCGATCGCAATGGCGAGCGCATGATCGTTGGCGCGCGCGATATCGATATGCCGTCGGCGACAAGCTGGCTGCCGCTCGAGCGAATGGAGGGAGCCGATGCGGTCCTCGCCGACCTCCGCTGGCTGGAAGCTGTGCGCGCGGCGTTCACGCATGCCCGGTCGCTTGCGATCCCAACAATCCTCGATGCTGATCTCGGTGCGCGCGATGCATTGCCCGAACTGCTTGCCCTGACGGACTACGCCATCTTCTCGGAGGGCGCGCTGGAGAGCTTCCTGCCAGATCTCGACCTGCGCGACCGGCTCGATCGCATCATGCTTTACGGGCCGCGCCACGCCGGCGTGACGCTTGGCGAGCGCGGTTATGTGTGGCGCGACCCCTTTGGTGGCGGTACGGTTCCGGCCTTTGATGTGGCGACGGTGGATACGACGGGCGCAGGCGATGCGTTTCACGGCGCTTTCACGCTCGCCCTCTCAGAAGGCCAGGCGATCCGACACTGCGCGCAGTTCGCTGCAGCCGTCGCGGCACTCAAATGTCAGAGGCTCGGCGCCCGCGCCGGTCTGCCCGTGCGCGCTGAGGTCGAAACGTTCATCAAAACCGCCACCTGACTGACACGATGGCCTGACGTCCAGCCCGCTTACGCATGTGGATCACCGCTGACCGTCAGCGCGCCATCAAACTTGTTTGAACGCCGCTGAGGCATCGGCAAGCGCAACATGCGCCGTAAACTTACCGATCGCATTCCTGTGATCCTCCGCTGCAGGGGCACTGCGTGCGGATCTGCAAACGAAAATCAAAACTGGGAGAGACCACCCGTGACATCACGCTTCATGGCGGTGATGGCTGCCGCCGTCCTCGCGCTCTCGATGGCGCTTTCGCCGACTTCGGCCGAAGCCCGCAAGAACATCGTCCGAACCGCCGCCAACGCCGGACAATTCAACACGCTGATCGCAGCCGCCAAGGCCGCAGGCCTTGCTAACGTGCTGGCGAGCCGGCGGAACCTGACCGTCTTCGCGCCGACCGACGCAGCCTTCGCCAAGCTCGGCAAGAAAACGATCCGCAACCTCTTGAAGCCGCGCAACCGCAAGAAGCTGCGCAAAATCCTGCTCTATCATGTGCTCGGCAAGCGCGTGACGGCGGGCCGTATCAAGTTCGGCCGCTCGCGGGCCCACACGCTTGCGGGTCCGGGCGTGCATCTGCGTAAGACGCGCAAGGGTGTCCGCGTGAACCGCTCGAAGGTCGTGGCCGCCAATGTGCGCGCCTCCAATGGCGTCATCCACGTCATCGATCGCGTGCTGATCCCGAACTAACAGTGTGCGGCGGGTCCGGTCCGGCCGGGCCCGCTGCGTCTCGCATTCGCCAACAAATACGGTGTTTGCGCGCCGGCCGCCTGCTGGACGCGACCGGGGCAGACCTCTACACAGCGGCTGACGTTAGATGTGGAGAGACGCATGGCCGGCACGTTGCCGTCGGAGGCAGATTATCCGCGCATGGCAAACGCCATCCGCGCACTTGCGATGGATGCGGTGGAAGCCGCCAAATCCGGCCATCCCGGCATGCCGATGGGCATGGCCGACGTCGCAACGGTGCTGTTTTCAAAGCACCTCAAGTTCCTCGCCTCAGAGCCTGGCTGGCACAATCGCGACCGGTTCATCCTGTCGGCCGGTCACGGCTCGATGTTGCTCTATGCCCTGCTCCACCTGACTGGCACGCCAGGCATCTCGATGGACGCGATCCGCAATTTCCGCCAGATCGGCCAGCCAACGGCAGGCCATCCCGAGTTCGGCCATGCGCCCGGCATTGAGACAACGACCGGCCCGCTGGGTCAGGGGCTTGCCAACGCCGTTGGATTTGCCCTTGCCGAACGGCTCTGGAATGCGCGGCTCGGGAATGACCTCGTCGCCCACCGCACGTTCGTCATCGCCGGTGACGGCTGCCTGATGGAAGGCATCAGTCAGGAAGCGATCTCGCTCGCGGGCCACCTGAGGCTCGGCCGCCTGATTGTGCTGTTTGACGACAACGGCATCTCTATTGACGGGCCGACATCGCTGTCGACGTCGGAAGACCATCTAGCCCGGTTTGCGGCTGCCGGTTGGAACACCGCGCGCGCCGGTGGCCATGATCACGCAGACATCGACAAGGCGATTTCTACGGCGACGGCCGACGACAGGAAGCCGTGGCTGATTGCGTGCAAAACAACGATCGGCTACGGCGCGCCGAACAAGGCGGGCACTGCCGGATCACACGGCGCTCCGCTCGGCGCAGACGAGATCGCGGCCACACGCGAGGCGATCGGATGGAAGGCGCAGCCGTTCGAGGTGCCGGACGACGTGATGGTTGCCTGGCGCGCGGTTGGTGCGCGCGCGGTGGATGAGTTTGCCGCGTGGCAGAAGGCCTGGGCTGCCTCGGACAATCCGGCGAAGGCGCAGCGCGATGCGGCGCTGAATGATCACGGCGAGGCAGCGCTGACGTCGGCAGTTGTCCAGGCAAAGGAAGCAGCGCTTGCCGCCGAGAAGCCCAAGGCAACCCGGGTGTGGTCGCAGGACACCCTTGGTCACATCCAGCCTGCGGTACCTGCACTGATTGGCGGCTCGGCTGACCTGACCGGCTCGAACAACACCAAGACCAAGGCGAGCGCCGTCATCACGTCGGAAGATTTCAGCGGCGATTACATCCACTACGGCATTCGCGAGCACGGCATGGCCGCCGCCATGAACGGCATGGCGCTTTACGGCGGCATCATCCCGTACGGCGGCACGTTCCTGGTCTTTACTGACTACTGCCGCCCCGCAATCCGCTTATCGGCATTGATGGGACAGCGCGTCGTCTACGTGATGACACACGACTCCATCGGCCTCGGCGAGGACGGGCCAACCCACCAGCCGGTCGAACATCTGGCGGCGCTGCGCGCGATGCCGAACGTCGCCGTGTTCCGGCCCGCAGACGGGATCGAGACGGCTGAGGCCTGGCAGCTTGCGGTCACGCGGGCGAGCGGCCCCTCGATCCTTGCATTGACGCGGCAGGGCGTGACGCCGTTCCGCGATGACGCGACGCCCGACAACAAGACCGGGCTTGGCGCATATGTCGTCCGCGAACCGTCGGGCGGGCGTGATGTGACGCTGCTTGCGACCGGCTCTGAAATGGGACTGGCGCTCGCAGCCGCCGATGAACTGGCAGCCGAAGGCCTCGACGCCGCTGTCGTATCGATGCCGTGCATGGAGCTCTTCCGCGAGGCAGATGGTGCCTACAAACAATCGGTGCTTGGCGATGCGCCGCGCGTCGCGGTCGAAGCCGGTGTCGGCCATTGCTGGCACGAGTGGATCGGGCGCGGCGGCGCGTTTGTCGGCATGGATGGCTTCGGCGCATCCGGCCCCGGCCCCGAACTCTACGAGCACTTCGGCATTACGTCGGCACGGGTCGCGGCGATGGCGCGGCAGGTCTGTCATGGCGCCAAGCGCACCTGAAATCCGGTGCCCCACCCCTGACGCCGCGATGCCTCTAACGATGACGCACGGAGAGAGTGATGGCCGTTGCCGGACTGGATTCGATCGATGAGACGGATGTTGCGGGCAAGACCGTTCTGGTGCGCGCAGACTTCAACGTGCCGATGGCCAACGGCAAGGTGACCGACGCAACGCGGATCGAGCGGGCAGCCCCCGGCATCACATCGCTCGCTGACCGCGGCGCAACCGTCGTGGTGCTTTCGCACTTCGGCAGGCCCAAGGGCGCGCGGTGGCCGGACCTATCGCTCGCGCCGATCGCGGAGGCGGCAGGCGGCGTCTTTGGCAAACCGGTCGCGTTTGCCGACGACTGTGTCGGCGCTGCCGCCAGGCAAGCGATTGAGAGTGCAGGGGCGGGCGGGATCGTCCTCCTTGAGAACCTGCGGTTCCACGCGGGCGAAGAGGCCAACGATGACGCGTTCGCAGCCGACCTCGCAGCGCTCGGCGATCTTTACGTGAACGACGCATTCTCGTGCGCCCATCGCGCCCACGCATCGACGGCGGCCATCACCCAACACATGCCGAGTTACGCCGGCCCGCTCCTGCTCGCCGAAGTCGAGGCGCTGCAAAAGGCCGTCGAGACACCGACACCGCCGACGATGGCGGTCGTTGGCGGCGCGAAGGTCTCGACCAAGATCCCCGTGCTCACCAACCTCGTCGAGAAGGTCGACAAGCTCGTCGTCGGTGGCGGCATGGCGAACACGTTCCTGCTCGCGAACGGCTTTCCCATTGGCAAGTCGCTAGCCGAACCGGACTTCATCGACACCGCGCGCGCGATCATGACCCAGGCTGCCGCGCGCAATTGCGCAATCCTGTTGCCGCAGGACGTGACGGTTGCGACGGAGTTCAAAGCGCATGCGCCAAGCCGGACGTCAGGCCTCAACGATGTTCTCGAAGACGAGATGATCCTCGATGTCGGCCCCGCCACGATTGCGATGCTTATCGAGGCTGCAAAGCGCTGCAAGACGGTGCTCTGGAACGGTCCGCTTGGCGCGTTCGAGATGCAGCCGTTTGATACCGGTACGGTGAAGCTTGCCGAGGCCGTCGCGACAGCGACTGACGAAGGCCACGTTGTCTCCGTTGCAGGCGGCGGCGATACTGTTGCGGCGCTCAACGCGGCCGGCGTCGCGGATCGGTTCAGCTACGTCTCGACGGCCGGCGGTGCGTTTCTCGAATGGCTTGAAGGCCGCGAGCTGCCGGGCATCGCAGCGCTCGCAAAGGCATCGCCTTGAGCTGGCCGCGCGCGATCGTCTGCGATCTCGACGGTACGCTGATCGACAGCCTGCCGGATATCGCAGCCTCGCTCAACGCGACGCTTGAAGAGGCGAGGCTGAAGCCGTTGCCGGTCGATGCCGTTCGCGCCATCGTCGGCCGCGGCGCGCGGGTCCTGATTGGCGAGGCGCTTGACGGGCAGGGCGCAGAGCAGTCGCCCGGTCTGTTGGACGCGCTTTATGCGCGCTTCCTGGTGCATTACGAAGCCGCCCGCGCGACCCGCACGTCGCTTTACCCGGGCGTCGAAGCCCAGCTTGCCGCGTGGCAGTCGGACGGTATCCGCCTTGCCATCTGCACAAACAAGCCTCAGGCCGTCACCGATCTTGTCGTCGCCGACCTCGGGCTCGATCGCTACTTCGATCCAATCATCGGCGTCACCGACGCCCGGCCGCGGAAGCCCGATCCTGCTATGCTGACCGCGTGCCTCGACGGCATGGGTGTGACCGCTGCCGGTGCCGTGATGATCGGCGACACGGCCACGGACGTTAAGATTGCGCGCGCTGTTGGTCTGCCGGTCCTCATTTGCAGCTTCGGATACGCGCGGGCACCGGCCGGAGAGCTGGGCGCCGACGCGGTTGTCGATGCCTGGTCCGAGCTGCCGGCTGCGGTAATGAACCTGCCGACGCCCTAAGCATTCATCAGACTCTGTTTCATGACGCGGTGTTCACGCTTGCATGATGTCCTTTGATTTGCGTTGGGTGCAGGCACCTGCCACGTTTGGATGAGGGGACTGCGGACGAGCCGCGTTTTGTCTCGCGGCCGCTCAGGCCGAACCCCGCCGCTGAGGAGCCGCCGCCGCCGATGATGGCCGACGTCTACATGTATGTTGCTGTCGGACTTGCGGGCCTCGCGAGCTTCCTGAGCCCGTGCGTTCTGCCGCTTGTGCCGCCCTATCTTGGCTATCTCGGTGGCACGACGATCAGCCAGGCGAACCGTGACGAGGGCATCGATCCGGCCACGTGGCGCCGCATCGTCGCCGGCTCGTTATTCTTTGTCCTTGGCTTCTCGACGGTCTTCGTCGGCTTAGGCGCAGGCGCTTCCGTTTTTGGCCAGCTCATTCAGGAGCACAAGGAAACGCTGTCGATGATCGCCGGCGCGGTCATCATCCTGTTCGGCCTTCACTTCATGGGCCTGCTTCGCGTGCCGGCGCTTTATGCGACCGCCCGTGTCGACGCCAATATGCAGAACGGTGCGACCTATCTCGGCGCATTCCTGATCGGGCTTGCGTTCGCGTTCGGTTGGACGCCCTGCATCGGGCCGATACTGGCGGTCGTCCTGACCCTTGCCGCGTCCGAAGGCAGCCTCGGCCAAGGCGTCGCGCTGCTGCTTGCTTACTCAGTCGGGCTCGGCATCCCGTTCGTGCTCGCAGCCGTCGCGATCGGGCCGTTCCTCGGCTTCATGCAAAAATTCCGTGCGCATCTCGGCACCATGGAGATCATCATGGGCGTGATCCTCGTCATCACCGGTATCCTCTTCCTGACCGGGACGATTACGTGGATGGGGAACTGGTTGCTTGAGACGTTTCCGGCGCTCTTGGAGCTCGAGACGTATTTCACGCCTGAAGGGCTTCAGCAGGACATCATGGAGCGCGGCCGCCAGGGTTGATGGTCCGTCTTGCACAGCGACGGCCGGCGTCGGCATGGTCCGTCGCAACCGCTGACCTCAGAGGTGCCCAATGACTTACGTTCCCGCAGCTTTGACCATTGCTGGCTCTGACAGTTCGGGTGGTGCCGGCATTCAGGCCGACCTCAAAACCATGACCGCTCTCGGCGTCTACGGAGCCTCCGTGATCACGGCGCTGACGGCGCAGAACACAACCGGCGTCCAGGGCGTCCACGCGATCCCAGCCAGCTTCGTCAAAGACCAGCTCGATAGCGTGATGAACGATCTTGATGTCCGCGCGATCAAAACGGGGATGTTGCCGACGTCTGAGATCATCGAAGTCATCGCAGCGACATTTGCAAGGCGGCCGGACATACCCGCCGTGGTTGATCCGGTCATGGTCGCGACCAGCGGCGACCGGCTGATCGACGAAGCAGCCGTTCAGACGGTCCGTGATGTGCTGGCCCCTTGCGCGCACCTCCTGACACCGAACCTTCAGGAGGCAGCGGTCCTGCTCGAGACTTCGGTTGCGACGTCGCGCGGTGACATGGAGCAGCAAGCAGCCGCGCTCGTTGGTCTCGGCTGCCGCGGCGTGCTCGTGAAGGGTGGCCACTTCGAAGCCGAGACGGCAGATGATGCGTTCCACGACGGGACGAGCCTCACTTGGATCTCCGGCCCGCGGATTGACACGGAGAACACACACGGCACGGGCTGTACGCTGTCCTCGGCCATCGCAAGCCATCTCGTGCGCGGCCACGCGATGCCCGATGCGATCCGGGCTGCGAAGGCCTATCTCGCGCGCGCGCTGAAAGCCGGTCGCGACCGCACCGTCGGCGCCGGCCGTTCGCCGGTGCACCACCTCGTCGATCACGACGCCTGACCTCAAAGCCGTCCGCGCTGGATTCGTGCGTGACACGTACATGTCGGGCTAACGTGTTGGAGGCACTGACTTTCAGGGCACGCGAAGGTTGTGTCGCGCAGGTCACGTGTGGCTTTGAATCAGACGGCTTTCCCCCCGGAAACGCGGATCTCGGTTGCTGTGTGAAAACGCCGCGCTCTAGCGTGTGCGTCAGTTTCAAAGTCATCGCCGCGCGACATAAATCAATAACAAGCGCGCGGCTGCAGTTGGGGGAGTTCAAGGTGGGTCGCGTTTCAAGTTGGGTTTGCGCTGCATCGGTATTGTCCGTAGCAGCGGTTGCCGCAGCGCATAGTGCTCAGGCCGGCGGGTTCGCCGTTCGGGAGCAATCAACGTCAGCGCAAGGGTCGTCGTTCGCCGGGTCAGCCGCGGGCTTCGACCTCAGTTCCATGTTCTGGAACCCGGCCGCAGTGACGACAAAGAACGGCATCAACACCGAAGCGCATGCCGCCATCATCATCGGCGACAGCCATATCGACCTCGACACGCCAGTTCCCAGCGGCAGCGGGAACATCGCGCAAGGCGCACTGGTCCCGTCGAGCTACTTCAACTACCAGCTCAGCGATCGGCTGTTCCTCGGCATGTCGATCAACTCGCCGTTCGGCTTGACGACCAAGCCCGACAATCTGGACTACTTGGGCTCGAATTTTGCGCTGACCTCAAAACTGTTCACGATGAATGCCGCGCCGACGGTCGGCTACAAGCTGATGCCGGGTGTCTCCGTCGCAGCCGGCGTCCAGGTTCAGTACATCAAGGCGCGGCTGACCAGCGCGCCGGGTGGTAATCTTGTGACCGTAAAAGGTGACGACGTCGGGTTCGGCTTCACGGCCGGCGTGCTGTTGGAGCCAACGGCATCGACCAAAATTGGCCTCGGCTTTCGCTCATCAATCGCCCAGAAGCTGGACGGCACTCTGACGGCGCCAGGACAGTCCACGGCGATCACCGCTGAAGCCGACCTGCCCGAGATCGTCACGCTCTCGCTTCGCCAAGCGATATCTCCAAGGCTGACGTTCCTCGGCACGGTCGAATGGACGAATTGGAGCCGGGTCAAAGAACTCATCTTCATCGACAAGGCGACCGGCGATCAAGCGACGATCAATGCCTTAGGCGACGCACCCGCAGGTGAAGCACTCAACTACGAAGACGGGTGGTTCTTCTCAGTCGGGCTTGAGTACCAGTACAACCCGGTGACGCTGCTCCGCGCCGGCATCGCCTATGAGATTTCGCCGATCCGCACGGACGAAGACCGCGGCTTCCGCATTCCGGATAATGACCGCATCTGGCTTTCGATCGGCACCACCTACAAGTGGAGCGACCACATCTCGATCGACACGGCCTATACGCACATCTTCGTCAAAGACGGCGGGATCGAAGAGGATTTGGGGGGCACCACCTTCTCGGGCTCGACGCAGGCCCACGTCGATATCCTCTCAGCATCGCTCAAAATGAAGTTCTAGGAGGCGCGGCAACGCGCGGGGGGTGAGCGGTCGGGCCTGCGGGTCCGGCCGCTTTTTCTTTCGGCGCGGTGGCGGTATGGCTCGCGCGCCAAGTGCAAGCCGAAGAGCGAGCGATCATGACCTCCGCCACGAACGACATCCCGACCGCAAGCGACATCGAAGCTGCAGCCGGGCGCATCGCGCCGCATGCGATCCGCACCCCGCTCCTCACATCGCCGGTGCTTGACGCGCGCGTCGGCGGCCGCGTCTTCCTCAAAGCCGAAAATCTGCAGCGGACCGGCTCGTTCAAGTTTCGCGGCGCCTTCAACGCGGTCGCGCAAGTAGCCGAGACGCGGCCCGGCGCAACGATCGTCGCCGCATCTTCCGGCAATCACGCGCAAGGCATTGCGGCCGCGGCCGAGATTTGCGGCTGTAAAGCGGTCATCGTCATGCCGGCCGATGCGCCGGAGATGAAGCTCGCCAACACGCGCGGCTACGGCGCCGCAGTCATCACCTATGATCGGGCGACGGAGGACCGTGTCGCGATTGCAAACGCGATCCGGGAAGACCGCGACGGTGTCTTTATTCACCCGTTCGACAATGCGCATGTGATTGCGGGGCAGGGGACGGCCGGTCGCGAAATCATGGAGGACCTGGCCGCGCGCGATGTGCGGGCCGACAGCATTCTGGTGTGCTGTGCCGGTGGCGGGCTTGCGGGCGGCATTGCGCTTGCAGCGCAGGCCGCTGACCCGGACGTCGCCGTCCACACGGTCGAGCCCGCGGGCTTCGACGACTTCGCGCGCTCGTTGCAGTCCGGTCAGCCCGAGACAAACGCCAAGACCAGCGGCTCAGTCTGCGATGCCCTGCTTGTCCCAACGCCGGGCGTGCGCAACTTCGCGATCGGCAAGGCGCGGTTCTCTGACGGCCTTGTGGTCACCGACGAAGAGGCGCTGGCGGCTGTCCGCTATGCGTTCGAGACGCTGAAACTCGTCGTCGAACCGGGCGGCGCGGTCGCACTGGCTGCCCTGCTAACGGGCAAGGCTCAAGCGCGGGGGCGCACGACAGTCGCGATGCTGTCAGGCGGCAACATCGACGCGGCCACTTTGGCGCGGGCGCTTTCTTAGCCCTCGTCAAACGGCGGTGGGTTGAACGTGTCGTACTGTGCTTCGAGCGCGACGGTTTCGATGAGGCCGTCAAGCCGCAGCAGCGCGCCGTCGAGGGCTTCGGTCAACGCCTTGACCCTCTCGGACTCAACTGCCTGCGCGTGGCTCATCGCGTAGATCTGCGAGGCCTGCCGCGCGATCTGCTCACACGCCTCGACGTTGACGTCGGTCGCCTGCAGGTCCCAAGCAAGCTCGTGGATGGCTTCTGCAACGCTCAGGATGCCGGAGGCCCCGGCGGTCTTTGCGGCACCGGCTCCGCCATCAACAGCCTTCGCCTGCATGGCCGACTGCCGGGCGGTCAGCGCCGTTCGCGTCTCGCGGAGCAAGTCCTGCAGGCTCTCGATCTCGGTGCGCAGTTGGCCAAGCAGGGCCGGCGGTTCGCGCAGTGAGTTTTGCAGCTTGCCGATCGCGTCGTGCAGCGTCACCGTGTCGAGACGGCGCGCGCGGCGGCCATGCTCCGACAAAAACCAGCGCCCGCGTGGCGATTCAAGCAGCGTCTTCTCGATCGCCTTGTACTCGGTCTCGGCATCGATTGCGGCCGGCGCGGCTGAAGCCGGGTGCGGATTGGCCATGGTGTCCTCTTGTGCGCTTTGCCTTTTAAAACCTGCTACGACGATTCGAGGGGCGGATTGCGGGCGCGCGGCCCGGAAGCTGTGGGTTGAAGCGATTGATCCTCATGCGTGAATTGGCGTTCGGCGTGCTGACGATCGGCCGCTGGAACTTCGGCGCGGGCCGGTGACGGACACGGCCTACGCCTCGCGCGTCGCGGTGATGTACGGCGCGGTCTTCCTGCTCTACGGGCTGCACGCGCCCTACCTCGGCGTCTTCCTTGAAGCGCGCGGTCTGACGCCGTCTGAAATCGGCGTGATCGTCGCGGTCCCGCTGTTCATCCGTCTGATCGCGACGCCGCTTGCGGGGCACCTCGCGGACCGATCTGATAATCACGCGCGACTCGCAGTTGCGTTGGGCGCGATCGGCGCATGCGCCGCCGCCGGTCTCCTGCTCGCAGAAGGGCGCATCGCGATCGGGATCGGCGTCGCGGTGATGCTCGCGTCGCTACAGACCGTCCTGCCGCTTGTGGATGTCATCGCGATGCGCGGCGTGCGCCGGTTCGCCATGGACTACGGCCGCGTCCGGCTTTGGGGATCGCTCACGTTTATCGTCGCGACCTTCGCCGGCGGCGCAGTGATCGAGCGGCTCGGCGGCAGCGCCGTCGGCACGCTTTTCTTCGCCGCCGCGCTCGGCATGACGATCGCCGCGCTCGCGCTGCCTCAATCAAGCGGTTCGGGCGGAGGCGGTCAGCCGAGCGCGCCGTCGGCCGGCCAAATTTGGGCTGGCGCCCGCGATCTCATGCGCGACCGCACGCTCGTTCTGTTCCTGCTCGGCGCAAGCCTCGTCCAGGCAAGCCACGCCGTCTACTACACGTTCTCCGCGGCGCATTGGGTCCGCGGCGGCCTCTCCGGAGACTTCGTAAGCCTGCTCTGGGCGATCGGCGTCGTGGCCGAGATCGTGCTGTTCCGGTATTCCGGCCCGGTGATCGCGCGCGTCGGCGCCGCCGGTCTGCTACTGCTGGGCGCCGCCGGCGGTGTGCTGCGCTGGGCGGTGACAGCCGCCGATCCCGCTTGGGGCGTGCTCATCTGGGTGCAGCCGCTGCATGCATTAACGTTTGGGGCGACGCATCTCGCGGCGATCCACTTCATCGCCTACCGCGTGCCCGATGCGAACGCAGGCCTCGCGCAGGCGCTGTTCGCGACGCTGAGCACCGGCGTTGTCATGGGGCTTGCGATGCTTGCAGCCGGGCAGCTCTACGATGCGTTTGCAGCCGGCGCGTACTTCGCGATGGCGATGTTTGCAGCCGCCGGCGGGCTTTGCGGGTGGATGGCGCGCGCTCAAGCTAGGGTGGCTCGGACGTGATCAGCCCCACAGCGCCCGCGTTGGTGGCGAGATGACGCCATCTGTAATCGTCAGGCCATGCGCGCGGTCGGCTGCGAGCAGGAACGGGCTGTCGAGGTCAACCCAGTCGGCGTCCTGTGCAAGGACCATTGCCGGCGCCATCGAGAGCGACGTCGCGACCATTGAGCCGACCATGATGCCAAGCCCACGCGAGCGCGCCTCAGCCGCAAGCGCGAGCGCCTCCGTGAGACCGCCGGCCTTGTCGAGCTTGATGTTGATTGCATCGTAGCGCACCGCGATCCGGTCAAGGTCGGCGCGGGTGTGGAGTGCTTCGTCGGCGCAGACGGGCACCGGGCTTTCCCGCGCGCCAAGGGCCTCGTCCGCATCGGCTGGTAGCGGCTGCTCGATAAGGGCAATGCGCGCATCGGCTGCGGCCTCTATCAGAGCCGCATACTCTGCAAGCGGCCAGCCTTCGTTGGCGTCGGCAATCAGCGTTGCATCCGGCCGCACGGCGCGGACCGCCGCCATGCGCTCGGTGTCTCCAGGTGCGCCGAGCTTGAGTTTCAGGATCGGCTGGCAGGCGAGCGCGCGCGCAGCCTCAGCCATAGCGGCCGGCGTATCGAGGCTGAGGGTCAGGCAGGTGGTCTGAGCGCGAAGAGTGGGCCGCGCGAGCAGGGCGTTGATGGTCTCGCCGCGGCGCTTGGCTTCGAGGTCAAACAGCGCGCAGTCGAGCGCGTTGCGGGCAGCGCCCGTTAATCCGGATTGGCTGCGGAGCTGGTCGCGGGCTGCTGCGAGATCGGTCTCATCCATGAGGCCGTTTGCGCTCAGG
Organism: Pseudomonadota bacterium; assembly: GCA_038523925.1. GTDB lineage: Bacteria > Pseudomonadota > Alphaproteobacteria > Rhizobiales > Hyphomicrobiaceae > JBCBWG01. The sequence continues at coordinate 17,372 of JBCBIY010000002.1, read as the reverse complement.
CCATTGAACGCGCGCGCGATGTCTGCTGCAACGCCTTCAAGCGTTTCGCCATAGTGGGCATAGGGCACGCACTCGCCGCGGCCGCTCGCCAGGCCATCATCGATCTCGGCGACGACGACGTGAGCTTCAGACTTCGCCGCGCGCGAGATACGGAACGGCGCTGCGAGCGGGAACGTCTCCGTCGTGATCGTGATGCGTGTCGGCAAAGCGCGCCTCCGCCGGGCGAGCGAGGTCTACGACAACCGGTCGCTCGCATGGGCGAGGAACAGATAAACGCGCCCGGTCTCCGCCGTCACGTGATCCTGCGCGGCCTTGCCGGATGCATCGCGGCCATCGACCTCGCGCAGCAGGTCTTCGAACTCCTGCATGAACTGGTCAACGTTTGCGCGGAACGCTGGCTCGTCGCTGTAGCGCGTCCGCGTTTCGTCAAACAGCGCCCGCGTCGGCTCAGGATAGATGCTGCGTACCATGAAGCCGCGCTGGCCCGAGCGGAAGCGGTCCCAGATGACGGTTGCAAGGTTGGGGTCGATCGCTTTTGCAATCGTGTTCACATCGAGCGGTGACCCGCCGGAGCTTTCTGCCGGATCGTCGCCAAGCGACGCCCGCGCGAGCAGGTCGCCAAACGACCAAGGGCCACCCTCGCTGCCGGGCGGGATCCGTGTCTGGGCGCCGGCCGGGGTTGCGGCTGCGGGGTTTGCGGCGGCTGAGAGCGGGTGCGCGGTGGCGCCGCGCTGGCTCAACTCACGTGCAAGCGTTGAGGTGAGGCTTGAAAGCTGTGAGCCGCGGCCGGCTGGCGGGACAGCGGTTGCGCCGCGGGCCCCTGCCGGTCCGGTGGACTTTGCAGGTGCGGCGTGTGGGCGGCTCAGCGCGCGCGGCGGCGAGGCGTTGCGGGCCGGGCGGACATCACGGCTCTGGCCGTGAGCCCGCGCGAGTGTCGTCAGCTGATCGAGCGCGCGGAGCTGATCTTGGAGCGCTCGGCGCATCGCATCGGCGGTCTCACGCGTTGCAGACGGCAGCGACTCGAGCTGATCGCGGAGGCGGCGCTGATCAGCCTGAATGTCGTCTGCCGCGCGCCGCGCCTGCGCGCGAACTTCGCCGGAGGTCTGCGAGAACTGCTGCGAAAGAACGCCGAGACGCTCAGTCACTTCGCGCGTGACAGCGGCGAACTCACCCTTCAGTTCGTCAAGCGCGCGGTCCTTCTCGCGCATGGCCTCCGTCTTCAGCCGCGCAAGCTCATCCATCGCCGTGCGCGAGCGCTCGGTCGCCTCGCGGCTCATCTCGGCTGTCAGGAGGCGGGTGCGCTTCTCGGCATCCTGCATCTGGCCTTCGAGCTGCGTCGAGTAACCGGCGACGGCCTCGTTGATCTCGCCGGCTTTGCCTGACAGGCGGTCGAGTGTCGCGTTCAGGTCTTCGGTGCGCGCGCCAAGCGCTTTGTCGATCTTGTAGTTGGCAGACTCCAGTGCGTTGGCCGACTTCAGGATTGACTGGCCCTGGTCCTCGAAGCGGTTGGTCACGCTCGTGATGCGCCCGAGCAGGTTCTCCGACACGTTCTGGAGCATATCGGCCTGGTTCGCGAGGCCTTCGATTGCGCGCAGCGACTGGCGCGAGATGTTCTCGCTCGTCCGCCGGACAGCGTCGATGCCGCTCATCAAGGTGTCGTCGAGTTCGACGGCCTTCTGATTGATGCCCTCGCTGAGCGCGACCGCGTGCTGCTCCATTGCGTTCGTCAGCATCGTCGCGTTTGAGCCGACCGCGTTCTCAATCGCCTCGGTCGACCGGAGCATGGCTTCGTCAAACACACGCAGCCGCTCGTCGAATGCGGAATCAAGCGCCTTCGTCCGCTCGACCATCGTCGCATCAAGCGCGTGGCGGTAGTCCTCGAACACCGACTGCAGCGCATCTGTGCGCCGCGCAATGCTGTCCTCGATCGTCGCCATGCGCCGCTGCAGGTCTTGCTCGACGCCATCGGTATGATCGGCCAGCATCGTCCGGAAGTGCTCGCCGGACTGGTTGACCATCTTGTCGAAGCGGTCCGTGCTGTCGCCGACGACGGTTCCGAAGTGCTCGGTGCCTTCCGCGATGAGCTTGCTGAGTTGTGCGCTCCGCCCCTCAAGCACGGTGCCAAGCACTTCCGTGTACCCGGTGAGCGTGGTCTCAACAGATTCCGAGTGCGCCTTCAGGTGGATGCCGAGCTTGCCGGTTTTGTCTTCGAGGACGGTCTGGATCTGCTGCGACTGCGATTCCAGCGTCTCGCCAATCGACGTCGCGTAACCCTCGAACACCGCCTGCAATTGCTGGGCACGGTCGCCAAGCGTGTTCTCCAGGCGGCCCGTCTGCGTCGCAAGCGACTGTTCGAGCTGCGTGAGGTTCGAGCCCGCGCCCGAGATGATGCCTGCAAGCTTCGACTGCTGGTCCGACAGCCGTTCGATGAGCGCCGGCACGTCCTTGGCGAGCGTTGAAAGCGTATCGCGGAAGTTTTCGCCGGTTCCTGTCAGCGAGTTCCGTTCGCTTGCAAGTTCCTGCAGCAGACCGCGGATGCGCTGCTCGTTCTCCTCGTAGGACTGCTCGAGCGCGACGACCTCACTTTTGACGACAGCCTCAAGCTCGCTCGCGCGGTTCATCGCCTGGTTGACGGCTTCGTTCATGAAGCCGATCTGGCGCGACACCGCGTTGCCAAGGGCGGTCACCTGTTCCTCGGCCATGCGATCAGGTTCGGCGAGGCGGACTGCGACCTCGGTCATGGCTGTCGAGCGCAGGTGCATCTCGTCAGACCGCCAGACGAGAAATGCGAGGAACCAAAACAGAAGCGGCGGGCCAAGCACGCTTGCAGCCGTCGAGAGGATCGGCGCCTGGCGAAGCGCTTCCGTAAGCGTTGTCGCGCCGGTCAGTTGCGGCGTCAGGGTGAGATAGCCGAGCACGAGCCCGACGATGAGCCACGCGCTGCTTGCAATGGCCGCGTAGTAGAACGGCCGGTTCGATGGCTTCTGATTGAGCGCGTAGATGAGCCCGCCGATCGATGGCACATCGTCGTTGGCCGCGATCCGCTCGCGAGAGGGGCCTGCAGCGCGGCGTTTGGCCCGGCGGCGGCGTGGCGGCTCTGACGTCTCCTCAGGGGCGATGTAACCTGACTTGGGCGTCCGCGATGCGCTTCCGGGAGCGGCCTGATCAGCCTTCACGAAGGGAGGCGCGGCGGCGGCGATACTGGCGGCCGCGGCCGGTCCCATACTGAGGCTTGGTCCAGCAGATGGCTTTGGTGCGATATCGGGCTGTGCAGCCGGCAACTGCGACGGCGCTGGCCCGTCGGCTTTGCCAAGTGGCGTGGCGGCCGTGGCTGGTGGCGCAGGTGGGGCTTTCGGCTTCGGCAACGTCGGCGGTGTGCCGGCATCCTTGCCTGGCTCTGCCTTCCCGGCATCTGACGCATTTGCGGCCGCAGCCCTTGCGCCGGGGCGTTTGCCACCCGGCAACTTCGGCGGCGTCGGTGTCTGTTTCGAAGTCGCCGCCGACGCTTCGACGGCCGTCGCCAACGCATCCGGTGTCGCGGGTTTTTTGTCGGGCTTTGGCGCGGCTTTCGCAGCGTCCGGCGGCATCGGCAGCGCCGGCGGTTTCGGCCCGGAGGCCGCCTCCAACTTTTCGCTCAGCCGACCGGGCGCACTGCCGCTCGTCAGCGCGTCCCAATCAAGCGACGCCGCATCGCGATCGCTGGTGGTCTTATCACCACGCGCTTTTGGCTTTTGCCCCATGCGCCCCTGCATACGCCCCACACGCCCCGTTGGTATCGCTATACGACACGCAACCGGCGAAGCCCAGACCAAAGCCCCTAAAGTTGGTCCGAACCCGCTGGAAAACATCCAGAGAATTAGGGGCGATTCGCGGCCACACAATGGAGGCCGGTCGGCGCGCGGTTAAGACGGCATTAACGCTGTTGGTAGCCCGCGCCCCAGCCACGCTGCGGATTAGGCGGGCCTTCAGTCGCACCTGTCAGAGTGATGGCTGACCTGCTTGTTGGAACTCACAGTGCAATGACCGATCCGAACGCGGACACCGATCCGCATGTGGACGATGAAAGTGCGATCGATCGCACGCATCTCGCCCGCTACACGCTTGGCAATCCGGAGCTCGAGGCCGAAATCCTGGATCTGTTTTCCGGCCAGGTGGCGACGTTGCTGAAGGCGGTCCTGTCGGCTGAAAGTCAGGCGGAGTGGCGTTTTGCAACGCACTCAATCAAAGGCTCGGCCCGTGCGGTTGGCGCGTGGGATCTGGCGGAAACGGCTGAGCGCCTTGAGCAGCTGACGCCAAAGTCGAATGCGGCCAACGCCGAAATCGAGCATTTGATCGAAGCGGTCGCGGAGGCCGTTGAAGCAGCCGAGCGCGTCAGCGCTTAAGACGCCGTGTTCATGCGATCGGCGGGGTGGTGCAATCCGCCGCTGTGACTGGTTTCCCGCCCGCGATTGGTATAGACGAGTTTGGTATCCCTCACGCCCGATACGTGCCGCTGCTCCATTGCTCGCGCAGCACGTGCAACATGGGCGGGAGCAACGACATTCAATCGCGGAGAGCCGACGGCTGATGGCGAAGATTACGTTTGTTCAACCGGACGGGACGAAGACAGAGGTTGAAGCCGCCGAAGGCACAACGGTCATGGAGGCGGGTAAGCTTCATGCCGTTCCCGGCATCGAGGCCGAGTGTGGCGGCGCGTGCGCCTGTGCGACATGCCATGTCTATGTCGATGCGGCCTGGGCAGAGAAAACCGGCAAGCCGAGCGAGATGGAAGAAGACATGCTCGATTTCGCGTTCGACGTGCGCGAGACGAGCCGGCTCTCCTGCCAGATCAAGGTGAGCGACGCGCTTGACGGTCTTGTCGTGCAAGTTCCCGAAAAACAATTCTGATTTGACGTCCGGCGCGGGCCTTCATTCTCAAGGTCGGCGGCGCCGGCAGTGACACTGAGAATGGATTGAGACCCGTGACCGAAACCGCTCTTGCACAGCCCCCTTCGGCGGAAGCTGCACCAGCCCCGGACGACACCGCCGATCAGATCGAAACCGATGCGCTGATCATCGGCGCCGGTCCGGTTGGATTGTTCGCCGTGTTCGAACTCGGCCTGCTCGACATCCGGGCGCACGTGGTCGACATCCTCGACAAGCCGGGCGGACAGTGCGCCGAACTCTATCCCGAGAAGCCGATCTACGACATTCCGGCGCTGCCTGTCGTCACAGGCCAGGAACTGACGGACCGGCTGCTCGAACAGATCAAGCCGTTCTCGCCGACCTTCCATTACAACGAGCGGATCGATGCGCTCGCCAAGCTGGACGATAGCCGCTTCGAGGTGAAGACGGATGCCGGCCGGACATTCCTTGCCAAGGTGATTGTCATCGCAGCCGGCGGCGGATCGTTCACGCCAAAGCGGCCGCCGCTCGCCGGCATCGAAAGCTACGAAGGCACGAGCGTCTTTTATGCCGTGCGCCGGATGGAGCAGTTTGCCGGCCGCGACATCCTCATTGTCGGGGGCGGCGATTCCGCGCTCGACTGGACGCTCAATCTGCAGCCGATCGCAAACAGCCTGACGCTTCTGCATCGCCGCGATGATTTCCGCGCCGCCCCGCACTCGGTCGAACAGATGCGGGCGCTCGTCGCTGACGGGAAAGTGGCGCTTAAGATCGGGCAGGTTGCGGAGCTGAAGGGCGAGCGCGGTCAGCTATCGGGCGTCGCGATCAAGTCGAAAGACGGCACACTCGAAGATGTCGCGTGCAATACGATGCTGCCGTTCTTCGGGCTCACCATGAAGCTCGGGCCGATTGCCGATTGGGGGCTCAACCTCGAAGAGAACCTCGTCCCCGTCGACACCGAGCGCTTTGAGACAAGCACGTCCGGCATCTTCGCGGTCGGCGATATCAATACCTATCCGGGGAAGCTGAAGCTCATTCTTTCGGGCTTCCACGAGGTCGCGCTGATGGCGCAGCAGGCACACCGGATCATCTATCCGGATAAGAAGCTGCTCTTCCAGTACACGACGTCGTCGTCGAGCCTCCAGAAGAAGCTCGGCGTCTGACGTCGTGCGTGGGCCGCCAACGTTGATTGGTGGAACTGCTAGCTGAGCCGGTCGTGCGGCTCAGCCAATGGCCTTGGCGATGGCGTCCAGCGCTGCCTGCGCTTTTGAGCCATCCGGCCCGCCGGCCTGTGCCATGTCCGGCCGGCCGCCGCCGCCCTTGCCGCCAAGTTCAGCGGCGCCCGCGCGCACGAGATCGACGGCCGACAGCCGCCCTTTGAGGTCATCGGTGACGCCGACGGCGATGCCGGCTTTCCCGTCTTCGGCAATGCCGATGATCGCGACGACGCCTGAGCCGACCCGGCCCTTGCCGTCGTCGACAAGGCCGCGGAGATCTTTGGGCGGCAGGCCTTGCACCGCACGCGCCAGATACTTCACGCCCGCAACGTCTATGATCTCAGAGCCGGCACCGTTCGCGCCAGCAGCGCCATCAGCCGGCCCGCCACCTGCAAGCGCGAGTGCGCGTTTCGCCTCCGCCAACTGCTTCTCAAGGGCTTTGCGCTCATCAACGAGGGCCGCCACGCGTTCACCAACTGCGTCCGGGCGGGTTCGCAACGCGCTTGCGATCTCGCGGACCCGCGCGTCCTGCTCGGCCAGATAGGCGCGCGCGCCATCGCCGGTGAGCGCCTCCAACCGGCGAACGCCGGCGGCCGATGCGCTTTCGTCGACGATGTGAATGAGGCCGATGTCGCCTGTGCGGGTGACGTGTGTTCCACCGCACAGCTCAATAGACCAAGGCTTCGACTTGCCACCCTGCGGCGCACCCATCGCAACGACGCGGACTTCATCGCCGTACTTCTCGCCGAACAGCGCCATCGCGCCGGTCTCGATCGCGTCGTCGATGTCCATCAGCCGCGTCGTCACTTCGGCATTCTCCGCGACCACGGCGTTTGCGCGGCGCTGAACCTCTTTGATCTCGTCGGAGGCCATCGGCTTGGTGTGCGAGAAGTCGAACCGCAGCCGGTCTGGCGAGACGAGTGAGCCGCGCTGGGCGACGTGCTCGCCGAGGACTTCGCGCAGCGCCTCGTGGACGAGGTGGGTTGCTGAGTGATTGGCGCGCGTTGCCGTCCGGCGACGATGATCGACGCTCAGTTCAACCGGCTCGTCGACGGCAAGCGTGCCGGCAGTCAGCTTGCCAAAGTGCACCAAGAGATCGCCAAGCCGCTTTTGCGTGTCCGTGACCTCAAAGCGCGCGTCGCTCAACTGGATCACGCCGGTGTCGCCGACCTGACCGCCGCTCTCGCCATAAAATGGCGTCTGGTTGGTGACGATGGCAGCGTCCTGGCCGGCCTTGATGGTCTGGACCTCGCCGCCGTCAGCGACAATCGCGACGATCGCGCCTTCGGCTGTCTCGGTCTCGTAGCCGAGGAACTCGGTTGCGCCGACGCGCTCGCGGAGGTCGAACCAGATGGTCTCCGTTGCCGTGTCGCCGGAGCCCTTCCAAGCCGCACGCGCTTCGGCGCGCTGGCGCTCCATCGCGGCTTCGAAGGCGTCGGTGTCGACCGAAATCTCACGCGCCCGAAGCGCATCCTGCGTCAGGTCCAGCGGGAAGCCGTAGGTGTCGTAGAGCTTAAATGCGGTCTCGCCTGAGAACGTATCGCCACTGTCGAGCCCCGCGCTTTCATCGGCGAGTAGCCCGAGGCCGCGGTCGAGCGTCTTGCGGAACCGCGTCTCTTCGAGCAGCAGCGTCTCCGTGATCATCGCCTGCGCGCGGACAAGCTCGCCGTAGGTCTCGCCCATCTCGCGGATGAGCTGCGGCACGAGGCGATGCATCAGCGGCTCTTTGGCGCCGAGGATATGGGCATGACGCATTGCGCGGCGCATGATCCGGCGCAGCACATAGCCGCGGCCTTCGTTCGACGGCAGGACGCCGTCGGCCATGAGGAAGCTCGAGGCGCGCAGGTGGTCGGCAATCACCTTGTGGCTCGGCGCGTTGGCGCCCTCGGCTTTGACGCCGGTGAGTTCGACGGACGCTGCAATGAGATTGCGGAACAGGTCCGTTTCGTAGTTGTCGTGCGTGCCCTGGAGGACGGCTGCGATCCGCTCAAGGCCCATGCCAGTGTCGATCGACGGCTTCGGCAGGTCGATGCGCTCGTCGGGCGTTACTTGCTCGTACTGCATGAAGACGAGGTTCCAGATCTCGATGAACCGGTCGCCGCCTTCGTCTGGGGAGCCCGGCGGCCCGCCCGGGATCTGGGGGCCGTGGTCATAGAAGATTTCAGAGCAGGGGCCGCACGGGCCCGTGTCGCCCATCGCCCAGAAATTGTCCGACGTCGCGATGCGGATGATCTTCTCGTCCGGCAGCCCGGCGATCTTCTTCCACAGATCAAACGCCTGATCGTCTTCCGCATAGACCGTGACGAGCAACTTATCCTTCGGCAGGCCGAACTCTTTGGTCACAAGCGACCAGGCAAGCTCGATGGCGTTGTCCTTGAAGTAGTCGCCGAACGAGAAGTTGCCGAGCATCTCGAAGAACGTGTGATGGCGGGCGGTGTAGCCGACGTTGTCGAGGTCGTTGTGTTTGCCGCCGGCGCGCACGCACTTCTGCGACGTCGTCGCCCGGCTGTAGGGGCGGTGCTCTTGGCCCGTGAAGACGTTCTTGAACTGCACCATGCCGGCGTTCGTGAACATCAGCGTCGGATCGTTTAGCGGGACGAGCGGCGACGAGGCGACGATTTCGTGCTCATGCGAGCCGAAGTAGTCGAGGAAGGCGCGGCGGATTTCGTTCACACCCTGCATGGGTTCAAAGTCTTTCTTGGCATCGTGGACCTGCGGCGCGGGCAACCGGGCGGGCAGGCCGCAGACAAATGGGATGAGCTGGCCCGTTTGACGTGACAACAGGCAGCGCAGGCCTTCGCAATAGCAAAGCCCGTCGCCGACTGCCAATCTCACTTATATGGTGCGCTTAAATCCGAGATGCGAAGCGGTGAAGCCGAGCCGCGTGTAGAAATCGTGCGCGCGCTCACGGGACCGATCAGATGTGAGCTGAACAAGCGTGCAGCCTTCGCGGCGGCAAGTCGCAACTGCCCATTCGATCATGTGCCGACCGAGCCCGCGGCCCCGCCATGCCCGGGCAACGCGGACGGCTTCGATCTGGCCACGGCGCGCACCTCCGCGCGATAGCCCGTGGATGTACGTCAGTTGCAATGTCGCGATGACCGTGTTTTCGCATTCGGCGACGGCAAGAAATTGGTTCGGGTCGGACGCAATGGCGTCGAAAGCGGCAACGTAGGCCGGATCAGGGCCGGCGCTGCCTGCACCCGCCTGTTCACGGGTTGCGCCAAGCGGGTCGTCGGCGAGCAGTGCGATGACGGCTTGAAGATCAGTGCGCGTCGCGCGCCGGATGGTGACGCCTGTAAGTGGGCCATCCGGCGCGGTTTGGTCGCCCGCAACGCTCAAGCGCTCTTCTTTGCCGGCGCGGCCTCCTCAATGATGACGCCGTCTTCGTCGATCTTGAGGTCTTCTTCAGGCTCCGGGTCGGTCAGCATCGCTTCTTCGATGAGGCCGGCGCTCTGGCGGACCTTGATCTCAATCTCGCGCATGAGATCGGGATTCTCCGTCAGGAAGTTCTTGGCGTTCTCGCGGCCTTGGCCGATCTTTGAGCCGCCATAGGCAAACCACGCCCCTGACTTTTCGACGATGCCGCCTTTGACGCCGAGGTCGATGATCTCGCCGACCTTCGAGATGCCCTGGCCGTACATGATGTCGAATTCGACCTGCTTGAACGGCGGGGCCACCTTGTTCTTGACGACCTTCACGCGGGTCTGGTTGCCGACGACTTCGTCCTGCTGCTTGATTGCACCAATGCGCCGAATGTCGAGGCGAACGGACGAATAGAACTTGAGCGCGTTGCCGCCCGTCGTCGTCTCCGGATTGCCGAACATGACGCCGATCTTGAGCCGGATCTGGTTGATGAAGATGACCATGCAGCCGGACTTCGAAATGGACCCGGTCAGCTTGCGCAGCGCCTGGCTCATCAACCGTGCCTGAAGGCCCGGCAGGCTGTCGCCCATGTCGCCTTCGAGCTCTGCGCGGGGGGTCAATGCCGCAACCGAATCGATCACCAACACCTTGATTGCGCCTGAGCGCACGAGCGTGTCGGCAATCTCGAGCGCCTGCTCGCCGTTGTCCGGCTGCGATATCAGCAGGTCCTCGACATTGACGCCGAGCTTGCGGGCGTAAACCGGATCGAGCGCGTGTTCGGCATCAACGAAGCCGCAAATGCCCCCGGCTTTCTGCGCCTCTGCAACCGCATGCAGCGCAAGCGTGGTCTTGCCCGACGATTCCGGTCCGTAGATTTCGATGATACGGCCCTGTGGCAACCCACCGATGCCGAGCGCGATATCGAGACCGAGCGAACCCGTCGATACCGCTTCAACGTCGATCGAATGATCGTTCTGGCCGAGCTTCATGATTGAGCCCTTGCCGAAATTCTTTTCGATCTGGGCCAGCGCTGCCGTGAGCGCCTTCTGCTTATCCACCTTGTCCCCCTCGATGACACGAAGCTCAGGTTTCGACATATCAGCACCCTATTGAATGAGTCTCAGCACAGCAAACAGCGTGATCCCACTATGTTCTATTTTTGTTCCAGCGTCAACTGTTGAGAGATCGCGGCTGGGAGGCGGAGTGCTGATCAAGCCGAATGCATTCGGGGGAACACCGGCGGCAGGATCGCGCGCTTTCGGGCCGCAGGTGCGGAACATCGCCAGAAGACAGGTCGTGCGCCCGCGGCTTCGCAGCCCTCGCGGCTTCAGACGGCGAGAGCGACCCAAATGACGGCCGCCACGCTTGCTAGACGGCGAGTTGTTCTTTCACGGTCGCTGCGATCTGGGCGAGCGAGTAGGGCTTGGGCAGGAACGTGTAGTTGTCCTCATCCGCCAGCGTCTTTGAGAACGCATCGGCCGGATAGCCAGAGACAAAGACGAAGCGCAGATCGGGCTTGGTCTTGCGCAACTCCTTCAAGAGGGTCGGCCCGTCCATCTCCGGCATCTTGACGTCGCTGACCACGAGGTCGACGGCAAAGTCCTCGTCGTCGAACAGGTCGAGCGCTTCGTAGCCGTCGCAGGCTTCGTGCACGTCATAGCCCTGACGCTTAAGCGCCTGCGTCGCAAACATCCGCACAGCGTCTTCGTCTTCCACGATGAGCACACGGCCAACACCCGTGAGGTCGCGGTGCGGTGTTGCCGGCTCGTCGGCCTTCTCTTCGGCTAAAGCAGGCCCATCAGCTTCCGCTGGCGGCTCATGCCGCGGCAGGTAGACCCGGAAGGTTGTGCCTTTGCCCTCAACACTATCGGCGAAGATGTAGCCGCCCGTCTGTTTGACGATGCCATAGACCGTCGAGAGGCCGAGACCCGTTCCTTTGCCGACATCCTTGGTCGTGAAGAACGGATCGAACACCTTCGCGAGCACATCGGCCGGGATGCCCGTGCCGGTGTCTTCGAACTCGATCAGGACGTACTCGCCGACGGTCATGCCATCCTTCGACATCCGCTGGCTTTCGCGCTCGGACACGTTGCGGGTGCGCACCGTCAGCCGACCGCCGTCTGGCATCGCGTCGCGCGCATTGACCGACAGGTTCACGACGACGCGTTCAAGTTCGTTCTTATCGGCTTCGACGAGCCAGAGATCGCGCGCGGTGTTGATTTTCAGATCAATGCTGTCGCGCAGCGTGGTCTGGCGCAGCATCTGCAGGACGTCGCCAATGACGTCGTCGACCTGAAGGACTTTCGGGCTCAACTGCTGCTGGCGCGAAAATGCGAGCAGGTTGCGCACGAGGTCGGCTGCCCGTTCCGCGCTCGTGCGGATTGAGCGGATGTGCTGGAAGGCTGGGTCGCCCGGACGGTGCGTGCCAAGCAGCAGGTCTGAGAACCCAATGATGGCGGTCATGACGTTGTTGAAGTCGTGTGCGATGCCGCCCGCGAGCTTGCCGACGACTTCCATCTTCTGGCTCTGCGCGAACTTCTGTTCGAGCGCCTTCTGCTCGGTCGCATCGATCACGTAGACGACGGCTGAGCGGCCCTCGGCATCGTCGCGCCCGGTGGTGGCAAAGAACAGGCGCCGCGTAAATTGCCCGGCGTCTCCGACCGTGATCTCGATCGGCGCAATGTTCGCGCGGCCCGCCAGCGCCTCATCAAGCGCGGCATGAATGTCGGCTGCGCCATCCGCCGTTGTCGCCCGCGAGAACGTGCGGCGCGCGTCGCTGCCTTCCGCCGTTTCGCTTGAGACCATGAGGCGCGCAAATGCTGTGTTGGCGCCGCCGATCTCGCCCTCCGCGGTGATCGTCGCGATCCCAAACGGCGCGCTCTTGAAGAAACCTCCAAGCGCATCTGTCGAGTGGCCGGCGCCTGTGATTTGGGCTGCGTGCGTTGCAACCTGCGGTAGGACGATCGCCGACACGCTGCTGGCTGTGTGCTCCGTCGCGCCCTCGTTCGTTTGCAGAACAAGCGTCGCAGGCCAGGCGAGCCCGCCATCCGTTACGAGGTCGAGCTCGACGCGCTGCGTATCTGTTCCGGCCCGCTCGATGATGGACGCGATCAAGCTTGCACTGTCGCCAGACGCAATGTCCGAGAGCATCAGCTCGCGGTCGCCTTCGTCCCACGTGATCCCGAGCCAGCGGCAGAGCTGATCGTTTGCATACGTCAGCCGCCCCGAAGCTTCGGCCACGAAGAAGCCCGCCGGCATGCCGCGGAAGGTGTCGAGTTCGCGCTCGAGGTTGCTGCGGGTCTGCGCCTCGAAGCTTTTGTCGCGCGTGATGTCGGTCAGGGTCCAGAGCGCCGCGCCACGCAGGTTGGTGTCGACATGGGCGCGTGCGAACGGCTTTGCGCTCACACGCAGCCAGCGGCCCGTCCCGAGGCCGGCACGGGCAGGCACGAAGATGTCTTCGCTGCGGGCGCGGTTGCGTTCGACGGAGCGGCTGAGCCTGAAAAGCGCGGCGTTTGCGTCTTCATCAGGGCTGAAGGCATCCTCAAGGAGCCGCAGGTCACTGGCGGACTTCACACCGAGGAGGTCTGCGCTCGCGGGATTGCCATAGGCGATGAGACCGTCGCCGCGTGTAATGAGCGTGCCCTGATCAATCTGCTCGAACACGCCTTGCAGAAGGTCAATTTCGGTCGTCCGCTCACCGATCCGGATGTGGCCTGCGATCAGGCCGAACATCAGGAACACGCCGAGCGCGGCAAACAGGCCGAGTAGCGTCAACATGACGGGGGCGTTCGAACCTGACGTCAGAAGCGCAAGCAGTGCCGTCCCGCACACGAGCACAACCGCTGCTGCAATCGGGAAGGACTGAGCGAGCAGTGGCGACAACCCGCGGGGCGCCTTCAGCTCGGCTTTGTCTGCTGTCGCGGGGCCGCTCATGGGCGCGGACGCTAGCCGATTCGGCGGTTGCGAAATTGGGCCGAATGAAGCGAACGCGGCTCGGGTACGCGGCATAAACACAATCCTTTAAACGCACGTGCAGCAGCGGCTTGCGATACGCACCGCCGGTATTGTTCTCCGTGGCCGGCAATTTTGCTCCGGAGACGCCGCGCAACTTTTCAGCGAGGAAGGTTAAGAAACGCCGAAACAGCGGCGCGGAGCGGGACGGCGTTGGCCGCGACCTGGCAAGTCAGCGGTGCGGTCGCTGGTTGTGATCTCATCCAGCCCTTTTGCCCACGGTCGCCGCGACGAGGCTTGACCCTGGCCCGCGACCCGCAGCACAAGCTTGCCACAGTCGCGCGTAACGGTGACTCGGACTGAGCGAAAGCACAGGTCATGTGGGACGTCCTTTCCTGGCTCTTCTTTATTGTCTTTATTGCCGGCCTCATCATTGCGGGCGGCCTGCTCGTGCGCGGCTACCTCGCATCGGGTGGCACCACGAAAACGTTCGGCAGCGGCATGTTTGCTGCGAAGCCGGACAAGCGGGTCGAGGTTGTTGAGCAGACAACGCTGGACGGGCGACGTAAGCTGGTGCTCATTCGTCGGGACAACGTCGAGCATTTGGTGATGGTCGGCGGTCCGATCGATGTCATCGTCGAAAGCGGGATCGACACGCGGCGGGAACTCCGGTCTGCAAGCCTCGGGGGCGAGGCAGGCACGGGATCCGCCACACCACGGCCAGCACGCTCGCTCGGTCAGGCAGCCAACGGTTGAGACGCGGCGGCGAGGAGAGTGCAGCCGGATTGGGCGGATTGGCCTGACCGAACGATTTGGCGCTGAATTGGTTCGCCAGGTCCGTTCCGGTGAGCAACCGCGCAACGAAGCGGACTTTCGGACCGCTGGCGCGCGGCTTCGGCTGTAGACCGCGTCCGGCCATTCGGGCCGGCATGGGCATTCCGCCGATGGCCGGCCTGCGCGTTGGGGATTGGGCGCATTCTGCGTCCCGCGTCACGAGGGTTGGACAGCCGTGGCATTGGCAAAGATCAGGCAGCGGATCCGCATCGCGATATTGATGGTCGGTCTCGCCGTTGGGCTTGGACTGACGATCTCGTTGGCGACGGCTCAGCGCGATGCGCCACAGCAGGGCGGGGCCGGGCAGGCGGGCCAGACCCAGCCAGCCGGCACGCCATCGCCGGGCGACCTTGCGCTGCCCGACTATACCGAACGCCTCAAGACAGCCGTCGACCGCCTGCCGCTGGAACTCGACCGCCTGCGCAAGGCGACCGAACGGCTCCGCAATGACAGCATCGGCCTTGCGGACGTGCGCGCCGAGATCGACAAGCTGCGCGGTGAAATCGCGCGTTCGGTCGGCGGACTCGAGCCGCTGCTGCCAACCGTCCAGGCGCAGTTGAACCGCCTCGGGCCCGCGCCCAAGCCCGAAGATCCGATTGAAGACCCGACCGTCACGAGAGAGCGCGAAAAGCTCGACGCGACGCGCGCGGAGATCGATGGCGCCATCAAGCGACTTCAACTGACAGATGTTCGCGCCGAACAGTTGATGGGCCGGCTTCAGCAAAAGCGGAACACGCTGCTCGCAGCCGACCTCCTCAGCAAGACGCCGAGCCCACTTGCTAAAACTGTCTGGACGGACCTGCGCGAACGCATCGACACTGTCTGGCGCCAGTTCGCCGTCGTCATAACTGGCTGGCTGAGCCTGCTGTCTGAATCGCCAATCGTAGTGGCCGGCTTGGTGCTCGTTGCGTTTGTGATCTATGCCGCGCTCGTCCATTTGCGGGACCGGTTCGTGCGCCGCACGCTGCGCGTTGAAGCAAGCGGACAAATGCCGCTCGGCTTCTTCCGCCGCACCAAGATCGCGTTCTATCTCGCCCCCGCATTCGCCGCGCCGCGCCTCGCGCTAGCGGGCATCCTGACGCTCGGTGTCGTCGGTCTGACGCTCTACAATTCGCAAGTCGACGATATCCTCTACGCGCTCCTCAAAGCGTTCGTGCTCTACGCAGCCGTCGCAGCGCTTGCCCGCGCCGTGCTGACACCCAACTTCGCGGCAGCCCGGCTCGTTGGCGTTGACGACAGCGGAGCGCAGCGTCTCTCGATCCTCTCGCGGTTGCTCGCGCTTGTCTTTGGCATTGACATGGTGCTGTCGACGACGATCGAAACACTGCTGTTGCCGTCCGCGTTCGGGATCGTCGCGGGCTTCCTCGCGAATGCGCTGTTTGCGTTGCTGCTCACCGCACTCGTCGCGACAACCTTCGTCGACGAAGAGGCAACGGAAGGCGGGCAACTCGTCTCGCGGATCTTCGAGTGGATGAAGATCCCGGTGTATGCTGCAGCTCTTGCCGTGTTGATTTCGTCGTTGCTCGGCTACCTGACGCTTGGCCGGTTTATCGCCACGCAGATCATGTTCCTCGGCATTGGCGGCTTCACTGTCTTCCTGGCACACCGCGCGATCGCGGCCTTGTCTGAAGAGACGACCGTCATGCAGGCAACCGGTAGTGCCGCGGCCGGAAAGCCGAGAGGCGACGACCGGTTCAATCAGGTCGTCCGCATCTTCCTCAACCTCGCGCTCGGCGTCGCAGCACTCATCGCAACACTTTTGTCGGTCGGGTTTTCGCTGGACGATGTCTCCGGCCTTGCGACGCCGTTCTTCTCGGGCTTCGAGGTCGGCGGCGTCCGGGTCGTGCCATCGAGCATCGTGTTTGCAGTCCTGCTGTTCATCGGCCTCATCTTTCTGACGCGGCTCGTCCAGCGTTGGCTCTCAAAGACCTTGTTGACTGCCAAGCGGATGGACCCTGGCCTCGCCAACTCGATCCACACCGGCATCGGCTATGCCGGCATGGCGATCGCGGTGCTGGTGGGGCTCTCATACGCCGGCCTCGACATCACCAACCTCGCGATTGTCGCCGGTGCGCTATCGGTCGGCATCGGTTTCGGCCTGCAGTCGATCGTCAACAACTTCGTCTCCGGCCTCATCCTGCTGGTCGAGCGCCCGGTGAAAGTCGGCGACTGGATCGTGGTCAATGGCGCTGAAGGGTTCGTCCGGCGGATCAGTGTTCGGGCGACTGAGATCGAGACCTTCAACCGCGCCTCGCTCATCCTGCCGAACTCGGAACTCATCACGGGCACGGTTCAGAACTGGACGCACCGCAATGCGCTCGGTCGCGTCGATGTCTCCGTCGGCGTCGGCTACGATTCCGATCCGCAGAAGGTGATGGATTTGCTGCTCAAGATTGCAGACGAGTCCGAGATGATCATCCGGTTTCCAGCGCCGTTTGTGTCGTTCGACAACCTCGGCAACAGCGCACTCGAATTCACGCTGCGTGCGTTCGTCTCGGACGTGACGACATCGCTGTCGACGCGAACCAAGCTCCGCCACGCGATCGTCGAAGCCTTCCGCGAAGAGGGCATAGAGATCCCGTTCCCGCAGCAGGACATCCACATCCGCGACGTGCCAGGCGCCGCCCTCTCCTACGTCGTCGAAACGCAACGCCGCGCAAGCTAGAATTTTTTTGTTTGCCCAAACGCGCTGCCGCGCGTTTCTTTGTTTGCCCGTCCACGCTTCCGCTCGACGGCGCTTAGAATCCGAGACTAACCGCACCGCGCGATCCGCAGGCCGAGCGGCCTGCTCCTTGCTCTCTTTACTTGCCCAACCGCGCTGCCGCGCGTTGGCGCTTAGAATCCGCGACTAACCGCATCGCGCGATCCGCAGGCCTAACGGCCTGCTCCTTGCGCGCTGCTCACGCTCTGGAAATGGTAGCGGCTGCCTTTTCCAGCAGCGTGCGACGCCGCGCGTTTTTTTGTTTGCCCGTCCACGCTTCCGCTCGACGGCGCATAGAATCCGCGACTAACCGCACCGCGCGATCCGCAGGCCTAACGGCCTGCTCCTTGCGCGCTGCTCACGCTCTGGAAATGGTAGCGGCTGCCTTTTCCAGCAGCGTGCGACGCCGCGCGTTTTTT
>JBCBIY010000001.1:0-566324 GCA_038523925.1 Pseudomonadota bacterium | reverse complement strand
CCAACCGCGCTGCCGCGCGTTGGCGCTCAGAGTCCGCGACTAACCGCACCGCGCGATCAGCAGGCCTGACGGCCTGCTCCTTGCTCTCTTTTTTTGCCCGTCCACGCTGCCGCTCGACGGCGCTTAGAGTCCGAGACCAACCGCACCGCGCGATCCGCAGGCCTGACGGCCTGCTCCTTGCGCGCTGCTCGCGCTCTGGAAATGGTAGCGGCTGCCGCCAGCCCAAAGAAGAACAGAGCGAGGCGCACGAAGCGGGCCATCGGCCCGCGCAGCGCGCCGCAGCGAATGGCTTGGCGGATTCGTGTGCCAACCAAGCCTGCGCAGGTTGGACCAAAAGAGAGCGCGCGCGGCCACACCCACCGCCTTCGCGGCAGCCACCCGCTAACCCCAAGAAGAACAGAGCGAGGCGCACGAAGCGGGCCATCAGCCCGCGCAGCGCGCCGCAGCGGGTGGCTTGGCGGACTCGTGTGCCAACCAAGCTTGCGCAGGTTGGACCAAAAAAGAGCGCGCGCGGCCACACCCACTGCCTTCGCGGCAGCCACCCGCCAGCCCCGCGAAGACCAGAGCGAGGCGCACGAAGCTGGCCATCAGGCCAGCGCAGCGCGCCGCAGCGAGTGGCGGTCGGACTCGTGTGCCAACCAAGCCTGCGCAGGTTGGACCAAAAAAGAGAGAGCGCGGCCACACCCACCGCCTTCGCGGCAGCCACCCGCCCGCCCCACGAAGAACAGAGCGAGGCGCACGAAGCGGGCCATCAGCCCGCGTAGCGCGCCGCAGCGGGTGGCCTGGCGGACTCGTGTGCCAACCAAGCTTGCGCAGGTTGGACCAAAAAAGAGCACCCGCGCAGCGCGCCGCAGCGAATGGCGGCCGGATTCGTGTGCCAACGAAGCCTGCGCAGGTTGGACCCCCAAAAAACGCAAACACCCCAAATCGTTGGGTCTTCAGCGGGGGTCGAACATCGGTTAGGTTGGCGGACTGAAACTGACGGTTGAGCCCCCGGCGACTGATGTCATGATCCTGCTCATCGATAACTACGACAGCTTCACCTACAATCTCGTCCACTTTCTTGGTGACCTGGGCGCTGCTTGTGAGGTCGTGCGCAACGACAAGATTTCGGTTGAAGCCGCGATGGCGACGGCGCCGGACGCAATCGTGTTGTCACCGGGGCCGTGCACGCCGAATGAAGCCGGCATCTGCGTCGACCTTGTAACGGCTGCGGCCGGCAAGATCCCGTTGCTAGGCGTCTGCCTCGGTCATCAGGCGATTGCACAGGCCTATGGCGCCGAGATCGTTCGCGCGCCAAAGCCGATGCACGGCAAGCTGAGCCACGTGCGCAACCGCGGCGAGAGCCTGTTCGCTGAGCTGCCGCAGCGCATCGAAGTGACGCGGTATCATTCCCTTACGGTCGCGCCTGAGAGCCTGCCGCCGTCGCTGAAGGTGACCGCAGACACGTCTGACGGGGTCATCATGGGCCTGATGCACGAGACCGATAACGTCCACGGCGTGCAATTCCATCCCGAAAGCATCAAGACCGAGTTCGGCCACCAGATGCTCGCGAACTTCCTAACAGCCGCTGGCCTGACGCCGCGCCGCCCGAACCGGTCCGCTGCCGCCTAAAGCGGCTCGGCGCCACCTGCCCAAAACACTGAAACGAGCCGAGCCCGTGACTGACGACACCACCGATCCTGAGGCGCTGAAACCGTTCATCTCGCGAGCGCTCGATTCAGCTTTGACGGGCGCGGAAGCTGAAGCGGCGTTTGACGTCATCATGTCCGGCCGCGCAACCGCATCGCAAATCGGCGGGTTTTTGATGATCCTGCGCTTGCGTGGGGAGTCGATTGAGGAGATCGCCGGCGCGGCAAAAGTCATGCGCGCGAAGGCAACGGCGGTTGAGGCCCCGGCTGGCGCGATGGACGTGGTCGGCACCGGCGGCGATGGCAAAGGCACGCTCAACATCTCGACGGCCGCAGCCCTCGTGGTTGCAAGCTGCGGCGTGCCGATCGCGAAGCACGGCAACAAGGCGCTCTCGTCACGGTCTGGCGCGTCGGACGCGATGGCCGAACTCGGCGTCAATATCAATGCAGACCCGGCAACGATTGCTCGCTGCATCATGGATGCGGGCATCGGCTATATGAACGCCCCCAACCACCATGCCGCGATGCGCCATGTGGGTCCGGCCCGCGTCGAACTCGGCACGCGTACGGTGTTCAATATCCTCGGGCCGCTCACAAACCCCGCCGGCGTGAAGCGCCAGCTTACAGGCGCCTTCACGCCCGCCCTGCTTCGGCCGATGGCGGAGACGCTGCGCAAGCTCGGGTCTGAGGCGGCATGGCTCGTGCACGGCATGGACGGCACGGACGAGATCTCGATTGCCGGCCCGACGAAGGTCGCCGCGCTAAAAGATGGGCAGGTGACCGAAGAGATGGTGACCCCCGCCGACGCGAATCTGCCCGAACACCCGTTTGGACAGCTGCTCGGCGGCGCGCCTGAAGAAAACACGGCCAAGATCAAAGCAATTCTGAGCGGTCAACAGTCAGCCGAACTGCTGGCCTTCCGTCACGCAGTCCAAATCAATGCAGGCGCCGCGCTCTTGATTGCCGAGCAAGCGGCATCACTTGCCGAAGGCGCGGCCGCCGCAGGACAGGCCATGGACGATGGCCGCGCGGCTGGCACGCTTCAGCGCCTCGTCGACATCTCCAACGCCTGAGCCAAACCAAAACGGAGCGCCACCATGTGCGGCCTCGTCTGCCTCTGGAACATCGATGACCTGCCGCTCGCCGAGCGCATGACCGACCGGATCAAGCACCGCGGCGGCGATGCGCTGCACGTGCGCCGGCTCGATGGCATCCCGGCGATCATGGGCCATGCGCGCTTGTCGATTATCGGGTCCGAGGCCGCGGACCAGCCGATCCGCAATGGCGCCGCCGCGATCGTCGCCAATGGCGAAGTCCTGAACCACGACGCGCTCAGGGCGGCATTTGGACGTGACTTCTTCCTGACCGACAGCGACTGCGAGACGATCCTGGCAGCTTTCGCCTCGGGCCACCCGCGCTGGATTGCGGCGCCGGACGGCATGTTTGCCTTCGTCATCGCAACGGCCGATCGCGTGATGGCCGCGCGCGATCCGCTGGGCATCAAGCCGCTGTACGTCGGCTACAAGCACGGCGGGCTCGCGTTTGCCTCTGAACTGAAGGCCTACGACGGCGAAGGTTTCGACCGCGTCGACACGATCGCACCCGGCAGCCTGTTCGATAGCGAAACCGGCACCCGGCAGTGGTTTCGCATGCCTGAAGGGGCGGCGGCACCGGAAGCCGATGCCCAAGACCACGATGTGGCGACGATCTCGCAGGAGCTGCGCGCCGTGCTCGAGGCCGCAGTTGCGAAGTGGCTGGTGGCTGATGTGGAGGTCGGCTGCTTCCTCTCCGGCGGATTGGATTCATCGATCGTCGCGGCCCTCGCCCAGCGCCAGCTCGGCGGCACGCTCAAGACGTTTGCCGTTGGCGCTCTGGGTTCACCTGACCTCGAAGCCGCCGCCAAGGTGGCGCGCCACATCGGCTCCGAACACTACGAAGCAACGTTCACACCGGACGAACTCGCCAAAGCCCTGCCGCACGTCATCCGCGCGATGGAGACGACGGATCCAGATACAATCCGCTCAGGTCTGCCCACATACTTCGTCACGCGGCTTGCGCGCGCGCACGTCAAGACTGTGCTCTCCGGCGAGGGCGCAGACGAGTTGTTCGCGGGATATGCCTACCACCACGCCTACGCCCGCACACCGCGCGCCATGGCCGATGAACTCACCCGTGCGCTCGGGGCCATGCACAACATCAACCTGCAGCGCGTCGACCGGGTGACCATGTCGCGCGCGCTGGAGGCCCGTCCGCCGTTCCTCGATCGCGACCTGATCGCGTTCGCGCAAACGATCCCCGCCGACCTAAAGATGAAGCGGACCGACGATGGCGTGACGATCGAGAAGTGGATCCTGCGAAAGAGCTGCGAGGACCTGCTGCCGGCCGAACTCGTCTGGCGGAAGAAAGCGCAGTTCGATGAAGGCTCCGGCACGGTCGCATCCCTTGATGAAGCGCTCACCATCGCCGCCGGCCGCGCTATTCCGGACAAGGCCGCCGAACGCGCATTCTACGAGGACATCCTCCGGGGACAGTTCGAGGAGCCGGAGCTGATGCTCGCCAACGCGGGCACCTGGACGGCGGACCGCGTTGCAGGTGCCGCATCTGCCGGGGCAGGCGACGCCACCTGATCCGCTTGGCCCCTAAGCCATCTCGCGCCCGGCGCGCGCGTCGGGTAAAACGGCATCCATGAACGATAAAGCCACGACGATCCTTGACCGGATCACCGCTTACAAACGCGATGAGGTTGCTGCCGCCAAAGCCGCTCGGCCCTTCGCTCAGGTCGATCGCGCCGCACGGGCGTGCGCCCCGGTGCGCCCGTTCGCAGACGCGCTGGCCGGCAAATCCACAGCCGGCGGCTACGGCCTGATCGCAGAGATCAAGAAGGCGAGCCCATCGAAAGGCCTGATCCGCGCCGACTTTGACCCGCCAGCCCTCGCGCGCGCCTATGAGGCCGGAGGTGCGGCCTGCCTTTCGGTGCTGACCGACACGCCATCGTTTCAGGGCCGGCCGGAGTATCTGGCCGCGGCACGCGACGCCTGCAGCCTACCGGCACTTCGCAAGGACTTCATGATCGACACGTATCAAGTCGCAGAAGCCAGAAGCTGGGGCGCGGACTGCATTCTCATCATTCTCGCTGAAATCGATGACGCGACCGCCGCAGATCTCGCAGCCGCCGCACGTGACTATCAGATGGATGCCATTGCCGAAGTCCATGACGAAGCTGAACTCGACCGCGCGCTCCGCCTCGACTGCCGCATGATCGGCATCAACAATCGCAACCTGAAAACGTTCGAGACCGACCTTGCCGTAACCGAGCGGCTTGCCCCGCGCGTTGGCCAAGACCGGATCGTCATTGGCGAAAGCGGGCTCGGGACGCCAGCCGATCTCGCCCGCCTCGCAACAGCCGGCGTCACGACGTTCCTGATTGGCGAAAGCCTGATGCGTCAGCCGGATGTGACGGCCGCCACGCAAGCGATCCTGTCCCGCGAGGCCGCGTCGGCATGAGCGATCTCACCCACCTCAACAGCCGCGGCGAAGCCAACATGGTCGACGTCTCGGCAAAGGATGCGACATCGCGAACCGCTGTCGCCGAAGGCCGCGTCCTCATGCAGCCCGAAACGCTCGCGCGCATCAACGAGGGGACGGCTGCCAAAGGGGACGTCCTCGCGACGGCGCGTATCGCCGGCATTATGGCTGCCAAGAAGACGCACGATCTGATCCCACTTTGTCATCCGCTCGCAATCACCAAGGCGGAAGTGACTTTCGCTTTGAAGCCGGATTGGCCGGGTGTGCATGTGACGGGCACGGTGCGTGTCAACGGTCAGACGGGTGTCGAGATGGAAGCGCTCACAGCCGTCTCCGTTGCCTGCCTCACGCTCTATGACATGCTCAAAGCGGTTGACCGCGGCATGCGCTTCGACGGCGTGCGGCTCATCGAAAAGACCGGTGGCAAGTCCGGCACATGGCGCGCCGACGCTCAGCCATGAGCGCGCTTCTTCCAGTTGAAGACGCCCTGGCTGCAATCCGCGCCAGCGCCCTGGCGATGGAACCAGAAAGCGCTGCATTGCTCGATGCTGACCGGCGCACGTTGGCTGAGCCCGTTGTGGCAGCCTTCGACCAGCCGCCTTTCAGCGCGTCGGCCATGGACGGTTATGCGGTCATCAGCGCCGATGTCGCAACGCTTCCCGCAGCGCTCAATGTCATTGGCGAAGCCGCAGCAGGGGCCGGATTCGCCGGCACGCTCGGTCCTGGTGAAGCTATCCGGATCTTCACCGGCGCACCGATCCCGCATGGCGCCGATGCGATCATCATTCAGGAGAATACCGAACGCAACGGCGACGTCGTCCGCGTCGTCGATGGCGCGCCCGACCCAGCCCATGTCCGCCCGCGCGGTGCCGACTTTCGACACGGCGAGACGTTGCTCGAAGCCGGCCACGTCCTTTCCCCACGCACGCTGACCCTGGCGGCCGCCGCCGGATACGGCGCCGTCTCCGTACGCCGCCGCCCGCGCGTCGCAGTCATTGCAACAGGGGATGAACTCGTGGCGCCGGGAACGCCGCCAGGGCCGGACCAGATCGTCTGTTCAAATGCGTTCGGCATCGTTGCCATGCTTGCGCGCGCCGGTGCTGAACCGCAGTTCCTCGGCATCGCGCGCGATACGACCGCGGACCTCGAAGCCATGTTGGCCCGCGCCGCTGACGCAGACCTCGTCATCACCATTGGCGGCGCGTCCGTTGGCGACCACGACCTCGTCGGGCCTGTCCTGCGGTCGGCCGGCGTAACTATGGACTTCTGGAAGATTGCAATGCGTCCCGGCAAACCGCTGATGTTCGGGTCGCGCGGGGGGCAGCGCTTCCTCGGCCTGCCGGGCAATCCGGTCTCGGCGCTCATTTGCACGCGGCTGTTTGCGCTGGCGCTCACGGACCGGATGCTCGGTCACGATCACGCGCAAATGACGCCGGAGACCGCACAACTGAGCGCGCCGCTGCCAGCCAACGGGGCCCGCACACATTATATGCGCGCGGTCTCGATCCGCGACGCAGCCGGCGCGATCACAGTCAGCGCCTTCCGCTCGCAAGACAGCGCTCGTCTCGCGCCCCTTACTGCCGCCGACGTCCTCATCATCCGCCCGCCAAACGCGCCGGCGGCCGCCCCAGGCGAGACCGTCGAGATCCTGCGCATCGATTTTTAATCCGTGAAACGCTTGCGGAACTTTACAAGAACGACTAGGCATGTTCTAGTTTTGTATCGCCACTGGACCTGAGCAGTGGCCAAACGATCTTGAGGAGCCCGATCCATGCTGACGCAGAAGCAGAAAGACCTGCTGATGTTTATCCATGCGCGGCTGCAGGACACCGGCGTTCCGCCCTCGTTCGATGAAATGAAGGACGCGCTTGAGCTGAAATCGAAGTCCGGCATTCACCGTCTGATTACGGCGCTTGAAGAGCGCGGCTTTATTCGACGCCTGCCGCACCGGGCGCGGGCGCTGGAGGTCCTGAAACTTCCAGAAAGCCATGCCGATAGCCCAGGGGCCGCAGCCCAATCGCCGGCGCTCAGTGTGATTGAGGGTGGCAAGAGCGCCGAACCGGTGGTCCCGACCTCGACGATTGTCGATGCGCGGACCGTGTCAGTCCCCGTGGTCGGCAAGATCGCAGCCGGTGTGCCGATCGATGCCATCCAGAACCATTCCCATGACATCGCCTGCCCGCCCGATCTCCTGACCAACGGCGAACATTTCGCGCTCGAGGTCGAAGGGGAATCGATGATCAACGCCGGCATCCACGACGGCGACACGGTCATCATCCGCAAATGCGACACGGCTGAGAATGGCGCGATTGTCGTCGCCCTCGTCGAGAACGAAGAGGCGACCCTGAAGCGGTTGCGCAAAAAGGGCGGCATGGTTGCGCTCGAAGCTGAGAACCCAGAGTTCGAAACGCGCACGTTCGGGCCGGATCAGGTCTCAGTGCAGGGACGTCTGGTCGGCCTGATCCGGCGCTACTGAAGCCCGAACGCGTCCGGCTCTTGCGGCGTCTCGCCATCGTCGGCATCCCCGCGCGGTTGCGCTGAGCCATTGCCGCTGAGCGCGGGCGTTGCGAACGCGGCCGTTCGAGATCCACGCCGGCCGCGGACGCGCGATAGCTGCCGCAGCGCTGCCCGGCGCGCTTTTCCGGTCACGACCCAGGGCCGGTCACCGCGCGCGTCGTCGACGGCGACCACGCGGGCCCTCCCCCCGGTCACGTAGACCGCGTGCGCGCCGCGATCTCTGATGGCGCGCGCATCAATCACCTGTCCTTGCGGCGCACACGCCTCGGGCCTGGCAAACGTTAGGACCAGGATCTGAGCCGCCTCGCAATCATCTGCCAGCGCCCGCATGTGCCTGGCGTGTGCGAGCGTCAGGCCGCCGACGCCGACGGTGCATCCGCCGGTGTCGCAGCGCCCGCCAGCACCGTCGCGCGCCTCGCCAACGGTGCGGCCATCGCCGTCAGCTTCCAGCCAGCGCGAGACAGCAAACGTCCCGCCGCGCCCCATCACATGCAGCGCCTGATCCGTCCCGCGCACCGCGACGACCTTGCCGCCTTGCCCGATCAGGACATCCGGCCGCGTCGCAAATGGCGCAAGCGCGATCCCGCCCAAAATCGCCACCGCACCGTAAGCCGACCAACGGGTCCGCCAGATGAGAAGCCACAGCCCCCCGGCAACAATCAAAGCGAAGGCTGCGACCGGCATCTGCGGCACGCGGGATGTCGCAAGCGGCATCGCCGCAACCCAACTGGCAGTGTCGCTCAGAATCGCGATGCCCGCGGACATGGCGCCAAGCGGCCAGGCTTCCAGGCCGAGCGGCAGCGAGATGAGCGCAACCAGCGCCCACGGCATGACCCAGAATTCGGTCACCGGCACCGCGATCATGTTCGCGAGGACGGCAAGCTGCTGGCCTTTATGGAAATGGTAAGCGGCAAACGGCGCCACCGCCAGGCTCGCAACCATCGTCGAACCAACGATCCCGGTGAGCATCAGCAGGGCTTTGACAAACCGGCCGCGCGGCACATCCCGCCCGTCGCCGCGGCGGGCAAGCGACCATCGCCGATACCGTTCAAACACCGTGATCAGCGCGGTGACGGCAGCAAACGACATCTGAAAGCCGGGGTTGAGTAAGCTCTCGGGCAGCAGCGCCAAGATCAGCAGCGCTGCAATCGCGACGTTGCGCAATGAGAGCGCCGGCCGCCCGATCGCGACGGCTGAGAAGAACACCGAGATCATGATGAAGGCGCGCAGGGTCGCAAGCGACGTGCCTGACAGGAGGAGGTAGGCGAACGCTGCCATCAGCGCCGCGATGGCCGCGATCTTCGCGATGGGAAAGCGGACTGCGATCGCGGGTATCAGCGCCAGCATCAGCC
The DNA here is from genome assembly GCA_038523925.1 of Pseudomonadota bacterium. Taxonomy (GTDB): domain Bacteria; phylum Pseudomonadota; class Alphaproteobacteria; order Rhizobiales; family Hyphomicrobiaceae; genus JBCBWG01. The sequence goes on along the minus strand of JBCBIY010000001.1, from coordinate 557,299 downwards.
TGACCACCCAAAACACCGCGCCTGCAAAGATCGCCATATGCAGCCCGGAAATCGCGAGCACATGGACGAGGCCGGCATCGCGGTAGTTGTTCATCGTCTCGGCGCTGATGCCGGACCGATCGCCCGTGATGAGCGCGACGGCAATGTGGCCCGCCTCGCCGGGCAGCACGTCCCGAATGCGTTCGCCGACGTGCGCACGGACTGCCCGCACCGCATCGGCGAGCCCGACGCGCAGGCTCGCTGATTGCGCGGCCGCCGCCGCCTCCGGTTGACCCGTCGCAAAACCGACGGCGCCGATCTGGCGGAAGAAGGCTGTGCGCGCGAAGTCGAACGCGCCCGGATGCGTCGGCCGTGGCGGCGGTGCGAGCGTTGCCCGGAGCCGCACCCGCTGACCGATCGTCAGGATGGCGCGCGTGGCATCATCCGGCTTCGAGAGCAGGCGCACACGCACGCGTCGCGGACTGGCCTGTGTCGCCACATCAGCAATTGCGACATCGCGCAACGTCAGCCGTGGCCCGCGCTCCGGCAAATAGTCGATCATCTCAATCGTCCCGGAGACGGCCGCGCCGCGCATTTCGATTGCGAGGACGGGTGCTGCGACTGTTGCGGTGCGCAGCTTCGCCGCCGCGAAGCCCGCGGCCGTCGCGAGCACGATCGCTGCAATGATCGTCCGAGCGAACCCCTCCCGCAAAAGCGCACGTAGGATGATTGCAACCAAAAGTGTGGCTGCGACCGCGAGCCCGTGCGGCTCGACCGGCATTGCGAAGTACAGCGCGATGCCGCAGCCGAAGAAGACCGGGAGCCAAAGAAACCAGCGGTCCGCCTCGCGGACGAGCGGCGATGGGCGCGGACGCGCCGCCACCGCCTGCGGCAACGGCGCAAAGGCCGCCGCGCGCTCATCGCCCGCTTCAGGACTTGCTGTTACCCGCACCTCACGCATAAAGACCGCACGCCCGCAAATCGCGCCAAACGACGTGCTCAGCATATCGCTCAGCAGAAAGAAGACCAGTCCATGAGCCAGTCACCTGCAATCGGCGACACGCCCGTCGTCACGCGCTTTGCCCCCTCACCCACGGGCTACCTGCACATTGGCGGCGCGCGAACGGCCCTCTTCAACTGGCTTTATGCGCGCCATCACGGCGGCCGCTTCCGCTTGCGCGTGGAAGACACCGACCGCGCGCGATCCACCGACGCCGCTGTTGCCGCCATTCTCGACGGGATGGATTGGCTTGGCCTCACCGCCGACGACGAGGTCGTCTACCAGCACACGCGCGCTGATCGCCATCGCGAGATCGTCGAGCAACTGCTCGCATCGGGCAACGCCTACAAGTGTTATGCGACGCAGGAGGACCTGGCCGAGATGCGCGCGAAGGCGGAGGCTGAAAAGCGCCCGCCGATGTACGATGGGCGTTGGCGCGATCGCGATCCGACGGACGCGCCCGCCGGCGTGCCGCCAGCGATCCGGCTGAAGTCTGCGACCGAGGGCCAGACGACCGTCCGCGATGCCGTCCAGGGCGACGTCGTGTTCGAGAACGCGAACCTCGACGATCTCATTATCCTGCGCAGTGATGGCTCGCCGACGTACAACCTCGCAGTCGTCGTCGATGATCATGATATGGGCGTCACGGACGTCATCCGCGGCGTCGACCATCTGACGAATGCTGCGCGCCAGAGCCAGATTTTTGCGGCGCTTGAATGGGACGTGCCGCGCTTCGCGCACGTGCCGCTGATCCACGGTCCGGACGGCGCAAAACTCTCAAAGCGGCACGGAGCACTTGGCGTCGAAGCCTACCGCGCGATGGGGTATCTGCCGGAGGCGCTGCGCAACTATCTCGTCCGGCTCGGCTGGAGCCATGGCGACCAGGAGATCTTTGGCGGCGATGAACTCATCAAGCTGTTCGGTCTCGACGCGATCGGCAAATCACCGGCGCGCTTCGACTTCGACAAGCTCGCCGACACCAATGGCATTTACATGCGCGAGGCGTCGGCGGACCATCTGGCCGACGCCGCCTGGCGCATCATGCCGACGATCGAAGGCGGCGCCCAACTGTCTGAGAAGTTCTCAAAGCTTGGCAAAGACAGGTTTGCCGCCGCGGTACCAAGCCTGCAGGAGCGATCCAAAACGCTCGTCGAACTCATCAACGGTGCAGCCTTCCTTGTCGCGGACCGGCCGCTCGCGATCGAGCCCAAAGCGCAAAAGCAGCTCAACGAAACCGGCGTTACCCATCTTGCGGCACTCTCGCCGAAGCTCGCGGCGCTACCGGCATGGGACGTCGAGGCGATTGAAGCCTGCATCCGGGCGCACTGCGAAGAGGCGGGCGTCGGCCTCGGCAAGGTTGCCCAGCCGCTGCGCGCCGCGCTCACCGGTTCGACGATCTCGCCGCCGATCTTCGACCTGGTCGCCCTGCTCGGCCGCGACGAAGCGCTTGCCAGGATCAGCGATCAGACCGCCTGATCGCACGCGGCCGGCGCGACGTAGGGCATCGTCTCGCCCAGTGCTTTGACGTCCGCGTCCATCTGGTCGATGCGGATGCGCGGGCCGATCGCCTTGAACAGTGGGTTCACCAAACGGTTGGTGTGCTTGAAGTAAATCCACGACCGCTCGACGACGCATCCGAGCCGTGTCTTCGTCAGATACGTTGTCTCGCCAGCGTGCAGATGTTGGATGCCGCGCTCAAAACACAGGCGCACCATCGTCATCCAATTGATGAAGTAGAGGTTGTGGTCGCGTGCCTCGGGGTAGCGCATGCCGGTGTACTTGTAGGTGAGGCGCTGGTCATCGAGCAGGACAAGCGAAAAGCCGATGAGCTTGCCACCCTTCCGATAAAGGAGCAGCCGCGCGGCATCCGGCAATGCGCGCAGGACAGCGTCATAATATCCGGGCGCAAGGTCTTCGAAGTCGCCGTAGTTTGTTTTGGCCGCATCCTGCGTTGCCTGACGCATCTCGGCGAGTTCGCTCTCGATGGCGCCGGCCTCCGAACGAATCTCGATCTCGACGTCGCCTGCGCGCTTCAGCTTGCGCCGCAAGTTCGACCGCATGTTCGATGACAAGCTCGCGACGTAGTCCACTTCGCTTGCGAACGGCAACGGCAGATGCGCCACGGGAAGCGTTGCCAGCCGCGAAAAGCCCCGCGCCGAGAGCAGAGGGTCCGCCCAAGCGGCCTGCGCGTCCGTTACATCTTTCAAGAAGACAACTTCGATCTTCTGCGACCGCGCGTGCGCTTCCATGCTGTCGAGCAGTGCGCCGAATGCTGCCGCGCGCCGGGCCGGATCGCACGCAACGCAGGGGCTCATACCAAGCGCCAATTCATCGGAGTGCGGCGAGCCCGCACCGTAAACGGGAAGCGCAACGAGTTTCGGCACCCGTTGATGAATGGCCTCCGTCCACCACCGCGCGGTACCGGACAAACCCATGTCGTAGCGGAATGCACCGGTGAACGTTGGCAGGCCCATCACGGGGGATCCGCCTTCGCTCACGACGGCGGCTGCGTAGTCGAAGGTCTCGAGCGGCGCCGCCTCACAAGCGCGAAAGTAGTCCGCAGCCTCCGCTGACGTCCCGTACAGCGCGCGCCAATCGCCGCGGCCGCAGTCGCTCACGCTGGTTAATTGTCGGGCAGTAAACCCAGGCGCCGGGTTACAAGGCCGAGCTGGTCTTAGAGAAACAAGCAATGGTAGGCGGTACTCAAGCTACAGACGCGCCTTCGTAAGTCCACGTGACAGGCTGCATTGCAAGCATTGGACGCTTGGTGCGCGAACACGCCTCAACCGTCAGCCAACCCGATAGGCGTTCACATCGTTGCGATTAAAACCGAGGCGTGTCGCCCTTTGGTCCAGCTTGTCGCAGCGCACAATTTTGGATAATCCTGCCTCAGACATCCACCAGCGCCGGTCGAGGCGGTCAGCGGCATCGCGTCAGCGGGCGCTCGCTGCAGGTCGGATCAATCTTACAATGTCCCGAAGGGAGCGTGGCCATGAACGCACATGACCCCAACGCCGCATCTGGCGCTGCCCGGCTTCTCCATCACAACAAAACGGTTGAGATGCCCGTCCGGTCGGGATCGATCGGGCCCGATGTCATCGACGTCTCGCGGCTCTATCGCGAGACCGGCTGCTTCACCTATGACCCGGGCTTTACGTCGACCGCGAACTGCTCGTCGAAAATCACCTACATCGACGGCGAGGAGGGCACGCTTCTCTATCGCGGCTACCCGATCGAGCAGCTTGCCGACAAATCGAACTTCATCGAGACCTGCTACCTGCTGCTGCACGGCGACCTGCCCAACAAAGAGCAGTACGACGAGTTCGAGCACACGATCACGCACCACACGATGGTGCACGAGCAGATGACCCGGTTCTTCACGGGCTTCCGCCGCGACGCGCATCCCATGGCCATCATGGTCGGCACGGTCGGTGCGCTTTCGGCGTTTTATCATGACTCAACCGACATCACGGATGAGCATCAGCGGATGGTCGCCTCGCACCGCATGATCGCGAAGATGCCGACCATTGCGGCGATGGCCTACAAGTACTCGATCGGCCAGCCGTTCATCTATCCGCGCAACGACCTCGATTACACAGCGAACTTCCTACAGATGTGCTTTGCGGTGCCGTGCGAGCCTTACAAGGTCGACCCGGTCGTCGCGCGCGCGCTCGACAAGATCTTCATCCTCCACGCAGACCACGAGCAGAACGCATCGACATCGACCGTCCGCCTCGCGGGCTCGTCGGGTGCAAATCCGTTCGCCTGCATCGCGGCCGGCATCGCGTGTCTCTGGGGCCCGGCCCACGGCGGCGCGAATGAAGCCGCGCTCAACATGCTGGAAGAGATCGGCACCGTTGATCGCATTCCCGAATACATCGAGCGGGCAAAGGACAAGAACGATCCGTTCCGCCTGATGGGCTTCGGTCATCGCGTCTATAAGAACTATGACCCCCGCGCGCGCGTCATGCAGAAGACGACGCATGAAGTGCTCGAAGCGCTCGGCGTGAAAGATGAGACGCTGAAGGTTGCGATGGAGCTCGAGAAGATCGCGCTCGAGGATGAGTACTTCGTCGAGAAGAAGCTCTACCCGAACATCGACTTCTATTCGGGCATCACGCTACGCGCGATGGGCTTCCCGAAGGACATGTTCACGGTGCTCTTCGCGGTCGCGCGGACGGTCGGCTGGATCGCGCAGTGGAAAGAGATGATGGAGGACCCCGAGCAGAAGATCGGGCGCCCCCGGCAGCTCTACGTCGGCGAAGCCTCGCGCGACGTCCCGGCCCTCGACGAGCGCGGGTAGGTCCGCAGTGGCGGCAGGCAGGCGGCAGCAGATCGCCCGCCGCCGTGTTCGACCGGCAAGATCCTGCGCGGTCGCCAATTTGACGAGGTGACCGGACGTGTCAGCAGCTATCGGTGCCGAGGTGCGCGATACGCGCCGTGGCATCGCCTTCATGCTGGCGACGATGCTGGTCTTTTCCACGCAGGACGGAGTCTCGAAACTTCTCGCCGAGCACTACCCGCCGATCTTCGTCGTGATGATCCGCTATTGGGCGTTCGCGCTCTTTGCCATCGCATTCGCAAGCGCACAGCCGCAGGGGTTTGCGGCGACCGTACGCACGCGGCGGCCGCTGATCCATCTTGCCCGCGGGCTGTTGCTCGCCGCTCAGATCTCGCTGTTGACCTACAGCTTCGCGGTGCTCGGCCTCGGCGAAACCCATGCCATCATGGCGATCAACCCATTGCTGATCGCGGCAGCCGGCGCGGTCCTGCTCGGTGAGCGCGTCGTCATCGCGCAATGGCTCGCCGTCGGTGCCGGCTTCGTCGGCGTCCTCACTCTCGTCGCGCCGACATCCGGCGTGTTCGACCCGCTCGCGCTCATCCCGCTCGGCTGCGCATTCATGTTTGCGACCTACGGCATTCTCACCCGCTGGCTCGGCCGCGACGACTCGCCGGCCACCTCATTCTTCTACACCGGCATCGGCGGCGCGCTCGGCATGACGCTCGTCGGACCCTTCTTCTGGACCCAAATGACGGCCACGCACTGGGTCTGGATGCTGGCGCTCTGCGTCCTGGGCATGAGCGGGCACTACCTGCTGATCAAGGCCTACGAGCAGGCGGAAGCGGCGACCTTGCAGCCGTTCGCATACCTTCAACTCGCGCTGACAGCGATCATCGGCGTCGTGATCTTTGGCGAAGTGATCGATGCCCGGTTTCTCATTGGCGCCGGGATCATCGTCGCAGCCGGCCTCTACGCGCTGCGGGCGACCCCGCGTTAGATCGGCTCTGCTCTGAGCGAAGCCGCAATCGCGGCGCCCGATCCCCACTCGTCCACACATCGATCACATCAGGCATTTCAACAGCTTTGACTGTCACGCGCGCGTCACTAATCTGTCGCGAGGCGTTCATGATCCGAACGTCCTGGGGGACCGCGCATGGCCTATGTCACGCAACAGACTGAAGCGCCGCGCCTGAGATGGCTGGAAGCGGCGGTCGTCTTCTGCATCGCCATCGCGATCGGCTTGCTCGCAATCGAAGTCGCAGAGATCCTGCCGAAGGTCGAGATCAAGGAACACTCTGCGATCGAGAACATGCAGATCACGATGCTCGCCGTCGCGGCGATCGTGTTTTGCTTTGCCCGCCGCGCCGCACCCTCATCCGGCGAGCGCACCGTCGCGACCGCCTGTGCAATCGTCATGATCACGGGCATCGTGCGCGAACTCGACGTGAAAACGTGGGATGGGCCATGGTTTTGGAACTGGCTCGGCGACCATGGCCTGCAGGAGATCCTGATGGTCGGCGGCGGCGTCACGGCACTCGGCTATCTCTTTGTGAACCGCGCCGACTGGCGAACCGTCTTCGCGCGAAGCTTTGAGCTCGCGGCCTGGCCGTTCTATCTCGGCTGCATCGGCGTCTTCATCGGCGCCTTCGCGTTCGACCGCAGGCTGGGCCATCTCGAACATGCGATCGCCTATGAAGAGTTCTTCGAGTTCGTTGGCTATGCGTTCTTCGCGATCGCCGCCATCCACACGTACCGGCGCGCGACCGCGACGGCTCTGAGCACGGCAGAAAGCTAGCACCTGTCTATTTCGCCGGACCTTTCAGGCCAGGCGCTCCGACCAGACCCGGATGCTCTTTAGCAGCCGCCTGCGGACCGGCCAGCCAGCACATCCAAAACAACATCCGTCGCCGCTTCAGACGGGCTTTCGACACCGGCGACTATGCGCGCGTCGAGCCGTTCAAGGGCGCCAAGCTGCGCGCGGCGCGCGGGCGTTTCGGACAACAGCGGCGCGACGGCGCCGGCAAGCGTCGCCGCGTTGCAGTCCTGTTGAATGAACTCCGGGAAGGCGCGCTCATCGAGCACGAGATTGGCAAGCACGATGGACGGCACGTTCACCAGAAAGCGGAGTTGCGCTGCAAGCGGGTCGACCTTGTAGGCAACCACCATCGGCACACCGGCAACGCCAAGCTCGAGCGTGACGGTGCCAGACGCTGCAAGCGCCGCCGTCGCGAGGTGGAATGTCTGCCACTTGTCGGCTTCGCCGGTGACGACGTGGACCGGGCCATCCCAGTCGGCGGCGGCCTTGCGGATTGCAGCCTCGTGGCGCGTAACGGCTGGGATGATCACGCTGAACGGCGGCGCGCTTGCCCTGAGGCGCGCGACGGTCTCGCCGAACGCCGGTAGCAGTCGCGCCACCTCGCCAGACCGGCTACCAGGCAGGACGACGAGGATGCGCTCATCGCGCGCAAGGCCGAGCCTTCTGAGCAGCGGTTGCGCGTCAAGGCCACGGATCTCACCGCGTCGCTCGACAAGCGGATGGCCGACGTAGGTGCACGGTGGACCGCCGAGCCGCGCGTGCGCTGCCGGTTCAAACGGCAGCAGCGCAAGCACGTGATCGACGTAGGCCCGCATCTTAGCAGCCCGGCCCGGCCGCCAGGCCCAGACGGTCGGGCTCACGTAGTCGACTATGGGGATGTCCGGCCGCTGCTTGCGAATGCGTTTGGCGACGGGATGCGTGAACTCCGGCGCATCGATGATGATCACAAGGTCAGGGTTCGCGGCGACGCCGGCTGCGACGCACTCCAACGCGCGCCGCCGTAGCCGCCGGTAGGCCTTTGCGATGGCGAGCGGGCCCATGACGGTGATCTCATCGAGCGGAAAGAGCGGCGTGAAGCCCGCAGCTTCCATCGCCGGTCCGCCAACGCCACTGAACGCAAAATCATGGCCTTCGCGGCGCTGCATCGCCCGCATCAGGCCGGCACCGAGATGATCGCCTGATGGTTCGCCGCAAACGATAAAAACGCGCGTGCTCATGTCACAATTGCCCGACCGTCAGGATCGAAGCTCAACGCATGGACGTGCAGGGTCAGCGGCAGCGGGGCGACTGCGGCGGCCAACGCCTGCTCAAATGATGCTGCGAGCGGTGTCCCGACGGTTGGAGATGGCGCGGCGGCGAGAATGACCAGCGTGGCAATGCGCCGTTCGCGCAGGGTCGGAAGCAGCGCACGAAGACCTGCGATTTGTGCGCGAGAGTTCCGCCCGGCGTCGAGGACGATCGTCACGGCGCCGAGCCGGCGGGGGACCAGGCCGAAGCTGCTCTGATGCGCGATGGTGCCAATTCTTTCGGCGAGCATCGCGTTGGACAGACCATCGACGACGATAACTTTCGCATGTTGGCGGCGGACGAAGACGCCGAGGCTCCGGCGCGACACCGCGAGATGCGGCCACGCTGTCACCGCGATGCGCGCGCTGGTGGCCGCGTCTTCGCGCTCGTCAATGTCGCGCGGCAGACCGACTGTTCGCCGCGGCAGCGCCCCGTCGTCGCCCGCCGCGAAACCGCGAATGCTGATGCCGGCCGCGCGCGCGTCGCGCATCGTCCGCTTACGCTCGGCAATCAGGCTTCGGCCAGCTTCAAGCGCAATGCCGCTCAGCCCAACCGTGCGTGCCTGCGCGATGGTGTCGGGGCCGGCGGTCGGCAGGTCGACGCGCGTTTCCTGGCCAGCCTTGGTCATCTTCACGAGCACGGCCTCGCGGTCGCCGATGCCGCGTGCGCCGGCAATCAGACGCGCCGTCCCCCCGCCATCCTCGATGCCGATCACGCCTTCGGGCACAGCAATTGCCCCCTGCCCGATGTCGAAGTCCGCAAGCGCTCGGATCAAGCGCGTTGCCGTCGCAATCGCAGGTGCGGGCCCCGGCGTGCCGGCCGGGTCGCTATCAGTCGGCGCGGCTCCGATGGAAAGATCGCGTCCGACAACGACCTCCGGCGCGACATCAGGCACCCCGACAACCTCAAGCCCTTGCGCCTCGAAGAAACGGATGACCCTGCGGAGCACGGCGTCGTCGCCGCCGCGCATGATCCCCGCAATGGTCTTGAAGTGGGCGAGAAACCCGAGGTCCGGCCGGAGGTGCCAGAGGTTCGGGCGCTGCAGTCCGCCGACGATAAGAAGCCGCCCGGCACCAGACGCGCGCATCAGGCGCAACATGCGGGCGACCTGACCGAGCCCGGTCCAGCTATGTGGATGACGCGCGATGTCGTCCGACGCGACGCCTCTGAGGCCGACGATGTGCACGGTGCCGCCGGTCCCGACGACGCTATCGGCGATCTCGCCCGGCAACGTCCCCGAGCCAGCCAGAATGCAAAGCGGCTGAGGTGCGCCTGCCGGTTGCAGGGCCTCTTCGCCTGGCGACGACGGTTCGTTCGTGGCGCTTTGTGGTGGTCCGCCCCGGTCCACGCGATTGCCCGCCGTCAGGTGACATCGCGGGGCGTGCAGAGGGAGCGCTTGCCGCCCTCGCGCATGAACGCGACGATTTCCTGGACGATCGGATGCTCGGAGAATTCCTCTGCAACATCGTCCATGCGTTCAGCAAGCGTCCCCTCGTCAGCAAACAGCAAGCGGTAGGCGCGGCGCAGGTCGTGGATATCATCGCGGGAGAAGCCGCGCCGCTGCAGACCGATGATGTTGAGGCCCGAGAGATACGCCCGGTTGCCCATGGCCATGCCGTACGGGATCAGATCATTTTCGAGACCCGACATACCGCCGACAAACGCATGCGGGCCAACGCGGGCAAACTGAATGACGGCAGCGCCGCCACCGATGATGACATAGTCGCTCACCGTGCAGTGGCCCGCGAGCATGACGTTGTTTGAGAAGACAACGTTGTTGCCGACGCGGCAGTCGTGGCCGACATGCGAGTTGGCGAGGAATGCGCAATCATCACCGACCGATGTCAGCAGTCCGCCGCCCTCCGTGCCGGGGTTCATCGTCACGCCTTCGCGGATCTGACATCGCGCGCCGACGGTCAGCCGCGAGGCTTCACCCCTGTACTTCAGGTCTTGCGGTTGATGACCGATCGAGGCGAACGGGAAGATATGGGCCTCGTCGCCGATGGTCGTATCGCCATGAATGGCGACGTGGCTCTCAAGCCTGCATCCCGCGCCGAGTTTGACGGTTGGCCCGATCATACAAAACGGACCGATCACCGAGCCGTCACCGATCTCGGCGCCATCTTCCACCACGGCCGTCGGGTGGATTTTCGTGTCAGCCATTCGTTGCCGCGAAAGCCCGCGCCTCTGCCGTGTCAGCGAGCATGGCGCTGATCTCGGCTTCGGCGACGACCTTACCGTCGACTTTGGCCTCGCCCTGGAACCGCCACACCCGACCGCGATTTCGGATCTTGCGGACATGATAGTGGAGTTGGTCGCCGGGGAGAACCGGCTTGCGGAACTTCGCTTTGTCGATGCCCATGAAATATACGAGCTCGGCTTTGTAGTCCTCGCCAAGGCTGTGCACGCAGAGCGCGCCGGCCGTCTGCGCGAGGCCTTCAATGATCAGCACGCCGGGCATCACCGGGTATTGCGGGAAGTGGCCCTGAAAGAACGGTTCGTTGATGGTCACGTTCTTGAGGCCCACCGCACTTTCGTCGCCGTCCATCTCGTGAATGGCATCGACGAGCAGAAACGGATAGCGATGCGGCAGGAGCTTCATCACCTTGGCGATGTCGGCAGACGCACGCGCACCGGTTTTTGGGGTTTCGCTTAGATCGTTCATGCGATGTCCTGCGCGGGCGGCCCGCGATGCTCCAATCAGGTTTTCGACTTCGCCGCGAGCCGCTTGAGCGTGGCCATCTCGCGGATCCACTGGCGCAGTGGCCGGGCGGGCGTGCCGCCAAGACGTGCGCCGGGTGGAACATCGGATTTCACGTGGCTCGCGCCCGCGATCCGCGCTCCGGCCCCGACGCGGACATGTCCGACGGCTCCGGACTGCCCGCCCATAACCACGAAATCCTCGAGCTGGGTGGACCCGGAAATGCCGACCTGAGCAACGATCACGCAGTGCCGCCCGATGACGACGTTGTGCCCGATCTGTACAAGATTATCAATTTTCGTGCCCTCGCCGATGATCGTATCCTTAAGCGCACCGCGATCGACCGTCGTACCGGCACCGATCTCGACATCGTCTTGCACAATCACCCGGCCAATCTGAGGCACCTTCATATGCCCGCCAGGGCCCATTGCGAAACCGAACCCATCCTGCCCCAGCCGGACGCCCGGATGCAGGATCACGCGGTCGCCGATCAGTGAGCAGATCACAACCACGTTTGGGCCGATGTAGGCGTCGCGGCCGACGGTACAGCGGCGGCCAACGACGGCGCCGGCGGCGATCCGTGTGCCCCGCCCAATTTGCGCTTCGGGCCCGATGATCGCGCCAGCCTCGATGATCGCGCCGTCTTCGATCCGGGCGCTTGGGCTGACGGGCGCGGCGCCGGGTCCGCTCTCGGCAGACGGGCCGCCGACGGCATCTGGAAAGAACAGGCCGAGCGCGCCCGCAAACCCGCGATAAGGATCGGCCATCACGAGCGCTGCGACTTGCTCAGGGACGGCGTCGCGCATGTCGGGCCGCACCAGGCAGGCCGCCGCCGCCGTCGATGGCAGTGCCGCCGCATACTTCGGGTTGTGCAGGAAGGTCAGATCGGTACCGCTCGCGGCATCCAGTGGCGCGATACCACTGACCGGCTTTTCCAGCAGTTCGGGTTTGGCCGATGTGCTGTCGGCGGCGAGATGATCGGCGATTTGGGCGACCGTGAATGGCCCTGCACGATCAAAGAAGCCCGGGTGCTGTCCGTCCATTGTCGTCCCGCCGCAAAACACCATGCGCCCTGGTCGAGGTCGCGCATCGGCGGTTTACGCGTTCGGACCCGCAGCGGCAATGGGAGTGGTAGGCGCAGCCGCGTCGCAAGGCTGGCAAAGAGAGGGCGAGCCGCCGCGCGAAACGCAGCGGCTCAGCCGGAGACGGTTCGTTAAAACTTGGTCGAGGCGCCGAAGCGGAAGTTCTGGACGTCGTCGTAGTCTTCTTTGAGAAGCGGGAACGCGTAGTCGAAGCGCAGCGGCCCAAGCGGAGAATTCCAGAGGAGCGACGCACCAACAGACGCACGGACGGAGGCATCGTCCTGCAGATTGGTCGAGGCCGCCGTCTTGGCAAAGTCCGTCGCCCCGAAGACCGAACCGGCATCTGCGAACACGGCCCCCGTGATCCCAAGCTCCGACGGCACCAGCGGGAACGGGAACCGCACTTCACCCGTAACGGCCCAATAGGTCTGCCCACCGAGCGCATCGCCCGTTGCGATGTCCCGTGGGCCGATGCCCGACCGGCCGAAGCCGCGAATAGTCTCGCCGCCCTTGTAATAGAGATCGAGCAGGCGCGGCTCTTCTCCGCCCCAGCCGGCGATATGGCCACCGATTGCACGGCCAACGAGCGTCACGCTCTCCATGATCGGATAGTAGCCGCGGAGCTCGCCTGAGAGACGAACGTACTGGCTGTCCCCGCCAACACCGGCGAAGTCGGCGCCGACCGAGACGAGGTAGCCCTTGTTCGGGTTACGCGGATGGTTGCGCTGGTCGTATCGGATCACCGTACCGATGAGCGATGTCAGGTAAGCGCCCTCCTCGCTCGCCTGCTGAACGGCGGGCGAAACGTTGCTGTCTGTGACGTCGAAGATCTCGTCGCGCGTGATCGAGTAGCGCGTCGTCATCCAGAGGTTCTCGGCAAGCGGGAACCCGAGGCGCAGCGAGCCACCGGACTTCCGGCTTTTGTAGCCAGACGTATCCTGGGAATCGAGTTCCTTGTGGAAGAGGTCGAAGCCGGCTGACAGATTGCGATCGAGGAACCGCGGCTCGGTAAAGCTCAAGTCGATCTGCATCCGCTCAAGCGAGCCAGCGAGCTTGAGGCGGAGGAACTGACCGTTGCCGAACAAGTTGCGCTCGGTAATGCCGATGTCGCCGATTACGCCTTCCGTCGTCGAATAGCCGGCACCGAACGAAAGCTCGCCCGTTGGCTGCTCCGTCAGGCGGACGTCAATGACCACGCGGTCAGGACCGGACCCAGGCCGCGGGCGCACGTTGACCGCCTTGAAGAAGCCGAGCGCCTGCAGGCGTTTGCGCGCGCGGTCGACCATAAGCGGGTTGAACGCGTCGCCTTCTGCTAGCCGGAACTCGCGACGGACCACGTAGTCCTTCGTGCGCTCGTTGCCGGAGATGTCGATCCGCTCGATGTAAATCCGCGAGCCTTCATCGATGACATAGCTGAGGTTGATCAGCCGGCCATCAGGATCGCGATCGGCGCGCGGGCGGACCCGGGCAAAGGCGAAGCCCTGCTCGGCGACGCGCAGCGTCAGCTTCTCGACCGTCTTGTCGATCTTGGAGGAGTCAAAGGTCGCGCCCGACAGCGTCAGGATCTCGCCCTGCAGGGTCTCAGGCCGCAACTCGGGAAGGCTGTTCTCGATGCGGACGTCGCCGAAGCGGTAAAGCTCGCCCTCCTCGATCACGAACGTGATGAAGAAGCCCTGCCCGTCGCGATCCAACTCAGCGTTTGAGTTGACGATCTGGACATCGGCATAGCCGTTCTTGAGGTAGTACTGGCGCAGCAGCTCACGATCGAGATTGACCCGGTCAGGGTCGTAGACGTTGGTGCCCTTCAGCCAGTCAAACCAGCCCGACTGCGTCGTCGAAATGATATCGCGCAACTGGCTGTCAGAGAACGCGCGGTTGCCGACGAAGTTGATGGTTTGGACCGTCGTCTTCTCGCCCTCGACGATTTCGAAGACGACGTTGACGCGGTTCTGGTCGAGCTGAATGAGCTGCGGCGTGACCGACGCTGCGAAGCGACCCTGCCGGCGGTAGACGGCCATGATGCGCTGCGCATCGGAGAGCGCGCGCGCCCGCGTGTAAACCGAGCGCGACTTCAGACGGACTTCGCCAGCGAGCGTCTTATCGTCGATCTCATCGTTGCCCTCGAAGGCGACGGTCGAGACGACAGGGTTTTCCTGCACCGTGACGACAACGACGCTGCCCTGCGGGTCGATTGAGACGTCGGCGAACAGGCCCGTTTGGAAGAGCGCGCGAAGCGAGTCGTTTGCGAGACCCGGATCGTATTGATCGCCGACGGAGAAAGAGAGGTAAGAGCGGACCGTTTCCGGCTCCACGCGTCGGTTGCCAACCACCTCGATAGAGCGAATGGTCTGAGCCTGGGCCTGACCGCTGCTGCCGTCGAGCCCTGGCAATGCCAGGCCGGTGCCAAGCACGGCGAACGCTATCGCCCAGCGAAACACGCCGACCCACAGGTGTCGCAACAAAATCTGCATCAAGACGATGCCCCTACGCCGATCCCCCTGGCAGATCCGGCCTCGGCAGAACCGATCTGCAGTCCAGCGGCCACACTGCGAGGCGCACGGGCACCTTAGAGGCGCCGCCGGAGCCCTCATTGATTAACGATTCAGAAGGGATTGGGGAAGTGGCAGATATGTTTCAGGAGCCTGCAAACACAGGCAAATCCGGTCGCTACTGCCGAAATTCCGCTTGCGCGCAGCGCAATATGAACGGGGCTCTACCGGTCGTCTAATACTCGATTTCTACACAACTTACCCAGCGGCCCAATGCGGCTTGGCTACCCGATGCCGAGCCACCGCTGGATGACGATATGTTTGTCGTTCCAGAGCGCGAAAACCATCAGCGCCATGACGACCGCCAGTCCGAAACGATGTGCGATCTCCTGGACGGACTCGCTGAGCGGCCGGCGGCGGACGGCCTCGATTGCGTAGAAGACGAGATGACCGCCATCGAGCAGCGGGATCGGGAACAGGTTGATGAGCCCGATGCTCACCGAAATCAGCGCGATGAACTGCGGGAGCATTTCCGGCCGCAGGTTCACGACCTGGCGTGTGGCCTCAGCAATACGGACGACGCCGCCGATCTGCTGCGCGTCCTGGCGGCCAACGAAGATGTCGCGGATGTAGCCAAGCGTGGTCGCGATGACGTAGCCGGTCTCGCGCACGCCGAGGCCGAGCGACTGCAGCGGCCCGGGCTCAATGCGGCGCACATTGCTTTCACCCGACCGGAAGACGATGCCCAGCGCAGACCGTCCAAGGTCAACAGCCGTCGTGCCGCTCGGCGCTCTTGGCGCATCGACGGTTACGTCGACCCGTTCACCGGCACGGCCGACCACCATTGCGAGCGGCTCGCCCGGTGCTTTTGTCAGCGCAGCCTCAAAGGCCGCGGCGTTTTCCATGCGGGCGCCGTTGACGGAGATCAGGATATCGCGGGCTTGCAGGCCTGCGGCGGCGGCCGGCGATCCGGGCAGCACTTCGCCCACATGCGGGATCGTCAGCGGCGCCTGAATGCCGATAAGCCCGCGAGTCATCTTCCCGCCAAGCCCGTCGTCGGCTGAATCTTTGAACGGCGTGATCGTCATGGCCATCCGCTGGCCGTCACGCTCGACGACCAGACCAAGCGGGCGATCGAACTGCATCCGGACTGCACGCTGGATGTCGTTGAAACTGCTGATGCTTTCGCCGTCGATCTCGCGAATAAGATCGCCGCTCTGCAGGCCTGCGAGGGCCGCCGGCTTGCCAGGCATGACGTCGCCGACGCGCGGCTCGGTCATGCGCATGCCGAAGATCATGAACATGATCGCGAAGACGATGATCGCGAAAATAAAGTTGGCCATCGGACCTGCAAGGACCACGGCGGCGCGTTGCCAGAGTGGCTTCAGGTGAAATGCGCCCGCGCGTTCCTGCGGGGTCATGTCGGCTTCGGACTTTGACGCGCCGGCGCTCGTTGCGTCCTCGTCATCCATAAACTTCACGTATCCGCCCAGCGGGATCCACGCGACCCGCCAGCGCGTTCCCTTGCGATCACGAAAGCCGAAGATCTCTTTGCCGAACCCGATCGAGAACGCCTGGACATTCACGCCGCACCAGCGGGCGACGAGGAAGTGGCCCATCTCGTGGACGAACACGACAACACTCAGGACGAAGACGAACGCAAGGACTGCGATCGTGAGCGCGCCCATCGTGCTGGCGATATCGGCGAGGACTGCGAATACTGGCATACGGGTGGGTCCGTGGGGCTCAAAGCAGCGGGCCAACCGGCCGCCGAGGGGCTGCACCGTTCTAGCGCGGCTTGGTTGCGCGGGGAGCGGTCTTGGTAGCCAAAGCGTTAAATCACGACAACCGGCCAATCACATGGCGTGCCAACTCGCGCGCTGTCCGGTCAGTGTCGAGGACGGCGTCCAGATCATCCGCCGGCTGCGCAAGCCCCTCCGCATCGGCCTGATCGAGCACAGTCTCCACGGTCCGGGCAATGTCGGTAAAGCCAATGCGCCGGTCGAGAAACGCGCCGACGGCAACTTCGTTGGCGGCATTGAGCACCGCCGGTGCACCGCCGCCTGCCGTCATTGCAGACCGTGCGAGCCTGAGCGCTGGAAACCGTCCCTCGTCGGGACGCTCGAAGGTTAACGTCTGCAGCTCGGCCAGATCGAGACGCGGCACATCGATGTCGATCCGCCGCGGCCAGGAGAGCGCATAGGCGATGGGCGTTCGCATGTCCGGCATGCCGAGTTGCGCGAGGACGGACCCGTCCTTGTAGGCAACCATCGAATGAACAATCGACTGGGGATGGACGACGACGTCCAGTTGCTCAGGCGCGAGGGCGAACAGAAAGCGCGCTTCGATCAACTCGAGGCCTTTGTTCATCATCGTCGCGCTGTCGACGGTGATCTTGCGTCCCATCGACCAGTTGGGGTGCTTCAGCGCGTCATCGAGCGTGGCGGCCTTGATCTCGCTGGCCGTCCACGTCCGGAACGGGCCGCCTGATGCGGTGACGATGACCTGTTCGACGCCATCACGCGCGTTGCCCTCCAACGCCTGGAAGATGGCCGAGTGCTCTGAATCGACCGGCAAGAGCACGGCATCATCGTTGCCCGCGACCTCGCGCATGAACACGTCGCCGGCGCAGACAAGGCACTCCTTGTTGGCGAGCGCCAACCGCGCCCCACGTCGGATCGCAGCCAGGCTCGAGCGCAGGCCGGCCGCTCCCATGATTGCCGCCATTACGCAATCTGCGGGGCGGTCGGCGGCTGCGATAACTGCCGCCTCGCCAGCCGCGGGCTCAATGTGCGTGCCGGCAAGTGCTGATTTCAGTTCGGCGTACTTGTCAGGGTTGGCGATGACCGCTGTCGCCGCACGATGCCGGATCGCGATCTCGGCAAGCTCACGCACACTGTCGTTGGCAGTCACGGCGACAATGTCGAAGGCCTCTGGGTTGGCGTCGACGATGCGCAGTGTGCTGGTGCCGATCGAACCGGTCGCACCGAATATCGAGAGGGACTGCGGTCGCGACGCACCGTCACCGCTTCGAACGTGATCCGCGCGTGCGCCGGGCCTACCCACCTATCAGCACCACGCGGGCCGGCGCCTGCCAGCCGATTGCGAGCGCGAGCGCTGCTGCCGCGACAGACGCGCCGACGATTCCGTCCATGCGGTCCAACACCCCGCCATGGCCGGGGATGATGCCGGACGTGTCCTTCACACGGGTCTGCCGCTTCACCGCGCTTTCACCGAGATCACCTATCTGGGCCATGATGCTTAAGTACATAGCGACGGTGAGCCCGTAAGCCACGGACTGGCCCGGCAGGAAAAACGTCGCAAACATCGCCCCGACGATCGCGGCCGCCGCGAGCCCGCCGAGCGCACCCGCCCAGGTCTTGTTGGGCGAGACGGCCGGCCAAAGCCGCGGGCCGCCGACGTTCTGTCCAAAAACCATCGCAAAGCTGTCCGTCGCCCAGACAACGGCGAAGAGAAACAGGATGACCTCGAAGCCCAAGTCGGGCGAAGCGCGCAGCCACACGAGCGCGGCGGCCGGCACGGCGACATACACCACACCCAGCGCGGTGAGCGGCCCAAGGCCCATCGCAACCGCCAGGAGCGCTGCGGCGGCGATCAACATCGCACCCCAGAGCGCCGCGTTGGCGCCGCCAAACAGCGTAATCGCGATGACTGCCGCGACGACCGCGGTCTGCAAAAGCGCGAAGCGGTCAAAGTCTTTGCCGCGCACCATCCGCGACCATTCCCAGGTCATCAGCGTCGCGATCGCAAAGACGAGGAGCGCGAAAACGGCCGGGCTCAGCCAAGTGAGGAACACAGCGCCGGCGATCATCGCGATGGCGGAGAGCAGGCGCTTATGTAGCTTGGTCAACGCGGACGCCGGAGGCGCTGCGGTCGGGGCTGCCGTCTCATCCGTCACGGTTGCGCTCAAGCCGGCGACGACGAGGCAATTGCCCCGAAGCGCCGGTCGCGGGACTGATAAATGTCAATCGCCTTCACCAAAAGGTCGTGTCCGAAGTCGGGCCAGGATTCTTCAAGAAATACAAACTCAGCATAAGCGAGTTGCCATAGCAAAAAATTAGACAGTCGGAGTTCGCCGGATGTGCGGATCAGGAGGTCCGGATCCGGCAGTCCACGTGTGGTGAGCGCTTCACTCAGGGTGTCAGCGGTGATGGCCTTCGGGTCGATCCGACCCTCAGCCGCCGCGACCGCCAAATCGCGCGCGGCGTCGGCGATCTCATCGCGTGCGCCGTAGTTGAACGCGATGCAGAGCACCAGCGCCTCATTGTCAGCCGTCAGCGTGACGGCTTTGTCGATCAGCGCGAGCAGCTCCGCGTCAACGCCGGTTCGGCTGCCAAGAACCCGGATCTGCACGCCCGTCTGATGCAGTTCTGCGAGATCGCGCAGCAGAAACCGCTTCATCAGCCCCATGAGGTCATCAACCTCACGGACCGGGCGCGACCAGTTTTCTGTCGAGAAGCTATAGAGCGTCAAACATTCGACGCGCAGCGCGATCGCGGCGCGGATCGTCCGGCGCACGGCTTCGACGCCCGAGCGGTGCCCGAGCGAACGCGGCAGCCCACGCGCCTTGGCCCAGCGGCCATTGCCATCCATGATGATGGCGATATGCCGGGGCACGGCCGCGCCGGCGGGCTCCGGCACGGGCTCTGGAAGTGTCTGCGCCACGTCGCGTCCGTTCTGCACACCCAAGGAGGCCGCAGGCACGCGCGGCATCGTCAACCGGTAAAGGCAAAAGTCAGCAGAAGCCTATACGGTGTTAATTTCAGCTTCCTTCGCGCTAAGCAACTGGTCGATATCATTTACGTATCGATCGGTGAGTTCCTGCACCTTAGTCTGCTGACCGCGCGCCTCGTCCTGGCTCAAGTCATTGCTTTTCTCGAGCTTTTTCAGCTGCTCGTTGCCGTCGCGGCGCACGTTCCGAACCGCGACGCGCGCCGTTTCGGCATATTTGGCCGCGAGTTTTGCAAGCTCCTGGCGCCGCTCTTTGGTCAGCTCCGGGATCGGCAGGCGCAGCACCGTCCCGTCAACAACCGGATTGAGCCCGAGGTTTGATTCGCGGATCGCCTTGTCGACGGCGCTGACGGCGGCCTTGTCCCAGACCTGCACCGAAATCATCCGCGCTTCAGGCACCGAGACGGTGCCGACTTGGTTGATCGGCATTTTCTGCCCGTACATGTCGACCACGATCGGGTCGAGCAGCTTGGCGCTCGCGCGGCCGGTGCGCAGGCCGCTGAAGTCGCTCTTGAGCGAGTCAATGACGCCGGTCATACGCCGCTCGTAGTCGCTCAGCTTAAACTCGTCTGCCATATGCGTTGTCCATCCCTGACCGGTGGTGGTGCGGCCCGTGGGCTTGGCGCCGGACCTGGCGCCTAGCTGCTGCTACTGATCACCGTCGCGTGGGCCTCGCCCTTCAAGACGCGCAGCAGATTTCCGGGCTCTTTGATCGAAAACACAACTACCGGAAGTTCATTATCGCGAGCAAGCGCGATGGCCGCGCCGTCCATGACCTTCAGATCCCGCCCGAGCACGTCGGTGTAGGTCAGCCGGTCGTAGCGGACCGCATCCGGGTTGGTCTGCGGGTCTGCTGAGTATACGCCGTCGACCTGCGTGGCCTTGGCGACGGCCTCGCAATTCATCTCAATTGCGCGGAGGGCAGCGGTCGTGTCGGTCGTGAAGTACGGATTGCCAGTGCCGGCCGCGAAGATGACGACCCGGCCGTCGCTCAGGTGATGCAGCGCCTTCGGCCGCGTATAGGCCTCACAGACGGTCGGCATTGGGATGGCGGAGACAACCCGCGTCCGCGTGCCGAGCGTCTCAAGCACGTTTGCAAACGCCAGCGCATTCATGACCGTCGCCAGCATGCCCATGTAGTCAGCCGTCGCGCGGTCCATGCCCGAGGCAGCGCCGGCCATGCCACGGAAGATGTTGCCGCCGCCGACCACAACGCCAAGCTGCACGCCGGCTTCGACGGCCTCGGCAACATCGAGGGCAATGCGGCGGCCCGTCGAGACATCAAACCCATAGCCGGTCTCCCCCATCAGCGCTTCGCCTGACAGCTTCAGCATCAGCCGCTTGTACCGGAACGAAGCTAAAGTCATGGGGGGCCTCCTAAAATACTCGCGCGCTTTTGCCCGGAGTTGCAGGCACGAGCAATGGGCTTTGTGCGCCCGTCCCTGATGGCACGCATCATCCAATGGCGACTGCGCCGTCTATGGCGCCATCGTCTGCCACACCGACACGGTCATAAGGTGCCGCATGATAATTTTGTAACGATCACTATTTTTGCCTTGCGCCAGGGCGCGCCATTTCTGTAGTGATCCGTCAGCATTTCACTGAGAAAGGGACGGCATCATGCAATCATCCAAGCGGCTTCTGATCGGCGCTGCGGGCCTTCTAATGGTGGCGGCAGCGGCAACCGCGATCGCCGGCGGGCCAAAAACGGCGACCATCTCCGCCGACCAGCCGATTGTGACGATGGTCAATGTCATCACGCCAAAGTCCGGTGGCCAGGACGACCTCGTCAAAGCGCTTGAAGCGGGTATGGCGAGCGAAATGAGCAAGCAGCCGGGGTTTATCTCGGCGAGCGTCCTGCGGAGCGGCGACAGCGAACACGTCACCGTCATCGCGCAGTGGGACCGGCTTGAATCCGTTGCCGCCGCCGGCAAGCTGATCCAGTCCGGCGGCGCGCCCAACATGGCGCGCGCGTTTACGTCGGCGAAGCCGGACTACCATCCCTACAAGGTCATTTCCGTGCACACCGCGCAGAAGACAAACTGATTGAGCGCGCACTGACGCTCAGCATTTGAGACGAGAACGCATCAATCACGCGGCAGCGGAACACCTTTGCTGCCGCGCGCCAGATGCATCTCAGACCCAAGTAATCCCTCGAAAAATTGCGGCCCAGGCGCACGTCTCCGCGGCAAGAGCAGTGTTCGGGACAAACTGTCTTGCCGGCGCCGCCTAATCACCGACGCCGGGCGACACATATCAAGCGCACCGATTGCGCCACCAGCAGAGAGACGCGCCGCCTTCCGACAGCTTCACAGACATTCCGGAGGTTCAGATGACGAAGTTCACGTTGAACGGAACTGCAGTTGAGACGACCGCCCCGCCAGAGACACCCTTGCTCTGGGCAATCCGCGAAGACCTCGGGCTGACGGGCACCAAATACGGTTGCGGCGTCGGCATGTGCGGCGCGTGTACGGTCCACGTCGACGGAGACGCGCAATTCTCATGTCTCCTGACCGTCGCCGATGTCAGCGGCCAATCCGTCGTCACGATCGAAGGGCTCTCAGAGACCAATGATCATCCGCTGCAGACCGCCTGGATTGCCGAGCAGGTGCCGCAGTGCGGTTACTGCCAAAGCGGCCAGATCATGCGCGCGGCAGACCTTCTGAGCAAAACGCCAAAGCCGACGCCGGAGGAAATCCGCGCGGCGATGAGCCAGAACCTTTGTCGTTGCGGCACCTATACGCGCATTGAACGCGCCGTCGCGCGCGCGGCGCGGGAGGCATAATCATGACCAAGACCGCACACACGACTTCGGCGAACGCGCCTTCGACTGGCCCTTCCGTTTCGCGGCGCATGTTCGTTGCAGGCAGCGCGGCCATCACGTTTGCTATTGGGGCCGGCGGCATTCAGTCGGTCGCGCGCGCGAGCGATGGTGCGAGCACAGCAGCCGGCAGCGCCACCGCGCCAAACGCGTGGCTCAAGATCTTCGCAGACGGAGCCTGCGAGATCGTGTTCCCGTCGACGGAGATGGGCCAAGGCAGCTCAACGGCCCTTCCGCTGATGCTGGCCGAGGAACTCGACGCCGATTGGGAGACAACCCGCATCCGGCAACTCGACGCCGACGATCGGCAGTTCGGAAACCGTATCTTTGGCAACCTGCTCTACACGGCCGGCAGCTCAGCCGTTTATAGCTACATGCCGCCGATGCGCCTTGCCGGCGCGCAAGCCCGGCGGATGTTGATCGCCACCGCCGCCGCGCAGTGGTCGGTACCTGCCTCACGCCTGCGCACTGAAGCCGGTCGCGTTACCGATCCGGATACCGGCAAGTCCATCAGCTATGGCGCGCTTGCGTCCTCGGCTGATTTCGTCACGTCGGTCCCGGACCTTACCGAGGCCGACCTCAAGCCGCAGTCGGCGTTCCGCCTCATCGGCAGCGACGTCAAGCGCCGCGACATCCCATTGAAGACGCGCGGTGCTGCGACCTACGCGATCGACGTGCGCGTGCCCAACATGGCCTACGCGAGCGTGCTGCGCGCGCCAGTCGAAGGCGAGACGCTCTCCGCGCTCGATGACACGGCCGCGCGGGCGACGGACGGTGTCGTCGAGATCGTCCGCCTGCCCGACGGCATTGCCGTCGTTGCCGAGACGATGTGGGCTGCGTTCGCAGGCCGCGATGCGCTCAAGCCCACGTGGTCTTCATCCTCAGAGTTCCGGAACGCAAACAGCGACACGGACCACGAGACCTATGGCAAAGCCGCCGAGAGCGATGCGCCGGGTGCGGTCTGGCATACGCGCGGCGACGCCAAAGCGCGGGTGGCTGGCGCACCGAAGCAGGTCGCTGCCACCTACAGCTCTGACTACGCCTACCACGCGCAGCTCGAGCCAATGGCCGTCGTCGCAGATGTGACGCCGGACGGCAAAGGCGCGGAAGTCTGGGTCGGCTCGCAAACGCAGACCTTCACGATGGCAACCTGCACAAGCGTCCTCGAAACGACTCCGGACCTCATCAAGCTCAACATGATGACCATGGGCGGCTCATTCGGCCGGCGCACGGCGCTGATGCAGGAATATGTCCGCGACGCTCTGCTGTCCTCAAAGGCGGTCGGCCGCCCGGTCAAGGTGATCTGGACGCGCGAGGATGACTTGAGGTTCGGCTGGTTCCGCCCTCTGACGGCGCAACGGATGGCGGCCGGCCTACAGAGCGACGGCACTATTTCTGGCTGGCATCACCGCGTCGCAACGCCGTCGGTCATCGCATACTTCAATCCGCGACGGTGGGCGCAGGTCGAGCCCAAGGACATCATCGCGATGCGCGGGGCGGAGAATAAGTTCTACGACTTCCCCGACGTCCTCGCCGAACACGTCCTGACGGAACGGCGCGCCCGCATCATTCCGTGGCGGGCGATCGGGGCCAGCTACACAGCCTTTGCAGCCGAAGCCTTCATGGACGAACTGGCAGCAGAGGCGGGGCGCGACCCGCTTGAGTTCCGCCTCGCCCACACGAGCCAGAACCCGATGGCACAGCGGCTGCTGCAGTCCGTTGCCAAGATGGCCGACTGGGGCGCCGCACGCTCGGAGACCGCGCTTGGGATTGCGTTTGCCGGCTACGGCGATGCGCAGGTCGCGGGCATTGTCGAAGTTCGGCTCGATCGCGACAGCGGCGTGCTGGCGGTTGAGAACATCTGGGCTGCCATTCATGCCGGCCTGATCGTTGCGCCGGACAATGCGATGAACCAGATCGAAGGCGGCATCGTCTACGGCCTCTCGAGTGCTTTGAAGGAGACCGTGACGATCGCAGACGGCGAAGTCGTACAGCAGAACTTCAGCGACTACGCCGTCGTGCGGATGAACGAGATGCCGAACATTTCGGTCGATTTGGTTCGCGAGGGCGCGGCGCCGAAACAGATCGGCGAAGTTGGAACGCCAATGGTGGCGCCGGCTGTTGCAAATGCGTTCGCGAAACTGACAGGCAAGCGTCTGCGCCACATGCCGTTCACACCGGAGCGGGTGCTCGCAGCCCTCGCCTAACGGGCACCGCACGCGCCACGCAGCTTGTCATGGCGGCGACGAAAAAACGGCCCGGCACCTTGAACAGGTGCCGGGCCGTTTTCGTAATCAGCAAAGCTTGCGGCCGCAGCGGGCGTGGGCTCGCTACTTCTTCTTTTTACCGCCAGCGTTCAGCGCGTCTTTCAGCGTCTTCGACGGCGTGAACTTCGGCACGTTCGAAGCTGGGATCTGGATTTTTGCACCCGACATCGGGTTTCGGCCTTCGCGGGCGGCGCGCTTCGTCACCTTGAACTTGCCGAGCGGCGGGAAGCTCACTTCGTCGCCTGCCTTCAGCGTCTGCTCGATATAGTTGACGATGGCATCGAGCGCGACGCTGGCCTTGTCCTTGGTGATTTCGGCCTCGTCCGCCATCGCATCGATCAGGTCTTTCTTGCTCATCGTCGAACTTCCTTCTTTCGGTTTTGAGGAACGCCGCACGCGGTAGGAACCCGCGAAAAGCCCCGAAAACAAAGGGCCTAGCGGCCGGGTCGCGGGAGACACAACGCCCGTCGCGCCACCCCGTCAAGCCGCCAACCGACGCAAAATGCCCGATTTACGGGGAAATCGGGCGATTGAACGCAGTTCGTGGCGCTGAAGCCTCCCGTCAAAGGCGCTGGCAGGGCCGCAACTGCGGGACGGTCTCGCCGCGGGCACCCAAAGGGCACGTCCGCGGCCACCGCAGTTCGGCGCGCTAATCTCAATTCGCGCGGCTACTTCAGGGCCGTCCTGAGAAACGCGACCGTCTGCCGGACGACCTCCTGATGCACGACCGGTCGGACGCTGCCGGCCACGTCGTGACAGATCGGATCGTCCTTCTCCGCCGCCAGCCGCTCGCGCGCGCCGGGCTTGCACTCAGCCAGAAACGAATAGTGATCGGCAGGCGTCACCCTTGAAAGCGAGCCCTGCGGCAGGCGCTGAGCGAGATTGCTGCCTTGCGGGCCCGCATCAACTTCGGGCCACAGATCCGTGCCATCCCCGAGATTGATGATCCGGATCGGCAGGTTTGCCGCGCGCACGCTTTCATCCTTGAAGGCGAAGCCCATGCCTGGATCGACGGCGACGACGGCCCGAACAGCTGGTTCGCGCGCCGGCCGCTCGAACGCCCGTGTGTCGATGTTTGCGAGCGACACCCCGCCCTTTGCAAGAAAGAGGCAGTCACGCGCGCCGTCCATCCGCGCGCAGTAGTCGATGAACGCTTGTTTGTCCGGCACGAGGCCGCCGAGTTGCAGCGCCGTCAGCCCGCCAAGCGAGAATCCCATCGCGGCGACCCGGTCGCGATCGATGTGCCGGCCGAACGCGGGCTCTGCCAGTGTGAAATCAAGCGCAGCCGACAGATCCTGCGCCCGCTTCCATATCTCCATCGAGCGGCGCGGCGAGCTATCACCGGACGTGCTCCCGGGATGATTGACCGCAAGCACGATGTAGCCGGCGGCCGTCAACTTCGACGCGAGCCAGGCTAGGCCGTCCATGTTGCCGCCCGACCCGTGAGACAGCAGCACAAGCGGGAACCGTCCGGCTTTTACGCCAGCACCGAGCGCAACGTCTGCGCCTTTGAATAGCGCGTTGTCTCCGATCCGGACACGGTACGTCATGGTGCCCATCGGGTACCAAACGGCACCCTGGATCAGGCCCGCCCTGTGCGCTGCCGAAAACGCGATGCGATCGTAGCCCGGCAGGGTGTCGGCGCGGGCCGTGCCGGACAGGATCGCGAGGCAGGCGGCTGCAAGGACGGGCGTCCCCATACGAAGTCGCGATAGCATAACAAGTCCTCCATCTCTCTCATTGGACGATTGGAGGGTCGCCGCCGCGGCTGGATCGCGCGTCCTAAAACCTGTTTTAGGTCGCAAAGATCGCGATCTCGGACCCACGCGCGCTCTGGCTTCGGGCGACGTCAACTTGGGGGACGCAAAGGTGTTACCGGTTTCAGCCGTCGTCGCTCTGGTTCTGAGCTTTCTGTTCATCCGATACGCCATCCGTGCACGGACATCGATCGTCTTTCTGGCGCTTGTCGCAGCTTGCGCGGCTCAGAGCCTCATCGTCGCGCTGGCACAATTCTACGACGTTGGCGCCGCCAAACGTCTGCAGCCGATCACAGCCGCCTTCGTCCCCGCGCTCGCCTATCTCGCCTTCCAGAGCATTGCCCGGCGTGACATCGCAGCCTGGCCCGATGCGCTCCACATCGCCGGGCCCGTCGCGACAGCCGCGTTGCTGATGCTTGCCCCCTCCGCGCTCGACGCCTTTCTCGTCCTGCTATTCGCGAGCTACGGCGCACTCATCCTGTTTGAGCTTCGTCGCGGCGCCGACGATTTGACCCGTGCGCGGCTTGAAGCGAGCGACACCAGTGTCCTGGTCTGGCGCGCGATCGCAATCACGCTGATTGCGTCTGCGATGGGTGATGCAATGATCGCGGTCGCAAAACCCCAGTCGCCCGACGACGTGGCTGCCTGGATCGTCGCCACGATGTCATCCGTGCTGCTGCTTGCGATCGGCCTCTTGAGCCTGTCCAGCACCTTCGAGATGCCCCAAGCGGCGGCAGTGCGCACTGACGAATACGCGGCGCAGAAGGCCGGCGCGGATGAGGCGGGGCCAACTGCGACGGACGCAGCGATCCTCGCGTCGCTCGAAGAGTTGATGGTGCGCGACCAAATCTTCCGCGACCCGGACCTGACGCTTCGTCAGCTCGCCCGCCGTCTCGGCCAGCCCGCCAAGGCCGTGTCACAGGCCGTCAACCGAAGCCGCGGCGAGAACGTCTCGCGCTACATCAACGCTCACCGCATCGCGTTCGCCTGCACCGAGCTTCAAACGGGCGCGAGCGTTACCGACGCAATGCTTGCAAGCGGCTTCAACACGAAATCGAACTTCAATCGCGAATTTCTGCGGCTGCGCGGCGTGAGCCCGACGGCATGGCTTGCGAAAGGTCATCCGCGTTAACGCAGAGCGCATGGCCCGCGGAAGATGCAGCGCGACGCAGCGGCTTTGGACGAGATCGCCTGAATGAACGCGCGCCTGAACTGACCGCGCGACCAGTCTGCAAGCCGGAAAGCAAAAGCGGCGGAGCCGATGGCCCCGCCGCTGTTTGGTCTTTCCGGTCAGGCCGCGCTGCGACCCGACGGTGTGGATCGTGTTAGTGCGCGGTCACTGTGCCGGGCTGGACGTCGTCGCCGGCTGCCGGTTTCGCGGCGGCGGCCTTGTCGGCTTCCGTCCACTCTATGGCTTCCGGTGCCTTGACCAGAGCATGCTTCAAGACGTCGTCCATGATCGCGACGGGGACGATATCCAGCTTGCCCTTCACCTCATCTGAGATCTCCGCGAGATCTTTGACGTTCTCTTCCGGGATCAGCACCGTCTTGATGCCGGCGCGGAGTGCGGCAAGCAGCTTCTCTTTCAGCCCGCCGATCGGCAGCACCCGGCCGCGCAGCGTGATCTCGCCGGTCATGGCAACATCTTTGCGAACCTGGATACCGGTCAGCACCGACACGATGGCTGTTACCATGGCGACGCCAGCAGACGGGCCGTCCTTCGGCGTCGCGCCTTCCGGCACGTGTACGTGGATGTCCTTGGTCTCGAAGAGCGGCGGTGCGATGCCGAAATCAACCGACCGCGACCGGACATAAGCGCTCGCCGCCTGGATCGATTCCTTCATGACATCGCGCAGGTTACCAGTGACCGTCATCTTGCCCTTGCCGGGCATCATGACGCCTTCGATCGTTAGGATCTCGCCGCCGACTTCCGTCCAGGCGAGGCCCGTCACGACACCGATCTGATCTTCAAGTTCGGCCTCACCGAAGCGGTACTTCGGCACGCCGAGATACTCTTCGACGTTATCGTCGGTGATCGTCACCGCCGTCACATCTTCTGACGAGAGCAGGTTCTTGACCGTCTTACGGGCAAGCTTTGCGACCTCGCGCTCAAGGTTCCGCACGCCGGCTTCCCGCGTGTAACGACGGATCAGCGTCCGCAATGCGGAATCCTCGACGGCCCACTCGCCATCCTCAAGCCCGTGCGCCTTCTGCTGCGCTGGGATCAGGTGCCGCTTGGCGATCTCGACCTTCTCGTCTTCGGTGTAGCCCGCGAGACGGATGATCTCCATGCGATCCAGCAGCGGGGCCGGAATGTTCATGGAGTTCGCCGTCGTCACGAACATCACGTTCGACAGGTCGTAGTCGACTTCAAGGTAGTGGTCGGCGAACGTCGAGTTCTGTTCCGGGTCCAGCACCTCGAGCAGCGCCGATGACGGGTCGCCGCGGAAGTCGGAGCCCATCTTGTCGATCTCGTCGAGCAGGAAGAGCGGGTTCACGCGCTTCGTTTTCTTCATCGACTGGATGACCTTGCCGGGCATCGAACCGATGTAAGTGCGCCGGTGACCGCGGATCTCAGCTTCGTCACGCACACCGCCAAGCGACATGCGTACGAATTCGCGGCCGGTCGCGTTCGCGATTGACTTGCCGAGCGATGTCTTGCCGACGCCCGGAGGGCCGACGAGGCAAAGGATCGGGCCCTTGAGTTTGTTCGTCCGCGCCTGGACCGCCAGGTATTCGATGATCCGCTCTTTGACCTTCTCAAGCCCGTAGTGCTCTTCATCGAGCACCTTCTCGGCTTCACCCAGATCCTTCTTGACCTTGCCGCGCACGCCCCACGGGATCGACAGCAGCCAATCAAGGTAGTTGCGCACAACGGTCGCTTCAGCCGACATCGGGCTCATCTGGCGGAGCTTTTTAAGCTCAGCCTGGGCCTTCTCCTTAGCTTCCTTCGACAGCTTGGTGTTCTCGATCTTCTCTTCGAACTCGGCGATGTCATCGCGATCGTCGCCGTCACCCAGCTCCTTCTGGATCGCCTTCATCTGCTCGTTCAGGTAATACTCGCGCTGCGTCTTTTCCATCTGACGCTTCACACGCGAACGGATCTTCTTCTCAACGTGCAAGACGGAGATCTCGCTCTCCATCATCGCGTAAACACGCTCAAGCCGCTCGGTGATCGTCGTGATCTCGAGGACGTCCTGCTTGTCGGAAATCTTGATCGCGAGGTGCGAGGCGATTGTGTCGGCAAGCTTCGAGTAGTCGTCGATCTGGCCGATGGTGCCGAGCACTTCAGGCGAAATCTTTTTGTTGAGCTTCACGTAGCTCTCGAATTGCGTGACGGCGGAGCGCGCAAGAGCTTCGACTTCGTCGGCCGCGCCGATCTCTTCGTCGACTTGCTCGATGTGGCCTTCAAAGTAGGCGTCGTTGTCGGTGTAGGACTTGATGACTGCGCGCGATGTGCCTTCGACGAGCACCTTCACCGTGCCATCGGGCAGCTTCAGGAGCTGCAGCACGGTCGCAAGCGTGCCCATCTCGTAAATCTCGGACGGATCAGGGTCGTCGTCGCCCGCGTTCTTCTGAGCGGCGAGCAGGATGTGCTTGTCCGACCGCATGACCTCTTCGAGTGCCGCGATCGATTTCTCGCGACCAACGAACAGAGGCACAATCATGTACGGGAAAACGACGATGTCGCGCAGCGGCAGGACCGGATAGGTACCGCTAACAGCCGGTTTCGGGTTCGTGTCGCTCATATCTCATCTCCGATTGGCACCGGCCTCAGGAACGCGAGGTCGGCCCGGTTGCGGGGCGGGTTCCACGACGGGCCCGCTTATGCACGCTGCCGGGTGACAACGCGCTGCCGAAGCCAAACTCTGCGGAAGCGGCTCCGACCTGATGTCCTGAGCCGCCGCTAAGGCGGACTGCGCCAGCCCCGCATCCTCCCTTACTAGAGCAGGAGTCGAGGCCGCGTCCCAAGACACGAATTCCTTCGGGTGCGTAACACGCCGGGATTGTCCCCAGCACCACACTCAAAGCTGATACGGATCCAGCTGGAGGAGTGGTTCTCAGCGGATCTGCGCAGTCGCTACACGTATGTGCGGGTGAGCCCCGTTCCAAGGGCCGGTGGACAGGGCAGGTGCCCGCCGCTTTGCGCAGGGCTGGTAAATTCACAGGCACGGGCGGCGCGTACATCCGCCATGCCGGCAATCCTGCGAAACCTCAGGCGTCAGGCGGTTAGGACGCCGTCGTGCCTTGTTCTTCAACGCGCTCTGAATAGATCTTCAGAGGACGTGCACCGCCCTCGACCACTTCGGCGCTGATCACAACTTCCTCAACGCCCTTGAGGCCCGGCAGCTCGAACATGGTGTCGAGCAAGATGCCTTCCATGATCGAGCGCAAACCCCGCGCGCCCGTCTTCCGCTCGATGGCTTTGCGCGCAATCGCTCTCAGCGCTTCGACTGGGAAGTTGAGACGGATGTCCTCCATCTCAAACAGCCGCTGATACTGTTTGACGATCGCGTTCTTCGGCTCGCTCAGGATCTCGACCAGTGCGTCTTCGTCGAGGTCTTCAAGCGTCGCCAGCACCGGCAGGCGGCCGATGAATTCCGGGATGAGGCCGAAACGGAGCATGTCTTCGGGCTCGACACCGCGCAGGATCTCGCCTGTGCGCCGCTCGTCGGTGTCTTTCATCTTCGCGCCGAAGCCGAGCGACGTGCCCTGCCCACGGCCGGAGATGATCTTGTCGAGGCCCGCGAAGGCTCCGCCGCAGATAAACAGGATGTTGGTCGTGTCGACCTGTAGGAACTCCTGCTGCGGGTGCTTCCGCCCCCCCTGCGGCGGCACGGATGCGACCGTGCCTTCCATAATCTTCAGCAATGCCTGTTGCACGCCTTCGCCTGACACGTCGCGGGTGATCGACGGGTTGTCCGACTTGCGGCTGATCTTGTCGACTTCGTCGATGTAGACGATGCCGCGCTGCGCACGCTCGACGTTGTAGTCGGCGGCCTGCAGCAGCTTCAAAATGATGTTTTCGACGTCCTCGCCAACGTAGCCCGCTTCGGTGAGCGTCGTGGCATCGGCCATCGTAAACGGCACGTCGAGGATGCGCGCGAGCGTCTGCGCGAGCAGGGTCTTGCCGCAGCCGGTCGGGCCGATCAGCAGGATGTTCGACTTCTGCAGTTCGACGTCGTTGTTCTTGGCTGCGTGGTTGAGCCGCTTGTAGTGGTTGTGGACGGCGACAGAGAGCACGCGCTTGGCGTGCTCCTGGCCGATCACGTAGCTGTCGAGAACCGTTTTGATCTCTTCGGGCGTCGGCACGCCGTCGCGCGACTTCACCAGCGTGTTTTTATTCTCTTCACGGATGATATCCATGCAGAGCTCAACGCACTCGTCGCAGATGAACACCGTCGGCCCGGCAATGAGCTTGCGGACTTCGTGTTGGCTTTTGCCGCAGAACGAACAGTACAGCGTGTTCTTTTCCTGGCTTGCCATGCGGTGATCACCTTTTCGCTCATAGGGGACCGTCAGGGGGGCCCATCGTCATCTGCTGCGACCGGCAATTCGGCCGCCCAACCGGCGTTACGCAAGACCCGCGCCGCCCGTGCTTTCACGGATCACGCGGATCACCGGCTTATCTGCCGTCTCGCTTCGACACGCTGCGCCACGCCGCATCAATAATTGTTTAACGCGTCGCGTGCGGTCCGTGTGTCTGCGGACCGTCTGACTTGCATGTCAGCACTGTTCTCCGGCGCCGACAAGGCGAAAGCGCAGCCGCGTCATGGGATCGCGCCAAAACACTGAATTTCCAGTTTTTCTACCGCGTGCTGGCTGATCAGCGGCGCCTAAAGTCTCAGCTCTTCTCAGCGAACCCGACGGCGGCCTCAAACTCTTCGCGCTTGGTCATGACCTGGTCGACGAGGCCGAATTCCTTGGCTTCCATCGCGGTCAGGAAGTAATCGCGGTCGAGCGTCCGCTCAATCGTCTCGTAGTCTTTGCCAGTGTGCT
Organism: Pseudomonadota bacterium; assembly: GCA_038523925.1. Classification (GTDB taxonomy): domain Bacteria; phylum Pseudomonadota; class Alphaproteobacteria; order Rhizobiales; family Hyphomicrobiaceae; genus JBCBWG01. The sequence goes on along the minus strand of JBCBIY010000001.1, from coordinate 525,066 downwards.
GAACATAAACCTCATTCAGGCGGCGCTTCATCTTCACGATGTCTTCGGCGTGGCGCTCGATGTCTGAGGCCTGGCCCTGGAAGCCGCCCGACGGCTGGTGAAGCATGACGCGGGCGTTCGACAGCGCGTACCGCTTGCCGGGCGCGCCGGCTGCCAGCAGCAGCGAGCCCATGGAGGCGGCCTGGCCAATGCAGAGCGTCGCGACCTCAGGCTTGATAAACTGCATCGTGTCGTAGATCGCCATGCCGCTCGTCACCACGCCACCCGGCGAGTTGATGTACATCGCGATCTCTTTCTTGGGGTTGTCGGCCTCAAGATAGAGAAGCTGCATGCAGACGGCGGCTGCGACCTCGTCGTTGACGGGGCTCGAGAGGAAGATGATCCGCTCTTTAAGCAGGCGCGAGGGCAGCGTGTACTGCTCCCAGCCGCGGTTCGTCTGTTCCACAACAACCGGCCAGAAAGTGCTCGTCGGCGCGTTCTTCGGATCGTACATCGGTTCCTCGCTTCTGGTCCGGGCGCAGAATTGCGCTTGAGGGCAGTCCCGCCTCTGTATGTCGGTATCGGATTCGCGAGCGGCAATAGAGCAGCGCACCAATCCAGCGGCGCCGTATCAGGCAGGGCTGGCGGCAGCGCCCGATCCGGCGTCGTCGTCCTCGTCGTCGGCCGCCGTCAACTCATCCACCGACACCTTCTTCTCGGTCGGCTTTGCAAGCGCGGTGATGTAGTCGACGACCTTGTCCTCGTAGATCGGCGCACGCAGCTCGTTAATCGCGCCCGGCGTCTTCTCGTAATACTCGTAGACGAACTTTTCCTGGCCGGGGAACCGACGGGTCTGATCCATCAGAGCGCGCCGCAACTCGTCCTGCGATACTTCGATGTTCGCCTTGTCGCCAATTTGGCCGATGACGAGGCCCAGGCGAACGCGGCGCTCCGCAAGCGTCTTATACTCCGCGCGCATCTCGTCTTCGGACTTGCCCTCATCCTCGAACGACTTGCCTGTCTGCTCCATGCGCTTTTGCAGTTCGCCCCACATGGAATCGAACTCTTGCTCCAGCAGCGTCGGCGGCAGCGCGAAGTCGTGCGCCTCGTCAAGGCGGTCGAGAATCTCACGCTTCATCTTTGCGCGCGAGACCTGCGCGTATTCGCTCTCGATCTGCGTCTTCAGCGCCTCGCGCAGCTTCGAGACGTCCTCTGCGCCAAGCGTCTTGGCAAAGTCATCGGTGACCTCGGGCACTGTCGGCGCGCCAACTTCCTGCACTTTAACTGCGAAGCTCGCCGGCTTGCCCTTCAGATGTTCCGCGCCGTAGTCGTCCGGGAAGGTGACCTCGACGGTCTTCTCATCGCCGGCCTTGGCGCCGACCAACTGGTCCTCAAATCCCGGGATAAAGTTGCCCTGGCCGAGGATCAGATCTATGCCTTCGGCGGAGCCGCCTTCGAACGCCTCGCCATCGATCGTGCCGACGAAATCGATCTTCACGCGGTCGCCGTCTTCTGCAACGCGGCCGTCGGTTGCCTCGTAAGACGTGCTGCGCTCGGCAAGTTCGCCAACCGCTTTATCGACTGCTGCGTCTTCGACGTCCGCTGTCAGTTTCGTGATCTCAAGTTTGGAGAAGTCCGCGAGCTCGAACTCCGGCAGGATCTCGTACTCCATCGAGAACTCGAGATCCGTCTCGCCGTCGATGACGCTGTCGATGACCTGCTGGTCCTCGGGCAGGTCAATCTTCGGCTGCAGCGCCGGGCGCTCGTTGCGCTCTTCAAGCGCCTTCTGCGTCGTCTCTTCGATGGCCTGCTGCAGGATCTCCGCCATCAGCGACTTGCCAAAGACCTTTTTGAGGTGCGTCGCCGGGACCTTACCCTTGCGGAAGCCCTTGAGCTGGACTGTGCCCTTGATCTCGTCGAGCCGCTTGTCGCGCCGCGCACTGAGGTCTGCCGCCGGCAACACCACCTGCAGCTCGCGCTTGAGGCCTTCCGAACTCGTCTCCGTCACCTGCATCGTGTCAAATCCTGCACATCCGCGCATCTCGCGCGTGTCTGACCGCCGGGCGTCATCGCGCTGGCGGATGGAAATCTCGAACCTGTCCGTAACGGCTGGTGCGGGCGGAGGGACTTGAACCCCCACGGCCGAAGCCACCAGAACCTAAATCTGGCGTGTCTACCAATTCCACCACGCCCGCCAGCCAACATGCAATGGGCGCCGAAGCCGGAGCCCGACGCCGGCTCTGACACCACCGATTACGGGAAGTGGCGCATATATCCGCCAGTCCGCGCTGAAATCAATGGGGCGCGGCTGAACCTGGCACATTGCGCCGCAGGACTTCGCCCGCAGGCTTGAGCCGCGAACGACAAAAGGCCGGCCCCTCGGAGGGCCGGCCTTTGAGACGTGTTGAGAGAGTTTCTGCGATCAGCCCGGGAGGAGGCTTATTTCATAGGCACGTGATGGACCGGGGTTGCGCCGCCGAAGTGGTAGCGGACACCGAACTTGAATTCGTGCGCTGCGATGTCGTCGACTTTGACCGCCGGGTTGACGAAGCCAGCGTTGTCGGCGCGGCCGGACTTGGCCTTGCCCATATCAATGTAGCGGTAGCCGACGTCGAGGACGGCGCGGTCCGTGATCTGGTAGCCGAAGCCCGCCATCAGCGACCAAGCAAACGAGATGTCGCTGTTGCCTTCGATGCGGTTCGTGAGGCTCGGGTTGCCGGTGAAGTAGACTTCATCGATCTGGTGATACGCAGCGCCAACGCCGACGCCAACGTAAGGCACGAATGAGCCCCACTTGCCGAGGTCGCGATACACGTTGAGCATCATCGTGTACGAGCGCAGGTTAAAGTGCATCGGATCGTCGAAGTCGGTCGGGGCCTGAGGCGTGCCCGAATAGACGTCGGTGATCTGGAACTCGGCGGGTTCGCCCTGGAATTTCTTCTCACCACGGACAGAGAAGACAGCTTCTGCACGGAAGCCTTTGGAGCCCTGACCACAGCCGACACCAATGTCGCCGAACATCGCGTTATCAAGCGACTCGCCCGAGACTTGGTTGCCACCGTATGTGGTCGTGTAGCCGGTCAGGTTGCCTGGGGTAGCCGGGCCCGTACCGTCGAAGGTTCGCGTGATCGAGTTGACGGGCCATTCGACTGACGGATCGCGGCTGACGGAAGCACCGATGTCGGCGCGGAAGTAGCACGGGCCAGCGGCAGCGCGCGGTGCGGAGTAGCCAAAGTCCATGGACCGGGCCGAGCCGCCATCACGTTTGAACAGACCGCCAGCGTCAACCGGCGTGGAAACGAATGCGGCAGTTGAGGCCACTGCGACCGTCGCGAGCCCCATTTTGAGAGCGGATTTCATCATATGATCCTCGTCAAACAGGCACGCGACGCGGCGACCTGCGCACTTCAAGTTGCGACGGCAGATTGCCTGCACGCGGTTAAAGCCCGGTTAAGCGGCGTTCCGGTCCGAGACGCCTGATGGAGCGGTGGTGAAATCCCAGCGGTTGTTTGCCGGTGCCGGCCCGGCCTAACGTGGCGCTCCAGCCCACCGAACCCGCAGGCGGCCGCGCCCCATGTATCTTGCAAACTCCGTTGCCGACGCCGTCGGCAAGACACCGCTCATTCGTCTCGAAGGCCCGTCAAAGCGCGCCGGCGCAAACATCTTCGGCAAAGCTGAATTCATGAACCCCGGCCAGTCGGTGAAGGACCGCGCAGCCCTTGCGATCATCCGCGCCGCGGAGGCGACCGGCGAACTCAAACCCGGCGGCACGATCGTCGAAGGGACCGCCGGCAACACCGGCATCGGGCTCACCGTCGTCGGCCGCGCGCTCGGCTACCACACCGTAATTGTCATCCCCGAGACGCAGGCGCAGGAGAAGAAAGACACGCTCCGGCTGCTCGGCGCAGAGCTCGTCGAAGTGGCGGCCGTGCCCTACCGCAACCCGAACAACTACGTGCGCTACTCAGAGCGTCTTGCCCGTGCGCTTGCCGCATCGGAACCGGCGGGCGCGATCTGGGCCAACCAGTTCGACAATACCGCCAACCGCAATGCGCATGTGGCAACGACCGCACCTGAAATCTGGGTGCAGACCGAAATGAAGGTCGATGGGTTCTGCTGCGCTGTCGGCTCGGGCGGCACGCTTGCCGGTGTCGGGTTCGGATTGAAGGCGGTCAAACCCGACGTTGCGATTGCAATCGCAGACCCGCCCGGCGCGGCGCTATATTCCTATTACACAACCGGCGAACTCAAATCCGAAGGCTCATCGATCACCGAGGGTATCGGCCAGGGCCGCATCACCGCCAACCTCGAAGGTGCGCCGGTTGATCACGCCTACCAGATCCCCGACGCTGAAGCGGTCGGCATCGTGTTTGATCTGCTTGAAAACGAAGGCCTCTGCCTCGGCGCGTCATCAGGCGTCAATATCGCAGGCGCCATCAGGCTCGCGCAGGACCTCGGCCCCGACAGCACCGTCGTCACCATCCTCTGCGACTACGGCACGCGCTATCAATCAAAACTCTACAACCCCGCGTTCCTGCGGGAGAAAAACTTGCCCGTCCCAGTTTGGCTTGAGGCGACCCGCGACCTCCCGGCCGTGTTTGAAGACCAGCCTGAGACGTAGTGCCTGTACGCACATCAGCGCCGCCGAACTCTCGTCTTCCGCGTTCACTCCGCGAGGCCAATTCAGATGACGAACGCACCCCCGCCCCTCGGCCGACCATGCACACTGCCGTGCGGCGCAATCCTGAAGAACAGGATTGCGAAATCGGCGATGTCGGATTCTCTCGGCGATGGTGCGGGCAACGCGACGCCAGAGCAGGCCCGGCTCTATGAGCGATGGGCGGAAGGTGGCGCGGGTCTATCGATCGTCGGCGAGGTGCAGGTCTCGCCATCCAACCCGGAGAAGCCCGGAAACATCGTGATGCCTCAGGCGGACCCGTCGGCGCTGCAAGCCCTCACCGCGCGCGCGACGGTTGGCGGGAGCCATATCTGGGCGCAACTGGGCCATGCCGGCGCCCTGTCGCATCCGCCAATCAGCACGCCGCTTGGGCCGTCACCGCTCGCCGAACCCGAACTATCATGCGCGGGCATGAGGACGGCCGACATTGATGACGTTGTCGACGCGTATGCCGCGGCAGCCGAACGCGCCAAGTCGATCGGCTTTACCGGCGTTGAGATCCACGCAGCGCATGGCTTTCTCCTCAGCCAGTTTTTGTCACCGCTCTTTAATCGGCGCGATGACGCGTACGGCGGCAGCCTCGAGAACCGCGCGCGGCTCCTGCTTCGCGTGATCGCAAGCGTGCGGGCAGCCGTCGGTGACCGCTTCCCGGTGGGGATGAAGATCAATGCGACCGACCAGCTCGCAGGCGGACTGTCGGAAGACGAGTCGGCCGCCGTGATCGCGTCGGCCGTCGCCGCTTCCATTGACTTGGTCGACGTCAGCGGCGGCACGTACTTCCCGGGCGCAAAGCCTGCGTCTGACATGCATGCCGCCGGGCCGTACTTTGCGCGCTTTGCCGAGCGCATCGCCAAGACAACAGCCTGTCCGGTTATGCTGACGGGCGGCTTCAAATCCTACGAGATGGCCGTGGAGACCATGGCAGACACCGATGTCGATGTTATCGGTCTTGCGCGGCCGCTGGCGCTGAACCCTGAGCTTGCCAAGGCGTGGGCGAACGGCGAGCCGACGCCGGTAGACTTCCCCCGCTTCGCGTCGCCTCCGCCCGGTGGCATCACTGCGTGGTATACGATGCGGCTGACGGCACTTGGTGAAGACTGCGACGGAGACTTCGACATGGACCTTGAGGGTGCAATTGCAGCCTATGACGCCCGCGACGCTGCGCGGACGCAAACGTGGCTTGCGCGGTTTGGTGCGCCCGGTTTGGGAGCGGCGCGGACGTGACCACCAAGCTCTTTCTTGATGATGCTTACACGCGCGAGGCCCAAGCGACCGTCGTCGACGTGACGGAGGCCGGCGGCATCGTGCTCGACCAAACGAACTTTTACGCGCGCTCCGGCGGGCAGCCAGGCGATCGCGGCACGCTGTCGTTTGGCGGCGCGACGATTGCCATTGCCGATACCGTCTACGCCACCGACCGCGAGACCATCATTCATCAGCCAGCCGAAGCCGGGTCAGCACCGGGCCCCGGCGACCGCGTCACCCTCGCGCTCGACTGGGCACATCGGCTTGGCTGCATGAAGATGCATTCGGCGCTGCACCTGATGTGCGCGCTGGTCCCCTTCCCCGTCACCGGCGGGCAGGTCGGCCCGGGCGAAAGCCGCCTCGACTTTGACTGTGATGACCCGTCAGCGCTCGACAAGGACAAGCTGACCGAGGGCCTCAATGCACTCGTCGCCGAAGGACATGCCATTGCAAGCCGCTGGATCACGGATGCGGAGCTGGACGCCAACCCCGATCTCGTCCGCACGATGAGCGTGCAGCCGCCGCGCGGGTCCGGCCGGATCCGCCTTGTCGCGATTGGCGACGATGGCGGCATCGACCTCCAGCCCTGCGGCGGCACCCATGTCGCATCGACCGGAGAGATCGGCGGGCTACAGGTCACCAAGATCGAAAAGAAGGGCAAGCAGAACCGCCGTGTGCGCGTGGCGCTGACCTGACCGGCGCACGCCCACATGCATACTGCCCCGACCGAACCAAAGGACATGCCGATGCCGAACCTGCGCGGCCGCTACATCATCGACGCCGACTGGCTGATGACGCACATCAACAGCCCCGACCTGATCGTCGTCGACGGGAGCTGGCACCTGCCGCACCTTGGCCGCAACGGGCGGATGGAGTTCGAGCAGGCCCACATCCCGGGCGCGCAATACTTCGACATCGACGACATCGCGGACGAGACCAGCGACCTCCCGCACATGCTGCCCTCGCCCGCGAAGTTTGCCTCGCGCATGAAGAAGCTCGGCATCGGCGATGGCTGTCGCGTGGTCGCCTACGATACGGTCGGCGTGACGACGGCTGCGCGCGTCTGGTGGATGCTGCGCGCGATGGGTCATGAAGATGTCGCCGTGTTGAACGGCGGGCGCGCGGCGTGGGTGGCGGCCGGCGGCCAACTTACTGACGAGCCGACGCTCAAGAAGCCCGAGGTGCACTTTACGCCGCGCCTCAACCGCTCACTGATCCGCGACTTCGATGACATGAAACGCGCGAGCCGCGATGGCAACGAACAGATTATCGACGCGCGGTCGGCCGGTCGCTTCGCAGGCACCGATCCGGAACCGCGCGAAGGCCTCCGCGGCGGACATATGCCGGCCGCGCACAACGTGCCGTTCCCCGAACTCCTAGACGACGCGGGCTTCCTCAAACCGGAGGCCGAGCTGCGCGCGGCCTTCAAATCCGCCGGCGTCGCGCTTGCAAAACCGATCGCAACGACCTGCGGCTCAGGCGTGACGGCGGCAATCCTCGCGCTCGCGCTTGCGACGCTCGGCCGGCCGGATGTTGCCGTCTATGATGGGTCCTGGAGCGAGTGGGGCCAGCCCGACAGCGGCGCGCCGGTCGAGGCTGCGTAGGAGCACTGGGCAAGCCATGATCGACACCGGCGTCCTGGTCGCGTTCTTTCTCCTCTGGATCGTCATCGTGCCGACGCCGGGCGCGAACGTGCTGCTGATCATCCACTTGGCGCTGACGTCGTCGGCCCGCGTGATCGCGGCGGCGGTCGCCGGCAACGTCGCAGCGTTCGTGTTGCTTGGAAGCGCGGCGCTGCTCGGATGGTCCACGCTGCTCGCAGCCTTCCCGTGGCTCAAGACGACGCTGCAAATCGTCGGGGCCGCCTACCTCGTGTACTTCGCCCTGCGGCTCGTCCTGACACCGGCCAACCAGCAGCCGGTGAACGCGCCGCCCGAGGGCGCGGCCGACGCAACGCTGACCACCGCCCGCAGCTTCGGCCTCGGTTTCCTGACAGCCCTTTCAAACGCGCAGGCTATCGTATTCATCACGAGCATCTTCGCCGTCTCCGGCGTGCTGACAGCGTCCTGGCTCACAGGCGCAGCCGCGATCGCGGTGATGTCAGCGTGTAACTCGCTCTACTATCTGCTGGTGGCAGCCGTCCTCTCGCGCGGACCGGCCCGGCGCTTCTACGAGAAGCATCAAGTCACGCTCAGGCGGACGATCGGCGCGATCTTTGGCGTGCTCGGCGTGCGATTGTTCGCCCGCGCCGTTGCAGAGGCCGCGGAAAGTTGACGGCAAGATCGCGCTGGCTGAGGCGCGGTGTTTGAAAGCGCCGCCCCGGCAGGCCAGCGCGCGCGGTGGCCACGCCTAAGCGCGCCTGCGGCCCAGCCCGCAGACTGATTCAGTACGACGCAGCCACCGCGCCAACGCCATCGCGGCGGTAGATGTCGCGGCGGAACTGCACGACGCCATCTTCCGTCGCCCAGGCCGTGATGTAGACCATGTGTAGTGGCGTCCGGCGCTTGAGACGCACCGTCTTGGTCTTCCCGTTCTTCTTCATCGCGACCACGCGGCGCTTGTTCCAGCCCTTGTTCGAGCGCAGCAGAAATGCTGCCAGCGTCTCGATGTTGGCAACGCGCACGCAGCCCGAACTTGCCGCGCGGAAGTTGCGGCCAAAGATACGGTCCGACGATGTGTCGTGGAGATAAACCGAATAGGAATTGTGGAAGTTGATTTTCACAAAGCCCAGCGGATTGTCCTTCCCCGGCTCCTGGCGGTAGCTGAGATTGTAGGGCTGGGATGAGTTCCAGTTGATCTTCCGCGAGTTGAGCTTGCGCCCGCCGGAATAGGCATCAATCCCGTATTTGACGAGAACGTCCTTCTTCTGGCGCTGCATCCGCCGGCCGGTCGGGATCAGATCTTCGCGGATCACCGTCGGCGGCAGCCGCCAGACGGGGTTGAAGTTCAGCTCGTGGATGTTGGCGGTCAGCAGCGGCGTCTTGCGATCAATTTTCCCGACGACGCCGGCATGGCGCGAGACGACTCGGCCGCCCTCCACCGCCTCAATCTGCTGTGCGGGCACGTTGACGACGACGTAGCGCGCCTTGTCTGACTTCGCGAGCGCACGCAGCCGCCCAAGGTTTTTCCGCAACTGGCGCAGTCGTGTCTTCGCCGAAATGTTGAGCGCGGCGATCGTGCGCTTGTCGGTCCGCCCTGTTGGCGACAACCCGTTCGAGGCTTGAAAGCGCTTGAGCGCCTTCTCGAGTGCATAGTCGAAATGGCTTGGATAATAGCTGGCGCCGCGCAGATGGCCTGACTTCAATAGGCGCCCGTGGAGCGCTGCAACCGCGCGACCGTTGCTGCCGGCTGCGAGCTTCACCTTCGGCACGCGCGGCCAACCGCCGGATTTGACGATCTTTCCATAGCGCGCAATTGCAGCCTTCGTCGCCGCAATGTTCGCCTTGCCGAGCGTCGGATAACCGCGCGGCGGGTTGGCTTCCCAACGCCGCACAAAATTCCGGTCGTAGCTCGTGCGCGCGAAAGACGACGCGCCTTCAGAGCGGAACGGGTTCCACGACTGAGTCGGGCTGTTTGCGAGTGCCGGCGCACTCATCGTGCTCAAAACGCAAAAACCCACCGCCAGGCCCACAAGCCTTGGTGCCATGTTCGCCATGATCTCAGTGTCCCGTATCTAGCCCTACGCTTCCCGCACGCAACGCGCTCCGGGCGATCTCGCTGTTCCGGACTTTACGCGCCGGTTTGGTGGTCGGCCACTAATACCTCCGTGAGCACTGATCTTTATTGAGGATTGTCGGATTTCTGCCGCAGTTTCATCCGCGCAAAGACAAAGCCCGCGCATGCACGTTGCAATTCTGATCGAATCACTCGGCCAACGCAAAAAGGCGGCGCCGCGAGGGCACCGCCTTTTGAATTCCACGACGCTGTGTCCGCGCAGCGACGCTACGTCCTCCTAGAGGCGGTAGCGGATCTGGTCTGACCAGAAGCGCTCAAGCCGGACGAGCGACTTGTTGAGCGTTTCGAAGTCCGATTGCGTGACCTCACCCACTGCTTCGATCGACCCAAGCTGGCGATCGTAGAGCTTGGCGACGACTTCGCAGGCTTCGAGGCCCTTCTCGGTCAGGCTCACGCGCACCGAACGGCGGTCCGTCTCGGACTTCTTGTAGTGAATGTAGCCCATATCAACGAGCTTCTTCAGATTGTAGGACACGTTCGAACCGAGGTAGTAGCCTCGCGTCTTAAGCTCACCAGCGGTCAGCTCACCATCGCCGATATTATAGAGCAGCAACGCCTGGACGCTGTTGAGGTCCGTGCCACCCAGCCGGTCGAACTCATCTTTGATGACGTCCAGCAGGAGGCGGTGAAGCCGCTCTATCAGGCGGAGCGACTGCTGGTATTCGGACGCGAACGACTGCTCAGCGTCCTCGACGCGCTCACGCGCCCATTCCATCGCAACTGACATACTTTCACCTTCACTCGTCTGATGCAGGGCCGGTCTTGCTCGCCGGCCTTTCCCGTTTTCAGTGAAGCCAAACTAGCCAAGTCGTCTTAAATCTAACGCTAATAGACATACTTAAAGTTTCGATAAGGGGGGTCCGAATTAAGACACTGGCAACCAGAGTTTATCGTTTTGAGCATTAGGCCGAATAGCGGTTTAAGCTGACTGAAGCTCGGCGCGCGTTGGCAGGTCAAGGTCGCCGTCTGCCGGCGGATCGAAGTAGGGCGCAAGGTCGGCGTCGCCTGATTCGGCCAGTGTTTGCGGGCGCCAGCTCGGCGTCTTGTCTTTGTCGATAAGCTGCGCGCGCACGCCTTCTGCAAAATCCGGCGCTGCCAGAAATCCGCAGGCCAGCCGATAATCCGCAATCAGCGTCTCGCGCAGATCCCGCGACGTGGTTTCGCGGAGATGTTTGAGCGTTACGACAAGAGACAGAGGCGCTGCTGCGTCAATTGCGCCAAGACAGCTCGCGGCAAACGGATCTGACGGGGCTGCAAACGCAATACGCTCGCGAATTTCGCGGACGTCGTCGCCGGCGAACCAGGCGGCGAGTTTCTCGCGATGCGGCAGGAGCTCAGGCGCGCCCGCATCCTCGCTTAGGCCGTCCAACAGGATATCGACCGGTTCGGCGTCCGAGAGCGCTTCGAAGGTCTTTGTAAGCCCGGCGGCCGGCAGCGCATGCGTTGCAAGGCCCAGCGCTAGCGCGTCCGCCCGCCCGATGAAATGCCCCGTCAGCGCGAGATACGTGCCGATTTCATCCGGCATCCGCGACAGCGCATGACAGACGCCGACGTCAGGGAAGAGCCCGATCTGGACTTCCGGCATCGCAAAGCGATAGCCGGGGCCTGCGACGCGGTGTGTCCCGTAGAGTGAGAGGCCGACACCTGACCCGGCAATCATTCCGTCAATCAGTGAGACGGTCGGTTTGGAGAAGCACTCGAGCGCCCAGTTAAGCGCGTATTCCGCCGCGAACGAGGCCCGCGCGCCCGCGGGGTCAGTCTTTGCCTGCGCCACCAACTGGCGAACGTCGCCACCGGCCGAGAAAGCCTTCGCCGATGCTGAGCGAATGACCATTGCATAGATGACGGGGTCGCGGGCGAAGTCCGGCAGCGCTGCCTTCAACGCCGCGCGCATGTCGTCCGTCAGCGCATTCAGCGTTTCGACTCGGTCGAGCACAACGTCGCCTGCCGCATGCGCCTTCGCAATGCGGATGTGGGTTTCGTCAGTGGTGGCGAGACCATCGGTCATGGGGGCGCTTGTGCTCTTTGAGGCTTCGTCTTGAAGGCATAGCCGCCTTTTCCCCGCAACCCACCAATCCTGCCTTACCGTCGCCGAATCCCAAGCTATGACGTGGCGATCGAATTTGCGGGGGGCCGGGGCCCCGGCCAACGTGTGGGTGGTGATGAGCAAGCAGTCGGTGTCGACAAACGCAGTTGTGTGGAGTTGCCTAGGCCTCGCAGTCGTCACGGGGCTCGGCACGGGCGCAGCGCACGCACAAACGGGCACGCTGGTCTACGACATCAACGGCAAGCCGAAGTGGGTCGTCACGAAGCCGGCGGCCAACCCGGCGCGACGCGGCAGTACGAAAGCCGAGCCGCAAAAGCCTGCTGCGAAAGCCGTGCGCAAGCAGAAGCCAAAACGACCTGACTTCTTTGCGAAGGCGACGGAAGCCGGACTTGAACTGGCCGCCGTCCAGCCGCTGTCCGAAGGCCTGACTGAGCGCACGCAGGACGCCTGGGCCAACATCGACATTCATCGCGCGCGCACCGTCTGCAACCGCGTGCTCGCGAAACTCAAAGTCGACGCCTCGCCGCTGGAGCCAATCAAGAAGGGCCTCTGCGGTGACCCGGCGCCGATCCTCGTCAAGAGCATTGGCGGCAAGCGCAAAGTGACGTTCAAGCCGGCCGCCAAGCTCAACTGCCCGATGGTGGCGGCCATCGACAAATGGTTGCGCACCGGCCTGCAGCCGCTTGCCCGCAAACACCTGAAGTCTCGCGTCACGGAAATCAGCGTCATGAGCGATTACGCCTGCCGCAACGCCTATGGCCGCAAGGGCGGCCGGCTCAGCGAGCATGGCCGCGCCAATGCGCTCGACATCGGCGGGTTCGTCACCGAAAGCGGCAAGCGCACGCTGCTGCTGAGCCACTGGGGTCCGACAGGCCGCGACGTGACGCGCTATCTCGCCGCTGAAGCCGCCGCCAAGGCAAAGCGCGCGGCAGAGAAGGCAGCCGCCAAAGCGGGCGCAACGGCGGCCGCCGCGCCGGCCCAGCAGTCCTCACCCGGCACGCCAGACCTGCCCTCACCGCGCGGCACAATCGTGCCTGGCAGCACCGGCACCGCACTCGGGTTTGCGCCAAACAAACTCGGCGGCCCGCCAACAAAAAAGTCGATGAAGCGGGCGCCGAGCCTGTTCAAGGCCGTCGACCGCCCGCGCATGCGTTTCCTCAAAGATGCGCATCGCTCCGCATGCAAAATCTTCGGGACCGTGCTCGGGCCGGAGGCGAACAACGCGCACCGCAACCACTTCCATATCGATCTGGCACCGCGCAAACGCAGCAATTATTGCCGCTGACGCCGAGCGTCCTCTCCCCCGCGTTAACTTGGCCTGACAGCCAACTTGTCAAAACCAGCCTGACGCGCGACTTTTCGTAAGCTTTAACGGCGGGCATGCGTTCGGCATTTGGTGACGGCAATGAAAGACGAGTTTCGAGACGGACACGCGGCGCGACGCGGGCTGGCACCGGGGAGCTTTCCGGCCGTGCGCATGCGCCGAAATCGCAAGTCCGCATGGTCGCGCAGCCTTGTCACCGAGACGTCGCTGTCGGCGGCAGACCTGATCTGGCCGCTGTTCGTGTGCGAGGGCACCGACGTCGAAGTTGAAGTGCCCTCAATGCCGGGCGTGCATCGCCGCTCAGTTGACCGCGTCGCCGCCGCCGCCGAGCGCGCCGCAGCCCTCGGCATCCCAGCGCTCGCACTCTTTCCTCAAACGGAAACCGACAAGCGCGACGAAGCTGCAACCGAAGCTTTCAACCCCGACAATCTCGTCTGCCGCGCGGTGCGTGCGGTGCGCGATGCCGGGCTCGACATCGGCATTCTTTGCGATGCGGCGCTCGACCCCTACACCAGCCATGGCCACGATGGCTTCCTGCGCGACGGCATCATCCTCAATGACGAGACCGTCGAGGCGCTGGTTCGCCAGGCGATCATGCAGGTCGAAGCCGGCTGCGATATCATTGCGCCATCCGACATGATGGATGGCCGCGTCGCCGAAATCCGCGCCGGCCTCGAAGCAGCCGGCCATCACGACACGCAGATCATGTCCTACGCCGCAAAGTATGCGTCCGCGTTCTACGGCCCGTTTCGCGACGCCATTGGCTCAACGGCTGCGCTCAAGGGCGACAAACGCACCTATCAGATGGACCCCGCCAACACCGATGAAGCCATTCGCGAAGTCTCGCTCGACATCGCAGAAGGCGCCGACATGGTTATGGTCAAACCGGGCCTGCCGTATCTCGACATCGTCCGGCGCGTGCGGTTCGAGCTCGGCGTGCCGACCTTCGCCTACCAAGTCTCAGGCGAGTACGCGATGCTCATAGGCGCCATCCAAAACGGCTGGCTCGACCGCGATCGCGTCATTCTCGAAAGCTTAATGGCGTTCAAGCGTGCCGGCGCCTCGGGGGTCCTGTCATACTTTGCTCCGGAGGCAGCAGACCTTCTGCGGCGCCAATGACACGGGACGGATGATCACGGCATCATCGTCAACATCTTTGTTTGCTTGATCGCCCGGCGCGGGCGCTTAATTTGAAGCCGGGACGAGGGGCGGCTGCCCCTGCAGCGGGATCGCAGGGAACCTATTGATGTCGGAGCAGCAGAAGAACTTTCCGGAGTTCTATGTCACGTCTGCACAGCCCTGCCCTTATCTCCAGGGCCGGCGCGAACGAAAGCTGTTCACCCACCTCACGCGAGAAAAGCCGGAAATCGTCGTGGACACGTTGCTCCGCGGCGGGTTCAGACGGAGCCAGAACATCGCCTACATGCCGTATTGCGACGGCTGTCAGGCGTGTGTGTCGGTTCGCGTTGTGGCCGATGGGTTTGAACCGAACCGCAGCTTTCGCCGGGTCATGGCCCGCAACAGCGACATCGTCGCCCGCCGCCTCGCGCCGCAACCCACCGCTGAGCATTACGCTCTCTTTCGCCGCTACATCGATAACCGTCACGGCGACGGCGGCATGGTCGACATGAACGTGATCGACTTTGCGATGATGATTGAGGACTCGATCATCGACACCGTGCTCACCGAGTATCGCCTAAAGCCGCGCAACGCGCTCGACAGCGACATCTCAGACTGGCCGCTGATGGGCGTAACGCTCTGCGATCACCTCTCCGATGGCGTGTCGATGGTCTACAGCTTCTACGACCCGGACGCAGACCAGCGCAGCCTCGGCACGTACATGATCCTCGAGCACATCGAGAACACGCGCACCGAAGGCCTCGGCTATCTTTACCTCGGCTATTGGATCGAAGGGTCGCGCAAAATGGGCTACAAAACGCGCTTCCAGCCTCAAGAACATCTCGGCCCCGATGGCTGGGAACCTTACGAGCCCGATGAGGTTGGTCAGGTCGCCGCTGAATAGCGCGCGTTGCAGCCTCAAACGTAATCCCCTCGACCGACCACAAGACCCGACACGCCCGTGACGCCGGATCTGCCTCAAGTCGAAAGCTACATCGTCCAGATGGCGAACGACTTTCGCGCATCTGAACAGCGTGCCGCACTCCGCCGCGACCCAAGGCTCGATGCGATTGCGAAATCCTATGCTCGCTATCTCGCGCGCACGGGCAAGTTCTCGCACACAGCCGACGGCCGAAAGCCGGCGGAGCGCGCCCAGCGCGGCGGCTATGCGTTCTGCCAAGTCGCTGAAAACCTCGCGCTCAATCGCGACAGCCGCGGCTTCAAGAGCCGCCAGCTTGCAAGCCTTGCCATGACCGGCTGGAAGAATTCTCCAGGCCATCGCCGCAACCTTCTGCGCCGCTACGTGACCGAGATCGGTGTTGGTGTCGCGAAGGCGCCTGAAACGCGGACTTACATTTCCGTCCAGTTGTTTGGCCGGCCGGACGCGCTCAAGATGACGTTTAAGGTGCGCAACACATCGGGTGCGCGCGTCACCTATCGCTATGGCTCGGACGAGCATCGGATCGACCCGCGCGTTGAGGCAACGCACACCGTCTGCCAACCGGGCCGCGTTGAGTTTCTGTTCTCCGGCAACAGCGGTCAGCGCCAGCCGCTTGGCGAAGCGTTCCCAGTCAGCAACGCCGACATGTTTTTGATCCGCCGTGGCCAAAGCGGCCGCGTCGTGGTCAACCAGCGCGCCGGCGTAAACTAGAGCCGTTCGCCACCGCGGACTGCAGCGCCGAGCGTATTTTCGGGTGGCGCGAGCGGGCACACCCACGTTGGCGCGTGGCAGCACGAGGGTTGGTAGGCGAAATTGAAGTCGAGGATCATGCGGCCGTCGCGGGCGAGCCCAAGATCAGCGGACTTGATCGTGTCGAGCAGGTAGCGCCCGCCGCCATACGTCTCCGCCCCGCTGGTCGCATCTTTGAATGCAAGCAACAGCCCGCCGCCGTATCCGCCGAGAGCAAAGATCGTAAGTTCTGCGCCGAGCGGTTGCGCGAGCCCTATCGTCTGCAACGCAGGCGTCAGGCTGAGCGCGCCATCATCGCCGACATCGACTGTCCGCGCGCGCGGCGGCGTCTTGATTACCGCGACATCAACAACGAACCGAAGCGCCGGGTCGTAGGCGAAGAAGAGTGGCAAACGGCCTTTGGCGCGCACCTCGGCCGGCAGGGGCGATTGCGGGTGCCGCCGATAGAGCGCCGTCCGCCCCTGCATCCACGCCTGCCAGGCAGCCTCAGGATTTCCCGCCGTGCGGACTGCCAGATAGAGCGCAGCAACGCGCCGCCGCCAATCGAGCAATTGCAACGTGGGCGGCAGGCCAGCTACATCATCGAGACTCAATTCCAATCGCCCGGCCCTCGACCCTGCGGCACATGTCAGCCGCGCCGTTGCTGTCGCCGCGCGCGCGACGCACGGAGACCGTCATGCAGCTTGCGCCAAACCTCGAAAACCTTGGCACGGAGACCGCGTTTCAGGTACTCGCCCGCGCAGAAGCCCTCACCCGCGAAGGCCGCTCGATCATCAACCTCGGCATCGGCCAACCGGACTTCAAGACGCCGCAGCATATCTCGGAAGCCGCCATCAAGGCGATCCGCGACGGGCATCACGGCTACACGCCGGCGCAAGGCATCCTGCCGCTTCGCGAGGCGGTGGCGCGCGATCAGGCGAACCGCAACGGCGTCGAGGTGAGCCCTGAAAACATCTGCATCATGCCGGGCGGCAAGCCGACGATGTTCTTTGCGATGCTCATGTTCGGCGGTGAGGGCGTCGAGATCCTATATCCGGACCCTGGCTTCCCGATCTATCGGTCGATGATCACGTACACGGGCGCGACGCCCGTGCCGATCCCGCTGCGCGAAGAGAACGGTTTTGCCTTCAGTGCCGATGAGGTCCTCAGCCTCATCACGCCGGCGACGCGGCTGATTATCCTCAACAGCCCCGGCAACCCAACGGGCGGTGCGGTGCCAAAGGCTGAGTTCGACAAGCTCGTTAAAGGTCTCGCGGACCATCCTGACGTCGCGATCCTATCAGATGAGATCTACAGCCGGATGCTCTATGATGGGCAGTCCCACACGACGCTGCTGTCCTACCTTGAAATTCGCGACCGGCTGATCGTGCTCGATGGCTGGTCGAAAACGTATGCGATGACCGGTTGGCGGCTCGGCTATTCGATCTGGCCGGACGCGCTGATCGAGCCGGTCGTCCGCCTTTGCGTCAACGCGCACTCGTGCGTCAACGCGCCGACCCAGCACGCCGGCATCGCAGCTCTCGAAGGACCGCAGGACGAAGCCATCGCGATGGTCGAAGCGTTCGACGAGCGGCGCGGCGTGATCGTCGATCTGCTGAACGGCCTGCCCGGCGTCTCATGCATCAAACCCGGCGGCGCGTTCTACGCCTACGCCAACATCACCGGCACCGGTCAGTCCGCGAAGGGTCTGCAAGACCGGATGCTGGAAGACACCGGCGTCGCGACTGTCGCGGGGCCCAGTTTCGGCATCAACGGCGAAGGCTACATCCGCTTCTCTTACGCAAACAGCATCGAAAACATTCGCGAGGCCGCCAGCCGCATCGGCAAGCTGCTGGCTTAGCAGCCTCCAACGCGCCGATCCGGTGAACGTTCTAACGAAGCCTTAACCATGACCGCGCACTGTTCTGACTTCAGGCTCATCAGGCAGCGTGCATGTTCCGGTTTATCGTCATCGTGCTGGCGGTTTTGGCGACGGCGAAAGTCGGCTCGCACATTTACCTGTACCGTGACGCCACCAGCAGCATCATCGTGACCGCCTACCGCGACAAGGCGATAGCAGCCTGCGCACAGCACGGCGCCGAGAGCCCATTGCGCGTACCAGAGAAAGCCTGGGCCGACCCCGCAAAAGTTGCCCTCGAGATCGGCAAGGCGAGCCTCGACGTCGCCATCTGGCAGGTCCACCACAGGCTGTGGGAAGCGCGCTACAAAAACCCGTTCCTGTTCGTGACGGCGAACGCGGAGACTGCGCACATCTACTGCGAATACGACATCGTGCGCGGCCTTGCCTCGGTGCACCGGCTTTAACGGCCGGCCGCGTCAGACCTTGCGGCCCGCGATCATGATTTGCGTCATGAAGAGATAGTCGAGCCGGCCGCCGGTCAGCTTTGAGATCGCGCGCGTGCGCGCAGCAAACGGCGTTACGGGCCCAAGCGTCTCAATCGCAAAGCCCGTGTCCTCAAACAGCTTGGCGAAGGTCTTCGGTGTAAACCAGCGCAGGTGCGTGCGATCAAAAACGCCGCTTGCCTCGTGGCGAAAGTCGCCTGACGCAATTGTTCGAAGCACGCGCCAGTGCGCCACGTTCGGGCTTGAGGCCAGCACGAGGCCGCCGCGCTTTATAAGCGGCGCCACGCGGCGGAGCACGGCCCACGGGTCGGCCAGATGCTCAAGCACCTCAGACAGGATAAGCGCATCAAAGTGGCCATCGGGAAAGGCGAGCGGCACGGTTGCAGCATCACCGACAAGCACGGTGTCGATGCGGTCTTCAGACTGGCGGGCGGCATCGGCGAACAGCTCGACGCCTGCGTAATAGCCGCATTTGCCCGCAGCTTTGATGAGCGCGGCTGTCTCACCGCTGCCCGATCCGATCTCAAGGATGCGCGCATCGGGATTGGCCGGCAGCTTCGCGCAGAAGTCCGCGCGTGCGCCAACGAAGTACGCGGCCGTCTTGTCCGCGTAAGCCGCCGCGCCGGCACTCGTTTTCGCAACAGCTTGCACAGACATCCCCCGCGATTTCCCGTGTCTCCCCTCTTAGCACCGCCCCGGTAACGCTCGGCCTAACGCGATTGCATCAATCTGAGCCCATCAGATTAAACCGGCTTTCACGTCGATTTGGCAGGGTCAGCGAGCGGGTTCGGACAGCTCGTTCTGCGTTTGGGGGTTGAGTGCGATGACTGGCGCAATGCGTCAATTGCGTTCGCTGTTCGCGGTGGCCATTGCGGCTGCGGCGCTCATTACCGGCGGCTGCGCGACGAACATGAGCGCGCCCTGGGCCGATCTCGGTGCGCCGGGCAAGGCGCTACCGACGCCCACGCTCTCGCCCGGTGACAAGCTTCGCGTGACCGTTTTCGACGAGCCGAACCTCTCAGGCACATTTGAAGTCGGCGCCGACGGGCATGTCGCGATGCCGCTGCTCGGGCGCGTCCGCGCAAGCGGGCTGACGCTTGATGCCTTCCGCCGCGCGCTGAACCGCCGGCTCGCCGACGGTTTCCTGAAAAACCCGCGCACGACGATTGATGTGTTGAACTACCGACCGGTGTTCGTGCACGGCGAAGTCCGCCGCGGCGGCGAGTACCCGTTTAAGGCAGGCCTGACCTTCCGCGACGCGATTGCGGTCGCCGGGGGCTACACGTACCGCGCGCAGGAGGGTTACGTCCTGCTGATGCGGGCCGGACAGCGCGAGCCTGTCAAAGTGCGCATGCCGAGCACAGCGCTCGTCCAGCCGGGCGACAACATCCGCGTGCCCGAGCGGTTCTTCTAGACAGGGGAACCGCGATGGCCTTGCGGGCCGCTCTCACCAAGTCACGCGTCGCCTCAATCGCGCTCGCAGCAGGGCTTGCCCTCGCCGTGCCGCGCGCAGCCCTTGCGCTCGATCTCGATAGCGATGCCGGCATCCTCGCTGGCACGAAAGCTGCGCAACAACGCCTCAAGCACTGGGACAATCGCAAGATCTTCGGCGCTCAAGCCGTCGATGAACGCAACCGTGAACCCTACAAGCCTGACGGGATCCGCTTCGGCAACTACCTGATCCTGCCGTCCGGCGAAGTGCGCTCTGTCTTCGAAGACAATGTCTACGGCACAATCGATGACCGCGTTTCTGACTTCTCCGTCCAGTTGCATACGCGGGTGCGGGCCGTCTCGCAGTTCAAACGCCACCATCTGAACTTCAACTTCGGCGGGAACATCGCGGAGTACGCCTCCCGAAAGGACCTGAACGAGGTCAATGGATTTGGGAGCGTGGATGGCGCGCTGGAGATCGACCACGCGCATACGATTTCAATGAGCCTGCTCAGCGACTACCGCCACGAGACGCGGCTTGCGAAGGATGCGCCGCTGCGGGCCCGCGAGAAGACGGCTGCCTGGCGCAACAAAGCGTCGGTCGGGATTACGCGTGACGCCGGCCGGCTCTCCGGCACACTCGGCGCGAGCTACGAAAGCGTTGACTTCGCCGACGTCACCAGCCTTGACGGCGATAACATCGACCAGGACTACCGCGACACGCAGATCCTCGCGTCTGACATAAAGCTCAAATACCGGTTCTCGCCCGGCTACTCAGTGACCAGCCGTATTCGTGGGATGCGGACGCTCAAGCCAAGCAACAACACGGGTTATGAGGGCGATAACTGGGGCGTCGATTTCGTCGTCGGCGTGAAAGCGGAGTCGTCTGCAATTCTTCATTGGAGTTTTGTTGCGGGTTACGGCTTTCGAGAGTTTGACGATCCTCAAATTGATACAGCCGGTCAGGGATTATTTGAACTCAGTGCACGGTGGATTGCGACGCAAAATGCGACGCTCATAGCTGCCGCCCGGCGCGAGTTCGACTTTACCACATCAGAACAAGGTTCTATCGCAACAACTGCCGCCCTTACCTTGCAATTGGAGGCGACTAGAAACCTGGTCTTCACGATAGATGGGGCATACCGAATGTCGGAGTATCTGAATTCCGATCGGATTGACTATCGGCTCAGCGGCGCGTTGCGGATGGAATACCTGCATTCGAAGCATGTGCACTTCAATGCAGCCCTGGAACACATCGATCGAACATCCAACCTCAGCGATGACGCCATCGTCGAAAATCGAATCTGGCTCGGGGCAAAGCTGCTCTTCTAAACAATAACAATAATATCGGACCGTATGGAGCGTTCGGGGGACATCTCACAGCACGAAGACGAAGTCGAAGAAGGCTTCGGCTTTGAAGATATGCTGCGCATCTTGCGCCGGCACTGGCGGATCATCCTGTCCGTCACACTGACGGCGGCTGCGATCGCAACGCAGCTCTCGCTGACGATGCCTAACACCTATGTCGCCGTCGCAACCGTGCAGGTTGAGCAGCGCAAGAAAAAGATCGTCGACATCGACGAGGTCATCCAGGAGATCAGCGTCAACACCCAGGCCGTCGAGACCGAGGTCGAGATCCTAAGCTCCAGCACGCTTGCGTTGCGCGTCATCGACAAGCGCGGGCTTCGCCGCGATCCGGAATTCAACGAGCAGGGGTGGTCGTTTCCTTCGATCAGCGCGCTGTTCGGCGTCAAGCCGTCGACCGCGATGCCGCAGCCTGCACCGCCCTCCCCGCTCGACAAACTTGCGCAGAGCGCAGTCTCCGGTGCCGACCCGAGCGTGGCTGACTATCTCAAGACGCTGGCAGGCGGCGAGCGCGCGCTATCCCGCGACACCGTGCTGCAAGCCTACCTCGAACGGCTGAAAACAAGCCGCATTCGGAACTCGCATCTGATCGAAGTGACATTCGTATCCGAGAGCCCGACCAAGTCAGCCCAGATCGTCAATACGATCGTCGCGACCTATCTCGAAGACCAGATTAACGCCAAGACCGGCGCCAACAAACTCGCAACCGACCTTCTGAACAAAAAGATCGTCGACATGCGTGAGAAGCTGAACGTCGCCGAGCGCAAGCTCGAAACGTTCAAGGCGAAAAACGACCTGTTCGATGCCGATGGCCGCTTTGTGCTCGACCGCCAGTTGAACCGCGAGATGGAAGCGCTGGTGAAAGCATCAGCCGAGACGGCGGAGACGCGCGCACGCTTCGATCAGGCGCGCAGCATGATCAGCCGCGGCGAAACACTCGAGACCGTGAGCAGTGTTCTGAAAAGCGCGACGGTGCGCGTGCTCCGCGACGAACTCGCAAAAGCGTTGCGCAAGCAGGCGGAACTCGAGACCAAGTACGGCCCGCGCCACCCTGAAATCAAGCGCGCGGCTGCTGATGTCGCGAAGGCTGAAAGCCAGCTCAATCGCGAGACGCGCGCGATCATCCAGAACCTGAAAACAGAATCTGACATCGCAACCGACCGTCAGGCGAAGCTTGAGCAGAACCTGAAGGACCTGAAGGCGCGGATTTCGGCGTCGAAGGATAAGACGTGGGAGCTCGGCGAACTGGACCGCGAGGTCGAGGCGACGCGGAAGCTCTACGAGGAACTTCTGACGCGGAGCAAGCAGACGACACAGTCGCTCGGGCTTGAGTTTCCCGATTCGCGCATCGTCCAGCGTGCGAGCGTGCCGCTCAAGCCCTCCGGGCCGAAGCGGAAGCAGATCGTGATCCTCTCGCTCATTGGCGGGTTCGCCGTCGCGTTTGCAGGCGCGTTTCTTTTCGAGGTGCTGCGCCCGGGATTCGATGGCGCGACGGAAGCGGAAAAGGAATTGGCCGTCGCGCAAGTCGGCTCGCTGCCGGACCTTGGCGATGCCGGCGAAGCCGATGCCCTTCGCGCGGCGCGCTGGATCCTGGCCGAGCCTAGGAGCCACTACTCAGAGGCGGTCAGATCCCTCCAGCATGCCGTCAACGCACGCATGCCAAGCGGCGTGTTGCTGCTGGCGTCGTCGCTTGCAGGCGAAGGCCGGACGACGCTTGCGTCCAACCTCGCCGTTCAATTTGCAATGACGGGTCAGCGCACGCTCCTGATCGATGGTGATCTGCGCTACGGCCGGTTGACCAACACGCTTGGCATCTCGCAGAAGCCGGGCCTCGCAGACATCATTGCGGGCCGCGCCGCACCGAGTGACGCGATCCTGCATGACGGCGGAACGCGGCTGCACGTGCTCGGCGCCTATGCCGGCCAGCCGCCCGAGACCGCGCCGACCGAACTTCTCGGCAGCCGCACAATGACCGACCTCATGGCGACGCTGCGCGAGCACTTCGACATGATCGTGATCGATGCACCGCCGGTGCTGCCGGTCGCGGATACGCGCATCCTTGCAGAGTTCGCAGATCGCATTCTTATGGTTGTGCGCTGGCGCCAGACCTCCCGCCTTTTCGTCAAACAGGCGCTGCGCGCATTCGGACCGAATGAAGTGAAAGTCCAGGGGCTCGTCATGAGCCGCGTCGAGCCTGGCGAATACCTCGCCGGCATTGGGCTCGACGACCGCGCCGTCGAAAGACGGGCTCAAGCCGCATAATCCCGCGACAGCCCCTCTTTTTTTGGAACGCCGGCCGACCGCACCTAGACGCGCGTTTTGCTGGTCAGCGCTTTCAAAAGTAAACGAAACTCAGCAGAAACCTTCGGCGTTATGAGCATCGATCTCAAAAGATATTTAAGCGCAATCGCGTAAAACCAAGGCCGGTTTCCATCTGCGAAATCGTGTGGCGGGTGCGCGTATGACAGTTCAGGTAACAGCGGATTCTTTTGAGGCTTCAGACGGCAGCGGCTATACGCCAGCGCCGCAGAAGAAGGCCTGGTCGCGCCAGGTCGCAGTTGATGTCGTCGCGGCACTCGACTGCCTCCTCGTCGCGGTTGGCGCAGCGCTTCCCGCCTACATCTACGGTGCCTACGGCGAACTCAACATCAAGCCGCTCGAGATCGCACAGACCGGCCTGATCGCAGCGCTGATCGTGAACGTCTGCCTGCGCGCCTGGAATTTCTACGACCCGCGCCGCATCCATCGCCTGCCCGTGGAGCCGCCGCGCATCGCCATTGCGCTGGTCTTTGCGTTCGCAGCGAGTCTCGGCCTCGGCCTCCCGCTCGAGTCTTACGACGCGCACATGCTGATCTGGTATCTGACCTGGCTCGCGCTGAGCTTCGTGCTGGTTTTCGGGCATCGCGTTATCGCCGCCAGCGTCTTGCGGAATCTCGCAATTGACGGTCGCTTCAACACGCGGATCAGCGTCTATGGCGCAGGCATCATTGCGCGCCGCGCCGCCGACTTCCTGACCAACGGTCCGGACGGTCTGAACTTTGTCGGCGTCTATGACGATCGCGGAACGCCGGGCCGCGTCAACGATGAAGGCCTGACGGTTATGGGGACGATCGACGACCTGATCGCGGCCGGCCGCCGTGGCGAAATCGACCAGGTGATTATCGCGCTGCCGCAGTCAGCCGACCGCCGCGTGGCGCAGATCGCGCGGAAGCTCGAACAATTGCCGGTCAGCCTGCATGTCGTCACCCACATGGCATCCGACCTCGTGGATCCGCAATCGAGCCACAAGGTTTCCGCCCTTGGGCCGCTTGGGATGCTCGACGTCAAACAGAACCCGCATGCGGACTGGCGCCCGATCGCAAAGCGCGCGGAAGACCTCGTGCTTGCAAGCCTCTTCCTCATTGCGCTCGCGCCTGTGTTCGCGCTGATTGCCGCCGCCATCAAGCTCGACAGCAAAGGCCCTGTCCTGTTCCGCCAGCGCCGACGCGGCATGAACCTCAGCGTCTTTCACGTCCTGAAATTCCGCACGATGCACGTGCTTGAAGACGGCGAGACGATCGAACAGGCCAAGCGCGACGACGATCGCACGACGCGCGTTGGACGCTTCCTGCGCCGAACGAGCCTCGATGAACTGCCGCAGCTCTGGAACGTGCTCGTTGGCGAGATGTCCCTCGTCGGGCCGCGGCCGCATGCGGTTGCCCACGATGACACATGGGCCGACCTGCTGAGCCAGTACGTAAACCGTGCGCAAGTGAAACCCGGCATCACGGGCCTTGCGCAGATCTCCGGTGCCCGCGGGCAGATCGGACGGGATTCTGATCTGCGTGCACGCGTTGAGCGCGACCTTGAATACATCGCGCAATGGTCGGTGCTGCTCGACCTCAACATCATCGTCAAAACGATCTGGGCCGTCGTTCGCGGCAAGAACGCCCACTAGGCCCGGCTGCGCGCAACCGCGGCCGAAAGAGCGCTCATGTTCCGGACCCTGAAACGCGCGCCGTTCCCGCTGATCCTACTGATCGGCAGCTTCTTGTGCCCGACAGAGCTCTCGCTCGAGGTGAGCGAGCTTCGCCTGCCGCCGCACCGCTTCGCGATCCTTGCGCTCGCGCCGTTTGCATTCCTGCGCGTCATCAGCCAGCCGGACACGCGCCTTCGCCTCTTCGATATTCTGCTGCTGCTCTACGGATGCTGGAGCATGTACGTCTATGACCTCCACAGCGAGGACATGCGCGGTCTCGTCTATGGTGGTTCGATCGCGCTCGAGAGCTTCGGCGCCTACATCATCGCGCGCGCCTACATCCGCGACTTCGAAAGCTTCCGCGCCACGCTCGACCTGCTGGTCCTCGCAGCGATGGCCGCACTTTGCTTTGCGCTACCTGAGACAATTTTCGGCGCGCACTTCACGCACGACTACCTGCAGCAGGTCACCGGATACGAGCATGAGCGTCGCCTCGAGACGCGGCTTGGCCTGACGCGCGCCTACGGCACGTTCGACCACCCGATCCACCTCGGCACGTTTGCAGCCGCCACCATCGGCCTCGTCTGGTTCAGCGGCCATCGCCTCACCAAGCGCATCCGGCAATGCGGGCTCATTGCGTTGACGACGTTTTCCGCGCTCTCGTCGGCACCGATCCTCTGCGTGATGATCCAGGGCGCGTTTGTCGTCTGGGACAAGGTCACGCGCGGGCTCAAGGCGCGCATCATCCTGACGCTGTGCGCGATCGTGCTCGGCTACATCCTGATCTCCATCGTCGCCAACCGCACGCCGATAATGATCATCGCAACAAGCCTGACGCTTGATAACTGGACCGGGTACTACCGGACGGTCATCTGGGAACACGGCCTCAAGAACGTTTGGGAGAACCCCTGGCTCGGCCTAGGTCTCGCTGATTGGAAACGGCCGTGGTGGATGATCTCAGACAGTGTCGATGCGTACTGGCTGGTGGTCGCGATGCGGACCGGCATTCCGGCGTTCCTCCTGCTGGTGATCGGCCTCGCGCTGCACGTCGGATCGATGGCGTTGCGCGTGCCGCGGATGAACGATCCCCGCGCGCTTCGGGCGATGAAAGCCTGGCTGTTCAGCTTCATCGCGCTCTGCCTGATCGCGTGCACAGTGCACTTCTGGAACGCAATGCACGCCTACTTCTTCTTCTTCATCGGGCTCGCCGGCTGGCTGAGCGATCCCATGCGGGCGCCCTATCTCGCGCGTCGGCTTGCCAAGCGCAAAGGCCGCCGGCGGAGGCGGCAATCACGTCCGAACCCGGCAATAGTACCGACGCCAACAGGCGCACTGCCACTGGCGCCGGGCGCAATGCTCGCGCGCTAGCGCAAGACTCACGCCGAGCCTCAGACCCCTGCGCCCACATGTGACAGGGCGCCATTTGCCGGGCTCAGTCCATCCAGCCTAACCTGTACCGGCCGCAGACAAACTGCGGCGGCGAAGGAAGGGTTTCGTAATGTTCGACGCCAAAAGCATCCTCAACCAGATCATGCGCGGTGGCGCACAGAAGGGTCAGAACCAGGAGACAGGGGGAGCTGGGGGGCTCGAAGATTTACTGAGCCAGCTTGGCGTGAACGTGCCCGGTGGCGATGCGAACGCCGGGGGACAGGCACAAGGCGGCGGCGGTGGCTTCAGCCTCGATGACCTTGCCCGCAACTTCGGCGGACAGCAGGGCAGCGATGGTGCAGGCAGCTCCAGCGGCAGCGGCATAGGCGACCTTCTGAACCAGCTCCAGCAAAAGGGCGGTGATGCGGGCAGCGACGGCGGCCAGGGCGGCGGCATTCTCGGCCAGCTTGGCGCCATCCTCGGCCAGGCGACCGACGGCGTCCGCGAAGGCGCGGGCCGGATTGGCGAGGCAACGGGTGCCGGCCAGGCCATTGAGAATGTGACCGGCGGCAAGTCGGGCGCCGACCTCATGAGTCAACTGCAGGAGTTCATGGCCAACAACAAGCTTGGCACCGGTGTCGCGCTTGGCGGGCTCGGTGCTCTGGTACTTGGCACGCAGACCGGCCGTTCGCTTGCGGGTTCGGCCGCGAAGGTTGGTGCCGCAGCCCTCATCGGCGGGCTCGCCTACAAGGCGTATCAGAATTACCAGGCCGGAAAGCCGCTGATCTCCGACGGCAGCGTCGAGCCGGAGCCAGCTCCGGAAGGCTCAGGCTTCGAAGAGCAGACCGTCTCAAACGATGATGCGATCCGCTACATCCGCGCGATGATCGCAGCCGCTGCGTCGGACGGCCGGATCGATGCCGATGAGCAGCAGCGGATCATCGGCACGCTTTCCGAATCCGGCATGGATGCGGAAGCCGAAGAGTTCCTGGCGCGGGAATTAAACAGCCCGGCCACAATCGACGACCTGACGGCGGGCGTGACGAAACCGGAAGATGGGCTGCGGATCTACACCGCAGCGCGCGTGGCGATCGATCCGGACACCGACGCCGAGCAGACGTTTCTTGCGATCCTCGCAAGCCGTCTCGGCATCGACGATGCGCTCGCGCAGCACATCGACCAGACCGCTCGGAACGCAGCGGCTTAAGCCCCGCGCGTTCCGACGACTGAAAACAGAACCGCCGCCGGATCTCTATCCGGCGGCGATTTTGCGATGAAATTAGTCTTGGCGACACCGCCGTCAGTTGGCGCTCGCTTGTTCCTTCGCGCCAGGCTGTTTGAAGAACACATCAACTCGCATGCCCGTGATGAGCGGCGGCTTGCCGTCCAAGCTGATCTCAACCTCAACCACATCGACGTCGGATGCTGCGCGCGGCCCACGGCCTGACAGTTTCGGCGCCGAGAGCGATGGCGCGACGAGGCGCACTGTGCCGGCAAAGTCCTGACCCGGAAACGCATTCGATCTGATGACGACACGTTGCCCCTTTTGGACAGCGGTCAGGTCGCGCTCCTCAAGCTCTGAGCGGACGATCAGCTCATCGGTGTTGCCGAGCTCGATGGCGGGGGCCTGAGGGGACGGCGTGCGCATCTCGCCCACCTTGGCTTCCACGTCGAGGATGATGCCATCGCGCGGGGCCCTGACGCGGGCGCGCTGCAACATCGTCTCGATGACCGCCAGATCATTCCGCGCCGATTCAAGTCCACCTTC
Organism: Pseudomonadota bacterium; assembly: GCA_038523925.1. Taxonomy (GTDB): domain Bacteria; phylum Pseudomonadota; class Alphaproteobacteria; order Rhizobiales; family Hyphomicrobiaceae; genus JBCBWG01. Next base: position 497,016 of record JBCBIY010000001.1, on the reverse strand, counting down.
CAAACGCGTCGGCAGCGCCGTATCGGGGTTGGCACGGACGTCCGCCGCCGCTTTGCGCGCCGTCTCGAGCGCCTGACGCGCGTCGGCCAACGCCTTGCGGTTGGGCTCAATGCTTTCTTCCGACGCGTTACCCTTCCGCCAAGCGATGTAGGCGTCGTCGAGAGCGCGCTGCGCCTCGTAGGCTTTCAACTGCGCATCGCCAAGTGCATCCTCCGCATCGGCACGCGGCTTCGGTTTCGGCTCTTCCGACTTCTTGGCGTTCGCGTTGCCCTCTTCCTCGTCGATCGGGTCTTCGGCGCGTTCGCGTTTGCGCACATCAATCTCAGTGCGGGCTGCCTGCCAACGCGCGCGCAACTCGTCGTCGCGAAGCACAAACAATAGATCGCCGGCCTTCACTTTGTCGCCCGTCTTGACGAGCACGTCGGTGACGACGCCGGACATTTCAGGCACGACGCGGATGACGCCACCTTCGGGCTCAACCTTGCCTGCAGCCGTCGCAGCCCACTCGCCTTGCGCGGTCGCCGGCTGGCCTGCAGCACCGCCATCGCTTTGCTTTGCCTCGGCTGCGTTCGCCGCCATAACGTTGCTCAAGCCGAGCGCCTGAAGACCGCCGGGCGCGTTGTTCAGGTACTGGACCGTGTAGACGATGCTGCCCGCGATGATTGCTGCGACGGCAAGCGTGGTCAGCGTGGAGTCGATCCTAGGCATGGCTCTTTCGCTTCCTTGTTAGGTCGTATTGGGCAACGTTGCCTTCCGCTTTTGCGCGGCGCTCGTCGCCGATGATCCGTCCATCCTCAATGCGCACGACACGATCCGCATAAGCGTGTGTGCGCGGGTCATGCGTGACTGCAAGCACGGCCCGGCTTTCATTCTTTGCGATCTCCGCCATGAGTTGCATCACGGCGTGCCCGTTCTCGCTGTCGAGCGCGGCTGTCGGCTCGTCGGCGAGGATGAGCGATGGCGCGGTCGCGATGGCGCGTGCGACGGCAACGCGCTGCTGCTCGCCGCCACTCAGATTCGCGGGGTAGTTGCGCAAGCGATGACCAAGCCCGACTTCACGCAACGCCATTTCGGCCTGCTGCATCGTCTCACCCTTGGCGCCGCCACGCACATCGAGGGCGAGGCGCACGTTCTCCATCGCGTTTAGCGTCGGGAAGAGGTTGTAGGACTGGAAGATGAAGCCGACATGCCGCCGGCGAAGGTCGGCGAGCTTCTCAGCCGACAACCCGTCCGTCTTCTCGCCCGCGATCGACACCGATCCAGTCGTCGGCGTCAGGATGCAGCCAAGGATCGACAGCAACGTCGTCTTGCCGCTTCCCGAAGGTCCCATAAGCAGCGTCAACTCACCCGCGTGCAGCGTCAGCGTCACGTCGCGCAGCGCCGTCACCTTGCTCGCGCCCTGGCCGAGCTCTTTGACGATGTGATTGGCTTTCGCGATCACCGGTTTTGTCATCGTGAAAACACCATCGCTGGATCGATCTTCGTGACTTTGACAATCGCCGAAACCGCGGAGATCGCGCACATGCCGAGCGTCAGCGCGAAAAGAATACCAGCGAGCGTCGGCGTCATAACGATTGGCAGGGCCGTATTTTGGCTCGCCATCACAATCGCGATCGCAATGGCCATTCCGAGACCATAGCCGATCACAGCGCTGAGCCCCGCCTGCGCAAGGATCACACGGTGAATATAGCCGGACGATGATCCGAGCGCGCGCAGCGTCGCAAACTCGTTCAAGTGGTCCTTGGTGCTTGAGTAAAGCGTCTGAGCAACGATCACCGTGCCGACCAGCATGCCGAGGATGGCGCCCCCGATGAGCGCGACGCCGGCGCCGGTCCCAAACAACCAGTGGTCGAGACTGCGCGCGTGAAACTCATCGCGGGTGAGCACTTCGACATCCGGCAGGCGCTTTTGCAGCTCGGTGCGCACGCGAAGTGGATCGGCGCCGGGATCAAGCTGGACGACGTAATGCGAGGCGGAGTTTGCCGGCATGCCGAGTAAAGAGCGCGCGCGATCGAGCGTCGTAAAAATGAACGGCGTTGTCGTGAACGATCGAATGCCTTTGGTCACTGCGGTCACGCGGACGCGCGCGCCGTTAATCTCAGCCGTGTCGCCGAGCTTCGTCACACCGAGGTTTTCAAAGTACGTCTCGTCAACCGCGACGCCATCGGGGAGCTTGATCGTGGAAAGGCTCCCGTCGACGATATTCCAGGGTGCAAGCGCACCGTCCGCTGCATCCGTTCCAACCACCACGCAAAGCTGCGCGCCGCCATCGCTCTTCTTCCAGCGCGTGAAAGCTGCAACGACGGGGATCGCGCGGTTGACGCCGGGCGTCGAAAGCGCGGCATATCTCTCGCGGCCTGACAGGACGTCGGACTCTTCAAAGCTCTTTGCACCGTAGGCAGTGATCCAGAGCTGGCCGTCCGCGCGCTCGATCATCGAAACAATGATCCGGCTTGCGCCGAAATAAAGCCCAAGTTGCACGGCCACTAGCACGATCGAGAACAGGATTCCGACGATCGTAACGATGAGGCGAACCCGATCGTGAAACAGGTTTCTGAAGGCGAGGGTAAGAACCATTTACGCGTCCACGCTGCAGGCATCGTATTGCCCGCTTACCAGGTCTTCGGCTCATCGGCCGTGCGCGCTTGGCGCGCCAGCCAACACTGCTTGCAAGTTTCGCGCGCTATTGGCGCGCTCGGCCTTTCTTTAGGCGGTCGCCGTGTCAATGACCACAGGACAGGGTTGTTAGCCATGTTTGGTCTCAGACGCGGATTGCAACCAGTCCCCCGGCTACTCGTTTCGACGATCAGAGCCGGAGGCCAGAGGCGCAGGCGACGGCGCGCCGACTTCCGCGGTTTCGTGTTCCCAATCCCGCGTCACATCGAGGAGTGAATGACACCCATGGGCAGCAGATCCTCTCAGCGTTCAGGGCGCACCGTATTGCGTGCGCTGGCTATGGCCGGAGTGACCGGCTTTTTTGTGTCCGCCGGCCCGGCGTCCGCCGCCGAGGTCGAGGGCCTCTGGTACGATGACAGCGGCAAAGGTGCTGTCCGCATCATCAGGTGCGGCCAGGCGCTTTGCGGCCGCATTGCCTGGCTCGCGGAGCCCAATGACAAACGCGGCCGGCCACTGACCGATGGCAACAATCCCAAATCAGCGCGCCGCAACCGGCCGATCTGCGGCTTGCAAGTCATCGGCCGTCTCGCCCAGCAAGGCGGCGGCGGATGGGACAACGGCTGGATCTACGATCCGAAAACCGGAAAGTCGTACGACGTCGCCATCGAACTGCAATCGCGTAACCGTCTCGCGGTGACCGGTTACCTTGGCCTCAAGTTTCTGAGCCGTACGCTCATCTGGCGGCGCGCACCTGACACGCTTCCAAGCTGCGACAACGCCCAGTCTTAGAGCCCGCTTGAAGTCTGCGACGTTTCCAAATCGGGCTGGCAGCGAACTCCGCGCGCCAGCCCATTTCTTTCCGACAGCCAGCTTAGGCGGCTGCGATATTGCTTGAGCCACCTTCTGCCGCTTCATCAGCACGGCGCGGCGCAGGCAGAGACTGCGGCGTTGGATCTGCTCCGACCCCGCGGGCCGCCAGCTCATACGACGCAAATCGTTTGACGCGCTCAAGGACGATGTCGCGCTGCCGGTCGATCGTGACGATGTGGTAGCAGTCGTCGAGGACGACGGTCTCAACGAGGCCGCCCAGATGGCGCTGCAGGTAGGCGGTGTTGTTCAAGCTCGCGCGGTCATCGAAGCGCGGGTGCATGATCATGATCGGCAGCTTGATGCCTGGCAGCTTGCGCTTCACGACGTCGGTCAGCCAGCGCAATTCGAGGATCGTGCCGCCCGGCGTGCAGTAGAGACCTGCCTCGCCGTCGGTATCCTGGTTCGCAAGCGCTTCGGCGACCATGTGGCGAAGCCGGTGGTCTTTGATGCCGTAAGGCTCGCGCTCGACAAACGGAATGAGGTTGGCGAACGACTTCGTCAGCACGAGATCGAAATAGCGCGCGTACCAGGGGATCGACCAGCCATCGAGCCGGAAGGTCGGTGCGAGAAGCATGACGCCTGCAACGTCGCTTCCGCGGTCAGCAGCGAGGTTGAGCGACAGGATTGCGCCACCCGAAAGCCCGCAGACGAAGACCAGGTCACATTCGGACTTGAGCTGCGTCAGTTCGCGATCAAGCGTCCCGTACCAGTCCTGCCAAGTCGACTTGCGAATATCGTCTTCCGTACCGCCATGACCTGCCAGCTGTGGCACGGACACGGTATAACCGGCCTTGGACAGCCCAAGCGCCAGATACCGCATTTCAGTTGGCGTACCACCGAGACCATGGGCAAGAAGAAACCCAATACGTCCCCCGTCGAACCGGTACCCACGATCCGTATTGCTCATCAAATTCCCTGTCATCGCATTTCTTGTTTTATGTGCGAACGAATTGCCCCGGATCCGACAACGCCTAAAGCGCTATAGAGTTGCATCCGGTGGATGATTATCGCTGTTTGCGATTTGAACGCGCTGGATTAGGCGCGGGTAACCCGCTCCATCAAGGCATCCAAAAGTCCGAGCCCAAGGTCTATTTCTGCACGCGTGATGTTTATGTTCGGTGCAAACACGACCACGTTTTTGTAATAGCCGCCGACGTCCAGAGCCATCCCGTACGTCTTGCCGCCGTATTCTATGTCGCCGCGGAACGCTGCTTGGTTCAAAGCGTTCGCGAGTTTCGGGTTCGGCGTGAAGCCATCCTCCTCGCAAAGCTCCATCCGAAGCGCCAATCCAAGACCGTCGACCTGACCGACAAGGCCCGGATACTTGGCCTGGATGTCCTTTAGCCCTGAGAGGAAATAGGCGCCCTTTTCGGCTGTAATCGTCTCGTAGTCGCCTTCTTCCATCATCCGCACGTTTTCCAGCGCGACGGCGGTGCCCAGCGGATTGGAGGAGTAGGTGGAGTGCGTCATACCCGCACCCCAGATCTCCGGCGAAATCAACTCTTCGCGCGCCCAGAGACCTGACAGTGGATTAAGCCCATTCGTCAGCGATTTCCCGAACACGATCACATCCGGCTTCACATTGAAGTGTTCCATCGCCCAGAACTTACCAGCGCGATAAAATCCCATCTGAACTTCATCGTCGACGAGCAGAATTTTGCGCGCTTCAAGAACGCCCTTCAGCTTCTCGAAGTAGCCATCCGGCGGGATAATGTAGCCGCCGGTGCCCTGGATCGGCTCGGCAAAGAACGCGGCGAATTCTGATTCTTCAGCCTTCGCGTCCCAGACGGCGTGATACTCGCTGTCGAACAGCCGGGCGAACTGATCAACGCAATAGAGATCGCAGGTGTCGCGCTTTTTGCCGTACGGGCAGCGGAAGCAATATGGGAACGGGATGAATTGCGCGCGGTCTGGAAACTCACCAAATTTGCGGCGGTAGCGATACGACGACGTGATGGCCGTCGTCCCGAGCGTGCGCCCGTGGTAGCCGCCTTCAAACGCAAACATCCGCGCTTTGCCGCCGGTCGCATTCCGCACGAGCTTCAGCGCGTCTTCATTTGCCTGCGCACCGCCGACATTGAAGTGCACACGGCCCTTCATCGACATCGTCTTCTCGACGCGCTTTGCGAGGCGCGTGGCAAGTTCAATCTTTTCGCGGTGCAGGAACTTGCTTGAGACCTGCGGCAGTTTTTCAAGCTGCTTGGAGACGGCACCCTTCAGCCGCTCGTTCGCGTAGCCAAAGTTCACCGCCGAATGCCACATCTGCAAGTCGAGGTACGGCACGTCGCGGCCATCATAGAGGAATGACCCCTCGCACCGCTCGAACAGCTTCGGGTCTTCCATGTAGTGGACGGTGTCGCCGTGCGAGCAATACTCCGCCTCAAGCGCCATCAGCTCGTCTTCGTCCATCTCGGCAAAGTCGAGCAGCGTATGATCACTCCAGCGCAGTGACTTATCCATTGAACTCAACTCCTGCACGCTCGGGAACTGCAATGGGGCGCATCGCCGACTGGACGAGGCCGGGCAGCTTGTCAGCAACTTCAGATAGGGATCCAAACGCGATGTGCGGCAGACCCGTGTCGCGGGCCCGCTGCGCAAGCTTGTCTTTGGCGAACACGATGTCAGCGCGCTCGGCGACGCAAAAGTCTGAGCGGCCATCGCCGATCATGACCGAAAACGTGGTCGCAGCCGTCGCGCATTTGCAGTTGCCGGCTCCGATCGCGCACGCGGCGTCCGCGAACGGAAACTCCAAGGTCCAGCGATCTGCCCCGACACTTTTCATCCGATTGGCGCGAACTGCGACCTGAAGGCCGTCGCGCGCGAGCACGCGATGGATCGTGCGGTCGACACCGTCTGACACGATGATGGGTTTGGCGCCGATTGCGGCACAGGCGTCGAGGAGCGGGAAAATGCCGCGATCGATTTCGATCTGATCAATGAACGCGTCGAGGTCCGCGGGGCTCACCTGCATCATGGCGATCTGGTCGGCCATGCAGGCGCGCGACGTGATCTCGCCGCCGACCCACCGGCGCTCGACGTCGCGCCAGGCAGGATCGGCAAATTTCGCAAGCAGCCGATCGACGGTATCGTAAGACGCAATTGTCCCGTCAAAGTCGATCAGAACTGTCACTGCGTTGGAAGCCGCCACCGCGTGCCACCCTCTCACACGAACGTCTGGACCCGCTCCAAATCCGGCCCACGAGACTAACTGCGCTGCGGCCTTCGCAAACCTCGGGCCACCAACGTCGTTAATCGCAACTGCGCCTGAAGACATAAGCCGTCGCCCGCAAAGACCAATCGCCCATGCGCAAGTTCCGCTCGTGAACGCACGAACGGTCCGGGAGCGGGCGACGCGGACATGCGAGAAACGTCCAACTTGTGACAAGACACAAACCGTTACAGTTCAATAAAAAACACCTCAGGATGAGCATACATGCCTATTATTTTCAATGACTTAAGAGTTGATTGTTGTGATATTGTCGCAGCCGCGATTTGGCCCTGAAACGCTGTTCCGGTGCGGCGGCGAAACCGCGCCCGCAAACCGCTCGGCATGCGTCCTTTGCCGCACGCGTGGAGGCTTTTTCAGGAACCAGCCATGGCCGCTCCGCATTCGCGCTGTTACTGGTAAAGCCCGGCTGCCGCCGTTTGGACGGCAGGGGTGCGGAATAACGCTGTGCGGAACGCATGGCAGCGGGACAATTTACGCATGTTGCGACGAGGCGAAGGCCGGCACGGCCGGCGCGGTGCTCACTCATTGGCCCTGTGCTGGGGCCTATCCGCGTGTCTGATGCTGGGACAGGTCGCGCCGGCGTTGGCACAGTCCGGCGCGCGCGCGGCGTCTGTGCCCGGGTCTCCGGCACCTGACTACGCCGCCTGTCAGACGCAGGACGATCAAGCCTTCGCAAGCGCGATCCGCTCGATCACGCGCAAGGCCCTCGATCGGGGGCTCGCCAACGTCAATTACGAAGCCGTCGTCAGGGCCGAATGGCGCAAGCTCGACATTGACGACGTCATCGACAAGCGGGTCGAAATTGCGGCCGCCGCTGTCCGCTCAGAATCGTCCTGGTCAAGTCTTTTGAAGTCGCTGGCATACCGCAAGCGCGCTAAGGAACTCGCAACCGCCGTCGCCGAGCGCGTCTACCGCAGCGACGCCGTCAAAACAGCGATCAGCGGCTTGTCGACCGGCGTCGGCCAACAGATCGGCCAGGCAATCGAACTTTCGACGATTGATGCGGCGGGGCCAGCCGAGACCTGCGTCAAAGCCTTCCTCGGTGATCGGTACGGCACGACGATCGCGGGCGCCGTGCAGGCCGATGCTCGCGAGACTTTCCGCGTTGGCACGGAAGCTGGCGGCGCAAGCGTTGGCGCGAAAGCCGTCCTCCTCGAAAATGCCGGCGGGCTCACCGGCGCAGTGGTCCTGCTTGTCCGGCGCCAGCTCGCGCGGATGGCGCGCCGCCTCGGGCAGCGCGTGGTCGGCGCTGTGCTCGGCCGGCTCGTCTCCGTCGTCGCAGGCGGGGTCGGTATCGCGCTGATCGCCAAGGATATCTGGGACCTGCGGTTCGGCATGCTGCCGATCATCACCGATGAGATGAAGTCCAAGGAGACGAAGGCCAACGTCCAGATGGAACTCGCAAAATCGATCGAGGCGCAGATCGACCTGCAAAGCGACGAGATCGCAGCGGCAACGGCGGACAAGATCGTCGGCATCTGGAAGTCGTTTCAGCGCGCCCACGCCAAGACGCTGGAACTTGCAGAAAAGCAGCCGGAGTTCCGCGCGTTTGTCGACACACTCACCCGCCGCGAACTCCCGCGCCTTGATGAGGCTGTCGCACTGATCCTGCCGAAGGATGGCGAGGCCGGTGTGATGGCGTATCTGCGCGACGGGCGCCTTCAGACTGCAGTCACTCGCCTCTCCGATGCCGGCATGACGATTGCGCGGGAGCGCCAGTCTCTGAGCGACGGCCTCAAGTGGAGCGCGATTGCGGGCGACAAACTTCCAACCGTGCTCGACCTCGGCCTCCATAAGCGGACCGCGCCCGACGATTTTTCGCGGGCAGCGCTCAATCGCGTCCTCGCCGTCGACAACCGCGCCGCTGCCCTCAAGCTCGCAGCGTTGCCGCCCGATACCCGCGAGATCCTGTTTGAGCTGCAGCCCGACAAACTGACGGGGCTTGGCCGCGGTCTTGAGGTCGGCGAACTCACGTCGCTTGCCTCGTACCTGCGGGGGCTAGCGCGCCCGGCCGGCCAGCGCGTCCTCGAACTGGTCGCAGACACACCTGCGCGCATGACAGCGCTCGCCAAGCCCGCCGTCCGCGACGCCATCGTCGGCAGCCGTGATCAGCTCGCAGCCGTCAACATGCTCTTGCGCGAATCCGGACCCTTGTCGCCAAACATCATCGGCCGCGATCTGTCGAACGCCGTCGATGGCACGATCCATCCACGCCTCATCTGGGAGAAACACCCGATCGTCGTGGTGGGCATGGGGCTGGTCGTCCTGATCCTCCTCCTTCTTCTGCGCGGCATCTTCTTCGGCGGCCGGCGGAAGCCACCGGCCCCGGCAGGTGACGCCATATGACGGCCGGGCCTGACGTGCGGCTGGTGACGACGGAGACGATCCCTGGCGAACAGATCCGGCTGGGCGCACTCGTCACCGCATGCGCTGTCACTGGCGCCAACGTGCTGCGCGACGTGCGCGAGGCCATCACCAACACGGTCGGCGGCAACATGACCCGCTACGAGCGCGTCCTCGATGACACGTTGCAACGGGCGCTCGACACGTTGCAGGAGAAAGCGCGCGCTGCAGGGTACGACGGCGTCGTCGGCGTGCGTGTCTCCCACCCCGTCATCACAGACGGCGCGATCGAGGTTGTGGTCACCGGCACCGGGTATTGGGCCGAGCAGGGCCGCTAAAGCCGGCCCGATGCACGTTGCCTTACCAGCCCCAATCTCAATTTGCTGTTTAACGCTGCGTTTCGCCGTGCCAGCCGGTCAGACGCGCCGGTCGGCCGCCGCCGGCGATCCCGCTCTCGCCAGCCGCTGCGACTCACGTCAGTCTCCGCCGACGCGGTGGCGGTTGAAGCTTCTGCAGCCAAAAACCAAGGAGCGCGTTATGGGCCTCATGAAGTCACCGAGCCTGCTGACGTTCATTCTGACCGTCGTTCTCGCAGCGTCCGCCCTTGCAGCGAAACTTGGCGTCGCTCTGCCGGATGCCGCAGCCGGCGCGAGTTTCTGGATGCTGTTTGCAGCTTATGTGCTGCTCATGCTCGGCGTGATCACGCGCGGTCTTTGAGCCCAGCCTCCGTACGACGCGATTGCTCCGCACCGCGCCCTTCTGACGCGCGGCAGAGCGGGGGCTTTCAAGACGCGGGCAGGCTTTGGCACGTTCTGGGGATGCCAGATCGTCGACCGAACTTTCACCGACCGCAGTTCACCATGAGACAAGCCGACCTGCTTGCCGCAATCGTGCTGACCTGCATTGCGGTCGCCGTCGTCCTCTCCGGCATCGGCTGGTATTAAGCAAAGCCGGCGCGACTAGGTCCGGCTGGCGGGCATCTCACCTTTGATCTCGGTCGGTTCGACGCCCATCGTGTTCAGGCGAAGCGTGCTTTTCTGGCCGAGCGAAGCGTAATTGACGTCGATCCATGTGGCGGCCGATGTGCGGCCGATGTCGCGCAGGTGCGTAAGAAACGCCCACTCAGCGTTGAGCTTGGTCGCCGCGCCAAAGTCGCTCAATTCCTCGCCCCCGATCCGGTGCAGGAAGACTTCCTCGTAGCCATCTCGATTGAGCTCGCCGCGCCGCACGCATTCGTTGACGAACTCGACGTGGCGAAGCTCGCGAATGAGCGGCGCGTTGAACGAAATCTCATTGACACGGTCCTGGATCTCGCGCGCCGTCACCGGCACCGCGTCCCGCGTGATCGGGTTCACCTGCACGATGACGATGTCGCGTGAGCTGCAGCACTCGAAAAACGGTGCAAGCACGGGATTGCCCATGTAGCCGCCATCCCAGAACGGCACGCCGTCGATTTCCACCGCCTGAAACAGCCATGGCAGGCACGCTGACGCCATCACCGTCGCAGGCCCGACCTGGTCACCGGTGAAGACTCGCAGGCGGCCGGTCTGCACGTTCGTCGCCGAAACGAAGAGCTGCACGCACTCGCATTCGCGGACCGCGTCGAAGTCGACGTGACCCTCAATGATGTGAAGCAGCGGGTTCCAATTCAGCGGGTTGAACTGATAGGGCGACACCACGCGCGACATCACGTCGAACGCTGCGAGCGCCGGATTGTTTTCGAGGCTCCAGTTAGAGGTCAGCACATCGAACAACGTGCGCTGGATCGGCGAGAGCGCGGCCTCGCGGCTCACCTGCCGCCAGAACGTCTCGAGGCTTGTCCGCCCGCCTTCGCGCCCGCCGCGCGACAGGCCCGCCGCCATCACCACGGCGTTCATTGCTCCAGCGCTCGTGCCGGAAATCGCGTCGATCTCGATGCGCTCATCGGCGAGCAACTGGTCAAGCACCCCCCACGTGAACGCGCCATGCGCGCCACCGCCTTGTAGCGCAAGGTTGACCCGCCGCGTGCCCGGCCCGCCCGGCCAGCGATAGCAAGTGGGCCCGAACGAGGTTTCGCGAATGTCCGGCGCGTCTTTCGGGGTCATTGCGCGGTCCAGCCGCCATCGACTGTGTAGTTCGAGCCCGTGATCTGGACAGCCGCATCGCTTGCGAGAAACAGCGCCAAGGCCCCGATCTGCTCCGACCGGGCGAACTCACGCGACGGCTGCTTGTCGAGGATCTGCGCTTTGGCTTCGTCCTCGGTGATGCCCTGCGACTTTGCGAAGTCCGGGATCTGCTGCTCGACCAGCGGCGTCCAAACGTAGCCGGGCGAAATCGCGTTGACAGTGATCGGCTCTTCCGCCGTCTCAAGCGCGACCACCTTCGTCATGCCGGCAAGCCCGTGCTTTGCGGCAACGTAGGCGACTTTATTCGGCGAAGCCCTGAGCGAGTGCGCCGAGCAAATGTTGATGACGCGCCCGAAGCCACCCGCGCGCATGTGCGGGATCGCAGCCTTGATCGTGTGGAATGACGCCGAGAGGTTGAGCGCGATGATCTGATCCCAGCGCTCGTCAGGAAACTCCGCGATCGGGGCGACATGCTGCATGCCGGCGTTGTTGACGAGGATCGCGACGGACCCGAACTCTTCCTTTGTCCGCGAGATGAGATCGCGCGCGCCCTCGGGCTTCATGAGGTTAACCGGCGCAAACGACACGCGCGTGCCATGGGCGCCAACGTCTTTCAGCGCTGCCTTGTTGATCTCGTCGTCAGCGGTGCCGAGGCCGTTCAACATGACGTCGGCGCCAGCTTCCGCGAATGCGGCTGCGATCGCTTTGCCAATTCCCGAGGTCGACCCGGTGACGACGGCGACTTTCCCCTTCAGGCTAACGTTCTGGCTCATGACGCACCTCGTTTGATGACGGTCTGATGGTTGATGCAGTGCGCCCCGGATTGCGCGCTGGCGGGCCCGGCGCAACCCTACTTGTCGTCAATACCCCTTGAAGCCCGAGAGGCGGACCAAGCTTACGGTCCGTGGGCGTGCGCCATCGGCGGTGATCGTGAAGACATCGACTGGCATCGCTTGGCTGAAGTAACGCAGGATGCCTGCCGGCGGTTCGCGGCCATTCGCCACGAGCATGACTGGCTCCGGCGCTGTCCCCGCATAAGCCCGCGTCATTGCAAAGTGATCCTTCGCCGGCTGCGGTCCGCGCCAGGCAACGATGGGCCGGCCCTCGTCTCGCAGATAGTAGATGAGTTGCGCGCTCAGTGCCCGCGTATTGGTCATGATGGCGGCCACTTCGCCATTCGCCGCGACGTCACGATCAACGCGCGCATCGATCGCGGCGGCCAGTTCTGACCAGCCGAGCGTCCGGGCGTACGGGTTGGCGAAGCTGCGCCCGGCAAACTCAAGCTTACCGAGCATGGGCGCGAAGGCCGCGCCCGCCGCGAGTGCAATTGCGATCCCTGCGTGCAGCGCCGCCGACCCGTAGCGTGCCCGCCATGCGCTATCCCGCAGCATGGTCGCCGTCACGAGGATGGTGGCTGCCACATAGGAGACCGCCGCCCAGTTTGCGTGCGCTCGCGAGATGAACGCCTGGACGGCGACAATGACGATGACCGGCAACGCGAAGGCAAACAGCAAGGTGTCTTCGCGGCTCAAACCCTCGCGCCATGCGCGCCAGCAAATGACGAGCAACGCGCCAAACATGATTGGCCCGAACACTCCGAACTGCGCGGCGAAGAACTCGAGGGCTTTTGCGGGGTTGCCGAGCTGCCCGCCCCACTTCGCGTTGTCGGCCGTATGCGCAAACGTGGCAAAACCGGTCTCAGCGTTCCACCAGAGGTTCGGCACAATGAGCGCAAGGCCAACCGCGACGGCTGCTGCAAACGGCGCTGACAGCACGAGCCGCCGGCCATCGGTCGAGATAGCCGCATAGACGATCGCGCAGAGCACAAAGTACGCCATCGCATATTTCGCGTTAAGGCCGATCCCGATCGCGAGACCGAGCAGCAGCGCAGCCGGCCATCCGCCGCCGCGCCAGAGCCAGACAAATGCGGCAAGGCCCCAGGCCCACGCGGCAAGCAGCGGGACGTCCGTCGATGCAATGCCCGCCGAAAGCGACACGCCAGGCAACAGTAGCATCGCGATCGCCGACCATAGCGCGACGCGTGCGCGGTAAAGCTGGGCGGCGGCGGCGAACACGCCAGCGGCCGTCACCACATACGTCAGCGGCGACCAGACCCGCACGCAGAATGGCGAGACGCCACACACCTCGACCGTCGCCCGGATCAGCCACGCGATCAGCGGCGGCTTGGAGTAGTAGCCAAACGCAGGCTCCTGCCCCCAAGCCCAATACTGCGCCTCGTCAAAGAAGAGGTCCGTCGCATTGACGCTCAGCGCCCAAACGCGAAAGCCAGTGATCGCGAGTGCGGCTGCGAGAAACCACGCGAACGCTTTGGCCACTGGCAAATCGTCATCCAAAGCACGCGGCGCGGGGCTCGCTGCGAACTGGCTCCTGGCTGACACGATCCCTCCCCGGCGGTTCGGCGCCACTTAAGGCAGTTGTGAGCAGGCCGTAAACACTGCTAGTCACGCAACATCCAATCCCTTGCTGCGACCCCCTGATGTCCGGATCGACGCCTTCCGAACCCGACGTAACGGTTGTCATTCCGGCGCTCAACGAGGCCGGAAACATCGGGCGTTTGGTCGATGAGACGTATGCGGCCATGGCGGCTGACCGCCTCGCGGGCGTGATCGTCGTCGACGACGCAAGCACCGACACGACAGCGGATGAAGTTGGCTCGCGGATCGCCGGCGGCCGCATGCCAGGCTTGCGGCTTATTCGGCATACGCATCGTTGCGGGCAGAGCGCGGCGCTCCGGACCGGGATCCTCGCGGCCGCGACACCGCTGATCGCGCAAATGGATGGCGACGGCCAAAACGACCCGGCCGACCTGCCAAAACTGCTCGCATTGATCGCAGCGCCCGGCACGCCAGGCCCAAGCCTCATCGGAGGTGTCCGTACGGATCGTCAGGCAGAAGGCTCAAAGCGGCTTGCATCGAAAGCGGCAAATGCGATCCGCTCCGCCGTGCTCCGCGACAACTGCCCGGACACCGGCTGCGGTATCAAGATTTATCAGCGCGACGTCTTTCTGCGGCTGCCATTCTTCACGAGCTTGCACCGCTACCTGCCGGCGTTCTTCCAAACCTACGGGCAGGAAGTCGCCTATGTGCCGGTCAATGACCGCAAACGGGCCGCTGGCGTCTCCAAATACTCAAACACCGTCCGCGCGATTGTCGGCCTGTTCGACCTCTTTGGCGTGAGCTGGCTCCGCCACCGCTCCCGCATGCCCGAGATCGCATCCGACCATGCCGCGGGCGCGAGCGAACCCGCGGCCGCCGCGCCACGGCGGCCCGCACGCGACGTGCGCGCAGCCCACGAACAACAGGCCTGATCCATGGAGTTCCTCAGCGTCGTCGGCACGACTATCGCAGACTGGTTCGACCGCGCGCTGTTCGGGCTGTCGCCGACCGGGCGGATCATGCTGGCGATCGGCATTTTTGGACAGGCGATGTTTGTGTCGCGCTGGTTTGTGCAGTGGCTCGCCTCGGAAAAGGCGCGCCGCTCAATCGTCCCGGAGCTGTTCTGGTACCTAAGCTTGTTTGGCGGGCTCATGGTGCTGAGCTACGGCATCTATAGCGCCAACCTCGTCCTGATCCTCGGCCAATTCGGCGTCTTTATCTACGCGCGCAACATCTACCTGATCCGTCGCAACAAGGCCGACACCGTCGCGGAAGTCCCCGGCGACCCAGCAGACCACGCGCCGGAAAAGCCGTAAGCGCCGCGCATTCCTAGTTCCAACCGATAGCGGTACGGCTCACGAGATCACGGCGGCGTGTTTCGGCAGTGATCGGCACGCACGCTATAGCGAACGCAGTTTCGCCGGCCCCGCCGGTGTTTGCTTGGCCCAGATGTCCAGTCGTCAGGAGTTCGTCCCATGCGCTTTGCCAAATTCGCGCTCGCAGCCGCCGCGGCCCTCAGCCTCTCAACCGCCACCGCCCGGGCAGAGACCGCGCTTCAGGTCACCAAGCCGAGCGCACATTCGGTGAAAGACACGATCGACCGGCTCGAGACAGCGCTTAAGTCCAAGGGCATTACAGTCTTCGCCCGCGTCGACCACGCAGCCGGCGCGAAGAAGGCCGGACTCGACCTGCCACCGACCGAGCTCATCATCTTCGGCAATCCGAAACTCGGCACACCGCTCATGCAGTCGAACCGTGCGATCGGCAACGACCTGCCGATGAAGGCCCTCGCCTGGGAAGACAAAGACGGCAAGGTCTACCTGACCTACACGGCCCCCGACGCGCTGAAGTCCCGCTACAACATCTCGGGCAAGGACAAAGTCTTCCAGACGATGACCGGCGCGCTCGGCAAATTCTCGGACGCTGCGACCAAGGCGAAGTAACAGGGCGGCTGACCCGACGCATCAGTCATGCGCGCACTGCATCCATTCTCGCTGTGTGCGCATGTCTTTAGGGGTTCACAAACCGGGGGGTGTTTGCTAATTCCCGTGCTTCGCCGGATTACCGGTCGGCGGAATGGTGACGCGGGATGGAGCAGCCCGGTAGCTCGTCAGGCTCATAACCTGAAGGTCGTAGGTTCAAATCCTACTCCCGCAACCAGCTTTACCTGCTGGAGTTCCAAGTCGGTCAGCGCACCCTCTCTGGATCTTCCAGAGCCGGTTTTGCGCTGTTGCGGCACCACGCCGCTAGAGACTGGGGGCAAGCCTCTTCCAGTTGCCAGGGACAAGATCCCTGCCAAATCCCCATACAGATCGACTTTTAGCTCAGACCCTTCCGAGGTCGGCACCAAGACGATTTTTTCGACCAAACCACGCACGATCTCAGCCGCTTCAGCTCGGTGCTCATTATCGTTCAATGCAACGAGCAGCTCCTGAACCTCTTGGTGGTAGCGCTTGGCCATGTTCGGATGGAACAAGACCGGCGCTTCCTCAGTCGAGGCCAAAATCGCATCCAGCTCGTCGAGGCGCGCTTGGATCCGCTTGGCATCATCCGCCAGCACATTGCCTGGCACACCGTCTTTGATGCTCTGGATCAGGCTAGCCTTCTCTCGGCCAAGCTTTTGGTATTCGCGCTGCAAGCCTGCGAGCGATGAATTGTGCCGCTGACGCACGCGGTTGAGATGCTCAGCATATTCCTTGCAGAACGCCTCGCATAATTCCTTATCCATCAGATGGCCCCGAAGTGCGCCGAGAACGGTTTCTTCGAGCCAGTCCTTCGCAACCGTTTTTCGATTGCTGCAGGTGCCCTTGTTCCGCGACGTTGAACAACCGACGCGAGATTGAGACACCATGGAGCAGCCACCACCACATTCCCCACACTTGACTAGATACGAGAACAAATTGGGCGGCCGCCGCCGCTGCCAAAGGGGTTTCGCGCTCTTTGTGTAGGAGCCTTGCTGAGCCTTAACTGCCTGCCAAAGTTCATCGTCGATGATCCGCATCTCCGGAACATCTTTGATAATCCACTCTGATTCCGGATTGAGGCGCGAAACGCGCTTACCTGTCTCGGGGTTTTTGATGTAGCGCAGACGATTCCAAATCATCCGGCCGACATAAATCTCATTGTTGAGGACGCCGGTCCCACGTTCGCGGTTGCCGTAGATCGTGCTTGGTCCCCAAGCCTTGCCTGACGGGCCTTCAATTCCCTCGCTGTTCAAGCGCGTAACAATCTGCTTTGGCGAACGCCCAGCAACGTACTCTTCGAAGATTCGGCGAACAATCGCCGCTTGCTCTTCGTTGATCTTCCGCTCTCCCGTGCTGAGAGATCCGTCCGCGCCAACCGTGCGAACAACGTCGTAGCCATAGGTTACACCACCACCTGACTTGCCTTGTTCAACCCGACCGCGCAGGCCTCTGCGGGTCTTATCGGCCAAGTCCTTCAAAAACAGCTCATTCATCGTGCCCTTGAGGCCGATGTGCAGGTTGGAGACTTCTCCTTCGGACAGCGTGTGGAGCTGCGCGTTTGCAAAGTTCAAGCGTTTGAAGATCCCAGCAATATCAGCTTGGTCACGCGATAGACGATCGAGCGCTTCTGCCAGAACGATGTCGAATTTTCCATCCGATGCGTGTTGCAACATCATCTGCAGACCTGGACGCATCATACTTGCGCCGGACAACGCGTGGTCAGGGTAGACTTGTACGACCTGCCAACCGTTCGCGCGCGCTCGCTCCTCGCACACCCGGATCTGATCTTCGATCGAGGCGTCGCTTTGTAGGTCGGTCGAATAGCGTGCGTAGATGGCAACTCGTGTCATGGCTTAGGGTCTCCTTTCTTGGGCGTAGAAGAGCCGCCCGGCTCATCTTGCCGCTTACGCTCCTCTTCAAGCAGCGCCGCATAGTCGGCTTCCGCCGCTCGCCTGGCAAGTAGCCGAGCCATGGCGAGTAAGGCTTCTTTTGACCGCGAGCTATCGCTTCGCCCATTTGCTTTTACAAATGACGTTTTCAGCGAAATATTATCAGTCATCGCCGATCTCGCCAATAAATATATTTTTCGAGGCCCATACCAATATTATACCACAAAACCTTAGAAGCCCGCGGTTTATAAGCGTTTTCTCTATATTTTGTAATTATATTGCGCGGACAGCACATTGTTATTCCCCAAACTTTCATTTGAGGGACCGTGCCATAACATTTCATTTCCACAGGGCAGCGCCTGGGAATCGCCCGGATCATGAGATCGCTTTTGGGAACGGGCCGGGAATCTTGCCCCCCCCCTGAATCAGTTGTGGCCAACTTATCCTTTGCCATGCGGATCACTGTTCACCACACATCATGACAAGCTGGCTCTTGACCGGACCGCACGAGCCGCACATGCTCAGTACTGAACAGCTCCATTGCAAATCAAGGATCGCGTTGCCGCGACATTCGCCCAGTGCCCGACAGCCCTAAACCATATAAAGTCAAGCAGCGCGATCACGTCTGCATCATGTCTGAAGCTGACAAAGGATCTTCAACCTATATGGAGGACCTTCGTCACGCCGCATGGGAGACTAATATTCCGCGCCGTCGTTGGGTCGGCGTAATCTACGATGCGATAAGCGCTTTCGAAGGCGAATTCTATACTTTCAACATGCAAGATTGGTACGCGCCCGAAGTTGCAGATGTATTTGGAAAAGAAGATGACTCAGCGCGATGGGTTTCAAATTTTGCTAAACCCCGTGGAGAGCAAAAACCTATTCGCGCCTTTCAAGAAACCATATCTAATCGTGTTACCTTGATCGATCTCTATATGCGTCTGGTTCATCCCGAAAAGGCGGTCTACTTCGGCTATCGCGAAGCTGTTGCGCCTCAGGCGCCTCCGAAGGCGCCACCGCCACCGGGTGGCCCAACACGAGGCGGGCCAAGCCATGAGCTTGAGCATGAAAGCTCCAAAACAGAATCTTTCATGCTCTGCTATCTCCATGGAGTTGGTGTTATATTGTTACAGATCCCTGACCCAGCCAGTACAGAAACCGCGCAGCGGATCGAGGACAGTGTGCGCGACCGAGCGAAAGCACTTGGTTTCGTGGTAAGCGATTTTCACGTCAGATCCACTCGACCAACCAAGAGAGATTTATGGGGCTTTGCACGCATTGCCGTTAAAAGGCTCAACGAAGACAACCTTCGCCGCCAACGCCAAAGCAAGTTCCGAGGCGCAGCGAGCCGCACAAACCCAAAGCGCCGAAAAACCGCTAGTTCTGATCACGGTGAAACATCCGGCAAGGGGCATCCACTCGCCGAGAAGCAGAAAACAGCACTGCACGATCTAATGAACGATGAGCCAGAACATTACCGTACTGTGGGACAGCAAGACGGCGACGCGGACGACGACGGGTTGTAATGGCGGCCTTCAGTCAAAGCGATCGGTTGGCGTTCGCCTCGAAATTTGCGCGCTTTTGCTCCCAAACCATTGATCGATTGCATAAACGAGTGTGACGAAGAGCAACTTCTTTTTGCCTTCAATCAGCGCAAATCCACCAAGCAGCGCGAGCGGCGCTTGCAGGACCATACTATAGGACTCTGGACCGCTCAAAATCCGCAAGGCGTTGGGAAAATCTGCTGCGAACCACACGATGAAATCCCAAGAATTCCACAAGCATGCGCAGGCGACAACAAGCAAACCGAGTCCACGCATGCCTGCAGAAGTGGCGTGTTCGAGGGTCACAACTTGGACCTCGAAATCTGGTTGAGATGCTTGCTGATGCTGTTGATTACCCTGCATGGCGACGGCCCTTTTTGCTTTTGCTATCATTGAAATAGCTCTTGACGAGATAAGGCAGTGCAACGCCGAAAAGCTGACGGAAGCTGCCAGTCGCATACCGGATCGCGAAAATGGCCGCGAGTGCACCGAGCCAGCCGCTTGAGGTCCAGTTAAAAGCGAAGTCGTCCAACGTCGTTGATCGCGCGCCCATCAAGAGTTGCCAAAAGCCCCAGCCGTACCAAACCAACGCCACTGACCAAACGAGCCAAACCACGCATTGAATCCAGGCGCGGATCGCTTCCTGACGTGTGTGAACAAATGCTCCTTGCTTGGGGTTCATCACAACAAACCTCCAAACAATTGCGCGTGGTCTGCATGAAAATACTCCGCCCGCTCGATGGCGAGGGGGTAGCTATCAGCGAACTGGATCAGCTGGCGCTTATGCTTCCGCGCAAACACACGGCGCACTTCATCCGGGTGCAGCAACGGCACAAGTGACGTGCTGTGACCAATACCAGTGAGGTCCTGCGCGCGTTGGACCTCGGTCAGTTCTTGAAATGAACGTATGACCGTCTCGACTTTGCCCACCATCTCCGAGACATACCGGCAGGTCGTGGCGTCGCAATTTCCGAAGAACTGCATTGTTCCGGCGTTGCCGAGGAAAGTCTCCCAACTCTCGCGGTAATCACGCTTGAGCTGAGTGAGGTCCTGCATCACCGTCCAGAGCTTCACTCCGTAACCAGCCATCAAGCCAGCGGCGCGCTCTATCACTTGCATGTGACCAAGTGCGGCAAACTCATCAAGCATGAACAGCACGGGGAAACCCGAAGCTGGATCGCCCTTCACGGCTTCCATGCGCGCAAGTGCGACCGTAATTATCAGCCGCAAAAATCGCGCATGCGTACCCATCCGACGCGCAGGGAGGCACAGGTACACCGTGCAACCTTTGGAACCGGCTTTGAGATCGTCGATGTCGAAGGTGGACGTACCAAGAGCGCGCTGCATCGCCGGGCTAGATAAAAAAGCGGTTTGCTCCTGTGCAGTTGAGAGCACGCCCGAGCGCTCCGCTTCGGCCTTAGCTTGGAAGCCATTGGCAACCTGCTCGGCAAAGCCACCGGCGTCACGCATCATCGAGAGCATGCCTTGCTCATCGCCAATGCTTTCAGCCAAGTCTCGCGTTCGCGTCATCGATCCGGCATCTTGCGTAATCAGCTCGCGCACCTTGATCAGCGTGCGTTTCGGATCGCCGCGCTCGTAGCGCGCTGCAACTGCCAATATTGTCCCATGCAAGAGGTTCTTTGCGGCCTGTGTCCAATGGCTCTCTTTGCCACTTTCCTGAAGGATTAAAGCATCTGCCAACAGTCCGGCTTCATCCGGTCCGTTCTCGTCAAACGCATCAACAATATCGAGCGGGTTGTAAGCGGCGAGCTTGTCATCCGGGAGGCCGCTTTCACGAAACGGATCGATGATTGCTACTTCCTGGCCAAGTGCTTCGCGCCGCTTTGCTGTCAGCATCGCCAGTTCGGCTTTCGGATCGTTCGCGATAACTGATCCAGGGTAGAACATCAGGTTTGGCACGATAAACGACGTGCCCTTCCCCGAACGCGATCCGGCTACAGTGATCCCGTGGCGATCATCAATCGGCGCACCGACATACTGGATGCTGCGGCCGAACCGCTGACAGCCCAGAAAGATCGAACTGCCAAGCGTAAACCGGTAGCGCTCCTCAATCACATTTGCTGGAAGCCAGAGCGCGGTAGCCGCAACGTCACCGTCATGGGTCGTGCCACTTCCGCGCGGAGGATGGAATCCATCAGTGAACATTGAAGCTGCCGCTCCTGCCAACTTGTCGATAGCGGCAGTGCTACAGCCTGTTCCGACCTACCTTGGGTAGGGCCTGGGAATTTCCCCGCTCACGCAGGAATTGACTGGGAATATTGGCAGAAGGCCTCGCTCAAAGGGCCTGTTGATTTCTTGTCGGCTGTCTCCTTGCCGGTTGTCCTCAATTCAAACGCTACTCCTGGCCAGTCGCGCTGCCCGGTCAACGGCCTGCCCGCACCGAAACCGTGTTGGCCGTTGCCCTGCCTATCGGCAGGTGACCGATGCAGCTCATCCGAGCTGCCCTTTGTCTCCGCGTCTTGAGAACAACCATGGGAAACACAAACAAACCCCGCGAGGACATCTACGCCCGCATCACAAACCAATTCATTGCCGCCCTTGAGCGCGGCATCAAACCCTGGACTCAACCCTGGAATGCCGCGCATGCGGCTGGGCCGGTCAGCCGGCCCCTTCGCCATAACGACGAGCCGTACGCCGGCATCAATATCCTGACTCTCTGGGCCACTGCATCAGGGCGCGGGCACGCGGCGCCGATCTGGATGACTTATAAGCAGGCCAAGCAACTGGGTGGCCATGTCCGCAAAGGTGAGAAAGGGGCGCCCGTCGTCTACGCCGACGCGATTGTCCGGGCTGAGAGTAACGATGCCATCGATGTGAATCCCGAAGCGACTACCGACAGCGAGAACGCCCGCGTGATCCCATTTCTGAAGTCCTACACGGTCTTCAACGTCGAGCAGATCGAGGGCTTGCCGGACCGGCACTACACCCTGGCCACGAGCCAGCCGAACCCAGATCAGCGCATCGATACGGCCGAAGCGTATTACAGAGCGCTAGGTGCTGTCATACAGCACACAGGTGTGCGGGCATGCTACATCCCGTCCGTCGATGAAATCCACATGTCGCAGTTCGAAACGTTTCGAGACGCCGAGAGCTACTATGCAACGCTCTTTCACGAATGCGTTCACTGGACGCGACACCCGCCTCAACCGGGATTTTGGGCGCAAGAATTTTGGCGATGCTGGCTACGCCCGAGAAGAGCTCGTTGCTGAGATTGGTGCGGCGTTTCTCTGTGCAGATCTTTGCATCACGATTGAGAAGCGCGAGGACCACGCTGCTCACATCGGCTCCTTGCTCCAGGTATTGCGCCACAACGACCGGGCCTTCTTCTCCGCTGCAGCCGAAGCGCAACGGGCCCGGGCATGCATGGACGGCTTCCAGCTGTAATCTGCAGCGCGGTTCGAAATCGACGAATTGACGACTAGCCTCCAAGAGATTTAGCGCCTAGTCTTTCGCCAATGGCTGAGGTTTGCCATGCTTGCTTGGCGCCAGCTTGGTGATTTCATTTTGATTTTTTGCGAAGCTCTTAGAAGGACGAGAACTCTTAACTGCCACATGAGGGTCGCCGCTCCAAGAAACTACTTGGGCAATCTGAAGAGCCAAGTGCTATTGGTGTCGCGACTAATGCCGCATCGAGGACTATTCAAAATTCTAGCTTCCTCAATGCACGCCGAAATAACAGGGTCGCAACGCCAATGACAGAGAAGTTCGTTATACGAGGCGACGCCACACGTCCGCCTGAGGAATTGATTGAGGCATACAACCGCGGCATGCGCAATTACTGGCACCCCGTGGCTCGCGAAATCGATGTGCCCGCGGACAAGCCCGTGGCTGTCCGGCTGCTTGATGAAGAAGTATTGCTCTGTCGCCTAGACGGAAGCGTTCGTGCTCTTTCGAATATTTGCAGACACTTTCAGGCACGCCTATCCGATGGCACGCTGGAGCACGGCTGCTCGAGATTTAAGGGCGATTTTGTGCGATGTTCATATCACGGATGGGCGTTTGCTGGTGACGGAGCTTGTGTAGATATCCCGCAACTCCCGCCTGAAAGGCAAATACCTCCGGCTGCTCGTATCGATAGTTACTTGGTAGACGTTCGCTTCGGTTTGATATGGGTGTGTCTTTCAAAAGAACCCAAATCTCCACTACCTGATTTTCCTGAATGCCAAGCTGAGGGTATGCACGCAACGCCGATGCAATATTCGCAGCCCTGGCCCGCATCGGTGTTTCGCATGGTCCAGAGCGCGCTGGACGATTATCATTTTCCTTGGTTGCACGAAGGCATTCTTGGCAATCGAAATCAGCCCATGCCTCCCACGCGAAATATCACGACAAGCGATCATAGAGTGATATCAAAGTTCACGACAGAGCAGCCCGCCAACGTTACAAACGCTCAAGAGCAAAACTCTCCTGACAACGCATTAGAAAAATCTACGGTCGATTACGAGATGGTCGTCGATCTTCCCAACATTATTCGACTCATCAAACGGAATGAAGGTGGGACGTATGTAGTTTGCTTCTTCCCTACACCAATCGCATTTAATGAGACTGGTATATTCTGGCAAGTTGTTCGCTCTTACGGTCTCGGATCAGAAGAAGAAAAGCGCATTGTCGAGCTGGAGACACTTATCCAAAACCAAGATAAAGATCACGTTGGACGCCAAAAAATGTGGACAATGCGGCCATTTCCAATAGCGGGAGCTGATGATGCTATCATGGCTTATCTTAAAGGTCTCAGCGACCTTGATTTACCCAGCAATTTATAATAAATTTAAGTCATGAATTTATATTTCGATCTCGATGGCACATTGATTGACTCCAGTTTGGCCGCAATCAAAGCTACGCAACATACATTCCAAACCCTTTTTGGGCTTCAAATTGATAAGTCGGCAATAATTGATCGGATGGGAATACCGATTGAGGTGACATTTGTTGATTTCGGCAAAGGGCGTGTGAATGCGGAAAACCTGCAAGATGTCATTGCTACGTTTCGGTCGACATATGCTAATGTTGCTCCAGATTCTATTCGCTCAGTCCCGGGCATCGAAGAAATTGCTGACACTATCGAACAAATTTCCGCCGCTTGTGCTATTGTTACGAGCAAAAAAACAATTGTAGCTGAACGCGACCTTAAGTCCGTCAACTTACACTTTTTTTCTAAAGTGATAGTTGGATCAGACAAAGTAACGTCGTACAAACCAGATCCCGATCCTTTGATTGTTGCTCGTCATGAGCTAGGTGCGAGGAAATCCGCAGAAATCATGATTGGGGACGCTGATGTCGACATGCAAATGGGGAAGGCCGCCGGAGTGAAAACTATTGGCGTTACTTGGGGATCACATTCGGCCGACCGGCTAACAAATGCTGGTGCAGACAAAATCGCTGAGGCTCCCAGAATGTTGGCGGAAATGCTGAGAGAAATCGAATGAGGATGTGATCGCCATCCACATGCGATGGTTTATCGGCTACCGCAAGATGTGTGCTGTAATACAGCACATCTTGGCAAGGGGACCCGCTGCGCGTCCCCGTTGCATCCCCCCGGCCCTGGCTCCTCCAAGGGCTTGCCTGTCCGCCGTAGCCTTCGGCGGCGGCGGAAGCCCGTTTCAGAGCCAGCAGACCGTGACGCCGGTCAATCACTCGCAAACGTTCGGGCTTTGCATCACCGGTCAGGAAGCCTCCAAGCTCCCCGACACCACATGGCCGGGGGAGTTCCTGCCCCGCTGGACCCCCTGACCAATCCTTGGAAGCCATTTCATGGAGACCACGCCGTGGGGGCCAGGAAGGGAGAATTCGGCTCTCCCTATCCGTGGACCTTCCCATCGACCAAAGAGCCTTCGTGCCCCTGTGGAACCCTGACTATGCATATTCCTTGAATACCTCAGCCGATCAGCGTCAAAAACTCGGGATCGTCATCGCCATTATTGGCCGGCGCTACAGCCAACGCCGCATCCCGTGCCAACGCGCGGGCTTTTTGTTTATGCTCAAGCGCATCTCGCACGGCATTCGTGATTTCTTGCTTCTTGTTAACATCCTTCGGAATCGGGAGCAAAAGCTCGCGAATGCGCGCCCCCAATGTATCGATGATGTCCTGCGTAAATCTCTTTGCATAGATCTGCTCTCGGACGATCGGGCTCGACAGGATCGCTAGCAACAAATTTGGATCAACGATACCCTTGTCGTTGATCCGAATTTTGTAGATATGGCTCTGGTAGACAATCCGCGTATCCACATCTGAGATGATGGCACATGTCCCAACCAAATACGTCCCGTCACGTACCATCAAAATATCACCTGGCTGAACGTCCTGTCGACCCTTCAGCTTTTCATATATTTCCACGCTCAGGCCGTGCTTGGGGTCAAGCTTAATTTCCCAGTTGGCAATATCTGATGTCCGAATAAATGGAATTGGCCCAGTACCATAAGCAAGCTTTCCGACTTCGTGCCCAGTCGAAAGCTCCAACGTACCTGCCTCAATCAAGTCGCCAAGCCGGATGATATCGTGCGTTGCTTCTAGTGTCCCTAGCTTCTGCCTGACTTCAGGATTGTAGTATTTCGGTAGATAGATATCGTCTACGATATCAGCTTCGCTTAACGCAAAACCAAAATGGTCGTAGTCAATCTTTCCGGTTGCGACATACTCATCAAATTTTTCGATGATGCGCGGAATGTCATCGTGCGGGATTGGTAACCCTCGTGAATCATGCCCGCACCATTTTGCAACCGCCATAAAAATATTGTGTGGCTTTTTCTCATCTGTGGGCATCTTCTCGATTACAACACCACACGCTTTAGCGTGTGTAAATGGCTGGAACAGTTCTTCTGGAAATGATACGACAGCCTTTATTCGAGCAACAGATTTAATGTACTGCACAATGTATCGGTGCGATGGATTGCAGAACATCGACTCAGGCGCCATTATCCCAATGCGCCCACCAGGTTTTAGCAGATCAAGGCACCGCTCTATGAATAAGATCTGCGGGGCCTGCCCATCCCAGAGTTTGTTGGACTGTTGAAAATGGCTTTTGCCTTTTTCCTTCGTCCATTTATGACCCAGCTGGTAGTTCTTGAGGAGGCTCTGGTCGTCAATCTTTAGCTTCTTGCCAAAGGGTGGGTTGGTGAGAACGACATCGAATGTCCCCATCCGAACGTCATCTGTTGCTGGGTGTCGCCACTGACCAGGCTCGTCAAGACTGTTCTCGCAGAAGACGCCGCCACGGCCATCCCCAATGATAGCCATATAGGCCTTGGCAACTTTCGCTAGGAAGTAATCTTTATCGATACCGCGAATGTTGCGGATAGCTAGCTTTTGTTTTTCCGAGAATATTTCATGGTCCGGCCAGCTCAGATCCGCCCCTTGTGCATCAACACCCTTCCACATCTCACGTAGAGATTCGACCAAAAAGCCACCGGAACCACACGCAGGGTCGATCATTCGATCACCGGGGCCCAGATTGATCATATCGACCAAAAGACGAACGACGTTACGAGGTGTAAAGAACTGCCCCTGCCCACCTTTGAGCGACGGACCGATGAATACCTCAAAGGCCTCGGCAATTGCGTCGCGTTCGCTTTCGATCAAGCAGAAGAGATGCAATTCGCCAACTGCATAGGCGAGCGTGGCATCATCAAGCAGGATTTCTTCGCCTTCTTCGATGACGTCGTTGTATTGTCTCTTAACGTGCTCGAAGATGCCCTCAATCCGCTTCCGGATATGTTCTGTTGGTTCATCTATACCCGCCCTAAATGACACCATGTCATCGAGCTTCGTAAAACGCTCATCGTAAATCTTGCAAAAGATCAGATTGATTATTTGCTGCGCAAAAACCTCATCCCGTGTGATACCAACCGCATTCGCAGCAAGATAGTTGCGCATCGTCTTAAAAATGCTTTTCAAGTTTTGCGCCGGAATCAGATCGCGGCGGCGGTACAGCCCAACATCTTCAAGCCGTTCGCCAAACTTTGGTATGTTTGGGATTTCTTCAAAAAGAACTTTCCCGTCCTTCTCAGTTTTCTTCAGAAAAAGCTTTTCTTCGCCGTTGAACCAGACACCCACTCGCGCTCTGGAGAAGCGGAGATAGTCTTCTAGTTGCGTTCTCCCATCACGCCGGTTGGGCTTCTTACACTCAACAACAATTTGCAGGTTATCGTCGGTGTGCTTAGCTTCATCAAAAACACCTATATCAATCGGGTATTCTTTTTTTGTATCGGAAGGCCGAACCTTCACCCGCCACTGCGGACGCGTCTGCAACCGGTCTTTCGGATAGCCATAATCATTGACCAAAATTTTTGCGAAGACTTGGACTGCATGTATCTCTTCAGGCGTAATCCTGACCTTTTCACCAGAAATAAAGTCGTGGACGTGCGTCTCGCTGTCTTGAAGAGCCATGACGTTCTCGGATTATGGGCTCATGCCTTCGACTATCGCCGAATGGTGCGCTGAGGCAAGCCGGTTGCAGGCGACAGTGGAGCTGGCCACTAACACTGGGTGGTCGCAAAGCCATCTCGCGCTTGAAGTGCTCCCGACAAGGCGTGCATGGCGCACCTAATTGGTCTGGACAATTGCGGATCCTAGCGTGCCCGTCGTTCATACACCGAGTCGACAAGCTGTCCCGGGCGTCCAGCTACGATCCCTCGCGCATCATCTGACAACCCTAAGACGGAGCCAAGCTAAAAACATCCTGCGCAAGACCTCAGCATATTTTGTGGAGGCAGGGTGCGACCACCAAGCAAAGCCATGACGGTTTTCATCAATGAGCACCGGTCAGCGTTTGAGGACGAACCAGTAGGTGATGTGCCGCTGATCTCTCCGTCGATCAACTATAACCAACCTCAGGGGCCGCAAGCGCAGGTGCGTGAAACTCAACTGCAACTGCATCGGCACGATTGCGCCGTTCGATCGCGTGCGTGCGTGCTATTCGGAACCCCACTCTCGCCCCTTGTTCCCGTTATCCCGTCGCCAATTCAGCAAGCCATCAAATAGTGAAGACTAGCCGCGCGCTAGCCGAGAGTTTGGCGATCGTCAGATCTTCGAACCGCTTGTATTTGGTAAGCCGAAGCTTCAACGATCGTACAGACATGCCTGGCACCTAGCGCCTTAAGACTGCCGCAGGAAGGTGCGCGCCACCAAGGACACGCGTTTTCCACAGACGCCATCGGCCTGCAGCACTTGGTGACCTGCCGAATCATCGCGGGCCGCGATGGTTCAGTTCAGAGCGGATCTGCTCAATCGAGGCTTGCGCCTTGCGCTTTGCTTCGCTGGTCAGCGTGCGGCTGGCCAGCGCGTTGTACAGTTTGGCAAGCGCCGAGCGCAATTCAGCGTCGGTGCAAGTGCGGGCTTTTTCACGGGTAATGATGATCATGGTCTTTTCTCCTTTTTGATCGGTGAGGGCCCCAACCACAGGAGCCTCGTGTCCTGTCCCACCCACACTCGCGGCTGGAGGTTCCTGGCGTTGGTGGACCCTGATCAAAAAATTTGGAGATGAGATCTGATCGACTTGGTCGTGAAACCCGCACTCTTCCGCCCGTTTGCCTTCGCACGATTGCCTTCGCACGATTGCCAAAACAAGAACGCCGCCAGCTGTGCTGACTGCGAAGGCCTTGCGTTTGAGCGAAGCTCACGAGCTATCCGGTTTTGAGCGGCCATTGGCAGTTCTGGGTTAAGGTTGCGGGATCGCTGCCACCCAGCTTACGCCGCTCCGTTGCGCTCAGCTTGTGCGGCCGTATTCCCGTCTCGGGTGCTGCCTTGCCCAGCGCGATCTTGAGAGACAGGTCGCCGTCCGTCACTTCCGTATAGCACCAAGCTTCAACCCATTTGGGGCCTGAGGTCAGACCTCGATATTTTACGCCCGTGGTCACAACGACATTGCCCGCCCGCTTTTGCTTAAACAGATTGACCTCATCGAAGCGCGCTTCGAGCGTTCCGATCGTCTTGAGCTTTTGGCTGGCTTCGGACCGTAGCCGGTCCAGCTCGTTGTTCTTCGCGCTGAGCGCAGCCAGCTCTTTGGCTTTTTCAGCTTCCAGCCGTGACATGCGTTTTTGCCAGCACGACTGATCACCTTGGACCGGCAGGCCCAGCGCGCAACGCATCTCTTTCCAAACCGGTGCTTTGGGCGGAACGATGCTGGTCAGGACCGAATAGCCCGCCATCCCGGCAAACAGTGCAGCGAACATTGTCACGAAGGCGAGAAGCACGCTGAAGCCGATCAAGCGGATTGCCCTCTCAAAACCTATTCCAAGCGAGATCATCGGGTATCTCCGGCATCCTGGTGTTGAATTTGTTGGTGGGCTGGCGGTGGCACGCGGCGACGCGTCAGCGCGCTGAGCGGGCTTTGCCTCGCTCCTCACCGTGAATAATCGCACGATGTTGCGCTGTAGGAACTGCGCTGTGACCGTGAAGCAGCGCAGGATCTCACGCAGCCAGCACCAGGGGCACGCAACGCGAAAGCCATATCCGTGGAGGTCGGGATCAATCCAAGGCATCACGCGCCCTCCCCGTCTTTTGAATTTTCTTGGGTTGAGGCACTCTGCGCGAGATCGTGGTCCTCAAGCGCATTGCGCTTGCCTGGCTTATAGGTGCCAACGCCGACGAGCAGCAGGAAGCTGTAGATGAACAGCGGCCACACATCGAGGAATACCGCGATCGCAACATGGCTCGGATAGGTCGAGACATACTGACGGGCGATTGAGCCGAGCGACGGACGTTCTGGCCGCTTGTAGCTTGCGGCTTGGGTGTCAGAAGCCAGGACTTGCTCCAGGCTGGTTGCCACCGCTTGCAGCTTGTCACGCAGGCCATTGATTGCAGCCCGCGCACTTCCCTTAAGCCCCGAAGTCTCATCGACGCCAGCCACCAGATTGCGAAGCGTGCCAATCCCAGCTTTGACAGTGAATCCTAGCCCACCATTGCGGTATGACCGCATAAGCGTGTCGAGTTCAGCAACTGTCCGGCGAAACGCATCTTCACGCTCTTGGATCGGGATGAGCCGGTCTTCAACAGACAAGAGCAGCGACTCGATCTTCGCCGAAAGCGCAGCCGCTTTCTGGTCGGCCCCAGCAATGCTCGCCTCAATCGCATCGCGTAGGCCACGGGACCCAGCGCAGGCTGAGGTGAATGCGGCTGCCGCCGGACCGAACCCGCCCCCAGTGCCGCTCGCGAAGCCAGTCGTAGCTTCACGCTCAGCGATCGTGCACGCATCAGTTTCGAGTGAAGAAAGCGCAGGAACCAGGCCCTTCGCCTCACGGCTGACAATCGTCAGCTCGTCGACGACGGTCGCCATTTTGTTGGTCTCAGCCAACAGGTAGCGCGGCAGTGTGTTGAGGTAGACGAGCCCCTGATAGTTCAGGGCGCTAGAGACGATCACCGTCATCCCGGTGAAGGCAACAATTGCAAGATAGCCAAGCACGCCGGCCCAGTTGCGCAGCATCCGTGGACCCAACGTGAAGAAAACGTGCCAACTGATAAAGTTGCAAACCGTGATTGTTCCGCAAATAGCGGTGGCTTGCCACATCGCGCTCGCAACATCGATACTGTCACGCGCCATCTCAGCGGCCAGCCCCTGAGTCATGACGTTCATGTTGGCAAACACGCTTCCAACAAGCCCAACCATGACCAGGATGTTGCAGGCCGTCACGTGCCACTCCCGCTCCGCCATGAATTTGCGGGCGGCCTTTGCTTCTTTTTGAGCGGCGAGACGTTTGCGAGCTTGATCGCGTGTCTCTCCCGTTTCGCTCTTCGAAGCTTGGATGTGCTGATCGAAAGCCACGGCTCAGTCCCTGGTCAGTGTTTAAAACTCAGGGCCGTGTCATACGAGTTTCGTTTCCGTCCTCAGGGCAAGCCTTGGGCATCCGGCAGCTGCATTTGGGAACCGATTGGGAAGCTCAATCAACAAGCTAGCCAGTGCGACAACTCGCAACCAGAAACTGCCATACGATCGCCCATCACACTTGCACTGCGCCGCTAGCGGGCTTACGATTTGTCCCACGTATCAGCGACTACATCACTGCGGAGCATCAAACCAATGCGGATATTGACTATTGTTTTAGCTTTTTTTTTGATGGGATTCACATACCATGCAAATATTCAGGCGAATGCGTTTTTAAGCGACGAAGCGCTCTTTAAGGTCAGTAGCGGACTTTTTCCATCTGACCGCCTTCTGGTCCGCCAGTACAAGAGGGAAGAAATTATAGAAAAGCGAGCAACAGGTTATGAATCTTCCAAATTTTCACATATCCTATTTGTTCCGATAAAGACCCATCGCTGCCCTATTGTTGTTCAGGCTCGACTAAAATCTAGCGGTCGATACTACTACTTCTTTCTCAAGTCGAATTCTAAAGGCAATCAATGCTTAAGCCTTTTGGGCGCCCACTATTATCACGTAGGTGAACGAAAGTTCGATGAGTCCGTGAAGCGGTCCTCTGCAGACACCAGAAGTCAGGCGGTTCGTTCCGGTTCTAACTGGGATGCATCAGAGCTACACTTCTATTGGCTGCTTAGAAGTGGTATTATAGGTTCTGCGAAGCAACGCCGTCTGGTTTACTTAAATGGAGAGGCGAGCTGCTGGTCCGATCAAATCTGGATATACCCTGCAGAAAAAAATGAATTGCTATATGACAAGGATCGGGAATCTGAAACTCTCGGCGAACGTGAATGCCTAAAAAATTTGGAGCGAAGCGCCCAACAACAGAAATACAGAGCTACGTTTGGACTAATAGACGCGCACCTAAGGAAGAGGCTCCTTAAAAAGGTTCAAGCTGGATGCGGCGCTGCAACGATAGTCTCGGGAACGAATCTCAATTGGTGGCGATGGGAAACAGATCGATGTCGCTATTACCCTTTTGGCAATCCAAATAACTGGACTGCTCAACTGTCGGTGGGTGTCGATGTCAAGTCGTGTCAATCTGATGAATGTCGCGCTACTGGATGGCTCAGCTGCGTCGCATTTGGCGGCTTAGCATCAACCTGTAACGGCATAGAGGAAGAGTTTGTGTACTTCATTCCAGCCAAACAATCGGACGGTGGTTGGCGCCCGACCCGTGAACCCTACGGAAAGTAGCCGTGGCTCGAAGCCTCACCAAAAACCAGAGCGCTGGTGTTTCAACCCTTCTCAGATGCGCACGGTGCCAAATGGTCCTGCTCCTTGTGTCAACCCCGCAGCGCTAACGCTTGGGGGTATGACACCGCAGCCCCCTATGGCATCCGATGTGCGCGACGGGCTGGCTCCGAAAACCAGAAAAGGTTCCGTGACGAAAAAAACTGATGGGTCAGGCTGCCTTCTGGGCTCTCGTAAACAAAGCCGCTCGAAAGAGCGTCTTCGCCATCCGGCTTCGATCCCGGGCATCGATTGTGCCCTATTGGAACTCAGCTAGGAGCTTCTCGCTGCGTTTGCTTAAGCTATCGACGAGACGCCTAAGCACAGCAACACGCAGCCCCTCTTGGTTGCACGCGCCAAGTAATTCCGTAGCGGCGACAGGCGCATGTGCTGCGTAGTCTCGCACATGCGCAAGAGCTTTTTGTGGGTCATAACGACATTCTGCGGCAGCTTTTTGCCAATGGCGCGGGGTGATCTTGCGGAGTTTCCGCTCCCCCCCGACTGACATCGCAAGGGAATTGTAGGTTTCCGGATCATAAGGCAGCGCGCTGATAATGTCGTAGAGCGGTGCCAAGCGAAACCGACCACCGGCATCCATCAAAACACTATAGTTTTTGCCGTGCGCATCTGTGCCGGCGATCACAAAATTGAATGCGCAGGCACGCATGAAGCGCTCCCGGTCCACTTCCGCGCTGCTGGACCCCTCCAACAGCTGCATTACGGGCTTCATGCCTGGTCCGCCGAGGCTCTGGTACTTGTTCTCTGGAAGAACAGAGAGCGCGGAGCACATATCCTCTTGATGGAAACGAAAGACGCGCCCACCGGAACGATCGAGACGTAAGCGCGTATTGTTCTTCAGTCGCACGCGGTCATAACGCTCGACGACGATAGTCTGGAGATCATTGATTGAGCGCACAGAACTTTTCACCGAATTGAGCCCGACGGCTTTCGCCAACCTCAAACAAAAGTGTTCATTCTCAACCTGCGCGTCGAGGTCGAGCATCGCAGGCTTGATGATATGTGTTGAAGGTGTCCGACCTCGCTGCTCATACCAGCGATCATTCACAAGACAGGCGGCCACCTTTGGTTGCGCGCCGGCCAAACTGAAAAACCCACTATCCTCGCCGATATGCGTCACGCCGCTGGCACGCTGTAGGTTGCGCAAAAGGCGACCGAGGTCAGCCTCGCTAATTCGGTTGACGCCTTCGCGTCGCTTGAGGTCTGGAATTCGCTCCGGCGGGACAATCTGCACAGCACCCGGAAGGTCTTCACCACGCGCACCAGCAAGCGCGAACGGATTGCGAGCAGATACCCCGTGCTCAGCTGCAATCTGGCGTAGCGTATCCTCACGGTCAGGTAACAAGTTCCAAAGATATGCAGAAACCGTCTTGTGCGGATATGTGCGCTGTGCGAGCGGCATACTCAATGAGAGCGGCACAGCATCGACCGTATTGCGCCACGCATCGTCATATACAAACTTCAGGCGGCCCGACTGCCCCTGAGAGATAGTGCCAACCTCGTTCTCGTCGATGAGGACGCGCAGCTCACTCATCAGCAACCTCGTCGATGCTAATCTGAGGGCGGCCTGGCTTTTTGCAGGGCTGCGCAGGTGCTTCTGTCGCTGCGCTTACCACCTGAAGTTCCAGGCCCAGTTCACGCAAGGCACGCAGAACGATCCCAATCGCCATGCCAGGCTCTCCGCTTTCCAGGCGGATCACCCAGTCCCGATTGACTTCAAGACGCGTCGCCAGATTAACCTGCGTCCAGCCTTTCCTATGACGTGCCTCGCGCACAAGCGCAGCTAAGTCGGCTGGTCTGTTTATTCTCATAGCATCTTGATGTCTCAAATGTCGCATATTCACAAGATTAGTATAATGTCGGAAATATGCGACGTCAAGAAAAAGTTGGAAATATGCGACACAGGAATCTTGTCGTATATACACGACATGCGACATCATCTGGTTACAAACCAAGAGATGGCCCAAGATCCCGTGCCCTAGGGCGTTCTACACCTTGAGACCGGTCCACTCCACCAAGCTGCATGTAGCGCGCGACATCGGCGTTGAGCGATACAAGACGCTCTGTTTGCACTTCGCGTGCGTTCTGAATCTCTGCGCGCAGCTCACGGAATTCGGCTTTATGTTGCGCAAACAGCGCCTTGCGCTCACTCAGGTCGCGCTCTTCAGAGCGCGAAACTTCAAGCTTGTTCTCTATTTTGAGATGCGCGTACTCGCCCTTGAGCCAACTCCACAAAGCCTTGAGCCCGCGCGGCAAACGCGACGCCCGTTCCCTGCTCTCTCTTTCCCAACGCGACTTCTGGTTATCGCGTAGAGCCTTACGCTCAGACCGATGCTTCTGCACAATCCAATCTTTGCGCAGTGCGAACGCCGAGCGCGACTTCTCAATGTCAGCTTCGATCTCTTTCACGAAGCCGGACAAAGCACTGGTCATTCGATCAGCGATGACGCCTTTGGCCCGGTCAACACTTGGCAGCTTGGCCGGATCACCAAGACGGGTAGCAACTTCCTTGGTTTTAGCGGGCATCCAACGGCCAAGCGCATAGACTTCCCCCCGGAAATCAATCGCTACATGCCCCCGCCGATCGCCTCGGGCAAGCATGAAACCCCGTTCAGCAAGCTTCGTGCGTAGATCATCAATACCGGTTGTCGAAGACCACATATCCGCAAACATCGCCTTCAGCAGCTTCGGCTCCATTTTGGCGCGCCGCGCTTGCTGCCACTCTGCCAGCGTGAAGTTCAACGGATCGCGCTGGCGTCCGTCCTGCAAACCTTTTGGCAGCTGCCAACCATGCTCCAAAAACAGATCACGTGAGAGCGTTTTCAGCTTCATTTTGAAGTGTGGGAGATTGATCGCCGTCATCTTCTCAGCATCAATCCGAGACCAGACGACATGTGCGTGCCGCCGCCCGTCTTTCTCATGAAAGACAATCGCGCGTGGTTGACCGTCCAATCCGAGCGCTTGCTCAGCTTGATCGACAGCCTGCCGATAACCTCGATCATCGAGGTCACCTTCGAGTGGCGGGTTAAGGCTGAGCGAGAACATAAACTGCTTGCAGCGCGTACCACGACTGATGGCGCGCGCTTCCTGCAACGCCCCTTCCAGGTCGTCGGCGATGAAACCACGAAGCTCAAATAACTCGACATGCTCGTTGTCACGCGTATTCATCAGGTGCTGCGACAGCTGCTTAGCCCCCGAGCGCTGAGATCCCTTGAGAATCATGGCGCTGCTCCTGGCGGCTTTGCGCGCGGAGACGCTGACGCTGTTTGCAGGCCAAGCGCTTTCAGAAGGTGCGCGCGGATCTCACGGATCTCTTCGCACGCACGTTTTAGTTCCGCCTCAACATCAGGTGTCACAGGCAGCGAGCCGCTATTGGCCGCCTTCGCAAGTTGGTTCATATTGCTGGCGCGGCGCGACTGGCCGAGCAGAGCCAACACCTGGGCAAGTTCCTTATGGTCCTGAACAGGGAACTTTCCGCGCGTCCGTCGTGGAGCTTCAGCACCGTCGAATAAGCGCTCACGGATATACTCGCCGACTGGCATCCCAGCCGCCGCCTTATCCAGCTCTGCACGCTCATCGAACGTCAGTCGGAGCGAAAACGGCTTGGTTTGCTTTTTGTCCTTCTCTGCCATCTCACCACTTGAGACAGCCGCACAGACGCACAGACGCACAGACGCACAGACGCACAGACGCACAGACGCACAATTATCCAACCGAATCAATCGCTTGGCTAGTTGATGTCCGTGGGCGGATGTCTCTTGCCTGAAATAGCAGGAGAAGCGGGTTGCGAGCCCCCGCAACCATCTTCTCCTGCTTGTTGGAGAACCCAGGTAGGCTCTGCTGGTTGCACACTCCCGCAACCAACCCTCATCTGACAATCCGTACAGACCAGAGCGCTGCCGCGTTGGCGTTTGCCGTTGCCGGCGCAGAGCTATTCGGGTGTGTGCGGCGTGCGGCGGCCGTCGTCGAAGGCCTCCCAGCCGTGACCATCGAAGACGTCGCGGCCCAGTTGCGCAAGGACAGCGGCAAAGTCGACTGACACCCAGTTGTCGGCGATGCGCCCGTCGCGCACTTCCCAAAAGTCCATGTAGGGGATCGTGACCCGCTGACCGGTCGGCGCCAGCCCCATGAATGTGCCGGTGTGCGTTGCCTCGATGTGGCCGTGACAGGAGACGTAGTCACCATCTGCGAGGAAGCGTTCCGTGTGGTAAGTGCGCTCGGTGAATGCGGCCCTGAGCGGCAATTGCCAGTTGCTACGGAACGCTTCGAGGCCGTGCTTCGTGCCGCAACCCTGGTTCCCCATCCAGCGAAAATCGTCGTGGAAGTAGTCGGCCATGTTGTCGGCGTTGGCACCGAGGGCGGCTTCCATCGCCTGGACCACGGCGAGCGAGGCGGCACTGCGTTGTGCGTGGTCTGCGTCGCGGGTCTCAGCTCTCATCTATGCGAACGCCGCTTGCGTGATCGAACAGGTGGCAAACGCCCGCCGGTACGTTGGCCGCGACGGTCTGGCCGATCTCGGCTTCGAACTCTTTGTCGGTCTTGATCGACGACATGCTGTCGCCCGAGCGCACGGTCACCATCGACGCTTCACCCAGCAGTTCATAGCTGTAGACCTCGCTCTTGATGTCGCCATCGCCGACGGCGAGTTGGGCATCTTCAGCGCGGAAGCCGAGCGTGATCGGCCCGGCGTGCCGCGTCGGAAGGCCCGCGATGCGCACATGGTCGGCGGTGAAAACGCCGTCTGCAATCTGGCCGTTGATTAGGTTCATCGCGGGCGTGCCCATGAAGCCCGCGACGAACGTGTTGATCGGCCGGTTGTAGATCTCCTTCGGTGCGCCGACCTGCTGGACGACGCCCTGGTTCATGACGACGACACGATCGGCGAGCGTCATCGCCTCGATCTGGTCGTGGGTAACGTAGATCGTCGTCGTCGCCAGTTCGTGTTGCAGGTTCTTGATCTGCGCGCGCGTCGAGACGCGGAGCTTCGCGTCAAGGTTCGAGAGCGGTTCATCCATCAGGAACACGGTCGGCTCGCGCACGATCGCGCGGGCAAGCGCCACGCGTTGACGCTGGCCACCCGAAAGCGCCTTCGGCCGGCGCTCGAGGAAGTCTTGCAGCTCGACCATGGCGGCCGCGCGCATCACGCGCTCGTGGTGTTCGGAGCTATCGACACTCCGGATTTTAAGGGGGAAGCGAATGTTGTCGTAGACCGTCATGTTCGGGTAGAGGCCGTACGACTGGAACACCATCGCGATGTCGCGGTCCTTCGGCTCGAGGTTGTTGACCTTGCGATCGCCGATCCAGATCTCGCCTTCTGTAATGTCCTCGAGGCCCGCCACCATCCGCATGGTCGTCGTCTTGCCGCAACCGGACGGCCCGAGCAGCACCAGGAACTCGCGGTCTGCGATCTCCAGGCTGAAGTCCTTGACGCCGACGAAGTTGCCCCAGCGCTTGGTGACGTTGCGGAGTGAGATGTTGCCCATGGCGCTAGCCCTTCACGGCGCCGGCGGTGAGGCCGCTGACAATTTGGCGTTGGAAGACCATCACGAGGAGAAATAGCGGGACGACCGCCGAGACGACGGCTGCGACCGCGAACATGACGTTGCCTTCGGTTTGTGTGGTGCCGAGGAAGCCGGCGATCTTTGGCACCATGGTCTGGTTTTCTTTCGACAGCAGCATCGCGGTCACGGCGAAGTCGTTGTAGGCGAGCAGGAACGAGAACAGCCCCGTCGTGATCACGCCCGGCCACATCACCGGGATGATGACGTGGCGGAATGCCTGCCAGCGCGTGCAGCCATCGACCATCGCGCTCTCGTCGAGGTCCTTCGGGATCTTGGTGAAGAATGAATGCAGGAGCCAGAGCGTGAACGGCTGGTTGATCGCAACGAGCACGATGATGGTCGTCGAGAGGTGGCCCCAGACGCCCCACTCGAAGAACGGCAGCAGGTAGCCTGAGACAAGCGTAATCGGCGGCATGGCGCGGAAGATGAGCGCGGTGATGAGCAGCCAAAACCCATAGCGGTACGTCGTCCGCGAGAGCGCATAACCGCCGAGCGTGCCGATCGTCAGCGATGTCAGGACGACGAAGAAGCAGACGATGCCGGTGTTGAGGACGGCCTTCCAGAAGTCCTCCTGGATCCACGCACCATAGTAGCCCTGCGTCGTGAACGCCGCGCCCGTCTCATTGATCGTGCGCACGCCGGTCAGAGCGTTCGTCCAATTCTCCTTCGAGAAGAAGTCGAGCTCGACCTTGAACGAGCCCCACAGCGTCCAGAAGAATGGGAACGCGGCGATCATCAGCCAGGCGAACACGAACAGGCCCGTCGCGATCAGCAGACCGATCGGCTGGCCCTTCTTGTTGGATGTCGTTGCCATGCGCGCTAGCTCTTCAATTTCCAGTCGCGCCACGTGCGCACGAGGACCGGTGACAGCAGGATCGCAACGCCGATGATCGTGAGAACTGACGTCGTGGCGGCGGAGTTGATCAGGCGCGCTTCACCGTCGAGGTCATTGTAGATGATCCACGACAGCGACGTTGCGTGCGCCGACGCGTTAAAGCCCACGATCGGCTCGAAGACGCGGAAGTTGTCCATGAGCTGGATGAGCGCGACGAACGTGATGAGCGGCATGATGTGCGGAATGACCACATAGCGGGTGCGCTGCCAGCGGCTGGCTCCGTCGATCTCGGCCGACTCCATTGTATCCTGCGGAACGGTTTGAAGGCCTGCGTAAAAGATGACGAAGGCGAACGGTGCTGCGTGCCAGACGCCGTAGACAATCAGCATGATCCACGTGAGCGGCGCCGAGGCCTTCAGTGACAGGTCGGGATCGTTGGCGAGGTACTGAAGCGCGCTGCCTAAGATACCGCGGGCATCAATCATCCAGAACAAGATGAGCGAGCCAACGAGCTGCGTGACGACGAACGGCAGCAGCGAGAAGAAAATCACGAGGCCCTTCAGACGCTTATGCAATGCGTTGACGGAAATCGCGATGAAGAACCCGAGGATGATGATTAGCGGCGTCGACACGAATGTGAAGGTCAGCGTGAAGGCGAGCGCGCGGTAGAACGGCAGGTTGATGACCTCGGAGATGAAGGCGCCCCAACTCTCCGTCCGCTCCCAGATCTGGCCAATCTCAGTCGTCGCGAGATGGCTGCGGTTGAAGTAATTCTCGAGGCCGACGAACTTGCCGAGCGGTTCCGCGTCGCGAAGTTTCTGCGTCGCGTCGGTGTCAATCGTCGTCTCTTTCTTGCACCCGAAGATGTCGCAGTTCTCGACCGTGACGAGCACCTGGTCGTGCTGGACGTAGAGCGACTGCGTGACGACCGACACGATCGGCAGGAATATGAACAGGATCATCGCCAGCGCGGTCGGCAGGATGAAGAACAGGAACGAGCGATGTTTCATCGGGGGCGATCAGCCAGCGGGCGCTTGAGGCAGGCAGGCCGCGTGCGCGCCGCAGTGGCCGGGCACAGGGCGTCAGATCGTTCAGAGCCGGGACGGCATTGCGTGCCGTCCCGGGGCCGTCGCTTGGACGAAGGCTACTTGAGGTAGCCCTTTTCCTTTGCCGCAGCCCGATAGGCCGCTTCGACGTCGGCGAGCGCTTTCTCAGCCGACTCTTTGCCCGACAGGAAGTCGGCGAGCTCAGAGCCGAGCGCGGAGTGCAGCAGCCCCTGATACGGCAACATCGGGTACGGCGTGGCTTTCGCCTCGATCGTCGCGAAGACACCGGCAGACGCTGGCGTCGGTTTGTAACCCTCGATCAGCCAGACCGCTTGCTTGGCGACATCGTTGTTCATGATCTTCGGGTCGATCCCGTTGATGAGCGCAAGGTAGCTCGCCTCGGCATCGGCATCAGAGATGTTCTTTGCGATCGTAAAGCCATCCCACCAAAGCGTCGTCGCCGGAATGCCCTTGCCGCCAACGGTCAGCGGATAGGCGAGCACGGTGTTGTCCGGCACGCCGGGTGCCGTGCCCTCTTTCTCGAGCAGGTTCGCCGCACGCGATCCCCACATCTGCAACAACGCGACATTGCCGGCTTTCCACTCGGCGTTGATCTCGTTGTTGTTCATCGTGAGGAAGTCTGGGTTCATATAAGCCGTCAGCGCCTTCATCATCTTGAGCGCTGCGACGCCCTCGGGGCTGTTCACGTTCGGCTCGGCGGTATTGCCTTTAAAGAACGTGCCACCGTGGCCGATGAACATGTTGTTGAATTCTTGCGCGAGGCCCCAGCCGGCTGCATATGCGCCGCCGAACGGGTACTTCATCAGGCCCTTATCTTTGATGACCTTGGCGGCGGCGAGCACGTCTTCATAGGTCTTAGGCGGCTCGACGCCTGCCTTTTCCAGTATGTCCTTGCGGTAGACGAAGTGCTGCGCGTTGGCCATGAAGCCAATCGCCATCACCTTGCCGCCGATCGTAATCTGCTGGTTCTTTTTAAAGTTGCCGCCGTGCTTCGCGATCAAGTCGTTGAGGGGGCGGATCAGGCCGTCATTCATCAGTGGAACGATGGTCGAGTTGGCGACGATCGCGGCGGTGTATTCCGCAGGCTTGCCTGAAAGACCCGGCACCTGGATTGTCTTGTGCTCTTTGGTCAGGTTCGTCTTGATTTCCACGCCGTCTGCCGCACATGCCTTAGCGGCGGCGCCAACGGTTTGAATGGCCGGGAACTCATTGCCGATGATGTTTACGCGGCCCGACTTGATACCGCAGGCAGCTTGAGCCACCGAGGCTCCGGCGAACAGGACGGCAGCAGCAAGCGCCACCGGCTTGAGGTGCAACATTCAGATCCTCCCTGGTTGCAACGCCGTGGGGCCGTGTGTGGCCCTCGCGGCAGTTGTCCTCGCCCGGAGCGTCGCAGATCACGAACCGAGGCGCAACAATGTGTTAGCTCGCTAGAGCGGGACCACGGGGGAGCAGATGACGGCAGTGAGATCGCAGGTTTTCGAGCGCCTCAACGGGCTCGCTTTGGCGGATGCGGCCGAGCGGCACCAAGCGCTGATGGCGCTTGCGCACGCAGGCGCCCGGTGGCGCGCGTTTCATCCCGTCAACGATCTGACCGGCCCTGAAGACGCAATCGCGCAGCTCTACGCGCCGCTCGCAGACGCGATGCCAGACCTTGAGCGCCGTGACTTGATCTTCGTCGCCGGCGCTTACGGTGGCAAAACCTTCATCGCAGCCTGCGGCCACTACTCCGGGACATTCCAGCGGCCCTGGCTCGGCATCCCGCCGACGGGCCGGCTGCTGCATGTGCGCTACGGCGAGGTCTACGAGATCGCAGACGGGCGGGTCGCCGAGGCGACGCTTATCTGGGACGTGCTCGACGTCATCCGGCAAGCCGGGCTCTGGCCCCTCCGCCACAGCACCGGCCGCGAGGGCCTCTGGCTTGGCCCGCGCACGCCCGACGGCGTCCGCCTCACGGACAGCGACCCGACGCAATCTGAGCAGTCAATCGCGCAGACGCTTGCGATGCATCAGACGCTATTCGCGTTCGACCAGCGGACGCCGACGCGCGAGGGGCTGCTCACCATGGAGCAGCGCGACTATTGGCACCGGAACATGATGTGGTTCGGCCCGGCCGGGATCGGCTCCAATCGCGGCCTGGCCGGTTTTGTCGACCAGCATCAGTTGCCTTTCCGCCAGGCGTTCCAGCGGCCGCGGGGC
Organism: Pseudomonadota bacterium; assembly: GCA_038523925.1. GTDB lineage: Bacteria > Pseudomonadota > Alphaproteobacteria > Rhizobiales > Hyphomicrobiaceae > JBCBWG01. Next base: position 455,277 of record JBCBIY010000001.1, on the reverse strand, counting down.
ACCGCTGACGAGATCGCCGCCCGCCGCGCGAAGTTCGATGCCGAACACTTTGTGCGCATTGGCGACGGGCCGTATTCGGTGACGGCCGGCTGGCCGAGCTTCGTCGCGCATCACTACGGCGGCGACTTCTGCGGGTTCGCACCCACGCACCGGGACATCACGATGCGGGTGATGGACTTTTACCGCCACGACGACGGGCTCATCCGCGAGAACTGGGTGCCGATCGACATGCTCGACGTGTTCCGACAGATGGACGTCGACATTCTCGGCTCGCTGGGCGCAGCGCAATCCTGATATGCGTAGGGGCCGCCCTCGTTCGGCTTAAGCCGCATCCCTCGGACCGGTACGCGATACAGGCCTGCTTGGCAGGCGCCGGTCCTTTGGGGCGTGACGGCGATGGGGCGCATCGCCGTTCGTCGATCCGACACCTGACGCTGAACTGAAACGCTGCGGTATCGACATCGCTGTTATGCCGTGAGTCGTGCGGTTGAAATGTGGCAGCGGTCCACTGGCAATGCCGCATTTACCAATCGGAACTTGAAACAGTTTGGCGTATCCGCCGTCCCTATTTGGAGCAGCGGTTTACCCGGCGTTCTGTCCAACAACGTTTTCAGCTTTTGCAAACCGCGTTTTCCGGCAATCTCGTAACGCGGGAGGCGATTTGTTTGGCGACTGCGGTCGCGGAAGAGGCAGATATGGCCGGCGACAGTGACATGATTGGCGTGGCAGCAGACCTGACGCCGGAGGAGCGTCGGCGCGCCCCGCGGCGCAAGGTGTGCGTCGGCGCCCAGCTCAGCTTTGGCGATGCACGGGCCCGCGCGGAATGCCGGGTCGTCGACTTAAGCGCCACGGGCGCGCGCGTCGAAATCCTGTGCGATGATAAACACCCGAAGCGGCGGCTGTTCCGCTCAGCGCAATGCGCGGCTCTCATCTTCGATCGCGAAGCGTCCATGATCGAGTGCGACATCGTATGGGCGAGCAAGACCCACGCCGGGCTTTCGTTCCGCACGGCGTTCATGCACGCGACCAACGAGAAGCGCTGGTAGCAGGCGGCGGCCGTTCTCAGCCGCTCGTCTCGGGCTGAGATGCGTCCGCGCCGATCTCGATCGTGGTCACTTGGTTCGGATAGAACGCAATCAGGTCCGCGAGCTCGGCTGCAAATCCGAATGGGTGCGCGTATTGCCAGGCAATCGGACTGACGCCTGCGAACGCGAAGTAGCTCGCTTGCCCTTTGAGCGGGCACTTCGATGATTTGTCGGTAACTGCGTTCAGGTCGACGGCAACATCGTCTTTCGGCACATAGATGACCGGGTCGTAGACATCGCGGCCCACCTCGGTGAGCCGAATGGCGCGAGACGTCTCCACAAGCACCGTATCTCCGTGCTGGATGCGCACATGCCCATCGACGGGCTTCAGCCGCATAAAGTGGGCTGGAACATCGGGCCGGTGGATGGTTTTGCCGTTGAGCGTGATTTCAACGGTGGTCGGGGTCTCGGCTTCGGCCTCAGCCTTTGTCGGTTGATCCATTTCACCCATACCGTCGCTCCCTGTCGCTTGGTCAACGTCCCGCGGCGCGAGATCGCCAGCGGCCGCGTGCCGGCATACGTCACACGTCTGACGTCAAAACTGCCGGTCCAACGCGCCGCCGTCCGGATCGTTCGTATCACGGAGCAGCCCGCGCGCGTGGCGCGGGTTGCAAGACCGTGCGCGCCCCGCCAGCATAGCCGGCAACGCTCTCCCGGAAAGACGCCAATGCACCGCGCACCCGCAGCCCTACACAGCGCCACAAACGACTTCGACGCCATCATTATCGGCGCGGGATTTGGCGGGCTCTATATGTTGCATTGCCTGCGCGAAGCCGGCTTCCGCGCGCATGTCCTCGAGGCCGGCTCCGACGTCGGCGGGACTTGGTATTGGAACCGCTATCCGGGCGCGCGCTGCGACATCGAGAGTATGCAGTACTCGTATGGCTTCTCGCACGAGCTCGAGCAGGAGTGGGATTGGTCAGAGCGGTACGCGGCGCAGCCCGAGATCCTCGCTTATGCGAACCACGTCGCCGACCGCTTTGACCTGCGCCGTAACATCACGTTCGACACGTCCGTGACGGCTGCGTCTTACGATCAGGAATCGCGCTGCTGGCATATCGCGCGGACATCCGGCGGACCGCTCCGCGCCCCGTTCCTGATCACAGCCGTTGGCTGCCTTTCGACCGCGAACGTACCGGACTTCCCCGGCCGCGACACGTTTACCGGCGACATCTTCCATACCGGCGCCTGGCCCCACGAAGGCGTGGACTTCACCGGTCGTCGCGTCGCCGTGATTGGCACCGGCTCGTCCGGCATCCAGTCGATCCCGCTCATCGCAGAAGAAGCCGAGGCGTTGACCGTCTTCCAGCGCACCGCCAACTTCATTGTGCCCGCCCGCAACCATGCGCTGACCGATGAAGCGCGTCGCAGTGTCAGGTCCCGCTACGATGATCTGCGAGCCCGAGCGCGCACCCGGCCAACCGGCTTCCTGTTCGAGCACAACGATATCTCGGCCCAGTCGGTCGACGACGACACCCGCCGCGAAATCTACGAGCACTTCTGGCAGAACGGTGGGCTGACGTTTCTCGGCGCGTTCAACGACCTGATTGTCGACAAAGCATCAAACGAGACGGCGGCCGCGTTCGTGCGCGCGAAGATCCGCGAGATCGTCAGGGATGAACGGACGGCCGACCTGCTGACGCCGAACGACATCATCGGGTGCAAGCGTCTGTGCGCCGACACCGGCTACTACGAAACCTATAACCTGCCCCACGTCACACTCGTCGACATCTCAGAGACGCCGATCGAACGGTTCGTACCGGAGGGCATCGTCGTCGGCGGGACAACCTACGCGGTCGACGCGATTGTCTGTGCGACAGGGTTTGACGCCATGACCGGGTCATTGCTGCGGATCGACATCCGTGGCCGGGACGGGCTTCAGCTTGGTGACAAGTGGCGCGAAGGCCCGCGGTCGTATCTGGGTCTCGGCGTTGCCGGCTTCCCGAACCTGTTCACGGTGACCGGCCCGGGCAGCCCCTCCGTCTTCACCAACATGATCATGAGCATCGAGCAGCACGCCGAGTGGATCGCCGGTTGCCTCACTGACATGCGCGCGAGCGGTCTGACCGAGATCGAGGCCGCCGCGAGCGCCGAGGCCGAGTGGGTCGCGCACAATCAAGAAGTCGGCGGCAAGACCCTGCGCTCGCAGTGCAATAGCTGGTACCTCGGCGCCAACGTCCCCGGCAAACCGCGTGTCTTCGCGCCCTACATCGGCGGCTTCCCCGCCTACGCCGCCAAACTCAAAGACGTCGCAGCCGACGCCTACCAAGGCTTTGACCGCACGTAGCGCTGCTATTCGGCGGGTTCCGGCCGGGCTTTGTCTGGCGGTGCGATGTAGAGGCGTTTGATGCCGCCGGCGATGCGGCCGACGTCGGCACCAATGCCGACGAGGGCTGGCACGAGGATGAGTACGAGCAAGGTCGCTGCGGCGACGCCGTAGACGATGGTGATCGCGAGCGGGATCAGGAACTGGGCCTGGAGGCTCGTCTCAAACGTAAGCGGGAAGAGGCCGGCGATCGTCGTGATCGAAGTCAGCATCACGGCGCGCAGGCGGTCGCGCGCGGCCTGTGTTGCGGCCGTTGGCAAGTCTTCACCGTCGCGCAGGCGCTCGTTCATGCGGCTGACGTAGACGATTGAATCGTTCACCAGAATGCCTGAGAGCCCAAGCAGGCCGATCATAGAGATGATGGTGAGCGCGAAGCCCATCACGTAGTGGCCGAACACCGCGCCGACAAATCCGAACGGGACGATCGCCATGACCGCCAGCGGCTTCCAGTAGTCTGCAAACACCCAGCCGAGGATGATATAGATGAGCGCGAGCGCGAGGAACATGCCCGTCTGCAAGTCGCGGAACGAGTCGCCCGTCTCTTCCGCGCGGCCGGCGTAGCGGTAGGTGAGGCCGTACTTCTTGGCGATCTCCGGCACGATCCCGGCTTCCAGGCGCTCGATCGCCGCCTCTGTCGTCAGAACATCGGTGTTGAGGTCGGCTGTCACGGCAACGGTACGCACGCCGTCACGGCGCTGAATGAGCGAGAACGTCTGCCGCTCCGACAGCTTGACGGCTTCGAGCAGCGGCACGCGCTGGCCGTCGGTCGTCGTCAGATAGACTTCGCCGAGCGCGGCGGGGCCGGACACGTTCTGCGCGCGCTGGACGCGTACGGTTACTTCTTCATCGCCGAGCGCAAACCGCGTTGCGATGTTGCCTTCGAACGCATTGCGCAACTGCCGGCCGACGGTTTCGCCCGTGAAGCCGAGCGCAGTTCCGCGCGGCGTCAGCTCAAACACTAACTCCTGCTTGCCATAAGGCAGGTCGTCATCAATGGCCGAAATGCCCGGCAGACTGGTGAGCTTGGTCTTGAGTTCTTCGGCCGCCTTTTTTAGCGCTTCGACCGGCCCGTTTTGCAGGCGGACATCGACGTCGCGTCCAGGCGGACCGCCGCGGCGGCCGGCGATGATCACACGCTGCACGCCGGGGATGTTCGGCACCGCGGCACGCCACGCCTTCATGATGGCATCGGCGGTTGTCCGACGGGACTCGCTCGGCGTTAGCTGCACTGCGATCTGCGCGAGGTTGTCGCCGCGCGTCTGACCAGCCATGCCAAGTGTCGTAAAGGTGTCGAGGACAAGGTCGCCGTCAGCGGGCGCTTCGTCGGTAGCGCCCTCTTTCGACTGTGCGAGCAGGCGCTTCTCAGACGTGGCGAGCGACTGCTCAATCGACGCAAGCGCCGCCCTCTGCTCGACCCGCGGCACGCCCGGCGCGAAGTACACGTTCGCCGTCAGGTTCTCCGGCGGCAGCGAGGGGAAGAAGACGAAGTTCACGCGCCCGCCTTGCAGGAGGCCGAGCGCAATCATGAAGAGCGCAATCGATATTGCGACCGTCGCGTAGCGCCAGCGGTAGCTCGCATCGACAAACGGGCCGAAGACCCTATCGCGGAACGTGTTAAAGCCGCGGTCAATGGCGCGGCGCCAGCGGCTTGGGCCGCGCCGCGATGGCTTCCCGTGGCGCAGGTGGCCGGGCAGGATCAGGAAACACTCGATCAGCGACGCGGCGAGTGCTGCCATCACGACATAGGGTATGGCAGCCAGGATGTCTCCGATCCGTCCGGCGATCAGCAGGATCGGCATGAAGGCTGCGGCAGTGGTCAGCGTGGCGGCGGTAACCGGCGGCATCATGCGCACGCCGGCTTGCTCTGCAGCCTCGAGCCTGGAGAGCCCCTGCTCTTCGAGACTGGCCGCATGTTCGCCAACCACGATCGCGTCATCAACGACGATGCCGAGCATCATGATGAGCCCGAACATCGAGACCATGTTGATCGACTGACCGGTCGCAAGCATCACGCCGAGCGTTGCGAGCATGGCGATCGGAATCCCGGCCGCGGTCCAAAACGCAATGCGGGCATTGAGGAAGATAAACAGCGTCACCAGCACGAGGACGAGGCCCTGCAGGCCATTGACGAGGAGAATGTTCAGCCGCTGGCTGACGAACTCGCCGGCAACATCGTAGACGCGGATATTGAGCGACTTCGGAAACTGCGCCTTCGCCTTCTCGGTGTAGGCATACATCTTTTCCATCGTCACGATCGCGTCGGCGGAGAGCGACCGTTCAACCGTCAGCTCAACCGAGCGCTTGCCGTCCTTCTGCCCTTCGACCCCGTCCCGGTCGAAGCCGGTGCGGACGGTGGCAACATCGGACAGGAAAATCTTACGGCCGTCCGGGAAGGACCGGACCTCGATCTTGGCAATCTCTTCAGGCGTCTTGCGCTCAGACCGGGCGCGCAATTGCAGTTCGGTGTCACCTTCGAGCGTGCCCGCCGGCTGGTCCTGCGTGTTCTCGCGCACCTTCGTCGCGATGTCCTGCAGCGTCAGGCCCAGGCGATAGAGCGCTTCCGGGTTGACCGTGATGCGCACTTCCTGGTCGCGGTTGCCGGTCAGCGTGACGCGATCAATGCCAGCCTTCAGCAGTCCATCGCGAAGCTGCTTTGCGTAGCTGTTCAGGACGTCTTCGCTGAACGGCCCCGTGATTGAAATCCGCGCGACCTTATCGAAGAAGGTGACCTGCGAAACCGTTGGCGTCTCGGAGTCTTCAGGGAGAGTTGTGATGCGGCCGATCGCCTGTTCGACGTCGGATTGCGCCTTCTGCATGTTGGCGTTTGACGGATACTCAAGCGTCATCGTCGCGTTACCCTCGCGGGCATACGAGATCACCTGGTCGACATCGTCGAGAAAGCGCAGCTCCGGCTCAAGGATATCTAGGATGTTCTTTTCGACATCCTCCGCGCTCGCCCCCGGCCACGACACGTTCACGCTGATGATGGGGATCGCGAGATCGGGGAAGAACTGGCGATTGAGCTTCGTCAGGCTGTAGAGCCCGATGAGGATCAACGTCAGCATAAGCAGGTTGGCCGCCGTCCCGTGGCGGGCAAAGATTGAGATCAGTCCGCCGCCCGGCGGCAGAGGGCGGCGATTGCGGGCGCTCGCCATCGGTTACTGGACCTCGACAGGGACGCCGTCACCGGCAAGCGACAGACGCGTCTTCAGGATCTGATCGCCGGGCTTCAGATCTCCGCGCACGAGCGTGCCGGCGCGGCTGCGCCCGACGACCTTGATCTCGCGCGCAGCAAGCCGGCCGTCTTCGACGACGTAGACTTTCGCGTTTTCGTAGACCGAAGCCGGCGGGACCGAGAACACATTCTCGTAGAGCACGTCATCGAAGATGATCTGCACAAACGCGCCCGCTCGCAGCGGAACGTTTTGCGCCGGATCAGCGACGCGCGCGAAGACTTCAACGCCGCCAGAACTTGAATCGACCTTGGCTGCGATCCGGTCGATCACTGCATCATAAGAAAAAGTCGTCCCCCCGACCGTCCAGTTGACCTTGACCTTACGCCCGACAAGCGAGCCCTCGCTGGCGATCCGGCCGAACTGCCCATCCGTCAGGGTAAAACCAACGTCGATGCGGTCCTGATCGATAAGCGTTGCGACCCGGTCGTTGGTCGACACCATCCGGCCGACCTGCGCGCCCACATCGGCAATGTAGCCGCCGAACGGCGCGACGAGCTTGGTCTCGGCAATCTTCTGGCGGCGCTGCGCGATGGTGTTCTCCAGCCGCTGGACGGCTGCTTCCTGCTGGCGGATCTGCGCGTCCGAGACGATGAGATTGTTTTGAAGCTGCGTGACGCTCTGCTGGCGCTGCGAGACGACAAGGCGGCGGTCATCCTGCGAGCGCTCGGTGATCGATCCGCGGCGGGCAAGCGTCTGTGCCCGGGACAAGTCCTTTTGGGCAAGCGAAAGCTGCTGCTTGGCAAACTTGAGATCGGACTCGCGGACCGCCTTCTGGGCTTTGAGCTCAGCAATCCGCGCTTGCGTCTCCAACTTCTGCGATTGCGCCTCGCGCAGGCTCGTCTCAAACTCGAACGGATCAATCGTCACCAGCATGTCGCCGCGCTTGACGATCGCGCCGTTCTTGAGGCCGGCGCCTGTATCGACGACGCGGCCAGACACTAGTGCGCGCAGTTCAACCTCGCGGCCCGCGATGGCAACGCCGTACAAATCGATCTTGGGCCGAACATCCGTCAGCGTCGCTGGCATGACGGCGACGGGGAACCGCGTTTCCTGCGGCGGTCGGACGGCCGGCTCAGGCTTGGTTGCCTTCAGATATTGATAGCCGGCGATCCCGGCGGCGAGCGCGAGGATCGGCAGCAGCGCGCGGGCAAACTGAAGCGACACCCATTTGACGCCGGATGCAAAGCGGCCCTGGCGCGGCTCAACCTGCTCCGCCTCAGGACGGGGCTCAGGCCTTGCAGGCGCATCCTTCATGCGGGCCGTCCGCAACTCGTCCTGTCGGATCACGCGATCTTCCATTCCGATCCTCGATCAACCGTCAACGCGGCATCCCCCGTTTCGGGGGCACTGCGATGGCGGAAGGCTGACTTATTATGGGCTGCGACAGGTTGACATCCAACTACGATGACCGCGGCGTAACGCCCGTTTCGAACACCGCTCACGTCTCCCCGTTGAGCACACGGCCCGGCCCTTAACGAAACGTTGCAGCGAGACGGTTTCCGTCGGTCGCCATCACCGCTCCTTTTCAACGTCGGCGAGGCGAAAGCGTTTGTCGCGTCGGCATCAGACGAACGACGCGGCGGCTCGCCACGCTGCAACTGCGGTAGTCTGCGTCCCAAGCCCCCGTGAAAGACTGTCATTCGAGGATCGTCGCAATGCGAACTGAGGCCAAAGTTGTCGTCATCGGCGGCGGCGTCGTCGGCGTCTCCACACTCTACCATCTGGCGAAGAAAGGATGGACCGACGTTGCCCTCATCGAACGCAAGGAGCTGACGTCCGGTTCAACGTGGCATGCGGCAGGTCTGTTGCCGCTGTTTAACCTTTCGTACTCGGTCGGTCAGATCCACAAGTACTCGGTCAAGCTTTACGGCGAACTCGAGGCTGAGACCGGCCAGCCGGTTGGCTTCAAGCAAGTCTCCAACATCCGTCTCGCGCGCACCCGGGACCGCTGGGACGAGTACATGACCTACAAGGGGATCGCCGACACGCTCGGGATCAAGGTCAATGTGTTGTCGCCAGGGCAGGTCAAAGAGATCTGGCCGCTTTGTGAGACCCAGGGCCTGCTTGGCGCGATCCAGCATCCGGACGATGGCTACATTCAGCCAGCCGACCTCACGCAGGCACTCGCGAAAGGCGCGCGGAGCCGCGGCGCTGAGATCTACCGCAACACGACAGTGACGGGCGTGCGCCGCGACGGCGATAGCTGGATCGTGCTGACGGACAAGGGCGACATCGCGTGTGAGCACATCGTCTGCGCCTCAGGCAACTTCGCGCGGAAGACGGGCGCCATGTTCGGCCTCGACGTGCCCGTGATACCGGTCGAGCACCAATACATCGTGACGGAACCGCACCCGGCGATCAAAGCGCGCCAGGCCGCCGGCGAACCGGAGATGGGTGTTCTGCGCGAAAGCGATAGCTCCTGGTACATGCGCGAAGAAAACGGCGGGCTGCTGCTCGGGCCTTACGAGGTCGGCGCGCCGAACTGCTACATCGACGGCCCGTCAGACGCATCAGAGTACGAGCTGTTCCAGGAAGACCTTGAGCGGCTCGCGCCCTACATCGAAACCGCCATGGAGCGCGTACCAGCGTTCGGCGAAGTCGGCATTAAGAAGGTCTACAACGGCGCAATCGCCTATACGCCCGATGGCTCGCCGATCGTGGGGCCCGCTTGGGACGTCCCCAATGTGTGGCTTAACGAGGGCCACTCGTTCGGCGTGACGGCGGCTGGCGGTGCCGGCTGGCAGCTTGCCGAGTGGATGGTCGATGGCGAGCCGACGATCGACATGATGGGCGTCGACCCGCGCCGGTTCGGGCCCTACGCGACCGAGGGCTACCTGCAGGCCAAAACCGAAGAAGCCTACGCCAACGTCTTCACCACCCACTTCCCCGATGAGGAACGCCAGGCCGGCCGCCCGCTGAAGGTCACGCCGGTCTACGACCGCTTGAAGGCCCACGGGGCTGTGTTCGGCTCCGTCTACGGCTGGGAGCGCGCCAACTGGTTCGCGCCCGATGGCTACGAGCTTCCCGATGGTGAGCGCGGCTCGGGCGATGTGCTCGTCGGCGAGAATCATCCCGCGCCCGACTACACGGGTCGGGTGCGCGAGAAGTGGTCCTTCCGCCGCTCGAACTATTTCGAGCACGTCGGGCGCGAGGTGATGCGCGTGCACGAAGGCGTCGGCATCCTCGACATGTCCGCGTTTGCAAAAGCGCGGGTTGCGGGCCCGCACGCAGCGCAGTGGCTTGATCAGCTGTTCGCCAACACGATCCCAAGGAGGGTCGGGCGGCTATCGCTCTGCCACCTGCTCACATCGCGCGGCGGCGTGCGCGCAGAGTTCACGGTCTACCGCGAGGCGAAAGACACCTTCTACCTCGTCTCGGCCGGCGCCTATGAACGCCACGACCATGACACGCTGAAAAAGCTGCTGCCTGCCGCCGGCGTCACGTTCCAGCCGATCACCGAGGCAACGGGCGTGCTCGTGCTCGCCGGGCCGAAGTCGCGCGATGTCCTGCAGCAGGTCACACGCACCGATCTGTCGGACGGTGCCTTCCCCTGGCTCAGTGGCAAGCCGATTTCCATTGGCCGCGCCTCCGCACTTGCCATGCGCGTCAACTTCGTCGGCGAGCTCGGATGGGAGTTGCACCACCCGATCGCGATGCAAAACGAGATCTTTGATGCGCTCATGACAGCCGGTGCTGACCACGGCATCGGCCCGTTCGGCATCCGCGCGATGGACGCAATGCGGATCGAAAAGTCCTACCGGCTCATCCCGCGCGAGCTGTCGATTGAATACTCGGCTTACGAATCCGCGCTCGACCGCTTTATCAAGCCGAACAAGGGCGACTTCATCGGCCGCGAGGGGCTGGCCGCTTGGGAGGCGAAGGGCCGCGACTGGCAGTTCGTGACGCTCGCCGTCGATGGCATCACAGATGCCGACCCGCGCGGCAACGAACCGATCATCCACAAGGGTGAACTCGTCGGCCGCGCCACGTCAGGCGGCTACGGCTGGCGCGTTGGCCACGCCATCGCGCTTGCCATGGTGCGCCCGGAGCTTGCAAGCGTGGGCCAGGACCTCGAGATCACCATCCTTGGCGAAAACAAACCTGCCCGCGTCATCTCCGAAAGCCCGTTCGACGCTGACAATGTGCGGCTGCGGGGGTAGCGTCGGCCAGACGCGCGCGGCCGGCAAACGAAGCCGGACACCAAGCCACCTGACGACACCGAAACCTGAGCCGATCGCCCGATGAAATTCTCAGCCCTCAACGTTGCCCGCAACGCGCTCTCAGCCAACACCAAGTGGCCGCGGCAGTGGCGGAGTGTCGAGCCGCGCAAGAAGTATGATGTCATCATCGTGGGCGCCGGCGGGCATGGCCTCGGGACGGCGTTTTATCTCGCCAAAGAGCACGGCATTGCGAACGTCGCGGTGCTCGAGAAGGGCTGGCTTGGCGGCGGCAACACGGGCCGCAACACGACGATCATCCGCTCCAACTATCTCTATGACGAGAGCGCCGCGCTCTACGACCACGCAGTCAAGCTTTGGGAAGGCTTGAGCCAGGACCTCAACTACAACGTCATGTTTTCGCAGCGCGGCGTCATGATGCTCGCGCACAGTATTCACGATGTGCAAAGCGGCAAGCGCCACGTCTACGCGAACCGCCTCAACGGCGTCGACAATGAGTGGCTGACGCCGGAGCACGCCAAAGCGTTCTGCCCGCCGCTCAACATCTCGTCCTCGCTTCGCTACCCGGTTATGGGCGCAGCACTGCAGCGGCGCGGCGGTGTTGCGCGCCACGATGCGGTTGCCTGGGGGTATGCGCGCGGGGCCGACCAGCGCGGCGTCGACATCATCCAGAACTGCGAAGTGACCGGCATAACGCGGGCTGCCGACGGCCGCGTGACGGGGGTCGAGACGACCCGCGGTGCGATTGAGGCCGACAAGATCGGCGTTGTTGCCGCCGGCAACACAAGCACGGTGATGGCGCAAGCCGGCGTGCGGATGCCGCTTGAAAGCTTCCCGCTGCAGGCGCTCGTCTCCGAACCTGTGAAGCCGATCTTCCCGTGCGTTGTCATGTCGAACGCGGTCCACGCCTACATCTCGCAGTCCGACAAGGGCGAACTCGTCATCGGGGCCGGCACGGATCAGTACGTCTCCTACTCGCAGCAGGGCGGCATACAGATCACGCAGCACACGCTGGACGCGATTTGCGAACTGTTCCCGCAGTTCCGGCGAATGCGGATGTTGCGGAACTGGGGCGGGATCGTCGACACGACGCCGGACCGTTCGCCGATCATTGGGACGACCCCGGTGCCAGGACTGTTCGTCAACTGCGGATGGGGGACAGGCGGCTTCAAGGCAACGCCCGGGTCGGCGCATGTCTTCGCGCACACGATCGCAACGGGCGAGCCCCATCCGATCGCAGCCCCCTTCAGCCTCTCGCGCTTCGAAACAGGCCGCTTAATCGACGAAGCTGCTGCGGCCGCCGTCGCGCACTGAATTGGCGATAAGAAAACGGCCGCGCAGTTTCCACCACGCGGCCGGCCCTAACGGTTTGCTGGACTGATCGCGATCAACTGCGGTCGATGCGTGCGACGAGCCGGCCCGTATCTGCGTCGACGACAAGCACTTCGCCGCGGGTTGCAACGTACCGGTGATCATCAAGACCCGGATACGTGTCGACCAGTTCAGACGGGAACTGGCGGCGACGGTGGCGGTCGGGCACTTCCTTCCCGACATCGATCGACAGGTTGCCGATTGAAATCGACAGACCGCTGCGGCCGACGACATCGAGGATGTCGCGACGCATACGCTTGGTCACACGGAACGCATCGTCGCCTCCGCTCGCGCGAATGACCTTCACGATCTTTCGCGTGCGCGGCTCGACGATCACGTAGTCGTCTTCGACGATGACGTAATGATAGTCGCGGTACGCTGGCTCGATCTCGACGATCCGTGGCGGCAACTCATAGTAGTCCCACGCTGAAGGGATCGCGCTGCCGATCGAAATCGTGATGTTCGGCCTGCGATCGTAGCGCCGCGCTTTGCGCTCTTTGCGGTGCTCGCCGATGCGGTCAAGGAAGCGCTTGCGGCGCTCGCCGCGAAGGTCTGCGTTGCGGACCCGCTCTGCCCGCGCGCGCTCCTTGTCATCGGGCTTCTCATCTGCGGCGGCATCGGCCTGTTTCGGCTTCTGCTCATCGCGCTCGCGCTCGGCCTGTTGTTTGGCCTTCGCATCGTCTTTGCGGTCGTCAGCGCGTTCTGCGTTTCGCTCGTCGCGCGCGTCGCGCCGCTCAGCGCGGTCCTCCTGGCGATCCTTGCGCTCTTCGGCGCGCTGCTCCTTTCTGCGCTCTTTGCGCTCCTCAGCTTGCTCGGTCCGCTTGGCCTTGCGTTCGGCTTTGTCTTCCGCACGCTCAGCTTTCTGCTCGGACTTCTGCTCAGCCTGCTTTGCCTTGCGCTCGTCTCGCTTCTCAGCCGCTTCGGATTTCTTCTCTGCGCGCTCCTCGGTGCGCTCGGCCTTGGCTTTGGCGCGCTCAGCTTTGTCAGCCGATTGATCAGCCTTTTTCTCCGCCTGATCCGATTTGCGCTCGCGACGCTCACTGGCGCGCTCCCGGCGTTGCTCGGCCCGGTCTGCTTGGCGCTCGCGGCGTTCTGGCGCGCGCTTGGAGCCCGCCTCGCCACCTTTCGGCAAAACCTTCTTTGGAGCCGAACCACCCGGTTGCGCCTCGGCGGCCGGTTGTCCCGACGACTGTGCGAGTGCGATTGACGAGACGCTGATCAGCATCGCCGACGAGAGCGCCACGATGGCGCTATTGCGATTGCGTTTCATGATGTCTTCCTGGTTCTTGTTTTCTGCTCAACTGCCAAGGCTGCAGGCCTTGGTGATGTTGCAGGCCCAACAGGCGAGCGCCGCGGATTGTTCCTCTCAATCAAGGGAATGACGCATTTGGATCAGACGGCGCCGACCATTCCGGGCAATCGACGGGGATGCTCATGATGCCGACGGTTTGCCGCATCTTTCGCTGGCTGCCGGGGGCTATCCTTATGGTCGAGACGTGCACCCCTGGATGGCTTGAATGTTGATGATCACCTGCCCGTACTGCGGGCCGCGCTCAGAACTCGAATTCCACTGCGGCGGCGAAGCGCACATCGCGCGGCCGCAGGACCCCTCCGCACTCGATCACCGCGCCTGGGCCGAGCATTTGTTCTACCGCCAGAACACGCGGGGCGTCGTTGCTGAGCGCTGGCATCACCGGCATGGCTGTCAGCGCTGGTTCAACGCGCTGCGCGACACCGCGAGCGATCGCATCCTCGAGACGTACCCGGCCGGCGAGCCGCGGCCTGATCTCGCGCGCGAGGCGAAGCGATGAGCCAGCCGTACCGACTGGCCGGCCGCGGCCGTATCGATGTATCGCAGCCGCTGACCTTCTCGTTCAACGGACGCCGGCTGACTGCGTTTAAGGGCGACACGGCAGCGTCGGCCCTGCTCGCCAACGGCATTCACTTCTGCGGACGCTCGTTCAAGTATCACCGGCCGCGCGGCATCCTGACCGCCGGTTCGGAAGAGCCAAACGCGCTCCTCGATGTGGATCGCGGGAACGGACGGCGCGACCCGAACAACCGCGCGACGGTCGTCGAAGTGACCGACGGAATGACGCTGCGCAGCCAGAATCACTACCCGTCACTTGAAACCGACGTCGGCGCGTTGAACGACCGCCTGTCACCGATGTTCGCGGCGGGCTTCTACTACAAGACGTTTATGTGGCCGAAGGCTGCTTGGACACGGCTCTACGAACCCATCATCCGGCGCGCAGCCGGCCTTGGAAGCGCGCCCGATCGGCCTGACCCGGATCGTTACGTCCACCACAACGCGACGTGTGATGTCCTCATCGTCGGGCTTGGGCCAACGGGCCTGGCGGCGGCGCGCGCGGCGGCCAAGTCAGGCAAGCGGGTCATTGCGTGCGATGAGCAGGCGGAACCGGGTGGCGCGCTCCTGCATGATGCCACGTCGACGATCGACGGCCTCAGCGCGTCGCAGTGGGTCGCCGAGGCCATCGCCGAACTCGACACGAACGAGAACGTGATCCTGCTGCCGCGCACAACGGCGTTCGGCTACTTCAACCACAACCACATCGCGCTCGCCGAACGCGTGACCGACCATCTCGCGAACCCGCCAAGCGGCCTCCCCCGCGAACGGCTCTGGCAGGTGCGCGCCGGTGAGGTCGTCATCGCGGCCGGTTCGCACGAGCGCCCGCTCGTCTTCGCCGACAATGACCGGCCCGGCATTCTGCTTGCCGACGCAATCCGCACCTACCTCAACCGCTACGGCGTCGCGCCGGGCGACCGGACCGTGATCGCAACCAGCGGTGCGTCCGCCTATCAGACCGCGCTCGACCTCAACGCGGCCGGACGCGAAGTGCGCGTTGTTGACCTCCGGCTTGCCGAGGACTGCGGGGCGGAACTGGAGGCTGCTAAGACGGCTGGCATCGAGGTCTTCAATGCCCACACGGTCGTCGGCGCATCGGGCAAGAAGCGCGTCGACGGCCTGCTGGCAGCACCGATCAAACCGGACGGCAGCGTCGGTGAGCCAATTACGCTCTCATGCGATTGCGTCGGCATGAGCGGCGGCTGGACGCCGGCGGTTCATCTCTTCTCGCAGTCGCGCGGCAAGCTTACCTACGACACCCAGCGCGACGCCTTCCTGCCCGGCGCATCGGTGCAGCAAGAGCAGAGTGCAGGCGCTTGCAATGGCGCGTTCGCGCTTGATGCGTGCCTGCGCGAGGGCGCGCGCGCTGGCGCTGAGGCCGTCGGCCGTGCAACTGACGCGCCGCCGCTCGCGACGGCGCCAACGTTCACCGGCTTCCAGCCCGTGCGCGTCATGCCGTCTTCGGCGGACCCTGCAAAGACACGCGCCTTCATCGACTTTCAAAACGACGTCACAGCCAAGGACATCAAGCTCGCCGTCCGCGAGGGCTTCGAGAGCATCGAGCACGTCAAGCGCTACACGACGACCGGCATGGCGACGGACCAGGGCAAAACGTCGAACATGAATGCGCTCGGGCTGGTTGCCGGAACGCTTTCGCGGGAGCTGCCGAAGGTCGGGACGACGACGTTTCGCCTGCCCTACACGCCGGTCACGTTTGGCGCGCTCGCAGGACAGAACCGCGGCGACCTGTTCGACCCCATCCGCAAGACACCGGTCCACGCCTGGGCCTTGCAGCGCGGTGCAAAGTTCGAGGACGTCGGCAACTGGAAGCGCGCGTGGTTTTTCCCTGAAGGCCGCGAGACGATGGACGAGGCAGTCGCACGCGAATGCCTCGCGGTCCGCGAACGCGTCGGCCTGTTCGATGCTTCAACGCTCGGCAAGATCGAGGTGGTCGGCCCCGATGCAGCGGAGTTCTTAAACCGCGTCTACACGAACGGTCTTAAGGCGATGCCGGTCGGCCGCTGCCGCTATGGCCTCATGCTCGGCGAGGACGGCTACATCATGGACGATGGCGTCGTCGCGCGCCTCGCGGACGACCGCTTCCACATCACGACGACAACGGGCGGCGCGCCGCGGGTGCTCGCGCATATGGAGGACTACCTCCAAACTGAATGGTCCGACCTCGATGTCTTCCTGACGTCGACGACCGAGCAGTGGGCCGTCATCGCGGTCCAGGGCCCGCGCGCGCGCGACGTCATCGCTCCCTTCGTGACGGGAGCCGACCTCTCGAACGGGGCGATGCCGCATATGTCGGTGCGCACTTGCGACGTTTGCGGCGTCGAAGCCCGACTGATGCGCATGTCGTTTACCGGCGAACTTGGCTACGAGATCAACGTGCCTGCGAGCCGTGGCCTTGAGGTCTGGGAGATGATCTGGGCCGCCGGCGAACCGCACGGCATGTGCGTCTACGGCACCGAGACGATGCACGTCCTGCGTGCCGAGCGCGGCTTCATCATCGTCGGACAGGACACCGACGGGACGATGTCACCCGACGATGTTGGTCTCGATGGCCTAGTGTCGAAGAAGAAGGCGGACTTTATTGGCAAGCGCTCGCTGGCGCGGCCTGACCTCGTCGCAGACGGGCGCAAACAACTCGTGGGGCTGCGCACGGCTGGTGATGCCATCCGTCTCGACGAAGGCGCGCAAATCGTCGACGAGCCAGACCACCCAAAGCCCGTCCCAATGCTGGGCCACGTAACCTCAAGCTATCAGAGCGCTGCGCTCGGACATCCGATCGCGCTTGGCGTCGTCAAGGATGGTCGCGCGCGCCTCGGCGACACGGTGCACGTCACGACGGCTGAAGGCTTCACGACGGCTGAGATCGTCGCGCCGATCTTCATCGATGCAGAGGGCGTCCGGGTCCATGGCTGACAATGCGAGCACATCACCGGCCACGTCATCCAGGCCGACACCGGCCACGCCTTCGCTCATCGGTGACGGTGCGAGCGTCACACGGTTTGCGCCATGCGCGACCTGGGTGCTGCGCATCGCGCCGGATACGGCTTCGGACGTCGCCAGCGTCGCGGGCTTTGAGCTTAAAGGCAAGCTCAACACGACAACGGCATCGGCTGGCACCAACGGGCGCGAGGCGTACCGCATTGGCCCCGACGAGTGGTGGCTGATGGCAGCAACCGACGACAAAGCGGACGTCGCGCGCGCGCTTGGGACCGGCCTCGGCAACCGCGTCCACAGCCTTGTCGACGTCAGCGACCGGCAGGTGACGTTCCGCATCGACGGTCCGGCATCGCGCAACCTGTTGGCGACGGGCATGCCGCTCGACCTGCACGACAGTGTTTTCCCAGCCGGCAGTTGCACGCGGACCCTGTTCGCCAAAGCCGAGATCGTCATTGCCCGGCCCGCTGTCGCGCCATCGTTCGACATCACCGTCAACCGGTCATTCGCGGACTATCTCTTTGGGCTCTGGAAAGACGCCATCCCGATGATCCGGCCACCGGGGCAAACATCACACCGCGATGGCACGGCCACCCTCGGACACAGTTTAAGATCTGCTTCATCAAGCTGAGCAGCGTGAACGGCGCCTTTAGCCACATCAGATGCAGGCGGATGATTTGTACACATTTTGAGTCGAAGCTGAGCGTTCAGTAGGCGGCAGACCTGAGGACGGGTCGCGCGCGCATCTGCAAGAGCGAGTGTCTCTGTTGAGCGTTCAAATCAGAAACGGTGACTGCCAGCGCGCCCGCAGCGCTGCCGCGCCAACCGAGCCCGTTGCGTTTGGCAAGGCGTGGTTGGCGCAAATTGCATCAAGCCCGCCAGCCAGGCAGCACATTGTTCTGAGCCTCCACTTGAAAGACGTCGACCAGCGCGAACGGGTCGCCCGCGGCGAGCGGTTGGCGGCGCTCCAACGGCTCCGGCGGACAGCAGGCGCGATTGCAGAGGCCTTTGGTGGATCGCTGATCGCAGCGGACGGCGGGATGTGCGCTGTTGCCTGGGGACGCGGCGGTCTCTCGCACTCTGATCCGGAAGACGCCCGCGCGGCATGGGTGCAGATCAAGCGTTTTGCGCTGCCCGGAGAGCCGCTTGTCGGCTGCCTCGACCAAGAGGCCTTGAGCAAACACGGCGACCTCGGGTCCGCCGCGCAGAGGCGCCGGCAGGCGAGTGCGGCGGCAGCGTTTGCCAGCACCACCGAGCCAACGCCGCAACTTTTGGTCTCGGAAGCTGCGGGGCTGCGGTACGGTATCTTCGCGCCGGACGTCGGCGCGCGCGTCGTCGGCGCCGGCCGCAACGCCTGGTATCGGATCGCGCAACTCGATCCACAGCCGCACGCCCCGGCGCACCCGGCGCTCAGACACATGCTGACCATGTTGCAGGCCGCCGCCCGCAAGGCGTTCGCTTCAGACGACGCGGCCCCGTGCGTGCTGCTTGGGGCCCCGGGTTCGGGGAAGGCGCTGCTGCTCGACAGTCTTGAACGGAGCGCGCGCGCCGACGATTCGCAAGCCCACGAGATCGTCCGCATCGACCTTGCAGCAGCGCTGAGGTGCGGCTCACGTGCCCTCGAAGTTGTAACAAAGACCATTGCCCTTGAGGCCACTCGCGTTGTGGCTGACTGCGAGCGCACAGATGGTTACCGGGCGTTGCTCGCGTTTCCGCAAGAACAGGAACGCACGGCGATCGCCGGCCATAAGCGCGCGCTGAAAGCCCTCGTCTTCGGCGACCCGCCAAAGCGCGGCCTCCCTTTGCTCGCAGGCAAGCCGCTAAGACCGGATGCGAAAATAGCGGATGCCCTTGGCGCCGTTGCCGCGCGCCGGCGGATCATCGTCGCGATTGAAGGCCTCGCGAATGGCCCGCCAGACGTGTCAGCCTTTGTGGCGAACCTGTGCAGCCGCTTGGCGCGCGTGAAAAACGTGGCGGTCGTGATTGCAGCCGAAAGCCAGGCCGGCCTGCCGTCCGATCTCGCCGACGCCGCAGACGTAGTCTCGATGCGCCCGTTGGACGAACAAGCAACCGCCGCGCTGATTGCGGCTGCTGTGCCCGGCCGGCCCTTGCCGAGCGAGGTGGCCGACGCGATCGCCAACATGAGCGGCGGCATGCCAGTCGCCATGCTCGACGTCTGCCGCAGCGTTGCCGCGCGGACACCGCGGGGCGCGAGCCTTGATCTAGCAGCCCTGGATGAAGCCTTGCCGCTACCGAGTGTCGTTGCAGCCCTCGATCAATTGGGTGATCTGGCCCCCCTCGCCCAGATCGTCGCCCACTTCGAAGGTGCCTTTACGTGCGGCGCGGCCGCTGACCTCTGCGCCATGGAGCCGGCAGCAACTGAGCCGCTGCTCGAAGCCCTGATCGCGCGCGGCGTTCTCGTCTGCGACCGATCAACGGGCCGCGACATGTTCACGTTCGCGACGTCGGCCCTACGCGAGCACGCGCGCCTCGCCGTCCCATCCGCCAAGCGCCGGCGCTTGAAAAACGCGATCGCTGAAATCGCAAGTCGCGGTTGCCCGATTGCGTCCCACGAACCGCACTGGGTTGCAGCCGATCTCGAAGCTGGCGCGCGCCATGACGAGGCGGCGGACTGGTGGGCGCATGCAGCCTATAAGTTCGTCCAGGACCGGCGGAGCACCGAGGCGATCGAGGCGTTCACCCGCGCGCTGCCGCTTCTCAAGAAGTGCGGCCGCGACGATCAGGATGAGGTTGAGGCGCAGTGGCGGCTTGCCCGCTGTGAGCAACAGGGGCGGCTTAGCGGGCGTGGCAGTCGCAGTCTGCTGAGCGAAGCAACCCGGGTGCGCCGCGCGCTCGAAGTAAGCCCAGCCGGCCATCACGCAACGCGCATGCGGGCGCTGGTCTGCGAGCACGAAAGCGCGCGCATCCTCGGGCTTGGCGCCCGCGCTCGCAAAGCCGTCGAGGCGCTTCACGCCATGGCGGGTGACGGGCCTCTGGATACCTTCGCCAAGGCCAAGACCACGTCGATTGATGCTCTCGATAGCGGCAAGCTTCGCCAAAGCATCGCAGCGCTCTCGCCTTCGGTTGATGCCGACCTCGCAGCGGAGCTTGCAGGAGACTATGCGCCAGAGGCTGCGCGCTTCTGGCAACGTCAAAGCCTTCTCGCGCGCAGCTATGCGGCTGCGACGCGCGCCCTCACTGCGCCCGACGCGGATATCGATGAGGCCGGTCTGGTCGCAGAGGCCGAGGCTCTCGATGACCCGACCAACACGATCCTGGTCTTCGGTCTCCTCGCCCAGCGCGCATTCTGGCGCGACGACCCGACGCTGACGTCATTCGCGCTGGCGGCAAGCGCCATAAGTCAACGCCAGGGCAATCACAGCGCCGTAGCACTCTGCAACATGCTGATCGCCAGTGTGCAGTTGAACGTCGACCGGATGCGGGCCGTCCGCGGGATCCGGTCAGCGGTAGAGGCCTACGCCGAACACGCACCACGCGCCTCCCTCGCTTTCGCACACTACCTTTGCGCGCGGGCTGAGTTTCAGTTCGGCCAACGCAGCCGCGCTGCCGATCAAATCGAAAAGGCGTTGATCGGGTCGAAGCGCTACGGTAGCGCGCCGTTCGTTGCCGAGTACGAGCGGCTCGCCGCCGAAATCAAATGGTCAGATGCGCGCTCGGGCACTGCGCGGCGCGGGGCGTTGCGGATCCTCGAGCGTGCGATGCGGCGCGCGCAGGCCCAGGGTAACAAGCTGACGCTGGACCGAATCAAAGCCTCAAAGATCTGGTCGACGCGGCAACGCTGATCGGCGCTCACCGCGGGCTTTTCCTCAAGCCGCCAATCGCGACGGCACTTTTCCCGGCGCCGTGACCCAGCCGCCGCGTTGCATGAAATTCACGCAACAAAACCAAGCGCCTCGCGTTCCAATCCCATCTGGAAGACAGCGCGCGTCGTCCGAGTCGGAGTGAGCGACGGCTGACGCGTAAGGCTCGTTCCGAATTGCCTCATGATTTCAGGCCGCAAGCCGTGTGCGCCTTATCCGTACGCACGATCGCCGGAGGCTTGCACGATCTCGTGAGACCATCGCCGGCGCGACGCCGGAAAACGCTGAAGTTTGCGGCAGTTGCCCAGTCGATGACGCAGTTCTGCCGCTTGTTGCCGTAGTATGAATAACGCGGGATCAGACGTATCCGCACACCGTGCCGCGCGACATGGCATCCAGCCACCCGGCGGCCTTGAGTGTGTTAGGTTGAAGCGACGGGGACGGGCGGCTCTGCCGTCGCGGCCCTTCGACAAATTCAGGACGGCAATGCGAAGCGCGCATTGTCATGCGGGAGCGGCTGCGGCCTTGCCGACGGCCAGTGACAAGATCGAAGCGCAAGCGAGAGCGACATGACCACGCAAGATGAGATCTTTGATGTCTTCTCGAAGACCTATGAGCGCCAACAGCACAGCGAGATGTCCCTGAAGGACTACCTCGAGGGCTGTCGCGAAGACACGATGATGTATGCGAGTGCGGCCGAACGCATGATCGATGCGATTGGCGAGCCGGAACTCGTGGACTCGGCCAAAGACACGCGGCTCGGCCGCGTCTTTCTCAACCGCACGATCAAGGTCTATCCGGCCTTCGTGGACTTCTACGGCCTTGAGGAGACGATCGAGCGGATCGTCGGCTTCTTCCGGCATGCGGCACAGGGGCTCGAAGAGCGCAAGCAGGTGCTCTATCTGCTCGGGCCTGTCGGTGGCGGCAAGTCATCGCTCGCCGAGCGGCTTAAAGAGCTGATGGAGCACTGCCCGATCTATGCGCTAAAGGCCGGCGAAGACATCTCGCCGGTGTTCGAGAGCCCGCTCGGGCTCTTCGAACCGGTGTCGATGGGTGCGCAGCTCGAAGAACGCTACGGCATTCCCCAGCGGAAGCTATCCGGGCTCATGAGCCCGTGGGCGATCAAGCGGCTTGATGAATTCGGCGGCGATATCTCGAAGTTCACCGTCGTTAAGCTGTACCCGTCGCGGCTGCGCCAGATCTGCATCTCAAAGACCGAGCCCGGCGACGAGAACAACCAGGATATCTCCGCGCTCGTCGGCAAGGTCGATATTCGCAAGCTCGAGTTCTTCGGCCAGAACGATGCCGACGCCTACTCGTTCTCGGGCGGTCTCAACCGCACGACGCAGGGGCTTCTCGAGTTCGTCGAGATGTTTAAGGCGCCGCTCAAGATGCTGCACCCGCTGCTGACGGCCACCCAGGAAGGCTCTTACGTCGGGACTGAGAACGTGGGCGCGCTGCCCTATCACGGGATCATCCTCGCGCACTCAAACGAAAGCGAGTGGCAGTCCTTCCGCTCCAACAAGAACAACGAAGCGTTCCTGGACCGCATCAGCGTCATCCAGGTGCCTTACTGCCTGCGCGTTTCTGAAGAGCAGAAGATCTACGAGAAGCTTCTGTCGACATCAGAGGTCGGCAAGCACCCGTGCGCGCCTGGCACGCTTGAGATGCTTGCGCGCTTCTCGGTGCTGACGCGACTTAAGGAGCACGATAATTCGTCGCTGTTTTCGAAGATGCGCGTGTACGACGGAGAGAGCCTGAAGGACACCGACCCGCACGCAAAGACCGTGCAGGAGTATCGCGACGAGGCCGGCATTAACGAAGGCATGGACGGGACGTCGACGCGCTTTGCCTACAAGGTGCTGTCTGAGACGTTCAACTACGACACCTCCGAGGTGGCCGCTGACCCTGTGCACCTGATGTATGTGCTCGAGCAGTCGATCCGCCGCGAACAATTGCCCGAGGAGACCGAGGACCGCTACGTCGAGTTCATCAAGGAAGAGCTTGCGCCGCGGTACGCCGAGTTCATCGGCAACGAGATTCAGAAGGCTTATCTCGAGAGCTATCACGACTTCGGGCAAAACCTTTTCGACCGGTACGTCGCCTATGCTGACGCCTGGATCGAGGATCAGGACTTCAAGGATCCGGACACTGGCCAGCTCATGAACCGTCAGCTGCTCGATCAGGAGCTCTCCAAGATCGAGAAGCCAGCCGGCATCGCGAACCCGAAAGACTTCCGCTACGAGGTCGTGAAATTCTCGCTGCGGGCGCGCGCTAAGAACGCCGGCAAGAACCCGAGCTGGACGAGCTACGAAAAGATCCGGGAAGTCATCGAGAAGCGGATGTTCAGCCAGGTCGAGGATCTGCTGCCGGTGATCTCGTTCGGCGCCAAGCAGGACGGTGAAACCGCCAAGAAGCACGAAGAGTTCGTCGATCGCATGATGGCGCGCGGCTACACACCGATGCAGGTCCGTCGCCTCGTCGAATGGTACATGCGCGTGAAGAAGTCAGGCTGATTTCGGAGCTGGTCGTTGAGAGCGTGTCGACCGTCTTTCTGCTGCGGTTCGCGCTCCCCGCGACCAGCCACCACCAATCAATTCCAACGCGTTGAGCGAAGCGAACGCATATGCACATCGTCGACCGCCGGAAGAACCCGAAAGCGAAGTCGCTTGGCAACCGCCAGCGGTTCATTCGGCGCGCGAAAACCGAGATCCGCGAAGCGGTCAAGGACGCGATCAAGAAGCGCAAGATTTCTGAAGTTGAGGGCGGCGAGAATGTGCGCATTCGCACCAAGTCGCTGAAGGAGCCGAACTTCCATCTCGGCTCCGACACCGGCGAGCGCGATTTCGTCCTGCCAGGCAACAAGGACTTTTCGCGCGGCGACGTTATTCGCAAGCCGGAGCAAGGCGGCGGCGGCAGCGGCCAGAAGGGGTCCGACAGTGGCGAGGGCGACGACGACTTTGTCTTTGCATTGTCGCGCGACGAGTTCCTCGACCTCTTCTTCGAAGACCTTGAACTCCCAAACCTTGTCAAAGCCAAGCTCAAGAGCCTGAAGTCGCCTGAACCGGTCCGCGCCGGCCTGACGACAGATGGCCCGCCAGCAAAGCTCAATCGCGTGCGCACACTTCGAAAGTCGCTGGCCCGGCGGATCGCGCTTCGCCGCCCCTCGATCCGCGAGATCGAAGAGCTGGACGCCGAGATCAAAGCGCTCGAAGACGAGACACCGGTCGACACGAAGAAGCTTCTTGAGCTGAAGGAGCGGCTTGCAGCGCTGACCTATCAGCGCAAGGTCGTCGGCTACATCGATCCACTCGACATGCAGTACAACCGCCATGAGCGGCGGCCGAAGCCGAAGACGCAGGCGGTGATGTTCTGCCTGATGGACGTGTCGGCCTCGATGACGGAGGACCTCAAGGAACTCGCCAAGCGGTTCTACATGCTCCTCCACCTGTTCCTCTCGCGGCACTACGCCGAGGTCGACATCGTCTTCATTCGCCACACGACCGAAGCGCAGGTCGTCGATGAAGAGACATTCTTCAGGAACACGGAGACCGGCGGCACGGTCATCTCATCCGCGCTCGACGAGATGCTGACCGTCGTCCGCGACCGTTACCCGCCCGAGGACTGGAACATCTACGCCGCGCAAGCCTCCGACGGGCACAACTTTGATGATGACATGGCCCGCTGCCTCGCCATGCTCCGCGCCGAGATCCTGCCGATCTGCCAGTACTACGCCTACATCGAGACCTACTCGGAGAATTCAATCGCACCGTTCCTGTCGGTTGTCTGGTCGGGCTACGAGGACCTGCAGGACGAACACCCGCAGTTCGCCATGCGCCGGGTTGCCGGCGCCAACGAAATCTACCCCGTGTTCCGCGAACTCTTTGCGACCAGTGAGTAGGGGGAAAGAGGAACTGGAATGACGAGTTCTGTCGAAACACCCGCTGAACTGATGACGCCGCCGGATGCGCCGCCGCTGCCGGCGCCGAAGGTGCCACCGACGTCGTCGACGCTGTTATTTGACGGCGCGGAGTGGGACTTCGCGCTGATCCAGACGGTCTACGACGCCATTGAAGACATTGGCGTCCGCGAGATGGGCCTCGACATCTATCCGAACCAGATCGAGGTCATTTCGTCGGAGCAGATGCTCGATGCGTATGCCTCGATCGGCATGCCGTCGATGTACCGCCACTGGTCGTTCGGCAAACACTTCGCGCGTGAAGAACAGGCCTATCGCAAGGGCGGGCGCACGCTCGCCTACGAGCTGGTGATCAACTCCGACCCGTGCATCAATTACATCATGGAAGAAAACACCATGACGATGCAGACGCTCGTCATGGCGCACGCAGCGATTGGCCATAACCACTTCTTCAAGAACAATTACCTGTTCCAGCAGTGGACCGATGCGACGTCGATCCTCGACTATCTCACGTTCGCTAAAGAGTACGTCGCCGAATGCGAGGAGAAGTTCGGCGTTGAGGCCGTTGAGGCCGTGCTCGACAGCGCGCACGCGTTGATGAACCAGGGCATCAGCCGGCATCCGCAACCGCGCCGCACGGCCGGCTCCCAGCGCGAGAAAGAACGCCGCCGCCGCGCGCATGAGGAAGCCACTTACAACGAGCTCTGGCGCACGGTCCCACGCTCAGAACTCGCCGAGTTGAACGCCGAAGCCGCCGCCGCCGAGACCAAGCGCGACAAGTCCGAACTCGGCCTGCCGCAGGAAAACATCCTCTACTTTCTTGAGAAGCACGCGCCGAAGCTCGAGGACTGGAAGCGCGAACTCCTGCGCATCGTGCGCATGCTCGCGCAGTACTTTTATCCGCAGCGCCAGACGAAGGTCATGAACGAGGGCTGCGCGACGTGGACCCATTACGAGATCCTGAACCGGATGTACGACCGCGGCATGATCTCGGAAGGCACGATGCTCGAGTTCATGCACTCGCACTCGTCCGTCGTCATGCAGCCACCGTTCGACGCGCCCTACTACGGCGGCATCAACCCCTATGCGCTCGGCTTTGCGATGATGCGCGACATCCAGCGGATCGTCGAAGACCCGACCGACGAAGACCACCAATGGTTCCCGGATATCGCAGGCACCGGAGATGCGATCCCTGTCCTCAAGGATGCATGGGCAAACTACCGCGACGACAGCTTCATCCTGCAGTACCTGTCGCCGCATCTGATCCGGCAGTTCCGCCTGTTCCAATTGCACGAGCGCGCCGATAGTCCGTTCCTGCATGTTGAAGACATTCACGACGACGCCGGCTATCGCGCGATCCGCCGGAAGCTCGCCGAGCAGTACGACACCAGCGCGCGCGACCCAGACATTCAGGTTGTCTCCGCAGACCTCTCAGGCACGCGCCGTCTCAACCTGTTCCACCGCGTCCGCAACGGCATCCTGCTCGACAAGAACGAGTGCGACCGCACGCTGCTGCACGTTGCCCATCTTTGGGGCTACCGCGTGAAAATGTTCGAAGTCGACGCCGACACCGGCGAGACGCTCCGCGAACACGAAGCCCTGCCCATGCCGTAAGCCTGGCTGTTGCTCCTCAGCACTGGTGTTGCCCACTGCGCCGTTACATACTGTGCTCAGTATGATGTTTTGAGCGATTTGACGCGATGCTGGTGCTAGATTTTGGGTGGGTCCAGGAAGTTCTGCGAGGCTGGGGCGTACCGGACGCCATAATTGTTTTCGGCGTTGGGGGCCTGATCGCAGTCCTGGCCTTCGCAAGTTTCATTATGAATTTTTACCAATCTAGTGAGTTGCGTGCGCGCAAACGGGATCTTCTCAACCAAACTCAAGCCGCTAAGACGGCGGAGCGAGAAGCGACGTCGGCGCAGGCCAAGGCGAAATCGGCGAATGCCGAGGCCGTCAGCGCGAGGGCCCGATACGAAGCGCAACAAGACACTGTTCAGGACCTGAATAGAACTGTCGCGGATCAAAGCGCGCGCGTCGAACAGCAACGGCAAGAGTTGGAAGAGCGCAAAGCGCTCATCAAGGAACGCGAAGACAGTCTTGCTAGGCTGCGCTCATCGCTCGAGCGCCAAAGCGCCGATCTTTGGTCACTCCGCGAGCCGCGTGCGCCAGTAGGCTATGCGACTGATATCGCAAATAAAGATCTTCTGATCATTTCTGTTGGCAACCAGAAGGGCGGTGTCGGGAAATCAACGACCGCTTCAAACTTGGCTGCGAGCTTCGCCGAAGAAGGTCGCAAGGTCCTGATTATCGACCTCGACTATCAAGGCTCGCTGACACAGATGATTACAAATGCGTCCGGGGTAAGCGGGCTGCTCATCGAGGAAGGTGCGAATGCGACCCGTCTCCTGGAGGACGACGCCACATTCGACACACTCTTGGACGTCGCGCTGCCCATAGACGATGCAATTCCGAAAGCTCGTTTCGTCGGCACCGACTACAGGCTGGCGAGTGTCGAAAACGACCTGTTTGTGAAGTACCTGTTCGATGAGGGCGACGGCATCGACACGCGCTTCCGGCTTGCAGAGGTCCTCCTGACATCCGCTGCGCGCGCGGCGTTTGATGTCGTCATCATCGATACGCCACCGCGGCTCGCAAGCGGCCATGTCAATGCGCTGGTCACAAGCACGATGATGTTGGTCCCGACGATTGCCGATCGCTTGTCAGCAACAGGGGTGGCGTCCTACATTCGCCAGGCTGGCAAGTTTCGGCAGATTAATCCCCACTTGCGTCTCGGCGGCGTGCTGCCGACAATGACCTACCAGCCTCAAAGTCTGGTCAAGCGCGAAGAAGACGCAATGGCTTTTGCGCGACGCGACCTCGGTGGCCTCCTCCTCTTGAACGGCGGCGCGGACCGCGATCCGGTCCTCGACTTTGCAGCAATCCCACGGAGAACACTGTTCGCCGAAGCGCTTGCGACGCCAGAGGCTCCGCTTCCATACTACGGTGACGCGGGCCCGTGGTTCGACGCGCTTCGGGACCATCTCGTGCAGGAGGCCGGGTTGTGAAAGTCGCAAAGTTCCAAGAGTTGCTAACAGCCTTCGCCGCATCGAAAGAGAGCGCAGGCGACGCAAAGGCGGCCGAGGCCCTCCGTAGTTTCTCGGTCGCACTGGAGCCGGTTGCTGCCGAAACCGTCAAACAGGCCGCTAGAAGTTTCCCCAAGAATCGGAGCTAGCTTTCCACAGTCTCGTGGATAACATTCCGGCTATCTGCTGTTGGGTGACGCGTTTGGCTCCTGGGAGTGGAAAATGATTGTCTCCGACCTTGACGCACTTTTGGGCGAGCTTCGCGCCATGTATGCCGCGACCGGACCAGCCGGCGTCCTCAGCGACCTCGATGCCATTCGCAAGCAACTCAAGGCGCACAGCGAAGTTGATCTCGCAGCGTTCACGCGCGAACTGCAAAGCACGCTCGAGCAGGTCGATCCGAAGGTGCGGGCGAGGGCTTATCTGAAAAGCATTGAGGCGGCTGAAACCGAAGACGCGTTCGACGTCGTCTTCGCGCAACTGTCAGCGGACCGCGGCATCAAGGCCGACGACCTCAACCAGATTGGGACGGCATTTTCAAAGTTCAAATCCGAAGAGAAGTTCGCCAAGGCCTACAAAACGCGCAAGGCGAAACTCGATAAGATTGCGCAGACGTTTCATGACAAGCAGGCCTTCGAGAGCCGCGGCCGCGTCATTGACGAACTGATGCCCTGGCAGTAGCGCCGCGGTCCGCAAACCTTACCGCACGACCTCACGCCGCCGGCTTGCGGGTGACGAGGATGACGCCTGAGACAATCAGGACGAAGCCTGCGGCATGGAACAGCGCAAGCGGCTGATCGAGGACAAACGCGCCAATGAGGCCCGCGAAAATCGGGATCAGGTGCAGGAAGATCGATGCGCGCGCCGGGCCGATCAGGTCAATCGAGCGATTAAAGAAGATGTAGGCCACGAGTGACGGGAACGTCGCGACGTAGGCGATTGCGGCCACGCTCTCGAGCGACACAGTCATCGTTCGCGCCGCCGCCCATTCCCCGAGCATCAATGGAAGGTTGACCACGCTCGCGATCGTCGCGAGCACCGCCATGAACGGCAGTGGCGGCAGGTCAGGCTTCTTGCGCAGGAAGACGGCATAGATGCCGACCATCGCCATCGCCGTCAGCATGATGAGTTCGCCAAGCCCGCTGCCAAAGACACCGGTCAACCCGGAAAGGTCGCCGCGCGTTATGATCACCAGCACGCCGACAAACGACACCACGATGCCGACCCACTGCACGCGCGAGATGCGATCGCCAAAGATCACGAACGCGAAAATCGCAATCAGCACCGGGCCGGTGGAATTAATGACGGCTGCTGCGACCGCGGTAGTGTAGGTGAGCGCCACGTACTGCAGCGCATTAAATAGCGCCGTGCCCGTCAGGCTCAAAAATGTCAGCACGCCGAGGTTTGCGCGGATCGTCGGCCAATGCGTCTTGAGTTGCGGCCAGGCGATTACCGTCACGAGCAGCGCCGCACACGTCCACCGCCAGAACGATAGCGTCAGCGGCGGAATCTGATCGGCAATCGCGCTGCCGACGACGAAGTTGCAGGCCCACATGAGCGCCGTCAGCGGCATCAGCAAATACGGCTGATCGTAGAGCTTGTCGAAGGCTGCGCGCATGTCGGTCCAGTCGAGCTGACGCGTCGTGCGCGGTGGTCGGTGGGAGGGGCCCGCGCGATATGCCACGGGCTGGGTGACGCGCCAAGGCCGCGCCGGCGGTCTGTCCTTTCCCGAGCGCTTGGCTTAATCAGGCAGTGTCGATGGCGCGATCCCGCGCCGGGCGCACGAAACGGATCAGAGCAGAATGGCGAACGCAGTCGTTGTAGGGGCCCAGTGGGGCGACGAGGGCAAGGGCAAGATCGTCGACTGGCTGTCCGAACGCGCCGACATCGTCGTCCGGTTTCAGGGCGGCCACAACGCCGGCCACACGCTCGTCATCGGCAATCAGGTCTACAAGCTGTCGCTGCTGCCGTCGGGGGTCGTCCGTCCTGGCAAGCTCGCGATCATTGGCAACGGCGTCGTCATCGACCCTTGGGCCCTGCGAGACGAGATCAACGGCCTCAAGGCGCAAGGCGTAACGATTACGTCTGACAACCTGAAGATTGCAGATAACGCGACGCTGATCCTGCCGCTGCACCGCGAGTTGGACCAGATGCGCGAGGAAGCGGCCGGTAAGGGCAAGATCGGGACGACCGGCCGCGGCATTGGCCCGGCTTACGAGG
Source organism: Pseudomonadota bacterium (assembly GCA_038523925.1). Taxonomy (GTDB): domain Bacteria; phylum Pseudomonadota; class Alphaproteobacteria; order Rhizobiales; family Hyphomicrobiaceae; genus JBCBWG01. Next base: position 425,219 of record JBCBIY010000001.1, on the reverse strand, counting down.
ACAAGGTCGGCCGCCGTGCGATCCGCGTGCAGGACTTGCGCAACCTCGACACGCTCGAAGCGAAGGTGGAGCGCATCCTCGTCCACCACAACGCGCTGCGTCGCGGTCTGTCGCAGCCGGAAGTCAGCGCGGATCAACTGATGGGCGAGCTGCGCGAGATCGCGCCATCGCTGCTGCCATTTATCGACGTCGCATGGGACCGGCTCGCGCAGGCGCGCAAAGCCGGCAAGCGCATCCTGTTCGAGGGGGCACAAGGCGCGCTGCTCGACATCGACCACGGGACGTATCCGTTCGTCACGTCATCAAACACGATTGCAGCCCAAGCCGCGATCGGTTCGGGTGTCGGCCCGGGCACGCTCAACTTCGTGCTCGGCATTGCGAAGGCCTATACGACGCGCGTTGGATCCGGCCCGTTTCCAACAGAACTCAACGATGAGATCGGCCAGCGGCTCGGCGAGCGCGGCCACGAATTCGGCACCGTGACCGGGCGTGCACGCCGTTGCGGCTGGTTCGACGCCGTCCTCGTGCGTCAGGTCATCAAAGTCTGCGGCATCGACGGGATCGCGCTCACGAAGCTCGACGTGCTCGACGGCTTCGACGCGTTAAACGTGTGTATCGGCTACGAGCTTGATGGCGAGCGCATTGACCGCTTGCCCGCCGGGCAGAACGCTCAGGCGCGCGTTAAGCCGGTCTACGAAACGCTCGAAGGTTGGTCGGAATCGACGAAGGGGGCGCGGTCCTGGGCGGAGCTTCCGGCGCAAGCGGTCAAGTACGTCCGCCACATCGAAGAGCTAATCGAGTGCCCGGTCGCGCTCCTTTCGACGAGCCCGGAGCGGGACGACACTATCCTGATGCGCGACCCGTTCGAGGGCTAGAGCGCGCCGGCGCCAGGCGGTGTTGCCTGGTCTGAGAGAGGCAGCCGGGTCCAACCGCGCACCGGACTTGGTCCAGTCAAAAGATCGATCGCTACCGCAGGCGGACCTCGCCGGCAGGCGGCGGCTGGCCCGGAGCTTGGCGGACGAGCAGCCGGCCGGGGTCGACCGGACCCGGCAGTCCAATACTTCGGGGTGCCGCAGGCGCAAATCCGAATGGCCGGTAGAACGGCGGGTCGCCCACGAGGATCACCGCTGTCTGACCCACGGCATCGGCTGCGGCGAGCGCATGTGCCATAAGCGCCTGCCCCACTCCGGCGCGCTGATCGCTCACGGCAACTGCGATCGGCCCGAGCAGGTAGGCCGGCAGGTCGCCAATCGAGATCGGCGACATCGTAACCGCGCCGAGGAGGTCATGGCCACGCATGACAACCGCTGACAGCTCGAGATCAGCAGTTGTCATCTCCCGGACGCGGAATGCCGTGCGTGCAAACCGGCCGGGGCCGAAGACGTGCTCGTGCAGCCGCGCGACACGGGCCAGATGGTCCGGCTGCATCGTGCGCACAACGTATGGGATGTGAGCTACCAATCGAGGCTCTGCTCTGCCTGGCCTGCCCGCTCGGCAAGCCTGCGATAAACAGCATCGCGCGTCCCGTCCGGCAACGCATCGACTGCAAAAAAGCCCTGTTCCGCAATCTCGCGGTTCGGCGGCGGCACCTCCGGCTGGCGCCAATCGCTCACTTCAAACAGGGTCACATGATCCGAGGGGAAGGCTGCGAAGTTCGCGAACACACCAACAAGCCGCGGCTTGCCATCGACGATGACGCCTGCCTCTTCCAAAAGTTCGCGGCGGACTGCGGCATCGGCCGTTTGGTTTCTCTCCACGCCGCCACCGGGAAAGTGCCAGCCAGGCCGATACGTGTGCCGCACCAAGAGAACCGCCCCGTTGTCATCAAACACCATTGCCTGCGCGCCCATGGTCAAACCGCGCGAAAAGCGCCAATAGCGCTGAAGCGTTTTTCGCACCAGACTTTGCATCAAGGGTCATCGTTTGTTTGATTGCAGGGCGGTCGGACACCACTGTGCGTCAGCATACGCCAGTGCGGGTCCTTCCCTACAGTGATCGGCGGTAGCTGGTCCAGGAGACGGCATGGACGAGACAGATGAAACGCGTGTGCGCCTTGCACACGTTTCAGACATTCACCTGCCGGACCTGCCGCCGTTCTGGCCGCGGCACTGGAACGTGAAACGCACGCTGGGCTACGCAAACTGGCACCGCAGGCGGCGCTTCATTCATCGCCGCGACGTGATCGACGCCATCGTCGCGCACATGAAAGCTGCCGCGCCTGACCATATCCTGGTGAGCGGCGATCTCATCAACATCGGCCTGCCGCAGGAGTATCAACGGGCCGCGCAGTGGCTCGCCGACGTTGGCCCGCCGGAAGACGTGTGCGTTGTGCCCGGCAACCACGATATCTACACGCCGATTGCGTTCGCGAAGGGTGTCGGGCTGTGGGACTCGTACATGACGCCGGATGGGCGGGCGAACGCGTCTGCGATCCTTGGCGCGGGCGCGCAACGCATGCCGAGCCAGCCGATCGGCCACGACCGGCATCAGGCGACGGCGGCGGAGACGTACTTCCCGTTCGTGCGGCCCGTCGGCCCGGTCGACATCATCGCGCTCAACTCAGCCGTGCCGACCGCACCCGGCGTCGCCTCCGGATCGCTCGGGCCGCAGCAGCGCCAGGCGCTCGGCGCACTGCTTGAAGACCGCGGGCGGGCCGGCCGCTTCCGGCTCGTAATGCTGCATCATCCGCCGCTGCAGGACCTTGGCGGGCCGGCGCGCGGGCTCAGCGATGCGTCAGCGCTGCAAGACGTGCTCGAGAAGGCCGGTGCCGAACTGGTCATTCATGGCCACAACCACGTCCACTCCGAGCGCTGGATCAAGGGCCCCGAACGGCCGATCCCCGTGATCGGGATCGCAAGCGCGTCCGTCGCGCGGTCGAGCGGCCACGAAGACCTTGGCGCCTATCAAGTCTATGAGGTCGCGCGATCCGGCAACGCGTACTCCGTGCAAGTCGAGCGCTTTGGGCTTGCCGAACCTGACGGACATGTCGTGGCCCTCGATGCCTACACGCTCGACCCGGAACGCAACGAGACGCAGCGTGCCGAACCCGCGATGATCGATTAGCCCGGCTAACGGCACGCTGAGAAAAGACTGTGCGGCGGCGACGCGGGGATGTTTTATGGTCGGCTGCAAGACGACGAACGACTGGAGCGCCGCGAATGTCCGACACCACAAGACCCCGTGCGCCAATTGACCGGCTGCCTCTGTGGTCGGTTCTGCTGGCATGCGCGGCGATCGTCGGGGTTGCGATGGGGCTGCGTCAGTCGATCGGCCTCTTCATGGCGCCGGTTTCGCAGGACTTAGGCCTCGGCCGCGAAGTGTTCTCGCTTGCAGTCGGCATCAGCAACATCGTCTGGGGTATTGCCGCGCCCTTCACCGGCGCGATTGCAGACAAGTATGGCTCGGGCCGCGTCGTCGTCTTCGGTGTCATTTGTACAGCGATTGGCCTGTGGCTCCTCTACGCGGCCACGCTCCCGGCAGCCGTCGCCCTCATGCAGCCAATCGCGGACCTGCTGGCATTCGAACGGTATGGCCCGAATGCACTCATCCTGCTGTTGTCCGGCCTCATGCTCGGCCTCGGCGTTGCCGGCGCCGGCATCAACGCGCTTGTGGGCGCGGTCGGCCGCGCAGCACCGCCCGAGCAGCGCTCGCAGGCCGTCGCAACGCTCGGCATCGGCAGCGGCGTCGGCATTCTTGTTGCCATTCCTTACGTCAGCCAGTTGATCGAAACGCTGAGCTGGCAGGCAGCGCTACTCTATTTGATCGCGACCACGGTGGTCCTGCTGCCACTCGCCTGGACGGTGAGCGGTGCGCCGCAAGCCCACGCGCCTGGCAGTGCGCGCAGGCAGTCACTCGGCGAAGCGCTGTCGGAGGCGTTCCGGCATCCAAGCTTTTGGCTGCTCAATGCTGGCTTCTTTGTCTGCGGCTTTCATGTCGTCTTCTATGGCACGCACCTGCCGGCGTACGTCTCTGACCAGGGCTTTGCCCCCTGGGTCGGCGTCGCAGGGCTCGTCGCCGTCGGCGTCGGCAATCTCATCGGGACGTATCTTTCCGGCCAGTGGGGCAAGCGCGGCTCTAAGAGGCTGGGGCTCAGCTTCATCTATGCGGGTCGCGCGGTGATCTTCCTTGGCTTCCTGTTCCTGCCAATTACGCCGACGACGATCATCGTGCTCAGCGCCATGCTCGGGATCTTTTGGCTCTCGACAATCCCGCTCACGAGTTCGCTGGTTGCGGTCTTCTACGGGCCGGTCTGGATGACGACGCTCTACGGCATCGTCTTCTTCTCCCACCAGCTCGGCTCATTCCTCGGCGTGTTCATGGCCGGCGTTCTTTACGATCAGACCAAGTCGTATGACACCATGTGGTGGATCTCGGTGGCGCTTGGCATCTTCGCGATGATCATTCACCTGCCCATCCGCGAGGCGCCGGTTCCGCGTCTTGCAGCGGAGGGCTCGCCCGCGTAGAGTTCGGCGATGGCCTATGTGTCTGACAGACTTGAGCAAAAGCGGCGCATGCCGATGCCGATGCTGGTCGGGGTTTCGCTCGGCGTCGGCGGACTTGTCGGCAGTGCACTCATGTTGATCGCGATGCGCGGGTCCGCACTTCTGATCGAATTGCAAACCGCTGCCGCCGCGTTGTTCTGCCTCTGAGGCCCGGCGCCGCGGCTGCCTTTTGTCCGCGCACATTGCCAGACATCTGCCGTCTCGCTAGGTAGCTGCCGCCGCAGGCTCGCACTGACTTCAGAGCCACCTATCCGACAGCCCGACCGGTCTCCGCGATATCACCCAACATGCAAGACGATCACGCGCGTCCCGACACGACTGAGCCTGCCGCAGACACGAGCTTCCGCGCACGCGCAACCGCCCTTCTCGCCGACCCGCGGTTTGAGCGCGCGATCATTATTCTGATTGTCGTGAACGCCGTCACGATCGGGCTGGAGACGAGCGCCGCGGTCATGAGCCGCTTCGGCCTGCTGCTCGACGTGCTCGACAACATCATCATCTCGATCTTCGCAGCCGAGATCGCGCTTCGGCTTTACGTGCACGGCCAAAAGTTTTGGCGCGACCCCTGGAACTGGTTCGACTTCATCGTCGTCGCCGTCGCACTGATCCCGGCAAGCGAGAGCTTCTCAGTCCTTCGCGCGCTTCGCATCCTGCGTGTACTGCGCCTGATCTCCGCACTGCCGTCGCTACGCCGTGTGGTGAACTCGCTGCTCTCGGCCATCCCGAGCATGGGCTCGATCGTCCTGCTGCTGACGCTGGTCAACTACGTCGCCGGCGTGATGGCGACCAAGCTCTACGGCGAAACGCATCCCGAGCTGTTCGGCACGATCGGCGCGTCGCTGTTCACGCTGTTCCAGGTCATGACGCTCGAGGGCTGGGCGATGGAGGTCGTTCGCCCGGTCATGAAAGAGCACCCGTTGGCGTGGCTGTTCTTCATGCCGTACATCATCATCGTCGTGTTTGCGGTGCTGAACCTCTTTATCGGCATCATCGTCGATGCGATGCAGCATCAAAGCGATGATGTGGCGGACGCCGTCATCGAAGTGACTGAGCGCGAGTATGAAAACCTGCTGCGCGAGATCGCGAGCCTGCGTGAAGATGTGCGGGCACTGCGCGAACCCGGGCCTCCTGCGGGAGATGCTTCCCGCCAGCGGGATACCTGATATGCTCAGCAGGCCGCTCAATTAGGACGAGCCTCGAACGCCCGTTGCCCTCACGCCGACCCAAACTTGGCCGTACGCTTCTCATCCTTGCCCTTGCTGGGCTCGCAGCTCTTATGCTCATGGCGCTCTATCTAATCGCCACAGATCCGGCTTTCGCACGCTAAGCGCACAGCAGTGTTCCGAGCCGCGCGCTTGCTCTCGCCATGAAACTGGTGAATGCATGCTGCGTTTGCGAAGAGCGTTTTGCATCGCAACAAGAGGGAGCGTGCGCAATTACGGCGCGCACGATTGAAGCCATCGCTTTCAGATCGAAAACCCGGCGCCTGAACCTGGCGCTGCAGGGCGGCGGTGCGCATGGCGCATTCACCTGGGGCGTGCTCGAGCGGGTCCTGCGGGAGGAGAGCCTCGGCATCGGCTGGATTAGTGGCACGAGTGCCGGCGCCGTGAACGCGGTTGCGGTTGCGCATGGCCTCGCCCAGGGCAGCCGCCAGGCAGCCATCGAGGCGCTGGAGAACATATGGACGGCCGTCGACCGCGCGCAGGTACCGGATCTGATGCGGCTGAACCCAGTTCTCGCGGGCCTCTACCGCGCGACACCGGTTCCGAACGTCACGTCCTCGCTGTCGCCCTACGAGTTCAACCCGATGGGCTTCGATCCGCTACGCAAGATCCTGGTCGAGAACATCGATTTCGAGGCGATCAGCCGGCAGCCAGGCTGTGACCTCATCATTGCTGCAACCGACGTGGAGACCGGCCGCGCGCGCCTGTTCCGCACGCACGAAATCACAGCCGACGTAGTTATCGCGTCGGCCTGCCTGCCAACGCTGCACCATGCGGTCATGATCGATGGGCGCGCTTACTGGGATGGGGGCTTCTCAGCCAACCCGGATCTGATCACGCTCGCCGGCGAAAGCCCAAGCCGTGACACGCTGCTCGTGCAGCTCAATCCAATCCGCGCGACGCGCATTCCGCGCGTGCCCCGCGCGATTTCGGATCGCACAGACACAATCGCGTTCAACCAGCCGCTCTTGCGCGACATCGAAGAGATCATCCGTATCCAGTCGGCATCCAGCGGGTGGCTGAATGGGGCCGGCGGCCAGATCGGCCGCATCCAGGCCCATCGGTTCCACCTGATCGTCGCCGGCCGTCACACAGACCAGCTCGGCGCCGACAGCAAGGTCAAACCCGACCGCGGCGTGTTGCGCTACCTGTTTGAAGCCGGCCGCGGCGAGGCCCAGCGCTGGATTGAGCAATGCGGCGCGCTCGTTGGCAAACGCTCGAGCGTCGATCTCGCGGCGACGTACCTTCGCGATTTGACCCAGCCTGCCGATGTCGTCCCGCAGCAGAAGTCAGCGTAGGCCGTTGCCGTCCATCCAGTTCGCGATCGCGCGGTTGACGGCGTCCGGGGCCTCGTAGGTGACGAAGTGGCCGTGGCCGGGCAACGCGTAGACTTCGACATCGGGCTTGATCGCAAGGATGAGGTTTTCAAACGCGCCGCGCTCGTCGTCTTCGAGCGGGCGGCGGATCCCATCAGGGCCGCGCGTCGTGCCCTGGATCATCAGCATTGGCTGATCGACGGCCGCCATCACGTCCTCAAAGCGATCCGCGTCCCACCGGACCATGTTGCGATAAAGCTCTTGCCCGTAGGCTGGGTCGAACCGGGTCGCGCGGGCGACCAGCTGCTCGGCAATCGCGCCATGCTGGTCGTCGAAGAACATGGCCTCAAACAGGCTTTTCGCGAAGGCCTCGAACCCCGCGCGGCCGAGCGCATCGTCAAATGATTCAAGCGCCGCGCGGCGGCCGGACTGCGCCATGTTCGAACCATCGACCAGCACCACGCCTTTAACTGCGCCGGCTGCACGAACCGCTGTCTCGGCTGCAATCCGCGTTCCCATGCTGTGGCCGACGGTGATGACGTTCGTCCACTCCTCACGCTCGATCAGCGCCGCGCAGTCGTCGGCGAAGGCCTCGATTGAGAGGGCGCCGTCGCCCCGCGCCGTGCCGCCATGCCCGCGTAACGTCACGGCGGCGCAGTGATGGGCTCCGGCAAAGTAGCCTGCCTGCGCATCCCAATCTTCGGCACCTGACGCGAAGCCGTGAATGAACAGCAGGACGGGCGTCCCCTCGCCTCTCATTGCCACCTGCATGGTCCCGCCCTCTTCCGCATTGGTCAGAAATTTCACGCCTGCACCTTAGCGCGGCGCGGCGGCGCGTCTAAGCCTATCGTTTATGGCTGCACCGAGACCAATGTCCGGGACCGGCATAACAGCAATTGTCCGCGCGCCCGACGCATCGAGCCGGCGCAACGCCGCAAACAAGTTCTGCGCGGCCACCGAGAGGTCGCCGGCGGTGCTGAGGTTTTCTGATGGGCCGCGATGCGGCGGCACGACGGGCCCAAACGCGAGGAGCGCTGCGTCAGCAGGCGGTCGTCGGCAGTTGAGGAGGACGCGGGCTGCTGGCGCATAGTGGCTTGCAAGCTGGCCCGGCACATCGGGCCGCGCGTTGCCTGCCGCCCTGTCCCGCACCGCAACTTCAAACCCGATGATCTCGGCGATCGCTTCACGCGTCAGCGCGCCTTCGCGAAGGACGATGAGCCCGTCGCCGTCCGGCGCGACGATTGTCGATTCAAGCCCGCGCACGGCCGCGCCGCCGTCCAGAACCATCACATCGGCTTCCGATGGGAAGTCGTGGCGAACATGCTCGGCGGTCGTCGCACTCACATGCCCTGACAGGTTGGCAGACGGCGCCGCCACTGGCCGCCCGACGGCCTCCAGCAACGCGTGCGCCACAGGGTGGTCGGGCACACGCACGGCGAGCGTGGCGAGACCGGCGCGCGCCAGATCGCACACAGGACAGCCCGGCCGCACCGGCCCGACGACCGTCAGTGGACCGGGCCAAGCCGCCTCCGCCAAGCTGCGCAATGCGGGCAGCACCTCGATCAGGTCAAGCGCGCGGCCCGCGTCCGGCAGATGCGCAATCAGCGGGTTGAACTGCGGCCGGCCCTTGGTCTCGTAAAGACGCGCGACGGCGGCAGGGTCGGTTGCATCCGCGCCGAGGCCGTAGACCGTCTCCGTCGGAAACGCGACCAGCCGACCCTCGCCAATGCGCGCGGCAGCGGCTGCGATCATTGGCCCGTCAGCGGTGGACATGTGCGGGTCTTCCGTCATCGACAGATCTCTGCCGGTCGCATTGAGTATAACGCGCCCCGCCAATGTCTCAGCCATTTGAGGCCGGGCCACTCCGCCTTATGCTAGGCGGTCAGGGACGACAACGACCAAAACGAAATCGAAGGTGCGCAATGACCTATCGGGCCCCCGTCGCAGACATCACATACGCCCTCAAAACGGCCGCCGACATTGAAGCGCTGATCGCCGACGGCACCTACGATGGCCTCGATCTCGATACGGTAACCGCCGTGCTCGAAGAAGCGGGGAAATTTGGCGCGGATGTGCTCGATCCGCTGAACTGGCCCGGTGACCGCGAGGGCGCGAAGCTCGACGATGGTGTGGTCACAGTGCCTGAGGGCTTCGCAGACGCTTACCGCCAATTTGCCGACGGCGGCTGGGCAAGCTTACCCGCGCCCGAAGATTTTGGCGGACAAGGGCTGCCCGAGACGGTCTCGATGGGTGCGGGCGAGATCTGGAACGCAACGAACATGGCGTTTGGGCTTTGCCCGCTGCTGACGCAGGGCGCGATCGACGCCATCCTCGTCGGCGGCTCGGATGAGCTCAAAGCCCGCTACGTGCCAAACATGGTCGCCGGCAAGTGGACCGGCACGATGAACCTCACCGAGCCGCACGCGGGGTCTGACCTCTCCGTCCTGAAAGCCCGCGCTGAGCGTCACGACGACGGCACGTACCGCATCTTTGGTACGAAGATTTACATCACCTACGGCGAACACGAGATGACGGAGAACATCATCCATCTCGTCCTCGCCCGCTTGCCGGATGCGCCTGAGGGCACACGCGGCATTTCGCTGTTCCTGGTCCCGAAGATGCTCGTCAACGACGACGGATCGCTCGGCGCGCGCAACGACGTCCTCTGCGCCGGTATCGAACACAAGCTTGGCATTCACGCCTCGCCCACCTGCACGATGAAGTACGGCGAAGGCGGCGACGGTGCGGTCGGCTACCTGGTCGGCGAAGAAAACCGCGGCCTCGCGACGATGTTCGTCATGATGAATGCAGCCCGCCTCGCAGTCGGCATTCAAGGGGTCGCGATTGCCGATCGGGCAACCCAGCGCGCCATCGGCTATGCCAACGAGCGGCGGCAGGGCAAGGCGCTCCGCGTCGGCGCACCGCCCGTCGGCAACGGCGAGATGAGCCCGATCGTCGAGCATGCCGACGTCCGCCGGACGCTGCTCACGATGCAGGCGATGACACAGGCGGCCCGCACGATCTGTCTGGTCACGGCGAAGGAGATGGACGTCTCACATCGCGCGCCCGACGAAGACAAACGCCGGGACGCGAGCGCCCGCGCAGCACTCCTTACGCCGATTGCAAAGGCATTCTCGACCGACATCGGGTGCGAGGTCGCGACCCTTTGCGTGCAGGTCCACGGCGGCATGGGTTTCGTCGAGGAGACGGGCGCTGCACAATACTATCGCGATGCACGCATTCTACCGATCTACGAGGGCACCAACGGCATCCAGGCAATCGACCTTGTCACGCGCAAGTTGCCGCTCGGTGATGGCGCCGTCGTCCGGCAGTTGCTCGCCGAATACGAGGAGACGGCCGAAGCCGTCCGCGCATCAAACCAGCCGGAGTTCGGGCACATGGGCGCGCGCCTGACGGACGCGATCGCCGCGCTTAAATCAGCGTCCGCCTGGATGGGCGAGGCGCTGGCGAACACTCCCGAGGCCGCACTTGCCGGTGCCACGCCGTACCTTCGCCTATTTGGACTGACAGCCGGCGGCACGTACCTTGCGCGTGGCGCGCTTGCGGCCGCCCGCGGCGGAACCGCGACCAACGGTGATGTGCGCTATGTCTCGCTGGCCCGCTTCTTCGCCGAGAATCCGCTCACCGAGGCGCCGGGCCTCGGCACACTGGTGACGACCTCGTCCGACGGTCTCCTCGATGTGCCGCTCGAGCGGCTGTCTGCCTGAGGCCGCTCCCATGACAGCAGAGATCACCATTGCCCGTTCGGGCGCCGCCCAGGTCATTCGCTTCAACCGTCCGGAGAAGAAGAACGCGCTTCGCTCGGAGATGTATGCAGCGATGCGGACGGCCCTCATCGAAGGCGACGCGGACCCTGCGATCGCAGCTCACATCTTCATCGGCTGCGAGGGCATCTTCACAGCCGGGAGCGACATCTCCGAGTTCGCGTCCCGCGCCGACGGCAACACCGCGCTGAGCGATCACGTGCAGGCGTTCATCCGGCATCTGCCGCACGTCGACAAGCCGATGATCGCAGCCGTCGACGGACTTGCCGTCGGCATTGGCACCACGCTCCTCTTCCACTGTGACCTCGCCTACGCGACGCCCGCCGCCACGTTCCGCACGCCCTTCCTCGACCTTGGGCTCGTCCCGGAAGCCGGCTCCAGCCTGATCGCACCCCGCCTGATGGGGCATGCACGCGCGTTCGAGATGCTGGTCATGGGCGGTGTCTTCGATGCGGAACGGGCGCTGGGTGCAGGGCTCATCAACGGGGTCGTCGACGCGGGCGAACTCGAAGCAACCGCGCTCGCTGCCGCCGCCAAGTTGGCCGCCAAACCACCCGAAGCGCTCGCCGCCGCCCGCAAACTTCTCCGCGGCGACCCGGGCGAAGTCGCCGCACAGATCGACACCGAGATCGACATATTCGCGGAGCGACTGTCCTCGCCAGAAGCCCGCGAAGCCTTCGCCGCGTTCTTCGAAAAGCGCGCGCCAAACTTCAAACGCGGATAGCGCCGCGGCCGCCCCGAACGCGCCACATTGCGCACGTCGATGACCATATGAGCGGCAACAGAACAACGCGTGGCGCGACCGGCGTGATGCTTGCGGCGGCGGCCATGTGCGCGTGGCTTGCCGCGGCCGCTGGCGCCGTAGATGCCGGATGGTTGACGCGCCTTGCGAAAGAGGCGGGCGACGCGGGTGGCAGCGTCGGCCGCAAGCTCGACCCCGACCTTGGCAACGCCGGCCGCTACATTGCCGATCTGCCCGTCAACAAAGACGTTGACACGCTTGCCGCCATCCCAACCGACGGCGGGCATTGGCGCCTCGTCAACCGCTCGGGCGAAAAGATCACGGTCTCGACGCCGGAAGAGATGGAACGCGCTTTGCGCGTTCTGGCGCCTGCCGCGCTCGCATCCGACACCAGCCTCGCAATTGTGCTTGCGCCCGACGCCGTTTTCGCTGCGCGCAAGTCACTCGATAAGCTTCCATCGAGCGCGAAGCTCAAAGTCCTGATCGACAAGCGCGCTGTCCCCCTGGTTCGGGGGCCTGCCTCAGACAGCACCGCGAAGATCTACGCCGCCTTCAAACCCAACGTCCTCGTCGAGATGGCGACGCCAGGCGCGTTCCGGGAGGTGACGTATCAACTGACACGGGCGCTGCGTCCGGCCGATATCCGCGTCCTCTCGATCACGGAGAAGCCAGCTCAGAAACTGAGCCGCCTCGTGCGCCGCGACAAGACATCGAAGCGCGTGCTGGCTGACCGCGTCTCAGCCGACCGCTTGGCGACCGGCATGGCGGCGCTGCGCGGGCAGACGGCGATCCTGACCGGCCGTGTTGACGGTAGCACGCTGACCTACCGGACAAGCTGGGGCTCCGAGCGCACGCTCAATCTCGAAGCCGTCCGTAAGGCGGCGGCCGACAGCGACGTCAACCTCGTCATCCTCAACGCACCGACCCCGCGTCAGCCGGGGGCCCGCAATTGGCTTTGGCAAAAGGCAAACGTCTCCGGCCTCGACGATGCGCTGGGCCGCCAGACGACGGCCGATTTCCTGAATGCGCTTGCAGACAGCCAGGGCAAGATGGCCGTGACCGTTGCCGAGAACCGGCTTGGCCGCGTAACGCTCACCGCCGAACCGCTTGGCGGCGTCAGTTCAGAGCCGGTGACGGGGTTCTTTTCAGACTTCATCGGTGAAGTTCTGTCGGAGACGGCAGGACAAGTTGCGACCCGAACCATCACCGTTGACGCCGTCGATGAGACACGCGACCGCGAACTGAAGTCACGGATCATCCCTGGTGTCCCGAGCTGGATTCAGATCGGGTATGTCGTCGCCCTCGTCGCCGGCATGTTCGGCTGGCCGTTCTCGCGCGCCTGGTGGTTTTACCTTTGGCCGCCGGAGGATCGGCGCGCGTATGCAAGCGCCATCGGCTATCATCTGGCGCGCGGTGCGCGGCTTCTTCTGTTCCTTGTCGTGTTCCTCTCGGCCGTCGGCGTGCCCGCAGCTCTCTGCAACCTTGGCTGGCAAATCTGGACGTGGGTCACGCTTCCATTCCGGCTGATCGGTTGGCTGTTCCGACGGGGGCCGCGTGAAGCAGCTTAAAACTCGTGCAGCCCAAGAGAATGGCTCGGGCGCCACCGCGCGTGCTATGCCTCGGCCAACACAGGCGCGCCGGCCGCGCGCTGCAACACGCCGACCTCAATGACCACACTTCACCTGACGCATGCCTGCTTCGTGGACCACGACACAGGCCCCGGACACCCTGAACGCCCAGACCGCATGCGAGCGATCGACCGTGCGCTGTCGTCCGACGCCTTCACAGCGCTCGACCGTGAAGAGGCCCCGCTGCGCGATGACGTGGAAGCTGCAATCGCGCGCGTTCATCCGCAGGCCTACATCGACAACATCAAGCGCCTCCGCCCCGAGCCTGGTGCGCCAGAGATCCGCCTCGATCCCGATACGGTTCTGTCGTCCGGTTCCTGGGAAGCTGCCTTGCGCGCGGTTGGTGCCGGTCTTCGCGCTGTCGACGCCGTCGCTTCCGAACGCTCGCATGCCAACGCGTTCTGCCAGGTCCGCCCCTGCGGCCACCACGCGGAGACGGCGAAGGCGATGGGCTTTTGCCTGTTCAACAACATCGCCGTTGCCGCGCGCTATGCCATCGACACGCACGGTCTCGATCGCGTCGCCGTCGTCGACTTTGACGTCCACCATGGCAACGGCACGCAGGACATCTTCTACGACACGCCCGATGTGTTCTTCGCCTCGACCCATCAGATGCCACTTTATCCGGGCACGGGTGCTGCCTCGGAGACAGGCGCGGGCAACATCTGCAACGCGCCGCTCGCGCCAGGTGACGGCGGGCCCGCATTTGCCGAAGCGTTCAAGGCGCGGGTCCTGCCTGAGCTTGAAGCGTTCCGGCCGGACCTCATCCTGATCTCGGCGGGCTTTGATGCCCATGCCGCCGACCCGCTCGCGAACCTGTGCCTGCAGGAGCCGGATTTCGCATGGGCGACCGGTGAGCTGATGGCAATTGCCGCGCGTACCTCCAACGGCCGCGTGGTGTCTATGCTCGAGGGGGGCTATGACTTGGAGGCACTCGGCAAATCCGTTGGCGTTCATGTCGAAACGCTGATGGGCGCCTGACTTTTGGGGGGACCGCCGCGACCCGCGGACGGCATTGCGAGAGGACTGATGAATGGCTGAAAAGCCCGGGGCTGCTGGTCCCGACGTGACACAGTTGTCTTTTGCCCGCGCCATGCAGGAACTCGAAAGTATCGTCGGCCGGCTTGAGCGCGGCGACGTCGAACTCGAGGAAAGCATTGCGATTTACGAGCGAGGCGAAGCCCTAAAACGGCGCTGCAGCGAGCTTTTGCAGCAGGCCGAGGCCAAGGTCGAGAAGCTGACGACCAACGGACAGGGCAAGCCGACCGGGCGGGAACCCCTCGATGCTGACTAGGCCTGTGTCGCCCCTACTGGGCGTCGTCCCCTTGAACTCTTGCCGACTGTCAATTTAAGCTGACACGCTTGGCTGTCCAATTCCGGCCTCTGCTGCCTTTTCACGCATCAGGGCCAATCTCCCAGCCCCCATGTCTTAGGGGCCGGCATATGAAAGGAAGGGCCTGTGACGAGCCTGCCCGAAACACCGCTTCTCGACACCATCGCCACCCCTGGCGACCTTCGAAAGCTCGACGAAAAAGACCTGAAGCAGGTCGCAGATGAGCTCCGCCAGGAAGTGATCTCTGCGGTGTCCGTGACAGGCGGGCATCTTGGTGCCGGCCTCGGCGTGGTCGAGCTCTCCGTCGCGCTGCACTGGGTGTTCAACACGCCCGACGATCGCCTGATCTGGGACGTGGGCCACCAGTGCTATCCGCACAAAGTGCTGACGGGCCGCCGGGACCGCATTCGAACGCTGCGCATGGGCGGCGGGCTATCCGGTTTCACCAAGCGCGCTGAGAGCGAGTACGATCCGTTCGGCGCCGCGCACTCGTCGACCTCGATTTCTGCGGGCCTCGGGATGGCCGTTGGCCGCGATCTGAAGGGCGGCAAAAACAACGTCGTCTCCGTCATCGGCGATGGCGCGATGAGCGCGGGCATGGCCTACGAGGCACTCAATAACGCCGGCGCGCGCGACGAACGCCTGATCGTCATCCTGAACGACAACGACATGTCGATTGCGCCGCCAACGGGCGCGCTTTCGCACTATCTCGCGCGCACGACATCGAGCGGCACCTACCTCTACCTCCGCGATATCCTCAAGCAGCTTGCCAAAAAGCTTCCGAAGAACTGGGAGCGGCGGGCCGCCCGAGTCGAAGAATACACCCGCCACCTCTGGCAAGGCGGCGCGATCTTTGAAGAGCTCGGCTTCTACTATGTCGGCCCGATCGACGGGCATGACCTAAACGTGCTCGTGCCGGTACTGGAAAACGTGCGCGACACCAAACAGGCGCCGATCCTGGTCCACGTCGTCACCCAGAAGGGCAAGGGCTACGCGCCGGCTGAAAACTCGGCCGATAAGTATCACGGCGTCAGCAAGTTCGACGTCATTACCGGCGATCAGGACAAGCCGACGCCGAACGCGCCGGCCTACACCAAGGTCTTTGCGCAAGCGCTCGTCGAAGAGGCGCGCGAGGACGACAAGATCTGCGCGGTGACAGCCGCAATGCCGTCCGGCACGGGTCTCGATCTCTTTGGCAAAGAGTTCCCCGAACGCACGTTCGACGTCGGGATTGCCGAGCAGCACGGCGTCACGTTCGCAGCCGGCCTTGCCACCGAAGGGTTCAAGCCGTTCGCAGCCATCTATTCGACGTTCCTCCAGCGTGCCTACGACCAGGTCGTCCACGACGTCGCGATCCAGAAACTCCCGGTCCGGTTTGCGCTCGATCGCGCCGGGCTCGTCGGCGCTGACGGCCCGACGCACGCCGGCTCATTCGACATTGCGTATCTTGGCTGCCTGCCGAACTTCGTTGTGATGGCCGCCGCTGACGAGGCGGAACTCAAGCACATGGTGGCGACCGCCGTCGCGATTGATGACCGGCCGTCGGCGTTCCGTTATCCCCGCGGCGAAGGCGTTGGCATCGAGATGCCGGTTCGCGGCCAGGCGCTTGAAATCGGTAAAGGCCGCATCATCCGCGAGGGCGGTACGATTGCGCTGTTGTCGCTCGGTACGCGGCTCCAGGAAGCCGAGCGCGCCGCGGATCACCTGGCGACGATGGGTCTGCCAACGACAGTCGCCGACGCGCGCTTCGCCAAGCCCATCGACACCAAACTTGTCGATGAACTGGCCGCCAACCACGAAGTGCTGATTACGATCGAGGAAGGCAGCACGGGCGGTTTCGGCGCCTACGTCCTGCAGCATCTGGCAGAGAGCGGCCGCCTCGACAGCGGCCTCAAAGTCCGCGCGATGGTCCTGCCCGATACGTTCATCGATCAGGATAAGCCGGACAAGATGTACGCATCCGCCGGCCTCAACGCAGAAGGGATTGTCGCCAAGGCGCTGGCAGCGCTCGGCCGCGACACCGCAATCGTCGGCGATCTCGGCGACATCCGCGCCTGACCCTTCGGGCCGCTCGCACCGCCGGCGGCCCGACCGACTTGCATGATGTGACGGGGCCTGCTTCGTCACAAACGCTATGTCCCGACGCCTCGACCAGCACCTTGCCGACAGCGGCCTGACGCCATCACGCGCCCGCGCCCGCGATCTCATTCGCCGCGGCCTGGTGCATGTTGACGGCAGCGTCGAAACGCGACCCGCACGGATGGTCGCCGACCAACATAAGGTGAGCGTCGCAGGCGGCGCGGATGACGTGTCGCGGGGCGCAGAAAAGCTACGCGCGGGTCTCCAAGCGTTTGGCATCAACCCGGCCGGTCAATCCGTCCTCGACATTGGCGCATCGACCGGCGGCTTTACGCAAACGCTGCTGGCGCAGGCCGCAGCTCGTGTCATTGCTGTTGATGTCGGCCGCGGGCAGCTTCATGCATCACTCCGGAGCGATACGCGCGTCCTGAGCCTCGAGGGCCGTGACGCACGCACGCTTGGCGCCGCTGACACCGGCGGACCGGTTGACGGCCTCGTGGCTGACCTGA
Source organism: Pseudomonadota bacterium (assembly GCA_038523925.1). Taxonomy (GTDB): domain Bacteria; phylum Pseudomonadota; class Alphaproteobacteria; order Rhizobiales; family Hyphomicrobiaceae; genus JBCBWG01. Next base: position 408,102 of record JBCBIY010000001.1, on the reverse strand, counting down.
GTTTCGTGTCGCTTCAGAAAGTTCTGCCGGCACCGCTCGGCCTTGTCCGCGGCGGCGGCTGGCTCATCGCGCTCATTAAACCGCAGTTCGAAGTCGGGCCGGAACATGTTGGCAAGGGCGGGATCGTTCGCGATACCGACGCGCGCGAGGCTGCGATCAAACGCGTCGCGGCATGGCTTGCTGACCAGCCGGGCTGGTCGGTGATCGCCACGCGCCCGTCACCGATCACCGGCGGTGACGGCAATGAAGAAACGCTGATCGGAGCCCGCCGCGATGCGTGATGGCGAGCCACTGGAAATCACAGCGCTCGGCGACGGCGGCGATGGCATCGCTGACCCTGGCGATGGCGGCGCACCAGTGTTCATCTCCGGTGCCTTACCGGGCGAACGATGGGCGCGCGCGTCGGATGGAACCTGGACGTGCACACAACCGCGACCCGACCGCCGTGCGCCTGAATGCCCACACTTCAGCATCTGCGGCGGGTGCACATCGCAGCACATGCCGGCCACGCTCTATGCCGACTGGAAGCGCCAGCGCATCGTCGATGCACTCGCGGCCCACGGGCTCACGCCTGACGTCCGCCCCCTCGCAACCATTCCTCCACCCAGCCGCCGCCGCGCAACCTTCACGGCGGCTCAAACGGACAGCGTGACACGCCTTGGCTATCACGCACGCGCCAGTCACGATCTGGTCGACATCACTGTCTGCCCCATCCTCGTCCCGGCAATAGCCGATGCGCTTGATGGATTGCGGTCGCTTGCCCGGATGCTCGCACCCGCTGACGGGCGGCTGAAGGTTGGCGTCACCGCAACAGATGTCGGCCTCGACGTCCACGTAAACGGCGCAGGCAACGCACCCAATGCCGATCTTTCAGCCCGTCTCGCAGCGCACGCGCAGGCAACGGGCATCGCACGCTTGATTGTCGACAACACCGACATCGTGCAATTCGCTGCCCCCCGCATCGCTGTCGACAACGTCGACATTCCGGTGCCGACGGGCGTCTTTCTTCAAGCCGCCGCGCCCGCTGAGGCTGTTATGATCGCCGCCGTCTGCGACGCCGTCGGCAAAGCCCGCGACCTGGCGGACCTGTTCTGCGGCGTCGGCACGTTTGCCCTCCCACTCTCGCGCACAGCCAAGGTCACCGCGATTGATGGCGAGTCCCGCGCAATCGCAGCGCTCGACGCAGCAAAGCGCAACACCCAAGGCCGCAAGGCCGTCACAGCGCGCATCCGCGATCTCTTCCGCGAGCCATTGTCGCGCAAAGAGCTTGAACCATTCGAGGCCGTTGTGATTGACCCGCCGCGCGCCGGCGCAAAGGCGCAATCGGAGGCTCTCGCCAAGTCAGAGGTCGGCCGCATCGCAGCCGTCTCCTGCAACCCGGCGACCTTCGCGCGCGACGCAGAGATCCTGGCCGCCGGCGGATACGACCTCGCGTGGGTGCAGCCGATCGATCAGTTCGTTTACGCGCCGCATGTGGAACTCGTCGCAGCGTTCATGCGCCCGGGTGAGAAGCGCCGCGGCGGCAAGGGGCGCGGCCGAGGCTTACGGCGGCGCTAACGCGCCGTGAGGTCACGGGGTCAGGAGCGTCTCGACGGGCAGGCCGAGGAGCCTTGCGACGTAGGCCGGTACGATCTCGGTTGCACGGCCGTGGATGGCCTCATCGAAATAGCTGATGCCCTCGCTAGGCTCGAGGTTCAGTTCAACAGTCCGCGCGCCAACCGAGCGCGCCGCGGCGACGAACCCGGCCGCGGGATAGACGTTGCCGCTTGTGCCAACTGACATGAACAGGTCTGCGCGTTCGAGCGCGGCGTAGATGCGATCCATCTCGTAGGGCATCTCGCCGAACCAGACGACGTCAGGCCGCAGCCCACCAGGTGTGTTGCAGGCCGGGCAGACCGCATCCGCGTCGAGATCAGCACGCCAGGGCGAGCGGGCGCCGCAGTTGTTGCAAAGCGCCTTCTGGATTTCACCATGCATGTGAATGACGTCGCGCGCGCCGCCCGCCTCATGCAGCGGATCGATGTTTTGCGTCACAAGCGTCACGGTGCCCGGATGCAGCGCCTGCAATCGCGCAAGCGCGACATGCGCCGCGTTCGGACGGATGCCTTCGAGGCCAACCCGGCGCTCATTGTAAAAGGCTTGCACCCGCGCAGGATCGCGCGCGAACGCCTCTGGCGTCGCGACATCCTCGATGCGCACCTTCGCCCAGATCCCGTCCGCGTCGCGGAACGTCGAAACGCCGCTTTCGGCGGATAACCCCGCACCCGTCAAAACGACGATTTGGTCAAAGTCTGAGGTCGCGTCGCTCATCCCGCCACGTGCTCCCATCCGCCAATGGCGCCATCTGAACCCGCCGCGCGCCGTGGCGTCTAGTGGCGACAAAGTCCGCTTTCGGTCAAACGCGACGCATCGCGCGTTTCAATAAGCCGCGCGCCGCGATCAACTGAGGATATGGGTGCTGTCCGATGGCGGCGGCCTCATGCGCATCCGAGTTGGGCGGTCTCGCCTCATCTGAAGGATGCAGCGGCAAACAAGGACGCGAGATCAGGCAGGCGCACGCACGTGGGCCTCGATTGATTTCAGCGGGAAGACTGGAGAACATCATGGTTGATCGCGTCGGCATGGCCCAGAACATCGGCGGACACGCGCTCCGCTTCGGCTGGTTCTTCGGCATCAATCGTCTGGTCGACCGCGAGGCAAGCCGCCACGGCGCACAGCGCACATTCAAGCCGACGAAGCCGGTGCCGGAGCGCGGCGCGCTCTTTGCAGCGCTTCGCGATCTCACGTTGCGGGATGCGAACGCCGTCGGAGAGGGCCTGCAGCCGCCGGTCCAGATCGAGCCAAGCCAGTTCGGATCACACCTGGGCCGCCTGCGCGCGATGCTGCGCGATCTCCCAGGCGCAGTTGAACGGCGCGCGGATTCAAACGCATCGAGCGCGCGCGAACTCGCCGACGCTGATGGGCTGCCCGACTACTTCACACAGGACTTTCACTACCAGACCGGCGGCTACCTCACCGACGAGTCCGCCTCGCTCTATGATGCGCAAGTCGAGACGCTGTTCTACGGCTCGGCCGCACTCATGCGGCGCGCGGCGGCCCGGCATGTGCTCTCAGCCGTCGTCGGCCGCGACCAGCGGAAGCTTGCGCTCGCCGATGTTGCGTGCGGCACCGGCCGCTTTCTCCGCGAAGTGCGCGGCGCGCTGCCGGCCCTCAAGCTCACCGGCATCGACCTGTCCGAGGCCTACCTCACTGAAGCGCGCCGGCATATGCAGGGCGTGCGACCGGCGGAGTTCATCTTTGGCAATGCTGAAAAGCTACCGCTCGAAGACGCGAGCCAGGACATCGTCACCTGCATCTTTTTGTTCCACGAGTTGCCGCCCGAGGTGCGCCGGCGCGTCACCGCCGAGTTCGCCCGCGTGCTCAAGCCCGGCGGAACGCTGGTCTTCATGGACAGCCTGCAAATGGGCGACCGGCCCGACTGGGACGGCATGATCGAAGCGTTCCCGGTCCGCTTTCACGAGCCGTACTATCGCCACTACGCGATTGACGACCTCGACGATGTCTTCTCCGCAGCCGGCCTTGCGCCGCACGTACAGGAACTGGCGTTCCTGTCGAAGATCATGGTCCGTCGCAAAGCGTGAGGCAGGTGCAGCGTTACTCGGCCGCTTCCGCGCTTGCGCCATAGCCGCCGCCTGTCGGGGTGACGATAATGACCGCTTCGCCGGCGGTCAGCACCGTCTGATCGCAACCGTCCAACGCCTCGATCTCTCCCGATGCGCGGCGGACTTCGTTGCGCCCGACCTCGCCTTCTGCGCCGCCCGCCAGCCCGAATGGCACGACCTTGCGGAAGCTCGTCAGCACGGCGCAATCCATCTCCTCGAGGAACCGGATGCGACGGTACGTGCCGTCCCCGGCCGACCACTTGCCACGCCCGCCGGAGCCGCGGCGGATCGTGAACTCCTCGAGCACAACGGGATACCTGAGTTCGAGGATTTCGGGGTCGGTGAGCCGCGTGTTCGTCATGTGCACATGGACACCTGACGTCCCGTTGAAGCCCGGACCGGCCGGCGAACCCGAGCAGATCGTCTCGTAGTACTGATGCCGGGCGTTTCCGAACGTCAGGTTGTTCATCGTCCCCTGGCTCGGCGCCATCGCGTTGAGGGCGGCGAACAGACAGTTCGTGACGATCTGGCTGGTCTCGACGTTGCCAGCGACGACGGCTGCCGGATATTGCGGGGCAAGCATGCAATCGTCCGGGATGATCAATTCGATGGGCTTCATGCAGCCGGCATTCATCGGGATCGGCGCATCGACCATCACGCGGAATACATAGAGCGTTGCAGCGCGCGTGACGGGTGCCGGCGCGTTGAAGTTGTTCGCTTGCGTCGGGCTCGTGCCTGAGAAGTCAACCTTGGCTGTCCGCGCCGCGCGATCGACCGTGATCGACACCGCGACCTTCGTGCCCTGGTCCATCTCGATCTCGAACTTGCCGTCTTCGAGCTTCGAGAGGAGCCGGCGCACGCTCTCTTCGGCATTGTCCTGGACGTGGGCCATATAGGCTTGGACGACTTCAAGACCGAAGTTCGCGACCATCTTCTCGAGTTCGGCAACACCCTTCGCGTTCGCGGCGACATGTGCTTTCAGGTCGGCGATGTTCTTTGATGGCACGCGCGCGGGGTACGTCGCGCCACTGAGAAGCGCGTCCGTTTCGGCCTCCAGGAAGTTGCCTTCCGCGACGAGCTGGAAGTTGTCGATATAGACGCCTTCCTCATCGATGTGGGTTGCCCGTGGCGTCATCGACCCGGGGGTTAGACCGCCCACATCTTCGTGGTGCCCGCGGCTCGCGACGTAAAACAGGATTTTTGACGCATCCTTTTCGTGGAACACCGGCGTGATGACCGTGATGTCGGGGAGGTGGGTGCCGCCATTGTAGGGCGCGTTCAGCATGTAAACGTCGCCGGGCTTCATCTGCCCCGCGCGCTCACGGATGATGGTCTCAACCGAACGATCCATCGAGCCAAGGTGGACGGGCATATGCGGTGCATTGGCGACGAGTTGGCCGTCAGCGTCAAAGACGGCGCAGGAGAAATCGAGCCGCTCTTTAATGTTGACGGACTGAGCGGTGTTGCGCAGCGCCTCGCCCATCTGCTCAGCAATCGACATGAAGAGGTTGTTGAAGACCTCCAGGAGGACCGGATCAGCGGTCGCGCCGAGGCGTTCGTTCGCGCGCTTCTCGCGGCGCGTCAGGACGAGATCATCGCGCAGCGTGACGGCCAACTGCCAGCCCGGCTCGACGACGATCGTCTGGTTCGGCTCGATCACGATTGCGGGCCCGATGATCGCCTGCCCGCCAGGCACGAGGCCGGCTTCGCGACTGTAGACCTTCGCGTCCTGCCACTTGCCGCCCGCGTAGAACTGCGACGTGCCGACGACGGTCTGCTCTCCGGCAGCTCCGGACGTGTCGCCTGCGCCTACAGCATCACTTGCGTTCGCGCCGCCGCCGGACGCTTCGACCTCAATCGCCGCAATGACGACGGACTTCTCCGGCGACACGAACCCAAAGCGCTTGCGATGCTCAGTCTCAAAGTCGCGGCGCATGATGTCCGGCTCATCGAGCAGAACCCGCAACGCCGTATCCGTGCCGTCATAGCGCAGGTGCAGCCATATTTGCGTCGCGATGTCGTCGTGCGCGATCGCCTGCTGCGCCAGTTCCTCGGTCACCTGCCCTGCGAGATCGAAGCCGAGCTGCTCGATCTCGCGCATGGTGTCGCTGCTGAGCGTCAACTCGACCGACTTTTCGCGGCTCGCCCTGATCTGCGCGAGGCCCATGCCGAATGCCGACAGGAGGCCGGAGAGCGGGTGAATGAGCACCGTCTCCATGCCGAGCGTGTCCGCGATGGCGCAGGCGTGCTGACCGCCGGCGGAACCAAAACAGTTGAGTGCATACTCGGTGACGTCATAGCCGCGCTGCACGCTGATTTTCTTGATCGCGTTGGCCATGTTCTCAACCGCGATCCGGAGAAACCCGTCCGCGACGTCTTCTGCCGAACGGCCATCGCCAATCTTGTCGGCAAGCTCGGCAAAGGCTGCGCGGACAGCATCTTCGTCCAGCGCCTCGTCCCGATTCGGCCCGAAGATCTTTGGAAACACATCAGCGCGGAGTTTGCCCACACAAACATTCGCGTCGGTAACCGTCAGTGGCCCGCCGCGCCGGTAACACTTAGGCCCCGGATTGGCACCGGCGCTTTCTGGGCCGACGCGAAACCGGCCATCCTCATAAAATAGGATCGAGCCGCCACCTGCCGCCACCGTGTGAATGCGCATCATCGGCACGCGCATGCGCACACCGGCCACCTGCGTTTCGAATGCGCGCTCGTAGTCGCCGGCGTAGTGCGAGACGTCCGTTGACGTGCCGCCCATGTCAAAGCCGATGACGTTCTCAAACCCCGCGAGCCGCGCGGTCTCCGCCATGCCGACGATCCCGCCTGCAGGGCCTGACAGGATGGCGTCGCGGCCCTGAAACAGGCCGGCATTCTTGAGCCCGCCTGACGAAGCCATGAAGAGCACCTGCGGCACCTCTGCCCCCTCTTCCGACGACAGCGCAGACGTCACTTTGGCCACGTAGCGCGCGAGGATGGGCGAGAGGTACGCGTCCGCCACCGTCGTGTCGCCGCGCCCGACAATCTTGATGAGCGGCGAGACCTCATGGCTGACCGAGACCTGCTCGAAGCCGATCTCGCGCGCGATCTTGGCCGCTGCAATCTCATGGTTGGGAAACGCGAACGCGTGCATCAGGACGATCGCGACCGATGTCACCCCATCGGCCTTTGCCGCTTCGAGCCCGCTGCGCAGCGCCGCGCCATCGAGCGCCGTCTCAACCGTGCCGTCCGCCAGAACCCGCTCATTAGCCTCGATGACGCGGCGATAAAGCATCTCCGGCTTGATGATCGCCTTTGCGAAGATGTCGGGCCGTTCCTGGTAGCCGATCTCAAGCTGATCTTTCAGGCCCTTCGTGATCACGAGCGCGGTGGGGTCACCCTTGCGCTCCAAGAGCGCATTCGTCGCAACCGTCGTGCCCATCTTGACGCTTGCGATCCGTTCGCCGGGGATCGGCGCATCGGGCGCCACGTCAAGAAACTGGCGGATGCCTTCGAGCGCGGCGTCTTCATAGGCCTCAGGGTTTTCAGACAGGACCTTGCGGGCAGAGACGGCCCCGTCCGGCGCGCGCGCGACAACGTCAGTAAACGTGCCGCCTCGATCGATCCAAAAATCCCATTTGCCAGCGCTCATGCCACGTCTCCGCTCTGAATAATCGGAGGTAGGCGCGGTTCGCGGCTAAGGTCAATCCGCCGCCCGGCGGGCGGGGCGGCTGCGCGACGCGGCGCGCAACCATGGCTAGGCCCCGACGGCGCCGTCGGCCACCTGGTGGACCTCGATAACGTTGCCATCGGGGTCATAGAAAAAGATCTGCTGCCAGCCTTCCATCGCCCAATCGCCGAAGTCAGCATACGGGACCTTACGTTCATCGAGGCGCGCCTTGAACGCGGCAATGTCGTCGGTGCGGAACGCGAGGTGGCCGCGGTCAAGCGGATTGACGCCTTTGCCGGTGTTGAAGCCGACATTGAGGTCGCGCTCGGCGATGTGGACCTGAAGGTTGCCGTCGCTCATGAACGCGACGCCGCCGGCATAGCCTTCATCCGTCTTGCGAGCCGTGTTGAGCTCCGGCTCCTCGCCCATCCCGAGGACGTCCTCGTAGAACGTCTTCATCTCGCCAACCCGCTCGGTCGCAAAGTTCACATGGTGCAAGCTGAGGCGCATGAATAGCACTCCGCGGTTGGTCTGTTAGCTTTCGTTGATCGACACTGAGTATGGCCGACGCTGCGCAGACCGCCAACTTCCGCGGCCGATCGGAATGGCGACCGCCGTGCTCTGAACGCTCGCGTGGTACGGCGCGGTGATGTCATCGATGACAGGAATGGTCGGAGTGGGGAGATTCGAACTCCCGACCCCTTGCTCCCGAAGCAAGTGCGCTACCAGGCTGCGCTACACTCCGACACTGCCGATAAGCCCGTCGGTCCGGGCGCGGCCGCCAGCAAACGCCGGCGCGGGAAGCGGGTTTATAGCGATGGGCATTGGAGCGCGCAACCGGATGGCGCGGCGGCCCGCACCACCAGCATCACTCCCATTCGATGGTGCCGGGGGGCTTTGAGGTGATGTCGTAGACGACGCGGTTGATACCATCGACTTCGTTGATGATGCGGGTTGCCATGCGGCCGAGCACGTCGTGCGGGAAGGCAAAGTAGTCGGCCGTCATGCCGTCGGTCGAGGTGACCGCGCGCAGGCCGCAGACGTGATCGTAGGTGCGCGCGTCGCCCATGACGCCGACCGTGCGGACCGGCAGCAGCACGGCAAACGCCTGCCAGATCTGATCGTAGAGACCGGCTGCCCGGATCTCCTCAAGGTAGATCGCATCGGCTTTACGCAGGATGTCGAGTTTCTCGCGGGTGATATCGCCAGGGATGCGGATCGCGAGCCCCGGCCCTGGGAACGGGTGGCGGCCGACGAACGCTTCCGGCAGGCCGAGTTCGCGGCCGAGCACTCGAACCTCGTCCTTGAACAGCTCCCGCAAAGGTTCGACGAGCTGCATGTTCATGCGCTCCGGCAGGCCGCCAACGTTGTGGTGGGATTTGATCGTCACCGACGGGCCGCCGGTGAATGAGACGCTTTCGATCACATCCGGATAGAGGGTGCCTTGCGCGAGGAAGTCGGCCCCGCCGATCTTTTTGGCCTCGGCCTCAAATGTCTCGACGAACAGGCGGCCGATGATCTTGCGCTTGGTCTCAGGGTCGCTGACGCCTGTGAGTTCTGAGAGGAACGTGTCACCGGCATCGACGTGGACGAGCGGGATATTGAAGTGGCCGCGGAACAGGCCCACGACCTCTTCGCTCTCGTTGAGCCGCATCAGGCCGTGGTCGACGTAGATGCAGGTGAGCTGTTCGCCGATCGCTTCGTGGATGAGGACGGCCGCGACGGCGGAATCGACCCCGCCCGACAGTCCGCAAATGACGCGGCGATCGCCGACCTGCGTGCGGATCGCTTCAATCGCAGACGACCGGAAGTGCGCCATCGACCAGTCGCCGCGGAGGCCCGCGATGCGGTGGACGAAGTTGGACAACAGCCGCGCGCCATCCGGCGTGTGCACGACTTCCGGGTGGAACTGCACGGCGTAGAGTTTGCGGCGCTCGTCGGCGATGGCTGCGAAGGGCGCGCCATCGCTGGTCGCGATCACCTCGAAGCCATCCGGCAGCGACGTGACGCGGTCGCCATGGCTCATCCAGACCACGTGACGTTCACCTTCGGACCAGACGCCGTCGAACAGGTCAGAGCGCTTTGCGACGTCGACTTCGGCGCGGCCGAACTCGCGATGGTGTCCGCCTTCGACGCCGCCGCCGAGCTGCGCGACCATCGTCTGCTCGCCGTAGCAGATGCCAAGCACCGGCAGGCCGCTTTCAAACACCCAGTCGGGCGCGCGCGGCGTGCCCATCTCAGTGACGCTCGCGGGGCCGCCGGACAGGATAACCGCCGCCGGGTTCAGCCGCTCACGCGCGTCTTCGGCGGCGTTGAAAGGGACGATCTCGGAGTAGACGCCGCTTTCGCGCACACGCCGCGCGATGAGCTGGGTCACCTGGCTGCCGAAATCGATGATGAGGACGGTTTCGGTTGTATCAGACATGCCGCCTGATAGGCGCTTCGCCCGTTTGCGGCAAGCGGGGCGCGGGGTGCGAGCGCACCCGCGGCCGCTTCGTCCCCGCTGTGATGATCGGACATGGCCCGATCGCGCCAAGCGCTGTCGCATCCGTATTGGGCCGCAAACCGGAACAATCGCCTCGGCAGAGCGTTGGCGCGGTATTGAATGGGCGTCCTGCCAAGCGGCATTCCGCGCAGAAACGAACGCCCGTCCGCAACGCACGAAGGAGCAGGCTATGACAGCTTCATTGGTTTCCAGCGAGAACGTCGAAGGCACGGACGTTTACGGCCCCGGCCGCGACAAAATCGGCAACATCGACCACCTGATGATCGACAAACAGTCAGGCCGCGTCGCCTACGCCGTCATGACCTTTGGTGGTTTCCTCGGCCTTGGCGAGAGCAAGTATCCCATGCCGTGGAGCAAGCTCAGCTATGACAACGGCGTCGACGGGTACATGACCGATGTCACCGAAGAGCAGGTCAAGAACGCACCGGATTATGACGAACAATCGTTCGCCAACCGCGAGTGGGAAACGCGCACGCATGACCACTACCAGACGCATCCGTACTGGGCGGTCTAAGCGACTGACGATCCACTGGGCGGCAATTGGGCGGCGTTGGCAGAGGTGCTGGCGCCGCCCTTGCTTTTGCAGCTAGGCGTCGGCGGGCTTCGCGTCATCTGGCAGCCGCGCTTCGATCCCCGTCTGCTGTTCGTAGGCTTTGATGACAGCGGTACAGCTTTCCGGCCCATAGCCATTGTCCTCAGCAAGCGCGTAGGTCTGGTGCACGGCGTCAGCGAGGCCGCCCGGCAGGCCTGCTTCCTCTAGCCACTGCGCGTAGTACTTCACGTCCTTGGTCGCATTCGACAGCGACATGTGCGGCGTGAAATCGCGGTTGAGCGTCATCTCGCCGTAGAGGTCCATCATGCCGGACTTGCCACCGGCCGCTGAGATGATCCCGATCACTTTCGTCATATCAAGCCCTTCGCGGGCGGCCAGGGCGAAGCCTTCGCACCAGGAGGCCACGTTGGCGAACGCAATATAGTTGTGGATGAGCTTCAGCCTGATGGCATGACCGGCCGGCCCGACATGAAAAATGTTCTCGGCATAGGCCTCGAACATCGGGCGGAGCGCTTCGAGCTGGTCAGCTTCGCCACCAAACAAGATGTTGACCTCGCCGCGATCAGCATGGGCTGGCGTGCGCGTCATTGGCGCTTCTGCATAGCGGACGCCAGCCGCGGCCGCGCCTGCGCGCATCGCATCGACGTGCGCAGGTGAAACGGTCGTGTGGTCAACGAACTGCGCGCCGGGTCGCATCGCTGCGAACGCACCGTCCGGCCCAAACGCGATCGCCTGGACCGCCTCCGCCGTCGTGACGCAGACAGCGACGACGTCAACGTCGCGCGCGGCATCCGTTGCTGTCGCCGCGCGGACGGCGCCCTGGCCTTCAGCGTTTGCTGTTGCCGCCGCATCCAGATCGAAGACTTTGACGTCGAAGCCCGCCCTCAGCAGATTTTTGACGAGCCCGCGGCCCATGCCTCCAAGCCCGATGAAACCGACCGTCCGCGTCTCGTTTGCCATGTTCGTCCCATGCACAGTCTGATGTTGAACTCTCGCCGTCCGCCGCAGAAGACGGCACGGCGCGGCGGTTCGCAACGCCCGCCTGCTGGAAACACGAAGGCCGATGGGCGCGAAATCCGGCCCGCTCCAAATTGTATCCAACTGTATACAATCTGAACCACCCATGGCATGAGGTATGGTCGACAGCCAGGAACAGACCGGACTGAGCATGAGCGGGAAACCGATCTATCGCGCCCTTGCGGATGCCTTCGCGGAAGAAGGCACAGACGCGCAGTTCATCCTGATGGGCGACGGGAACATGCACTTCGCGATCGCGCTCGACGCGCACGCCGGCGTGCAATCGGTTCATGTGCGCCACGAGCACTGCGCTGTCGCGGCGGCGACGGCTTATGCGATCGCCACAAACCGCGTCGGTATTGCATCGGTGACCTGTGGCCCGGGCCTGACGCAGATCACGACCGCGCTGCCAGCGGCGGTCCGCGCGCAAGTCCCGCTGGTGGTGTTTGCCGGCGAGAGTCCGATGCACGCGCGCTTCTACAATCAGCTTATCGACCAGGCGCCGATCGTCACCGCGACGGGCGCGCGCTACATCGCAGCCCATAGCGCAACGCGCATGCTCGACCACGTGCGCGAGGCGTTCCTGATCGCCCGGCATGACCGCGTGCCCGTCGTCCTCGGCGTGCCCTACGACCTGCAGAAACAGCCCGAGCATTCCGACGACGACTACGAGCCAAGCACGAGCCTGCTTGCCGATGGCGGCCGCGCGCAGCCAGACCCGCGCCGGCTTGGCGAACTCGCTGACTGGCTGATGTCAGCCGAGGCGCCGGTGTTGATCGGCGGGCGCGGCGCCCTGCGGTCCGGTGCAGCCGATTCCATACGGAGACTTGCCGACGCGACCGGGGCCATGCTTGCCACGACGCTTCCCGTGCGCGGGCTCTTTCACGATCACAGGTTCTCGCTCGGCGTTGCCGGTGGATACGCCTCCGACGTCGCGCGCGAAACATTTGCTGCAGCCGACCTTGTCGTCGCGATTGGCGCGAGCCTCACCTACTACACCAAGGACGGTGGCAACCTGTTCCCGAACGCGGCCGTGGTGCAGCTCGACACCGCCCCGCGCGGGCTGAAGGACGGGATGCAGGCGGCGAACTTGTTTGTCACCGCCGATGCCAAGGCCGGCGCGGAAGCCGCTGTCGCCGAGATCGAACGGCGTGTGGCGGCCGGCGAAAGGCCGGCGGCCAAGATCAGGTCAGACGACCTTGCGGGTCGCTTGCAGACGGAACCGGCAGACGGGGCCGCGTTCGACATCGCGGCAGGCGAGGTTGATCCACGATCGGTGATTGCCGCCATCGACAGGACCGTCCCGAAGGACTGGGACATCGTCACCGGCTCCGGTCATCAGGCTTATTACAACAGCCAGATGCGCGGGCGGCCGGCCGATCGCTTCCTGACGGTACGCGAGTTTGGCGCGATCGGAAACGGGCTCTCCTATGCGCTCGGCGTCGCCGCGGCGCGTCAACAGGGCGACAAGAGCCGCATCGTCCTGATCGAGGGGGACGGCGGGTTCATGATGCACGTCCAGGAGCTGGAGACGCTGAAGCGGCTTGGCTACCGCGTGCTCATCTGCGTGCTCAACGATGCCGCATACGGGTCGGAGATCCACAAGCTCCAAGCCGATGGGATTGATGACAGCCTCGCGCGGTTCGGCGAAACCCCGATTGCGGAGATCGCGCGCGGGTTCGGCGTGCGCGGGGCCGATGTGACGAACGTGGCGCAAATCCCCGACCTGTTCCGCGCCTTCAACGCGCAGGGCGATAGCGAGGTCTGGAACATCCGCATCTCGGACAGAGTCACCGCGCCGACGATGCGCAAGACCATCGCGCGCGGCCACGGCAACATGTAAGCCCCCGCCGGGACGCAGGATCAGCTCAGGACGTCCGGGTTAATCACGTTGTCGGCCTGCGGTGCGCCATCGAAGACACTCAGGATGTTGCGCACGGCGATCACGCTCATGCGGTCGACAGCCTCGGTCGTGACGCCCGCCATGTGCGGCGAGACGATCACGCTATCGAGCTTGAACAGCGGATGATCAGCCGCCGCCGGCTCTTCGGCCAGCACGTCGATGCCGGCGCCGCGCAGTTTGCCGGCTGTCAGCGCGCCATGTAGCGCGTCCTCGTCGATCAGGCCGCCGCGGGCGGTGTTGACCAGGCAGGCTGTCGGCTTCATGCGCCCAATCCGGGTGGCGTCAAACATACCGCGCGTTTCGTCCGTCTTTGGGCAATGGATGGTGACGAAGTCCGCCGCCGCGACGGCTGCATCAAGATCGGAGACCGGCGTGTAGCCGGCGGCTGTGATGACTGCGTCGTCGACATAGGGATCGTAGACGTCGACGGTCATCTCCATTGCATCGCAGCGCTTGGCGATGCGCGTGCCGATGCGGCCAAAGCCAACCACCAGGACGCGCTTTTCGAGCAGGTCCGTCGGCATCATCTCGTTGCGTTGCAGCCAACGGCCCTCACGCACCATCCGGTCGAGGCCAGCGGCGTTCTTTGCGAGCGACAGCATCATGAAGAGCGCGTGTTCTGCGACAGACGGCGCGTTGCCGAGACCGGCGGTCATAACCGGAACGCCCCGCTCGGTGTGGGCTGGGACATCGATTGCGTCGTAGCCGACACCGAGCCGCGCGGTCACGGCAAGCGCTTCGGCGGCCTCGATCTGCGGCACGCTGATCCGCGTCGGCCCAAGGATCCAAGATGTGACGGGCGCCTCTGCCTTCACGAGTTCGAGGAACTCATCATTAGGCATCAGATGGGGGAAGTAGATCGGCGTCACGTCCGACCGCGCATCGAGAAGGGCGCGCGCCTCTTGGCCCAGCGTATGCGGCAGCAGCACCTTCTTCGTGTTCGTGGCCATGCGTGATCCCTCCCTAAGCGGCTTTATGTTTTGCGCATCATAAGGCGCACGGAAGCCGTTAGGGAAGCAGCCGGGTCAGGCGATGGACGGGTTCAACTGTAGGATGCGCAGGTTGAGGAAGAACGCGGTCAGGGTCCACGCGAGATAGGGCACGAATAAGAGCGCCGCCGTTTGGCTGACCGGCCAGGCGAGCGCCATGAACGCGACAATCGCGATAACCATCCCACCCGCATCGGCGAGCGCCAGGCCGATCTGCTTTAAGCCAAACATAAGCCAAGACCAGGCGCCGTTGAGCACGAGCTGTGCGGTCCACGCGATCATCGCCGGGCCAAACCCTTGCTCGCGCCAGATGATGACGCCGGCCGCCGCGATCATGATGTAGAGCACGGTCCACACCAGCGGGAATGCCCAGTCCGGCGGTGTCCAACTCGGCTTGTTCAGCGTCTCGTACCATTGGCCGGGCGCAAAGATGCCGCCCGAGGCCGCGGCCACGAAAACGACCACCGTGATGACGGCGATGTCGAGGTATGGAGCAATCAGGCTGAACAATGCGATGTCTCTGTTGGCGTGGACACGGCCTAATTAGGGGCGCGGGCGAGCAATGCCACGAAGAAGCCGTCAGTTCCATGGCCGAGCGGCGACAATTGCAGCCACCCGTTGGCGTGGGCGGCAGCGTCAGGCTCGCTGTCCAGCGCTTTGGCCCAGAGCGGCGCGGCTGGCTCGATCGCAAAGTCGGGATGCGCTTCGAGAAAGCTTGCGACTTGGTCCTCATTTTCCTCAGGCAGGACGGAACACGTGACATAGGCGAGCCGGCCGCCAGGTTTCACCAGCGTGGCCGCGCGTGACAGCACGTCACGCTGTTCCTGAAGCCGCGTCTCGAGCGCCTTCGGTTTCAGCCGCCACTTTGCATCAGGCTTCCGCCGCCACGTGCCCGACCCGGAACACGGCGCATCGACAAACACGAGATCAAAGCGCGGGCCGAGCTCATCGAGCGCTGCCATATCGCCCGCCTCCATGACTTGTACCTGGCGGAGGCCTGCGCGGCGGATGCGCTCGAAGATCGGGCGAAGCTGACCGCGGTCCCGGTCGTAGGCGTAGATCTGCCCGGTATTCTGCATTTGCGCCCCGAGCGCGAGCGTCTTGCCCCCAGCGCCCGCGCAAAGATCGAGCACCTGTTCGCGCGGGCCGGCAGCACTCAGCAGCGCTGCAATCTGGCTGCCCTCATCCTGGACCTCGACCCAGCCTTTGCCGTGCGCGGAATCGGCTTCGATGTTCGGCAGCCGGGTCATGCCCGGGCGATGCGCAATGCGAACGCCGGTCGACGCATGCGGCGTGGGTTCAGCCCCGAAACCTTCCAGATGCTTGAGCACACGCTCGCGGTCGGCCTTCAAGAGATTCACGCGGAGATCGAGCGGCGCGCGAGCGGCCATCGCCCGGCCTTCAGCGACGAGGCGATCGCCAAACCGCCGGGCAAGCGAGGGCGCCAGCCACTCTGGCACATCCGCGCGCACGTGGTCGGGTGTGTCGTCCGGCAACCCGCCTGCAAGCCGCGCGCGCTCACCGTCGGTGATCGCGGCAGGCGCATGCCGGCTGCCGTCAACGGCCGCGCAAAGCTCATCAAGCTCGATCGCAAGGGCGTCGCGGGCGGCGGCCAACACCAGATGCCGCGGCGTGTCATTCTGCATTTGCGCTGCAAGAGACAGCCGCTTGCGCAGGACGTCATAGACGATGTTGCCGATGACCGCGCGATCGCCGGAGCCCGCAAACCGATGCGCGCGGCCCCAGTCCGACAGTGCATCTGCGGCCGGGCGGTGCTGCCGCGCCATGGCCTCGAGCACTTCGATTGCCGCCTGAATTCGACCGCCCGTACGCATCTTCTCTGGAACCTCGGGCGGCGGACGCTAGGCGTTGCCGGGATAATTAGGGCTTTCGCGCGTGATCGAGACGCCGTGGGCGTGACTTTCACGAATGGCCGCCGGCGAGATGCGCACGAACTTCGCGCGCGCCTGCAGATCGTCGATCGTGCCGGCGCCGACGTATCCCATGCCGGCGCGCAGACCGCCAACGAGCTGATGCAGCACCTGACCAACCGGGCCCTTATAGGGCACCTGCCCTTCAATGCCTTCAGGCACGAGCTTGAGGCTGTCGCGGACTTCCTGCTGGAAGTAGCGGTCCGCCGACCCGCGCGCCATCGCGCCGACCGACCCCATGCCGCGATACGACTTATAGGTCCGCCCCTGATAGAGGTAGGTCTCGCCCGGCGCTTCGTCTGTGCCTGCGAGCAGCGATCCGACCATCACCGCGTCGGCGCCCGCTGCCAGGGCCTTGGTGACGTCGCCTGAGAACTTGACGCCGCCATCCGCGATCACCGGCACGCCCTGCTTCTTGGCGGCACTCACGCTGTCGAGGATCGCGGTCAACTGCGGAACGCCGACACCCGCCACGATGCGCGTGGTGCAGATCGAGCCCGGGCCAATGCCGACCTTCACCGCGTCAGCGCCCGCATCGATCAGCGCCTTTGTGCCATCGGTTGTCGCCACGTTGCCGGCGATCACCTGGGTGCTGTTGGAGAGCTTCTTGATGCGGCTGACGGCGTCGAGAACCTTAGAGGAGTGCCCGTGCGCGGTGTCGACAACAATCAGGTCGCAACCGGCGGCAATCAGGCGTTCGGTGCGCTCATAGCCATCATCGCCGACCGTCGTCGCGGCGGCGGCGCGCAGACGGCCCTGATCGTCTTTGCAGGCGTTCGGGTGCTGCTGCGCCTTCTCGATGTCCTTGACCGTTATGAGCCCGACGCAGCGGTAGCTTTCGTCGACCACGATGAGCTTTTCGATCCGGTTAAGGTGGAGGAGACGCTTGGCTTCCTCACGCGCGACACCGGCTTTGACCGTGATCAGGTTCTCCTTCGTCATCAGCTCGGAGATCGGCTGATCGGGATTGGTCGCAAAGCGCACGTCGCGGTTGGTGAGGATTCCGACAAGCTTGCCGCCACCCGGCTCGACCACTGGCACACCGGAAATGCGATGCTCTTCCATCAGGTCCCAGGCGTCTTGGAGCGGTGCATCCGGCGCGATGGTCACCGGGTTGACGACCATGCCGCTCTCGAACTTCTTCACCGCCTCAACTTCGCGCGCCTGAGCGGCGGGTTCGAGATTGCGGTGGATAACGCCGATGCCACCGGCCTGCGCCATGGCAATGGCGAGCCGCGCTTCCGTGACCGTGTCCATCGCCGACGACAGGATCGGAATATTCACGCCAACGGATTTCGTCACGCGCGAAGCCACGGCGACCGCACTCGGCATGATTTCGGAGGCTTGGGGAACGAGCAGCACGTCGTCGAATGTGAGGCCGACGTTGGCTGCGATCTCTGCAGCAGTAATCGCCATTGGGATCTCCGGCGCTGAAATCGGCGGGCGGCGCGCGGAAGCGACGACACCACCCTGTTGATTTCGCAACGGAGGTACCATGCGCCGCGGATCAGCGACAAGGCCGCCCACGCCACGGTCCCGGCCTGGTGGTCATCGCCCCGTCATGTCGGTCGGCAGGCGCCCGTGTTGCGGCGATCAGGCGTCAATCCGGGCCAGGGCCTGGTCGAGGTCAGCAATGAGATCGGTCGGGTCCTCAAGGCCGATGTGAAGGCGCACGATCCGGCCGCCACTCCAGCCGGGCACTTTGCCGTAAATCAGCTTCAGGCTCTCAAACCCGCCCCAGGACGCGCCAAGCCCGAAGAGCTGCAGGCTATCGACAAACTGATTGACGGAGGCCTGCGAGACCTCAGGCGCAAACGCAATCGACATGAGGCCGTTGCCGCCTTCGAAGTCGCGCTGGAAAAGCGCATGATGGCGGTCACCGGCGCGCGGGGGATAAAGAACCTCCGCGACCTTCGCATGGCCCGCGAGATAGTGAGCGACTTCGGCTGTGTGCGCCTGATGCATCGCAATCCGCGCCGCAGCCGTCCTCAGGCCGCGCAACGCGAGGTAGGCATCTTCCGGGTTGACGGTCTGGCCGAGCAGGTCGCTGTCGGCGCGGAGCTGCTTTAGGTATTTGGCGTTGCTCGTCACGGAACCCAGCATCACGTCCGAGTGTCCCGCCACATACTTCGTGATGGCAACGACCGAGATATCCGCACCGAGCGGGATCGGCCGGTAGAGCCCGGGGCAGCCCCACGTGTTGTCGACGACGAGTGCGATATCGCGATCGCCGATGGCGCGCTTGATCGCCGGCACATCCTGAATGTCGAAGACGATCGATCCGGGGTTGTCGAGGTAGACCATGCGCGTCTCGGGTCGGATGCGCGCTGTCACCTCATCATGGCCGCCCGAATAAAACTCACACGTGATGCCGCGCGGCGGCAGATATTGCTCGGCAAGGGCGCGCGCCGGGCCGTACACGGTCTCGGCGAACAGCACATGATCGCCTGGCCGCAGCAGCGACAGCATCGGATGCGCGACGGCTGCGAGCCCGGTCTGGAACAGCAGCGTGCCCGCGCCGCCCTCGACCTCAGTGATCGCTTCTTCAAAGTGGAATGCCGTCGGCGTCCCGCGCGCGCCATAGCGGAACACGCGTTCGCCGGCCGCATCACGGTCGCGCGTGTCGATCATCGCGGCGACATCATCGTAAAGGACCGTCGATGCGCGGACGATCGGCGGGTTCACGGCCTTGCGCGGGCCTGGCGAGTGCTTCCGCGCGAAATGGACAAGGCGGGTCTTAAACGACGTCATTGGAGTTCCTTCTTGCCGCCCAATCGCGGACCGTGACGCGATGGCGTATGGTCGGCGCGGAAACGCAAACTCAAGAGATTGCCCTCGTGCCAGCCCCGCTTGCCCATATCAAGGTTTTGGACCTGAGCCGCATCCTCGCCGGTCCGCTCGCCGCCCAATATCTCGGTGATCTCGGCGCAGAGGTGATCAAGATCGAACGGCCCGGCAAGGGCGACGACACCCGCGACTGGGGCCCGCCCTTCTTCGTCGACCCGCGCGATGGCGATCCTGGGATCTCGGCCTACTTCTCCTGCGCCAATCGCAACAAGCGCTCAGTGGCCATCGACCTCACGGACGCGGAAGGCTGCGCCCTTGTCGCCAAGCTTGCCGACGAAGCCGACGTCGTGATCGAGAACTTTAAGGCAGGCGGCCTCGTGAAGTACGGCCTCGATGCCGCATCTGTCCGTGCCCGCAATCCGCGCGCCGTCTACTGCTCGATCACTGGATTTGGCCAGACGGGGCCGTACGCACACCGCGCAGGCTACGACTTCCTGACCCAGGCGATGGGCGGCCTGATGAGCGTGACCGGTGAGCCCGACACCGTGCCGGGTGGTGGCCCTGTAAAGGTCGGCGTCGCGATCTCCGACCAGTTCACCGGGCTCAATGCGCTTGCCGGCATCATGGCAGCGCTCATCAAGCGCGATCAGACCGGCGAAGGCGAACACATCGAAGTTTCGCTCCTGGAATCGACAATCGCCGGGCTCGTCAATCAGGCCGCCAGCTATCTTGCGGATGGCACAGTGGCCGGCCGCCTCGGCAACGCGCACCCAACGGTTGTGCCGTACCAGGCATTTGCGACCGCCGATGGTCACCTGATCCTTGCCGTTGGCAACGACACGCAGTTTGCGCGCTTCTGTGAGGCCGCTGGATGCGACGCGCTCGCAGCCGACCCGCAGTTCCGAAACAACTCGGGCCGGGTCACCAACCGCGCAGCCCTGATCCCGGAGATTTCAGCGGTCATGGCAACGCGCACTTCGGCCGACTGGCTGTCCTCACTCGAAGCCAAAGGCGTGCCGTGCGGACCCATCAACACCATCGACGCGGTCTTCAACGATCCGCACGTGACAGCGCGCAAAGTGCGCGTGCCGTTGCCCCACGAGAACGGGCCAACGGTCGATGTTGTTGCAAACCCGATCCGCATGGCCGGCCATGAGACGACTGCCGGCGCGACGCCGCCGCCGAGGCTCGGGCAGCATACAGCCGACGTGTTGCAACAGCGGCTCGGACTGTCGGACGACGCAATCAAGGCGCTCGCGGCCCGCGGGGCGATTGATCTCGGTCGGCCCTTTGACAATTAAGGCTGCCATTCGTTGCAGCCCGCATTAAGGTCCGGCACCCAGCGCACCGAGCTGTGCACGTCGATCCCTTGTTCCCGCCGCAGGTCCCAAAATGCCCGATCCCACCGGCAAGCAGAACGCCCTCGACTATCACGAGGCGGACCCGCCCGGAAAAATCGCAATACGGCCGACGAAGCCGGTCGCGAATCAGAACGATCTCGCACTCGCCTATTCGCCGGGTGTCGCGCACGCGTGCACCGCGATTGCCGAAGACCCGGCGATGGTCTCAAAGCTGACGGCGCGCGGCAACCTTGTCGGCGTCATTACGAACGGGACCGCCGTCCTCGGCCTCGGCAACATCGGGCCGCTCGCCGCAAAGCCCGTGATGGAAGGCAAGGCGGTTCTGTTCAAAAAGTTCGCCGGCATCGACGTCTATGACATCGAGATCGACGAACGCGATGTCGACGCGTTTGTCGAAGCTGCAGCGCGGCTTGAGCCGACATTCGGCGGAATCAATCTTGAGGACATCCGCGCGCCGGAGTGCTTCGAGATCGAGCGCAAGCTCAAGGAGCGGATGAACATCCCGGTCTTCCACGACGACCAGCACGGCACGGCGATCGTGGTCGCGGCAGGGATCATTAACGGCCTGAGGGTCGTCGGCAAAAACATCGAAGATGTGCGCCTTGTCTGTTCCGGCGCCGGGGCCGCAGCGCTTGCCTGCCTGAACCTCCTCGTCGCACTTGGCCTGCCGCGCGCGAACATCACGGTGTCCGATATTGAAGGCGTCATCTATCAGGGCCGCACGGCGCTTATGGATGACTATAAGGCGCCGTTCGCACAGCCGACCGCTGCCCGCGAACTCGCCGAAGTGATGGACGGCGCCGACATCTTTCTTGGTCTCTCGGCCGGCGGGATCGTCAGCCGCGACATGGTCGCCAAGATGGCGCCGAAGCCGCTGATCTTTGCACTCGCCAATCCAACGCCGGAGATCATGCCGGAGGAGGTCGCAGCCGTCCGCGATGATGCGGTGATGGCTTCAGGGCGCACGGACTTCGCGAACCAGATCAACAACGTCCTCTGCTTCCCGTTCGTCTTTCGCGGCGCGCTCGATGTTGGCGCGACGACGATCAACGAGGAGATGAAGAAGGCCGCTGTCTACGCACTTGCAAGCATCGCGGAGGAAGTTGCATCCGACGTCGTGCTGCAAGCCTACGGCACCGCGAGCCTCGTGTTCGGGCCCGAGTACATCCTGCCGAAACCGTTCGATCCGCGGCTGATCACGAAGATCGCACCGGCCGTCGCGAAAGCTGCGATGGACACCGGCGTCGCAACCCGGCCGATCGAGGATCACGCCGCCTACCTCGAACAACTGGAATCGTTCGTCTACCAGTCCGGCTTCCTCATGAAGCCCGTGTTCGATCTTGCAAAACGGAGCTTCGCCGAAAGCCCGCGCAGCATTGTCTATGCGGAAGGCGAACACCCCTACGTGCTGCAGGCAGCCCAACAGGTCGTCAACGAGAAGATGGCCTACCCGATCTTCGTCGGCCGCCGCCGCATCATCAAGCGGACAATCACGCACCTGGGCCTCAGGATGCGCGAAGAGCAGGACTACGAGATCTGCGACCAGGACGAAGATGGCCGCATCCCGCAGTTCTGCGAGGAGTATCACCGGCTCGTCGAGCGCAAGGGCGTCAGCCCATCCCATGCCCGCCGCGTCGTGCGCGCAGGCTCAACGGTGATCGCAGGTCTCTTGGTCCGCCGCGGCGACGCCGATGCCATGATCTGCGGTGCGGTCGGGCGGTATCACACGCAGCTTCGCCACGTCAGCCAGGTGGTCGGCAAAGGCGAGGGCGTCCGCGGATTTGCAACCGTCTCCGGCTTGATCCTGGAGTCGGGGCCCCTGTTCATTGCCGACACCTACGTCAGCGTGGACCCGCCCGCTGAAAAGCTCGCCGATATCACACTGATGGCCGCTGAAGAGGTGCGCCGCTTCGGCATCGAGCCCAAGGTCGCGCTCGTCTCACACTCGAACTTCGGCACGGAGAACACGGACACCGCCGTCAAGATGCGCCAGACGCTGGCGTTGCTGCGCGAGCGTGCGCCCGACCTCGAAGTCGAAGGCGAGATGCACGCCGATGCCGCGATCCGCCCGTTCTTTCGCGAGGAGGTGTTCCCGAACTCGCGCCTTCAAGGCCCGGCGAACCTGCTGATCATGCCGACGCTGGATGCAGCCAACATCGCGTTCAATCTGCTGCGCGCGGTGTCAAACTCGACGGCACTCGGGCCGATCCTGCTCGGCACCGGCCGCCCGGTCCACATCGTGACGCCGTCGACGTCCGTCCGCGGCCTCCTCAACATGAGCGCGATCGCTATCGCCGACGCCGTCCGCGCAGCCTGAGACGACGCTCAAGCTCACCGCGGACAGGCAAGCGCGTCGGCGACGCCGCCGATCGTATCGGTGACGATGGTCCAGGGCTGGCTGGCGGTTAAGTCCTTGGTCTGGCCGGCCCCGTGTTCGGTCGGGCGGACGACGAAGGCTGTGCGCAGGCCCTGAGCTTCCGCGGCGACGAGGTCATCGTTGTGGGCTGCCACCATCAAGCATTCAGCCGGCTCAAGGTTGAGCGCTTCGACGGCGCCGATGTAGGCGCGCGGGTCGGGCTTGTAGGCCTGCGCGACTTCAGCGCCAAGGATCGCATCCCACGGCAGGCCGCCGTGTTTTGCGAGGCGGACCATCAGGCCGATGTTCCCGTTCGACAGTGGCGCAATCAAATGTCGCCGCTTTAGCCGGTAGAGCCCCTCGACGACGTCGGGCCAGGGCTCAAGTCGGTGCCAGACCCGCTTCAAGTGATCGATGTCAGCGTTCGAGACGATCGGCAGGTCATGGCGATCGATGAGTGTCCGCAGGCTTTCAACGTGCAGCTCGTCAAGGATCACGAAGCTGCGGCGGCCGGCGCGCACCTCTTCCATCGACGGCTGATAGAGGCCGCGCCACTCGTCGGCGAACGCCTGCCAGTCATGCGTGATGCCGCGCGATCGGCCGAACGAGGCCAGCTCGCGGGTCACGCTTGTCCGCCAATCGACGAGCGTTCCGAAGACGTCAAAGACAACCGCTTTCACGCGGTCGAGAGCTCGATCCATGTGGGCCTCCGTGCCATCGCCTGCGCGCGTCCCGCGAGGCAGCGCATCAAGCCGTATCGAGCGGGCCTTGTGCGCGCGCGCGAAGCGCGTGATCGGCGAGCACCGCGGCCATCATCGCTTCAGCGACCGGCACGGCGCGGATGCCGACGCAGGGATCGTGCCGCCCCTTTGTGACAAGGTCGCGTTCAGCGCCATGGCGATCGATGGTCCGGCGCGGGGTCAGGATCGACGACGTCGGCTTGATCGCGAGTCGTGCAACAATTGGCTGGCCGGTCGAGATGCCGCCGAGGACGCCGCCTGCGTGATTGGACAGGAACAGCGGCTGACCATCATTGCCCATGCGGATTTCATCGGCGTTATCTTCGCCGCGGAGCTGCGCCGCCGCGAACCCGTCACCAATCTCGACACCCTTGACCGCGTTGATCCCCATCAGCGCCGACGCGATGTCCTGATCGAGCTTGCCGTAAACCGGTGCGCCCCAACCGGCAGGCGCCCCTTCCGCGACGACTTCGACCACAGCCCCGACCGATGACCCGTCCTTGCGGATGGCGTCCAGATACGTTTCCCAGTGCTTGGCGGCATCGGCGTCAGGACAAAAGAACGGGTTCTGGCCGACCTGATCCCAATCCCAGTTCGCACGGTCGATGCCTTCGGTCCCAATGGCGACCAGTGCCGCGCGGATCGAAACGCCAGCGACGACCTTTCGCGCAATCGCACCGGCGGCCACCCGCATTGCCGTCTCCCGCGCCGACGAACGCCCGCCGCCGCGATAATCGCGGATGCCGTACTTCGCAATGTAGGTGAAGTCCGCATGGCCCGGGCGGTAGGCATCTTTGATGTCGCCGTAGTCCTTTGAACGCTGGTCCTGGTTTTCGATCATCAGCGCGATTGGCGCGCCGGTCGTCACCTGTTGGCCCTGATCATTCTCGAAGACGCCTGAGAGGATCTTGACGGTGTCGGGCTCGCGGCGCTGCGTCACAAATCGCGATCCGCCGGGCTTCCGCCGGTCAAGATCGGTTTGGATGTCGGCTTCGCTCAGCGGAATCGCCGGCGGGCAGCCATCGACGACGCAGCCGATCGCCGGCCCATGACTCTCACCCCAGGTGGTGACGCGAAAGAGATGCCCGTATGTGTTGTGCGACATCTGCAGTTGCCCGAATGGTTCGTGTGCGCCGCACTCCCGTGAACTGACGGATTTCCCGGGCACACGGGAGGTTGAGTTTTAAAAGTCACCCCCCGATGCCGCAAGGGCACACCGGGTCTGGAATCAAGTGACAAATCATCGTTTTCCAACGTAAGGCTGGGAGTTGGTACTGCGTGTTCTTGGAACCGAACGCAAGGAGGCGACACCACTGTACCGTCGGCGGCCTGACAACCGGCCACGGCGGCTAGGGTATCGAGCGGTAAACCGGCGGTGCACTGCACTACGGGTTGCGGCTCCGTTCCGCGTTCAAATGCTTGATCTGCTTGTGACTTTTCAGAGCGCAGGCATGCATCGAGCCAACCGGGCAGACGACCTTGAGCAGTCTGACGCACGGTCAACACCGACAGGTGGAAGGGGACTGGAACAGCCGCTTGTTCTAGTCCCCTTTTTTGATCCACCCGCGCCACACCATTCATCAAAGTTTCCGAATCGCCGGAGCACGTGCGGTTTGCCCGCGCTATAAGCCGGGTGCGAGGGAGGAGCGGATGCGCAAATTTACCATTAGTCCGGCAGTGCTTGGCGCACATCTCACAGTCGTCGCGCTGCTTGCCGGCATACTCACCGCGGCCACGGCAGAGATCGGCACGGCGGATGCGCTGAAGGCTGCGCCATTGCCTGAGCGCAAAGCCATCGCGATGCGCCGCCCTGACGTCACCAAGACGCGGCGCGGGATGGGCACTAAGGTCACCGCGCGCGATGCAACGCAGATCCGCGTGCCGCCGATCCGCCGTGTGCGCCCGACGATGCCGCCGAAGCCCGCCAAGCTCCGCCAGTGGCTGTCGCGCCTCTAGCCGAACGCGTTTCCTTGGGCAGATAGTCTGAAAGAGTTCGCTTTCGCCGACTTTGCGTTTGCATCGGCGTCGCGGCTTTGTTTGGCTCGCCCGATTGAACAAGCTCGGACGGCCATATGACTGATGCAACGACCGGCGCTGGCGGCGCGGGCACCTCCACCACCGGCACGGGCAGCGCCGCTCAGATGAGCGCTGACATCGACACCGGTGCCCGCAACCCATCAGGTGCGCTCACACGCTACATCATTCCGGTCGGCTGTTTCGTCTGGGCCTGCTTCCAGATTTTCTATTCGTCCAACCTGCCGTTCACGCTGGTTGAGACGACCGGCGTCAACCTGATCCTCAACAACTCCGAGATCAGGCTTTTCCATCTTTCGTTCGCGCTGTTCCTATCCGCGATGGCGTTCCCGCTGTTCCGGTCGAGCGCGCGGACGACGATCCCGATCTACGACTGGGTGCTCGGGTTCGCAGGCATTGCCGCCTGTCTCTACCTCTACGTCTTCAAAACCGACATCGCGATCCGTGCGGGTTTGCCAACCACCGGCGACCTGATCGCATCCAGCGTCGGCATGATCGTGCTTGGCATCGCCTGCTATCGCGCGCTCGGCCTGCCGCTCGTGATCGTCGCGTCCGTCTTTGCAGCCTACGTGTTCTTCGGCGACTCGCAGGTCCTGCCCGAAGTGATCCGCTGGAAGGGCGCGAGCTTCGGTAAGGCCATGTGGCACTACTGGATGCAGACTGAGGGCGTGTTTGGCGTGGCACTCGGTGTGTCGGCGCAGATGATCTTTTTGTTCGTGCTCTTCGGTGCGATCCTCGAGAAGGCGGGGGCTGGCAACTACTTCATCAAGGTTGCGTTCGCAGCGCTCGGCCACCTGCGCGGCGGGCCTGCGAAAGCCGCCGTCTGCGCCTCAGCGCTCAGTGGACTTTACTCAGGCTCATCCATCGCAAACGTGGTGACCACCGGTACGTTCACGATCCCGCTTATGAAGCGGACCGGCTTCCGGGCTGAGAAAGCCGGTGCCGTTGAGGTTGCCTCGTCCACGAACGGGCAGCTTACGCCGCCGGTGATGGGCGCCGCGGCCTTTCTTATCGCCGAGTTCACCGGCGTCGCCTACACCGACATCATCAAACACGCGATCCTGCCAGCGCTCGTCTCCTACATTGCGCTCGTCTACATCGTGCACCTCGAGGCGCTGAAGCTCGGCCTCAAAGGCATGCAGAAGCCGCCCGTAACGCTCACGATCGCGCAGCGGCTCATCGGGTTCCTGTCGGGCTTCCTCGGCCTCGCAGCCCTTGCATTCGCTGTCTACTACGGCCTCGGCTGGATTAAGACCGCGATGCCCGACAGCGCGTTCTATGTCGCCGTCGGTCTCTCACTCGTCGCCTACCTCGCGCTTCTCGGACTGGCGTCGCGGAAGCCGGACCTCGACGTCGACGATCCGAACGCCGATGACGATATGATGCTGCCGCGCCTCGGCGACGTCGCGGTGACAGGCTACTATTACCTGCTCCCGATCGTGATCCTGATCTGGTGCATCATGATCGAGCGGCTGTCGCCAACGCTGTCTGCGTTCTGGGCGACGATGGCGATGATCACGGTCGCGCTGACCCAGCACCCGCTCAAAGTCATGTTCCGCGGCGGCGGCGACATGGGAGCGGCGTTCTCCAAGGGCGTCAACGAGTGGGTCGCCGGAATGATTTCCGGCTCGCGCAACATGATCGCGATCGCGGTCGCAACAGGCGTTGCCGGCATCATCGTCGGCACCGTGTCGCTCACGGGCATGCATCAGGTCATCGCAGAGTTCGTCGAGTATCTGTCCGGCGGCTCGCTGATGGTTATGCTGATCCTGGTCGCCTTCATGAGCCTCATCCTCGGGATGGGCCTGCCGACGACGGCCAACTACATCGTGGTCTCGTCGCTAATGGCGCCGGTGATCGTCGCGCTCGGCGCAAAGAGCGGCCTGGTTGTCCCGCTGATCGCAGTCCACCTGTTCGTGTTCTACTTCGGCATTCTCGCCGACGACACGCCGCCTGTCGGGCTTGCAGCCTTCGCAGCCGCCGCCATCTCGGGCGGCGATCCGATCAAGACCGGCGTCCAGGGCTTCATGTACGACATCAGGACCGCGCTGCTGCCGTTCCTCTTTATCTTCAATACCGAGCTGCTGCTCATCGACGTGTCGTTCGCGAAGGCGATCTTTGTATTTGTCGTCGCCGTCATTGCGATGATGCTCTTTGCGGCGGCAACGCAGGGCTATTTCTTCGCGCCCAACCGATGGTGGGAGACGGCCGCTCTGCTGGTCGTCGCCTTCACGCTGTTCCGCCCGGGCTACTTCCTTGATCAGGTCGCGCCGCCGTTTACGACATCGGCAGGCTCGGCCTTTACCGAAGTCATCGGAACCGCGCCGCCCGGGGCGGATATCCGGCTGAAGATTAGAGGGCCGGATTTCAACGACGCCGACAAGATGATCGAGACGGAACTCCCGATCACGATCGGCGAAGGCGCAAACGCGGCAGAGCGGCTGCAAAAGCTCGGCCTGGCCGCGACCTCCGAAGGCGACACGACCAAGCTCGACGAGCCAGCGCTCGGCAGCAAGTACGCAAACCTGGGTCAGACGTTCGACTTCTATGCCGATGCGCCGGTCGTCGTCGCCGAAGTGAAGACACCCGTCACGACGCGCTGGCCGAAGGAGATCTTCTACATCCCGGCGCTGTTGCTGCTGGCACTCATCATCGCAAGTCAGCGCCGCCGCCAGACCGTGCCTGCGTTCTAGAGCTCATCCGGGTTCGACGGCATCCCCTAACCCGGGAGTGTGAGCAAACGTGCGCCGGAACTGATCGCAGTCGCGCGCGGTCTCAGCGTTCCGTCAGCGCGGCATGGCGCATGCGCGTCAGCGGCTTGGTGAGATACGCAAACACCGTCTTGCGGCCGGTCATGACGTCGACTTCGGCGACCATGCCGGGGATGATGCGGAAGACATCGCCGCCGCGCTTGAGCTGGCTCGAGCCGGTACGGACCTGGATCAGGTAGTAAGTCTCGCCCTTCTCGTTGGTGATGCTGTCGGCGCCGATCCGCTCGACCTCGCCCTTCAGCCCGCCGTAAAGCGCAAAATCGTACGCCGTCAGTTTGACAAGCGCCGGCTGCCCGGGCCGCAGGAACGCAATGTCCTGGGGGCGAATGCGCGCCTCGATCAGCAGCGTATCGTCAAGCGGGACGATCTCGACCAGGTTGCGGCCCGGCTGCACGACTTGGCCGACCGTCGTCACATGCACCGTTTTAACGATGCCGTCGGCAGGCGCACGCACGGCGGTCCGCGCGAGCTGATCTGCCTTGCCCGTTCTGGTCTCCTGCAACGCTGCGAGCTCGACGCGCGCATCTGAAAGCCGCCGCAACGCATCGGCGCGCACGTTCGCAGCCTTCTCCGCCTCACGGTCCTTGGCTTCGGCGAGCTGCGCCTCTACACGCGGGATCGCAAGCTTTGCTGCCTGCAACGCGCCTTCGGTCTCGTTCACCTTGGTCTCGGCGGCAAGCAACTCTGATTGCGACGCGGCCCGCGAGCGCGCCAGCGGCGTGATGATATCGCGTTGCTGCCGCGCAAGCCGAAGACTGAGCACCAGCGTTTTGATCTTGGCGTCGAGTTCGACAAGTTCTTGCGCGCGCTGGCGCTGCTGGGCTTGAAGTGCGCTTAAGGCTGCGTCCAGTTCGCGGCGGCGTGCAGCGAACAGCGCGCGTTGATGCGCAATCAGCGTGGCGTGCGCACGGGCGAGATCAGACGGGAACGACAGGGGCTCGCCGTTCATTTCCGCCTGCAGCCGTGCCACCAGGGCACGCAGCCCCGCGATCCGCTCCGCCGTCTCATTGACCGAAGACCGCGCCTGCGTTGGATCGATCGTGAGCAGCAGGTCACCGCGCTTCACGGTCTGGCCCTCGCGCACAGCGAGCGCGCGCACGATGCCGCCTTCGAGGTTTTGGACAACCTGGATCTTGCGGGCCGGAATCACGCGCCCCTGGCCCTTGGTCGTCTCTTCCAGGTGCGCCACGAGCGACCAGGCGATGAAGGCGAACACGCAGCCAACCATCGCCAGCAACAGCAGGTTGAACATTGACGGCAGCGGCTTCAGCAGGTCGGCGCTCACAGCCGTCGGTGTGCCGGACGGCTGGCGCGGCGGGGTCCCCTGCGTTTCGGGAGAGGCGCTCATGCGCGTTTCGCCTCCTCGCGGGCCGTTGCGCGGGCGCCCCGCAGGGTGTCCAGCACCTCATCCTTCGGGGCGTCGTGAAGCACGCGGCCCTGATCGATCACGATCAGCCGGTCGACAAGTGCGAGCAGCGCGGGCCGATGCGTCACCAGGATCAGCGTGCGCCCATCGGCATGCTGGCCAAGGCGATTGACGACGGCACGCTCGGTCGTCGTGTCCATGTCGCTGGTTGGCTCATCGAGCAGCATCACCTGCGGCGCCTGAATGAGCGCGCGCGCAAACGCCACGGACTGGCGCTGCCCGTTCGAGAGGCCCGCACCGCGCTCTGCGATCTCGGTGTCAAACCCGCGCGGCAGACGCACAACCCAATCGAGGCAGCCCGCAACACGCGCTGCGATCAACAGATCGGTGTCGCTCACGCGTGGCGCGCCCATGGTGATGTTCTCGCGGATCGAGCCATGGAAGAGATCTGCGCCCTGGCTCAGAAACCCAACATGGCGGCGCAAGTTCGCGGGATCGAATTGCCCGACGGAGACGTCATCAAGGAGGACGCGGCCGTCATCTGGCGCGAGCTGGCCGTGGACGAGCTTCAGCACCGTCGACTTGCCGGACCCGATGCGGCCGAGAATTCCGACGTGTTCCCCGGCCGCAACCTTGATGCTGACGTTGTCGAGCGCAAGCGGCGCATCGTCGGCGTAGCGGAAGGCGACGCCCTCGAGCGTCACGCGTCCGGCGATGGTCTCGCGCGTGAGGAATGCGGCCTGCGGTGGCCGATCCTGTGGCGCATCAACGATCGCCGAGATCGACTGATAGGCCATGCGCGCCGAGTTCAGCCGCGTGAGCAGGGTTGCTGCCTGCGACAGCGGTTGCATCGCGCGGCCCGACAGGATGGTGGCTGCGATCAGCGCGCCCATCGTCATGTGCCCCGCGGCAATCTGATAAAAGCCGAACACAACGATGAGCACCTGCACTGACGTCTGCACGGCCTGGATGAGGTGCTGGCCAAGGTTCGACACATGCTTGATGTGGTGGCCCGTGCGAATGTGCTCGGCGGACGCCTGCTCCCACTTTTGCGCAGCCCAGCTTTCCGCGCCCGCCGTCTTGATGGCTTCAAATCCGACGAGTGTTTCGGTGACGACCACGTTCTTCTGCGCGGCTTCGCGGAACGCTGCCTGGATCAGGCGTGCGAGCCGCCGCTGCGTCACCCAACCGATCGCGAGCAGGATCGGGATTGCCGCCAGCACCACAAACGCAAGCGGCCCGGCCACGAGGAAAATGACGCCGACGAACAGCAGCACGAACGGCAGATCGCCGAATGCCGTCAACGTTGCCGACGTGAAGAACTCCCGCAGTGTGTCGAACTCGCGCATCGTGTTGGCGCGCACGCCAACTGACGATCGCGCCTTGCCCATCCGCGCGCCAATGAGCCGCCCGTAGATCACGTTTGCGAGTCGGACGTCAGCGCGCTGGCTCGCGTGGTCGACGAAGATGCTGCGAAGCGTCCGGATCAGAAAATCGAACAGGATCGCGATACCGACGCCGGCGGCAAGCGCCCACAGCGTCTCTTCCGCCGCGTTCGGCACAACGCGGTCATAAACGTTCATCGAGAACAGCGGGACGGCGAGTGCTAGCAGGTTCAGCGCAAGCGTCGCGAAAATCGCTTGCGTGTAGATCCCTCGGCATTCGCGGAACGCGGAGAAGAACCAGTGCGCTTCAGGCTTGGCGGCTGCATCGTCGGCCCGGTTGTCACGGCTGGCGGCTGGTCTAAGCCGCAAGACTTTCCCTGTCGCCAGCGCGTCTACCTCACTGAGCGTCATGCGCACACGGCGGCCCGGATCGGTCGATGTACTGACGGTCGCTGCACGCGCGCGCTTGCGGCCAGCATCAATCTCCCACAGGATTTCGAAGCCGCCATCGCGGCCCTCAATGACGAGCGGGAGTTCGTGTGGCTGCAGCCGCGTTACGTCGACCGTTTCCCACTCCGTGATCAGGCCGGCGCGCTCAGCCGCGATCACCGCATGGTCGGCCGGCAGCCGCCCGCGCACGAGTGGCAGACCGGCCGTAATCCCCTCAAGCGAAGAAGGCCGCCCGTAGTGGGCGGCCAGCGTGAGGATTGCGGCGGCGAGGGGATCGTCTGGGGATTGCCCCGAAACGTCGACCGCAGCGCCGGTTCCGGGCGGCGTCGTCATGCGCGCCCCTTGACTATTTGGACGGCGCGGGATGCGCCTCGCTGCGATGATGGATGCGGTAGTGCCAGCCATCGAGGCGGCTGTGCGTCGGCGGGCGCACGCCCTCTTCCGGCGCCTCAAGCCCCATCCGCTGGATCAGCGTGCCCATTGCGGCGAGCAGACGGTATCCGGAAAACTTCGCGGCCAACTCCTCGGTGCGCAGCGCAGCGTCAGCAACGAACACCTCGCTTTGTGCGTCGAGAAGATCGAGCAGGCGGCGCGCGCCAGCGTCGTACTGTTCGTTGTAGGCAGCCCGCGTTTGCCGCGCGAGTGAGAGTTGCCGGCGCAGCGACGGCAGCCGCGTCCGCGCCGCGTGCAGCGCGTTCCACGACACCCGCGTTTCGCGAATGACTAGTCGGCGCGTGTTCGCGGCGACCTCGGCTGCTTCGCTTGCGCGGTGACGGCTCTCGCGCAGCCGCGCAGAATCAATGCCGCCGTTGAAGAGGTTCCACTTCGCGATGACCATTGCGCGGTAATCGCGCTCGTGATCGCCGCTTTCCTTCAAGTCGTAGCCCCAGCGGGCGCGCGCCTCACCGGTGATCTTTGGATAGAAGCGCGAACGCGCCCCACCAATGGCCGCGCGCGCGGCGGAATGATCGTTGTCTGTCGCGCGGACCGACGGAGCCTCAAACTTTGCAATCGCAATTGCACCGCTCAAACTGCGCGGCAGATTGCGGGCGGTCGGCGCGCCGTGCAGATGCCCCGGGCGGCGGCCGATAACGGCCACGAACAGCGCCACAGCATCGCGGAGCCGCGCCTGCGCCTCAGCCCTCACAGCAATCGCGCCTTCATAGCGGCTGCCGGCCTCTGACTGTTCGGCGCGATTGCCCTGGCCGGCTGAAACGCGGCGATTGACGCGCGACCGCAAACGGCCCAGCGCGCGCACGTTGCGGTCTGCCGATGCAAGAACGGCGCGGGAACGGAGGACTTCAAGGTAGGCCTGCACGGCCCGCAGCGCGATCGCGTTCGACGTATCCGCCACACGGAACCGCGCGGACGACACGCGCGCTTTCTGGCGCTCAATCTCGTAGATTGCCTCCCACCCATCGAACAGCCGTTGGCCGACGATGACCTGCAGCTCTTTCTGGGCGTGATTCGGATAGTTGTTCGTCACCAGCGGCGTCTTGCTCTTGTAGCGCCGGTGCCCCCACTCCGCCTGGAGATCGACCGTCGGCAGCCGGAGCCCTCGGGCAGCACGGAGCTCTTCGTCGATCGCATTGCGGTTGTGGCGGATCGCGTACAGCTCGGGATTGGTCTCAAGCGCGCGCCGGACCGCGCCGTGCAAGGTGTCGGCAGCCCCTGGGAGTGAGCTGGCGACAACCGACGCGGCGGCGACGGCGGCGGTAAAACCGGCCTTGGAAAGACGAATCATTCGGCGTTCCCGAGCGATCAGCGGTCAAGCTTACGCGCACTGACGCAGACACACGGCACGGGATAGCCAAAACTGATTTGGTCCGTACGCGCCAAGGTCTGATGTCGGAAACACTGTCCTCTAAAATGGGTTGTATGCGGTCTTGTGATGCAAATGACCCAAGTTCCGGCCCCGGGCCACACGAACAGCTCCGGAGAGGCCATATTCAGAGGCCGCCGGTCCATTTCCAAGTCATCACCAGCGTGGCAAACCCGCCACGCCCACCCGGGCCGCGGCAAACGCGAAGATCGCGTCGGCCATAGCCTGCCCGCCTGACCCCATCTCAGGTCGTCACGAGATTGCCGTTCGTCTCAAGCGTCTCGAGGTTCAGCCCCGTGTTGCCTTCGAGGACGACGAGGTCGACGAAGTTTACGCCGTTCTCCGCGCCGTCCCGGTCGATCCGGACTGTCGTGTCGCCACCGCTTTCGGTTGTCTGCAGGAAGTCCGAGAGGTCCGACGTCCCGTCGTCGTAGCCGGTCATCAGTGCGGAGACGTCGAGGACGTCGTCGTCGGAGACGGTGAAGTCCGTGATCGTATCGGTCCCGCCCGATGGCAGATCGGATAGCTTGAACTGATCCTCTCCGGCACCGCCCGTCATTGTGTCGAGACCTGCACCGCCGTTTAAGACGTCGTCGCCGTCACCGCCGAGCAGGATGTCGTTGCCACCGCCCCCGAGCAGGAAGTCAGCGCCGCCAAGTCCGCTGAGGGTGTCGTTGCCGCCGAGACCGGACAACAGGTCTGCGCCTCCGCCGCCGGTCAGCGTGTTGTCGGTCGCATCACCCGTCGCGTTGGACCGCGCATCGGAGGCCCCATTCACGGTCAGGCGGAACGAGTCCGTGACTGGCGCAGAGACGGACGTGCCGTCGACCGTGACGACCGACATTCCGATCAGGTGAAGACCGGTCGGTGTCTGATCCCCAGGTGAGATCGCAAGTGCATTGGACTGCGCTTCCGTGCCCTCGAACTGCCAGGTCCCGTTGCCCTGGTCCGTCACCGTGCCGCCGCCCAGAGCCCAGATCTCTGCCGTGTCAGGGACACTGGTGAACGTGATGCGCACAGTCTCGGCCGGGTTCTCGCCGGCGGTCGTGCCGGTTTCATCATCCGCGCGGACGTTGAAGTCGAGCTCGGCAAACGCGTTCGCGTCGACCGTCGCATCCTTGGCGAGGATCTTCACGCTATCTGCGACCGGGGCCACTTCGACCTGGAACTGGTTTGCGGTCAGCGGCGTCTCAGCGACGTCACCGTTCGACAGCTCCAGCGCGAATGCCTGCAGCGTCAGCGTCATCGTCCCTGAGTAGTTGGTCGGTGGCGTGATCTTGAGCCCTGCGAGGCTCGCGACCGGAATGGTCCAGCTACCATCACCGTTGTTCGAGCCCGCCGAGAACTTGGTCCCATCGGGGACGCCAACGATGCGCGCTGATACGACCTCCGAAGTGTCCGGGTCAGCAGACGCCACCGACAGACCGGTGATCTCAATGTCTGTGTCCTCATCGCCCGTGATCGGCGTTGCCGGCACCGTCACGTTCGGGATGTCAGCCACCGCCTCGATGTTGACGGTGAACGTCTCCGTCGTCGTCTGGGTGTGATCGCCGTCGGCGTTGTCTGTCGGCTCCGTCGTCGACGCTTTGACTTCAACTGTGACTGATCCATGCTTGCCGCTGACCGGCCGCAACCGAGCACCTTCAGCCTCTGCCTTGGTGAGCTGATAGAAGCCCGCGTTGGGGCCGCTCGTCAGAAGGGTCCCGATCGCCGTCCCGGCAGCGTTAACAAGCGTGCCTTCGGCGGGCTTGATGAACACCGCATTGTCGACGGTCTCCGGCGTCGCGTCGGTGTCCCGCGCCGCGATCGTCAGGTTGAGCGGTACGTCGGTATCTTCGTTCTGATCTGTCGGGTTCGCCGTGATGGACGGACCATCGGCAACCGGATCAAAATTGACGATTGCGGGCTGCGGTCCGACGGTCGTCGTCGCAAGGTTCTTGCCGGTCGCGACCGCGCGGACCTGAAGCGTAACATCACCCGAGAAGTCGGCCGGCGCTGAGACCTGGGCCTGGCCGCTCGGCACAATGTACTCGCCCGTCAGCGGGTTCAGAACACCGTTGGTGATCGTGATCCCCGCCGGCGGCGCTGAGATGATGACGGCGACCGACGGATCAGTCGGGTCACCCGCCTGCGGGGCGGCCGTCACGTCAAGCGTGACGCTCGCGCCCTCGTTGCCATTCGACGGGTTGATCGTCAGCGTCGGCGGCTGGGGCGGTGTCTGGGTGGGCCCGTTCGGGTTTGCGGTAACAGTAATCGTGACGTCCTGGTCCGTCGTCTTCTGCGCGAGATCGCCATCATTCTCGACGACAACTGTGGTCAAGCTGAAGTCGATCGTGCCGCCGCCCGGAACGTTCGTCAGCAATTTGACGTCGTCGATCTCGGCCTTCGTCAGGTAGTAGGAATTAGGCGCGATCTGGAGACCAATCGCATCGCCGCTGCTGTCGACGAGCCCGTACGGGAATGGCGTGGACTGCGACGTCGCATTCAAGATGTAATAGATCTCACCTTCTGACTCTGTGCGCCCGAGATCGGAGTCCGTGTCCGTGTTGTCGCCGCCAAGGTCGAGATCAAACGCAACGCCCGACTGGCCTGACGTCGCGTTGATGAACACCGTCGGTTCGTCCGCGTCGCCGACAAGGTTGACGTCGAACGACGTGGTCTCCGTCGTCCGTGGACCGCCGGGGCCATCTTCAACGATCGCGTCGACCGGCAGGCCGAAGTCGACGTTTGAATCCTTGAAGGCTTCCTTCTTGAACGTAATCCCGCTGATGTTTGCGGCCTGCACGACCATCGTCGTGCCGTCCATTGTGTACGTGCCAGTCACATGGTTGGCGAGGAAGTCGCCAAGGTTTGGCGTCACAGCACCAATCTCAGCGTCCGCGATCAGGTCCTTCAACTCGATGCGGTACTCAACCACGCTTTCAGACCCATCCGCGTCCGCTGACGTGTGATTTGCGATGGAGGCAAGCGAGATGTCGTTGTCTTCGGTGACGGTCCTGTCAGGCGTCCATGACGAGAAGCCATCGCCGTCCGCCTTCGGCGTGATGGTAATCGTCAGATCAACTTCTGAGAAGTTGTCGTCGCCGTCCTTCTCCTGCGTGACCGCGCGCACCGACATGCCGGTCGCGCTGACGAGGTCGCCTGAGAAGTCGGGTTTCGTTGGGATCGTGAGGCCTGGAACGTCGGCAGCATCCACCTGCCAGTTGCCGCCACCGATGTAGGTGCCCTTTGACGGGATCGTGCCCGCCGGCAGCTTGATCACGAACGACAGGCTTTCAGACCCATCCTGGTCGACGAGCGCGCTATTGAGGTTGCCGCCGAGGCTCGCGACGATCGCATCGCCGAGCTCAATGGGTTCATCCTCTTCCTCAGTGATCGAGACCGGGTTGACGTTCGGTTTGTCCGCCACGCCGGTGACGATGACCGGGATCGTGGTCGGGCCGAACGATTGGGTGTCGGTATTGGTGCCGTCGGTATCCGTGACAATTGTTGTTGCGCTCAGCTGAATGTCGCCCTGCTGCGCGGAGGAGTAATGCTCCGGCGGCTGGATCGACAGGTTCTGCACCTGCGCCGGCGTCAACTCGTAGACGCGCCCAGCGCCAGTGCCGGAGATCGGCGTAAGCTTGGTCGCGCCAACGTACAGATCACCGCCATCCGGCACATTCGTGATCTGCATCTTGTAGGATTCGGAGCCGTCCTTGTCGCCAAGCGTCACTGCGATCGGGATCGAGATCCGCGAATCTTCGGTGCCGATTGCGTTGCCCTTGACGGTCGGTTCGTCCGCAACAGGGCCGACGGTCATCTCGATCTGGGCAACGTCTTCGGCGGTCTCCTGCGCGATCTCTCCGCTGCCCGTGGCGGTCTCGGTCGAGATCGCCTTCACAGTCAGCGTGACCGTGCCGGAGAAATCCTGGTAGGTCACCTGAAGGCTATCGAGGATCGCCTGGATCTGCGCTTCCGTCCCTGTGATTTTGTAGGCGGTGTTACCGGCCTTCGCGAGCGCGCCGCCACCACTGGTGTCGCCGATGAGCGTCGTGTTGAGCGGGAAGCCCGAGATCTCGACCGAAAGCACTTCCGGCCCCTCGGTCGCGCTCGCCGTACCGCCGTTCGTGTCGTCGCTCTTTGAAACCTGGATCTTCGTCCCGTTCTGCGCGCCATTCGACGTCAGGAAGATCGGCGCGCCTTCGCTGCCGTTGATCGTGAAGCCTGCAGTGACCTCCGGCGCGTCGGCGACGGCCTTCGTGATGATCTTGTGCGTCCGCGTGTTGGTGCGGGTGTCGTTGTCTTCGTTGCCGTTCGCGGCCGTGTTGAACTCGTTGTCGACCTGATCCTTGGTCACAACGCGCACGCGCACATCGACGTTCTCGTCGGAGTGCTCGGCCGGTTTCAACTGGAACTTGTCGAGTGTCGCGCGGATCGAGGCCTCACGATCAGCCACGGTGCTGCCCGTGCCGGTGATCGTGTAGATTCCGCCCGATTCACTCACGTTCGCCGGGAACGTGGTTGTCCCGTCATACTGGACCAACCAGCCCGTGGGCAGACTGTTCAGCTCCAGGCGGACTTCCGTCACTTCTTCCGAGCCGTCGTTATCGCGCTTGGCGAACAGGTTCGTGCTCGTGCTGCCATTGAAGAGGATGTCCTTGCCGAACTCCGCGATCGTGTCTTCGTTGAACTCGGTGTCCTTGGCTTGGAACCGCACACCGTCTGGCGTCGGGCTTGTCTCGACCTTGAAGTCGACGCTCGCGCGGCCGGCTGCCGGCCAGTCTGTCGGATTTGCCGGCAGGTTGTTGACGTCGATGTTTTCGGATTCATCCGTGACGACTTGGAACGTCAGCTCGTACGGCGCTCGCGAGCCAGGTTCGCCGGATGTATCGGTGTGCCGGTTCTGATCCGGATCGAAGTGCGCCTCGGCGAACTCGGCTTCGGTCAGGCGATACGTGCCGTTGGCGTTGGTGCCGATCTTTGTGCC
Source organism: Pseudomonadota bacterium (assembly GCA_038523925.1). Classification (GTDB taxonomy): domain Bacteria; phylum Pseudomonadota; class Alphaproteobacteria; order Rhizobiales; family Hyphomicrobiaceae; genus JBCBWG01. The sequence continues at coordinate 369,854 of JBCBIY010000001.1, read as the reverse complement.
GATCCGCTGTCCGGCGGCATTGGTAATGCGCCCGCCGTTCTCGAGCCCGGTGATGTAGTAATAGACAACCTGCGAGCCATCGTTGTCGACGAGTTCGTGCCGGAAGCCGTTCGTGTTGAGCTTGATCGGCTGGTCTTCATCGCCAGACAAATCGCTGGCGAAAGCGCGCGCGCCATCGATGACCGGCTTCACATCGACCGTATGGGTTGCCGTTGTCGTCCGGCTGGCGGTTTCGATCTCGCCGCCTGGGTTGTCTGGATCGCCGCTGGTCGTCGAGGTGGTCGGCGTCGTCTCAGTCGCCGTCGCAGCAACGGACAACGTGAAGTCATCACCGACGTGATCGCCGCGCTTGATCTCCAGCGAGGCAACTGCCGCGCGAATACCTGCGTCCGTGCCGGTAAACGTCAGCTTCCCGGAGCCATCGCCTGTAACCGTAAAGGCGTTGCCGGACGCGTCCTGGCCGGAGAAGGTGCCGTTGAAGTTGCCGGCGACCGTTTGCGTCCCCGCACCGTTCACGAAGCGGACCTGCGCGCCCGGATCAGACGACGCATCGCCCTGCCCGGCCGTCTCCGTCGGGATGCCTGAGACCTCGACTTTGGTGATCTCCTCCGTCCCATCGGTGTCGGTCACCGCCGTCGTGATCGGCGTTTTGATGAACGTGTCTTCGTCGCCTGCGCCTGTGATGGACAAGCTCGGCGCGTCTGCATCGGCTTTGACCGTCACGCGGTGGGTTCCGTTGGTCGTCGCGCTCTGCCCGTTCGCATCCGTCGTGACGACTGAGATGCCGATGTCATAGTTGCCGTCGGTATCCTTCGGCGGCGTCACCTTGAAGCTCTCGATCAGCGCGAGGATGTTGGTCGTCGGGCCGTCAAACGTCCACGTCGTGCCCGATTGGACGACGCTGACGGCGGGGTCGGCGGTGTAGGTCGGCGTGCCTTCGGCCAACACGTTGGTTAGCGAGACTTTGATCGTCTGCGAGTTGTCCTTGTCGGCGACATCGATGTCGAGGTTGTCGCCAAGCGCGAACTCGGTGTCCTCGATGGTCACCGAGCTGCCCGTACCGATAGTCGCCGGGTCCACGACCGGGTTGACGGTAATCGTGATCGGCGCGGTTGTGCTCGCGACGTCGTCCGACGTGTTTTCGCCTGCAACGGCCGTCTCGGTCGCGATGGCCTTAATCGTACCCGTGAACGTGCCGTGCTCCTGCGCCGGCGGCTTGAACCAGACGTCGTCTGGGGTGTTGCCGGTTTTGATGGCGGTGGCCGGGATTGTGTAGGTCTTGGTCTGGTTGCCTGCGGGACCGGTGAGCACGAAGCTGTATTCGGTGCCCGTTGCCCCGTTCAGGAGTTGCGCATCCTTGTCGATCCCTGAGATCTCGTACGTCAGCGTCTCGGATGTGTCGGTATCGACAAGTGCGCCCGACAGGTTCGTCAGTTGGACGGTGGTGTCTTCGTCCGTCGTTTTGGTGTCGCCGGCCACGGTCGGCGGGTCGGCGATCGCGTTCACTTTGACGTTGACCGTCGTCGTCACGTCCTTGGCCGCAGGGCCCGTGAGCTGGTTGCCGTTGGATGCCGTCTCGGTGACGCGGATCGTAACATCGACGTCGTAATCGTCAGCGTCGTGGGTGGTGTCGGCCTTGACCTGCAGGTCGTTCGCCAGGAACGCCTCGAACTGCGCAGGCGTCGTCGCAGCGCCTGGCTTGAACCGATGCCCGCCGGTGATGGTCTCAACCGTGATGCCGTTCGGCAGTGTGGCGGGGAAGATCAGCGACACGCCGCTTGGCGGTGTCACGTCAGCGTAGGTGTAGACCTCCGTCCCGTCATCATCGATCAGGTCGGCTGTCAGCGCGAGGTCGATCGGCTGGTCTTCATCGCCGCTTGCCGTGCCTGTGAGCGTTGCGCCATCGACGACGGCTGCGACCGTGATCGCATGCGTGCCGGACGTCGTTGTCGTCGCGTCGGCGCCGCCCGCCTGGTTCTCGTCAACCTTCGTGACCGCAACCGCGACGGTGATCTCATCGTCCGTGTGTTCCGGCGGCGTCAGCTTTGCAGTCGCAAGCAGCGCGCGGATCGCAGCGTCCTTGACCGCGGGTGACGCGTTCGGATCGGTCGCCTCGATTGTGTAAGTCGTCACGCCCGCAGTCGTCGTCGACGTCACCGTCGCGCCGGCAACCGTCCCGAACGTCACCGTCGCATCCGACGGGATGTCGCCAAGAACGATCTTGGTGATGCCTTCGGAACCGTCAGTTGAATCCGGGTTCGTGATCCCGATGTTGCCGCCGAAGGCGACCTCGTCGTCTTCGTCGACCGAGCTTGCGCCGCTGATCACAGGGGGATCGACGACCGGCGTCACCGTCACGGTGATGTCGGCGCTGTTGGTTGCCACGTCATCGGCTGTGCTCTCGCCAGCGACCGCCCCTTCAGTTGCAGTCGCGACGATCTTCATGCCGCCGAACGTCCCGTTCGCATCGGCCGGCGGCTCGAACCAGACCTTATCAGCGCCCGTGTTGCTGATCGCCGAGTTCGGGATCGTGTAGGTCTTCGTCTGGCCCGCGCCTGAGCCGACGGTGACAAACGGATACTCAGCGCCGTTCTCGTCGAGCAACTTGGCGTCTTTATCCACGCCCGTGATCTGCAGCGACAGCGTCTCCGAGCCATCGGTGTCGACGAGGCCGGCTGCAAGGTTCGTCAGTTGAACCTTCGTGTCTTCAGGCGTCGTCTTCGTGTCGCCTGCAACCGTCGGCGCATCCGCAACCGCGTTGATCGTGATCTTGTGGCTTCCGGTAATCGAGGCACTGTCCGTCGCGGTCGACGTGTCGTCCTTATCGGTCTTGGTCACCTTCACCGAGAGGTCAATGTCATCAGCGTTGTGGTCATACGCCGTTTGCGACAGGTCGAGCTTGAAGCTCTTGAGCGTGTCGCGGATCTGTTGATCGGTCCCGCCTGAGATCGTGTACGTCCCGGCCGTTGCATCGTAGACAACGCTGACTGCCGGATCGGCCTTCGTAAACGTCGCAACAACACCCGACGGAAACCCGCCAAGCACGATCTCTGAAATCTGCTCAGACCCGTCCGTGTCGTTCTGCGTGATCGTGATCTGTTCACCGAACTTGACCTCGCCCTGGTCTTCATCGGCGACGCTTGAGCCGCCGATCACAGGCAGGTCCGCAACCGGCGCGACCTTCACAGGAATGTTGGCCGTCACGGCCTTCGTTGCGGTCTGCACCTCGCCGTTCACGTCGAGGTTGGTCTCGGTCACGCTGATTTTGACGCCGACGTCAAAGTCGGTGTTGCTGTCGGCCGGCGCCTTCACCTTCAGATCGTTCTTCAGGAAATCCTCGAACTGCTGAGGCGTCGTGCCGGCGCCCGGCGTAAAGCGGGGCACACCACCAACGTTCGACTGGGTGATGCCGTTTGGCAGCGTCGGCGGTACGATCAGCGTGACGCCGGACGGCACCGTGATTTCGGCCCAGTCGTACGTCTCCGATCCATCGTCGTCGGTCAGGCTTGCTTCGATCGGCAGCCCGATGTCTGCGTCTTCATTGCCGCTTGCCTGCCCGGCAATAACAGCACCATCGACGTCTGCCTTGACCTTGATCGGCAGCGTGCCCGTTGACGTGTCAGTGACGCCGCTGTCGTCCTTCGTGACCGTGACGCTGACGTCGATGTTCTTGTCGGAGTCCTCCGGCGGCGTCAGCTTGAAGCTCTCGAGCGTCTTGCGGATGGCCGCATCGTTGGCGAGCTTGCCGGCGTTCGGGTTGGTCGCTTCGATTGTGTAAGTCGTCACGCCACCAACGGTCGACGACGTCACCGAAACGCCCGGCTCAGCGGAAAACGTGACGGTCGCATCCTGCGGAATGCCGCCAAGCTCGATCTTCGTGATGCCTTCGGAGCCATCGGTCGCGTCAAGCGCCTCGATGTCGATCTCTTTGCCGAAGTCGACGGTTTGGTCCTCAACGACTTCCGCCGCGCCCGTGATCGCCGGATTATCGACGACCGGCGTCACCGAGATGACGAACGGCTTGGTCACCGTGTTGCGGTCATTAAAGCCAGGCAGCGACGGGTCTGCATTGTTCTCAACCGTCGTCACTTCGACGTTGAGGGTGATGTCGCCTGAAAAATCCTTCGGCGGATCAATCGTCAGGTTCTGCAACGCGGCCTGGATCTCAGCTTCCGTGCCGTTGAACGAGAGCGTGCCGTCGGCGTTCGTCGTGATGACGCTGTTGTAGGTCGCCGGCCACGTGACCGTTGCGCCGGCCGGAATGTTGGAGACCTTGACCGTCTCGACGCGCTCCGAGCCGTCCTGGTCCGGCGAGGCGACGTTGATCGCAAACGGGATGGGCGTGTCTTCCTTGCCCGTTGCGCTGCCTGTCACGTCGGCTGGATCGGCCACAGCACCAACATCGATGTTGACGTCGATCGTCTGGACCTTGCCGTCGCGCGGATCCGTGTAGGTGAGTTCGAACGACACCGGGCCCGAGACGTGGGCGGCCGGCACGTATGTGTAGGTCCCGTCGGGATTGATCGTGAATGCGCCCGTGCCGGCTGGCAGGTTGGTCGAATACGTCGTGATCGGGATGATCACCTGGCCGACGTCGTAGAGCTGTCCGGTTGCGGGCGTGTCTTCCGTCGCCGAGGCATTGAACGGGTTCGGAATGATGATTGGGAAGAACGTGCCGGGGACGGCTGTGTCGGTGACGGGCTCGTCGGTCGAGCGGTAGTATTCTGTGTTGCCGAGCACGCCGAGGTGGCGGATCGAGCTGCCGACGCCTGCCGGGTTGCCGTCGACGTGCGCCGTGCGGGTCTCGGTCGCGCGCTCGCCATTGCGCAGCCCGCGCTCTTCGTCCGTCAGGCCAACGAGGTGCTTGATCGGCGTGCCAACGCCGGTCTGGACAAGTTCGCCCGAAGAGCCTGCCTCTCCGTGTGGCAGGTCATCTTTGCCCAGCCGGGTATCATCGCGGCGTGACTGGCCGGCAAACGAGATACCGCCGCCATTGAGCGTTCCCGCCTGCCCGTCTCCTAGCGACGGTGTTGAAACGGCGCGCGCATCCGGCTCACCGGATCCGGCCGTCGGAGCGCCAGCGTCGCCGTCCGTCTTCTCATCCGCATCCGGCTCGCCGGACCCGGCCGTCGGGGCGCCAGCGTCGCCGTCCGTCTTCTCGTCCGTGTCCGGCTGCGCAACATTCGGCCCAGAGAGCGCGGCGACGGCATCTGCAAGGTCCGAGAAGATGCTGTTGTAGGGGGCCTCACCCTTGGCCACGCGAATGACCGAGGCAAGCAGCTCGGGCGACGTTGCGAGCACATCGAGCAGGTCGGTCGACTGTTCGGCGAAGTCGGAGACGATTTGGCGCGTATTCTCAAGCGGCAGGAGCAGGCCGTTCTGCAGTTTGAGCGCGAGACGGCCATCGTCGAGAATGACAACTTCCGTCTCCGAGCTTTTAGCGAGCACGAGGAGGTCTGCAGTCGAAAGCCGCGTCGCTGGCGCTACAGCTGTGCTTTCCACAGCTTCAGAACCAGTGGCAGCCTTCTGGGCGGATGCAGCCGGACGAACGTCACTCATTTTCGTGTACTCACACGTTAACAGAACATAAAACCAACGCCCCTGATGGAACGCAGCCTTCACATCGTTTCTGAACAGATTTTATGATCGATTTATTGAGATGCGGCACAAAACTGGCCCACCGCATCCTAAAAGACCAATAAATTGATTATTTAATCTACGGGGTAGTGCCGCCCTAAGTCTGAATGAAATATGAAAACTGACTATCAGTTTGTATGTTTCCGAGGCGCAAGTGCCTGGACGATACGAAGACGCACCGCCCGGATCGGCGGGCTTGCGAGCCGCACCAATGATCTCCGCACAACACAAGCCCGTGACATCCTCCGCGTAGCCTCATACCCGCCATCATTGATGCCGACCCCGGAGTGCGCACCGAGACACTCACGGCACCGAGGGCACGGCTGATGTTGGAAGACCGGTTCGGAAACCAGCTTGAGACGCGTTCAGACGCGGCGCGCGATGCGTACGTCGAAGCCGTTGATCTGTTCCTCGGCGCGAATGCCGGTGCACTGGATGCCTTTGAGAAGGCGCTGCAAGCTGATCCTCAGTTCACGAGAGCGCGGGTGGGCCTTGCGCGCGTCCAGGCAGCAGCGAGCAAGATCGAAGACGCGCGCCGCAATCTCGCGTTGGCAGAGAGCCAGCTCGACGGCGCGAGTGCAGAACTGCGCGGCCATGTTCTTTGTCTTGGCGATGTCACGCGTGGCGACGGCGTCAAGGCGCGCGCACGGATCGAGAAACACCTCGCTGATCACCCGCGCGACGTGATGGCGTTGCAGCCAATGACCGGGGTGTTTGGCTTGATCGGCTTTAGCGGCGCGGCGGGCCGTGAGCAGTATCAGCGCGCATTTATCGAGCAGTTTGCGCAAGCCTATGCCGAGGACTGGTGGTTCACCGGCCAATATGCGTTTGCGCTCGCGGAGACCGGGGCCATACGTGATGCTGAAAACCGAATTGCCGTTTCCCTCGACGGCAACCCGCGCAATGCGAATGCCGCGCACATCAAAGGCCACATTCATTACGAGCAGGGCGAGGCGAAAGCGGGCTTTGCCTATCTAAAGGACTGGGCCGAAGACTATCCGCGCGGCGCGCCGCTGCATTGTCATGTCAGTTGGCATCTGGCGCTCTGGTCGCTGGAACAGGGCGACGTGGCGGCGGCTTGGGCACGGGCTGAAGACGCAATCTGCCCCGGCGCGGCCGCTGGCCCGCCGATCAATGTCGCGACAGACACCGCAGCCTTCCTGTTCCGCGCCGAGCTCGCCGGCGAAGCCCCGCGACCGGACTTGTGGCGCAAGGTTAGCGCCTATGCCGCCGATTGCTTCCCGACGCCCGGAGTTGCGTTCGCGGATGTCCACGCGGCGCTCGCGCACGCCATGTGCGGCGACAGCGCGGCACTCGCGCGCATCATATCAGACGCCAAGGGGCCCGCGGCCGATGTGGTCCGCACTGTCGGCGAAGGTTTTGGCGATTTCGTCGCCGGCCGCTACATTGCAGCGGCCGCCAAGCTCGAGGCTGCCATGCCGCACAACGAGCGCCTCGGCGGAAGCCGCGCACAACGGGACCTCATCGCCTACGCCATCGTGGCGGCACATCTGCGCGCCGGCAACGCGGAGGCCGCCGAGGCGTTTATCGCAAGCCATCGCCCGGCCCGCGCCGGTGACCCGGCCCTGCCGACCGCGCAGAACCATCTGGTGCATTGAGCCTCAGGCGGTGGCCGCCGCCTTCGCGCGGTCAGCGCGCATGCGCCCGCTCATCAGCAGCCACAGCGCGATCGCAAAGTTCAGCGCGTTGAACAGGATGCCGTTCAGGAACGCGGCTTCGTAGCTCCCGGTCAGGTCGTAGATCTCACCTGAGATCCACCCGCCAAGCGCCATGCCGACCACCGTTGCCGTGAGCACGAGGCTGACGCGTGTTCCGGCCTCCCGCGCCGGGAAGTAGTCGCGCACGATCAGCGCGTAGCTTGGCACGATACCGCCCTGCACGAGGCCGAAGAAGCCTGCGATCACGTAAAGCGAGACCGGCCCATCAAAGCTCAGGAATAGGAAGAGCGCGAGCCCCTGCAGGCCGGAGCCGAGGATCAGTGTTCCAACGCCGCCAATCCGGTCTGCGATGAAGCCTGAGACAACGCGGCTGACGATGCCGAGCGCCAGCATGAGCGACAGCATCTCGGCACCACGCGCAGCCCCGTATCCCAGGTCAATGCAGTAGGCGACGATGTGGACCTGCGGCATGGCCATCGCCACGCAACATGCGATGCCGGCTGCGACCAGGATCGCCTGCAGCATATTGGGTGATACCGGCGGCGCCATCCGGACGGTGGGCATCGGCGCGATGTCATCGAGCGAGAAGTCCGGACGGCGGCGCAGCATAAACGCGAGCGGCACCATGGTGACGAGACAGACGAGACCGATCGCGATGTGCGTCGTCCGCCAGCCGACATCTTCGATGCCTGCCTGAATAAACGTTGGCCAGATGGCGCCTGCAAAGTAGTTGCCGCTTGCAACGAGCGCGACGGCGATGCCGCGTCTGCGCCGGAACCAAAGCGAGATATCTGCGACCAGCGGCCCGAGCGTCACCGCGCTCCCGATCATGCCGATGAGAAGCGCCTGGCAGAGCAGGAACTGCCAGTAGGTCTGCGCATAGGCCGACAGGACGTAGCCGGCGCACAGCGCAATCGCGCCGATGAGGAGCGGCCGGAAGACCCCAAGACGGTCTACCAGCGGCCCGAGAATAAGCCCGCCAATCGCAAACCCGACGAGCGTCGCCGTATAGCTGAGCGAGGCGTCGCCACGGTCGAGGCCGAACTCGGTTTGCAGCGTTGGCAGGACGACCGGGCTCGACCAAAGGCCGACACCGCCAATGGCCGCGTACAGCACCGAAAGCACCAGCCGCCGCCACGCATAAGGCGTGTCAAAGGGTTCGGAGGCTTGGGTCTCGGTCATGGTGCGGGGGCTCACAGCAGAACGGCCGGACTTGAGGCCCGGCCGCTCAGTCGTGTTTAGCGTGCAGCCCGCCGCGACAACAAGCGTGCGGCGTGCAACCGTGCCCTACAACGGTTGCAAGTGCTGCTCGAGCGCCTCGCGCAAGTGCGCATGCTGAGCGGGCAGCTTCAGCGCTTCGCCGAGATGCGCCTTGTCTTCATCGCGGTCGAAGCCCGGCTCGTTGGTCGCGACCTCAAACAGGACACCGCCCGGCGACCGGAAATAGATCGCCCAGAAGTAGTCGCGGTCAATCTGCGGCGTTACCTGATAACCGGTGTCGGTGAGCTGTTGGCGGACGAGGCCCTGCGCAGCCTTGTCGGCGACGGCGAATGCGATGTGGTGGACAGAACCTGCGCCCTGCCCGGCCCCACGCATGTCATCGCGCGCTTCAAGGTCGATGACGTGCGCGCCATTCGCTCTGGGTCCCGGGACGGCAAACCGCGAGATACTGCCTTCCGTCGCCACATGCTCATACCCCATGAAGCCGATGAGTTCCGCTGTCGCAGCCGCATCGCCAAGCCGCATCGATGCGGAATGGAACCGTCGGATTGCAACGTCGTCTCCGACGCCCGCGCCAGTCCAGGGCGTACCGCCAGCCGCGCCGACATCTCCGACCTCGACAAGCGCGAACCGCTCATTATCGGGACCAATGAAGGTCAGCCGCCTCTCACCAAACCCTGTGACCGGCTCTGTCCGGGATACGCCAAGGTCGTCGAACCGCTGCTCCCAGAACCCGAGCGAACCTTCCGGCACGGCAAACGCCGTTAGGCCGACCTCGCCGGTGCCGGCGCGGCCGGCTGGCATTTGCGGAAATGGAAAGTACGTCAAAACCGAGCCGGGCGTGCCGTCCGCGTCGCCGTAGTAGAGGTGATAGACCTCCGGCGCGTCGAAGTTCACGGTCTTCTTTACCCGGCGCAGGCCGAGCGCCCGCGTAAAGAAGTCATTGTTCTTGGCCGCGTCGCTCGCCAGCGAAGTGACGTGGTGCAGCCCCTGAATGTCGGTAATCATGGCAATCCCCTTGTCGCTAGAGGGAGGGTGCGGCAGCGCGCTTTATACATGTCGGCGCGGCGTGCCTGTTGCATCACGAGATGGCGGGCCAACCGCCCACGGATTAGCGCTGCCAGGCGGGACGGTCTCTCTCGCGGGGCAGGACGGACGATCGGCGACAAGAGGGAGTTGGCAGATTGGTGAGCGCGGAAGGGATCGAACCTTCGACCCGCTGATTAAAAGTCAGCTGCTCTACCGCTGAGCTACGCGCCCGGCCAATCTGCGCGGCGGACAATATGGATGCACCCTGCCAAGTCAAGGTGCCTGGCGCGGGAGTTCATCGCCGTCACCGGCATGCATCTCAGCAGGGCTGCCGCGCACCGGCGGCCATTGCGCCGGCCACCCGAAACGCGGGAAGTTGGCGCGGCGATCCGTCCGGCCGCATCCGCCCTCTCTCCCCGAGCAAGCCACCGATGTCAGCCGCCTCTGACCCGCACATGAAGGCCCAGCGCGGCGCTGATTCGGAGGCCGGTGGTCATCGGACCGTGCTCGCGATCGGGCTCATGTGTCTCGCGGTCGCGCTCTTCTCGTGCCTGGACGCAACCGCGAAGTACCTCGCGACGCAAAGCGGGTTGCCGATCGCACAGGTCGTCTGGCTCCGCTTCATGAGCCAGTTCGTCCTGATGATCGCCTTCTTCGGTCCGCTCGCGCTGCCGCGGCTGCTCCGCTCAAACAAATTCTATCACCAGTGCGGCCGCTCGCTCCTTATGCTGGCATCGACACTCTGCAACTTCATTGCGCTGCAGTACCTGCGGCTCGACCAGACCTCGACGATCTTCTTTCTTGTCCCGCTGACCGTTGCGTTGCTTGCGGGCCCGTTTCTCGGCGAGTGGGTTGGCTGGCGGCGCATGATCGCAATCGGCGTCGGTTTCAGCGGCATTCTGGTGGCCGTCCGCCCGGGCTTCGAGGCGTTCCACTTCGCCTTTATCTTCTCGCTGATGGCTGTGCTGGGGTACGCCGGCTTCGCGCTCGTCACCCGCTACCTCGCCCGCTTCGACGATCCTGTGACGACGCTGTTCTATTCGCTCATCGCCGGCGCGATCGTCATGGCGCCCATTGCGATCTCGGTCTGGGAGTGGCCGGAGGACCCGTTCGTCTGGGTCCTGCTCGTCATGCTCGGCTTTTGGGGCGGCGTCGGGCACTACATTTTCATTCAGGCGCACCGGTTTGCGCCCGCCTCGACACTCGCGCCGTTTATTTACATGAGCCTGCTGACGCACACCGCACTTGGCTTCGCAGTCTTTGGCGACCTGCCGGACATGTGGACGCTCGCCGGCGCGGCAATCGTGATTGGGTCCGGGCTCTACCTGCTCCACCGCGAACGGCTTGCGCAACGGACCGCCCGGCAGGCCTGACCGCTAGCGCGGCTCTGCTTTGACCAGCCGTTCGAGATGGGTGTCGACGAAAGCGCCAAAACGGCCCTCAACGATCGCCGTTCGCATCGCGCACATTAGGTCCTGATAAAACCAGGTGTTCGCCCACGTAATCAGCATTGAACCCAGATACTCGTTCGAGCGGATCAGGTGATGCAGGTAAGCGCGCGAGTAGTCGCGGCTTGCGGGGCACGCACTCGCCTCATCGAGCGGACGCAGATCTTCGCCGTGATGCGCGTTCTTCAAGTTCACTTTGCCAGCCCACGTAAACGCCTGGCCGTGGCGGCCGGACCGCGTCGGCATCACGCAATCGAACATGTCGATGCCACGCGCGACGGCTGCGATCAGGTCTTTCGGCGTGCCAACGCCCATCAGATAGCGCGGCTTGTCTGCCGGCATGTGCGGCAGCGTCACCTCAAGCGTCTCGACCATCGCGTCATGACCTTCACCGACCGCGAGCCCGCCGACGGCGTATCCAGGAAACCCGATCTCGACCAGCGCCTCGGTCGATCTGCGGCGCAGCTCCGGTTCCGTGCCGCCCTGCACAATGCCAAACAGCGCCTGGCCCGCGTGCGCCCGGCCCGTGTCTTGCGCCACATGGAATGCCTGCTTCGACCGCCGCGCCCAGCGTACCGAAAGCTCCATCGCAGCTTCCGCCTGCGCGAACGGCGCCGGCAGCGAGATGCACTCATCGAGCTGCATCTGAATGTCCGCGCCGAGCAGGCACTGGATCTCGATCGAGCGCTCGGGCGTAAGGTGATACTCCGTGCCGTCGAGATGGCTTTTGAACGTCGCGCCGTCTTCCGACATCTTTCGCAGGCCCGCGAGTGACATGACCTGAAAGCCACCGGAATCCGTCAGGATCGGCTTTTGCCAGCGCATAAAGTCATGCAGCCCGCCAAGACGCGCGATGCGTTCCGCGCCCGGCCGCAGCATCAGGTGATAGGTGTTGCCAAGCAGGATGTCGGCCCCGGCGTCTGCGACCTGCTCGGGATAGAGCGCTTTGACGGTCGCAGCCGTCCCAACGGGCATGAAGGCCGGCGTCTGGATTTCGCCGCGCGCGGTCGTGATCGTGCCGCGCCGGGCCGCACCGTCCGTCGTTTGCAGTTTGAAGGCGAAAGCGGTCATGGCGCACGGGCATCCGGATCAAGCGCGAGCAGCGAGCTGTCGCCGTAGGAGTAAAAGCGATATCGCGCGGAAATCGCGTGGGCATACGCGTGGCGCATCAAGTCGTATCCCGCGAAGGCTGAGACCAGCATGAAGAGCGTCGAGCGCGGCAAGTGGAAGTTGGTGATCAGCATATCGGCGACGCGGAACTTGAAGCCCGGTGTAATGAATATGTCGGTTTCGCCGGCAAACGGGCGGAGCGTGCCGGCCGCGGCGGCCGCCGCCTCGAGAAGGCGGAGCGATGTCGTGCCGACTGCAATGACGCGCCCGCCGCGCGCTTTCGTCTCCGCGATGGCCGCGACGGCATCCGCGCCGATCTCGCCGAATTCGGCGTGCATGTCGTGATCGGCGACGGTGTCGGTTTTGACCGGCAGAAACGTGCCGGCGCCCACATGCAGCGTGAGCCAGGCCCGCGCGATGCCGGCGGCCTCGAGGCGCGCGAACATCTCCTCGGTGAAGTGCAGGCCTGCGGTGGGCGCTGCGACAGCGCCGTCCGCGCGGGCATAGACCGTCTGGTACTGCGTATGATCGGCGGCATCGGCCGGCCGGCGGTTTGCGATGTAGGGTGGCAGCGGCATCGCGCCGACGGATGCGACGGCCGCGTCCAGATCGGCGGCGGACCGGTCAAAGGCGAGCACAATCGTGCCGTCGCCAGCTTTTGTCTCGACCGTTGCTGACAACGGCTCTGCCGCGCCATCGGCGATTGACGCCGCAAACGTGATTGTGTCGCCAATCGCGAGCCGCCGGCCTGGCCGCGCGAAGGCCTGCCAGCGCGCCGCATCAATGCGGCGGATGAGGTTTGCGGGGACGGCGACCGAACTGTCGCCGCGCACCCGCTGACCTGACAGCGCGACCGGCAGCACCTTCGTATCGTTAAAGACGAGCAGGTCGCCGGCGCGCAACTCGGAGGGCAGATCACGAAAGCCCGCATCGCGCACCGCAGGGTCCGCTTGCGCTTCGACGACGAGCAACCGCGCGGTATCCCGCTCAGCCAACGGGCGAAGCGCAATCAGGTCGTCCGGCAGATCAAAGTCAAAGTCGTCAACGCGCATGCTGGCGGTGTCGTCGGGCTGACCGGCGTTGTCAATCACGGGCTGACGGCTGGGCCCCGCGTCGCAATCCGATCAACGCGAGGATCGCAAACGCCGCCCAACCGCCGATCAGGATAAACGCGCTCACCGGCCCGGCACCTGCCGGCAGCGTCACGTCATAATCGGAGAGATGCGGAAGGCTCACCGAGGCTGCGAACAGGCCGTTGGCGAGCCCAATCGTGATCGCGGCGAGCGCCCACGCGGCCGGCCACCGGGCCCGATCGCTGATCGCCACGACACCGATCAAGACCGGCGCGTGGGTCAGCAACATCAACGCGCCGGTCGACAGCGAGAACTGCGCCTGGCCGCCGGGCCCGTCCGTCGCGTGGGCGGCGGCTGCGTAGATCAAAATGCCGACGACCGCCATGACGGCCGCCAGCAAGAGCGTCATCCGTTGCAGGATCATGGGCCTGGATCAGGCGTCAGCCGCCACCTTCATGGAGACGATGTTGTCAGGGTTGGCCGGCGGCTCGCCCTTGTTGATGGCGTCGACTGCGTCCATGCCGTCGACGACTTCTCCCCAGACTGTGTATTGGCCATCGAGAAACGACGTATCGCCGAAGCAGATGAAGAACTGACTGTTGGCCGAGTTCGGGTTCTGCGCCCGCGCCATCGAACACGTGCCTCGCACGTGCTTGCCGTCGTTGAATTCAGCGGCGAGATCTGGATGGCTTGAGCCACCCGTCCCCGTGCCGCGCGGGCACCCGGTCTGCGCCATGAAGCCGTCGATCACGCGGTGGAACTTGATGCCGTCATAAAAGCCGTCGCGCGCGAGTGTCTTGATGCGCTCGACGTGGTTTGGCGCGAGGTCGGGGCGCAACGCAATCGTGACGGCCCCCTTGCTCGTCTCCATCAGGATCGTGTTTTCGGGATCTTTGATTTCGGCCATGTCTGGTCTCTTGTCTGGAATGGTCGCCGTGTTGTTACGCGTCGGGTGAGCCTTCGCAACCGCGACGCGGGAAAGCGCCGCGCTATTGCACGTAGGCTTTCTTGATTTTGTCCGGGTTCTGCACGAGGCCGTTTGGCCCGGCGCCTGACTTGATGGTGTCGATCGCATCCATGCCTTCGACGACCTGCCCCCAGACCGTGTACTGGCCGTTCAAGTGCGGGCAACTATTGTCCTGAAAGCAGATGAAGAACTGGCTGTTAGCCGAGTTTGGGTCCTGCGTGCGGGCCGCCCCGACCGTGCCGCGCTTAAAGCCCTCTTCTGAGAACTCTGCGGGAAGGTCCGGATACTTCGAGCCGCCAGTGCCCGTTCCAGTCGGATCGCCAGACTGCGCCATGAAGCCATCGATCACGCGGTGGAAGACGACACCATTATAGAAGCCTTCACCCGCAAGCTTTTTGACGCGCTCGACGTGCTTCGGCGCAACCTCCGGCTTCAGCGCGATGACGACCTTCTTGGTCTCGCCGCCTTTGTCGATTTCGAGCACGAGGTTTTCAGCGGCGCATGCCGCGGTCGCAGCCAGCATCAACGGGAGTGCGAGCGCGTACGCAGTCAGTGTCTTGATCATCGAAGTCTCCTTTTGGAAGCAAAGCGTGAGCGCGGCCTGCCAATCAGGCTCTGCGGCGCACGCGCAATTGGGCCGGGCGCTAAAACTTCGCCTTCAGCTTCTCCGCCACGACGTCGGATACGAATGGGGAGGCATCGCCACCCATCGCCGCGATCTGGCGCACCAAATTGGCCGCGATATGCCGGACTTGAGGCGAGGCGGCCAGGAATACGGTTTGGATTTGCGGCGCCATCTCTGAGTTCATGCCGGCCATCTGCATTTCATAGTCAAAGTCCGTCCCGTCCCGCAGGCCGCGAATGATGAGGCTCGCGCCCTGCTCGGCGGCCGCCTGAACGGCGAGGCCATCAAACGTGACCGCCCTGATCTCAACATCGTGCTTTGACGCCAGCGCTGCGACATCCGCTTCAATCATTCGGATCCGCTCATCCGCCGAGAACAACGGCGTCTTCCCGCCATGAACGCCGATGCCGATAATCAGTTCATCGACGACGGAAAGCGCGCGCGCGATGACATCGGCATGGCCGAGCGTGATCGGGTCGAACGATCCGGAATAAAAGCCGATGTGCGGCATGGGCTGACCTCGTGGCGCAGGCTGAGACTGAGGCGACGTGGCAAAAGCTGCGTACGCCGACCAGATTGCGCAATTGTGACTGGCCTAACAGCGCGGGCCGGGGCTAGCCGTCAAGTCATGAACGTGAATTCGACGCGCGGCCTGTCCGCCACCCAGATTGGAGCGACTGCAGCTTGGGCCGTCCTCCCGGCTCTCTTGATGTTGGCTCTGGCGGTTGGAAGCGCCGCCATCGCTCAGCAGGGCCAGCGGCTTTCGTCTGAGGCCGCACACACGCAAGCGGCCCGCGGCGGCCTCGTGATTGTGGATATCCGCGCACCGAGCGAGTGGCGCCGCAGTGGAGTGGCTCAAGGCGCAAAGTTGATCTCGATGTACCAGCCGCGGTCTGCATTCACCGCGAAGATCAAGGCGCTTCAGGCATCCGGCAAACGCGTTGCACTCATTTGCGCTGGCGGTGTCCGGTCAAAGCGCATGCAGCGCGCACTTCAAGCAACGGGTGTTACCGGCGTGATCGACGTCACGGATGGCATGCTCGGCGGGCGCTACGGCCGCGGTTGGATCCGGGCTGGCCTGCCAACCCGCACCTTTACGCCGAAATAGCCGCGCGCACATCTCACTGCGCGTAGACGGCATAGCGCGCCCGGCTCAGACCTTCGCCATCTTCGGCGCGAGCAACAGATAGCCGACAACGATCGCAGTCAGGTTGAGGCCGATGGCGTAAATCATCCACTGCGTCGTCGGGTTGAACCATGGCGCAAGGACTGCGCTGACCGCGGCCCCGCCCGCTCCAACAGCGGCCGCTCCGACGACATCGGCGAGCGCGCCGATCGCGAGCGCAATCGCAAACGAGGCGACGACGCAGGGGACGGTGAACGTCAGTGGTGGTTTGGCCCAGCCGCGATGATAGAGCGGCTGACCCGCAGCCGTCGCCGCGAACAGCGATGCAAGCGGGTCGAGCGATGGCCCGGCGCTTCGGAACAGCCAGGCTGCAAAGTCGAACAGCAAGAGCAGCCCGAGAAAAAGCCCGGCGAAGCGCGCGAGCGTCACGCCCATCATGACGCGTCGCCGCCGTCCGGTGCTGCAGGCGCATCCGGCGCGCCATCTTCAGGCTCGCCGCCCTCACCCGCTTCGTCGTCGGGCCCGTCGCCCTCGTCCTGAATGCGCTCGACCGAGACGACCTTCTCGTCCTTGTCCGTGCGGAAGATCATCACACCTTGCGTGTTTCGCGATGCGATCCTCACATCGTGGACGGGGCAGCGGATGAGCTGGCCGGCATCGGTCACCAGCATGATCTGATCGCTGTCCTCGATCGGGAAGCTCGCCACGAGCGGGCCGTTCCGGTCATTGACGACCATCGCGGCGATGCCCTTACCGCCCCGGCCCGACACCCGGTACTCATAGGACGACGACCGCTTGCCATAACCGCGCTCGGAGATTGTGAGAACGAATTGCTCCTTGCCCGAAAGCTCGGCGAACCGCTCCATCGACATCTCGACAGCGCCTTCCGTCTCCTGGCCATCGCTTTCCGCTTCGACATCGATCGCCGGCTCATCGATCTCCTCGCCGGTCTGCGCCCGCCGCAGGGCCGCGGCCTGTTTGAGGTACGCCGTGCGTTCGGCCGGTGTCGCATCGACGTGGGTGAGGATCGCCATCGAGATGACCGTGTCGGCGTCGCCAAGGCGGATGCCGCGCACGCCTGTCGAGTCGCGGCCCTTGAACACGCGCACATCCGTGACGGGGAAGCGGATCGCCTGCCCCTTGGCACTCGTCAGCATTACATCGTCGTGCGGCGTGCAGATCGCGACGTTGATGATGGAATCGCCCTCATCGAGCTTCATCGCAATCTTGCCGTTGCGATTGATGTTCTCGAAGTCCGTGAGTGCATTGCGCCGGACGTTGCCGGACCGCGTCGCGAACATCAGCTCAAGCGCGCCGAAGTCATCGCCCTCTTCCGGCAGCGGCAGGATCGTTGTGATCCACTCATCCTGTTGCAGCGGCAGCAGGTTGATCAGCGCCTTGCCCACCGATTGCGGCGTCGCGGCCGGCAGGCGCCATACCTTCATGCGGTAGCACATGCCGCGCGAGGAGAAGAACAGGATCGGCGTGTGCGTTGAGGCGACAAAGATCTGCGCGACGAAGTCTTCGTTGCGCGTCGACAGACCTGACCGCCCCTTGCCGCCGCGGCGCTGCGCCCGGTAGGTCGCAAGCGGCACACGTTTGATGTAGCCGCGGTGCGTGACGGTAACCACGCAATCTTCGCGCTGGATCAGGTCTTCGTCGTCGACATCGCCACCATGCTCGAGAATCTCCGTCTTCCGCGGCGTCGCAAACTCGTCGCGCACGGTTTGCAGTTCACCGACGACAATGTCGACAAGCTTCTGTCGGCTCGAGAGGGTGTTGAGGAAGTCTTTGATTTCGTCGGCAATCTTCTTGAGATCATCGCCGATCTCATCGCGACCGAGCGCGGTCAGGCGTTGCAGGCGGAGATCAAGGATCGCCTGCGCCTGCTCATGGCTGAGCTTGACCGTGCCGTCTTCCTGCACGCGGTGTCGCGGATCGGCGATCAGCTCGACGAGCGGCGCAATATCCTTGGCGGGCCAATCCCGCGCCATAAGCTGTTCACGCGCATCGGTCGGCGATGGTGCCCGGCGGATAAGGTTGATGACCTCATCGATGTTTGCGACCGCGATCGCCAGGCCGACCAAGACGTGGGCGCGCTCACGGGCCCGCTTCAGCAGATACTTGAGGCGGCGGCTGACGACGACTTCGCGGAACTGACAGAACGCCGAGATAAAGTCGCGCAGGTTGAGCTGCTCGGGCCGGCCACCGTTGAGCGCCAGCATGTTCGCGCCAAAGCTCGTCTGGAGCTCAGAGAAGCGCCACAGCTGATTGAGGACCACGTCCGGCACCGCATCTCGCTTCAGCTCGATGACAACACGCATGCCGACGCGGTTGGATTCGTCCCACACATCCGAGATGCCTTCGATGCGCTTGTCGCGCACCATCTCCGCGATCTTCTCGATCAGCGTTTTCTTGTTCACCTGATATGGGATCGAGGTGACGATGAGAGCGTTGCGGTCCTTGCGGATTTCTTCGACCTCGACGGTCGCGCGCATCATGATCGAGCCGCGGCCCTTGTGGTAGGCCGCCAGGATGCCGCCGCGGCCGAGGATCGTCGCGCCCGTCGGGAAGTCCGGCCCCTTCACGATCTCACATAGCTCTTCGATCGTGATCTCTGGGTTCTGGAAATAGGCCTGGCAGGCATCAATCACTTCGCCGAGGTTGTGCGGCGGAATGTTGGTCGCCATGCCGACGGCGATGCCGCCTGCGCCATTGACGAGCAGGTTCGGGAACTTTGCCGGGAGCTGCTTCGGCTCCTGCATCGAGCCGTCGTAGCTTTCCTGGAAGTCGACCGTATCCTTGTCGAGGTCGTCGAGCAGAAACTGCGAGACCTTTGCGAGGCGGCTTTCGGTGTAGCGCATGGCGGCTGGCGGATCGCCGTCAACCGAACCGAAGTTGCCCTGCCCGTCGACCAACGGCACGCGCAGCGAAAACTCCTGCGCCATACGAACCAACGCATCGTAAATCGCGCCGTCGCCGTGCGGGTGATAGTTGCCCATCACCTCGCCGACCGTTTTGGCCGACTTGCGGTACGGCCGATCATGCCGGTTGGCAGCTTCGTGCATCGCGTACAGGATGCGCCGGTGGACCGGCTTCAAACCGTCGCACACGTCGGGAAGGGCGCGGCTCACGATCACGCTCATCGCGTAATCGAGATATGACCGCTTCATCTCGTCAGCGATCGAAATCGCGCGCACGTCACCTCGGTCGGGGCCGGACGTGTCCGGCGTCTCGTCAGTCGGATCAGCCAAGTGAATTGTCCTGAATTTGCAAGGCGAACGGGGCTTTCGCGCGCCCCCGGAATCGGTGGAGGAGCTTAGCGCGAAAGCCCGGTTGCTCCAACAATTGCAGCCTCACCGAGGCGATCTTTTTCGCAGTCGCAGCATGAGGACGCGACAGGACCAAAGGCCCGTATCGCCTGACGCCAGACAGGCGACACGACCCGACGACAGACTTGTTCGCGACAAACTCCAGGCCTACGTGGAACCCGTGCAGGAAACCGGCGTTATCGCGCCGGGGACTTAGAGGAAAAATCGAGGAGATTTCCATGTTCAGAGCAGCAGCTTTGGCAGCAGCGCTCGCGTTCGGCATGGCGGCGACGCCTGTGGCCGCACAGGATGTGCCGGCCGGCGTGTTCTTCAAGAAGCAGAATGCCAATCAGTATCTCGCGCGCGACTTGTTGCTCGGCGCGAAGGTCTACGGCCCCGACAACAAGATCATCGGCGACATCGAAGATCTGATCATGAACGACAGCAACCGTGTTGTCGGTGTGATTATGGGTGTCGGCGGTTTCCTGGGTGTCGGCGAAAAGCGAGTCGGCGTGCGCTACGCCGCGCTGAGCGTCGAGTTCGATGGCGGCAAAGCCCGGGTGTCGCTGCCAGAGGCCTCGCAGGCCGTCTTGAAGTCCGTGCCGAAGTTTGAGCGCGCGCAACCGAAGAAGTCACTCTATGAGCGCGCGCTTGAGAAGGCCCGCGAGCTTCGCGACAAGACCGGCCAGACCTCGAAGGACGCCTACAACAAGGCGAAGGAGACGGCGGGTCCGGCCTATGAGAAGGCCAAGGACGCGGCGAGCAAGGCTTATGAGAAGACGAAGGAAGCCGCTGGCCAGGCGTATGAAAAGACCAAGGATGCTGCCGGCAAGGCAGTCGAGAGGGCGCGCGAAACGGCAGGCGGCGCTGGCGAAGAGAAGCCGTCGACCCAGTAACGCGGTCTCCTGGACGGCGCCAACCGCCGTCTCTTGACCCGATGAAACAGAAGCCCTCGCGGTCCTCACCGCGGGGGCTTTTTCACGTCTGCACTATTCAGCCACCAAGGCCCGTTCGCAGAGCAGAACAGTCGCGTTGCAACTGCGCGCAAAGTCACGGTTCGAACTCAAGTGCGCCCCGCACTGAGCACAATCCCTTTCTAGAGAACATGTGGGCAGTGAAGACTGAATGAGTGTGGCGCAACGCATCGCGCTGACTTCAGACAGGTGGGGCAAGGCATGAGCGAATCGGCCATGCGCGGCCGCGGGCATTAAAGGCTCGTTAACCGCTGCATGGTTAAAGATCGGTGACGAAAGAGGTGTGCCATGTTGCGTCTAGTCCCTTCGCCTGCCGGTCCTGTCCGCGTCTCCCGCCCTCTCCTGAAGCGTATTGCAAGCCCCGCTCTGACAAGCGTCGCGGCGCTCGCACTCGCAGCCTGCAGCGCTGACGTTTCCCGGTTCGACAAGTCCTTGTTCGGCTCCAGCAGCAACGCAGGGGCAAGTACAATTGCCGATAGTGATCCGGGTCCCGCGAACCTGACCGACCAGACGCCGCCCACGAACTTCGGCGGATCGCAGATCGCAACGCGCACGGAGCGCGTCAGCACCGGCTCGCTGCCGCCGGCACCGCGCGCGCCGCAGCCCTACACCAAGCTCAACCCGTCCCCAGCGGCCGCATCTGACAAGGACCGCTCCATCGGCCTCGCATCGCGCGAAGCGCCGAAGCAAAAGCCGGTGCGCGTCGCTGATGCCTCTCCGTTCACGCCCGAGAGCACCTATAGCAACTTCAACCAGAGCTCCGACCTCGCAGCAGGCTCCGGCGGACAGATCACGGTTCAGGCCGGCGACACGCTCTATGGCCTGTCGCGCCGGCACCGCGTGTCGGTTGCAGCGCTCCGCTCAGCCAACAACCTGACCGGCAATATCATCCGCCCCGGCCAGACGTTGTCGTTGCCGGGTCCGGGCGACAGCTTCGCGGCCGAACGCTCGCCCGTCAGCGAGCCGCGCACCCCGCGCTTCGCAGCCGAGCCGCGGGCGCCCCGCGTCGTCGACACCACATCTGAAACGCACACGATCCGGCGCGGCGACAGCCTCTACCGCATCTCGCGCGCATACGGGATCAAGGTTGCCGACCTGCAAGCCATGAACCCGGCCGTCGATGCGCGCCGCCTGCGTCCCGGCCAAGTCCTGCGCCTGCGCGGTACCCCGGTCGCCGAACAGCCGCAGCAGACGTTCGCGCGCCGCACGCCCGAGCCCGCAGCAACGTCCCCGACGTTCGCGCCGACCACGCCGCCAACAACCACGGTCGCGACCCGTCCCGTTACGCCGACCGTCATCAACACGCGGCCGTCCCCGTCAACGCTGTCGGATGCTGCACCATCCGAGCCTGCGGTCGGCCGCCAGTACGCGCGCGCCACACCGCCGGAAGCCGCAGACACTGGCAAGTTCCGCTGGCCGGCCCGTGGCCGCATCATCTCAGGCTTCGGCCCGCGCAAAAACGGGTCGCACAACGACGGCATCGACATCGCCGTGCCGAAAGGCACCGAGATCCACGCCGCCGAAGCCGGCACGATCGCGTATGCAGACAGCGAGCTGAAGGCCTACGGCAACCTCGTGCTGATCCGCCACGACAACGGCTGGGTCTCCGCTTACGCACACGCCGACCGCATTCTGGTCAAGCGCGGCGACCGGGTGAGCCGCGGACAGGTCATCGCAACCGCGGGCGCAACCGGCAACGCCGATCAACCCATGGTCCACTTCGAGCTTCGTGACGGCGCCAAGCCGGTCAATCCCCGGCCACTGCTGTCACGTTAGGCGCGTTCGGTTCGGACACCGTTCGCAGGGGCACTGCCAAGCCGGCGCCGCAAGGCGCCGGCTTTTTTGTTGGTCCAACCGCGCTGCCGCGCTTTGTTGCGCTGTTCGCTCGCTCGCGGGCTCGCGGCTCGAGCGAGTCCGACCGCCATTCGCTGCGGCGCGCTACGCTGGCCCACGGCCGGCTCCGTGCGCCTCGCTCTTTTCTGTTGGTCCAACCGGCGCAAGCTTGGTTGGCACGCTTTGTTGCGCTGTTCGCTCGCTCGCGGGCTCGCGGCTCGAGCGAGGCCGACCGCCATTTGCTGCGGCGCGCTGCGCTGGCCAAGTGGCCAGCTTCGTGCGCCTCGCTCTTTTCTTTGTGGGGCTGGCCGGCGGACGCCGCGGGATCGGTCGGAGCGGAGGCTGGCATCCAACATCCGCCTTCTTCGGGCTTGTCCCGAGGATCCATCCAACGGCTGGCTGCGCAAGCGGCCGCAACCGCGGGCCCTTGGGATCAGCCAGGGGCAAGCGAATGCTTCGGCTAAGGCCGCTGGAGTTCCGGGGCCTCGACTTCGGGGGCGGCGTCCCACGCTTCGGCGAGGGTCTCAGGTGCCGCCGCCTCGGGTGGCGCTTCAGCGCGCGGGTCCAGGCCGTAGACCGCCGGCGTCGTCGCACGGGAAATCGGCCGAAAGCGGCGGCGGCGCTTCCTTGGCAGCACAGGGCGCAGTTGCCGGCGGATGAAGACAACGCTCGCAATCATCACATGGCAGATCGCGGTGTAGAGGAAGAGCGCCGCCGGTGAGATCAACTCCATGAAAATGGCGGCGACCGACGGGCCGATGATCGCGCCGACCGAGTAAATCAAGAGTAGCGCGCTCGAGACTTCGACGGCGCGCTTCTTGTGGACAAGGTCGTTCGCGTGCGCGATCGAGAGCCCGTAAATCGCAGACGACATCGCACCGAACAGGCCCATGGTTATGAAGATCGCGATGGGCCCGAGGTCGAGTGAGGCCGCGACAAACACCGCAAGCCCCGCAGCCGACGAAAACAACCCGGACAGCAGCAGCATAGGCCGGCGGCCGTACTGGTCTGACGCAGCGCCGATCGGGATTTGCGAGGCCGCCCCCGCCAACAGTGCAGCCGCGATCAAGAGCGCCAGCCCTTGGTTTCCAAAGCCCTGGTCCTGCGCGAAGATTGGCGCTAGCGACAGGAAGGCTGCGATCGTCAGCCCGTTCAGAAAGCACCCAATGGCCGCGGCCGGCGACACGCCGATGATCCACGCCGGCCGCATCTTCGGCTTGCGCGGCAGGGGCGGCGCGACCGTGCCCGTCAGCGCGATCGGAATGGCGGCGACTGAAAACAACATCGCGACGACTGCGAACAGTGTGAACGTTGACGGATCGCTCATCGGCAGGATTTGGAAGCCGGCGACAAGCGCGATTTGGTGCGTCAACAGATAAACGCTCATGATCCGCCCGCGCGTGTCGACGTCGGAGGCGCCCGCGAGCCAGCTTTCGATCGCCACGAGCAATGCTGCGAGCCCAAAGCCCGCGCCAAACCTTGCAATCAGCCAGACCGGCAGCCAGTCCGACATCGAGAACAGCAGCGGGAATACGGCGAGCGCAGCCGTCGTCGCGGCAATCGACCGGATATGACCGACGCTGGCGACCAGCAGAGGCGCGAACACGCAGCCAAGCATAAAGCCCGCGTAGTTTGCCGAGCCGAGCACACCAATCGCGACGTTGGAAAATCCATCCAGCTTCGCGCGCACGGGCACCAGCACGCTCAGGAGGCCGTGTCCAAGGATCGCGATTCCCGAGGCCAGCAGGAGAGCCGTGACCGGGCGGATGACACCAACAAACGTGCGCATGAGACCGGCCGCTTTGCGTTCGCGTTGCAGCTAGATCAGCTGAGGGTCACGTCCGCTCCCCCCCGACCAGGTCTAGCCTCTTCGTCTGGCGCCTAATCCTTTGGGTCAGGCGCCTGCCCCCAACCCGGATAAGCCGAGATTGGTTCAGGTTCACAGGTGCTCACATGAGGATCTGGCGTCTTCGTTCGGGCTGCATGTCTGAGGTCAGGCGGCGACACCCAGACCAGGATCAACGTGAGACTGGCCCGCCGGTACCGCGAGCCCGCCTCTCTCGAACCCGGTAAGCGGTTCGGCCGACCCGCGATTTCCCGAATGCGACTGAGGCGAGTCGCAATTCAGACAGGGAGGTTTTTTGTGTGGTGTCTTTTCTGGTCCAACCGCGCTGCCGCGCGTTGGCACGCTCTGTTGCGCTGTTCGCTCGCTCGCAGGCTCGTGGCTTGAGCGAGCCCGCCAAGCCACGCGCTGCGGCGCGCTACGCTGGCAGGTGGCCAGCTCCGTGCGCCTCGCTTTGTTCTTTGTGGGGCTGACGGTTGGCCGCCGCGGGGTCGGTCGGAGAGGCGGCGGGCCTCCCACAACTGCCTTCCTCGGGCTTGTCCCGAGGATCCATCCCTCGTCTTGCAGAGGCGTTGGCGAGACCTGCTGTGGGCGCGGCACGCACCAATCGCACAACGCCCATCTTGCGCCATCCGCCACTTCGTGGGTCAGGCTGGATGCAGCGCTTACTCGGCGGCGATTGGCAGTGTTGTTTCGGGATCGTTGAGCGCGGCGCGGAGATCGGCTTCGCGGGCTTTCGCCTTTTCCCAGTTCGCGTGCTTGACGTGTCCGAAACCGCGGATCTCGAGCGGCAGGCCCGCCAGCGCCGTGGCGGTCGCGTGGGTCTCGGGCCGGAGCTTGGCTGCGATCTCATCGAGCAGGGCTTCGTAGTCGGCAATCATCTGGCGTTCGCCACGCCGCTCGGCGGAATAACCGAAGACGTCCCAGGCCGTACCGCGCAGCCGCTTGAAGCCGGCGAGCCGCTTAAACACCGGCCGGATCCACGGGCCCACCTTGATCTTGCGCGGATGGCCGGTCGCCTTGTCCTTGTAAAAGCGGCTGATAACCGGCGGCGCCAGATGAAACTCGATCCGGTGGTGGCCGGTGAATGCCGCGTCGAGGCCCTCCGTCAGCGTGCCGTCGCTATGCAGGCGCGCGACTTCATACTCGTCTTTATACGCAAGGAGCCTGGCGTAACCGCGGGCGACAGCTTCTGCGAGACCGGAACGTCCGGGGGTCTTCTCAGCTTCCAGCTTGGCAATCGCGTCGATGCGGTCCTTGAACCGCTGCGCGTAGGCAGCGTCCTGATAGGCGGTCAAATGCGCGACCCGGAACGCGACGATATCGTCGAGCGTCTGTGGCGTCTTCTCGGCCGCGGCGTCTTTCGGCTGCGCGACCCGGTCGAGCGCCGCGCGGTCGTGGGCCGCAAGCCTGCCGAAGCGAAACGCCTGACGGTTCATCTCGACGGCTGCGCCATTGAGTTGGATCGCCTCTTCGATGGCCTCAGCCGGTACCGGAATGACGCCCGTCTGATATGCGACGCCGAGCAGGAACATGTTGGATGCAATCGAGTCGCCAAACAGTTTGACTGCGTAGTCCTGCGTATTCAGCGCCGTCATGTCATCGCGCCCTAGCCGCTGCGCGATCGCGTCGAGCAACTGTTCGCCGGGCACCGCGAGGCTCGGGTCGCGGGTAAACGCGCCCGTAGTCATCTCGTGCGTATTGACGATTACCCGCGTCTCGCCGCGCGTCATCGTCTCGAGGATCTTCTTAGATGCGGTCGTGACGAGATCGCCGCCGAGCACGGCGTCCGCGCCGCCAACGCCGATGCGGATTGCGTGGATTTCGCCGGCGTCCTTCGCAAAGCGCATGTGGCAGGCAACGGCGCCGCCTTTCTGCGCAAGACCAGTCATGTCGATCGCGCCAAAACCCTTGCCCGCAATATGAGCTGCCTGTCCGAGCACCGCCGAGATCGTCACGACGCCCGTACCGCCGACGCCGGTCACGATGACGGCGCGCGACGCCTCATCGAGATCAGGCAGTGCCGGCTCAGGCAGGCTGCCGAGCATTTCTGCGATGCCTGCGGTCTTTGAGGCACCCTCCGACTTCTTCGGCTTCGCGCCGTGGACGGTGACGAAGCTCGGGCAGAAGCCTTCAACGCAGGAATAGTCTTTGTTGCAGGCGGACTGGTCGATCTGGCGCTTGCGGCCAAGCTCCGTCTCAAGCGGCAGGATCGCGACGCAGTTCGATTTGATCCCGCAATCGCCACAGCCCTCGCAGACAGCCGGGTTGATATAGATCCGCCGGTCGGGATCGGGGAACTCGCCGCGCTTGCGACGGCGGCGCTTCTCAGCGGCACACGTCTGATCGTAGATGAGCGCCGTCACGCCTTCGATCTTTGCAAGGTCGCGCTGCGCGGTCTCGAGATCGCGGCGATGGACGACGGGCACGCCGCGCGGCTTGTCGAAGCGGTCGCGGTATTTCTCCGGCTCATCCGTACCGATGACGACTTTCTTGACGCCTTCGGCGAGCAATTGCTGCGCGATTTGCCCCGTCGTCATGCCGCCGTCGAGCGACTGGCCGCCGGTCATCGCGACGGCGTCATTGTAGAGGATCTTGTAGGTGATGTTCGTGCCGGCTGCGACGGCTGCGCGAACTGCGAGACTGCCGGAGTGGATGTACGTGCCATCGCCGAGGTTCTGATACACGTGATCGCGTGTCGAGAACGGCTCTTCGCCAACCCAGTTGACGCCTTCGGCGCCCATGTGGGTGAAGCCCTCGGTCTCGCGGTCCATCCACTGCGCCATGTAGTGGCAGCCGATGCCGGCGTAGGCGCGTGCACCCTCGGGCACTTTCGTTGACGTGTTATGCGGGCAGCCGGCGCAGAAGTACGGGACGCGGGCAAAGGCGTCGGCATGTGCAGGACGGTTGCCGCGCACCTGCTTCAATTGATCGAGCCGCGCGCGAAGCGCCTCGCCGTCGCAGCCCATCGCGACTAGCCGCTCGCCAATGCTGATTGCGATGTCATTGGGATCAAGCGCGCCCTTTGCCGGGAACAACCACTGCTCGTTTTCGTCTTTCTTGCCGAGCACATCCGGACAGTTTGGGACGTTGAAGAGCTGCTCTTTGATCTGCGTCTCGATGAGCGAGCGCTTCTCCTCAATGACGAGGATCGTCTCAAGCCCGTCTGCGAACTCCGCAATGCCCTTCGGCTCAAGCGGCCAAGTCATCGCAACCTTGTAGAGGCGGATACCAAGGCGGCTCGCTTCCACTTCATCGATGCCAAGCTGATCCAGCGCCTGGCGGACATCGAGATATGACTTGCCCGTCGTCGCGATCCCGAGCTTGGCCGATTGGCCGCCGCTCATAATGATCTGGTCGAAGCGGTTGGC
The DNA here is from genome assembly GCA_038523925.1 of Pseudomonadota bacterium. Classification (GTDB taxonomy): domain Bacteria; phylum Pseudomonadota; class Alphaproteobacteria; order Rhizobiales; family Hyphomicrobiaceae; genus JBCBWG01. Next base: position 342,607 of record JBCBIY010000001.1, on the reverse strand, counting down.
CCGGGCAAACGCGAGAATTGCCGGTCGCTTGAAGTCGTGCAGGCGGGCTTCTTTCGCAAGGGCCTCGTCCTGCAGGCGAATGTTGAGGCCGCCATCTGGCATGTCGAACACGTCGCGGCCGGGCATGACGATCTCGACGCGGTCTGGATCGCCATCCACGGTCGCAGTCGATTCAATATTGTCCTTCACGCACTTGAGGCCGACCCAAACGCCTGCATAGCGCGACATCGCGAACCCGAGCAGGCCGTAGTCGAGGATCTCCTGGACGCCGGCAGGATTGAGCACCGGGATCATGAAGTCGACCATCGCGAACTCGGACTGGTGCGCCGAGGTCGAGCTTTCGCAGGTGTGATCATCGCCCATCAGCGCGAGGACACCGCCGTGCTTTGCGGTGCCCGCGTGGTTTGCGTGGCGAAAGACGTCGCCGGTGCGGTCAACGCCCGGCCCCTTGCCGTACCACATGCCGAAGACGCCATCGTATTTGCCTTCGCCGCGCAGCTCCGCCTGCTGCGATCCCCAAACAGCCGTTGCAGCAAGGTCTTCGTTGAGGCCTGGATGGAAGACCAAGTCGTTGTCGGCGAGCAGATCGCCGACGCGCTGGAACGCGCCTTCGAGGCCTGCGATCGGCGACCCGCGATAGCCCGAAATGTAGCCGGCGGTGTTGAGCCCGGCTGCGCGGTCGCGCTGCTTTTGCATCAACGCGAGCCGGACGACAGCCTGCGTCCCGGTCAGAATCTGGCGGTGCTCCGAGAGGTCGAACTTGTCCCGCAGCGTCACGCGTTGCTTCGGCATGTCACCCTCGCTTTGACGTCGGCCGCGCCGTCATCTCATCGTCGGCGGCCGAACCGTGCAATCAGATTTAGGTCAGCATTGCTGACCAATTCTGGAAGTGCAAGCGCTACGCCATCACTTTGCGACGATCGGCACGTTCAAACGTTGTCTGAAACGACGAAGGCCCCGCACATGGCGAGGCCTCTACGTCGGTTTCTGGCAGTTGCGATCCTTAGATCGCAGCCATTTTGTCCAGCTTCTGCGCAAGCAGATAGTAGAACGGCACGCGGTGCTTGCGGCTGTCAGCTTTCATCTGTTCGCAGACGCTGTTGATTGCAGCGTCAAGCGCCGCATCGTCTTCCGAGCAGTTGAGCTTCTTCTTGCACCAGCTATCGCGCACGCGTGCGAGCTCATCCTTCGATGAACACGACACCAGCGAGGCGTCCCGGCTTTTCAGCGCAATGCCGAGGTGTTTCACGATCGCCTGGACCTTCGCCTCGTCGGCATTCGGGTCGTATCGCTTCACGTCGGCCACGTAATCATGATCGGCCATGTTGCTCTCCTTGTCGCAGTCCTGACCGCCAGCGCATCAATCGTGTGTGATGCTGCGAGCGAAATTGTTCCGGTTGAGCCCGGCCTCGTTGCACCGCCACTGACAACCCTGCCGACTCGGCCCGCCTTAGTCATACTGCAAACTGCGACGCGTTTAAGCCCATTCGAGCCGGGAATGCGTAGAATTAACCGTACTCAAACGGAATTTTTTGCCGATTTGGCCGGGAGAAGCGCTGCTTGTGAGCGCGCAAGCGTCTCTGCGAGCGGGTTTGGCACGCCGCGATTCGTCAGATGGGCGATGGCGCGCGCGACCAGGTCTTCGCGCGGCGCATCGTCGGTCGCTGGAGCCTGCATAAGCCGGTCGTGTGTGATGGCGCCTGCAATCCCGTCGTTAAAGCCACGGAGCGCCGCCAGCTCAAGCTGCACGCGGCGAGGTTGAGGCAGGGCTCGCCAGTGCGCCAACGGAACATGGAGCGCCGCGATGGATCGGCGACCGCCATTGCCGGGCAACACCCCAATCGCGAGCGGCTTAAACCCAAGACCTGCCTCAGCGGCGATGCTGTCCCAGAGCATCTGGCCACCACCGGCAGCGAGCCAGGCCGGCAGCATCGACGGATAGGCACTGCTTCCTGGCAAGCCAGCGATTGCGTGCAAGGCCGGGGCACGATCGGCGAGATGGTCGTGCGCCGAAACAAAGACGCCTTCCGGCAATGCCGTGTCGGCCAGCCGATACGTGAAGGCGAGCCTACTGCCGCTCAGCTCGCGCAGCGTATGACCAAGCGCGGACGCAGCATCGAACAACGCAGCGTTGGCGTCGGCTGATGGCAGCCCGACGAGGTCGACGACAACTGCGTTTGGATCGTGGCTTGGACTCGGACTTGCACTCTGAGTTGGGCCCTGCCCCAGCTCGTCGGCCGCAGCTTGCGTACCGGCTGTCAGCGCCGCGCCTGTCATGGCGGCGCCCGCGCCCGTACGCGCCAGAAACTCTCTGCGGTCCATCACTGAACTCCAAACGCTGAATAAGCCAACGTCGCAACTTACGGCGCGGGCGTTGCACCGCTCAAGACCTCACGGAACTTCGGCGTATCGATGTTGCCGCCGCACAAGATCACACCAACGCGCTTGCCGGCCATCGCGGTGCGTTCCTGCATCAGCGCTGCGAGCGGGGCAGCCCCTGCGCCTTCAGCGACGTTGTGCGTGTCTTTAAACAGCACACGGATCGCATCCGCCACTTCGTCGTCGCTGACGGCCACAAAGCGCGCTGCCCCCTTGCTATAGATGTCGAGGGCCTCCTGCACCGGGACGCGCACCGCCATGCCGTCCGCGAAGGTGGCGGCCGTCTCCGTCGACACAAGCCGGCCCGCCTCCGCCGAGAGCTTCGCCGTTGGGGCTTCGGTAGAGACGACGCCGATGATGTCCGTCTTCAGGCCGAGCGCGTCGCGCGCGGATATGAGACCGCAGATGCCGGAGCCGCAGCCAATCGGCACGTAGACCGCATCGAGATCGCGGACCGCGGAGAAGAGCTCAAACGCGTAGGTCGCAACGCCGCGCACGATCTCGCGATGGAATGGCGGCACGATCGTGAGACCTTCGACGTCTGCCAGTCGGAACGCTTCCACGCGCGCTTCGTCGAAGTCCTCGCCGAACTCGACGAGATCGGCTCCGAACGCGCGCATGGCGGCGTTCTTCTCGACCGAGTTGCCGCGCGGCACGAGCACCTTCGCGATTAGCCCGGCCGCCGTCGCAGCCCGCGCCTGGCCCTGCCCGTGATTGCCGCGCGTCGCCGTGATGATGCCGCGCGCGTCTGGAGTATTCCGCTTCAGCCAATCGATGAATGTGATGGAGCCGCGCACTTTAAATGCGCCGGTCGGCGTATGGTTCTCATGCTTGACCCACACCTCCGCGCCCACACGATTTGAGAGGGTCGGCCAATTGAGTTGCGGCGTTGGCTGCATCTGCGTGTAGACGCGTTCGGCCGCGTCTCTCAGCTCGTTTGACGTGAACATCGGCTGGCCCCGGTTCGGTTGCAACGGTTGCGGCAGTGATAGACCGCTAGGCGTCTGCCTCAAACTTCGCGAGAAGCTCCGCCTGCGGCTGGGCCGCAATGACGACCTTTGTGACGTTTGCGTAGTGCGCGCGAACCGCGATCTCGATCTGCTGCGCAATCACGGCCACGTCGGCCGCCGTCGCCCGGTCGTCGAACGCGAGGCGCGCTGTCACGAAGACTGACGTCGCACCGAGCTGCATCGTTTCAATCGCGGTGATCTCGCGGACGCTCGCTTCGCCCCGAACGGTCTGCGCGATGATATCGCGAATGCCGTCGCGCATTGATGGGGTTGCAGGCTCGCCGTCAAACAGACGTTTCACTTCGACCGCTGAAATCGCTGCGACATAGGCAAGCAGCAATCCGATGGCGATGGACGCCACGCCGTCGGCTTCCTGGATGCCGAACTGATCGGCGAGCAGCACGCCGGTGAGCGCGACCGCGAGGCCGATCAGCGCTGCGGCAGTCTCAAACAGGATTGGAAACAGCACTGGCTCGCTGGAGGCCCGCAGAGCATCCAGCGCCGGTTCGCCGCGATGGCGCGCCCTGAACGTGTGGATCGCTGCAAAGAGCGCGCGCCCTTCGATGACGAACGCCGCGCCGAGCACGATGTAATTGACCCAAGCATTTCTAATCGGCTGCGGATCGGTGAGCTGATGCACGCCCTCGGAGATCGCGACGCCTGCGCCAAGCGCGAACAGCAGGATCGCAACGACCAAGCGCCAAACAGCAAGTTCTCCGGAACGACCAATCGGATGGTGTTGGTCAGCAGGGCCCGTCGCGCGCGCCTGTCCGGACAGCAGCAGGCCCTGGCTCGACGCGCCGACGAGTGACTGCACCGCCTGCGCCAGCATCGCCGACGAGCCCGTGTAAGCAAACGCCGCCAACTTGGCACATGCGCCGATGGCATTTGCCGCAAGCGTGATCACAACGAATCGGGTTGATCCGCCAGCGCCCATCAGCCACGTCTCCTTGGTACCATGTTTCGCGCTTACGCTGTGGAGCGGTCCGCGGCAAGCGGGCACGCCGCGTCACGGTCAATACAGGGAGCCGACCGATCATGCGCCAACTTCGCAATCGATCACGCGCTTTGGGCCTGCGGGCGGGTACGCTGCTTGTAGCAGTCATCGCGGGTTTATTCGCCGTCACAGGCCCGACCGCGGCCGGCGAAGTCGACGTACTCGATGCGAAAGCCGAAAAAACCGATGAGGGGATCTACCGGTTTACGGTGACGCTCAAGCACGCGGACACCGGCTGGGACCATTATGCCGACCGTTGGGATGTTGTCGCCCCCGACGGCACTGTGCTGGGCCGGCGCAAGCTCTTCCACCCGCATGTCGATGAGCAACCGTTCACGCGGTCGCTCGGCAACGTGCGCATCCCGGACGGCGTTACAGAGGTCACAATTCGTGGCCACGACTCGGTGCACGGGCTCGGCGGAAAAGAGATGACGATCAAGCTGCCGACCGAGAAGTCGAGCTAGCGCCAGCTACCCGACCCGGCGCGCGACAGTGAATCGGGACGGCACCTTCGGCGGAAAGTCGCCGCGTTCGATGATCTCGAACCCCGCGTCGATCTGCAGTTGCTCGATCTCATCTGGCGACAGAAACCAGACGTGTGGCGGCGCCTTGCCGACCAACTTCATCACGCCAACGAGCCCACGCATCATCGGCCGGCCCGAGAAACACGGTGTCTTTGAGATAAACAGGCCACCGGGCTTCAGGAGGCAGCGCACGTCTGCGACGGTCTTTGGAACATCCGGCAGAAGATGCAACAGATTGAACGCGAGCACCGCGTCAAAACTCTCGGCGCGATCACCGATCGAACTTGCGTCGGCCGCCACAACCTCGATGTTGCCCGCACCGGCTTCGATCGCGCGCCGCTTTGCAATCTCGCGCATCTTTGTCGAGACATCGCTCATGACGTACGACGCGACGCCGTGGTGCAGCTTGATCGCCGTCGTGCCGGTGCCGCCGCCAAGCTCAAACACGCGATCGCCTGGATTGAGGTGATTGCGCACACGCTCAAGCGTCAGCGCGTATGACTTCTCGTCCTTGATTTTGCTCTTTGCATACTTTTGGGCCGAGCCGTCCCAAAAGGCCTCTGCTGTCACCATTTTTGCCTCGCCTTGCTGAGTGCGGCGCTGGCGATGACGAGCAATTTTGACGGAAATTCGAAGTGACGCAGAACGATTAATTAGGCGGACATGACGTCGAGCACGCCGGGCAGCGTCGTCAGTTCACCGCGCACGGCCGGGCTCGTCTCGAACCTGCCGGGCAGCGCAAAGTCGATTTTCTCAGCGCGATCAAACAAGGTCATCATAAAGCGCACACTGCCCTTCCCTGGGCGGAGAAGAGACTGGATCGCAGTGATGGCTTCGGCCGCGCCACCGTTCGCGAAGGCTGCCGGGTCAAGTTGCACAACAAGCGTTTGCCGCGCACGACGTGCAACATCCTCAAGCGCTTCGAGACCCGTCGCGCGCAGCCGCAGGCTCTCGCCGTCCTTGTCAGCCTCGACACCAACGACGACTGGCGTGCCGGCTTTGAGGAGTTGACGCTTTTCGTTCAGCAGCTCCGAAAAGACGATCGCCTCGAATGGCCCGGTCGTATCGGTGAAACTCGCGAAGGCGTAGGCATTGCCCTTCTGCGACTTCCGCTCGCGCGCGCCAACGACGATCCCCGCGATCCGGCCGGACGCGATGCCGCCTTTGGCAGCCTCCGTAAAGCCAGACTGCGTGTAGATCTTCTCAGATGCCAGGACTGCTGCGTACTCGTCTAGCGGGTGGCCAGATAGATAAAAGCCAATCGCCGCGAACTCGCGATCAAGCCGTTCCATCGGCGGCCAGGCCTTCGCTTTGACGAGATCGAGCGCGGCAGGACCGGCGCCGGAGCCGCCGCCGAACAGATCATCGATCCCGCTTTCAGCGTTTGAGGCAAGCCGGTTTGCCAGCGCCAACATCTGCTCGGCGTTTGCGAAGGCGGCCGCGCGATCGAGGCCAAGCCCGTCGAATGCACCGGCCGACGCCAGCATCTCCAGCGAGCGCCGGTTGACGGCTTTGGCATTGAGGCGGCGCGCGAAGTCTGAGGGGTCCGCAAACGGGCCGCCGTCGCGCCGCGCGTCAACGATCGTCTGCACTGCGCCCTCGCCGACGTTCTTGAGCGCTGCAAGCGCATAGCGGATCGGCCGCATGGCGCCGTCGCTCCGGGGCGGCTCGACCGAGAAGTCGACATCGGATGCATTCACGCACGGTGGCGCGACAGGGATGTTGTTGGACTGCGCTTCGGCGGCGAAGACGGCGAGCTTTTCCGTGTTGGCCCTGTCGAGCGTCATGGAGGCTGCAAGGAACTCCTCACAGTAGTTCGCCTTGAGATAGGCCGTGTGATAGGCGACGAGCGCGTAGGCGGCCGCGTGCGATTTGTTGAAGCCGTAGCCCGCGAATTTATCGACCAGTTCGAATATGTAGGAGGCGTCCTTCTCTTTCACGCCATTCGCAACCGCGCCCTTCACAAACTCGGCCTGCTGCTCGGCCATTGCAGCCTTGTCTTTCTTGCCCATCGCACGGCGGAGCACATCCGCCTTGCCGAGCGAGTAGCCCGCCATGACCTGTGCGATCTGCATCACCTGTTCCTGATAGATGATGACGCCGTAGGTCTCGCGCAGGATGTCTTCGAGCATCGGGTGCAGGTAGTCAGGCTCCTCAAGCCCGTGCTTCCGGTTGATGTAGGTCGGGATGTTGCTCATTGGGCCCGGCCGGTAGAGCGCGACCATGGCGATGATGTCTTCCAAGCGGTCAGGCTTGAGCTGCTTCAGGCTCTCGCGCATGCCCTGGCTTTCAAGCTGGAACACGCCAACGGTATCTGCGCGCGCAAGCATCTCATATGACGCCGTATCGTCGAGCGGCAGGCTTGGCAGATCGATCTTGATGCCACGGCCCTTCTCGATGAGTTCAACTGCCTTTTCGAGAACCGTCAGCGTCTTCAGGCCAAGGAAGTCGAACTTCACAAGGCCCGCGGCTTCGACGAGCTTCCAGTTGAACTGCGTGATCGGGATGTTCGATCGCGGATCGCGATAGAGCGGGACGAGTTCATCCAGCGGGCGGTCGCCGATGACCATGCCGGCCGCGTGGGTTGAGGCGTGGCGGTAGAGACCTTCGAGCTTCTGGCCGATCTCAAGCAGTTCGGCGACGGCCGGGTCGCTGTCGCGCTCATCTTGGAGGCGCGGTTCGTCCTCGATCGCCTCCGGCAGCGTCACCGGGTTCGCCGGATTGTTCGGCACCATCTTGCAGAGCCGGTCGACCTGCATGAACGGCATTTGCAGAACGCGGCCGACATCGCGCAGCACGGCACGCGCCTGCAGCTTTCCGTGTGTGATAATCTGGGCGACGCGATCGTGGCCGTACTTCTGCTGCACGTAGCGAATGACTTCGTCACGCCGATCCTGACAGAAGTCGATGTCGAAGTCCGGCATGGAGATGCGTTCAGGATTGAGGAACCGCTCGAAGAGCAGCCCGAACTGGAGCGGGTCGAGATCGGTGATGGTGAGCGACCATGCAACCACGGATCCGGCGCCTGAGCCGCGGCCTGGCCCGACCGGAATGCTCTGCCCCTTCGCCCACTGAATAAAGTCGGCGACGATCAGAAAGTAGCCCGGAAACCCCATCTTCTCGATAACGCCGAGCTCGAAGGCGAGCCGCTTCTCGTAGTCGTCCCGCGTGTAGCCCTCAGCCGGTGGAGCCGCCTCCAGCCGCCGGCCGAGGCCTTCGCGCGCTTGCCTTTGAAGCTCAGCCACCTCCGCCTTGAGCTGGTCCTGCTCGCTCGCGCCGTCTCCCGCCGAGACGAACCGCGGCAGGATCGGATCCTTGCCAAGCGGGCGGAACGCACACCGTTGCGCAATCTCGAACGTGGTCTCGATCGCCTCGGGGAGATCGGCGAAGAGCGCGGCCATGTCCTCTGCCGACTTCAGGTGATGGTCCGGCGTAATTCGGCGGCGGTCCTCCTCGACGACGTAGCGGCCGTCGGCGATGCAGAGCAGCGCATCATGCGCCTTGTGGTCCGCGGGCGTCGCGAAGAACACCTCGTTGGTGGCGACCAGCGGGATGCCGCGCGCGTAGGCCTCTTTAACCAGCAACGGCTCGACGCGCTTCTCGTCGGCCAGGCCATGGCGCTGCAGCTCGATGTAGAGCCTGTCGCCAAACAGCGCGTGCAGCGTTTGAAGCCGGCCTGTCGCGCGATCGGACTGGCTATCGGTGAAAGCCCGATCGATCGGCCCTGCGGGCCCGCCCGTCAGTGCGATCAGTCCTTCGTGGTGCGCCTTCAGCCGTTCAATGCCGACATGCGGCAGGTCCGTCTCGGACGGGTCAAAGAACGCCTGGCTCGCGAGCTTCATGAGATTGGCGTAACCGGCTTTGCTCATTGCAAAGAGTGCAATGGCACCGTCGCCGGATTTCGACACCGGCATCGCCCGCGCGCTAAGTTGTTCCGACGTATCGCCAAAGTCGATGCTGAGGCTGAGGCCCGCGATCGGCTGTATGCCGGCGGCGGACAACTTCTCTGAAAATTCGAGAATGCCGAACAGATTGCCGGTGTCGCTCAAGCCGATCGCGCTGAACCCGTGCCCGGCCGCCAGTTTCGCGAGCTTGGCGATCGGCAGCGCGCCCTCGAGCAGCGAGTAGGCAGAATGCACTTTGAGGTGCACGAAGCGCGCGGCCGCAGCGCGCCCGACGCCATCATCGATATCAGCGGCTCGAATCGGTTTGCTCATGGAGCGAAACTAAGCGGCCTTGGCATCCCCCGCGAGTGCGGCGCTGCCACGCGCTCACAGGCCCCGGATGACCCACAGCCCGCCGCCATTTGGCCCGGCCCGTCATCTGTGGCATTTCGGGTGGCCGAAGGGCGGCGCGGAGACGCAATCCCATGAGCGAACGAAACAAGATCACCGTGCGCAAACCGATCATCGGCGTGATCGGCACCGCGCGCGAGGTCGAAGGCCGGTTCCAAATTCAGATGGTCGGCGCGCGCAACATGCGGGCCGTCGCAGACGTCGCCGGCGCACTGCCGATGATGTTCGCGGGCCACCCGCGCATCACGGATGTCGACACGCTGATGGAGTCTGTCGACGGGATCTTGCTGACCGGCGGCCGCGCGAACGTGCACCCAACGCACTTCGGCGCAACGCCCACGCCGGCCTATGAGCCCTATGACGAGCGCCGCGATGATGTCGCGCTTGACGCAAGCCGCCGTGCGGTCGAACGCGGCATGCCGTTGCTTGGTATCTGCCGCGGGCTGCAGGAGATGGCGGTTGCCTTTGGCGCGACCCTTCACCCGGAAGTCCGCGAGCTGCCGGGCCGCATCAACCACCGCATGCCGCGCCTTGAGACGGGCGAGATCCATCCCGACCCGAACGTGATCTTCGGCGACCGGCACCACGTGCATCTTGAACCCGGCAGCACGAGCGCGCGCCTCATCGGGCAGGAGACGATCCGCGTCAACTCACTGCACGGTCAAGCCATCTTGGAGCCCGGCGCAAACATCAGCGTCGAAGGCCATGCCGACGACGGCACCATCGAAGCGATCACCATCAAGGGTGCGCGCGGGTTCGCACTCGGCGTCCAATGGCACGCGGAATGGGACCCGCAAACGAACCCGGTCAATCGCGCGGTGTTCGAAGCGTTCGGCAGGGCGGTTTGTGAGTATGCGGCGGCACGCGCGGCCCCGGTCAGCATCCCGGCAGGTTGACCGCCAGCCCGCCCCGGCTCGTCTCTTTGTAGCGCTCATCCATATCGCGCCCGGTCTGCCGCATCGTCTCGATGCAGGCATCCAGCGGCACTACATGCTCGCCATCCCCGCGCAGCGCCAGCGACGCAGCCGCAACCGCCTTCGTCGCACCGAGCCCATTGCGCTCGATGCACGGCACTTGAACCAAACCGCCGACCGGATCGCAGGTCATCCCAAGATGGTGTTCGAGCGCGATTTCGGCGGCATTCTCAATCTGCGCGGGCGTGCCCCCCAGCGCCGCGCAGAGACCGGCCGCCGCCATCGCAGCAGCAGATCCCACCTCGCCCTGGCAACCGACCTCAGCGCCCGAGATCGACGCGTTGTGCTTGATAAGCCCGCCGATCGCAGCCGCCGTCAGCATGAACGTTTCGATGCCATCGGGGACCGTGCCGACGCAGTGATCGCGGTAGTAGCGGAGCACGGCCGGGACCACACCAGCGGCCCCGTTGGTCGGCGAAGTAACAACCTTGCCGCCTGCCGCATTCTCCTCGTTCACGGCCATCGCGTAGACATGCAGCCACTCGGAAAGCGCGTGCGGCTGCGCGACGTTCGACCCGCGCTCGGCGTTGAGCTTGTCGTGAATGCCCTTTGCCCGGCGGCGCACTTTGAGGCCGCCCGGCAGCGTGCCGTCAGTCGCCATGCCGCGGTCGATACAGGCGTTCATTTCGGTCACGATCGCATCAATGCGGGCGCTGACCGCGGCGCGGTCGCCACTGGCAGCCGTTTCGTTAGCAGCCTTCATCTCTGCGATCGAAAGACCGGTTTCGCCAGCCATCCGCAGCATCTGTTCGCCACTCGCAAACGGATAGGGCACGCCCTCTTCCGCCAGTGCCGCCTGACGCGCATCCGGCGTCGTGTTGCGGTCCGCCAGTTCGCGCTCGGTCAGCACGAAGCCACCACCGACGGAATAGTACGTCTCTTCGTTCCGCAAGTTGCCATCAGCATCGTGGCAACGAAGCACGAGACCGTTGGCATGCCCCTCAAGTGGCGGGCCATAGTCGAAAGCGACATCGGTCTCTGGATCGAAAACAAGCGACGGCAAGTCCGGCGGCGTCACGCGTTTGTCGCTGGTCACCCGATCGACGATCGCAGCGACCTCCGCCGGATCAATTCCATCGGGTGTTTCACCGGCAAGTCCGAGCAGGACGGCACGGTCGGTCGCGTGACCCTTGCCGGTCCACGCAAGCGAGCCGTGCAATGTGCATGACACTGCGGCCGGCGCGCCGGCGCCGGGGATGGGCTCACCGGTTCGAAGCGTGTCGAGGAACCGGCCGGCCGCAACCATCGGCCCCATCGTATGTGAACTCGACGGCCCAATGCCGACCTTGAAGATGTCAAAGATGCTGAGGAACATGAGCCGATCAGATCAAAGCGAAAGGTTCGCGAGCGTCAACGTAAGTCCGGAAACGCGCAGTGCGGTCAGCGGCTCCGTGTCGGGCACTTTGCGGATGTCGCCGTAACCCTCGGCGCCTGGTGCACGATGGACGTGCGTCGTGCCAGTGCGGGCTTCGATCACCCAGTACTCTTCAACGCCGAGGCTCGCGTAGATGACGTTCTTCGATGAAAGATCGAAGCTCAGGCTTGCATCACTCACTTCGATCACGAGCAGCGCATCGCTGCCCGGCAGATCGCTCGCCCGAGTTCCGCGCGCGTGCAGCAGGAAGTCAGGCTCAACATAGTGCCCGGCACCGGCGCGCCAGCCCGGCTCGATCTGATAGTCGATATCATCGCGGAGGTTGCGGCGAAGCCATCCATGGAGCCGCTGGCGCATCGCCTCGTGTTGATTGCCCTTTGGCGACATCGGCACGATCTCCCCGCCAATCAGTTCGACGCGATCGCCTTCCGAGAAGATGCCGAGGTCGATGAACCGCTCAAACTCATCAAGCGTCCACCGCCAGCGCGGCAGGCCTTCTGCGGCCTGCGTCGGCGTGCGCGGTTCAGAGATGTGGCGGACGTGTTCGTTCATGACCGGTCGCGCTCGTGAAACACCGCCGAAGCGTATCAGATAACCGCGCTAGGCGTCATCTCGACGAGCTGGCCGGCCTCCAGCCGGAGCACGCGGTGCATGCGCCGCGCGAGGTCCATGTTGTGCGTCGCGATGAGCGCTGCGACCTGCGTCTCTTCAACCATCCGGGTGAGGTCGCGAAAGACGCGTTCGGACGTTTCAGGATCAAGGTTGCCAGTCGGCTCATCGGCAAGCAGAAACCGCGGCGCGTTCGCGAGCGCACGGGCAATTGCGGTGCGCTGCTGCTCGCCGCCCGAGAGTTCAGCGGGGCGATGATCGAGCCGCTCGCCAAGGCCGAGGTTGGTGAGCAGTTCATCTGCGTGCGCGCGCGCCTGGCGCTTGTCACGGCCGCGGATGAGCTGTGGGATCATAACGTTTTCGGCCGCCGAGAACTCCGGCAGCAGTTGGTGGAACTGGTAAATAAAGCCCATCTCGGCGCGGCGAACCCGCGTGCGTTCGCGGTCGCTCATGCCCGCACAATCGCGGCCGTTGATGCGTACGGACCCAGCATCCGGCGTCTCGAGCAGACCTGCGGTGTGGAGCAGCGTTGACTTGCCGGCGCCCGAAGGGCCGACGAGGGCAACGGCCTGGCCGGGCCACAGATCAGCCGAAGCGCCGGCGAGGACGCGGATCTCTCGTGAGCCCTGGTGGAAGGACCGCTGCAGATCTTCAAGCTGCAGCACAGGGCGCGGCGCGTGGGCGTCCATGGCGCTACTCGTACCTCAGCGCTTCGACCGGATCGAGATTGGCAGCCCGCCACGATGGATAGATCGTTGCGAGCACGGAGAGGCCGAGCGCAAAGGCAACGATCAAGCCGGTCTCGACGGGATCGATCTCAGCGGGCAGCTTGCTCAGGTAGTAGATCTTTGGGTCCATCAGTGTCGTGCCCGTCAGCCACTGCACGCCCTGGCGAATGCTCTCAATGTTCCAGCAGAAGACGATGCCGAGGATGAACCCCGCGATTGTGCCGACGACACCGATCGACGCGCCGGTGATGAGAAACACACGCAGCATCGCGTTCCGTGTCGCCCCCATCGTTCGCATGATCGCGATGTCTCGCGACTTGTCTTTGACAAGCATCATCATGCCGGAGATGACATTGAGCGCCGCCACCAGAATGATCAGCGACAGAATAATGAACATGAGCGTTCGCTCGACTTCGAGCACGGTGAAGAACGACTGGTTGCGCTGTTTCCACGTTTGATAGACGACGCCATCACCGACAGCTTTCTCAAACGCTGCGACGTTGCGTTCGACAGACTTCGGGTCCGTGACTTTGACCTCGACGACGTCGACCGTGTTGCGCTTCGAGAAGAATTTTTGCGCGAGACCAAGAGGCATGAACACCATGGTCTTGTTGTACTCCGACATCCCCATGTCGAAGATGGCAGCGATCCGGAAGCTCTTCGAGCGCGGCGCTGTCCCGAATGGTGTCGAGGTTCCGCGCGGCGAAATCAGTTTCACGAAGTCGCCGACCTGAAGCCGGACGCTTTCTGCAAGCTGCCGCCCGAGCGCAATGCCGTCGCCGCTGCCGAAGCCAGCAAACGAGCCGGCGATTGCGTTGTTTGAGACGAGCGGCGTATTCGCGAGGCCCTGCTCAGAGATGCCGCGGACGATCCCGAAGACCGCGCTTGCCGGAGACGACACGAGCACCTGGCCCTCGACGAGCGGCGTTGCCGAGATGGTCCCGTCGACATTCGCGAGCTTGGTTGCCAGATCGTCGTAGCCTTCGAACGCGCCGGTCTCAGAAATCTTGAACGCGGCCACATGACCATTGAGGCCGAGCATCTTGCCAAAGAGCTGCGCGTGGAAACCGTTCATGACGGCCATCACAATGATCAGCGTCGCAACGCCGAGCATGATGCCGATGAACGAGAACCCTGCGATGACCGAGATAAAGCCTTCCTTCCGGCGCGCGCGGAGGTAGCGCATCGCGAGCATCCATTCAAAGCCCGCGAACGGCGCAGTGTCGACGCTATCCTGGTTCCGGCCCTGGCTGCGCGCGGTCTCCGCACGCCCCTGAATGTCGCTGACTGCCGCCACGTGTCCCCCGGCCCTTGCTGCCACCGCCCGCATACCGCGTTGGCCTTTGTGCTGCACGCACAATCGGGCCGAATGCGGCGGAAAGTGGCCCCTGTGGATGACCGCGCGGTGTCGGCTAAACCAAGTGACGCTGGCGCTTCACGTCGTTGATGAGTTTGTCGACGACACCGCTCAAGGAGACGTCTGACTTTTCGCCGCTTGCACGGTCCTTGAACTCAGCGTTGCCGTCTTTCAGGCCGCGCGGACCGATGCTCACCTGATAGGGCAGACCAATGAGGTCCATCGTCGCAAACTTGCCGCCCGCGCGCTCATCTGTGTCATCGTAGAGCACTTCGATGCCGGCGTTCGTCAGCTCGGTGTAAATCCGGTCGCATTCGCCAGCCGCCGCCGCGTCGGTCGCTTTGATGTTGATCAGGCCGACCTCGTACGGCGCCACCGGCAGCGGCCAGATGATGCCGTTGTCGTCGTGGCTTGCCTCAATGATGCCACCGACGAGGCGCGAGACGCCGACGCCGTATGAGCCCATCTGCAGATCGACCATCTTCCCGTCAGGCCCCTGCACGCGGCAGCCCATCGGCTCGGAATACTTCGTCCCGAAAAAGAAGATGTGGCCGACCTCGATGCCGCGCGCTGTCACGCGTTTGTCTTTCGGGACTTCGGCCTCGAACTTTGCCTGGTCGTGCTGCTCGTCGGTTGCCGCATAGAGCGATGTCCAGCGATCGACGATGGGCTGTAGGTCGCTGTCAAAGTCCGTAGCGGCATCCGGGATCGGGCCATCGAACAAATCCTGATGGCCAAAGACCTGGCTCTCGCCGGTATCCGCCAGAATGATGAACTCGTGGCTCGCATCGCCGCCGATCGGGCCGGTATCGGCCCGCATCGGGATCGACTTCAGGCCCATCCGCGCGAACGTGCGCAGGTAGGCAACGAACATGCGGTTGTAAGCGAGCTTGCCGTCCTCGGGCGTCAAGTCGAACGAGTAGGCGTCCTTCATCAGAAACTCTCGGCCGCGCATCACGCCGAACCGCGGACGCACCTCGTCCCGGAACTTCCACTGGATGTGATAGAGGTTGCGCGGCAGATCTTTGTAGCTCTTCACGCCATCGCGGAAGATGGTCGTAATCAGCTCTTCGTTGGTCGGGCCGAACAGCATGTCGCGCTCATGGCGGTCCTGGATGCGCAGCATCTCCTTGCCGTAGGCCTCATAGCGGCCCGACTCGCGCCAGAGATCGGCGGACTGGATCGTCGGCATGAGAAGTTCGACGGCGCCAGCGCGGTTCTGCTCCTCGCGCACGATGTCGGCGATCTTGTTCATCACCCTGAGCCCGAGCGGCAGCCACGAATAAATGCCGGCCGACGCCTGCCGGACCATACCGGCGCGCAGCATCAACTGGTGCGAGACGATCTCAGCCTCTTTAGGCGTGTCGCGCAGGATCGGCAGAAAGTAGCGGCTGAGGCGCATCGTGCGGGCCTTCCGGGACGTTCGGGCAAACCGTTATGCGTTGGGGTTACTTGCACCGGCCACGACACGCAACCAGACGCTTTGTCCGGCGGGCCCTGCATTCGCGTTGTTCTACGCCGACTGCGAGCATATCCTCACCACTCATTTGTACCGCTCGCGCGTGAGATTAATGAAGCTCGCAGACACCAGTCTTGCGCTCGCCCTTGGCGCCGTCGTCATCGCGGTCGGCGGCTTGGCCGCGGTGCCCCGCGCCGGCGGTGGCCCGTTCGACACCCTCACACTCGGCATGACGCACGCGGCAGCGCTGACTGAGATTCGCAAGCGCGACCGCAACGCCTTCCCCGGACCCGTGTGCGACGGCGCTTATGGCATCGCGGCCTACATCAAACACCTCGGCAGGACGTGGCGGCTGCTTGCGCATTCCGACGCGAGCACTGTCGATAAGTTCATCGTCGAACGATCCAGCCGCAGAGGCATGGCGTCGGTGACCGCGTGTGCGCAGTTTTATGCCGACACCGTCACGCGCCACTACCGCGCGCGCCACGCCCGTGCGTCGTGGCGGACAACCGGCGCACGCACCGGTGACGCGCTCGACATCAGGACGACCGCGGTTGTCGACCCGTCAACGCGGCTGACCGTTGCTGTCGAACGCGCCGCGAAAGATCGCGCACTCTGCACCGTTCGCATCACCTACGAGCTCATCAAACCGTTCTGACGATGGCACCGGCCGCGCGACCGCGCCCGGAACGCTTTGCAATGTGAGGCGTTGGCGACGCAGCAATTCGGCAATATTGCGCGGAGCCAGGGCCGTGGCCTCTTTCGACCTTCCGTTTTCTGACAGCATCACGAACCGCCTCCGTGGCTGGGGCATCACGTACGAGAGCGCGCTCTACGCATTGCACCTCGCGGTGCAGTCGGCCGCGGCGGTGGCCATCACGTTTGTTGTGATGCGCACGCTCGGCATGAGTGAAATGTTCGTCGGTGCGTTATCCGCCGTTCTCGTCATCCAACCGAGCGTCGGCAACACGCTATCGGCGGCCATTGACCGCGCGCTTGCGACATTCGTCGGCAGCGTCATTGGGGTGCTCACGATCTTTGCAATTCCGTTTGGCTACGGGACGGCCGTCTCGCTCGCCATAACGATGTTTGTCATCAATCTCGCAGCAGGCTTTCGCCCGGATTGGCGGTACGGCGTGGTCGCCGGCGTTGCCATTGCCCTTGGCGCTGAAAGCAACGCGATCGATACCGCACTCGACCGGTTCCTTGCGATCATGCTTGGCGGCGGGATCGGCGTCGCCGTCGCGCTTCTCGTTTGGCCGGAAACCGCGAGCCGGCGCACCGGCCGCAAGTTGCGCACCGCGCTGCATGCCTGCGCTGATCTTCTCTCGGGCAAAATCAGCAAGGCGGCTGGTGTGGCCGGTGACGAAGACACCGACGACGCGCGCCAACGCTACACGAGCGCCATAAGCGAGGCACGCACGGCCGCCGACGGTGTTCAGCTCGCCGACAGTTCGCCGCTTGAGCAACGCATCGATCAAGTCGAGAAACTCTACACGTCGATTGTTTTGATCGAGCGCATTGGCGATGCGAGCAAGGATTCGTCTGTTGCTGATCATGAGGATTTGCAGAACGCCCTTACCGATTTCCGCGAGACGGCGTGCGACGTCATCAAATCGATCGCCGAAGACGCCGAACGCGACGATGGCGCGTTCGACGCGTTGCAATCGAAACTTGATCAGGCACGCGGGAGCGTTCGTCAGGATAGCGACGACAGATTCGGGTCAATGCTCGACAACGCGCTTGCGTTCGCCCTCGGCGAAATCGCGCTCTCGCTTGAGAACCTCAAGAACGCTTACGACGAAGAGTATTCGGGCTCTGTGCTCGACTGGAGCGCGGGTCTTGCGCGCGGCGAGGTCCGCAGCCCACAGATCGATTTGAAGCGAGCCAACCCGCTTCAGTCGCGCTAGCCGGCGACCAATCAGGCTATTAGTTCGCCACATCCAACGAGCTGGTTGGATCAGTCGCACCGGCAAGCAAAAATCGCGTGTTCGTCTGACACGTTGAGGCGGTAAAAAGACTGCGAGGACCAATTGCGTGCGATTGGAGGTTCGGTCTCATGAGTAGTTTTGACGCTGAATATCAAGCCGCAACAGAACAGGACATCCGCGACGTTCGCGCAATTCCGCAAGTTGCAGAGGTTCTCGACGTGTGTTGCCGCCTGACCGGTATGCGCTTCAGCTCCGTCTCGCGGCTGACGGATAAAGAGTGGATCGCCTGTCAGGTCCTCGATGACGCTGGGCTCAATATAAAATCCGGCGACCGCGTGCCGGTCGATGATACGCTTTGCAACGAGGTCCGGCGTTGTCACGAGAGCCTCGTCATTGAGGATCTGGCGACCGACGAACGATACGCCAATGACGCACTCGCCAACGCCATGGGTTTGAAGAGCTACATCTCGGTTCCGATCCGCCGACGTGATGGGACCTTCTTCGGCACGCTTTGCGCAATGGACAGGAAGGCGCGGTCGCTCAAGAACGGCGCGACGGTCGAGACGTTTGAGCTGCTTGCCGAACTTGTCGCCTCACAGCTCGACGCGCGCTCGCGCCTCCGCAAGAGCCAAACAAATCTCGTCGATGAACGCCAGACCGCACGCCTGCGCGAGCAGTTCATTGCCGTTGTCGGGCATGACCTGAGGAACCCGTTGGCGAGCCTGAAGGCTGGCATTCGGATGTTGAGCGGGGGCGCGCGCGAAGAACAACGCACGCTTGTTCTCGACGAGATGCAGAAGGCGGCGCACCGGATGGAATCCATCATCACCAACCTGATGGACTTCGCGCGCGGCCGGCTTGGCGGCGGCATCAAAGCCTTCACGGTCAACGACGTCGACATCACGACAATCATCGGCGGGGTCGTGAACGAGGTCTCGGCCGCGACGCACGCGTCAATAGATACCGAGATCGCCGCGATCCCACCGGTTACCTGCGACCCGCAGCGGATTGGGCAGATGATCTCGAACCTCGTCGCCAACGCAGTCCAACATGGTGCGGAAGGGCGACCGGTCAAGCTGACCGCGGGCGCCGGCGATGGCCTGCTTCACATCGCGGTCTCGAACGAAGGCAAACCCATTCCGCCTGAGCGGCTCGGCAACCTGTTCCTGCCGTTTGAACGGCCGCAGAAGAACGGCGAAGGCGGGCTCGGCCTTGGGCTCTATATTTGCGACCAAATTGCCCGCGCGCACGACGGCCGGTTGCGAGCGGTGTCGCGGCCCGAGCTGACGACGATCGAGTTTACCATGCCGCTCCCCGGCGAACCGGCTATCGGCCAGTCGGCCTAGCTTTCACCTTGAGGGAGCAGGTCAGGTGGCTGTCCGAGCTGCCAGGGATCGAACACGATCAGCGCCCATAGCCCCGCAAAGACCACCAGCGACACGAGCGTGTTGACGAGCACCAGCCGCCAAAGGCTGAAGTCTGCCGGCGCGCTCTCTGGTGTGCCGGGCACGATTTCGCCGGCCTCGTGCTGCGGCCGCGCAAAGTAGGGCAGGACGGCAAAGAGCACGATCCACCAGGTCACGAAGTAAACCGCAATCGCGAATACCCACTCCATCTAGACCTGCTCCAATTCGACAAGCGTGCCGCAAAAGTCCTTGGGGTGCAGAAACAGCACTGGCTTTCCGTGCGCGCCGATCTTTGGTTCGCCATCGCCGAGCACGCGTGCGCCCTCGGCCTGGAGTTTGTCGCGTGCGGCGATGATGTCGTCGACCTCGTAGCAGACATGGTGGATGCCACCGGCGGGATTGGTGGCGAGGAACTTGGCGATCGGCGAGCCCTCACCAAGCGGCTCAAGCAGTTCGATCTTGGTGTTTGGTAGCGTGATGAACACGACCGTCACGCCGTGGTCCGGCTCGGCCTGAGGCGCGCCGACTTCGGCGCCGAGCGTGTCGCGGTAGACCGCACTGGCGGCGGCCAGATCGCTGACCGCGATGGCGACATGGTTGAGACGTCCGATCATGCGCCGCGCTCCCCTACCCCCTTGGGCCTGCTGTCTAACGTTTCCGCTCGACAACGCTGACGAGCACTTTGACGATCGGCCGCTTCCGCCAAACCTGGTCGACGGCATTGCGGACCGCGCGCTTCACGCTATCGGCCAGCGCATCAGGATCGCGCCTGCGCTTCGGGTTCATGCCTTCGACGGTCGCGTCGATCGTGTCGAGGACGAGATCCTCCATCGAGCTGCCGTCGTGCGTCTCGAAGGGCACGCCGTCAAGGGTGGCGTCGGGATCTGCGATCACGTCGCCCTTCTCGTTTGTGACGACGCTGACGAAGATAATCCCAACGTGGGCAAGCTTACGCCGCTCACGGACGGAGCCCTCGCCTTCCGGAATGATCAACTTGCCGTCGCGGTAGAGCCGGCCGGTCGGCGCCTCGTCGATGATCGTCCCGCCGTTGGGCGCAAGGCGCACCATCTTGCCGTTGCGCACATCCGGCACGGACTTGATGCCTGCAGCCTTAGCCAGCTTCGCGTTCTCCTGCAGGTGCCGCGACTCGCCATGCATCGGGACAAGCAGCTTGGGGCTGGTCCACTCGAACATCTCTTTGAGCTCGTCGCGCCGCGGGTGACCGGTGACGTGGACGAGCGCATCGTTGTCAGTGATGATGCTGACGCCCATGTCGGCAAGCTTGTTCTGCACGCGCAAGACCGACTTCTCGTTGCCGGGGATCGTGCGCGACGAGTAAATCACCGCGTCGCCCGGATCGAGCGAGATGGTTGGGTGGTCGTCGTCGGCGATGCGCGCGAGCGCCGCACGGCCTTCGCCCTGACTTCCCGTGACAAGCAGCAGAACGTTGGCTGCTGGGATCGACTTCACCGAGTCCTGGTCGTGATAGGTGAAGTCTTCGGGCAAGTAGCCCGTATCGATCGCAACCTGGATCACGCGATGCAGCGCGCGTCCAGCGACAACGAACGTGCGGCCGGTCGCGGTCGCCGCATCCGCAATCGCTTTGATGCGGGCAACGTTCGACGAGAACGTCGTGATGCAGACGCGGCGCGGACAGTCTTTGACAATCTTCGCGAGCGACGCTGCGATTTCAGCTTCGGACGGCGAACGCCCATCGCGCATCGCGTTCGTTGAATCGCAGATAAGCGCCGTGATGCCTTCTTTGCCGAGCGCCTTCAGCTTTTCGATGTCGGTTGAGTTGCCGACGTAGGGCTCGGGATCGAGCTTCCAGTCGGCGGTGTGCAAAATGATCCCGTGGCCGGTCCGCATCGCAATCGCCGACGTCTCCGGAATCGAGTGAGACATGTCGACGAGTTCGATGTCGAAGCGGCCAATTTTCTGGCGCGCGCCTGGCTTGATCTCGTGGATGTCAGGCGTGGCGGCCGCGCCAAACTCATTGAGCTTCGCGCGCAACATGCCGGCGGCGAACGGCGTCGCGTAGACCGGCACCTGCAGCGATGGCCAAAGCTCGATGACGGCGCCGATGTGGTCCTCGTGCGCGTGTGTGATCACGAGGCCTGCAAGAGCCGCCTTTTCTTCACGCACGAACGTGAGGTCCGGCAGGATGACGTCAACGCCCGGCTCTTCGACGCCCGGGAACGTCAGCCCCAAATCCAGCATCAACCACTGGCGGTCGTCCTGTGGCCCGATCCCGTAGAGGTAGACATTCATGCCGATTTCGCCGGCACCACCCAGCGGCATGAATACGACTTCGTCCGTCGCGGCCCCGCTCTGGGGCGCTTTATCCGTCATATTCAGTCCTCAATGCCGCGTGATGGCGCGATGGCGACGTCCCCGAACGTTACACGCCGAATACGTCCAGATGGGTCTTTGATGAGAAGCTCGCCCCGCGGGCCGAGGCCGGCAAAATAGCCGGCGACCTGCTCGTCACCTGCGTTTACCGTCAGTGATGTGTCGATTGGCAGACTGGACTGCAACCACCGCGCGCGAATTGCCGCAAAGTTTTCACCGTGCCGCCAAAGCTCGAGATGGCGCGACCAGTTCGTCGCGACGGCTTTCAAGACTTCTGGCGCCGACGTGTCGGTTCCCATTTCGTTCATCGAAATCGCAGCCCGCCCGGCAATCTCCGGGGCTGAAACAATGTTGATGCCACAACCGACGACCGCCCACCACGCGCCTGCGATCTCGGTCGCCTCGATCAGAATGCCCGATATTTTGGCACGTTCGACAAGGACGTCGTTGGGCCATTTGAGTTCGATGCGGGCGGTCGGCGCAACCGAGCGGAGCGCGTCGGCGATAGCGTCGTAGACCGCAAGCCCCGCGACGAGCGCGAGCTGACCGCGGGTCTCCGCATCCGCCGGCGCCGGCAGCGCAAGACTGGCGGCCAGATTGCCCCGCGGGTGAGACCAGCCCCGGCCCGAGCGGCCCTTCCCCGCTGTTTGCAGGTCTGAGACGACCCAGAACGGTCGGTCTGGCGCCACGTTAGCCGACGTCAGGCGGCGCATCGCGTCAGTGTTTGTCGAGTCGACCTCGTCCAGCGCGACCACCCGCGTGCCGTCGAACGTCTCCTCGGGCCAGGCCGGACGGTCGCCCGCCCCGCTAATACTGGAACGCCTTCGCCGCGGCAGCCGCGACGTCGACGAAGGGCCCGAGCGCGAGGAAGCCTGCGATCGTGATGATCGTGGACGCCATGATCACAGCGTACGTTTTCGCGGGGACCGGCGCGAACGCTTCAGCGGGTTCGGCAAAGAACATCTTGCCGACGATGTTGAGGTAGTAGACGACGCCAACCACGCTCGCCAGGACGCCAACGACGGCGAGGATGTACAGTGCAGGCTGCTGCTGCGCGCCTTCGATCGCTGCGAGGAAGACGTAGTACTTGCCCCAGAAGCCGGCGAGCGGCGGGATGCCGGCCATCGAGAACATCAGCACCATCAACGCAACCGCGACCGGCAGGTTGGTCTGCGCAAGGCCTGCAAGTTCAGAGATCTCAGTGACCGCGCTGTCATCGCGGCGCATCGCGAGGACACAGGCAAACGCGCCGAGCGTCATCACCAGGTAGATCGCCATGTAGATCAGCACGCCCTGCGTGCCCTGCTCGCTGTTGGCTGCAAGGCCGATCAGCGCAAAGCCGATGTTGGCGATCGACGAGTAGGCGAGCATGCGCTTGATGTCGGTCTGCCCGATCGCGGCGAATGCGCCAAGCAACATCGAGGCGACCGCGAGGAACGCGATGATCTGCTGCCATTGCAGCCCAATGCCTGGAAACGCATCGAGCATGACGCGGACGAGCAGCGCCATCGCAGCGACCTTGGGCGCTGCTGAAAAGAATGCGGTAACGCTCGTTGCCGAGCCTTCGTAAACATCCGGCGTCCACATGTGGAACGGCACAGCCGAGATCTTGAACGCGAGCCCGACGAGCAAGAACACAAGGCCGAAGATCAGCCAGAGGTTGCTTGCAGCCTCCGGACCCTTCGCGGCATTCGCGATCACCTGGAAGTTGACCGAGCCCGTAAAGCCGTAGATCAGCGATGCCCCATAAAGCAGCATGCCCGAAGAGAGCGCGCCAAGGACGAAGTATTTGAGCCCCGCCTCACTCGCCTTGATGCTATCGCGCCGGTAAGCGGCGACCACGTAGAGCGCAAGCGACTGCAGCTCGAGCCCGATGTAGAGCGCGATGAGGTCGCCGGCCGAGACCATGACCATCATGCCGACGGTCGAGAGCAGGATCAGCACCGGGTATTCAAAGCGCATGATGCCCAAGCGGCGGAACTCGTCGAACGCAAGGATGAGGGCAACGCCCGCCCCTCCCAGCACAAGCAGCTTCATGAAGACCGCGAACCCGTCGGTGACGAAGGCACCGTCAAACACGCGCGAAGGTGCCCAGCCGTTCTGGACCAGCACGAACCCAGCAGTCACCAGGACGCCGATCGCGAGCCAGCCAATCCGCTCCGCCTGCTCGTCGGTCTCAGGCAGGAAAACGCCGAGCATCAGGAGCGCCATCGCACCCACGGCGACGATCAGCTCCGGCAGGATCGGTGTCAGTTCGGCAAGTGAGGTCATTGCTGGTCCCGCGGCGGGTCTGGCCGCACCTAGTTGGTTGCAAGCGCCGCGGCCTGCACCGCCTGCTCATAGTTCTGGACAAGATTTTTGACCGAGGCTGCCGTCACGTCGAGGACGGGGCTCGGATAAAAACCGAAGAAGATGACGAGGATGACGAGCGGCGCGATGACGGCAATCTCACGCGCGTTCATATCCATGATCTTGCGCAGGCTCTGCTTCTCAAGTTCGCCAAAGATCATGCGGCGGTAGAGATAAAGCCCGTAGGCAGCCGACAGGATCACGCCGGTTGTCGCGACGACGGCCACTGCGGTTTTCGCTTGGAACGCGCCGAGCAGCGTCAGGAATTCGCCGACGAAGCCTGACGTGCCGGGCAGGCCGACGTTGGCCATCGTGAAGACCATGAAGCAGGCCGCATAAATCGGCATGCGGCTCGCAAGCCCGCCGAACGCTGCGATCTCGCGCGTGTGCATCCGGTCGTAGATGACGCCGACGCAAAGGAAGAGCGCCGCGGAAATGAGCCCGTGCGAGAGCATCTGGAAGATCGCGCCATCGAGGCCCTGGTGCGTGAACGTGAAGATGCCCATGGTCACGAAACCCATGTGCGCGACCGACGAGTAGGCGATGAGCTTTTTCACATCCTCCTGCGCGAGCGCGACCAGCGACGTGTAGACGATCGCGACGACGGACAGGACAAACACAAGCGTCGCGAAGTCTGCGCTCGCGACGGGGAACATCGGCAGCGAGAACCTGAGGAACCCGTAGCCGCCCATCTTCAGCAGGATGCCAGCAAGGATCACGGAACCGGCCGTTGGCGCCTCGACGTGCGCATCCGGCAGCCAGGTGTGCACCGGCCACATCGGCATCTTGACCGCGAACGATGCAAAGAACGCGAGCCACAGCCACCACTGCATGTCGTCCGGGAACTTCGTCTGCAGCAATACCGTGATGTCGGTTGTGCCGGCCTGCCAGTACATCGCCATCATGGCGAGCAGCATCAGCACAGAGCCGAGCAACGTGTAGATGAAGAACTTGAAGCTCGCATAGATGCGCCGCGGCCCGCCCCACACGCCGATGATCAGGAACATCGGAATGAGGCCTGCCTCGAAGAACAGGTAGAACAGGAACAGATCGAGCGCACAGAAGACGCCGACCATCAGCGTCTCGAGCAGCAGAAACGCGATCATGTATTCCTTGACGCGCGTCTGGACGCTTTCCCAGCTCGCAAGAATGCAAAGGGGCATCAAGAACGTCGTCAGAATGACGAACAGCATCGAGATGCCGTCGACGCCCATCTTGTATTTGACGGGCCCGAACCAGGGCACTTCTTCGACGAACTGAAAGGCGGCCGTCGACCCGTCGAAGTTCACCCAGATCGTGAGCGAGGCGAGGAACGTGAAGACGGTCGTAAACAGCGCTGCCCAGCGCGCGTTGCGGTGTGCGTCTTTCGGCAGGAACGCAATGAACGCCACACCGACGAGCGGCAGGAACGTGATGACCGACAGGATCGGGGTTTCGCTGAGATCAAACATCTACTGCACGCCTCCCCCTGAAAACGCGAAGTAGATGAGGATTGCAGCTATGCCGAGCATCATCGCGTAGGCGTAGTGATAGACGTATCCGGTCTGCAGCTTGACCACGCGGCCGGTGACGTCGAGGACGCGGGCGGACACGCCGTCGGGGCCGAGCCCATCGATGATGCGGCCGTCGCCGGTCTTCCAGAACATGCGCCCGATCCAAAACGCGGGCTTCACGAACAACCAGTTGTAGAGCTCGTCAAAGTACCACTTGTTCAGGAAGAACAGGTAGATCGGCTTAAACGTGCGCGCGGTGGCCGCGGGCAGTCCCGGGCTTGCGATGTAGAAGACATAGGCGAGCCCTAGCCCGGTGAGCATCGCCGCAAACGGCGACCAGTAGACCCACTCCGGCACGTGATGCATCGCATCGAGGATGTCGTTGCCGGGGCCCGCGAAGATCGACTTGTTCCAGAACGCTGCGGCGGGCTCGGACAGGAACTGCTTCTTAAACGCGATGCCTGCGCCAATGGCACCGACGGCAAGGACGACCAGCGGCGCGAGCATCACCAACGGGCTCTCGTGCGCGTGCTTGAAGGTCTCGTGCTCGGCGCGGCTCTTGCCGTGGAACGTCAGGAACATCAGCCGCCACGAATAGAACGACGTCATGAAGGCTGCGATGACGAGCAGCCAGAATGCGTAGTTGTAAGCGGTGTGCGCGCCGAACGCGGCCTCGATAATCGCGTCCTTCGAATAGAAGCCCGCAAAGCCAATCAGGTGCGGAATGCCAACACCCGTTAATGCGAGCGTGCCGATCAGCATCATCACCCACGTGATCCTGATCTTCGGAGCGAGCCCGCCCATGTTCCGCATGTCCTGCTCGTGGTGCATCGCGTGGATGACGGAGCCCGCGCCGAGGAACAGCAGCGCCTTGAAGAACGCGTGTGTGAACAAGTGAAAGATTGCGACGCCGTATGCGCCAACGCCGCAGGCAACGAACATGTAGCCAAGCTGCGAACACGTCGAATAGGCGATGACCCGCTTGATGTCGTTTTGGACGAGGCCGACGGTCGCGGCGAAGAACGCGGTGATCGCGCCCACCGCGGTGACGAACAACAGCGCGTTCGGCGCGTACTCAAAGAGTGGCGACATGCGCGCGACGAGGAACACACCGGCCGTCACCATCGTCGCCGCGTGGATGAGCGCCGACACCGGCGTTGGGCCTTCCATCGCGTCCGGCAGCCACGTGTGCAGCAGGAACTGAGCTGACTTGCCCATCGCGCCCATAAAGAGGAGCAGGCAGAGCAGCGTGAGGATATCGACCTGGAAGCCCGCGAACTCCATCGTCTGGCCGACGGCGGTCGGCGCGGCAGCAAAGATCGTATCGAATTGGACCGATTGGAAGACGGCGAAAATGCCGAAGATGCCGAGCGCGTAGCCGAAGTCGCCGACGCGGTTGACGACAAAGGCCTTGATCGCAGCCGCGTTCGCCGTCGGCTTTTTGTACCAGAAGCCGATCAGCAGATAGGACGCGAGACCGACGCCTTCCCAACCGAAGAACATCTGCAGGAGGTTGTCCGACGTCACGAGCATCAGCATCGCGAACGTGAACAGCGACAGATACGCAAAGAACCGAGACCGCGCGGGGTCGTCGTGCATGTAACCGATCGAATACAGGTGTACGAGCGACGAGACGGTGTTGACGACAACCAGCATGACGGCCGTTAGCGTGTCGATGCGGAGCGACCACGCAACGTCGAGTTCGCCCGACGTAATCCACCGCATGAGCGGGACTTTGACCGTCTGCTGCCCGAAGCCGATCTCGAAGAAGACGACCCACGACAGAACTGCCGCGATCATCAAGAGCCCGGTCGTTATGATCTCCGCCGGTCGATGCCCAATGGCGCGCCCGAAGAGGCCTGCGATCAACGCGCCGGCGAGCGGGAGAAAGACGATGGCTTGATAGATCATTGGGCGAGCTCCGCTCGCTTGGGGGTCGTCGTGAAGCGTGCATCGATCGTCATCGGCCGGTGGGCGGCTTCAGAGCTCGGGCACGCGGCGACGTAAGCTGAGGTGTTCATTACGTTTGCGCCCTTGTCAGAGCTTTTTGGATGCGACCGGCCAAGTCTCGTTGGCCGAGGACGTCGTTCGACTGAAACGGCGCAATCAATCCGACGCGCTCTGCGATGGTGATGTGCGTTTCCAACTCTCTCAGTCATCCTTGCGCGCATACTCCCGGCGCCTCGTTCGGCAATCGCGACGTCAGTTCATCGCCGGTCACAGCCACGTCCAAGCCTTCCGCCCGGCAATCAAGTCTCGGCAAGACGCCATCTGTTTGGCCCGAAACCCAACGCGCAATTCCAAACGACCTGCCACATCAGCCCTTCATCATGCTCACGTCCTCGACCGCAATTGATCCGCGGTTGCGGTAGTAGACGACGATGATGGCAAGGCCGATGGCGGCTTCGGCGGCGGCGACGGTGAGGACCATCATTGCAAACACCTGACCGACGAGATCACCTGCGAAGGCTGAGAACGCGACGAGGTTGATGTTGACGGCGAGCAGCATCAGCTCAACCGACATCAGAATGACGATGACGTTCTTGCGGTTGAGGAAGATGCCGAGCATGCCGATCGTGAACAGGATCGCAGCTACGGTCAGGTAGTGTCCAAGTCCGACTTCCAACGCCTGCTCCCGTTCCCGCGTGCGCCCGCCACTCGAGAGCCTGCCGCGGCTCCGGATGTTTCGGGGTGGTATTACCGGTTCTGCCGGCGCCGTCATTACGACCTTGGCCGGGCTGCTGCGGTGCAACAATACGCACCGCCCGCGGCTGTCAACTTAGGATTGGGACAGGCAGCGCGAGCTATGCGCGCCGATGGCCATCCGAACCCGTCCGCCAGCCACCGACATCGAGCGTGCGCCAAGCGCCGAATACGGCGCCAAACCCCAGTCCTGCGACAGAAGCGCTAACGGGGAGGAGCAACGAGGCCGGCGAGATGGCCTCGACGAACAGCCAAGAGATGAATGCGGGCAGAATCGCGCCAAAGCCGCTCACCAGCATGATCAGCCAGGTGACGGGCTTGAAGTCGATCCAGTACGTGAAGATGCGGCCGGCGACCCAGCCGACAGCCGCAGCAGGCAGCGCGAGCAAAACAATGAAGAGATTGCCGAAGTCGATCATGTCCGGTCGGTTCGTTGCTGAGACACGCTTGGGAACGAGGCTCGAACGCACCGCCCACCAACCGGTTCCCACGACGGCTCACACGCGATCGCGCGGCGACCAACGCCCCGTCTCGATCCGACGGGCCTCCCGGATGGGCGCGACGTAGTCGTAGATCCAGGCGACCGCGCACGCGCCACGTTCCAGTTCGACCGGCGCGAGCACGCGTGCGTAAAGATCAAAGCCCGGCGCGCCGCGAATGCTCTCATAAGGGTCGAGCCACTGAAACGTCGTCGCCGGCCGGTCGAGCGCGAGCAACACACCGTGGACCTGATCGCCAGGCGCACCCGTCAACTGGAGCGCGGGATGCGGACCAAAGTCATAAAGCACGCCCCGCACGACGGCCTGGCACACCCGCTGTGACTGCGCCGCAAGCCGTTTGCGCTGCGCAACGCCCATCCGGGACGCCACGTCCGGCATCAGTGTGCCATAGACAAAGAGAAGATGCGTACCGGAGGAAACGCGCGCCGCGGCTTCCGTGTTGACTGACATACGTCTGGTATCAACTGCATGGCTGGCTCGCTTCCCGCGCAAAGCAAACCGCGGTCGGACGGCCTAGATGAGGGCTCAACTCTTCTTGTCCCCGCGTTCCCCTAAGATGCAACAGCAAACCAGCGCACTTCCGCCCCTCTCCGTGCGCAACAACGCCCGCTGGCTTGGCGCGGGCTTCCTCATGACGCTCGGCTCGAGCTTCGGCCAGACGTACTTCATCTCGCTGTTCGGCGCCGACATCCGCGCGTTCTACGGGCTCTCGCACGGCGACTTCGGCGGGCTCTATACGATCGCGACGGCCGCCAGCGCGATGGCGCTCATCTTCATCGGCAAACTCGCTGACCGCTGGCCGGTCGCAGGGCTGAGCGCCGCGGTTGCCGTCGCGCTCGGCATCGGCTGCCTGGTGATGGCGAATGCCCGGTCGCTTGTTCTGCTGGTCATCGCGCTGTTTCTGCTCCGCCTGTTCGGCCAGGGGATGATGACGCACATCTCGATGACGGCGATGGGCCGCTGGTTCGAAGCCCGGCGCGGCCGCGCGGTCGCGATGGCTTCGTTTGGGTTCCCGGCGGGCGAAGCGTTCTTCCCGCTACTGGCGGTTGCGCTCATTCCGGCACTTGGCTGGCGCGGCACATGGGTGGCCGCAGCAATGGTGATGATCTTCGTTGCCGCCCCCGTCTTCTACCTGCTGACATACCGCAACCGCACGCCGCGCTTTTCAGCCGAAGACGTGGCGGTCGCCGTGACCGACCGCCGGCAATGGACCGCGTCTGAGGTCCGCCGCGACTGGCTGCCTTACGCGCTGTTTCCAGGCCTCCTCGCCCCGGCCTTCATCGTCACATCCGTGTTCTTCCATCAGGCGCACCTTGCCGCTGCCAAGGGCTGGTCGATCGAGTGGATCGCCGCGAGCTATCCCTTCTACGCCGCCACCTCCGTGCTCGGCAGCATCGCCGCCGGCTGGCTCGTCGACCGCGGATCCGCGCGCAGTTTCCTGCCTGTAATGCTGATGCCGCTGTGTGTCGCGCTTGCGATCTTCGGGCTTGGCACGCACCCGCTGACGGCGTTTGCAGCGTTCGCTTTCTTCGGGCTGAGCGCCGGCTTTATGGTCAGCATCAGCGGCACGCTCTGGGCCGAGCTCTATGGCACGCGCCACCTCGGCGCGATCCGCGCATTGGTTGTGGCTGCGATGGTGCTGTCCACAGCCGTCGGCCCGAGCATCACGGGTTATCTGATTGACGCGGGCCTCGGCGTCGGCACGCTCTTAATCGTGATGGCGGCCTACTGCATCGCGGCCAGCATACCGCCGCTGTTCCTTCAGGACGCAATGGCCGAGCGCGCCGAAGCCCCAGTGCCGTCGCGGACCTGATGCGGGCGGCGGCGGACGCGAACGCCGGCGCAATGCGCTATAGGAAGAGTGCGAACCAGGTGAGGTGACGACATGGCTTTGCTGCTCGGCGCAATTGCCGACGACATTACGGGCGCGACGGACCTCGCGTTGATGCTATCGCGCAGCGGCATGCGGACGATCCAGGTGATGGGTGTGCCGTCCGACACAAGCGCGTTTGCCGACGCGGATGCAGTCGTCGTCGCACTCAAGTCGCGAACCAACCCGGTCGATGAAGCCGTGCGCTGGAGCCTGCGAGCGTGTGACGTGCTCAGCGCCGCCGGTGCCGAGCAGATCTTCTTTAAGTACTGCTCGACATTTGACTCCACCGACGAAGGCAACATCGGGCCGGTCGCGGACGCACTGATGCAGACGCTTGGCGCAGACGCCGCTTTTGTCTGTCCGGCGTTCCCAGCGAACGGCCGGTCCGTCTACAAAGGCCACTTGTTCGTCGGCGATACGCTGTTGTCTGACAGCCCGATGAAGGACCACCCGTTGACGCCGATGCGCGACGCAAACCTCGTCCGCGTCATGGCCCGCCAATCGGACCGGCCGGTCGTGCTGGTCGATGCGGCGACCGTGAGCGCTGGCGCAGACGCCGTCCGCACGGCAATCGCTGCGACGGCAGACCAGGGCCCGCGCTTTGTGGTCGCCGACGCGATCGACGATGCGCACCTCATGACGCTTGGGGCTGCGGCTGCGGGCCATCGCCTGATCACCGGCGGCTCCGGGATCGCGCTCGGCCTTGCAGACAACTTTGAGGCGGCCGGCAAGCTCACGAAGACCCCGCCGCCCGAGACCATCACCGGCGCTGCCGGCCGCGCAGCAATCCTCGCAGGCTCATGCAGCGTCGCAACCCGCGGTCAGGTCGCACACGCAATCGAAGACGGAGTTCCAGCTCGGAAGCTCGACCCCGCCAAGGTCGTCTCGGGCGAAACATCAGCGGCCGACCTCATCGATTGGGCGGCAAACCAGCCCGCCGACGCGCCGGTCCTCATCTATTCAAGCGACAGCCCGGACGCCGTCGGGCAGGCGCAGGCAGCGCTCGGACGCGACGCATCGGGCGCAGCCATTGAACGCCTGCTCGCCGACGTTGCGGGCGGGCTCGCGGGCCACGGCTTTACGCGCATGATCGTCGCCGGTGGCGAGACCTCGGGCGCGGTCGCCGACGGGCTCGGCGTCAGCGCGATTGAGATCGGCCCAGAGATCGACCCCGGTGTGCCGTGGGTCAAGAGCCGCGATGGGCGCGATCTCCTCCTCGCCTTCAAGTCGGGTAACTTCGGTACTGAGGACTTCTTCACGAAAGCCTGGAGCCGCATCTCGTGAGCGCTGACATACAGAACCGCGATGCAATTTGCCGGACGGCGCTATCGCTGTTTGAGCGCGGCCTGACGCACGGCTCGACCGGCAATATCTCCGTCCGCTCCGATGATGGCGGCTGGCTGATGACACCAACCGGATCGTCGTTCGGCACGCTTGATCCGGCGCGGCTTTCCCGCCTCGACGCAAGCGGCCGGCACATCGACGGCGACGCGCCGACTAAGGAGGCGTTTCTGCACAGCGTCATGTACGACCACCGTCCGGACGACGGCGCGGTAGTCCACCTGCACTCGACCCATTCTGTCGCGGTGAGCTGTCTCGGCGATATCGACCATAGCGACTGCCTGCCGCCGATCACGGCCTACTACGCCATGCGCGTCGGTCGGCTTCCGCTGGTGCCCTACTATCCGCCGGGCGACAAGGCGCTTGCTGAGGCCGTCGCAAAGGTCGCCGGCGAACATCATGCCGTGCTACTCGCCAACCACGGCCCAGTCGTCTCGGGTAAGTCACTTGCCGCCGCGACAGACGCGGTCGAGGAGCTCGAGGAGACCGCGCGTCTCTTCCTGCTGCTCGAGGGCCGGCCGCTCCGCATCCTGACACCAGACAATGTCGCTGAACTGCGCACGCGGTTCGGGCGCAGCTAATTTAGGCCAGGTCGACCTTGGCGCCCCGGCTCTGATCTCGCGTCCGCCTCGGATGCAGCACGTTAAATCTCCATGACGACTTCGCAGACGAAACGCAGCGCGATCACCGTCAGGAACACGCCGAAGGCGATCTCAAGGGCGCGCCGCGAGAACCTCGCCGCGATACGGGCACCGACCGGCGCCGTGAGCACGCTTGCCGGCACCATGCACGCAGCTCCGATCAGACTGACATAGCCGAGCGATCCCGGCGGTGTGCCGGTGACGGACCAGCCGGCCCAGATGAAGCCGAGCATACCGGGTAGCGCGATGATCGGCCCGAACCCGGAGGACGTGCCGACCGCCTGTTGGATCGGGCGGCCATAGAGGGTCATCATGGTTGTAATGTACGCGCCGCCGCCAACGCTCATCAGCGTTGAGATGATGCCGGTGGCGACGCCGTAGACCTCCAGCAGCTTGCTCGTTGGAATGTTATCGCCCAGCCGCCAGGACTTTGCGCCGACGAACTGTTTGGCTGCCATCAGCGACGCAAAAAAGATCCAGATGAGTTGAATGGCGAGCCCGGTGCTAACCTTCGCGATGGCACTGCCGATGACGACGCCGAACACAACCGGCGCGGCCATGCGTCTGATGAGGCTGCCGTCCACATTGCCACGGCGCGCGTGCGATCTGAGCGAGCTGAGAGACGTCGGGATCATGACGGCAAGCGCGGTCCCGATCGACATGTGCATGCGGATCGCCTCGTCCACCCCGAGCCCGCCGAAGAAGACGTAGAGAACAGGAACAAGGACGCCGCCGCCGCCGATCCCGAACAGGCCGGCCAGAAATCCTGCGACGACGCCGCCGGCAAGAAGGCCGGCGACGAGCGGGAGAAGCGTTTCAAGCGGAAGGTTGATCACGGGAGCTCAAGTAGACGGTAAGGCGCACCACGTCGATGGCCGCGCGAGGTCTCTGCTGACATGTCAGCCCGCGGTTACGACCGCCCGCCGCTCACGCGTTACATGGGCGATGAGTTCGTCATAGGTGACGAGACCGGCATCGGGCTGTACGGCGCGCTCAGAGATAAATCGCCGGTAGGCGCGCGCGCCGGGCTGGCCCTGGAATAGACCGAGCATGTGGCGGAGCACGTTGTGCAACCGCCCGCCGCGCGCCAGGTGATCGGCCACGTATGGCCGCATTGCACGCAGGATATCGCCACGGGTCCGTTCCGTTGATGCATCACCGAAGATCGCTGCATCGACGTCGCTCATAAGCCACGGCATCTGGTAGGCCGCGCGGCCGAGCATGACGCCATCGAACGTCGCAAGGTGCGTGCGGCAGTCTTCAAGCGAAGCGATGCCGCCATTGAGAATGATCGCAAGGTCGGGCCGCCGCGCCTTCAGCCGCGCGACGCGGCCATAGTCGAGCGGCGGCACCTCGCGGTTCTCCTTCGGGCTGAGCCCTTTGAGCCACGCCTTGCGCGCATGCACGATGAAACGCCGGCACCCGGCATCGGCGACGGCTTCGACAAACCGGTCGAGGTCACGCTCGCTGTCCTGATCATCGATCCCGATGCGGCATTTGACGGTCACCGGCACATCGCCCGGCACGGCATCGATCATCGCGCGCACACACGCCGCGACCAGCTCCGGCTCCGCCATCAGACATGCGCCGAACCGACCAGACTGCACCCGGTCCGACGGGCAGCCGACATTGAGGTTGATTTCGTCGTAGCCGAAGTCGGCGCCGATCCGCGCCGCCCGTGCGAGCTTCTCAGGATCAGCCCCGCCAAGTTGCAGCGCTATCGGATGCTCGACCGCATCAAACCCAAGCAAACGCTCGCGGTCGCCATGGAGCACCGCCTCCGCTGTCAGCATTTCCGTATAAAGCAGCGCTCGCGCCGACAACTGCCGGTGAAACACCCGACAATGCCGATCCGTCCAGTCCATCATAGGTGCGACGGCAAACGTGTGCGGGGGAAGAGGCATGGCGTGAGGAGCGGGCGCTGTAGGATGTGGCGGGTTGCAAGCAGCGGCTGTTGTCGCGCGGGTTCGCGGCGCGCGCAATTGCGGCGGCGCAACTTGCAGCAGTCGCGCCTGGCGGGCCGGACAGCAGGCCGCACGTCAACCATCCGCCAATGATGTTATAACATCACAAAAACATATACAGGCGACACCACCGCTACGCGAGGCTCACCGAGTGACTTCGGGGGAAGAGAGCCTCAGTTGGTGCTTGCATTGCACGTTGGATGCCGAACACTTGGGGCGCCAATGAGATATCCGCCGATCGCACATCTGTTGCTCGTTGCCGCGATTGCGACCCTTGCTGCGCTGCCCGATGCGCTCGCCCACGGCGTTCACGGGCCCGCATCGCAGAGCGACGGCCCGGTGTACGTGCCGCCTGCCGACGCGACATGGTGGGATGCGATTTATGGCGGCATCGCACACAACATCGCCGCGATGGTGAAGAGCGCGCGCGCTGGCCTTGAGATCGGCCCGGTCCTTTCGGTGCTGCTCCTCGCCTTCGGCTACGGCGTCCTCCACGCCGTCGGCCCGGGTCACGGCAAACTCTTGCTCGCGTCTTACATGGCCGCCACGCGTGCGCCGGTTCCGATCGGGATCGCGATCGCACTTGCCGCAGCGGCCGTGCAGGCCACAATCGCGATTGCGGTCGTGCTCGTGGTCGCGCTCGGCCTGCAAGGCGTTGCGAACGCGGTGCCCGCGCTGCAGGGCGCCGTCAATGTCGTGAGCTTGTTGCTGCTGGCCGCACTCGGGCTCGCCATCGTGTTGCGCCAACTTCTCGCACTCGACCTCCTGCCGCAGCCGGTCGCGCGCGCCGTGCCGACGTCGACGTGCGTCTGCTGCGGTCACAGCGATCACACCGCGCACGGTCATCGCGGTCACCATCCCCACGACACCCATCATTACCGAGACAACGATGCCCATGCCGATCACGGCAGCACGCATCATGCGGAGGGCGAAACCGTCTCGAAGCTCGGGATTGCCGGCGTCGCGCTCTCAATGGGCGCCCGGCCGTGCACAAGCGCGTTTGCGATCCTGCTGCTTGCGCTCGCCAATAATCTCTTGTGGCTTGGCATCGTGGCGACACTCGCGATGGCCGTGGGCGTCGCCTGCACGCTGGTTCTCGTCGCCGTCTTCTCGGTTGACCTGCGCGACTACGCACACACGGTCCTGCAACGGAGCGCACTGCCAAGCACGGCACTGAACGTCGTGACGCTCATTGCCGGCGCCCTGCTCGCATCTGTCTCCTGCGTTGGTCTCGTCCAAGCAGCGACCTGATCTGGCCGGCTGCGCGACGTGGGCGAGACGATGGCTGCCAGAGATCGGACGTCACCCTCTCCACGCCGCCGCATTGTTACCTCGAAAGCAGATCAGCAATCGCGCTTGTAAAGACGCGGGCGCCGGTGACGATGTCATCGTCGGTCGTGTTCTCCGACCAGTGGTGCGAAATCCCCCCGATGCTCGGCACGAACAGCATGCCCGACGGCAGGTGGCGCGCAAGGTTCTGCGCGTCGTGGCCAGCGCCGCTCGGCATCAGCACGTGTTTGCCAGGTGCATGTCGCTCGCCAGCGCGGGTGAGTGCGGCCTGCACTGCCTGGTCCATGACCGCCGGCACGGAGCGGCTCCGGATCTCAAGGCGGGCGTCGCACGGCCCCGTCTGATTCTCTTCGCCAACAAGGTCTTCCAGCCGTGCCTGCATGCGATCCAGCGTTTCGGGATCGGCATCGCGCAACTGAAAGAGCACCGTTGCCGTCCCAGGCACGATGCTCGGTGCGCCCGGCTCCAACGTGATGGAGCCGGCGGTCCAGACGCTGCGCGCGCCGGCCACGGCAGGAAATTCGCGCTCAATGGTCTGCAGCAGGCGCGTCGCAGCGACACCGGCGTCGCGCCTGATCGCCATACGGGTTGTGCCAGCGTGGTTCTGGGTCCCTTCAATCACAATCCGGTATTGCCAGATCGCAACGATCGAGGTGACCACACCGACAGTGAGCGCGTTGGCCTCAAGCCAGTCGCCCTGCTCGATATGCGCTTCCAGAAATGCTGAATACCGCCCGTCCGGCATGCGAAGGCGCGGACGATCGCCCAAGCCACACCGCGCCAGGGCATCACGCAGTGGCTCATGGCGGGTGCGGTCGACGGCGCGATCGATGGTGTCTTCGGACAACTCGCCCAGCCACGAGTAGCTGCCGAGAAAGCTACCGAAGTGGCCCTCTTCATCTGCAAACGCGATCACGTCGACGCCGCGGCTTCCAAACTGCCCGCTCTCTGCAACAGCCCGCGCCGCCTCAAGCGCGTAGATGACGCCCAAGGCGCCATCGAGCCAGCCAGCGTGGTCCTGCGATTCCAGGTGCGAACCAGCCAGCACATGTGGCCCGTCCCCTGCCGCGAAGCCCACGACATTCGCGATCCCGTCAATTTCAGCCCGGTGGCCGATTGCCTCCAACTTGGACGCAAGCCAATGCCGCGAGCGGATATCTTCATCGGAAAGTGTCGGACGATGAACGCCTGTTTTGTAAGCGCCCATTGCTCGCAATTCGTACAGGTCCGCGAGAAGGCGCTCGGCTTTAATTTCGACCATGAAAAACCTGCTGCGGCTTTGCCGTTCGGTTTGTTGCGATGCTTGAAAACCTACCGTGCTGCCGAAACTCGGGCATGGCTAAAATATTATCAAAACCGCGAAGATCCTGCGCAATGCACAGTCACACCGCATGCGAATTAAAACGCACGAATAATCGACAATCCTCTGATTATAATACGAAATTTCTTATGGCACGCCTCTTGCTATGGTTTACGGAAGGTTAACAGCACCCCGCGTTGACCGGCTTATGGAGGTGATCACTCTCATGTTCACATTCGGACTTCGGCGAATTCTGAGCACGGTCAGCTTGAGTATCGCGATCGCCGTCGCGAGCTTTGGCGCGGCGACCCAAACTGCCAATGCACAAGGCACACTTCGGCTAGGAATGACGGCAAATGACGTTCCGTTGACGTGGGGCCAACCCGACAACGGTTTCGAAGGCTTCCGCTTTGTCGGACTGCAGCTCTACGATGCCCTAATCAACTGGGATTTGTCGTCGAGCGATAAGCCGTCCGGCCTTGTCCCCGGTTTGGCTGAAAGCTGGTCGGTCAATGCCGACGACAAGACAAAATGGACCTTCAAACTCCGCCAGGGCGTCAAGTTCCATGACGGATCTGAGTTCAATGCAGACGCCGTCATCTTCAACATGGAGAAGCTCTTCAAAGAAGATGCGCCCCACTACAGCGCGCGGCAGGCCTCGCTGGTCAACTTCCGGCTTCCAAGCTTTCAGTCCGTCACTAAGATTGACGACTACACAGTCGAGTTTCAGCTCTCCGAAGAGGACAGCTTCTTCCCGTTTCAGATCTGCTACGTCCTGATGGCGTCGCCGGCACAATGGGAAAAAACAAAGGACTGGAACAAGTTTGGCCAAGACCCGTCTGGTACCGGCCCATTCAAGCTTGATGCGATCCAGGCCCGCGAGCGCGCCGAAATGGTGCCGTTTAAAGAGCATTGGGACACGGCACGCGTGCCGAAGCTCGAGCGTCTGATCCTGTTGCCGTTGCCGGATGCAAGCGCGCGAACAGCCGCGCTGCTTTCCGGTCAGGTCGACTGGATCGAGGCACCAGCGCCCGATGCGATCCCGCGCATCAAGTCCTCAGGCTTTGAGGTCGTCTCAAACGTCTATCCGCATGTCTGGCCATGGCACTTCAGCCGCCTACCCGACTCGCCGTGGAATGACGTGCGCCTGCGCAAAGCGGCAAACCTAGCGGTCGACCGCGAAGGCATCGTGCAATTGCTCGGTGGCTACGGCGTCCCTGCCAAAGGCCATGTTGTCGAAGGCAGTGCCTGGTGGGGATCGCCATCGTTCGAGATCAAGCGCGATGTCGAAGCGGCCAAGAAGCTCGTCAAAGAAGCAGGCTTCAGCGTCGAGAACCCGGCCAAAGTGAAGATGGCGATTTCGGCATCTGGGTCCGGACAGATGATGCCGCTTCAGATGAACGAGTACATTCAGCAGAACCTGAAAGAGGTCGGCATTGATGTCGAGTTCATGGTCGTCGAATGGCAGGCGCTGTTGGACATCTGGCGGGCGGGCGCGAAGTCACCACAGGCTGCCGGCGCGCAAGGCGTCAACGTCTCCTACACGACGCAGGATCCCTACAGCACGTTCACGCGCTTCCTGCGCTCCGATCTGCACGCACCGAACGGCGTCAATTACGGCTTCTTCAGCGATCCCGAGATGGACAAGCTGCTGAAGCAGGCCGCGACCACGTTTGATCCGGAAGAGCGCGACAAGATCCTGGCGAAGGTCCACACGGTGGAGGTCGACCAGGCGCTATTCTTGTGGGTCGTGCATGATGTTGCGCCGCGCGCCATGAGCAAGAAGGTGAAAGGTTTCGTGCCAGCCCAGAACTGGTTCCAAAGCCTGTCGCCGGTCTACATCGAATAGACCGAAAGCCGGGCAACGACCCACTTCCCGCGCAGCCGCGGGGAGTGGGCTTGCCGCTTCCGACGCGCTTGTCTTCCAGAACCCCTAGTCACATCGCTAAAGGCGAAACATGTTCGAATACATCCTTCGACGTCTCGCCTACGTGATTCCGATCTCGCTCGGGGTGACCATTCTCGTTTTCGCGCTCGTCCATATTGCTCCAGGCGATCCCCTGAACGCCGTCGTCGGTGCAGACGCACCTGCTGAGGTCGTCGAAAAACTGAAGAAGGACTATGGCTTCGACCAGCCATTGCCGATCCAATACGCGCGTTGGCTCGGCCGCGCATTGATGGGCGATCTCGGCCTGTCGGTCGTCAACGGTCAGCCAGTCACGGCGCAGCTCGCTGTGGCCGTGCCGAACACGTTGATGCTGGCGCTGACCGCATGCTTCATCGGCTTTGTGCTCGGCTCGCTGCTCGGCGGTCTCGCGGGCTATTATCAGGGGACCTGGATCGACAAGTTCGCCACGGGGTTCGGTGTGGCCGGCGTGTCCGTGCCGCACTACTGGCTGGGGATCGTGCTCGTCATCATCTTCGCTGTCGAACTCAACGCGCTGCCCGCGACGGGCATTGGCCCTGGCGGGTCGGCTGGCTGGAAGTTCGATTTGGAGCACATCCGCCACATCATCCTGCCGGCGATCACCCTGGCCGTAATCCCATGCGGGATCATCACGCGGACAGTCCGAGCCACGGTCGCAGAGATCCTCAGCCAGGAGTTTGTGCAGGCGCTCCGAGCCAAAGGACTGCAGCACGGCCGGATCATGCTGCACATCATCAAGAACGCGGCGCCAACCGTGCTTGCCGTCATGGGATTGCAGCTTGGCTACCTCCTTGGCGGCTCTATTCTGGTTGAGACCGTCTTCAACTGGCCCGGCACCGGCTTCCTGTTGAACGACGCAATCTTCCGAAGAGACATCCCGACGTTGCAAGGCACCATTCTCGTGCTCGCGATGTTCTTCGTGTTCCTGAACCTGGTCGTCGACATTCTGCAGACACTGACTGACCCTCGCATGCGTCGCGGCTAACGGGAGAGCGCAGCCGTGAACATCAATGCCCCCCTCGAACCGGCTACGATCGACGTTGCGCAAGTTGCGGTACAATCGCGCGGCTACTGGTCGACGGTGCTCGAGCGGCTTCGGCGCGACCGGGTCACGCTCTTCTTTGCGTCGCTGATCGTGCTCGTCCTGCTTATGGCCGTCCTGGCCGACGTCGTCGCCCCGCGCGACCCATACGAAGCCAGCATGATCAAGCGGCTCAAGCCGATCGGGACGGAAGGCCATCTGCTCGGCACCGATGAGACCGGCCGTGATATGCTGAGCCGGTTGATCTACGGCTCGCGCCTGTCGCTCTTCATGGGCATCATGCCGGTCATCTTCGCGCTCCTGATCGGTGGAACACTTGGGATCATCGCAGGCTTCGTCGGCGGCGCGACGAACATGATTATCATGCGCACGATGGACGTGTTCTACGCGTTTCCATCTGTCCTGCTCGCGATTGCCATCTCCGGCGCGCTTGGGGCTGGCATCGTCAACGCGATCATATCGCTGACGCTGGTGTTTATCCCGCCCCTTGCGCGCGTCGCCGAAAGCGTCACAACGCAGGTCCGCAATCTGGACTACGTCGACGCCGCCCGTGCATCTGGCGCGTCAGCGCCAACCATCATCCGCGTTCACGTCTTATCGAATGTGCTCGGCGCGATCTTCATCTACGCAACCAGCCTGATCAGCGTGTCCATCATCCTTGCCTCCGGCCTTTCGTTTCTGGGCCTCGGGACACGTCCGCCAGAGCCGGAATGGGGGTTGATGCTCAACACGCTGCGTCAAGCAATCTATGTCGATCCGATGCTCGCCGCGTTGCCGGGCGTTTTCATCTTCGTGACGTCACTCAGCTTCAACCTCGTAAGCGACGGGTTGCGCTCGGCAATGGACATCAAGGTCTAGGGAGCGCGCGATGACACTCGGCGAGAACGTGCAAGATCGAGGGACGACCGAGCCGCAGAAGACGGCGCAGTCGGCCGCCGGCCGTAGTCTCGTCACCGTCAACGATCTGAAGAAGTATTTCCCGATCCGCGGTGGCCTGCTGAACAAGGTCGTCGCCAACGTCCAGGCGGTTGATCACGTCAGTTTCGAAGTGAAGCGCGGGGAAACGCTCGGCATCGTCGGCGAATCCGGCTGCGGCAAGTCAACGACGGCGCGTCTGCTCATGCAGCTCATTGCGCCCGACGAAGGCGATCTCCTGATCGACGGCAAGCGCGTTGGCCCGGACGGCATTACGCTGCGCGAGATGCGCCGCCAGATGCAGATGGTCTTCCAGGACTCGTATGCATCGCTCAACCCGCGCTTGACGATCGAAGACACGATTGCGTTCGGCCCAACGGTTCATGGCATTCCCCAAGACGAAGCGCGGGAGCGCGCGCGCGAACTTCTCGGCAAGGTCGGCCTCGATCCGAACCTGTTCATCCGGAGGTATCCGCATGAGCTGTCCGGAGGCCAACGCCAGCGGGTGAACATCGCCCGCGCGCTCGCCCTTGACCCGAAAATCGTCATTCTAGACGAGGCGGTGTCCGCGCTCGACAAATCCGTTGAGGCGCAGGTGCTCAATCTGCTTATGGATTTGAAGCGCGAGCTCCAGCTTACGTACATCTTCATCAGCCACGATTTGCACGTCGTCCACTACGTGAGCGACCGCGTGCTCGTCATGTATCTCGGCAAAGTCGTCGAGATCGGCCCGGTTGAGCGGATCTACACGGCCCCACGCCACCCCTACACGCAGGCCCTGCTCTCTGCGATGCCGTCGATGGACCCGGACAAGCGGGCCGACGCTCCGCCGCTCGCAGGCG
Source organism: Pseudomonadota bacterium (assembly GCA_038523925.1). Lineage (GTDB taxonomy): Bacteria > Pseudomonadota > Alphaproteobacteria > Rhizobiales > Hyphomicrobiaceae > JBCBWG01. Next base: position 301,031 of record JBCBIY010000001.1, on the reverse strand, counting down.
ACCCACCGAACCCGATCAACCCGCCGTCCGGTTGCCGCTTTCACACGCGCTGCCCGTTTGCCGAAGACGTGTGTGCGCTGAAGCCGCCAACGTTGTCGGTTGTCGACCATGAGAGCGGTCAGCTTGCAGCCTGTCACATGACGGATCCGGCGTCGGGACACAGCAAGGCAGACCTGCAGGAGGCGTCATGAGCGCGTCGGCAACGACACCGGCGGCGCAGGACCCGCTCGTCGCGGTGAGCGATCTGCGCGTCGCGTTCACGTCGCAGGACGGGACGGTGAACGCCGTCAATGGCGTCGACTTCACGCTCGATCGCGGTGAGGTGCTCTGTATCCTCGGCGAGTCCGGCTCCGGCAAATCCGTGACGATGCGGGCATTGATGAAACTGCTGCCGGAAAAGAAGACGACGATCAGCGGCAACATCCGGCTTGATCACCACGACATCGTGGCCCTCAGCGATGACGCCATGTCGGACCTGCGCGGCCCGACCGTCTCGATGATCTTTCAAGAGCCGATGACGGCGTTCGACCCGGTGTTCACGGTCGGCGATCAAATCGTCGAGACGATCCGGCGGCACGAAGCTATATCCGACGCCGATGCACGCAAGCGGGCGCTGGACCTGTTGGAGCTTGTGCAAATTCCGTCAGCGGCACGCCGGTTGAAGAACTATCCGTTCGAGCTGTCGGGTGGCATGCGCCAGCGTGCGATGATCGCGCTGGCGCTTGCTTGCAATCCGAGCTTGCTGCTTGCCGATGAGCCGACGACCGCGCTCGATGCGACCGTGCAGATCCAGATCCTGCTGCTGCTCCGAAAGCTACAACGCGAACTGGGCATGGCGGTTGTGTTCGTCACGCACGACATCGGCGTTGCAATCGAGATCGGGGATCGCATTGCCGTCATGTACGCGGGACGCTTCGTCGAAACGGGGCCCGTGCGCGACGTGTTTGCGAACCCGGCACACCCCTATACGCGCGGGCTCATGGCGTCGACCGTGAAAGGCTCAATGCGCGGGCAGCGGCTGCAGGCCATCGATGGCTCGCCGCCCGATCTCTCCCGGTTGCCACCGGGCTGTGCCTTCGCGCCGCGTTGCGGGCTGGTGCAGCCTGTCTGCCTCACGCAGTATCCGGCAACCGCGGTCGTGACGCCGGGCCACGTCGCAGCCTGCATTCACGCTGGCAAACCGCTGGTTGGGACATCGACAGCGCCACCGGACCGGGAAGGTGTTGCATGAGCCGCACAAGACGCAAGGTTGCGGTGATCGGGACGGGCGGCACCATCTCATCGATCGGCCGCGATGAATTCGATCTGCAGGACTACGTGACGCTCGGAAAGATGCACGACGCGGCCGGCATGATCGAAGCGTTTCCGTCCGCTTCGAAAGCCGCCGAACTCATACCCGTTGCGTTTCCGGTGGTTCCAAGCACGCAGATGGATTTCGCGGCTTGGGCGAGGCTCCTCGAGCTGATCGAAGAACAGGTCGCGACCCATTCGGACCTGGCAGGCATCGTCATTCTTCACGGCACCGCCTCGCTGGAAGAGACCGCCTACGCCCTCAACCTGACGGTCAAAACCGACCTGCCGATTGTCTTGACCGGCGCGCAGCGGCCGTCGACCGGGCTCTCGACAGACGCGGCGATCAACATGGCCAACGCCGTTCGCGTGGCAGCCTCAGACGAAGCGCGCGGCCTTGGCGTTCTCGTCGTCCTCAATGACGAAATCCAAGCCGCGCGTGAGGTGACCAAGACCTCGACCTGGCGGCTGCACACCTTCCGGTCGCCGGACTTCGGCGTGCTCGGGCATGTCGATGCGGACCAAATCGCGATCTACCGCAAACCGGTGCGGCGCCTTGCGCCTGATACGCCCTTCACGCGGGCAGATGTCGCCAACGCGGCCCGCGTCGACATCTCATACTGCTACGCCGGATGCGACGGGACGGCTGTTCGGGCATTCGTCGCGGCAGGCGCCAAGGGCATCGTGAGCGCTGGCTTTGCACCGGGCTTCGTCTCGCCAGCAGAGTTCGATGCGCTCAAGTCCGCTGTCGATCAGGGGCTGGTCGTGTTGCAGTCAAGCCGTGCTGGAAGTGGCCGCGTGCCTACGATGGAGCGCGTCGCGGCGGGTGGCTTCATCGGAGCCGACAACCTCAACCCGCAAAAGGCGCGCATCCTTCTGGCGCTTGCGCTCAACCGCACGAACGACCGCGCTGAGATCGCCGAGTTGATCGCAACGTGTTGACCACAGACTTCGCCGTAACCGGGACCAGTAAGACCGATGAAGAACACGATCAGCACGGCCATTGAGACGACCCTCGAGACATGCGAAGCGCGAGGCGCGGACCTGTTCGCGTTCTCCGCACTCCCGAAGGCTGCCGCGCGCGCGACGGCTGCTTACCTCGACGCGTTGACGGCGCACGGCGTCAGTCTTGGGCCGCTCCACGGCGTTCCGATTGGCGTCAAGGACATCATCGATGTCGCGGGATTGGCGACGCACGCCGGCTCAGCCACGCGGCCCGCACCGCCACCGGCGGCGAAAGATGCCTTCGTCGTTGCCAAGCTCCGCGCAGCCGGTGCCGTGATCGCGGCCAAGACGAACACGGTCGAGTTCGCGTTCGGCGGCTGGGGCACAAACAAAGCGATCGGCACGCCGAAGAACCCTTGGAACGACGCCGCCCATTACACGCCGGGTGGCTCGTCCAGCGGCACGGGCGTCGCGGTTGGCAGTGGACTGCTCCCAGCCGGCCTCGGCACCGACACCGGCGGATCGGTCCGCATCCCCGCAGCGTTCTGCGGCTGCGTTGGGCTCAAGACCTCGATCGGACTGGTCAGCCGATCCGGCGTTGTCCCGTTGTCAGACACGTTCGATACGGTTGGCCCGCTCACCGACACCGTGCACCGCGCGGCTGAGATGCTGTCCGCGATGCAGGGCGAAGATCGCAGCGACCCGACAACGATCGATGTCTCACGCAAAGATCCACTCGCCGACATCGAGCGCGGCATAAGCGGGCTCCGCCTCGCAATCCTGCAACCAGACGATCTGCAGCAGGTCACGCGTGAGGTCAGCGAAGCTTATACGCGCGCGCAGGGCATCCTTGGTCAGCTCGGGGCAACGCTTGCGCCCTTGCAGCTTCCGATGACGTTTCTCGAATACCAGACCCGGGCAACACGCATCGTCTCAAGCGACGCGTACGCGTTTCATGACGAACTCGCTGACGACCCGGATGCACCGATGAACGAGACGACGCGCATGCGCATGCATGTTGGCCGCGATCTTACAGCGAAGGATCGCATCATCGCGCAGCGCGAACGACACCTTGCGATCGCAGACTTCCTAGCGCGCCTTGATCGCTTCGATGCGCTCGTCATCCCAAGCGCGCCGATTACGGCAATCCCAATCGCAGATGCCGACGAGAACAACTACGAGATGTCGCTCTACACCCGCCCCGCAAACTATCTGGAGTTGTGCGGCCTGTCGGTACCGATCGGGCTCGCACCAAGCGGCATGCCGACATCGCTGCAGGTCATGGTCCGGCGCTTTGACGATCCGCTCGCCCTCCGCATCGGCCACGCCTTCGAGCAGGCCCGCGGGGCGATCGCTTAAGCCGGCGGTCAGGCGCAAACGGCGGCGCCGGCCCCGATTAGGCGGCAGCGCGGCGGTCGATAGCTGCGGCTTCGGCCATCGCGCGGCCGATCGCGATCAGGACCGGACCGCCCGGTTCGACCTCCGCCGTCGCCGATTTGAGGCCGGCCAGAGTTGTGTGAACCGCCGCCTGATCAGCACGCGACACCGACGTGCAAACGGAGACCGGCGTGTCGGGCGTGAGCCCTTCGACCATCAAGCGTTCGGCAATTCTCGGCGCGGTCCGGCCGCCCATGTAGAAGACGAGCGTGCAGTTGCTGTCGGCGAGGCCGCGCCAGTCGAGGTCCGACGGCAACTCGCCCTTCCGCGAGTGTCCTGTGATAAAGCGCACCGATTGCGCGTGATCGCGATGGGTGAGCGAGACGCCGAGCGATGCAGCCATCGCCGTTGCAGCCGTGATGCCGGAGACGACCGAGACGTTGACGCCCGCCGCCTCGAGCATCGCGATTTCCTCGCCCGCGCGGCCGAACACCATAGGGTCGCCCGACTTGAGGCGGACGACGCGTTTGCCCTGCCGCGCAAGTTTCAGCATCAGCGCGTTGATATCGTCCTGCCGGCAGCTTTCGCGGCCGCCGCGCTTACCGACCATCATGCGTTTCGCTTCGCGCCGGGCAAGCTCAAGGACGCCTTCTGAGACGAGATCGTCAAACAAGATGACGTCGGCTGATTGCAACGCGCGCACGGCCTTCAGCGTAAGCAACTCCGGATCGCCAGGCCCGGCGCCGACGAGCGTGACGCCACCCTTCTGCGGGGACGTCTCCGTCGCAATGTCAGCGATCAGTTTGCCGAACTCTTCGTCTGCGCCGGCCGAAGGCGGGGGCCCAAACGCGCGCTCCGAAAGCCGCTCCCAGAACAACCGGCGCTGGCCACCAGGTGCCAGTGTTTCGGTGACCTGATGGCGGATCGCCTTGGCAAGGGCTCCCCACGCCGCAAGCGCCGGCGGCAGCAACGTCTCAATCCGGCGGCGCACAGCCTGGCCGAGGATCGGCGCCGCCCCGTCCGTTGAGATTCCGATGACGACCGGCGAACGATTGACGATCGAGCCGAACTGAAACTGGCAGAATGCGGGCTTATCGATGACGTTGACCGGCACGCCTTTGGCAACGGCCGCGCAATAGAACGCGCGCGCCTCGTCATCGGTCTCTGCGTCGGCGAGCGCGAGGGCTGCAGTATCGAAGATGTCGATCGCCCACGGCCGTTCGTGATGGATGAGCGCGCCGGCCGCCGCACCGCGCTTCAGGAGCGCGGCCATTTCCTCTTCAACGTGCGTTGCATAGATGTGCACGGATGCACCGGCCGCAGCGAGCAGTTCGGCTTTCCACGCGGCAGCGGCGGTCCCGCCCGCCATGACCACGCGCTTCGCGGTCAGTTCGAAGAACACCGGCAGCTTGGCCAGAGCGCCCATTCGATTGGGCGCGGCATCAGCCGGTTTTCGCGAGCGCAAACTCATGGATGAGCCTCCCAAGTTCTGCACGGCATGAGCCGCAGTTGGTTCCGGCCTGTGTGCAGGCCCCGACAGCGTCGACCGTGACCGCGCCCTGTCGCGTGATGGCGTCGGTGATCTCGTTTTGCCCGACTTCGAAGCAGGCACAGATGATCGCGCCGCGATCGGGAACGCCGGCGCCCGGCCGCCCGGCAAGCAGACGTAGGCGGTCGCCGTCCGCGATCTGTGATGCGAACTGCGAGATGGCCCAGGTGCGTGAGACGGCAACCGGCTGCGGGCCGACGAACAGCAGACCGCAGCACGCGCCGTCTGCAAACGCTGCGAACCGATGCTGGTTGGACGCCGCATCGTGGTAGGAGAGGACCTCGACGTGACCGTTGGCTTCGGCGTTGCCTGCTCCGTCGCCTCCGGGTGCGTTGGCCCCTGGACTAGCGGGACCACCGAGAAGATCGAGCGCAAGCTGATCCCAGCTCTCAGGCTGCGCGCTGTCGGCGAGTTCGACGCGCCACCCGCCGCCGGAGGCAGGTGCAATCGCGGCATACGCGTACTGCGCGGGGTCGGGCCGGCGGGAGGTAACGGCGAAGCCGAACCATGCGGGCGAAACGCGGCGCAGCGATACGGGCGAATACTTAAGTTCAGGCTGGCCGGAGACCGGGTCGGTGTTCGCCTCAACAAGCACGCACACCCGCCCGTCGCTTGCAAACTGCCCAGTCCAGTGCATCGGCACGAACACGGACCCACGCTTGCCGCGATCTGTGATGACAGCGCGCACAACGACGCGCCCAAGCGGGCTTGCAAGTTCAACCAAGTCAGCCGTTGCAATGCCGGCGGCCCGCGCATCGTCCGGATGGATTTCGGCAAACGGTTCCGAGTAGTGCGCCGCGAGCCGCGGCGTCTTCGCCGTTCGCGTCATGGTGTGCCACTGATCGCGGATGCGGCCCGTGTTGAGTTGAAGCGGATACGCTTCGTCCGGTGTCGATGCAGGCGGCCGGAAGCGCGTTTCGATGAAAGTTGCGCGGCCGTCCGGCGTGTAAAAGTTGCCGTTTGCGAAGAACCGTGTTTCGCGCGGCGCTTCATCGCGTGGCCGCGGCCACTGGAACGGCGCGAGCACCGCATAGTCCCGCGGTGCGATCCCGGCGAGCGCCGAGACATCAAGATCGCGCGTCCCGGCGTTCTCAAAACCGGTCAGCGCTGCGTACTCACTGAATATGTGCGAAGGCCCTGCATACGAGAACGCGTCCCCATATCCGAGCCGGCGCGCGACCTCGCATATCTGCCACCAGTCAGCGCGGGCCTCGCCCGGCGGATGCAGGAACGCACGCTGCCGCGAGATCCGGCGCTCGGAGTTGGTGACGGTCCCATCTTTCTCGCCCCACGCGAGGGCGGGAAGCAAAACGTGCGCAAGCTCAGTCGTGTCCGTCTTCGCGGTGACATCTGAGACGGCGACGAACGGGCACTGGGCGATCGCGGCACGCACGCGGTCCGCGTCAGGCAGGCTGTCGACAGGGTTGGTTGCCATAATCCACAGCGCTTTGATCTCGCCGCTGGCAACGGCCTCAAACATGTCGATGGCCTTCAGTCCCGGCTGGTCCGGCACCCGATCGACACCCCAGAACCGCGCGACGAGATCGCGGTGCCCGGCGTTTGCAAGCTCCATGTGGGCTGCCAGCATGTTGGCGAGCCCGCCCGTCTCGCGCCCCCCCATGGCGTTCGGCTGGCCGGTCACGGAGAACGGTCCCGCACCCACTTTGCCGATCCGCCCGGTCGCAAGATGGCAGTTGATGATTGCGTTGACCTTGTCCGTCCCGGCGGACGATTGGTTCACGCCCTGGCTGTAGACCGTGACCGTGCGCGGCGTACGCGCAACGAGCTCATAGAACGCTGCGATGTCTGCGCCGCGGAGCCCGGTCACGTCCGCAACGCGGCTCAGCGAAAACGAACGCGCAACCGACAGTGCCGCATCGAAGCCGTTCGTGTGCCGGTCGATGTAGTTCGCGTCGGTGCAGTCGGCGTCGGCAAGGTGTGCGAGCAGGCCGTTGAAGAGCGCGACGTCGGTTCCGGGATTAAGCGCGAGATGCAGGTCGGCAATCTCACAGGTCGCCGTTTCGCGCGGATCGATTACGACGACCTTCGTACCCCGCTGCTCGCGCGCTTGCCGCAGCCGCTGAAACAAAACCGGATGGCACCACGCAAGGTTTGATCCGACGAGGACGACCAGATCGGCGCATTCGAGATCGGCATATGTGCCGGGCACGGTGTCGGAGCCGAACGCGCGCTTGTGGCCCGCAACCGATGACGCCATGCAGAGCCGCGAGTTCGTGTCGATGTTCGCGGTGCCGACGAAGCCCTTCATCAGCTTGTTGGCGACATAGTAGTCTTCGGTCAGGATCTGGCCGGAGACGTACATCGCGACGCTGTCCGGCCCGTGCGCGCTGATGGCGCGAGAGAACGCATCCGCGACGCGATCAAGCGCGTTCTTCCAGGTGGCGGGCTGGCCATCGACTTGCGGGGTTAGCAACCGGTCATCCAGCGACAATGTCTCGCCAAGGGCCGCGCCCTTCGAGCAGAGCCGTCCGAAATTCGCAGGGTGATCCGGATCGCCTTCGACACGCGCGGTCAGACCATCGGGCGAAGGGGCAACGAGCACGCCGCAGCCGACCCCGCAGTAGGGGCACGTCGTCTTGGTCACAGTCTCGCTTGCGTCCGCGCTCGCAACATGAAGCTCTGGGTTGCCGTCCATCACGCGCAGCCTCAGGCTTGCTCTGCGAGCGACGCGCCGTCGATGTAGATCGTGCCGGCGTCGACCTTGAGCGGGAACCGCTTCACCTGCCCCTCGTCAGCGCCTTGCGCCTCACCGGTCTCAAGCGAGATGACCCAGTTGTGCAGCGGGCAGGTGACCGAGTTGCCGTGGACGATGCCCTGGCTCAAGGGCCCGCCGCGATGCGGGCATTGATCTGAGAGCGCAAACACGGCGTCCGCCGCGGTCCTGAAAACTGCGATGCAACCGCCGGGCGTCCTGACGATACGGGCGCCCGCGCGCGGGATGTCGTCGAGTTGACCGATTGCGAGCCAGGCCTTGTCATGCATGGTCATTCCGCAGCTTCCAATCGAGCAACATCGGCCATCGGCTGGAACTCATGCGCGTCCTGGCCTTTGACGCGGGCTTCCCACGGATCGACCTGCGCAAATTTTTGCGAGAACACGAACCGGTCGAACAGCGCCTTGCGGGTTTCGAGATTGTCGACGACTTGAGCGGTGATCGCGTCCTGGCCGATGCGCTTTGTCCACTTCCAGATGCGCTCAAGGTAGTGGCCGGTCTCGCGGTAGTATTGGACGAGCGCCACGATGACTGCGAGCGCTTCATCTTCCGACGCGACGTTGCAGAGGAGTTCGGTCTTTAGAACTTCGAGCCCCGCCGCCCCCGCATAGTGGATCTCATAGCCGCTATCGACGCAGACGACGCCGACATCCTTGCAGGTCGCCTCGGCACAGTTCCGCGGGCAGCCGGAGACACCCATCTTGACTTTTGCAGGCGTCCACGACCCCCACATGAACCGTTCGATGCGCACCCCGAGACCGGTCGAATCCTGCGTCCCAAACCGGCACCAGTCCGTGCCGACGCAGGTCTTCACCGTTCGCAGACCCTTTGCGTAGGCCGCGCCTGATACAAATCCGACCTTGCCGAGATCAGCCCAGACCGCCGGCAGGTCTTCCTTCTTGATGCCGAGCATGTCGATGCGCTGGCCGCCGGTGACCTTGACGGTCGGGATATCGAACTTGTCGACGACATCTGCGATCGCACGCAGCTCATCAGACGATGTCATCCCGCCCCACATCCGCGGCACGACGGAGTAGGTGCCGTCCTTCTGAATGTTGGCGTGCACGCGTTCGTTGATGAACCGCGACTGGTAATCGTCGGCATAGACGTCGGGCCAGTCGGCGACGAGGTAGTAGTTGAGCGCCGGCCGGCACTTGGCGCAGCCGCCTGAGGTCGACCACTCAAGCTCCTGCATGACCGCCGGGATCGTCTTGAGCTCTTTCGCCTTGATAAGCCGGCGAACGTCGGAATGGCCGAGATCGGTGCAGCCGCACATGGGCGTGACGGCTGCCGGATCGAACGCATCGCCGAGCGTCAGGGCCATGAGTTGTTCGACGAGCCCGGTGCACGTGCCGCACGATGCGGACGCCTTGGTGTGGGCGCGGACCTCATCAACCGACGTCAGGCCTTTGGCCGTGATCGTGTCGGTGATCCGGGATTTACAAACGCCGTTGCAGCCGCAGATCTCTGCATCACCCGGCAACGCTGCAACGGCCGCCGTGGGGTCCAGCGGTTCGCCCCCGGCGTAGTTCTGTCCGAAAATCAGCGTCTCGCGCATGTCGCTGATGTCGGTCTTGCGCTTGATCAGATCGAAGAACCAAGCGCCGTCGGATGTGTCGCCATACATGACGACACCGACCAGTGTGTCATCCTCAATGACGAGGCGCTTATAGACCGACTGGGATGCGTCTCTGAGGACAATCTCTTCGCGGCCGTCGCCATCTGCAAAGTCACCGGCTGAATAAAGATTGACGCCGGTTACCTTGAGCTTCGTTGCGGTCGCCTGGGGCACGAACGATGGCTCTGCGTCGCCGGCAAGTTGAGCCGCGAGGACGCCGGCCTGTTCATAAAGCGGCGCCACGAGCCCGAAGCATTGGCCGCCCGCTTCCACGCACTCGCCAACAGCATAAATGTCCGGATCGCTCGTCCGCATCGTCGGGTCAACGAGAATGCCGCGGTTGGTCTCGATCCCGGCTTCTTTCGCAAGCTCGACGCTCGGCCGGATGCCAACAGCCATGACGACGATCTCGGCCTCGATCTCAGTGCCATCGTCGAGCTTCACGCCGCCGACGCACGGGCCAGTCCCGTTTGAAGTGCGGCTCAGGATTTCCTGCGTATTCGACTTGCAGCGAACATCAATCCCGCGGCTTGTGAGTTCGCGCTCCAGAAGGTAGCCGGCGGCCGGGTCGAGCTGCCGCTCCATCAGGCTCGCGGGCAGGTGCAGGACGGTGACGTCCATGCCCTGCATGCGCAGGCCGGCGGCGGCTTCGAGCCCCAACAAACCGCCGCCGATCACGACTGCGCGCCCCCCGGCTCTCGCAGCCTCCATCATCGCGTCAACATCATCGAGGTCGCGGTACGTGTTCACGCCCGGCAGGTCGTGGCCCGGAACCGGAATGACGAACGGGTGCGATCCCGTCGCGATGATGAGCTTGTCGTAGGCCGCCGTGATGCCATTCTCCGACGTGACCGTCTTGGTCTGCCGGTCAATCTCAGACACCTTCGCTGACGTGTGCAGCGTGACGCCGTTTGCCTCATACCAGGCATCATCATGGATGATGATGTCCTCGTAGGTTTTCTCGCCCGACAGCACGGGCGACAGCATGATGCGGTCGTAGTTGACGCGCGGTTCGGCGTTGAAGATCGTCACCTCATACGCGCCGGGCGCGGCTTCAAACAGCCGCTCCAACGCCCGGCCCGGCGCCATGCCGTTGCCGATGACGACAAGTCTCTTCGGGACCTGCTCAGGCATTCCTGATTTCCCTTCGGCTAGAAGTACCAATCGACGATTTCGACACGTCTCATCCCCGCTTGGACGGGCTCGTAAAGGCCTGACGCAGCAACATTTTGGGCGGCGGTTGCGCCGGCTACCGGCCCGCCCGCGGCCGCTGGCTCGCTGGCGGCGGCGGGTTCGCTGGCGGGCGCGTCCGGCTCTGCTTCGAGCGAAGGTTTCTTGTGCGCCCCGTGCTCGTACTCCTCGAGGAAGTTCAGCAACTGCTCGCGGTAGCGATAGTAGTCCGGATGCGCGAGCATCTCCGCGCGCTTGCGTGGCCGCTCGAGGTCGACCTCCATGATCCGGCCGATCCGGGCCATCGGGCCATTGGTCATCATGACCACGCGGTCAGCGAGAAGGATCGCCTCGTCGACGTCGTGCGTCACGCAAACCGCGGTCACCTTCGTGCGCGACCACACCTCCATGAGCACTTCCTGCAGCTCCCATCGCGTGAGCGAGTCGAGCATGCCGAACGGTTCATCGAGCAGCAGCAGCTTCGGCGACAGCGCAAAGGCCCGCGCGATCCCAACGCGTTGCTTCATACCGTTCGAAAGGTCGGCCGCCGGTTTGTCCATCGCATCCGCAAGGCCGACACGCTCGAGGTAGTACTCGACGACATCGTTGCGCTCGGTTCTGCTGGCTTTTGGATAGACGCGGTCAGCGCCAAGCGAGACGTTCTGGCGCGCGGTGAGCCATGGGAACAGCGACGGCGCCTGGAAGACAACGGCACGGTCGGGGCCTGCGGAGGTGACCTCGCGCCCATCAAGGATGATGCCGCCCGCCGTGACTTCGTTGAGCCCGGCAGCCATGGAAAGCACCGTCGACTTACCGCAGCCAGAGTGACCGATGAGCGAGATGAACTCGCCCTTTTTCATCTTCAGATCGAAGCGGTCGACGACCTTCAGCGGCCCCTTTGGCGTCGGGTAGACCTTGTCGAGCTGGCTGAACTCGAGGAAGCGATCGTTGCGTGGGCTCTCTGCGGCCTTCGCGTAGGCGCGCGGCAACGGGTGCAGCACTTCGACGTTCGGAAGGTTCCGCGTCCCCTCGATTTTGGCCGATGCGCCAGCGTCCAGCATATGCTGGGTCACGTCGCTGCGAAGCTGTTTGAAGCGCTCGTCGTGGTTGAGGGCTGAGCGAATCCGCGGCGCTGGAATGTCGACGGTAAAGACCGGCCCGAGCGTCGCCGGCTCACCGGACTTGCCGGGGTCCAGCGGGATGATGCGGTCGGCCAGCAGGATGGCCTCGTCCACATCGTTCGTGATCAGCAGGACGGTCTTGTTTTCTTCCGCGCGGATGCGCGCGATCTCATCTTGGAGGTTCGCGCGCGTGAGCGCATCGAGTGCTGAGAGCGGCTCGTCGAGCAAGATAATCTCAGGGGAAATTGCGAGCGCGCGCGCAACGGCCACTCGCTGGCGCATGCCGCCTGAAAGTTCCGATGGGAGTCGGTCGCTTGCGTGGCTAAGCCCAACCATCTCGATATAGCGGGCAACGCGCTTGGCGCGGTCCGCTTTCCGCTCGGACTTGAACACCTGGTTGACGGCAAGCGCGATGTTGCCTTCGACCGTCAGCCACGGCATCAGCGAATAAGACTGGAACACGATCCCGCGATCAGGCCCCGGCCCCTCAATCTTCTTGCCCTTAAGAAGTGCTTCGCCCGTGTCCGGCGCGATGAGCCCGGCAATCATCGAGATCAGCGTGGTCTTGCCGGTGCCCGAGAAGCCGACGATGGCGATGAACTCGCCCTCCTCGACCGTCAGGTTGATGTCGGCGAGGACGTTGGTGCGGCTTGCGCCCTCGCCGTAGTTTTTCGAGACGCCATTGAGTTCGAGCAGTGCCATCGGTCGCGCCCTCAGCGGTTCGTCGAGAAGGTGAAGGCCGACTGCAGCGCGTACATAATGCGATCGAGCAGAAAGCCGATGAGCCCAATGGTCAGGACGGCGACCATGATCTTGGCGAGCGACTGAGAAGACCCATTCTGGAATTCGTCCCAAACAAACTTTCCAAGGCCCGGGTTCTGCGCGAGCATTTCGGCCGCGATCAGCACCATCCAACCGACGCCGAGGGACAGGCGGAGGCCGGTGAAGATTAACGGCAGCGAAGACGGCAGGATGAGTTTGGTGATCTTCTGCCAGGTCGGCAGCCGGAGGACGCGGCCGACATTCAGCAGGTCTTTATCAACCGATGCGACGCCGAGTGACGTGTTGATCAGCGTCGGCCACAGCGAACAGAGCGTCACCGTAATCGCCGAGATCACAAGTGACTTCGGCAACCAGTCGCTCGGCGTCACGTAGAGCGCAGAGACGACCATCGTCACGATCGGCAGCCAGGCGAGCGGCGAGACCGGCTTGAAGATCTGGATCAGTGGATTGAGCGCGCCGTTCACCGCTTGGCTCAGCCCGCACATGATGCCGAGCGGAATGGCGATGATGGACGCAATCAGGAAGCCAAGCGCGACGGTATAAAGGCTCGTGAAGATCTGGTCGATGTACGTTGGCTTGCCGGTGTAGTTCCGTTGTTTGACGAGTTCCGGCCGGCCGGCGTCGATCATCTTCTGGTTGCGGGCGGCAACGCGCTCGTAAAAGCGGTCTTCCTTCCGGCGTTCGGCGACGTGGTCAGCGTAGAGGTTTTGCGCTTGCTCCCAGACTTGTGCTGGCCCTGGGATCGCGCCCAGCGACGTCTGCACCTGCGGCGCGAAGTAGGCCCACGCTGCGAGGAATGTGCAGATCCCGATGAGCGGGAACAGGAGCTGCTGACGGAGGTCGCGCATCTGCTCGCGGACGCTGTCGCCTGCGATCATCTTCGCGATGGGGATCAAGAAGCCGAGGCCGAATACGCCAAACCCGCCACTGATGCGGTTCAGGAATGAGATCGTGCGCTCCTTGCGTTGCTCGCGCCGGGCGGCGGCGTCGTCGAGATCAAGGGCGTCGCTAACAGTGGCCATGGATGAGCCTCCTGGTGGTCATCAAGCGTGGTCTTCGGCGCAGCGGTCGCGTGCGTTCCGCGGCGAGATCGAATGGGATGGTTGGGGCCGGGCGGGCATCCGCCGCGGCGGGATGCGGCGCCGGTGTCGGCGCCGCATGCATTTGGCAAACGGGATAAACCCTAGCCGCCGACGACCTCTGAGCCGTTGACCTTCTGTTTGGCCTTGAGGCCGATCGAGAGGCTTTCGAGGTAGGCGTTGGGCTTGCGCCCATCGTAGGCCACGCCGTCGATGATATCCTTGGCGGGCGTCGGGTCTTTGAAGCCGTCAGAGCCGAACGGGAAGTCCGCTTTCTTGGCGTGACCATCTTTGATCACGGCTTCGGCAGCCTTCATGTAGATGTCCGGCCGGTAAACACTCTTGGCCGTCTCAACGTACCAGTTGTCCGGCTGGTGGTCGGCAATCTGGCCCCAGCGACGCATTTGCGTCAGGTACCAGATGGCATCAGAGTAATACGGGTAGGTCGCGAAATACCGGAAGAAGACGTTGAAGTCCGGAACCGGTCGCTTGTCGCCCTTTTCGTACTCGAACGTACCCGTCATCGAGTTTGCGATAACTTCCTTGTCCGCACCGACATACTCAGACTTGGCGAGCATCTCGACGGCTTTCATGCGATTGGCGTTGTTGTTCTCGTCAAGCCAGATCGCAGCCCGGATCAGCGCTTTTGTCAGCGCAAGCGTTGTGTTTGGATATTTCTCGGAGAATTCCTTCGTAATGCCGAAGACTTTCTCTGGGTTGTTTTTCCAGATTTCGTAATCGGTGATGACGGGGACGCCGATGCCTTTGAACACGGCCTGCTGGTTCCAGGGCTCGCCGACGCAATAGCCGTGGATCGTACCGGCTTCCAGCGTTGCCGGCATTTGCGGCGGTGGGGTTACCGACAGCAGCGCATCGGCTTTCACGGTTCCAGACACATCTGTCGGCGAGTAAAAGCCCGGATGAATACCACCGGAGGCCAACCAGTAGCGAAGCTCGTAGTTGTGCGTCGAGACCGGGAAGACCATCCCCATCTTGAACGGCTTGCCCTCGGCCTTGAACTTGTCGACGACCTTCTTGAGCGCCTCGGCCTTGATCGGGTGGACCGGCTTGCCGTCCGCGCCCTTCGGGATGTGCGGCTTCATCATCGACCAGATCTCGTTAGAGACCGTGATGCCGTTGCCGTTCAGGTCCATGGAAAACGGTGTGATGATGTGGGCTTTGGTGCCAAACCCGATCGTCGCTGCAAGCGGCTGACCCGCGAGCATGTGTGCGCCATCGAGTTCGCCCGTGATCACACGGTCGAGCAGAACTTTCCAGTTCGCCTGCGCTTCGAGTGTGACGTAGAGCCCTTCGTCTTCGAAGTATCCAAGCTCTTTAGCGACCGCGAGCGGCGCCATATCCGTCAGCTTAATAAAGCCAAACTTCAACTCGTCTTTTTCGGGGACGAGCACCTCCGCGTGCGCTGCGCCTGGAAGCGCAACGGCCATTGCAGTCGCAGCAGCGGCTGCCATGACGTTGCGGCGCGTTAGCCTGAAAAACGAGCTTCCCCGCCGGGGACAGTTTTGCGACATGATCTCTTCAGCTCCGAGATAGACCGGTTCACCGGTGGCCCAAAAACGAAAACGCCACCCAACTCAAACGCAGCGATAATGCTGCGAACGAGTGTGGCGGCGTTGCCTGGGGCCCTACACTGGGCCGTTTCGTCAGCGATGCAGGCGCCTTCGTTGGCCCCCAACCGCGCCCTTAGAGTGCGCGTGCGATCCGCTCCGATCCCCCGACAATAGGTCGACGGACGGCACCCTCAAGCCCATATGTTTGGCAAAGCACCGACAAGTTTTGGGCGACTGCACGTTTCGTGTGCAGCGCAGCAAGGCATCGCCGGTTAATGGCCTCGGCCATCGCCCGCAGGTCGGCGACCATCGTGTTCGGTCAATTCGCCGAGATAATCCGCCAGGGAATCGGGGTCGAAAACGCGCCCATCAAAGAAGCCATCGGGGTCGAGCGTCAGGCTGCCATGCGTTGACCCGATCGGCCGGGGCGCAGCAATACTGCCCTCCACCTTCGCATTCGCGGCCGGCAGATCGACGCCGGTTTCTGCAAGGGCCCGGCGGTACATCGAAGGCCGGTAGGTCGCACGGACCGCCGCAACAGAAGCCTCGTCGAGCTGGATCTCGCCCCAGCGCGCCATCTGTGCGGCAAACCAAAGCGCGTGTGACGCCCACGGGAACGTTGCTGCGCCAGCGTCGAATGTCATGAACCCCGGCACAACCAACGCGTCACCCGATGGCCGCGTGACGCGCGCATCAAGCCCGGGCCTGATGACGTCAACCGGCTGCGCGACATGGCCCGGCGCGCTCAGTGTGTCGGCTAGCGCGTCGCGGTTTTCGGCCGCATCGCACCAGACGCTCGCAGCCTTGATCGCGCGCACAAGCGACAAGACAGAATCCGCGTCGCGATCTGCAAATGCGGTCCGCACCGCCAGCACTTTCTCAGGGCTTGATCGCCAGATCTGCGCGGTCGTTGTCAGGACCACGCCGGCGCCGGCGCGCGTTGCCACGCTGCCCCAAGGCTCGCCTGCGCAAAACCCGTCGATCCGGCCGGCCTCAAGCGCCGCGGACATCAGCGGCGGCGGCAGGACAACGAAATCAACGTCCCGCCCCGCAAGGATGCCGCGGCTCGCAAGCCAGTACGCGAGCTTGTAGCGATGGGCTGAATGGGGATGGACGACCCCGAGCGACAGCCGCCGCTCGCCGCTTTGGTCGCGGCTGCGGATGTAGTCGGCCACAGCATCAGCGGTGCGGGCTGGATCAAGATCATCCGGGCAACCGCGCGCGCGCAACGCGTCCCAGTGCCGGGTCGCCATGACAATCGTATTGCCGCCAAAGCCGAGAGCAGCCGGCACAATGAGAGACGGGTCGAGCGGGCCAAGCCCCAGGTTGCCAGCAATCGGCAAAGGCGCAAGCGCGTGCGCGACGTCGAGCTGACCCACTGCCAGCCGGTCGCGGATGGTCGCCCACGATGTCTCCTGCGAGAGCTGAAGGTCGATGCCTTCCCGCTCGGCAAATCCTTGCGTGCGCGCGACGATCAGCGGCGCGGCATCGGTCAACGGGATGAACCCAGCCCGGATTGTCGTCAGTCCCGTCGTCACGTGTCGCGTCCTCCATCAAGAAGGTCGGCGGCCAGCAGCAGGCTCTCGGCAACCTCGGCAATCTTCCGGTTTTGGTTCATGGCGGTGCGGCGCAGCAGGGCGTAGGCCGCCGGTTCGTCGATGCCTTTGGTGCGCATCAGCAGCGCTTTTGCTTTGTCGATCGCCTTGCGCTCCGCGAGTTCCGACTTGGCCGCGGCTAATTCCTTTTGCAGGCGGTCAAACGCGTTGAAGCGGCTGACCGCCATCTCCAGGATGGCGTGGACGCGCTCTTTCTTTAGGCCATCGACGATGTAGGCGGAGACGCCCGCCTCAATCGCAGCTTCCGTCGCGGCCTGGTCAGACTGGTCAACGAACATCGCGATCGGCCGCTTCACGGCCCGCGAAATCTGCAGCATGTATTCGAGTTCGTCGCGCTTCGGGTTCGCAAGATCCATGAAGATGACGTCGGGATCGAGCTCGACAACGCGGCCCATTGCGTTCGCCACGTCATCGATAACGCTGACGAGCGAAAAGCCTGCCTCTCGCAGTCCGTCCTCAATGATGGAGGCGCGGATGCGGTTTTCGTCGATCACCACAATCTGGAGCGGCTTATCACCCATGCCGCATCTTGTGTGCGCCGCAACATCGGATCAAGTCTGTTCTCGCCGCATTGCACCAAACGGCCAGATGCAGCCCGTGCCCGAGCCGGCGCCAGCGCCGGTTGTCATTGGCGTTTTCCTCGGGCACCTGCTGGGCCGTGCCCCCTCCCCCAGAGTGACGACAGTAGAGCCCTGAGCAAATGCCGATACCTGCAAACGAGAGAAAACAGCGCCAGGCCGTGATTGACGGATGTCTGGCGATGAATGCGGCCGGGCTCAATCAAGGTACTTCGGGCAACATCAGCGTGCGCTTTGGCGATGCGATGCTGATCACGCCAAGCGCGATCCCTTATGAAGAGATGAAGCCCGCGATGCTGGCGCGCATGCCGCTCGATGGCAAGGCCGGTGCCTGGGAGGGCCCGAAGAAGCCCTCGAGCGAGTGGCGGTTCCATCTCGACATCTTAAAGGCCCGGCCTGATGCAAACGCCGTCGTGCATCTCCACGCGCCGTATTGCACAACGCTTGCCGTTGCGCGCAAGCCGATCCCTGCCTGCCACTACATGGTCGCAGCGTTCGGAGGCCATGATGTCCGATGTGCGGGCTACGCGCGATTCGGGACGCAAGCGCTCTCCAAGCTCGCACTTGAGGCCCTTGAAGATCGCACCGCCTGCCTGCTCGCCAACCACGGGATGATCGCGATCGGCGCATCGCTCGACGAGGCACTTTGGCGCGCCGTCGAACTTGAGACGATCGCCCGCCAGTACCACCAGGCTTTGCTCATCGGCGGACCAAAGCTGCTGACGCGCAAGCAGATCGACGAGACGTTAGCTGCTTTCGCCAATTACGGCAGGCAGGAGAAATCTCAGACTTAGACAAAGCGCCACCGCAACAAAGCATCGGCGGGCTTTTAAGTGGCTTTGGAATAAGGAACGCCCCGTGTTTTGCGCTGAAAACATTATTGCCCAGATTCAACACAACAAAAAGAAAACAGATTTCACCCGTTTCATCAGTCTTGTGATGCGTACGCGCATTTCTGTCGCTTGGGGGAGCGGGCGTGGCTGGGGCAAAGCGATCAATCAACTTGAAGCCGGGGCGGCGCAGCCGCTTGCTGCGTAGCGTTTGGCTTTCCGGATCTGTGCTTGCGACAAGCACAACCGGACTGCTCTTTATGGCGCCAACGCACGTTGCGGCATCCGACCACCTCTCGCTTGAGCGCGCGATGCGGGCGGCTTACGCTGACAATGCGTCCCTTCAGGCCGAGCGGTTCAAGACCCGCGTCGCCGACGATGAAGTCGCGAAAGCCAAGTCGGGATACCGGCCGAACATTTACGGCAGCGCCGGGATCGGCGGCGCATCGACTAAAGAAGACGGCCGTAAACGCGGGTTTCGACCGGCCTATTCCTATGGCCTGACAGTTGAACAACCGCTGTTTGACGGTTTCCAGACGCAGAACTCCGTTCGCAGTGCTGAAGCCGGCGTTCGATCATCCCGCGCAGGTCTTGCAGCGTCCGAAAACGAAATCCTGTTCGCGACAGCGTCGGCCTACCTCGATGTGCTCCGCGACGAGGGCCGTGTGCTCTATCGGCGCAAGTCGCTCACCAAGCTGAAGCGCATTCTCGTCGGCGTCAGAGATCGCTACGAAAAGAAGCAATCGACGAGCACCGACGTTTCGCAGACGCAGGCACGTCTCGCCCGCGCGTCAGCCGATCTTGACGAGGCAATTGGGCAGCTCCGGATCAGCGCACTGCGATTCCAGGAAGTCACCCGGCTCGATGCGCGCGGGTTCCGTATGCCGCGGCTTCCGTCCAGCCACCTGCCAAAGACATTGAAGGTCGCCAAGGCGCGCGCGCGCCGCAACAGTCCGGTCCTCGCCGCATCGCGGTTCCGCCTGGCGGGCGCCCGCGCCGATGCCAAGACGGTACGTGGCGCATTCCTTCCGCAGGCCTCCGTTGTCGCCAACTACGAACGCTACGAGAGCGACGATCAACTCGTGAGCGAGACGGATGATGCGTCGGTGTTTGCGAAAGTGCGCGTGCCGCTCTACCAGCAAGGCAAGACGTCGGCGCAGTATCGCCAGGCGATCAACACGATCTCACAACGCCAGCGCGAGGCAGAAGCCGCATCTCACAAGATCGGCCGCGCGGTCGGCGAGGCGTGGGTGTCTTACAGAAGCGCGCAGTCGCGGGTGGCAGCGCGTCAACGTGCCGTGACGGCATCCGAGCGGGCGTTCCGCGGGCTGCAGGAAGAGCATCGGCTCGGCACCCGCAGCATTCTCGATGTGTTGGACGCCGAACGTGATCTCATCGATGCGCGCATCGCACTCCTCGAGACCAAGCGGGACGCGCACGTTGGTGCTTATCTCGTGCTTCGCTCGACCGGCGAACTCACACTCGCAAAGTTTGCACCGGGCGCAGACCGCTACGCGCCCGAGGAGCACTACGCAAAGGTCAAGAACAAGGTTTGGGGCACGCTTCCGACGGGCGCGGCGAACTCGCGCTTCCTCGGCGGCGACCCCGAAGACGGGGGCAGCGTGGCGCGCTTTGCGAAGTCCGCGCCGCGTCTGGGGGCAAGGCCGCGGGATGACCGCGGCGGTTGGAGCGCGACAGTGACGCGCTCCACCAATCGTGACGGGCGCTAAGCCAGGGGCGAGGTCTTAGCGTCAAACGACCGGGCATGGCGCAGCGCATCGCGCCACGACCGAGGGGCCGGATCGCGGTCCCCACGTAAAGACTGCCGCTCGCGCCACGCGCGAGACGGCGGCAACAGCAAGAGATGCCGGCACTGCCGTGCGCGTTCGAGGAGAGCGCGCGCGAACGGAGAAGGTGTGTGCCGCACCTCGGGGACAGATGCGCCGCTCAGCGCGGCCGAACAGACTGACAGGAGAGCCTCATGGCGAACGGTGAAATCAAAACAGGTACGGCGGAAAACGACACGCTGACCGGGGAAGACGGCGCTGACACGCTGCGCGGGGGATATGGCGACGACCGGCTTGATGGTGGTGCGGGCAACGACTTGCTGGATGGCGGGCGTGGGTCTGACCTGCTGATCGGCGGCGATGGCGATGATTCGCTTGTGGCTGCGTCCGATGCTGGCGAGCCCGCAATCGCGCAGCAGATCAACGCCGGCAACGATCCCGACGGCGAGGTCAACGCAGATACGCGGACCATCTATCCAAACCAGCCGTTCGTGGCCGATGACATCCTCGTCGGCGGGGCAGGTGCGGATAAGTTCATTCTGACGCCGCTCCTGAACGGCAAGGAAGAAATCCTTCGCCGCAACGCCGACGCTGACGGCAACATTGACTGGACCGGCAACGGCGTCGCCGGCGAGAACAACGAGGTGCACGACCACTGGCCGGACAGCATCGGCACCGACATTATCGCCGACTTCGATAAGGCGGAAGGCGATCAGATCTATGCCTACGGCCACACGACGCAGGTCGACATCTCATACGAGGACGTCAACGGCGACGGCGTGCAGGAATCGATTATCCAGCTCCGCTCCGATCAACCGAACGGCGGCGCGCATGATGATGACCTGCTCGGCAAGGCGATTGTCTACGGCGACCGCGTTGAGCAAGGCGACGTCGCGATCAAGCCAGGTGTGTTTTACGGCGTCATCGAGAACGTCTCGCAGATGGACGAGGCGGTAAGCCCTGACGGCGTGCGCGACGAAAACCCGAACGACAACGTCTCTGAGAACCCGTTCCAGGACGAAGTCGATTTCGCCGAGCTGAACGCCAATCCAGGCCCGCAGTTTTCGGAGGAGACGCGGCCCGTCGAGATCACGGATGCGCCTGACGACGAACTAACTGGCACTGATGGCGCCGACACGCTGATCGGCGATCCGCTAACGCCAGGCTCATCGTCGCTTGATGCGCCGCTCTCGTTTTGGCGGCTAGATGCAGCCGAAGGCGGCGTCTTCGAGGATGCGCGCAACATCTCGGACGCGGGCTACTACAGCTTCGTGTCAAACTTCGCGCAGTTGCAGGATGAGGTGCCGACGACGGAAGGCCCGCGCGGCGGAACGGCTGCGCTTTTCGACGGCGATGACACGTTCGCTTATGCCGCCAACGATGCCGCCTATCAGGTGCTCAATGGCACTGTGACGGCGTCGTTCCGGGCCGATGACCTGGGCGGGCGTCAGACCATCCTCGCGAAGGATGAAAAGAATTCCGACGATGGCGGCCACTTCCACATCATGGTGGTCGAGGACGGCAAGCTGCAAGTGCGGCTGTCGGAAGGGGAAGGCAACGGCACAAACCACTCGTGGAAGACCACCACACCCGTTGTCACGGAAGGCCAGTGGCACCACGTCGCCGTCACGTTCGGCGCCGCGGGCGCGGCGGTCTATCTTGACGGCCAGAAGTTGCCAGACAGCGCGTTCCAGGAAGTCGAAGGCAACGGCGAAGCCAACGTGAGCGACTACACGGGCGCCTACGCCCTCGGCAACGACAAGCCGTTCGTGATCGGCGCAAACACGCGCATCGCCGATGACACAGGCAGCGTCGCGGAATTGTCGCTCGGCGATGATCTCCAACACTTCTTCGAAGGCGCGATCGCCGACGTCGGGTTCTGGGGCGGCAACACACCGGCCGATGCGCTGAGCGATGAGCAAATCGCAACGCTCGCCTCCGACGGCCCAGGTGCGCTCGATGGTGCTCCTGCCGCACCACCTCCGGTGCCGGTCGGCGACGACACGATCTCCGGTGCCGCTGGCGACGATTCGATCGACGGTGGGGCTGGCAACGACACGCTCGCGGGCGATGACGGCAACGACACCATGTCCGGCGGCTACGGAGATGATACCGTTGCTGGCGGCGCAGGCAACGATCGCCTCGACGGCGGCCATGGCAACGACACCCTCGACGGCGGCGACGGCAACGACGTCCTCGTCAGCCGGTCCGACGACCGGGAACCGGTGATCGCGCAAAACTACAACGCAAGTGACGACCCGAACGGCGAGATCGATCCCGCCACCAACATGCTCTACCCATCGCAGGCCGACATGCCGTCGTCCGACACGCTCACGGGTGGGGCTGGCGCCGATGAGTTCCGCTTCGAGACACTGATCAACGCGAAGCAGAACATCATCAATCAGCACGTCGACAACGACCGGACGATCGACTGGATGGGCGTTGCGGGCGAGAACGACAACGTCCACGATCACTGGGTCGATGGGATCGGCGACGACACGATCACGGACTTCAACCGTGACGAGGGCGACCGCATCGTCGTCGAAGGCCACACGACCGAGGTCTACAAGGTCGACACGAACGTGGATGCCGACGGCGACGGCGAGGCCGACGACAGCGTTCTGCATCTGCGCTCCAATCAGGGCGCGAACGGCGGTGCGCACAACCTCGATCTGCTCGGTACGATCTCGGTGTTGGACAACACGATCACGAACGCGGATTACTCGGTGAATGCACAGCCGACGTACGGCATCGTCGAGACGATTGACGAAATCGACGAGGCCATCACGCCGCTGATGCGATCCAACGATGACGTGCCAACTGGGGAGACACCGGTCGATCCGGCACCTGACCCCGATCCGGCACCCGACCCCGATCCGGCCCCTGATCCTGATCCGGCGCCCAATCCTGATCCCGATCCAAACCCGGATCCAGATCCTGATCCGGATCCGAACCCTGATCCGGATCCAGACCCAAGCCCGGACCCTGATCCAGGCCCCGCTCCGGATCCTGATCCCGAGCCAGATCCAAACCCCAACCCAGACCCAGTCGGCGGCATGCTGAAGCTCGACGAGCTGCTAACGCCAACGGCTGAAAACCCGGCTTCGGAGGCGCCGTCTGTTGGCAACGATCTTCTGATCGGGACAGCGGCTGGCGACACCGTCGCAGGGAGCTGGGGCGATGATCGCATGACGGGGGGCGAGGGTGACGACGCGCTTCGCGGCGGCCACGGCGACGACCTCCTGTCGGGCGGTGAAGGCGATGACTTGCTCGCAGGCGACTTCGGCGACGACATCCTCGTCGGCGGCCTCGGGCAGGACGAAATCCGCGGCAACCGTGGCGAGGACGTGCTTGCAGGCGGTGCTGCCGATGACGTGCTCGACGGCGGCGCCGGAGATGACGTCTTGATTGGCGGCGATGGGGAAGACCTCATCGACGGCGGACGCGGCCTCGACGTGATGGTGCTGGATGGGACCGAGGACGACTACACGTTCACGGCCTCCGACAGCGGCATCCTGGTGCAGGGCGCAAACGGCGAAACGGACCTCGCGATCAGCATCGAGAACGTCCACTTCGCCGGCAACGGGCAAACGTTCGCGATGTCGGCAGCCGGCGAACTGACGCTCGCCGACGATGCGGGCGACGTCGAAGATCTGCTTGAAGGCGATCTGATCGGCGAGCTGATCGGCCGGGCGCAGGAGCTGCCGGGTGCCGTCTCTGCCGACAGCGTCGACGAGGCGATGGCCGAGATGGCGGAACTCGCCCCGGCTGACGGGTCGGATTCGGCTGCGACGCCGGCCTCGACTGAGACGCCAGCACCGTATGGCGGCGATGACATGTCGCTCGACACCGGCGCGATGGCCGAGACCGCCGACGACATGGCGCGCGTCGCCTGACGCTGCCACGAACCGCTGGCCGGGTGCGCCTCGCGCGCCCGGCCAGTGCCCGCCTCTGCCCGACACGCCCTTCCCCAAGGCCCGCATAAATGCTCGACGCGCTCTCAGTCTCAATTGAGACTTACACCTGGCTCGACTGGGTCCGCCTCACACACCAGGTGGGCCTTGTGCTTGCGGTCGCGGGCCTCTTGCTGGGCGACGGCCTTGCCCTGCGCGCGCTGTTCAGGCCCGGCCCGCCGATCCCGCAACGCTTACTCGACGCGATCCACGCGACGGTCTTTTGCGCGCTCATCCTGCTGGTCAGCAGTGGCACTGCGTTGATGACGACAATGTTCGACATCATGGCTCTGCCACCAAAGCTCATCTTCAAACTCGGGGCGGTCGTCATCCTTTGCACGAATGCCGTGCTCATCGACCAGATCGCGCTGCCGATGATGCGGACGGTCAGACGCCCCTACGTGGCGTTCCTGTCGACGCGCGATCTCGCGATGACGATCGCGATCGGGGCGCTCTCGCTTGCGACTTGGCTCTCGGTCTTCGCGGTCGTTTTCATCCCGCCGTTGCAGGCGCTATCGACGCTGCAAATGTTTGGCGGGCTGGCCTTCATCTGGCTCAGCTTAACGGGAGTGGCCTTCGCGGCAGCCCTCGAATCTGAACCCCGCCATGCAGCGCGCGAGGCGCGTGAGGCCGCGCCTGATCCGGCCGACGACCCGATGGCGTTTGGTGGCGCACCTGACTTCGGACAACCGTTCGCCAGCCTCGCGCCGCGCTTCGCGGAGCCGCACCCTGCGTTTGCCAGCGGCGGGGCCGCACCCGCTCGGCCCGTCAACGACAATCCGCGCGAGCCAGCCGGCAGCAAGGCCGTGTTGAAAGCCGCCCGCGCGCGGATGGGACGCGGTAGGTCCAAACAGGTCGACGCAGCCGCCCCGCGTGCCGCCACGGCTGACGCAAGCGCAGATGTCACCCCTGCGCCATCCGCCATCGCCGACGTGCGTGCATCATGCCGGTCCGCGTTCGTCGGCGTCGCGCTCATCAGCCTGATCACCAACGCGCTGATGCTGACCGGGCCGCTGTTCATGCTGCAGGTCTACGATCGCGTGCTGACATCGAAGAGCCTGCCGACGCTGTTCGTCCTGTTCGGCCTCGCGCTGGTGCTGCTCGCCTTCCTCGGCGTGCTCGAAATTCTGCGCAGCCGCGTCCTGTCGCGGATCGGCCTGCGAATCGATCGCCTGCTCGGCGAGCAAGCGTTCCTCGAATCGCTCAAGCTTCGCGATGGCACGACGGACTCTGAGCGCGTGCGTCTTCTCAAAGACATCCGCCACGTGCGCCGGCTGACGGGCAGCCCAGCCATGGCGGCCCTGTTCGATCTGCCTTGGTCGCCGTTGTTCTTCGCGCTGCTGTTCGTGTTCCACTGGCAGCTTGGCGCGCTCGCCGTCGCGGGCGGGCTGGTCCTCGTCGCGATGTCGCTGATTACGGATGCGATGTCGCGCGGGTCGGTCGAAAAGGCGATGGTCCGAGAGGCCGAGACTGAGCGCTGGCTCGAAACCGGCACGCGGAACGCTGAGATCGTCTCAGCGCTTGGAATGCGCGAGCCCGTCGCGCGGCGCTGGTTCGATCATCACGCAAGCGAGGTGCTGCTCTCGACCAAGGTCGCCGACGTCTCGTCGACGATGTCGGGCATGATCAAGTCCGCGCGCTTGATGCTTCAGGCAGCCATCCTCGCGCTCGGCGCCTACCTCGTGCTCGGCGGTTCGATCACAGCGGGTGTCATGATCGCCGCATCCATCATCATGTCGCGCGCGCTTGCGCCGGTCGAACAGGTCGCGGGACAAGCGCGCAACATCGCAGCCGCGCGACAAGGCTGGGCCCGCCTTGCCGATGCTTTCGCGGACGCGCCTGACACAGATGAGCGCCTTGACCTCGAGCGGCCGCAAGGCGCGCTCTCCGTCAGCGGCCTCTATAGCGCGCCACCGGGCATGCAGACGCCGATGCTCAAGGGCCTCCAGTTCGAACTCGCGCCGGGCGATGGCCTCGGCGTCATGGGCCCGAGCGGATCGGGCAAGTCGACGCTCGCCCGCGCGCTCGTCGGCGTCTGGCCGAACATGCGCGGCTCCGTCCGTCTTGATGGTGCAGCGCTCGACCATTGGCCGGCTACGGCACTCGCGCGCCACATCGGCTACCTGCCGCAGCACATCGAACTGTTCGACGGCACGATCGCCGAGAACATCGCGCGGCTTGACCCGGCCGCGCCGCCGGAGCGGATCATCGCCGCCGCCCGCAACGCGGACGCGCACGACATGATCCAGGCGCTCAGCGATGGCTACAACACACGCGTCGGCCGCGGCGGCGCCGTGCTTTCCGGCGGCCATCGCCAGCGGATCGCACTGGCGCGC
The DNA here is from genome assembly GCA_038523925.1 of Pseudomonadota bacterium. Classification (GTDB taxonomy): domain Bacteria; phylum Pseudomonadota; class Alphaproteobacteria; order Rhizobiales; family Hyphomicrobiaceae; genus JBCBWG01. The sequence continues at coordinate 274,694 of JBCBIY010000001.1, read as the reverse complement.
GCGCTCTATGGCGAGCCGTGCATGGTGGTGCTTGATGAGCCAAACTCGAACCTCGACACCGAAGGCGAAGCCGCGCTCAGCCAGGCGATCCTGCGGCTGCGCCAGGCGGGTACGACCGTGATCGTCATCGCGCACCGCAAGAAGGGCCTTGAGAACCTCAATAAGGTGCTCGTCCTCGACAGCGGGCGGCAAGCCGTCTTCGGCGACAAGCGCGAGGTGCTGCAGGCAGTCGCGAAACTTCAGAAGACGCCCGGACGGAGGATGGCCAATGCGAGCTGATGCGACATCAGGGGGCGCGCTGCCGCCGGGCGTGGCGCTTGCGCGCGAAGATCAACGGGTCGGGCGCATCCTGACGACGGCTGCAATGGTGATCCTGCTGCTCGTCGGTGGCGTGTTCGGCTGGATTGCAACGTTTGAGATCAGTGGCGCTGTGATCGCGCGCGGCACGATCGTCGTCGACCAGAACTCGAAGGCCATTCAGCATCTCGAAGGCGGGATCATCCAGGCCATCCATGTGCGCGACGGCCAGCGGGTTGAGCGCGGCGCCCTGCTTGTGCAGCTTTCGGAAGACGCGATCGGCGAGCGCGCACGGGGGATTACATCGCAGCTTGCCGCAAAGGCGGAACAGCTCAAGCTGCTCAAAGAGGAGTACGAGAACCTCAAGACGCTCGAAGAGAAGCGGCTCATTCCCCGCAAGCAGGTGATCGAAGCTGAGCGCATGCTCGCTGAACTCAACGGAGATATCGGCAAGCTGAAAGCCGACTCCGCCGGCGTTGCCAAGAATCGGGAACGCATGGAGCTGCGTGCACCGGTGGCCGGCCGGGTGCATGCGTTGTCGGTCCACAACGTTGGCGCCGTTATCGGGCCGGCACAGGTGCTCATGCGGATCGTGCCGGAAGACGCTGACCTCAGCCTTGAAGCCAAGGTGGCGCCGCAGGACATCGACCAGGTGCGGCCCGGCCAGACTGCAACGCTGCGCTTCACGAGCTTCAATCAGCGAACGACGCCCGAACTCGTGGCAAACATCGGCCACGTCTCGGCCGACCTCGTCCGTGATGAGGCCGCGCAGTCGTTTCACTATCTCGCACGCGTGGTGATCACGCCGGACGAGCGGGCCCGCCTCGGCGAAAAACGTCTGATGCCCGGCATGCCCGCTGACGTCTTCATTGAGACCGGGAGCCGCTCGATCCTGAGCTATCTGTTGAAGCCGCTCACCGATAACTGGCGCGAGGCGCTTCGCGAGCCGTGATCAGGAGGCGGCCGCAAGGCGCTATCGGAACATGTAGATCGGGCTCGACCACGCGCGATGCCCGTCTTGCTGGTAGATGCGCGCGAAGATGCGGGCATCTCCCGTCTCCGGGATCGCAGCAGAGTGGCTGAGTGACATCGCATGCTCGGTAAGCTCATCCGGCAGTCGCTGCATCGCAATGGCTTTGCCGATCCCACCGAGACCCTTGCGCCGCTGTTCAAGTCCAATCTCACTTAGCGGCAACGTCATGTCGCCCTGGTTGGTCGCCACATGCACCAAGCCGTCCCCCGGCCACGCATCAAGCCAGAGATCGATTGCCGTCGCACCGCCCGTCGTCGGACAGGTCCAGGTGACGGTCCCATCGGCCTGGAGCTTTGGTTGATGATCCGGATTCCAGAAATTGATCGGCGCGATGCGCGCGACCGACGCGCCTTCAATGCGCGCGGTGCCGTTCCAGCGGACAAGCCGCTGCCGGCCGCGCACCTCCTGCCCCTCGACCGTGATGCGAAGACGCCGGCCGAGGTCTGATGTGTCGAACGGCCGGGCGACGTGCAGCACATCAAGACCGTCCATGATCTCGACTTTCTCGATGGGCGCAGACCCGAGCACGTCGGCACGAAATTCAGCACGCTCATCCGTGACGCGCGCGATGTCGCCCATCTGAAGGACGCGCGCGCGGCGCGATGGTGCATTGCCCGTCGACGGATCGCGGACAAAGACGTCAGCCTCCGCCGCCAATGCCGCCGACACGTCGAGGACCAGTCGCGCGCCCGTCGTCGCGTAGTGCTTGCGCCGGCGAAACGCCTCGAACAGCGCATCCCGCGTCAACTCAGGCATGAGGTGGCATGTGAGGCCGCCATATGAGCCGAAGGCCGCATCGCTCGGGTAGCTGGCGCCGGGGCGGCCCTTGTGCCCGTCGGATGCAGCAACGATGCCGATGCGGTAGCCAGCCTTTAGCGCGTCCTCGACGATCCAGTCGAACGTGCCCCACGACGAATGAACCTCAACCGATGGTTCGAGCCGCGCTTCGTGCGCGTAGCCGACGTCGGCAAAACGCCCGCCGACGTGCGCGTTGACCAATACGTCCTCGTCAGCGAGCGCGCGGAACAGATCCTTGACGTCGTGGCAGTCGGTCTCGGGCAAGGTCGTGTCCTGAATGAGCGCGCGGGATGAACGATAGATCGGCCGCCCTTCGCGCCGGTACCAAACGTTGTGATCGCCGCCGAGGCCGGTGTTGCCGGACCACTCATAGCCGGGGATCGCAAGGAACCGGCCGGGATCATCGAACTCAGCCGTCAACGCGTTGAGGTCATCCCAGAAGGCATCTGTGATCTGGAAGTCGTTGCCCTGGTGGCCCGCGATGTCGACGCAGGACTTATTGCGCGCGAAGGCGAAATATTCGCGCGCTGTGCCGGTGCCGATCGTCTCGCCCGACTGCCCATGCATGTCCGACCAGTAGTGATTGATCGACGTCTCGCGAATGCGAAGCGGATTGCTGACAGCGATGGTCTCGCCATCTGCCAGAACGCGCACTTTGATGTCGCCCGGAGCTGTTGCATGCAGACCATCGATTGTCGACACGAACGTACCGGGCGCGTGATGCAGGGTTGCCGGCAGGCCTGAGATCGGGCCTTCGCTTTCGAATGTGAGCGCAGCGTCTGCCGCATCGGTCGGGTTGCCCCAGCGGTCTTCGGCGCGCACGCGCAAGGCAAACGTGCTGCCCGCATCACGCAAGGTTGGCAACTGCGCGACCCACTTCGCCGCTGGCCCCGGTGCAATCGCAGACCGCGGCGAAGCTTCCTCCGGCAGCGCGATGAAGTCTCCGGTCGCAAATGGATCGGCGAGGATGCGAAACTGAAACGCGCTCTCGCAAAACGTTTGCGCGCGTACGCCGGCGCTGCCCTCGCTGCTGTCGCCAATGCACACCTCAATCGTATCGTCCGGCGCAAGGAACCGCTTACACACCACCCGCAGACACTTGCCCCACGGGCGCACATGCCGCCGCACATCAAACGTCACGTCGAGCGGCGCGCCATTCGAAGCAACCACGGTTGTGTATCCGGGTGCGCCGGGGTCGTCGAACTGCGGATTGGTCATGTCGCAGTGCGTGCGCCAGGCGATCCGTATGCCACCGCGATCATCAATGCCAAACCGGCCAGCGGTATAGGTCAGGGCGTAGCTGGTCCATGCGCCGGCCGTCGTTGGCGCCGTGTCAGAAAGTGTCGCAGTGCCCATCAGGTCAGGGCGATAGTCATGAAACGGCAAAGTGAACTCCCGGTCGGTTGCGCCCGTCAGCGGACCGTCTCAGAGCCGGCGCGGCAACGCAAACGGGGCACGAACGGCTGCTGTCGCTGAACGGCAAGCCCGTGACGCCCCCGTTGCTTGACGCCATCGCGCGCAACGTGATCGTCGGCGAGAGCCGAACGCAAAGGATTTTTCGCATGAGCGCGCCGAACATCCTGATCCTGATGTGTGACCAGTTGAACGGCACGCTGTTTCCGGATGGCCCGGCACCATGGCTCCATACGCCGAACCTCGACCGGCTCGCCGCCCGCTCGGTCCGCTTCCGCCACTGCTACACCGCAAGCCCGCTGTGTGCGCCCGGCCGCGCGAGTTTCATGTCAGGCCAGCTTCCATCGGTCACCGGCGTCTACGACAACGCAGCCGAGTTTCCGTCAGACCTGCCGACCTACGCGCATCATCTCCGCCGTGCGGGGTATCAGACGATCCTATCGGGCAAGATGCACTTTGTCGGCCCCGACCAGCTTCACGGCTTTGAAGAGCGCCCGACGACCGACATTTATCCCGCCGACTTCGGCTGGACGCCGGATTACCGCAAGCCCGGCGAACGCATCGACTGGTGGTATCATAACCTCGGCTCGGTGACCGGCGCGGGCATCGCTGAGACCTCGAACCAGCTCGAGTACGACGACGAAGTCGCCTATCACGCGGTGCGCAAACTTTACGACCTGTCGCGCGGGCACGATGCGCGGCCGTGGTGCCTGACGGTGAGCTTCACGCATCCGCATGACCCGTATGTTACGCGCCGCAAGTACTGGGACCTCTACGACGACTGCGACCACCTGCTGCCGGACATCCCGGCTCTGCCTTACGATGCGCACGACGCGCACGCGCAGCGCCTGTTCGATGCCAACGACTGGCGCAAGTTCGAGATCACGGACCAAGACATCCGCCGGTCGCGGCGCGCGTACTTTGCCAATGTCAGCTATCTCGATGAGAAGATCGGTGAGATCCTCGATACGCTGGAGGCGACGCGGCAGGAGGCCATCATCCTGTTCGTCTCAGACCACGGCGACATGCTTGGCGAGCGCGGGTTGTGGTTCAAGATGAGCTTTTACGAGGGCTCGGCGCGCGTGCCCTTGATGATCGCGGCGCCGGGGCTCGACCCCGGCCTCGTCACGACGCCAGTGTCGACCATCGACGTTTGCCCGACACTGGCTGATCTCGCCGGCGTCAGTCTGGCCGAAGTCGCGCCATGGACAACGGGCGAGAGCCTCGTTCCGGTTGCCACTGGCGCGGCGCGTGCGAGCCCGGTGCTAATGGAATACGCAGCGGAAGGGTCTTACGCGCCGCTAGTCGCGATCCGCACCGAACGGTTCAAGTACGTGCGCTGCACGCTAGACCCTGATCAGCTGTTTGACCTCGACGCCGACCCGCACGAGCAGCAGAACCTCGCGGGCGACCCGGCGTTTGGAGAGACGCTGGCAGACCTCCGCGCGGAGGCGGACACGCGATGGGACCTCGACCGGTTTGACGCCGATGTCCGCCAGAGCCAGGCGCGGCGGTGGGTCGTCTATGAAGCGCTTCGCAGCGGCGCCTATTACCCCTGGGACCACCAGCCGTTGCAAAAGGCGTCGGAGCGCTACATGCGCAACCACATGGACCTCAACGTGTTAGAAGACGGCCAACGGTTTCCGCGCGGAGAGTAGCGGCGGGCCGACACAACCAATCAGAGACCGATGGCGTACGACACCCAGCCGAAGGCGAGCCACTACGTTGGCGGCGCCGACATCGAAAGCCCGGACGGCGATGCGATACCCGTCGTGTTCCCGGCAACCGGAGAGACGATCGCGACGGTGAAGGCCGCATCGCGCGACGTGGTCGATCGGGCTGTTGCGGCGGCGCGCGCCGCCCAACCTGCGTGGGCGCGCATGACGGGGCGAGACCGCGGGCGCATCCTGATCCGGGCTGCCACGCTCATGCGTGAGCGCAACGCTGAGCTCTCGCTGCTTGAGACCATGGACACCGGCAAGCCCTTGCAGGAGACACGCGTCGCCGATGCCACAAGCGGCGCTGACGCGTTCGAATATTTCGGCGGGCTCGCCGGCAGCCTGACGGGGGAACACATCCAGCTCGGCGACGACTGGGTCTACACGCGCCGCGAACCGCTTGGCGTCTGTGTCGGGCTCGGTGCGTGGAACTACCCGACGCAGATTGCCTGCTGGAAGGCGGCGCCGGCGCTTGCTTGCGGCAACACGATGGTCTTCAAGCCGTCAGAGGAGACGCCGCTTTGTGCACTCAAGGTCGCTGAAATCCTGAGCGAAGCCGGGCTGCCTGACGGCGTCTTCAATGTTATCCAGGGTCGCGGCGAAGTGGGCGCGCATCTCGCCACGCACGACGATGTCGCAAAGGTCTCGCTCACGGGCTCCGTGCCGACAGGACGCAAGGTTTATGCAGCAGCCGCAGATGGCTTGAAGCACGTCACCATGGAGCTCGGCGGCAAATCACCGCTGATCGTCTTTGAGGACGCCGACATCGAGAACGCGATTGGCGGCGCGATCCTCGGCAACTTTTATTCGTCCGGCCAGGTCTGCTCAAACGGCACGCGCGTGTTCGTCCATCGTGCGATCAAACACGTTTTTCTGAAGCGCCTCTCAGAGCGACTAGCGGGCGCCGTCATCGGCGATCCGCGCGACGAAGCCACCAACTTCGGCCCCCTCATCAGCGAACAACAGATGGCGAAGGTGCTCGGCTACATCGAGATCGGGCAGGCGGAAGGCGCGCGGCTGGTCACCGGCGGCAGGCGGCTTGACCGCGACGGCTACTTCGTGGCGCCGACCGTGTTCGCCGATGTCACCGACGACATGACGATCGCGCGCGAAGAGATATTCGGGCCCGTCATGGCCGTGCTCGACTTCAACGACGAAGCCGAAGTAATCGCGCGTGCGAACGCAACGGCGTTTGGGCTTTCGGCGGGCGTCTTCACGCGGGACATTTCGCGCGCGCATCGGGTCATCGCCGCGCTCGACGCCGGAAGCTGCTTCATCAACTCCTACAATGACGCGCCCGTGGAGGCCCCCTTCGGCGGCACCAAGATGTCCGGCGTCGGCCGCGAAAACGCGAAGGCCGCGATCGACCACTACACGGAACTGAAGTCGGTCTACGTCCGCATGGGCGATGTCGAGGCGCCGTTCTGATGCGTGCCGACTACGTGATCGTCGGCGCGGGCAGTGCCGGATGTGCGATGGCCTACCGCCTCGCCGAAGCTGGCAAGCGGGTCATCGTCATCGAGCATGGCGGCAGCGATTGGGGCCCTTTCATCCAGATGCCGGGCGCACTGAGCTACCCGATGAACATGGCGCGCTATGACTGGGGCTATCAGACCGAACCCGAGCCGCATCTCGGCGGCCGCCGCCTCGCTTGCCCGCGCGGCAAGGTGATCGGCGGGTCGTCGTCCATCAACGGGATGATCTATGTCCGCGGCCACGCGCACGACTACGACACCTGGCGCGACATGGGGGCGAGCGGCTGGGGCTATGCCGACGTCCTCCCGTATTTTAAGCGCATGGAGACCTGGCACGACGGCGGACACGGCGGCGACCCCGCATGGCGCGGCACCAATGGCCCACTGCATGTGACGCGCGGCAAACGCGACAACCCGCTTGTGCGGGCGTTCGTCGAGGCCGGGCGCGAAGCCGGCTATCCGGTGACCGGCGACTACAATGGTCATCAGCAGGAGGGGTTCGGCCCGTTCGACATGACCGTCTGGAAGGGCGAGCGCTGGTCGGCAGCGAAGGCTTATTTACGGCCGGCGTTGAAACGCGAGAGATGCACCCTCGTCAAAGCGTTTGCCCGCAAGATCGTCATCGAAGATGGCCGCGCGACAGGTGTTGAGGTCGAGCGCGGCGGCGCCCGCGAGACGATCAGCGCCGATGCGGAAGTGATCCTTGCTGCCTCATCGATCAACTCGCCGAAGCTGCTCATGCTCTCCGGCATCGGCCCGGCAGTGCACCTTGGCGAGCACGGCATCGACGTGATCGCAGACCGGCGCGGCGTTGGCCAGAACCTGCAGGATCACCTCGAACTCTACATCCAGATGGCGGCGTCGCAACCCGTCAGCCTGTTCAAGTACTGGAACCTCACAGGCAAAGCGTATGTGGGTGCGCGCTGGCTGCTGACGCGGACCGGGCCAGGCGCGACGAACCAGTTCGAGAGCGCAGCTTTCATCCGTTCCGCTGCGGGCGTCCCCTACCCGGATATCCAATATCACTTTCTGCCAATTGCAGTTCGCTACGACGGTCAGGCCGCTGCGGAGGGGCATGGCTTTCAAGCCCATGTCGGCCCGATGCGCAGCCCGTCGCGCGGATCAGTCACGCTGCGCTCAGCCGACCCGAACGACGACCCGAGGATCTTGTTCAACTACATGGCGCACGAGAAAGACTGGGCCGACTTCCGCACCGCCATCCGCCTGACGCGTGAGATCTTCGCGCAGCCGGCGTTTGCGCCCTACGCGAAACACGAGATTCAGCCGGGTGCCGGCGTCACGTCCGATGCCGATCTCGACACCTTCATCCGCGATCACGTTGAAAGCGCGTATCACCCGTGCGGCACGCTTCGCTTGGGCCGGGCCGACGATCCAGATGCCGTCGTCGATCCCGAGGGCCGCGTCATCGGCGTTGATGGCCTGCGCGTTGCCGACAGTTCGATCTTCCCGCGCATCACGAATGGCAACCTGAACGCGCCCTCGATCATGGTTGGCGAGAAGGTTGCCGATCATGTCCTCGGCAAGACGCCGCTGCCGGCTGTCAACGACGCGCCATGGGTGCATCCGAACTGGCAGACCGAACAACGGTAGGGCATTGGCCGGACGCCGGCGCGTCGCACAGCGGCGGCTTGTATGGCTGCGCTGTTCCGCTATGCGGGCGCGGACGCGTGCGCCAAGCGCGCTGCGAGCTGCAGCGCTGCCCGTGTTGCGCCGAAGTCGGCTTTGCCCTGACCGGCGATGTCATACGCCGTGCCGTGCGCCGGGGTGCAGACCGGGAACGGATAGCCGCCGAGCAGCGTGACCCCCTCGTCGAACCCCATCATCTTGATCGCGATCTGTCCCTGATCGTGAAACATGGTCAGAACCGCATCGAAGTCGCCCCGCTTTGCGCGCAGGAAGACGGTGTCTGACGGGAACGGCCCCTCGCAAACGATGCCACGTTGGCGGCCCTCGGCAACCGCTGGCGCGATCACCTCAATCTCCTCGCGGCCGAAATTGCCGTTGTCGCCTGCGTGCGGGTTGAGCCCGGCGACCGCAATTCGCGGGCTCGCAATGCCGGCCGCCTTCATCGCCTGCTCGGTGCCGGCGAGCTTGTCGACAATCCGGTCGATCGTCATCAGTGGCGCGACGCCAGACAGCGGCACATGCGAGGTCACCCGCGCGTTCCACACGTTCGGCAGGATGTTGAACTCGCTGGCCTCGCCGTCAAACGCCAGCTCTTCGTTGAGGAAGACGACCTCGTCTTCGTAGGCGGGATGGACCAGTCGCATCGCCGCCTTGTTGAATGGCGTGAATGTGAGGGCACTTGCAGGGCCAGACCGTGCATACGAGATCGCCGCCCGGAAGTTGCCCAAGGCCGACCCGCCGCTAGCCTCAGAGATCTCGCCGCGCGGAATACTGGCCGGGTCGCAATCCGCGCGGTCGATGAAGACATGCCGGGTTGGCGCTTCGTCCGGCGCAGCGTCGGCCGTCTCGACGTTCAATTCAACGCCCGCGTCGCGCGCGCCGCGATCCAGCACACGCTTGTCCCCGAAGACGACGAGGCGAGCCGCCTCGGCGATCTCGCCATCCGCCAGGGCGCGGGCCGTCAGCTCCGGACTGATGCCGGCCGGATCGCCCAGGGCGAGCGCAAGTGTTGGTTTGGTCATTGCTGCAGGCCTTCGCATCTAGAGTTGCACAACCGTCCGGCTCCGCGCCGATCGTTCGGCCGCTTCACCGACACGCACCGCCCAGGTCCCGTCGGCAAGTGAGACGGCGGGATCGCGGCGCCCATCGCGGACCAGATCGCGGAAGTGGCGGTGTTGGTAGAACGTCGAGCCGTGGTGGTCACCGGCGTCAAGGATCTCTGGGTCGATGTCGACACGCTCGACAACTTCGTGCCGCTGAGCGCGATCGGCAACTGCAATCTCCGACTCGTGGCTCGCGCCACCAACCTCGAAGCGCGGCGGGCCCGGCACACGCGCTTCAACCCGCGCTTTCGGCCCGGTCACCGCGACGATCTCCTGCCAGTGTGCGCCTTCAGCAAACATGCACAGATCCAACATGCCCCGCGCACCGCTCGCAAAATCCACAATGACATAGGCGTTGTCGATGATATCGGGCACGCGGCCATCGTGGCGCTCATCGCGATGGTTCACGTCAGCAGCGGCACTCGCAAAGACGCGGACGGGGTCGGACTGAAGCATCAGCCGCATCAGGTCCCAGAAGTGGCAGCATTTCTCGACGAGCGTCCCGCCGGTGCGCGCGTTAAAGCGGTTCCAGTCGCCAATCTTGTCTAGGAACGGGAAGCGATGCTCGCGGATCGCAATCATCTGTGGAGGGCCAGCAACGCCCGCATCCAGCCGCGACTTCAGCGCGGCGATCGCCGGCATATAGCGATACTCCATCGCGACCCAGACCGGCACACCGGCCCGATCGGCAGCAGCCGACACACGCTGGCAATCAACCGTTGTCGTGCAGAGCGGTTTCTCGCAGAGGATCGGTTTGCCGGCCGCGATGAGGTCAAGCATCAGATCGCGGTGCAGGTCGTTCGGCGCGGCGACGACGTAGGCATCGCATAGGTCCGCCGACAGCAGGTCGCGGTGATCGGTAAAGGCCTTTGCGCCATCGCCGGCTTGGGCCGCCGCCTCAGCCCGCATCGCCTCATGCGGGTCAGCGACAGCCACAATCGCTGTGCCCTCGAGCAGCGCGATATTGCGGATGTGCTCCTGCCCCATCATGCCGGAGCCGACGATACCGTAGCGGATCATCGCCCTCAGAGCTCCAGCACGGGGAGGCGAAGTTCGGCCGCGACCCCGCGCAATGCATCGCGGTGGTCGCCGTAGACAATGGCCATGTGGTGCTCGAGCCCGCTGCCGATCAGATCGTCCAGAACGTCGCCTGCCGGCCGGTCAAACCGCAGCACGCCGGACGTGCCGGTGAACGCCATCGGCCGCGACAGCATCTCAGCACCAGCGATCACGATCCGCGGATCGTTGAAGGCCTGGCTGACCCGCATCAGCGTCACACGGCCGGGCTTCAGCGGGAATTCGAACAACAACGGCATCTTGCGATTGGTGTGGATCGTCGCGCTCGCCGCAATTGTCTCATCACGCATCGACATGGGCGCCTGCCCGCAGTGCCAGACGACGCCGGTGTTGTCTTCAAGGTCCATATCGACGAGGTCGACGAGGAACACCGGCGCTTGCGCGGCTTGCTGCAGGATGAGCTGTGTCAGCGCGCCATAGACGTCAGCTTCGCAGGCACACGGCACACGCGCCTCGCCCATCATGGCGACCGGGCCGCAGACGGCGCCACCGTACTCAGTGAACGTCTCAGGCCAGCAGCGGATCGCAAACGCGTCGTAATTGCCGTCTTCGCGCATTCCGTCGAGCGCGATCTTGAGGCGCAATGACTTGTTGAGCTGTTCCTGATCGACGGCGTCCAGATCGTCGAGGGTTGCCTCAAGCCGCGTCCTGATCGCGGCGGGCGCGGCATCGGGCACGTCTTGCGCGCGGGCAAACAGATCCTCGAGCGCGACCTCATCGATCGTGACGCCGGCAAGCGCTTGCAGCCGGTCGGCGCGATACGCGCACGAGTCGAAGCCGACGGGGTGCTCGCCGACGCGGGCGATGCGCGCGCCGCGGACCGCCTCCGCGATCCGCCGGCCGTCGTCGTTCGCAGTGTCAATCGAGACGCCATCGCGCCGCGCACTTTCGCGGCCGCCTGTCAGCAGGGCATCAAGATCGGCGTTGGTGATGGCATCGCCATCGCCGTAGGCCCAAGAGAAGCCGCGACCGTTGAGGCCAAGCGCGTGGCTCGCGAGGTTGAGCCCGCAGAACGCGTTCAGACGCAGGCGCCCGCCGGCGCGCGGCTCCGGCACGGCCCAGAGGCTCAATGGTGCATCAAGCGCGCGTGCCGCTTCAACGGTCATCGCCGCGTCCGTGAACGTCACCTGTAGAATGAGTACGCGGTCGACGTTGGCCGCGGCAATCTCGGCGATCGCCGTTTGGCTCGTGCCAGCGTCGAACAGAAGCTCGCGCGCGCCAACAAAAGCGTGCCCAGTGGCATCCAGCCGCGCGAGCAGGCCCGCAAGTTTCTCCTCAGCATAGGCCACATCGAACGTCGGGCGGCCGAGCGGGAGCAGACCGATCTTCATGCCGAGCCCTCTACGATCGGGCCGTAGCTGTGCCGGAAACCGGCATCAGCGGGCGTAAACTTCGCACCGTCCGGCCCGAAGTACGCATGCGCAAACCACGGCGCACCCTCGCGATCGGCGAGCGAAGAAATATCCGCCATGTAGTCGGCGGATGCGCCGGCAAGGTCGGCCGCGATGCCGTCCCAGTCGGGATAGTGCTTGAAGGCATCAAGCCAGATCGCGCGGCCCGCGAGGAACCCCGATGCGCCGGCCTTGAAGGCATGTGCGAGGATGTTGCGGAAGTCGTCCTTGCCGGCGCCCGCCGACAACATTACCCATGGCCGGCCAGCGAGGCGGCCCATCTCGTTGAACAACGCCTGGACGTCAGCCGACCCGTCGGCGTCGCTCGCATTGACCGGGCTCTCCAGCTTGAAGATGTCGACGCCGTAGTCTGCTTTTGCAAACTCCTCGACCGACTTCAGGACACCATCAGCCTTCTTGTTCTTCATCTCGACGTAGTCGCGGGTCTGATCGGCATCGGCATCGGCGGCTAGCGGGTAGACCAGAAGCTCGAATAGGAACGGGATGTCATAGCGCGCACAGGCCTCGCCCACGCGCTTGGTGTAGTCCTGCTGGGCTTGGCAAACCTCCGGCGCGGCATCCGGCCGGTACCACGCGAGCACTTTGACAGCGTCGCCGCCCATGCGCTTGATCTTGTCGACCGACCAATCATCGATGCTGGCAGACAGCCGACCGCCACTGGTCTCGTGGAAGACGGAATCCTCAAGCGTCACGATCAGACCTTTGGCCGGCGACATCAGGTCGAACGCCTGCGGGATCGCGTAATGCGGATCGAGCAGCATCGCGGTGCTCTGCGGCTGGAGATGCTGAACCAGCATCGCCTTGAACCGCGCGACGTCCTCCCAGGGGGCTTCGTCGACGCCGAGGTGCTTGGCGATCGGACCCTTGATTGGCGGGCGCTGATCAACTGCGGTCATCTTGAACCGGCCGCCGGCATCCGCCATCCGCCGCAGACCCCAGAGCTTACCGGGTGTCAATTCCATCAGCCCTGCTCCTCAATCAGTTGGTCCACAGCCAGGCGACCGGGCGTGCCTTTGACGCCGCCAAACTGCGTACACTTGATGGCTGCAACCGCGTTCGCAAACCGCGCAGCTTCGAGCTCATCCGTGCCCTCGCCGAGCCGCAGCGCAAACGCGCCGTGCCAGACGTCGCCCGCAGCAAGTGTGTCGCGCACATCGACCGTGTAGCCGGGCACGTGCGCGATCGCGCCGTCGTTGGCGACGACATACACCCCGTTTGCGCCATCCGTCACGGCAATCCATCCGGGCACAAGCCCGTGAGCCGCACGCAGCCCGGTTTCGATTGCCGCGTGCCCGGTCAAAGCCTTCAGGCCAGGCCGGGAGAACGCGACGTGGGTCGCGGCCCTGAGGCAGGCGAGGTCTGTGCCCGGCTCCGCATCAATGATGCCGGGGACGGAGCGGTCGGCTGCAAGCGCCATTGCGGCCTCGGCAAGCGCGGGCCAGCGATTATCAGCCAGTACGGCCGCGACCGGTTCATCCGTCGCAAGCCAATCTGTTGCCTCAGTGAGGCCCGCGCCGCGGTAGTTCACGATCTGGCGTTCGCCTGCGGCGTCGACGAACACGCTTGAGAACGACGTACGCGCATGCGCGGTACGCTGCAAAAGACGCGCATCCACGCCCTCGCCCGCAAGAGATGACGCAATCAGATCGGCCACGAGATCATCACCAAGCCGGGCCGCCAGCATCGCGTCGCCACCGAGCCGCGCAATCGCAATTGCCGCGTTCGCAGCACATCCGCCGATCATGATGTCGGCATCGCGCGCCTTATACTTTTCAGGCGTTGTTGGCAGCGCATCGAGGGCGAAGACGAAGTCCGCCACGGCAACGCCGGCTACGAGGACGCGGGCCATCAGTCGACCGGCAGGCCGCTTGGCACGCGGCCCGGCTTGCCCCAGCGACCATGACGCGACTTCGTACCCGTCAGCGCCTTGAGAAACGCGATGACGTCCGCCACCTGCGGGTCGCTCAGATTGACGGGTTCAATGTCGACCTTCGCCCGAAGCCGCGCGCGCTCGCGGCGGTCCGCCATTGCGACGAAGTCGATCGCTTTGAGCCACGGCGCATCAGGGAGTTGCACGTCCTCGGCCCGCCACCGGTCGAAACTCGCCTGCGGGTCAAGGTGATGGCGCACAATCCCTTCAAGCGTCGCATAAGCGCCGTTGTGGCCATAGGGCGCCGTCAGCGCGACGTTGCGCAGCGAGGGCGTTCGGAAGCGGTAGGCATCTTCCAACCGATTCGACTTCCCCATGCGGCCGACATCGCGCGCAAATGGATCGAACGGACGCGTGCGCCCCGGCCCGAAGTGCGGGAGAGCAAGGGCGTGGAATTTTTGATCGGTGAGGAGCTTGCCGGAGTGGCAGGCGCTGCAGCGGGCCTTGCCGTAGAACAGGCCGAGCCCGCGGCGCTGGCTTCCTGTCAGCGCTGACCGGTCCCCCGCGAGCCACGCATCGAACGGGCTATCGAACGACTGCCACTCGAGACCCATGAAAGCTCCAAGCGCGTTGGCGATGTGGGATATGCGAACGTCGGATGCGCGGTCGACGTCATCAAACGCCGCGGCAAACATCCGGCCGTACTCAGGGATCACGCGCACGCGCTTTGCCAGGATCGGCCAACCCTTATCGATGCGATCATGGATTGCGCCTGCGACCTGGTTCTCCTTTGGGTTGCCAGCCATCTCAAACTGTGCCGCCAGCGGGAACAGGGCTTGAGCTGCGAGCAGGCCGTCGAGGCCATCCGGCAGCCACTCTTCGGCCGGCGAGTTGAACCCGTTGCCGTAGAGGTCTGACACGCTCAGCCGGCCGTCGTGGAATAGGATATGGACCTCGCGCGCGCCGAGGTTCCACAGTGCCTGTGCGTTGCGGGGCACGCGCTTCTTAATACGATCAGCGCCCGTGCCCGCTGTCCGCTTCGGCCCGACGCCAACGCCGCCTTCGCCGACACCGAGCGCCAGGCCGTCGCCCGTCCCGAACTCGGCACGGTGACAGGTCCCGCACGAAATGTTGCGGTTGCCTGAAAGGATCGGATCAAAGAAGAGCAGACGGCCGATGCGCGCCTTGGCAGGATCGAAGTCATGAAAATCTTGAGCGGCAAGCGGGCCGGATGGCATGGCGTTGCCGGTCGCCTCTGCGGCCGTGGCGGCCGTGGCCGCTGAAACCAAGCCCACTGCGACTGAAAGGGACCAAAGCCAATGCCCGACGTTCGCGCGTTTGCGCTGAGTTTGCTTGCCGCGGCTCTCATCGTGTCGGCGCACCCCGCGCGCGCTGACATTGAACACGCGCGTGACCTGATGGAGGCCAACAAGTTTGAAGCTGCGATGAAGGCGCTGCTGCCAGCGGCCCGCTCGGGCAATGCGGATGCCGAAGAGCTGATTGGCGTGATGTACGCGATGGGCCTCGGCGTAAAGCGGGACGACCAGCGCGCGTTCGATTGGTACTTGCGCTCGGCGATGAAAGGCCATCCAGGCGCGCAGTCGGGCGTTGGGTGGTACTACGAAGTCGGCCGCGGCATGCCGGCGCCTGACCTGGTCCGCGCCTACGTCTGGTACGTGCTCTCGGCAATCGGCGGCGACCCGGATGCCGCGATCTCCCAGGACGAGGTTGTGAAGAAGATGACGCGCGCGCAAATCGAGCAGGCCCATCTCATGATCGACGATTACAAGGCATGGCTTTATCCGTTCCGGTGAACGGGACGGCCGGCCCGGCACTGAGCCGGACCGGCACGACGAGATCATGTGCGGCTACTGCAGGTCTTTCGACAGTGCGCCGTTGATGTCGGCTTCAGCCTTTTCAACCGCAGTCGTCAGCGCGGTAAAGACGTCATCGCCGCCCTTTACGTTCTTTTTGAACCAATTGTAGACGGGCGCCGCGGCTTTCTTGAACGCAGCCTTCTCATCGGGTGTCGGCACATAGAGATTGCCGCCGCCCTCGACGAACGCTTCATACGCCTTGATCGACTTGCGCTTGGGCGAAGCAAACGTGGCCTGCTGCAGCTCTGCAAACCCATCGACGATAACGCGGCGCAGGTCCTCCGGCATCGACTTGAACTTGGCGTTGTTCATCCACCAGAGCGCGCCCATGTAGGCGTGCCCGTCGAGCGTCAGGTACTTCAGGCCGGCATCCGGAAACTTCATGTTCATGATGTCGGTGATGCCGTTTTTCGAGCCTTCGACGACGCCGGTCTGGAACGATGTGAAGAGTTCCGGCCAGGGGATCGGGGTCGGCGCCGCACCAAGCGCCTTGACGAGTTCCTGCGGCAGGTCGGCGACGACCGTGCGGATCTTCAGGCCCTTCATGTCATCAGGCTTCTGGATCGGCCGCTTGGTGTTGGCGAAGTTCCGCCAGCCGCCGGTATTGCCAATTGTCATCAGCCGGATCGCGTCACCTGAGTCTTTCAGCGCCATCTCGCGCACCTTGCGCGTGAAGTCGCCGCGCAAGACATGCTCGGCCACACGGTCGTTTGCCATCAAGTAGGGAAGGTCGAGGACCTGGACATAGGGGAACACACCGGAGGCGCCGCCCGACGTTGAGATATAGATGTCGATCGTGCCGTCAGCGACGCCTTGCAGGCACTCCGCGCCCTTCGAGCAGAGCTGCGTCCCGATGAAGAGCTCGACCTCAATTTTCCCGTTCGAAGCGCTCTCGACATAGTTCTTGAAGACGACGAGGCCGTCGTAGTCCTCATCGTTCTCATTCGAGTTCGCAGTCGCGCGGAGCTTGAAATCCGCCGCGTAAGCCGAGGCGCCCGCGCCTGCGATCATGGCCGCCGCGAGCAGCGACGCAAACGTCTTCTTGAACATTCAATCCTCCCTCGAGCCGGTCTCTGCCAGCATCGATGTCTTCACTGCGCAAAACCGGTAAGCCGTGGAACCGTCATGGAAAGCGCCGGAATGTACGTGATCAGGAAGATGACCAGAACTTCAACGGCGAGCAAGGGCAGAATGGCCTTGGAAATGGTCTCCACGCGTTCGCCTGACACGGACGAGGCGACGAACAACACAAGCCCCATCGGCGGCGTCGCGAGGCCGACGGTCAGATTAACCGACATGATGATTGCAAAGTGCAGCGGGTCGACGCCGAGGTTGACGAACACGGGGCCGAGGATCGGCCCGAGGATGATGATCGCGGGGCCGGCGTCGAGGAACATGCCGACGACGAACAGCAGGATGTTGATTAGGAACAGGAGGACCAGCGGGTCCTTGCTGAGATCAAGGATGAACGATGCAAGCGCTTCCGGTGCATGGCTTAGGCTGACGACCGTCTTAAAGGCGACAGCGGCGCCGACCAGCAGCAGGACGGTCGCTGACGCGAGGGCGGAGCGCTTCAGGACATCAGGTAGGTCTGAGAGCTTCAGCGTGCCAAGCACGAAGAATGAGACGAACAGCGCGTAGGCAACTGCAACGGCGGACGCCTCGGTCGGCGTGACGACACCGAGCAGGATGCCACCGAGAATGATGATCGGCGCCTGCAGCGGCGCAACGGCCTTTTTGCAGACGACCCGGAAGTCGTGGGAAATCCGTCCGCGCAGCCACATCAAGTAGACGTGCGCCGGAATTAAGAGCGCGGCAAATACGACCCATGGCGTCCAGCCACCTGCTGCGACCGCATAGGTGGCCGGGTCGGCGGACAGCGCGAGCAGCCCATAACCGGCGGCCACGAACACCGCGACCAGATTGAGCCTTAACAGGACGAACGAGACCCAATACTCGACGTTGGAGATCGTCGCGCCCTGCTGCACGATCCGCTCGGCCTTCGGCAGCTCGTAGCGATCAGCGAGCAGCCACACGACGAGCATCAGCCCGGCCCCGATTAAGATGCCGGGGACGATGCCAGCAAGAAACAGCGCCGCGACGCTCTCGCCCATCACGTAGGCGTAGATGATCATGATGCCGCTTGGCGGGATGATCGGCCCGATGACGGAGCTGGCAGCCGTCACAGCGGCCGCGAACTTTCGCGTGTAGCCGTTCTTCTCCATCGCCGGGATCAGCGTTGATCCGATCGCCGACGTGTCCGCCACCGCAGACCCCGAGAGCCCGGCGAACAAGATGGACGACAGAATGTTGACGTGTGCGAGCCCGCCGCGCAGGTGGCCCATCAACGCCTGCGAGAACTCAACAAGCCGCGTCGTGATCCCGCCCCGGTTCATCAACTCGCCGGCCAACATGAAGAAGGGCAGCGCCATCAGCGGGAAGCTGTCGATGCCGTTGTAGATGTTGCGATAGAGCAGC
This sequence comes from Pseudomonadota bacterium, assembly GCA_038523925.1. Taxonomy (GTDB): domain Bacteria; phylum Pseudomonadota; class Alphaproteobacteria; order Rhizobiales; family Hyphomicrobiaceae; genus JBCBWG01. Next base: position 256,496 of record JBCBIY010000001.1, on the reverse strand, counting down.
GCGATGTCACGTTCCTGCCCGTTAAGCCAGAGCAGCAGCCCGGGCGCGAAGAGCAGCGCGAAGAACACCGGCAGGCTGATGACGAGCAGGACGAGGAAGACCGGCAGGAACCAGACGAGCATTATTGGACGTCCACCGGTGCGTTGAGGCCCTGGACCTTCGGCTGCTTGGCGGCGGGCGCGACGAGGCCAACGAGCTCGCGCAGGATCAGTTCGATGTTGACTGACATCATCAGGACAAGGCCGGTCAGCAGTGAGCCGTACATATACCGGAGCTTGACCTGAATGGTTTCGCCGCCAAACCAGCCGAGCGGCACATACAGAGATGACGAGTTGAAATTGCCGCCGAAGCCAAACGTATGCTTCCAGCCGTAAAAGATGCCGAACCAGAGGACGATTGCCGAGAGCGTCAGCAGGACGAGCGAGAGCACATGCGCTGCGGCTTTGGGAAGGCCCGCATGCAGCGTGTCGATCGCGACGAAGTTGCCGGTGCGGTAGGCAAGCGGCGCGATCAGGCCCGTCATCCAGAGCATGCAGAAGCGGGCAGCCTCGTCAGGCCACGGCAGGGCCGCGTTGAACGCGTAACGAAAGACCACCTGGACGAGGACGATGACCACCATGATCGCGAGCGAAATCCACGCGATAGTGCTCGCGACCCGCAAGACCCATTCGTTCACGGTGGAGAGACCGCGCAACGGCAGCAGCAGCGCCTCGGCCAAAGGCACCCCCATCCCGATCGTTTCCTCGCAGCCGACGTCTTGAGCGCCGGCTTGAAATCGACCGCACGCTTGGTGGCTTTCTGAGCCAAGTCAACCAAGGCGAACGATTGAGGGATACCGGTTCCAGAGCGTTGCATACGCTCAGGCGGCATTATCGATTGACACGCTTCGTCTCGCGACGCGAGATACTGGCAGCATGGCCGTCAACGATGCTTCGCAAAAGAAGTGCGCCCGGCCGGAGGAAACGTCATCGCGATCTGCTGCGACGGGAGCCCCAACCGGCTCTTCCCCTCGGTCCGTGTCTGCACTCCTGGTGAAGGTCGCTTGCGGCTGCGCGCCGTGATCCGTCACGGCTCCACCCGCAGTGCAGGATAGGAGACGCACTTATGTTTCGAATTGGACGTTTGACGGCGGCCGCCGGCGCGCTTGCGGCTATGGCAGCCTTTGCCCCGGCCCACGCCGCAGACAAGATGGTCGACAAAATTCACTTCCTGATCCCCGGCGGTGCCGGTGGCGGCTGGGACGGGACGGCGCGCGGGACGGGTGAAGCGCTCACCAAGTCCGGCCTCGTCGGCTCGGCGTCGTATGAAAACATGTCCGGCGGCGGCGGCGGCAAGGCGATCGGCTACCTGATCGAGAACGCGAAATCGAGCGAAGGCACCTTGATGGTGAACTCGACGCCGATCGTGATCCGCTCGCTCGTCGGCCGCTTCCCGCACAACTTCCGCGATCTCACGATGATCGCTGGCACCATCGGCGACTACGCCGCCATGATCGTGCCGGCTGACAGCGAGATCAAAAGCTTCAAGCAGCTCGTCGAGATGTACAAAAAGGACCCGAAGTCGGTGTCCGTCGGCGGCGGCTCGGTGCCGGGCGGCATGGACCACCTGGTGGCAGCCATGGCCTTCAAGTCAGCCGGCGCTGACCCGACGAAGGTGAAGTACATTCCTTACGACGCAGGCGGCAAGCTGAACGCAGCGCTGCTCTCAGGCGAAGTCAAAGTTGGCTCGACAGGCTTCTCAGAAGCCGTCGCACTCGCCAAGGCCGGCAAGATGCGCGTCATCGGCGTCACGTCGCCCGAGCGTGTCGACGCACTTCCCGATGCGCCAACCCTCAAAGAGCAGGGCTACGACGCTGAGTTCGTGAACTGGCGCGGGTTCTTTGCGGCGCCTGGCCTGCCGAAAGAGAAGGCAGACGCATACCGCAAGGTGATCGAGGCGATGTACAAAACGTCTGAGTGGGAAGAGGTCCGCAAGCGTAATGGCTGGGTCAACATCCACAACTCGGGCGATGCCTTCGTCTCCTTCCTCGAAAAGCAGGAAGGCACGATCAAGTCGCTGATGGTGGAACTCGGCTTCCTCAAGAGCTGAACCGACACGGGCAGGGCCGCTGCGATCAGCGGCCCTGCCTCCTCTCTCCTCGTCTTCGAACGCAGGCAGGCCAGACACCATGACCCTCGAGCGCGGGATCGCCGTTCTCTTCCTCGCGTTCTGCGTGGCCTACGGCTACACCGCGTTCGTGACGATGCAGAACGACCTGCTGCCGTTCGAACTCAACATGTCGTTCCTGCCAAACACGCTGCCGAAGGCACTGTCCGTCGTTGGCGCGATCTGCGCGTCGTTCGTCATCTTCGGCGGCCGCGCGCCGGGCGATGAGCCCAAGCAACAGGTGCCCGACGGGCTGAAGGCCCCGAACGTCATCCAGGCGGTCGCGTTGCTTGGCGCGATGGTCGCCTATGCCCTGCTTCTCCGCCCGCTTGGATTCATTGCCGCCACGTCGCTCTTCATCGTGGGCTGCGCGATCCTGCTCGGCGAACGAAAAGTCATCCGGCTCGTCGCCATCGCGGTCATCGCCTCGTTCGTCGTCTGGTATCTCGTGGAGGAACTCCTCGAGATTGTGCTTCGCCCCTGGCCCTGGTTCATCGAGAGCTGATGCTGTGACGCCCGCTCGAAGGAAACGCGCGCATGCTTGAAGGTGTTTGGATCGGACTGTCGACCGCGCTGTCGATCCAGAACCTTTTCATGGTAATGGCGGGCTGCCTGCTTGGCACGTTCATCGGCATGCTGCCGGGCCTCGGGCCGATGTCGATTATCGCGATCATGATCCCGGTCGCGATCAAGATCGGCGATCCGTCGGCAGCCCTCATTCTGCTCGCCGGCGTCTACTACGGCGCGATCTTCGGCGGCTCAACGTCCTCAATTCTGATCAACGCGCCGGGGGTCGCGGGCACCGTCGCAACCTCGTTCGACGGCTACCCGATGGCCCGTCAGGGCAAGGCCGGCAAAGCCCTCACGATTGCGGCCATCGCCTCTTTCGCCGGCGGCACCGTCGGCGCGATCCTGCTGATGGGCTTTGCACCGGCGCTTGCCTCCTTCGCGCTCCTGTTTCACTCGGCTGAATACTTTGCGCTGATGGTCGTCGGCCTATCGGCGATCGCCGCGTTTGCCGGCACCGGTCAGGTCGCGAAAGCGCTGATGATGACCGTGCTCGGGCTCATGCTCGCCACCGTCGGTGAAAGCGCGCTCTTCAACGCGCCGCGCTATACGCTTGGCATACAGGACCTGCAGAGCGGCATCGGATTTATCACGCTTGCCATGGCGCTGTTCGCGCTTCCCGAAGCGTTGTTCCTCGTACTCGATCCCAACCGGTCAAAATCGGGTTCCGGCGATGGCGGCACCAGCGAGATCAAAGACCTTCGCATCACGAAAGACGAAGCGCGCAAGATCACGCCCGTCATCGCGCGCCAGTCCGTCCAGGGCTTCCTGATCGGCGTGCTTCCCGGCGCAGGCGCGACGATCGCGTCGTTCCTGGGCTACGCCGTCGAGCGCAACATTGCGAAAGGCAAAGAGCAGGACGAGTTCGGCAAGGGTTCAATCAAGGGTCTCGCAGCGCCCGAAGCGGCCAACAACGCGGCCTGCACCGGCTCGTTCGTGCCGCTGCTGACGCTCGGCATTCCGGGTTCGGGCACGACTGCGATCCTGCTTGGTGCGCTGCTTGCGCTCAACGTCGCGCCGGGCCCGCGCCTGATGATCGACCGGCCGGAAATCTTCTGGTCGGTCATCGTCTCGATGTACATCGGCAACGTCGTACTTCTCGTGCTCAACCTGCCGCTCATCCCCTACATCGCAAAGCTCCTGGCCGTCCCGCGCAACTACCTGATTCCGTTCATTCTCTTCTTCACGCTGATGGGCGCCTATATCGGCCAGAACAACGCGACGGAGTTGCTGCTGCTCGTCGGCCTCGGCGCCGGTGCCACCATCCTGCGCTTTGCCGACTACCCCGTCGCACCGCTGCTCATCGGGTTCATCCTCGGTGGCATGATGGAGAACAACTTTGCCCGCGCGGTGAACCTCACAGACGGCGTCAGCTTCATGTGGGAGCGGCCGATGACACTCGGCATGTTGATCGTCGGCATCTTGCTCATCGTGCTGCCGGCCTATCGCCGGCAGCGGGCGGCTGCGAAACGCGCCGGCGTCGCGCTTGGCGACTAGGTCTTGGGAGGCGAACCTATGGCGTTCGATGGAGAAGCAGGCCCCGTAAAGGTCTTCGCCCCGACCGGCGCGCTCGGCATGGGCTTCCTCGATGCCTCACTTGCCCGCGCGATCGAGTGGCAGCCTGACGTAATCGCGTGCGATGCGGGCTCCACCGACAGCGGCCCGAGCCACCTCGGCGGCGCCATCCCGAAGATGTCGGACGCCGCGATCTATCGTGACCTTTCGCGGCTCCTCAAAGCGCGCGACCAACTCGGCGTGCCCCTCATCATCGGGTCGTGCGGAACCGCCGGCACCGATAGCGGCGTCGACTGGACCGCTGACATCGCGCGCCGCATCGCGTCGGAGACCGGTCTCACATTCAAGCTCACCTGCATCTACTCCGAGCAAGACGGTGCGCAACTGGCCGAACGCTGGGCCGCCGGCGGCATCGCGCCCCTGCCCGGCGCGCCGGACGTGACGGCCGAGACGTTCCGCGGTTGCGATCATGTCGTCGCCATGATGGGCGCCGAGCCGATCCAGGCGGCGCTTACCGATGGCGCCGATGTCATTCTCACCGGCCGCGCGTCAGACACCGCACTGTTCGCAGCCCTGCCGCTGATGCGGGGCCTGCCGCCAGGGCCCGTCTGGCATTGCGCCAAGACGATTGAGTGCGGCGCTGTCTGTTCAAGTGTTTCGCGCGCGGACGGCATGCTGGCAGTGATCGACGAGACCGGCTTCTCGATCGAGCCCGCCGCTGACGATGCGATTGCCACGCCGCTCGGGATCGCAGCCCACACGTTGTATGAGAACGCCGATCCGTTTCTCATCCGCGAACCGGCGGGCACGCTCGACACAACTGCCGCGCGTTATACGCAGCTCGATGCCCGCACCACACGCGTCGAAGGCTCGACCTTCCGCCACGAGCCCTACACGCTGAAGCTCGAAGGTGCCGTCCCGGTCGGCTATCAGACCGTCGTTATCGGCGGCATTCGCGATCCGCTGATTATTAAGCAGCTTGATCCCTGGTTCGCCGAGATGCGCGCGTTCTTTGCCGAGCGGGCGGAGGAGTTGACGGGCCTTAAGCTCGGCGACCGCCTGCTCCTCGACATCAAGATTTATGGGCGTGATGCCGTCATGGGCGACGATGAACCCGCGCCGGTCCCGGCAAGCGAAGTCGGCGTCATGTTCACCGTCACCGCGCCAACGCAGGCGATTGCCAACGACACAGCCCGGTTTGTCGCCCATGTCGCCTCGCACTGGCCAATCGCCGAGTGGGACGGGTTTATCTCCGGCATCGCCTACCCGTTCTCGCCGCCCGAGATCGATCGCGGCAAAGCCTGGCGCTTTGCCCTGCACCATGTGGTGCAAGACGTCGACCCGCTGGAGCTCGTCCGGTTCAAATCCGAAGTGGTGGGGGCAGCATGACCCGGCTTGCCGATCTCGCGAAACTGATCCGCTCGAAGAATGCCGGCCCGTTCTGGGTCACCTTCGACATCATGTTTGCAACCGACACCGACTACGAGCGCGCCGCCGCAGCGGGCGTCGTCACGAAAGCCTGGGTCGCAGAAACGTACCGCGTGCCGGAAGCCGACATCATTCTCGTCGCGCATCCAAACGCGCGGGCGATCAAGTTCTCCTTTCCACGGCGATCCGTGCAAGGCGACCCCGGCGAGAGCGACATGTATTCAGGCCAGCAGTACGCGCCGCTCATGGACTTGGAAATCTAAGCGAATTCGTCGACACGGACGGTGCGCTTCTCCGCCATCGAGCGGATCGCGCATTCGGCGAGGACCAGCGCGCGTTCGCCATCCGCAAAGCCAACCTCAGGCGTGCCGCCACTGCGGACCGCCGACACGAACGAGGCAAGTTCCGCGGCGAACGAGGCCTTGTAGCGCTCGATGAAGAACGCCTGGTACGGGTCCGCGATCCCGGTGGCGTCGCCTGTATGTTTCTCAAGTGCGGTCGGCCGCTGATTGCCAGAGATCAGCATGCCGTTCGCGCCGTGCGCTTCGACGCGCTGGTCGTAGCCATAGGCAGCCTTCCGGCAGTTGTTGATGTGGCACTGGCGGCCATCGGCAGTGCGCAGGATGACCATTGCGGTGTCGATATCGCCGGCCCGGTCAGCAAGGCCGGGATCGACTGAGGCATCGCCGACCGCCAAGACCTCGACCGGCTCGTCGCCCAGCACAAATCGCGCGAGATCGAAGTCGTGGATGGTCATGTCGCGGAACAGCCCGCCGGACCGCATCACGTAATCTTCCGGTGGCGGTGACGGATCGCGAGACGTGATCACGACCTGATAGAGCGTGCCGATGTCGCCTGCTGCCACCGCATCGCGCAACGCACGGTGGCTCGCATCAAAGCGGCGGTTGAAGCCGACCTGCACGGGCACGCCCATGCCGGCGATGTTGTGGCCGCACTGGCGCACACGTGCGAGGTCGAGATCAATCGGCTTCTCGCAGAAGACCGCCTTGCCCGCTCTGACGCTCTCTTCAATGAGGTCGGCGTGCGTGTCCGTCGATGTCGCGATCAGCACAGCATCAGCCTCAGAAATCGCAGATGCCGCGTTGTCAGCGGTCGCTACGCCGTGGCGCGCGGAGACCGCGGCAGCAGCCCCTGCGATTGGATCGTAGGCAACGGCAAGGGACGCGCCCTCCAGCGCCGCGATCGTGTCTGCGTGCACAGCGCCAATCCGCCCGCAACCGAGCAATGCGATACGGATCATGTCCGGCCTCCGCGTTGGGCGGTCACACGGTCCCGCCGAGCGACGATTCCAGATCGGCCAGTTCGCGTCCGCCCGCCATCAAATCCTGCAGCTCTTCGGCTGAAATCTCACCACGCGCCGCCGTGCCAAGCGTCTTGCCGCGATTGAGCACCGTGAAGCGATCGCCGACGGCCAAGGCGTGACGGACGTTGTGCGTGATGAAGACGACGCCGATGCCCTGCTTGCGCACCTTGTCGACGGTCGCCAGCACGTTCGATGTCTGGCGGACGCCGAGCGCGGACGTCGGCTCATCGAGGATCAGGACCTTGGCGCCAAAGTAGACCGCGCGCGCGATCGCCACCGTTTGGCGCTCGCCGCCCGAGAGCGTTCCGACCGCTTGGCCAGGCTCGCGAAGATAGATGCCCATCTTCGCCATCTCAGTCATGGCGACGTCGTTGGCCGTCTTAAAATCCATCATGCGGAACGGGCCGAACATCTTCGTCGGCTCGCGGCCCATCCAGAAATTGCGCGTCACCGACATCAGCGGGATCATGGCCAGGTCCTGATAGACCGTCGCGATGCCGGCGGTCATCGCATCGCGCGGGCTCCCGAACCGGACCTTGTTGCCCTCCATCCGGATCTCGCCGCGGGTCGGCTGATGGACGCCGGACATGATCTTGATGAAGGTCGACTTGCCAGCGCCGTTGTCGCCCAGCAGGCAATGGCATTCGCCGGCGCGCACCGAGAGCGACACGCTGCTCAGCGCGATGACTGGCCCGAACGTCTTCTCAATATCGACGAGCTCGATGATGGCGTCGGACATCTCAGCGCTCCCCCGTGATGATGCGGCGGATGTGCGTGTTGAGGATCACCGCCAGCAGGAGGATCACGCCGAGGAACACGCGGAACAGCGAGCTTTCCACACCGGCAAAGAATAGCCCCTGTTGGACGACGCCGAAGATGAGCGCGCCGAGCGCGGCGCCAATGACCGATCCGTAGCCACCGGTGAGCAATGCGCCACCGATGACGACCGAGATGATTGCCTCGAATTCCTTCAGCAGGCCACGGTCAGCGGCCGCGGATCCAAACTCCATCACCTGGCAGGTTGCAAATACGGTCGCGCAGAACGCTGAGAACATGAACATCAGGATCTTCACGCGATTGACCGGCACGCCGACATAGCGCGCGGCGTTCGCATCCCCGCCGGCGGCATAGATCCAGTTGCCGAACTTCGTCCGCGTCAGCAGCCAATGGCCAAAGATGATGAGGATGAGCGCCCAGACCATCAGCATCGGGATGCCCTCGACGACGGGTTGTCCGGCCCGCGTGCCCGCGACGAACTTCTCGATTAATCCGATGTCGGCGAGCCACTGGAAGAAGCCCGTCAGGATCTTGCCGCCGAACATCCAGGCAATTGGGTCGCCATCGATCCGGTCCGAGACGCCGCCGATGATCGTCTTCCGGGTCGTCGCGATGGACGCGAAGATTGTGAGGCCGCGCAGAATGTAAAGAAAGGCCAGCGTCACGATAAAGGACGGCAAGCCCGTCTTGATGACGAGATAGCCATTGAGGGCGCCGATCAGGAGGGCGACGGCAAACGCCGTTAGGATCGAGAACCACATGGGGTAGCCCCACGTCACCGACATCAGCGCGATGACGATGCCGGAGAACCCGATCATCGATCCGACGGAGAGGTCGAACTCGCCGGCAATCATCAGGAGGCAAGCACCGACTGCGATGATCGCGAACTGCGCTGAGACGACGCCCCAGTTCATCGCGCCTTCAGGGGCGAACATGCCGCTGTCGCCGGCGAGCATGAGGAAGAAGACGAAGACCAGGATGACGCCGCAGATCGAGCCAAGCTCTGGCCGCATCAGCGCTTTGCGGAACGGCGAAATCTCGCGGATGCGCTCGTCGGCGTCAGGCGGCGCGGCGGTGGCGCCCGGGTCATTCTGGCCGGCTGCGGTATCGCTCATCGGGGATGCCTCGCGGTCGCGCGGGCGCAGCGGCAGAGCGCCGGCAGGGCCCTCGCATCAAGTCTGAAAGCTGTCGTAAGGCGGCGGCGCGGCGGGCTTGCCTTGCCGCACCGCGCCGCCGTCAGTCGGTTGGCCGCCTAGCGATATTCGCCGGCGAACTGTTCAACTTTGGCGAGGCCGTCCTTCGTGACGAAGCCCGGGCCGGAGTTGATGTTGTTGCCCGGCAGGACGCCGAAGCGCGTGTAGTTGGCGAGCACGATCACCGGCAGGTAGGCCTGCAGGAACGGCTGCTGGTCGATGCCCCACTTGATGACGCCGCCTTTGAGGCCTTTGACGATATTGTCGCCCAGGTCGAACGTGCCGAAGTAGATCTGACCCGCCTTGCCGTTTTCATCGAGCGCGGCAAGCGTTGGGTCAGCCGACGTCGGTCCAAGCGTCAGGATGGCATCCGTGTCCGGGTTCGCCTTGAGGTACGCCAAGACCTTATTTTTGATCTCGGCCGGGTCCTGCCCGCTGTCGATCATCTGGTTGCCAAGCTTGATGCCGAGACCGTCAGCAAATCCCTGACAACGCTCCGTCGAAGACGGGCTCGAGATGTAGTGGTTCACGCAGAGGAACGACTTCACGCCATCCTTCTTCGCGCGCTTGCCCGCGGCGAGCCCGGCGTCATACTCAGGCTGGCCGACATACATCAGCGCGCCGACTTCGGAGGCCTGCTCCGGCGTGCCCGAGTTGATGATGATGACGGGAATGCCCTTCGCGACAGCCTTCTGGATCGGGCCCTTGAGGACGTCGAAGTCGGAAAGCGTCGTGATGATGCCATCGGGGTTTGACGCAGCGGTCTGCTCGATGATCCGCGCCATGTCGGCGAGGTCACCCGTCGGCGGATTGCGGTACTCGACCTTCGCGCCGACCTGCTTTCCGGCAAGCGCGATGCCGTTCTTGATCGTGTTCCACCAGCTATCTGAATCCGGCGCATGGCTGACGAGGACGAAGCGTTCGCCTTCGGCCTGTGCTGCGGGTGCGGTGAACGTGAACGCGGCCAGCGCAGCGGTGACCGCCAGCAGTCCGGTCTGGAGCATTTTGCGCATGCTCAGCCTCCTCCCTAGAGTTATGTCGTGCCGGCCCGCCATTCTTCGCGGCTGATCCGGCGATGTCAGGTGAGCATACCGGCCGGGTGATTGCAACCGGTTGCAAGGGCCGCGCGCACCGTGCTTCGCTGCCGCGCCGCGAACGTGTTTGCGCGGCCGTCTGGAGTTTCGATTACCGTTGGCCGTGACGCTGAAAGACGTGGCTGAGCGAGCGGGCGTTTCGACGTCGGCTGTGTCGCGGACGTTTACCGAGGGCGCGTCGGTCTCGCATAAGACACGGGAGAAGGTCGAAAAGGCCGCCAGCGAACTTGGCTACAGCCCGAACGTTCTTGCGCGCAGCCTGACGACGCGGCGGACCTCGCTGATCGGGCTAATCGCCGACAACTTTCAGAACCCGATGTTCCTCGAAGTCTTCGACCAGTTCACGCGGTCGCTGCAGCGGCGCGGGCTTCGGCCGTTGATCGTAAACCTGTCGGAGGCGACTGAGCCCGAGACGTCGGTGACGATGCTGCAGCAGTACTCGGTCGACGGCGTCATCGTCGCCTCATCAACGTTGCCGCGCACGTTCGTCGAGGCGTTTCGGACGGCGGGCATCCCCGTCGTCCATTCCGTCGGCAGGCCGAGCCGGGCCCCGAAGGTCGACGTGATCGGCATCGACAATGCACGGTGCGGCGCGATGGCGGCTGAGACGCTAGCCGCCCGCGGATACCGGCGCGTTGGATTTCTGGCCGGGCCCCAAACGGCAACGTCGACCGTCGATCGCGCGCGCGGCTTTGCAAACGAACTTGCGCACCATCACCAAATTGAGGCTGAGACGCGCTTTTGCGACGGGTACTCCTATGCGGCCGGCTATGCGGCCATGCGAGCTGAGATCAAAGCGGGGCCGCGCGAAGCTTATTTCTGCGGTGACGACATCATCTCGATCGGCGCCCTCAGTGCGTTGCGCGATGCTGGCCTCTCTGTTCCGGGCGACGTTGGCCTCATCGGCTTCAACGACATGGAGATGGCGCGATGGGGCGTCGTCGACCTGACGACGATCCGTCAGCCGCTGACTGAGATCATAGAAGCCTCGGTTGCGCGCATCGTCTCGATCGTCGCCGATCCGGACCAGCCGCCGGAGGCGATGACGCTACCCTGCGAACTGATCGAGCGCGGGACGCTGCGGCCACTGCCTGGCGACGGCTAGCGGAACATCGGTGGGCGGGCGTCGACCCAATCACCGTCCGCGCGCGCCGACTTAACAGCCGCATGGACCGCCGCCACCGAACGCACGCCGTCTTCGGCCGTCGGAAACCATGATGCGTCATCCGGGATCGAGGCGCCAGCCGCCCGCGCGCGAAGTGCGAGGCCGAGATCGGTGTAGAGGTTTGCGAACGCGAGCGGCATGCCTTCCGCGTGGCCGATGGTGACCCGGCTTGCGCGATCGGCCTGCGGAGAGAGCCCCGCCTCGCCGCGCTCGATCGTTTGCGTGCGGCCACCGACCGGCGTCCAGAAGAGCTGGTTCGGCTGCTCCTGCGCCCAGCGCAATCCACCTTTCTCGCCGAACACCTGAATCGTTAGGCCGTGCTGGCGGCCAACGGCGACCGCCGAGGTCCAAAGCCTGCCGGTCGCGCCGTCGCTCAGGCGGAAGTTCACCATCGCATCGTCCTCCAGGCTCCGCGATGGGATCGTCGCGACGAAATCTGCCGAGAGCTGCGTGACGGTCTGGCCGGTCACGAACGTTGCCATGTGCAGCGCGTGAATACCGCAGTCGCCAAAGGCTGCCGAGACGCCCGCTTGCGCCGGGTCATAGCGCCATCGCACGCGCGGGTTGTCAGCATCGCCTGCGTCTGCGTGATGGCCGTGCGCGAATTCAGCGAAGACGACACGGACGCGGCCAAGATCGCCGCGCGCCACCATCGCGCGCATGTGGCGGACGAGCGCGTATCCGCTGTAGCCGTAGTTAACCGCGCAGATACGCCCCGTCGCAGCCGCCGTCCGCACGATTTCCTCGCCTTCCTCGACGGTCATCGTCATTGGCTTTTCGCAGAACACGTCGATGCCGGCTTCGAGGAAGGCCTTGGTGATCGCGAAATGCGTGTCATTCGGTGTTGCGACCGTGACGAGCCCGATGCGGTCCTCGCGGTCGCGTTCGCCCGCGAGCATCTCGCGCCAATCGCCATAGGCCCGATCTGGCGCAATCCCGAGTTCGCCGGCGAATGCGCGGCCCTCATCCGGCCGATGATCCAGTGCGCCGGCGGCCAGTTGGAAGTGGCCGTCAATTCCGGCGCCAATGCGATGCGCGGGCCCGATCTGGCTGCCGCGGCCGCCCCCAATCATGCCCCACTTAATAGGTGTCATTGCGTTTCTCCTCGCGCATTATCGCGGCCGGCCCCGGCGCTAAAAGCCGATCGATTGCAGGTAGACGCGGTTTGATTTCGCATCCCTGACGGGCGAGGTCTCGCCGGCCGGATCGCAATCCTGCTCGACCGTGCACCAGCCCTCGAACCCCGCATCGAGCAGCACCTGCCGCACGGCTTTGAAGTCAACATCGCCGTCGCCGAGATTGCAGAAAATGCCCTGCCCGCACGCGTCATAGAAGCCGGTGCGGTTGGCGACGACCTCGGCCTTCACATTCGGGTCGATGTCCTTGAAGTGCATGTAAGAGATGCGGCCGATGTGGCGCTTCATGAAGGCGACCGGGTCATAGCCCGCATAAGAGTGATGGCCGGTGTCGAAGCAGATCTTGAGGATTGCCGCGTCGGTCTCGTCGAGCAGGCGCTCAAGTTCCGGTTCGAAATCGATGAAGCCTGCTGCGTGCGCGTGCATGCCGACGGTCAGGCCGTAGTCTTCCGTGGCCATCTTTGCGACGTGGCGAATGCGGTCGGTGAAGGCTTGCCACTCTGCGGCATCCATTTGCTCGGCCTCGGCGGCGCGGCCTGCGGTCTTTGCGCGACGCTCTGAGATGCTGTCGATGAGGACGAGATGTTTGGCGCCGTGTGCGGTAAGCGCCTTACACGTGCGGACGGCGCCATCGAGAACGTCGTCCCACTGATCCGGATCATGAAACGGGCGGAACACGACGCCGCCGATCAGTTCGAGATCGTGCTCGGCCAGCGCCGGGCCAAGCACCGCCGGGTCCTCCGGCATGAACCCGACGGGGCCAAGCTCGATGCCCTTGTAGCCGGCGTCCGCACACTCCTTCAGCACGGTCTGCCATGCCGGGTAGCGCGGGTCAGATGCGAACTCGATTCCCCATGAACAGGGGGCGTTGCCGATGCGGATGGTCATGCTGAACTCGCCTTGGATGGTGTCGCGTCATGGCCGGCGACGGTCTGCCAGTGTCCGGTTTCGCTGGACGTCCAGGCCGCATCGACGACCTGTTGAACGGCGAGCCCGACACGGAAATCAGGCCAGGCAAATGTCCCCGCCGCGATGGCTTTTAGGAAGTGCGCCACTTCGATGATGATCTGGTCGAGGTAGCCCGTGCCGTGTCCCGGGCCCTGACAGAACGCCCAGTAATCCGGATGCGCCGGGCCGGCGAGGATCTTGGTGAACCCCCGGTTCGCGGCGGCGCCGTCCGACTGATAAAGCCACAGCGCGTTCTGGTCTTCCTGGTTGAACCTGATCGCACCCTTGGTGCCGAACAGCTCGTAGGCGTACCCCATCTTCCGGCCGGTCGCGATCCGCGAAAACATTAAGTGACCTGTCTGCCCGCCCGCGAAGCGGCACATCATATGGGCGATGTCATCGTTGGTGACAGGTCTGCGACCGCCGGCTCCGTCCGGCCGTTCGGCGTGGACCGTATCGATCGCAGCCGACACGCTTGCAATCGGGCCCATAAACGCGAGCGCGCACTGGATCATGTGCGGTGAGAGGTCGCCCATCGTGCCGTTTGCGCGCCCCTCCGTCCGCCACGTCGCCGCCGCATCTGGGTCTGCGTAAAAGTCTTCCGTGTGTTCGCCGCGAAACCAGGTGACGTCGCCAATCGCGCCGTCCTTGACGAGCGATAGCGCATGCTGCGTCGCCGGCGTCTTGATGTAGTTGAAGCCGGTCATGTGCGTGATGCCGGCGGCAAGGGCTGCATCGGTCATCGCAACGCACTCATCTACCGTCACGGCCAGCGGCTTCTCGCAGAGCACGTGTTTGCCGGCCGCAATCGCCGCCAGCGTGATCTCAGCGTGCGTCTCCTGCGGCGAGGCAACGACGACCGCATCCACGCTCGGGTTTGCGATGACGTCGCGCCAATCAGGCGTTGCGGACTGAAACCCGTAGCGGGCGCGATACCGCTCGGCGCTCTCGGGCGTCGACGCGCAGACCGCCACCAGCTCCGGCCGCAGATCGGTCTCAAACACCGTTGCGACGGCACGAAAGGCGGCCGCATGCAGCTTGCCCATATAGCCGCCGCCAATGATGCCAATGCCGACCCGTGCCATGGCGCATCCGAACTTGTTGCAACCGGTTGCAATTGTCCTATCGTGAAGCCAACGCGGGTTTCAACCGCGAACACGATGACCCCGGTTCAGGCGGAACGCAGCCGGACCGCGCAACGGGAGGCACAGCGTTATGACGGGCGCGACCGAGCACAAGCTGACCACCGCGCAGGCGATTGTGCGCTACCTCGCAAACCAGTGGATCGAAATCGATGGGCGCGAGCAGCGGGTCTGCGGCGGCGGCTTTGCGATCTTCGGCCACGGCAACGTCACGTGCCTCGGCGAAGCGCTCCACGATCACCGCGATCAGCTTCCGCTTTATCGGGGCCAAAACGAGCAGGCGATGGGCCTCGCGGCTGCCGGCTACACAAAATATCACCTGCGCCGACGGTTTATGTTCTGCACGGCCTCAGCGGGGCCCGGCACCGCCAACCTGCTCACAGCCTCCGCACTCGCGCACGCCAACCGTCTGCCGTTTCTCATGCTCTGTGGGGATACCTTCCTGACGCGGCTGCCCGATCCGGTGCTGCAGCAGCTTGAAAACTTCGGTGACCCGACCCTTGGCGTGAACGACGCCTTCAAGCCGGTGACGCGGTATTGGGATCGCATCACGCATCCGGCACAGATCATCCAGTCGCTGCCGGCGGCGCTTGCAACGATGCTCGATCCCGCTGATTGCGGCCCGGCCTTCTTGGGCCTGCCGCAGGACGTGCAGGGCTGGGCGTATGACTACCCGGCAGAGTTCTTCGAGAAGCGGGTCCACCGCATTCGCAGGCAACCAGCCGACCCCCATGAGATCAGCGCCGCAGCCGGCCTCATCCGGACCGCCAAGCGCCCGATGATCATCGCAGGCGGCGGCGTGCAGTATGCGGGCGCGGTCACCGAGCTGACGGCATTGGCCGAGGCGCGCCAGATCCCCGTCGTCGAAACCATCGCCGGCCGCGCCAACATGGTCGCCGATCATCCGCTCAACATCGGGCCGATCGGCGTGACGGGCTCGAAATCAGCCAATGCAACTGCCGAAGAGGCTGACGTCATCATCGCCGTTGGCACGCGGCTGCAGGACTTCACGACCGGCTCTTGGACGGCGTTTGCCAAGGACGCGCAGATTGTCGGGTTGAACGTTGGCCGCGTCGATGCGGCAAAGCACCGGGCGCAAACCGTCGTCGGCGATGCGAAAAGCGCGCTGCCGCCGCTTGCCGATGCACTTGACGACTATTGCGCGCCGGCCGGCTGGACCGAGACCGCGCAGGGTCATGCCCGCGCGTGGGCTGCCTATGTCGCCGACAACACATCGGCGGCTGGCAACCAGCCGAACTCGTATGCGCAAGCGATCGGCGTCGTGAACGCTCACTGCGACAAGCGCGATCGGATCGTTGCCGCCGCTGGCGGGCTTCCAGCCGAAGTCACAGCGAACTGGCGCACGCACGACATCGGCACCATCGACGTCGAGTTCGGTTTCTCGTGCATGGGCTATGAGATCGCGGGCGGCTGGGGCGCGCGGATTGCGCAGGCCGAAACAGAGCCCGACCAGGACACGATCGTCTTCTGCGGCGATGGCTCGTACCTGATGCTGAACTCCGACATCTACTCGTCGGTCCTCACAGCCAAGAAGCTGATTGTGCTCGTCCTCGACAACGGTGGCTTCGCAGTCATCAACAAGCTGCAAAACGGGACGGGCAACACGTCGTTCAACAACCTCATCGAAGACTGCAACATTGCGGTCGATCCGTTCGCCGTTGACTTCACGGCGCATGCCAAAGCGATGGGCGCTGCCGCAGAGACGGTCGCGAACCCGGCTGAGCTTGCCGACGCCTTCAAACGCGCGAAGGCGAGCGACAAAACCTACGTCATCACCATGAACGTCGACGCCTACGAAGGCTGGACGGCCGAGGGCCATGCGTGGTGGGAAGTCGGCACACCGCACATCACCGATAACGCCCGCGTCGCCGAGGCGCACGAGGAGTGGGAGCAGGGCCGCAGCCGCCAGCGCAAGGGCATCTGAATCTTCAGCGTGCGGGAGGAAGCGCTCGCAATTCAGGCAGCCCAGGTGTGCAATTTATGCATTAGTTGGGTAACGCCGGTCCGGCAGGCGGACTAAGCTGTCTCGTCAGATGGTCTGATCCAGCACGGGAGGCGGAATGACGGCTGAGCGCGCGAAAGATGTCGTCGTTGTCCGGGATGTCTGGAAGATCTTCGGCAGCCGGGCCCAAGACGCCATGGCCGCCGTCCGCCGGGATGATCTGAGCAAGGCTGAAGTTCTCGAGAAGTATGAGGCTGTCATTGGCGTGCGCGACGTGTCGTTCAGCGTCGATGAGGGCGAGATCTTCTGCATCATGGGGCTCTCGGGCTCCGGCAAATCGACACTCGTCCGCCACGTCAACCGCCTGATCGAGCCGACCCATGGCGAGATCCGCATCAACGGCGTCGACGTCGGCGGTCTCGATTCCGAAGCGCTGCGTGCGCTGCGCGCCGACAAGATCGGCATGGTCTTCCAGAACATGGCGCTGCTGCCGCACCGGTCCGTGCGCGACAACATCGCGTTCGCCCTCGAACTACGGAATGTCGACACGTACTCGCGCATGCAGGCGGCCGACCGCGTGATCGAAACGGTGCACCTGGAGGGCTATGGCGACCGCCTGCCATCAGAGTTGTCCGGTGGCATGCAGCAGCGTGTCGGCCTCGCCCGCGCGCTTGCGGCCGATCCAGACATTCTGTTGATGGATGAGCCGTTCTCCGCGCTGGACCCGCTTATCCGCCGCGGCCTCCAGGATGAGTTCCTGGGCCTGTCTGAGCAGATGCACAAGACAACACTCTTCATTACGCATGACCTCGACGAAGCCATCCGCATGGGCTCGCGCATCGCGATCATGAAGGATGGTGAGATCGTCCAGATCGGGACGCCGGAAGACATCGTGACGAAACCGGCCGACGATTACGTCGCCGACTTCGTAAAAGGTATCTCGCGGCTGAAGCTCGTCTTCGCGCACACGGTGATGATGCCGGTCGAACAATATAGCGCAACCAAAGGTCCGCTACCGGCCGTGGCGGACTGCCCATCGGCAAGCCCGGACGCCGACCTCGACACGCTCGTTACGCTCGCAGTCGACACCGAGAACCCGATTGTCATTCTGGAAAACGACCAGCCGGTTGGCGTCGTCACCAAAGATGCGCTGCTCCGCGGCATGCAGGGAGAAGCCTGACGATGCAGAAGGAGGTGGAAGGCGCATCGAAGCCAACGGACCCGACTGAACCGTTTCGCGATTTCGCAGCGGTCAATGGCGATTACTACGCACGCACGTTCCTGACGCTGCAGCGCGCGGAGCTGCGTCGGACCCACATTAACGCAGCAGCGGGCGTCGGCAGCTTCGTGTGGGCGGCGTGGCGCGGCAACTGGTTCATGTTCTGGCTGGCGCTCGCGATCGACATGATCACGCTCGTCAACGCAGCACTCGTCTACAAATACGCGACGGCCTCCGCGCAGGCCGTGATCGACGACAAGGCGTTTCTCGTCACGCGCTACGATGGCTGGACAAACCTTCATCTCGTCGCTGCGATCGCGACGTTTGTCATCGGCCGCCTGCTCGTCGGCTGGCTCGCCGACCGGATGTACTACGGCCAGTATGCAGCCTGGCGGCTCGACCGGTCGAAGCCATCCGGCACGAACACGACCCGGTTGATCCTCGCCGGCCTCATCATCCTGATGGTCGCGCCGCTGACGCTCTACCGCGCGTCGCAGTTCGCGCCCGACCAGCGCACGTGCTTCCGCTATGACCGCCTCGAAGCCCGCGGCGAGCCGGTTACGTTCAAACAAAAGTTTGACTGCTGGACGATCAGCGAGTTTCCAACGCTGATGCGGTTTGACCGGCCGGCGCAGTTTGACTATCCGCGCAACGAAGACGGCACGCGCTCGATGGTGAAGCGCGAGCAAACGTCAACGCGTCAGGTCAATCTCAACACGTTTACCGCCGAGACGATTGACCAGTCGATCACCTACGCAAAGGTCTTCTACGGCTGGTTCTTTGACGGCATCACCTACTGGCTCCGTGTGATGCTCAACGCCATCGAAGCGGTGTTCGTTGGCACGCCCTGGCCTGTGACCGCGGCAGTTTTCATGTTGATTGCCTATGCGGCGGCGGGGCCAAGGATTGCAGCATTCGTTGCAGCCTCCCTCATCTACATTGCGCTGTTCGGCTTCTGGCAGACCGGCATGAGCACGATTGCGATTGTCGTCGCCTCGACCATCATCTGCATCGTCATCGGGCTGCCGCTCGGCATCTGGGTCGGCAAATCGCAGCGGGCGTCGGCCATCATCACGCCGATCCTCGACATCATGCAGACGATCCCGTCGTTCGTATATCTGCTGCCGGCCGTCGCCTTCTTCTCGCTTGGCAAGCCGCCCGGCATCATCGCGACGGTTATCTTCTCGATGCCGCCGATCGTCCGGCTGACGGCGCTTGGCATCAAGCAGGTCCCCTCGAGCACGAAGGAAGCCGCCCTCGCCTTCGGCGCGAGCCCGCGGCAACTCCTCAGCAAGGTCGAGCTGCCGCTCGCGCTGCCGTCGATCATGGCGGGCGTCAATCAGGTCGTCATGATGTGCCTGTCCATGGCCGTCGTCGCAGCACTCATCGGTGCAGGTGGACTTGGCTTCCTGGTCGTCGAGGCTCTGCAGAACACTGAAACCGGCCGCGGCATCCTCGCCGGCGTTGCCATTGCGCTGATCGCCATGATGATCGACCGCGTGGTGCAGAAGGCCAACAAGGTTCGCACGCAATGACGTGTGAAGACGACTGCAGCGGGATGGCGCACGCCGGCCCGCGGCATAGGTGTCGACGACAGTCGACGTAAAGGGAGAAAGTTCCGTGAAACTAGCCAAAACCATTGCAGCCACGGCGCTCGTCGCCGTTGCGTCTAGCGGTGCCGCGATGGCTCAGGAGAAGGTCAAGATTTCCGACCTCAACTGGACCGGCGCCAAGGCGATTGGCCACGTCATCAAGGCCGTGATCGAAACCCGGCTCGGCGGCGAAGCCGAGATCGTCAAGGGCATGAGCGACCAGTCAATCATCGCAGCCGGGATGGACAAGGGCGACGGCTCGATCGACGTCTATACCGACATGTGGATGCCGAACCAGCAGGCCATCTGGGACAAGTTCATCGAAGGCGCCAAGAGCGTCGCGCACAACAAGCCCTACACCGGCACGCAGGGCATGTACGTGCCGCACTATCTCGCCGACAAGATCAAGTCGTTCGAGGACCTGAAGAACCCTGAGATCGCCGCGATGTTCGACAAGGACGGCAACGGCAAGGGCGAATATTGGGCCGGAGACGCGAGCTGGAAGTCCACGAAGATGTGGCAGGTCAAGTTCAAAGACTATGGCCTCTCCGAGCTCTGGGAACCGGAGATCGTCTCTGACGCAGCGTTCAAGGCGCAGCTCAAGTCGTCCTATGCGACCGAGAAGCCGATCCTGTTCTACTACTGGACGCCGGAGTGGATCCACGCCGCCTACAAGATCAGCCCGCTCTCAGAGCCGGCACGGTCGGATGGCTGCATGAGCCTGAAGCTCGACCAGGAAGACTGGCTCGATGCCTCGAAGTTTGCCTGCAAGCACGCAGACGCCGAGATCTTCATCGCCTACTCGAAGTCGCTGGAAAAGCGGAGCCCGAAGGCTGCGAAGTTCCTAAGCCAGATCAAGCTCGACCCCGCTGTTGTGAACCAGTGGATCCTGAAGATCGGCCGCGACAAGGAAGATCCGCAGGACGTCGCTGAAGCCTGGGTCAAGGACAACAAGGATACGGTCGACACCTGGATCAACTGATCCGGTCGTCGGACCATCTTGTGCTAAGTTGAGAGGGGCCCGCCGCGGCCCCTCTTTTCATGTCCGCGCTCCAGAGATCGCAAGCGAGGCCCGCCGATGCCGTTGATCGAGATCCCCTGCACGTTCATGCGCGGCGGCACATCGCGCGGGCCCTATTTCCTGGCAGACAACCTGCCCGCCGCGACGGCCGCACGAGACCGGGCGCTGCTGTCGGCGATGGGCTCGCCTGACCCGCGCCAGATCGACGGGCTCGGCGGGGCGACGACGGTGACCAGCAAGGTCGCGATTGTCTCCAAGTCAGCGCGACCGGGCGTCGACGTCGATTATCTTTTCGCGCAGGTCGACATTGAACGCGCGCTGGTCGACACCGCGCCGTCGTGCGGGAATATGCTCGCAGGCGTCGGCCCATTTGCGATTGAGGAAGGCCTCGTTGCGGCAGGCGCTGGCCAGACGATCGTCCGCATCTTCAACGTCAACACGGCGAGCCTCATTGAAGCCGTCGTGCAAACGCCTGACGGGCGGGTCACGTACGACGGGGCCTGCGAGATCGCCGGCGTTCCGGGCAGCGCGGCGCCGATCACGCTGAACTTCATGGATGTGGTCGGCTCGAAAACTGGCGCGCTGTTCCCAACAGGCAAACGGACCGACGAGATTGGCGGCATCGCCGTCAGTTGCGTCGATGTCGCGATGCCGATGGTGCTGATGCGCGCCGCCGACTTCGGCATCAGCGGGCACGAGACAAAGGCCGAGCTTGATCCGGTCATCGACGCGATCGTCACCAAAACGGAACCGCTCCGCCGCGAGGCCGGCGCGCGCATGGGCCTCGGCGATGTCTCCGATAGCGTGGTGCCGAAGGTCGGGCTTCTCGCCGCGCCGGCGCTCGGCGGCGACGTCTCATCGCGCTATCTGACGCCGCTGTCGCTGCATCCGGCGCACGCCGTGACCGGGGCGGCCTGCGTTGCATCCGCGCTGGCGATTGAGGGGACGGTCGCGCATGGCCTCGCGCGCGCGTCGACTGACAACCCGCGCGACATCACCATTGAGCATCCGAGCGGTACGATCGGCGTCCAGCTTGAGACGAGCGGGGCCGGCGAGACGACGACAGTTGCATCGGCGGGGCTCGTGCGAACCGCGCGGCCAATCATGCGCGGCCATGTCTTGGTGCGGGCTTAGGGGCCACGCCGGCGGCGGACTGACCCGAATGTGATCGGCTGTGTTCGCGGCAACGCCTTGTTAAGCGGTCCAAGCGCGCGCGAACCGGCGTAAGATGTCACTAGGAGCAACTCATCCGCCCGCTACGATCATGAGCGTTAACATCTCCGTCCGCCCACGCTGGCTCGCGACCATCGGAGTCATCATGGCAGCCGTCGCCTCGATTGCGCTTGTCGCCGCCGGGCGCGCGGACAAAGCGCTCGACGATGTTCACGCCGACGTTGTGCGCGACTATCCGGGCGTGTCGCACCTCTCAGCCACCGCACTGGCAGGAGATGTCGGTGCGTCCGACACCGTCTTGTTCGACGTTCGCCGGCCGGATGAGTTTGCGGTGAGCCATCTCGCCAACGCAATCCGCGTCGCGCCCGGCATGTCCGCGGATGACTTCTTTAGGGCCCACGGTGATCGCATCGCGGGCAAGCGCGTCGTTTTCTACTGCTCGGTCGGCGTCAGGTCGTCGAAGCTCGCCGAACGCGTCCAAGCAGCGCTTGTGGATCGCGCCGCTCAGCGTCCGGCCGTCGTACACAATCTTGCAAAAGGCATCTTCGGCTGGCGCAACAGCAATCGGCCGCTTGCGACCCCGGCCGCCCAGCCGACCGACAAGGTCCACCCGTACAATGCGTACTGGGGCCGGCTCATCACTGACCGTTCGGCGATCCAGTACAGCCCGAAGCTCTAGAGCGTCTGCGCTCAGAGCAGGCTTTTCAGATACGCGCCGTAGTTTGATTTGCCGAGCTCGGCCGCGAGGCGCTCAAGCTGCGCATCGTCAATAAAGCCCATGAAATGCGCGACCTCTTCCGGGCACGAAATCCGGTATCGCTGTCGCTTCTCTAGCGCGCGGACGTAGTCCGCCGCCTCGTTCAATGAGTCCGGCGTGCCGGTGTCGAGCCAGGCATAGCCGCGGCCCATGCGTTCAACGAACAGTTCGCCGGACTCCAGATACGCCGCGTTGACGTCCGTGATCTCCAGCTCGCCGCGCGCCGATGGCTTCAGATCACGCGCAATGTCGACGACGCGCTGGTCGTAGAAGTAGAGCCCGGTGACGGCCCAGTCGGACTTCGGCTTGGCGGGCTTCTCTTCGATCGAGATCGCGCGCGCGTCAGCGTCCAGCTCAACGATGCCATACCGCTCCGGGTCGCCGACCTGATAGGCAAAGACCGAGGCACCGCTGTTGCGCGCGGCGGCTCTCGCCAGCAGCTCCGTCATGCCGTGACCGTAAAAGATATTGTCGCCGAGAATGAGCGCCGACGGGTCGCGGCCGACGAAGTCCGCGCCGATGGTGTAGGCCTGCGCGAGGCCTTCCGGCCGCGGCTGCTCGGCATAAGAGATCGCTAGGCCCCAGCGTGCCCCGTCGCCGAGGAGGCGTTCGAACAACGGCAGATCGTGCGGCGTCGAGATGATCAGGATATCGCGGATGCCGGCGAGCATCAGGGTCGACAGCGGATAGTAGATCATCGGCTTGTCGTAGACCGGCAGCAACTGCTTGGAGACGACCTGCGTCATCGGATGCAGCCGCGTGCCTGAACCGCCCGCGAGGATGATGCCCTTCATGCGCTCTGCCCGTCTTCCGTTGCACGGGCCCGGCACAGGGCCGAACCGCGCGAGAGACTAGCCCATCAAGGTTTCATTTACGCTAAAGCGCCGCAGCATCTCGCAGCGGGCCGGCAAGCCGATCGGGCGAAATTGCGCTAGTGCGCGCCGCGGAACACGGTCAGAACTGTGCGAACCAAGATCTCAAGATCGAGCCAGATGGACCAGTTGTCGACGTAGTAGAGGTCGCAGGTCATCCGACCTTCGATGTCTTCAAGCGTCTTGGTCTCGCCGCGAAACCCGTTGACCTGCGCCCAGCCGGTGATGCCCGGCAGCACGCGCCGGCGGCGTGAGAACATGTCGAGCGATGCTTCAAACGACTGCTCATGGGCAAGCGCGTGCGGCCGCGGGCCGACAATCGACATTTCACCGCGCAGCACGTTCAGCAACTGTGGCAGCTCATCGAGGCTCGTTTTGCGCAGGATGCGACCGACCCGAGTGACCCGCGAATCGTTTCGCGCCGCCTGCGTGACGACATCGCCGTCCTCGGCGACGGACATGGTGCGGAACTTAAAGATGCGGAACACGCGGTTGTTTTTGCCGTGCCGCCGCTGACGGAAGAAGACGTCGCCCCGGCTGTCGAGCTTGATCGCAATCGCGATCACCAGAAGCAGAGGCGCGACTGCCACGAGCAGAATGCCCGCCATCAACACATCGGAGGCGCGCTTGAGGCTCTGGTTCTGTTCCGCCTGGCTGACGGGGCTGATCACGTCAGCGCGGAGCTTGCCGACACTCGCGACGCCGTGGCGCGGCATCTTCCGCTGGCGCAGGTCTGAGAGCAGCAGCAGCTCCTGCGTGTAAGGTGCAAGACCGGTGACGGCGGCACGGATCTTCGTGCGCTCCGTGTCCGGCAGCCCGATGATCACCTGATCATACTCGCCAGCCTGCATGGCGCTCCGCAAGTGGCCGAGTTCCGAACAGCGTGCGCCGTCTTCGAGGCCCGCTGCCTGCGTGAAGACGGCCGTGACATCGACACCGGGGTTGTCGCGCTCAAGCTGTTCGCGGATCGCCATCACATGACTGGACTGCCCATAGAGCGCGACGCGACGGCGGAGTGCGCCGGCGTCATGCAAACGCTTCAGCCGCCGGCTGGTCAGAGACCGCACCAGGATGACCCCGCCAACGGTCGTCAGAAACCAGAGAAGCAGCCACGCGCGCGAGTAGTAGTGCGTGAACTTCGCCAGATACAGAACGCCGACGAGCACGAGGAATGAAAGCGCGATGATCCCGATGATACGCCCGAACTCGAGTGTCGGCTGCAGCAAAGCGCGTTGATCGTTGAGGCCGGATTGCTTGAATGCAAACGACAGCGGCACCATCAGCAGCAGCCCTGCGACGGCGAACGGCAGGGTGCTCTGGCCCGACTGCAGGATGCCATCGAGGTAGACCAGCTTCATCGCGACGGCTGCGATGAACGCGATCGCGAGCTGCGCGATCCCGAGCGCGCGCATGCTTGAGCGCAGCGGATTGCGGCGGATGTTCCGCGCGGACGCGCCGACGAGGAACCAACCGAAGGGTAGGCTGTCACGATCGGGAGAGACGCTCGACATACGCGTAAGACCCGTAAAATGACGACGGCGGATTGAGCACAACACGTGAGAGGTGCCGGAGTTTCATTGGCTCCAGCGTACAGACGGTTACCGGTACCACGCGGAAGTTGTCTAGAAAATTGTTTCAATCCAATCAGGTGTCGCGGCCCGCTCAGCCGCGATCACACTTTGATTCCGGGTGCTTAGCGCGTGAGTAGACTTGGGTCGCAGGTGACATTCGGCGTGAGCATACGCTGGCGGACTGCAAGCGGCGCGTCGGACTGTGCGGCGACAGCGCCGTAGAAGCCTGCCGGCAAGTCCATCGCCGCGAACCGCCAGGGCGGGTGATCATCTCCGTGCGGCGAGCCAGCCACGATCCGGGCCGAAGCGATCAGCGACGGGCCCGCTCCGGCTTCAACGGTCATCTCACGCCAGCCGCCGGCGAGCCCGTTGCCAACGCCCTTGAGCGCCGCCTCCTTGCACACCCATCGGCAGAAAACCCCGTCCTGCTGCGCGCCGGCCGACAACCCTTCAAGCGCGCACCTCTCTTCATCGGTCATCGCCGCGCGCATAAGCTGATCGGTCACCGGGCGCGCTGCCTCGATGTCGACCCCGACCGGGGCCTCACGCGAAACAGCAAGTGCGGCCATGCCGCCGCTGTGGCTTAAGTTGAAGTGAAGCGCTGGCGTGGTGTCGGCGAGTTCCGGTTTGCCATGCGGCCCGCGCGTCAAGGCAACAGCATCAGGCGCACAGCCGAGATAGAGCCCGACGACCTCACGCATAATCCCACGGCCAATCACCACCTCTTCCTGCACCGCCGAAAGCGTGGCATCCGAAAGGCGCGCGCGCTCGCAGTCTGACAAGTGCGCCGCAAGCGACTGCCGCCGCGCGGGCGGAACATCAAGCGGCCAGACGTAAACATCGATCGGATCGCGCATCGCCCGAACCTATCAGTTCGCGCGTGTCCAATGCCAGACGAAGAGGCATTGCGACGAGCGCACGCGCCGCATACGGTCGGGTCGTCTTCAACTGCTCCTGGACATGCGCGCAATGGCGATCGAGATCGTAAGCGAGAACCGCTGTTTCGACGGCCGTCAGATCCGGTTCAAGCACACCTCGACAGCCTGCAACTGCGAGATGACGGCGAGCCTTTATCTGCCGCCTGCCGCCAACACCGGCGCAGTCCCGCTGCTCGTTTGGCTGTCGGGCCTCACTTGCACGGACGAGAACTTCGTCACGAAAGCCGGAGCACAGAGACGCGCGGCGGCCGACGGCATCGCAGTGATTGCGCCGGATACCTCGCCGCGTGGGCCTGACGTGCCCGACGATCCTGATGGCGCGTACGACTTCGGCCTGGGGGCAGGCTTCTACGTCAACGCCACCGAGGCGCCGTGGTCGGCCAACTACCGCATGTACGATTACGTGGTCGACGAGCTGCCCGGCGTTGTCGCGGACCAATTCGCGATCGACACAAGCCGTATGGGGCTTTCGGGACACTCAATGGGCGGCCATGGCGCGTTGACGATCGCGCTTAAGAATCCCGGCCGCTATCGATCGGTTTCGGCGTTCTCACCCATCGTTGCGCCCAGCCAGTGCCCCTGGGGCGAGAAAGCGTTTTCCGGCTATCTCGGAAGCGACCGAGCGGCCTGGGCCGCATACGACACGACGGACCTGATCGCGACGGCGACCGAGCGCCTGCCGCTTCTAATCGATCAGGGCCTCGCCGATACCTTTATCGAAACGCAGCTCAAGCCAGAGCTGATCGAAGCGGCTGCCGACACCCACGGCCACCCGCTGACGCTGCGTCGTCACGAAGGCTACGATCACAGTTACTTCTTCATCGCGACCTTCATTGACGACCACATCGCGCATCACGCCGCCGCGTTGCAGGCCGCCTGACGCCGCTGCCCCCCGCCCCCCTCATCGCGCTGATCCAAGGACCAAAGCACCGCATGACCTCACTGCTCTTTTCGCCCATCAAGCTGCGCGGGCTCGACCTGCCAAACCGCATCGTCGTCGCCCCCATGTGCCAATATTCGGCGCACAAGGGCACGGCCAACGACTGGCACCTGATGCACCTCGGCCAGTTCGCCGTCTCAGGCGTCGGCCTCGTGTTCGTCGAAGCAACCGGCGTCGAGGCTGAAGGCCGGATCACACCTGGATGCGTCGGTCTTTACAGCGATGCGAATGCGGAGGCGCTGGCGCGCGTGGTCCGCTTTTTCCGCGACTTCGGCTCAGCAAAGATCGGTATTCAGCTTGCGCACGCAGGCCGCAAAGCCTCCGCGAACGTGCCCTGGAAAGGCGGCCGCGCGTTGTCGGACGCCGAGGGCGCCTGGCAGACCGTTGCCCCATCGGCAGTCCCCTATGGCGACGGCTGGCACACGCCGGAAGCGTTCGGCGACAACTCGCTTGCACGCGTTCGGACCGCCTTTGTCGACGCAACTAGGCGCGCGATCGACCTTGACTTCGACGCCATCGAAATCCACTCGGCGCACGGCTATCTGCTGCATCAGTTCCTGTCACCGATCTCGAATCAGCGCGACGACCAATACGGTGGCTCGCTCGCCGACCGCATGCGCTTCCCGCTCGAAGTGTTCGACGCGGTCAGAGCCGAATGGCCCGAAGACCGACCGCTTGGCGTGCGCTTCTCGGCGACGGACTGGATCGACGGCGGTTGGGATCTCAATGAGGCGCTGGCTTACTGCGAAGCCTTGAAAGCGCACGGCTGCGACTTCTTCGATGTCTCGAGCGGAGGCTTGGCGCCGGCGCAGAAGATTGCGTCAACGCCCGGATACCAGGTGCGGTTTGCCGCCGAAGTGAAGCGCGCGACCGGCGTGACGACGATGGCGGTCGGGCGGATTACCGAAGCGCACCAGGCCGAAACGATCCTGCAGAGCGGACAAGCTGACATGATCGCTATCGCGCGCGGCATTACCTATGACCCGCGCTGGCCCTGGCATGCAGCGGCAGCCCTCGGCGACGATGCAGCATTCCCGGCGCAATACGCGCGATCGCATCCGAGCATGCAGGGCGAGCCGATCCCGGGCAATCCGCCGACGCCGAAGAGCTGAGCGCTTGCCGGCTCAAACACGAAACGGCACCGGTTGCAGGGCCCCGGAGGAGGACCGATGCAGCGGTGCCGTCTCGCTCACGCGGACTTAAAGCCAGGCCCGATACTCAGAACTTGTAATTCAAGCCGACTTTGGCCGTGTGAAGTTCGTGATCGGTAGAAAAGTCGTTGCCGTCATCGTTGGTCGAATCTTCGCTTCCGAAATCCATGTAGAGATATTCGGCTTTCAAGGTCCAACGATCGGTTACGGCATATTCAATACCGCCGCCAATTGCATAGCCGACGTAGGTTTCGTCGAACGACGTCAAATCGCTCTCGTCAGGACCACCGGCTGCAAGCAGATCCCCAGCTTTCGTATCAATCTCGGCCAGAGCCAAGCCGCCCTTTGCATAAAACAGCGCGCGGTTAGAGGCGATGCCAAGACGGAGCGCGAGCACACCGTAGGCGCCATATTCGTGGTCAGCAAAACCTTCGTCGTCGACTTCAGCAGCATCGTCGATGCCGAGATATCCAACATCCGCTTCGATACCGACGACAAAACTGCCTGACTGGTAGTTGTAACCGAGCTGAACACCGCCGAAGATACCGTCCGGATCTGTGGAGACGGCATCGGGGTTGCCATCGAATGCTCCGGGGCTTTCACCACTTGTCGTGCTATCGCCCGAGCCGTAGCCGAGGTGACCGCCGAAGTAGAAGCCGGTCCAGCTAAACGCTGCGGGCGGGATCGGATCGTCTTTGAAGCTCCGTTCAAAGCGCCCGCCAAAGTCGGCAGCCGATGCGAGCGATGTCGCAGACACCGCGAACGCGAAGGCTACGAGAGCACTTCCAATTGTTCTTTTCATTTCCCGTGATCTCTTGGTTTTCGTTGAGTCCGCGTCACGGGGATTTAGCTCGCAGCTTTAAAAAACGGCGGCAAGGCAACCTATAAAGGGTTTAAACCGAGCATTTTTTGACAGATTATTCGTAGGCAGTATCGCGTGTTTCAGCAGTTTCTATAAGTGTCAGGCGCGCACGGTGTTTATGATTTCATGCATGAAATGGCCGTGGCTAACGCAACACACGCGTCGTGCAGTCCGCTTACAATCGAAAGCGTGAAATCATTTTTTCAGCAGATGTTTTGTGCTGATGATCGTCGTCGGTGCAGCCGGCGCGCGCGGACGATTCACGCTGCGACGGGCTCACCTGATCCGGGGGCTCAGTTTGGCGCTTTGGTTTGGGGTCCAGACGGCGCCGCCTGACCCGTATGCGCTCTAGCGGATGATCTTTGCCGTGCCGCTGCGTCCATCGCGCGAGCGCCAATGGACGGTGCGCCCACGCCGCTTAAGCTTCAGACACATGGTCTTGGAATCGAGCCAGACCTTCCACCGCTTACAGAGCATGCCGCTCTTGACCCACCACTTGCCGCGGTCGCGCGCAGCACCGAGGAAGAACGCGAGATTGCCTGCGCTGCCGCTCATGGTGCCGTTGTCGCGGAACTTTACGGGGATCACAGCGCCCATGTCCGTGCGGAGCTGCACGAGGCGGTTCCCGACGAGCTCACGCACCTTGTCATCGGCCGACTTCGGCTTCGGCGTTTTCGGCCGGACCGGCCGGGCCTTCGGCTTCACCACGGCGCGCAGCTTCGGCGGCTTCGTCCTGGCGGGTTTTGCCGGGCGCTGCCGCTGCGCGCGCTGGAGTTCCGGCAGAGTCTTGGGTTTTGCCGTGCGCGTGAGCGCCGGCCGCGCCGGTGCGCGCCGCGGCAGCACGGGCGGTGCGAGCGAGGCAATACGCGGGCGACGGATCTCTCTGCGCTGATCGAGTGGCAATCGCGGACGATCTTTGGCCACGCGGTCGCGCGGACGTTTCGCGAGGCGCGGCTTCGGCGGCTTAACTGCGGCGGGGCGGTCGGCGCGGCGTACACGCGTTGGCGTGGCCTGTTCGCCGCCAGAGACCCAGGCGGATGCCATAATCATGCGCTGGCCGGCGGGTTCGGGCTGCGCGATGACCGTGGACCAGTCGGTCTCCGGGCAATGCTCAGAATAGAACCTGCGTGCGACGGCCTCGATCGTCTCGACGTAGCCGGCATTGAGCGGCGCCCAGCGCAGGCCCAAATCATGAAACGTCACCGGCCGCTTGATACGGTCGCGCCACTCATCGAGGACGCGCCATTGCTGCACCTTGCGCGTGCGCTCCGCGACGGGGTTCGCAATCGGCCGGCCGGAATACATAAGGACATGTTCGAGGTGGGCCTGAATGCCGGTCGTCACGTCGGGGAAGGCTTCGCCGGCTTCGCCTGGTGCAATGGCACCAAGCCCGGCAAAGTTGTTCTGGCCCGGCCGCACATTGGACGGCCCGCCATTGCGCACCCGCTGATAGAGCAGCGAGTTCGTCTCGACGATCATCTGGAAGAACGCGAAGTCCCAGCGCACGCCGTAGGCCCGGCCGATGATGGCATACTCGTTCGCGACATCGAGGTAGCGGGAAGAGAGGCGCGGATTGCGTTTGCGCAGGAATGCCATAAGCCGTTCGGGCGTTACGCACGCGGGGATCGCGTTTGACGGCGACATCCGGATTGCTGGCAGGCTCGTTCCCGCCGCGGCTGGAAGTGCCATGCCGACGAGCGCGGCTGCAATGACGAGGCAACGCAAACGCAAAACGGAAAACCCCTTCAGCTGAACGCTGACGTCCGACCAGTTCCCCCCGGCCACGCGTTCACGTCGCTCAGGAACTCCGGCATACTGGCAATCTCAAGGCATAGGGATGGCCGATTGAGCGTTAACGGACTCTTACTGCGACCTATGAAAAGAATTGTTCATATCGGCGGCAAGCGCCCCAATTCAAAGCGCGCGGCGCACACGTTCGAAATGCGCCGCCCGCCGACGGTCCGCGTAGGTGTTGCGCGGTTGAAGGATTAGAGCGCGGTGCCGAGCCACACCACACGCGAGCAGCTCATTGCAGCGCTGCCCTGGCATCGCCGGATCGTGATCGGGCTGAGCGTGGTTCTGGTCGCGGCAAACCTAATGACGAGCGGGCCGCCATGGAGCGCCTGGATCCTCCTTCCCGCTCTTGGCGCGTTGATCATTCATGCACTCGTTGTGCGGACGTTGTCGGTCGACGAGGACTGGGCCCGAAAGCGTGCAGTCCATGTCCGCCGGCGAAGCTACGAACGCGGCGCAATCGAGGGCGTCATTGCAGACGACGCTGATCGGCCGGATCGCAAGCCATCCGACGGCTGATCTCGAGCTCAGCGCACGCCCTTGCGCAGGAGCCGCAGCAAACGCGCGCGCGGTTCGGGCAGCTCTTTGTCATCGGGCGCAAAAACGCGGCGGCTCAGAAAGTGCCCGGTCATTTCCAACCCGTTGACGACGTCGTTCCGCGTTGGCGATGCCGCCTCAGCCGACGCGCCTACGAGGAACGCCGGCAGAGCAAACAGCTTTTCTGCATAAGGCGCGCCGGCGTCGGTCGAGACGGCCTGCCCTGAGCGGGGCGACACGAAAGTCAGATTGTCTGAGGACCCGGTGGCCGCGCAATGCGTGAGGTCAAGCCCCGCACCAAGCTCATCGAGCAGCGCCAATTCCCAGCGCACATAGAGCGGCGGCCAAAGGTCGTCGTCGCTCAGATATCCGAACACAAACTGCGTGATCTCAAACAGCTCCGGATGAGCGTCGCGTTCCGGCAAAACGCTCGCAAGCGCTGCAACGGACGTGACGGCTGCAAGCGCTTCTGCATTGTGCAGGACTTCGGATGCAAACGGGCGGAACAGCTCGACGGAAAAGACACCGAGGTTCTCCGAGACCCGCGCACGCCACGCCACCGAGATGTGATTGCCGATCTGCAGGACGGGCCGCAGACGCCGCGAGCGGCCGCCGTGCACGAGGCCCAGGTGACGGCCGTGACTGCGCGTCAGCACTTCGATGATGGCAGCCGTTTCGCCGTGTGGGCGAACCGACAGCAGGATCCCTTCATCGCGCCATTCCATCGCGCGGCTCTCTTAGTCCTTTGGGAACGGAAGACCCATCTCGCGGAACCGCTCGGGATCATCCGACCAGTTCCCGCGGACCTTCACGAACGTAAAGAGATGGACTGGTCGCTCGATCATCGCGGAGATTTCCGCGCGGGCCTCGCTCGACATCGCCTTGATCGTCTGGCCCCGCTGCCCGAGCACAATACCCTTCTGGCCGTCCCGCTCGACATAGATTGTCTGCTCGATCCGCACGCCCTTCTTGCCCATGTCGCGCCACTCGGTCGTCTCAACGGTGATGGCGTAGGGCAGCTCCTGGTGGAGGCGGTCATAGATCTTCTCGCGCAGGACCTCGGCTGCGAGCTGGCGCATTGGCAAATCAGAGATGTCGTCGGCCGGATAGAGCCAGGGCCCCGGCGGCACATGCGCTGCAAGATCAGCGCTCAATTCCGCAACGCCGCCGCCATCCAGGGCTGACAGGTAATGGACCTCGTCAAACGTTTGCCGTTCCGTCAGCGCCGTCGTCAGGGCGAGAAGCGCGCCCTTGTCTTCGACGAGATCGACTTTGTTGAGCGCCAGAAGCCGGCGGCGACCGCCGCTTGCGCCAAGCCGCTCAAGCACACCTTCTAACTCCTCATCGAGGCCGCGGACGGCATCGACGAGAAGCACGGTGATGTCTGCGTCGCCCGAGCCCGACCAGGCCGCATCGACCATCGCGCGATCAAGCCGCCGCTTTGGCGCGAACAGCCCGGGCGTGTCGACCAAGATCACCTGCGCGGGCCCCGCGATGTAAATGCCGCGGATGTTGGCCCGTGTCGTCTGCACCTTGCGGCTGACGATCGTGACCTTGGTGCCGACCATGCGATTGACGAGCGTCGACTTGCCGGCGTTCGTCAGGCCGAAGATCGCCGCAAAGCCGCAGCGCTGGTCTTCCATCCGCGGCGTCTCAGGGTGAGCGTCGGAGGGTTGCTGATCAATCATCACTGGGCTCGCGGACGCCTTCGCGTTTGAGGAGTTGTTCTGCGGCAGCCTGTTCGGACTGGCGGACGGACGGCCCATCCCCAACCGCGGGCGCATAGCCTTCGACGATCACTTCGGTGACGAACGAGGGTGCGTGGTCCGGCCCGGTGCGCGAGACACGGCGATAGGACGGCAGCGGACAGCCCTGCGCCTGCGCCCACTCCTGCAGCGCCGACTTCGGGTCGACGTTGTGGACCGGCTCCTCGATCGTGATCTCCCACAACCGATGCACGATCCCGCGCGCCTTGTCATAACCGCCGTCGATCATGACCGCGCCGAGGACGGCCTCCATCGCATCGGCCAGGATCGTATCCTTATCCCGCCCGCCGCTATCAGCTTCGCTTTGCGAGAGCCTGATGAACGCGCCGAGATCGAGCGCGCGGGCAACGCGGGCACAAGCTTCGCGGCGAACAAGCATATTGTACGTGCGCGCCAGCTCACCCTCGCGCGCTTCAGGATGCATGCGCCAAAGCTGCTCTGCGGTCGCAAGACCAAGCACGCGGTCGCCCAGAAATTCGAGACGTTCATTGTTGTCGCGATTGCCGTCGCTGCGCACGCTTGCATGCGTCAAAGCGCGATCCAGCAGCGCGCGATCCGCAAAGGTGTACTGAAGCGCCTTCTCCAGCGTCGTTGTGCGTTTCTTGCGTCGCGCGACCGGGGCCACGCCGGCTACCGGACAAGGTTGAAGAAGCGACCCCACCGGATGTCGATCGGCCAGCGCCAGACCTTCCACCAGCGGAAGGCGGGATCGTCGAATGCGGCGGAGAAGAAAATGATATCCGCGCGGCCGATCAGGTTCTCATGCGGCACGTAGTCGACGCCGCCCCAGGGGATTCGGCTGTCGGTCGAGTTGTCCCGGTTGTCGCCCATCATGAAGTAGTGGCCTTCCGGCACGGTAAAGACGCGCGTCGTGTCGGCCGGGCCATCAGGCTCCTCGTCGAGCACTTTGTAAGTCACGCCGTTGGGCAGCGTCTCCTCGAACATCGGGATCGACACGAGCCGGCCGTCTTCGTCGTGCGTCTGGAATTCGCCGACGCGCGTCTTCGGCACAGCCTTGCCGTTAATGATGAGGACGCCGTCCTGCATCTGGACCGTGTCTCCCGGCAGTCCAACAATGCGTTTGATGTAGTCGGTCTCGTTGTCCCGCGGCAGACGGAAGACGGCGACATCACCGCGCTTCGGCGTTCCCGACCAAACGCGGCCCGAGAAGTCGAACGGCGTCAGCGGGAACGAGTACTTGCTGTAGCCATAGGAAAGCTTCGAGACGAAAAGGTAGTCGCCGACGAGCAGGGTCGACTTCATGGACCCGGTTGGAATGTTGAACGGCTGATAGAAGAACACGCGTACGATTAGCGCCAAAGCCAGCGCCTGGATGATGATCTTGAAGACTTCCCACCATCCGCTGTCGCGCAGCTTGCTGGTGTCGCTTTCAACGCTCATGTTCCGCTCCGGTGCCGCGTCCGCCGGCGATGGTTGCCGACGCTCGTCGGACCTATGCGTGATTGTCTGTCCCCAGGGGTAGCGATGCAAATTCCTGACCGCCGCACCACTTGCGCGAAACAGCCTTCAGGTTTCGGGACTTGCCATCAGAGGTAGACCGCTCGCTGCGCCTTTTCCAGCCTTCCCCGGCCAATTCCGTTGCACGTTGAACAGGCAATCCGAATACGGCCAAGCCGGAGTTACCGGTCGAAGCCCTTCTCTGCGATCGCGGAAATAATCACGATTGCTTCGGCAAGCGGCTGGTCGTCGGTCAGCGTGAGGTCGATCCGGGCGTTGTGCCGCGGTGGAATGAGGCTGTCGAGCCGCGCCATCGCGCCGTTCGTCAGTTGGAGCGTCGGCCGGCCTGACGGCAAATTTATCACACCCATATCCCGCCAGAAGACACCTTGCCTGAGCCCCGTGCCGAGCGCCTTCGCGCAAGCCTCCTTTGCGGCAAAGCGCTTTGCATAGGTTGCTGCCGGGTTCGGCTTCCGCGCCGCCCTGGCGCGCTCGTGGGCCGTAAAACACCGGTCGAGGAAGCGGTCGCCAAACCGTTCGATGGTCTGTTCGATGCGGCGGATATCGATCAGGTCGTTGCCGATGCCGATGATCATGGGCGCGCGTCAGGCGGTCTGGCGGGCGCGGACGTCGTCGCGGGCGCGCTGCATCAGGAGCCGCATGCGCTCGACAGCCTGATGAAGGCCGCCGAAGATCGCCTCACCGATCAAAAAGTGCCCGATGTTCAATTCGGCGACCTCGGGCATGCGCGCCACCGGTCCAACCGTATTGAAGGTGAGCCCGTGGCCGGCGTGGACTTCGAGGCCGGCATCAGCCGCGTGCCGCGCAGCGCGGGCGATGCGGTCAAGCTCCAAGCGAACGCCGTCTGCATCATCGGCAAGCGCGAGTTCGCAATAGCGCCCGGTGTGCAGCTCGACGACGACGGCGCCGACGTCCCGGCTCGCATCGATCTGCGCAGCATCCGGTTCGATAAACATCGAGACGCGGGCGCCCGCGCCTGCAAGCTCGCCAACCATCGGCGCGAGGTGCGCGCGTCCACCGACGACGTCGAGACCGCCCTCGGTCGTCCGCTCCTCGCGGCGCTCCGGCACAAGGCAGCAGGCATGCGGCACATGCTTCAGCGCGATGCCGACCATCTCTTTCGTTGCCGCCATCTCAAAGTTCAAAGGCCGCGTCAGCTCGCTCTTCAGGCGCGCAATGTCATCATCCGAGATGTGACGCCGGTCCTCGCGAAGGTGCGCGGTAATGCCATCGGCTCCGGCTTCAATCGCGATGTGCGCTGCCCGCAGCGGATCAGGATGCCGCCCGCCCCGCGCGTTCCGAATTGTCGCGACATGATCGATGTTGACGCCGAGGCGTAGAGTTTCGGTTGTCATGTCTCACTCCAGTCCCGAAGGATCGCGCGCGGCGGTGCGCCGGCCCCATCAGCCATCGGTTTCAAATATCCGTTCGACGTCGCTCAGTTCGCGAGCCGCCTGAAGATCTGAGATGATCGCGCGCAAGTGCGCCAGATCCCAGACTTCGATCTCGATCAGCATTTTCGTAAAGTCAGCCGCGCGGTAGGTCATGCGCAGATTGTCGATGTTGCCGTCGCGATGCGCGATGATCCGCGAGACTGCGGCAAGCGCGCCGGGTTCGTTCCGCGCCGTCACCAAGACGCGCGCTGGAAACCGCGTCGCCCGCGCGGGGTCGACATCCCAGGTGACATCGATCCATTGGGCATCCTCATAGCCCTTCAGTTGCGGCGAGTGGATCTGAAAGATCTTGATGCCTTCGTTGGGCACCAGCACACCGACGATGCGATCACCCGGCACGGCGCCGCCATCCTGGTATGTGACCGGCAGGTCATCGCCGACGCCTCTGATCGGCAACGGCGTGTTGCTGCGCGATGAATCCGGCAGTGACCCCGAAGCGCGAAACTTAAGCCCCATGACCTTTGCGAGGTTGAACCAGCCCTCCTGGCCTTGCCCGTGGTCATACCGGTTGCGCGGGCGATAGCGGGTCGGCGCCATACGCGGGCCGGCATCCGGCTTCAGCGCCTTGAGCGCGTCTTCCAATGAGAGTTCGTCGCGGCCAATCGCGGTGAGCGCATCATCACGCGTCTCGAAGCCAAGACCGGAGAGCGCCTCGTCAAGCTCGGCCTCATCATAGGTCGCGCCGGCCTCGCGCAGCCGCGCATCCAGCAGTTGCCGGCCAAGTTCAACATACTGCTGCCGCAACGCATCCCGCGTCGCGCGCCGGATCGCAGCGCGCGCGCGCCCCGTCACGGCAACTGCCTCCCATGCCGCCGGTGGCGCGCGATCGGGCTCGGTCAGAATTTCAACCTCGTCGCCGTTCGCAAGGCGCGACGTCAGCGGCATCTTCCGCCCGTTGATGATGGCGCCGACGGTCTCGTGGCCGACATCGGTGTGGACCGCATAGGCAAAATCAATCGGATTGGCGCCACGCGGCAGCGCAATCAAACGGCCCTTCG
The DNA here is from genome assembly GCA_038523925.1 of Pseudomonadota bacterium. Classification (GTDB taxonomy): domain Bacteria; phylum Pseudomonadota; class Alphaproteobacteria; order Rhizobiales; family Hyphomicrobiaceae; genus JBCBWG01. The sequence continues at coordinate 219,975 of JBCBIY010000001.1, read as the reverse complement.
GCGTGAAGCAGAAGACCTGATCCTGGAACAGCTCAAGCTTCGTGTGCTCAAGGAACTCTTGCGGGCTATTGCCCTCCAGCAGCGTCTCAACCAGCCGCCGCAATCGAATGTACGGCCCGTTGTCGGCATCAAGCGCGCGGACGTTGCCTGCAGCACCCGCTGATTTCGTCTCGGCGTAGGCCGAGTGGGCCGCGATGCCGTACTCCGCGACCTGATGCATCTCGTGGGTTCGGATCTGCAGCTCGACACGCTGATGCCGGGGGCCGATGACCGTCGTATGGATCGAGCGGTAGTCGTTTTGCTTTGGCGTCGAGATGTAGTCCTTGAACCGGCCCGGCACGGCCGACCAACGCGTGTGGACGACACCAACGACGCGATAACACGTCGGCACATCCTGCACGATCACGCGAAACCCATAGATGTCGGAGAGCTGCTCAAGCGAGATCTGGCGGTTCTTCATCTTGTTCCAGATCGAGTACGGGCGCTTGGCCCGCCCTGAGATCGTCGCCGAGATGCCGAGGTTTTCAAACTGCGCGCTGAGAGCTTCCGTGATGTCTTCAACAAGGCCCTGATTGCCCTCTGCAAGCACCTCAAGCTGGTCACTGACCGCCGTGTAGGCGTCAGGGTGCAACCACCGGAAGCTCAGGTCTTCCAGCTCCTCACGCAGCGCCTGCATCCCCATGCGGCCGGCGAGCGGCGCATAGATCTCAAGGGTTTCCGCCGAAATCCGCTTCTGCTTCTCCGGCCTCATGTGCGTGAGCGTGCGCATGTTGTGCAGCCGGTCCGCGAACTTCACCAACAGCACACGAATGTCGCTTGAGATCGCGAGCAGGAGTTTGCGGAAGTTTTCGGCTTGCTCGACTTTCTGTGTCGCCAGGTCGAGCCGCTTGATCTTGGTGAGGCCATCGACAAGCGCGCCGATCTGAGGGCCGAAGAGGCTGTCGATTTCGGCCCGCGTCGCCTCGGTATCCTCGATCACGTCGTGGAGGAGTGCGGTTGCAATGGTCGCGTCGTCGAGACGGAGGTCCGTCAGGATGGCTGCGACTTCCAGCGGATGCGAGAAGTAAGGATCGCCGCTCGCGCGCCGCTGATGGCTATGCGCTTTCATCGCATAGACGTAGGCGCGGTTTAGAAGCGCTTCATCGGCAGCCGGGTCGTACGCTTGCACGCGCTCGACCAGCTCAACCTGACGCATCACGGCGTTACGACCCTTCTCTATTCCGGCTCACGCGGAGGTTGCGCGCTGAAGTTGCAGGTTAGCTCAGCAGTGAGACGCGCGGAACGCAAACGAACCGTAGTCATGGCCAAGCAAGACGCAAAGCGCCGCCGGGTCAATAAACCAGGCGGCGCTGCCATTACGCGGGTGCCGAACGGGCGGACCGGCAAAGGCTCTCCCAGGCAGCGTTAGCGGCTGCGTGAGCCGCCGCCACCGCCGGACGTTGGCCCGCCGAGCGCCGCCGAAGGCTCAGTCGGCGTCAGCGTCTCCATGGCGCGAAGCAACTGCTCCTCGGTCATGACGTCGACCTGGTTGTCCTGCGACTGAGTATCGCGCCCAAGCATCGGGCCACGCCGGTCGGCGGCCAGCAGCGGCGCGGCTTCGGCCTCTGGCTCGTCGACTTCGACGTTCTTCTGGATCGAATGGATCAAACCCTCGCGCAGATCACCTGGCGCCATGGTCTCATCTGCAATCTCGCGCAGTGCGACGACTGGGTTCTTGTCGTCCTCTTGCGCGACCGTCATTGGGCTACCGTTCGCAATGGAACGAGCACGATGCGCGGCAAGCAGAACCAGCTCGAAACGGTTGTCGACTTTGTCGACGCAGTCTTCGACAGTGACGCGGGCCATGGGCAGCTCCTTCAACAGCGCGGCAGACCGCAAGGGGTTTTACTCGCGGCAGTCGCACTTCCGGCGTGTCGGGGTTCGATGTTCTTGACAGGTTCTGCTCGCCAGCGCAAGCCGCCAGCCTTGGAAGCGCCGCGCGCAAACCAAGGCCCTAAGAGGCATACTGAGGGTCTCAGAGCCGCTGATCCCGAATCGGAAGCCGCTTTAACAGCGCTTCGGGAGAAACGCCAAATACAGGATGCCGCCATTCTGGTTGTATCTGGATCAGCGGAATTAGCACAAAACTCCGCAAATGCGCACGTGGATGCGGAAGTGTTAATTGACGCCAAGCGCGCGAAACCGGCGGCCAACGGACGATGCGTCCACCATAATCGATCAAATCAATGTCGATGGGGCGCGGCCCAAACCGAACACCTGGATTGCGGCCGGCCGCCTTTTCCACGGCTTTGGCATGACGCAGAAGTGTGTTAGCCGAAAGTTCGGTGACACCTGTCGCGATTGTGTTATGAAAGTCCGGCTGGCGGGAGAAGCCGACCGGTTTCGATACCACAACATCTGCAATTAGTGGATCAACAATTCCAGCCTGGCGCAAATGGTCGATCGCCCAGAAAAGATTGTCGCGCGGCGCACCACCAGGACCATCGAGGTTACTGCCAAGACTAATGATATACGGTGTCACACGACCTCCCATAATGCATACGCGGCAGACCTGATCAGCATCTGATCCAGCGCTTCTATCCAAACCATCATTATATCATCTTTGACAATTTCTTCAGTACTCAAGCCTGCATCGAACGATAGCGAGACGAAAGAAGCGAGCAGAAATGTACATTCATCCCGGTGAAAGGCTGGCGATCTTTATCGATGGCGCGAATTTGTATTCCGCAACGAAAGCCCTGGCGTTTGAGATCGATTACCGAAAACTCCTGAATCATTTCAGGAGCCGGGGCGGCAATCTGATCCGTGCATTGTACTACACTGCAATTGCAGAAGATCAGGAATATTCGTCAATCCGACCACTTATCGATTGGCTCGACTATAACTCGTTCACAATGGTGACAAAGCCGACCAAAGAATATACGGATTCGATGGGCCGGCGCCGGATTAAAGGCAATATGGATATCGAGCTTGCGGTCGACGCAATTCGTATGGCTGAGCATCTCGATCATCTTATTCTGTTTACGGGCGACGGCGATTTCAAAGCGCTCGTTGCGGGCCTCCAGCAGATGGGAAAACGCGTTTCGGTCGTCTCAACGCTGAAGACGCAGCCGCCGATGGTGGCCGACGAACTGCGCCGGCAGGCGGATCAATTCGTCGATCTCGTGGACCTCGCACCTTCCATTTGCCGGGAAACGGGCCAGCGTTCGGCGCGCTATGAGGACAATCGCGACGAGGATCTCGAGCGCACAGCCAGGTTCGACGACGACAAAGAATATAATGACTGATTGTCAGGAGCCAGACGAATTCCGTTTAGCCGCTTGGCTCGTTGCATACCAAAAGTCGCCAGCAGTCCCACCGGAGATTCCTGCGTCTCACTCGGAAGCAGACCACCTCGTATGCGCGCGGCGCTGAGTGCTCAGACACGGAATTCTACATCGGCCGCGGCAACGTATTTTCGGTCTGATCGCAGGTTGGAATGGCGCAGGCACCGCAGTTTTTGACATCAGGTTCGGGCGAACCCGACCGAAACTGCGCTATATGTCCCCGGCTTGCCGAATTCGTGGCGCAGAGCAAGCGCGATAATCCAGATTGGTTTGCAGCGCCCGTCCCAACATTCGGCGACAGGAATGCGCGCCTCCTCGTTGTTGGTCTCGCCCCTGGCCTCAAAGGCGCGAACCGGACTGGACGTCCATTCACTGGCGATTATGCCGGCGATCTTCTCTACAAGACACTTGGCGCTTTTGGATTCGCGGGCGGCACGTTCGATGCGCGCCCCGACGACGACCTACGGCTGATCGACTGCGCGGTGACCAATGCCGTCCGTTGCGTGCCGCCCGCCAACAAACCGACGGGCGCCGAAATCAAAAACTGCCGGCAGTTTTTAACGGCCCGCATCCAAACGTTTCCAAAACTCCGCGCAATCGTCTGTCTTGGCCGTATCGCGCACACGTCTGTCATCGCAGCACTCGGCGGCCGTCAGGCCGATCACCCATTCGGTCACGGGCACCAAACGGCGCTTGGCGCTATCAGTGTTTTCGATAGCTACCATTGTTCTCGATATAACACGAACACGGGCCGTCTTACGGAGCCGATGTTTCACGACGTGTTCGCCGCCGTCCGCGCGCATCTCGACGATTGAGCGCCGCACCATTGATGGCAGCCGGGCCGGACTAACCCCGGTCGCGAAGAAGCCGCGCCTTTTCGCGCTGCCAGTCGCGTTTGCGCTCGGTCGCGCGCTTGTCGTGCAGCTTCTTGCCCTGCGCAATCGCGAGCCGAAGCTTGGCGATGCCGCGCGGGTTAAAGTAGAGTTCCAGCGGCACGATGGTCATGCCCTTCCGGTCAGTCGCCACCGTGATCTTGTGAAGTTCACGCTTGTTGAGCAGCAACTGACGCGGCCGCCGTGGCTCGTGATTGAAGAAGCTGCCGGCCTGATTGTACTCCGGGATGTAAGCGTTAATCAGCTTCAGCCCGCCGTCCTCGAAAGACGCGTAGCTCTCGGCGATGTTGGCCTGCCCCTGCCGGAGCGACTTGACCTCGGTACCAGTCAAAACCAGCCCGGCCTCAAACGTCTCCTCGAACGCATACTCGTAGCGGGCCCGCCGATTCTCGGCGATGCGCTTGACGTTCGGTTTCGTTTTCGTGGCCATAGCGGCGGTCATTCATACGGTGCGTGAGGCGGGCAGCCGTCGCGAGGCGGCAAGCCGGCCAATTGAGAGACCGCATGACATCGGCGATCCGGCGAACGCGTTCAAGCCTCGCGCCGCCTTACTCCGCGGCTTCCGGCTGCAGCAAGCCCGCGTGCGCCATTGCATCGTCGACAAGCTTCCGCGTCGCATCCGAGATCGGCACCATCGGCAGCCGCGCGGCCGGCGCGCAAAAGCCGAGCTTCGAAACCGCGTACTTCACCGGCGCCGGGCTGGTTTCTGCAAACAACGCATCGTGCAGCGGGAAGAGCCGATCCTGGATCTTGAGCGCCGTCGGGAAGTCGCCCGCGAGGCAGGCATTCTGCAACTCAGCGCAGAGCTTCGGCGCGACATTCGCCGTCACCGAGATGCAGCCGGTCCCGCCGTGCGCATTAAAACCGAGCGCCGTTGCGTCTTCGCCGGAGAGCATCACGAAATCCGCGCCGCAGTTCGCGCGCTGCGCTGACGCCCGCGCCAGATTGGCCGTCGCATCTTTTACGCCCACGATATTCTTGAGAGCCGCGCATCGCGCCATTGTCTCTGGTTGCATGTCAGCAATCGTGCGGCCCGGCACATTATACATGATGATCGGGGTCGAGACGGCATCGTTGACCGCCTTCATGTGCTGATAGATGCCTTCCTGCGTCGGCTTGTTGTAGTAGGGCACGATCGACAGGATGCCGTCGGCACCCGCGGCTTCCGCGTGCTTTGCAAGCGAAACCGCTTCGGCCGTCGCGTTCGCACCGGCGCCTGCGATCACAGGCACACGCTTCGCCGCGATCTCGATACAGAGGGCGACGACCCGCTGATGCTCCTCATGCGACAGCGTCGGGCTTTCCCCCGTCGTGCCCACCGGCACGAGGCCGTGGCTGCCCTGCGCGATCTGCCATTCGACGAAGCGCGCGAACGCGTCTTCATCGACACGACCGTCCTTGAACGGCGTAATCAACGCCGGAAACGAGCCGCGAAACATGTCATCCTCCCTCGCCTGACGATCGCCGTATTCGGCGCGCGGGCTCCGCTGGGCGGCGGCCGCTTACGTAGGCTGATTAACCGAGCAGCGAGCCTAAGTTGCCGATGTCCGGGGGCTTTGCTACCGAAAATCACCGAGGCTCGCAGTATTGCGAGAGATTAAGTTGCGTCGTCTGACGCGGCAAGCACAACGGCGCAACTGCGTTTCCACCGTCAGCCACGGGCGCGGATGCACGCCAACACATACCGAAGGTCGCCTTGTCCTACCGAGTTGCACACTGCCGGCCACACACCCCCATCTGTCGGTCGGCAACGGTGACGGCGGCGTTTGCGGCCGCGGTCCTGATGGCGGCTTCACTTGCGCCGGCTTCGGCCGACGACGCGAAGGCGATCACGGCTCTGCCACCTGCACCGCTTGCCAACCCTGACCGGAGCGAGAAACGCGCCGAGGTAAAGCGTCTCGCGCGCCTGGAGCTGACCGCTCAGGCCGCGAACCCTGATCGTGTCGCGGTCACCATGAGCGAAGCGGAGACCACGTTCCGCAAGCAGGTCCGCAAGATGATTGGCGACATGCCGGCGGTCGAGATCTCCGCGAGCGACTTGACGAACTTGAAGACCGTGGAGACAGCCGCGGCGCGCGGCAAGCTTGAGACGCTGACGACGGCGCGTGCGGCCATCCAAGACCCGACGGCCCAGAAGATCGCCGACTGGCTCAAGCTCCGCGCGGGCTTTGGGACCGCGACGGCGTACATCACGTTCCTCGAGTCCGATCGCTTCTGGCCATCGCGCGCATTGCTGCGCCGGAAGATGGAAGACATCGCGTTTACGCGCGGAGGATCAGTCGCCGAGATCAAGCGGCTGTTCAAGTCTCAAGCGCCGCTCACCGGCGCTGGCCTCGCGGTGCTTGCGTCGGCTGAAATGGCGCTCGGCAATGGCGACGAAGCAGCCAAGCTCGCCCGCCAGGCCTGGACGACCAACGCGGTCTCGAACAACTTCGAGACCGGCTTTCTTGAGCGCTTCGGCAAGCTTTTGCGGCCCGAAGACCACGTGACACGCGTGCGCCGTCTTCTCTCGAAGAACTACACCGGTAAGAAGACCCGCAACGGCCGGGCGGCCCGCGTGCGCCGCATGCTGCCGCTAATGGCGGACGCGGATCAGAAGCTCGCCACGGCACTGCTGTCCGTCTATCTCGACCAGAAGGGCGCCAACAAACTCGTCTCGGCTCTGCCCAAAGCTGCGCGCAACTCAGACGCCATGCAACGCCAACGCGCCCAGCGCGACTACCGCGCGGGCAAGTATGCAGCCGCCGCCGACCGGATCGCGAAAGTGCCGGGCGGCGCAGAATCGGCCGCACCCGATTCCGACTGGGGCTTGCGCTACGATATTGCGGTCAAGCTGATCGACGCGAAGGACTTCAAGCGCGCACACGCCGCCGTCAGAGACGCGCGGCCGGACAACATCAACAAGCGCAAGGAATCGACCTTCATCGCTGGCTGGCTGGCGCTTCGGTATCTCGACAAGCCTGACCTCGCGCTCAAGCACTTTGAGGCCATGAAGGAAGCAGCCGACGGCCCGCTCAGCAAAGCCAAGGTGCACTACTGGCTTGGACGCGCGCATGCCAAGCGCGGCGATAGCAAAGCGGCGACAGCCGCGTACCGCGAGGCAACCGCTTTTCGGGACACGTTCCACGGCGGCCTCGCCCGCGTCGCCCTTTCACCGGCTGAGCGCGGCCTGACGCTGCCAATGCCCGAGCTGCCGACCGCCGTTGACGTCGAGGCTTTCAAGAAGCGCAACGTCATTCGTGCGGCGCTGATCGCAGACAAGGCAGGGCTCAGCCGTGGCCGCGTTCGCGGGCTGTTCGGCGAGTTTACCTGGCGTGTGAAGTCGCCGGGCGAGATCATCCTTGCCGCTGAACTGGCCGAGATGATCAACGATGGCCAGATCGCGGTGCGTGCCGGCAAGGCGGGCGTCGCGCGCGGCTTCCCGCACTACATCTATTCCTACCCGATCCACCGGCTGCCCGCGTTCGATCCGCTGCGCGCGCCGCCCGCGTCGGAACTGTTGCTCGGCATCGCGCGGCAGGAAAGCGAGTTCAACACGCGCATCGTCTCGCGCGTTGGTGCGCGCGGCGTGCTGCAAGTGATGCCGATTACCGCGCGTCACGTCTGCCAGAACTATCGCGTGAAGTGCGAGATCAAGCGGCTGCTCACTGACGAGAGCTACAACGCGCGGATCGCGGCTGCCTACATCGCAGAACAAAGCGGCGTCGTGCGCGGCAACCTGATCCTGACGCTCACGAGCTACAACGCCGGACCGGGCCGCACACGGCAGTGGATCCGCGAGCGTGGCGACCCGCGTTCGACCGCAATCAATCCGCTCGACTGGGTCTACAAGCTGCCGTTCGAAGAAACGCGGCTCTACGTCCAGAAGGTGATGTCGAACATTCAGGTCTATCGCGCGCGGCTCGGCAAATCTGAGCCCATTCGTGTGGACTTTGACATGGCCATGGCGGAGTACCGCCGCGCGGATGCCGCGCCAGAGACGCCCTCGACGTCACCGTCATCGACATCACCATCGACAACGGAAAACGCCGGTAGCAAATGACGCTACCGGCGCGGGCTACGGCTCAACTTGGGGGCGGGGTGAGCCGCGCCGCGAGGTACGCACCGCCGAGGTCAGAACCGGCGCGCACCCCAATCAAGGGCGAGCTCTCGAAGCTTAGAAGTGCCGCCACATGCAGCGGCGATAACGGCGCCACCAGTAGGGGCTGCCGGTCCGGCGCGCCTTGCGGCGGAGCCAGCGACATGGCCGATACGGGCGCCAGCGGCCGTAGTGCGGCCCGTGGTAATAGCCTGGATGTCCGATGTGGAGGCTGAAGCCGATCTTGGGCTTCGCTTCGGCGGCGGTTGTCGTTGCCACGGTGGTTGTGCCGATCGTTGCAAAAGCAGCAGCGGCAAATGCGGTCGCCTGGGCGGCGCGGATGATGCGGGACGTCATTTCTCTCTACTCCGGTTGGGCCTCGGGAGACCTTTGGGGTTTGCGCCGGCGGCACCTTGCCGGCCGGTTACCCCATCCGTCGCGCGGCGCGCCGGTTTGGTTCGAAGCCCTCCAGAAAAAGTTCGTAAGCGGCTGATCGCTCTGCCGAAAAATTTCTCCATTCAGCAGCCATTCACCATGTGTGGGCTTTCTCGAGTGCCCTGATCACTGGCCGGAAAGACTGTTTCTGGTATCGTCAGGCCGCTGAACCCCGGCCGCAATTGAACCGAACCGAGCATGCTGGCGACCAAGCAGATGACAGACGACGAGGCCGTCCGCATCCGCCGCGCAGCCGACGGGGAGGATCGCGATCTGATCGACCGCATCCGCGGGCAGGATCAGGCCGCGCTTCAGGCTTTCTTCGTTCGTCACCGCACCGGTGTCTTCCGCTTTATCGCGCGGCTCGTAAGGAGCGATGCGGTCGCGGAAGAGATCACGAACGAAGTGTTCCTGGAGGTTTGGCGCCATGCTGACCGCTATGAAGGCCGATCGGCCGTCACGACCTGGCTCCTGTCGATTGCGCGCAACCGGGCCATCAGCTCCTTGCGCAAACGCCGCGAGGCGTCGTGGGACGAGGACGCGGCAGCCGAACTCGAAGACGATGGCGACACGCCTGAAGTCGCGGCCCAAAAGCACGACAAGAGCAAGTTGCTGCGTGCCTGCATTGCAAAGCTCTCGGGCGACCACGCCGAAATCATCGATCTTGTTTACTTCCAGGAGAAGAGCGTCAGCGAAGTCGCCGAGATCGTCGGCATTCCCGACGCAACCGTCAAAACGCGCATGTTCTATGCGCGCAAGAAGCTGTCCGAGATCCTTAAGGAGCATGGAGTTGACCGTGGCTGGCCGTAACCGAACCGCGACGCCGGCCGCGCTCATCATCGACCAGGTGGGGGCACTGCGATGACCGCACCGGCCGACCAGAACACCGAGTTCAGCGAGCGCGAAGAGATCGAGATGCTACTGCCCTGGTACGTCATGGGCACGCTCGATGATGCTGACCGCGCGCGGGTTGCAAGCTATCTGGAGGCGCACCCTGAGATGCGGGCGCAGCTTGCACTCATCGAAGACGAACGCGTCGCCGACGTCACGGTGAACGAAGCCATTGCGCCGCCAGCGACGCTGACAGCCGACCGGTTGCTAGCGAGGGCCAAGCCTTCGCCGACGAAAGCCGCCTCGGCCGGACTCAGCACCCTGTGGGGCGAACTCTCGCGGTTGTTCTCTGCGCCGACAGCGGGTGCCGTCCGCTTTGCAGCCGCCGCAGCCATCGCCATCATCGCCGCGCAGGCCGTCGCCATTGGCGTGGTCTCAACGGCCAGCGGACCGGGCGCGCCCGGCTACGAGGTCGCAAGTGGCAATACCGGGACCGCTGTTCCCGCCGGAACAGACGCGCTCATTCGCTTCAAGGACACTGCCACGGCATCTGAGGTTCTGGCCGACCTCGGCGCGCTCAACCTTCGGGTGGTCGATGGACCGGACGCCAACGGTTTTCTGGTCGTCCGCATCGGACCGAAAGAGATGGACGACGCAGCCGTCAACGCGCGGCTAGGCGAGATCCGGACGCGCGCGGCGTCGGTGATGTTTGTTGGCAAGAAGGCGGCGCGCTAGCGCCACGGGAGGAGCGGTTCATGCGTAGCTCAGTCTCCGAATATGCTTTGTTGGCGCGGACGCTGCTTTTTCTTATTGCAGCCGCCATCGCGGCCTTCGCGACGGCTCCTGCCCACGCGATCGGCCTCGTCGCGCCCAAGGTTGCGGCCCCATCTGGCGGCATCGTGACGTCGCAGTTCTCAATCAGCATTGGCGGTGGCGGCAATGGCATCTCGATCGGTGGCGGACGCTCGCGGTCCGGCCGCCGCGGACGCTGCCAGCGGGGCGGCCGTTGCCGTGGTGACCGCCCGCGCCGCCGCCGGGGTGGCGTCTCCGTCGGCATCACCATCACACCTGGCGAGCGCCGGCCTCCGCGCAGGACCCGGCCGCAACGCCCGACGCGTCAGGTCGCCTGCTCCGGCGGCCGCACAATCAAGCGCGGCACCGTCTGCGTTTGCCCGCGCGGGAAGAAGCGCCGCCGCATTTCGCGCCGCGTCTATCGCTGCGTTGGCAAGCCCGTGCGCGTGGTCACGCCCGGACCGAAGCTGGTCTGCCGCAACGGCCGCGTCCGCGGCACGCGCTGTATTTGCGCCAAGTCGCGCCGCCGCGTGCAGCTGAGGCGCGGCGTCTACGCCTGTAACCGCGTCAGGCCTCCGGTGAAAATCGCAAAGCCGGTCAAGCCGCGCCGTCCGGTCAAGCCGCCGCGCAAAATCGCGAAGCCGCCCAAGCGCGCGCGCCCAACACCGCGGCGCAAGATCGCCAAACCGCGCCGCCGCATTGCAAAGCCACCGGTGCGCGTCGCCCGCCCGCCACGCCGCGTAACGCCGCCTCGCGCGCTGCCGCCGCGGCCCGTGGCGCCCATTCAGAACGCAGCACTCAACGTGCCGGAGTACATCGCCGACGAAGTGCTGGTCTCGCTGCCGCTCACAACCGCGCAAGCAGTCGACACTGAGCTTGCAACGCGCTTCGGACTTGAGGTCATCGAGCGGCAGTCTCTATCGCTCATCAACGCGCGGATCGTGCGCTATCGCATTCCCGATCGCCGCTCGGTTCCAGATGTGGTCGCAGCCCTGCGCGCTGATCCGCGCGTCACCGAGCCGCAACCCAACTACGTCTACTACAAGCAGGCAGGCGGCGCCGGCCGGCCGCAGTTCCCGCTGCAGTATGCGCTGATGAAGCTCGGCGCGCCGGATGCACACGTCATCGCCAAGGGCACTGGCGCGCTCGTCGCCGTGATCGACAGCGGCATCGACGACACCCACGCCGACCTCAAGGGCCGGATTGCGACGGGCTATGATGCGGTCGCGCAGGACAAACGCGCCAGCAATTCTGCGAAGAAACTCGTCGACTCGCACGGCACCAGTGTCGCCGGCATTATCGCAGCCGATGGCGTGACGACGGGCATCGCACCCTCGTCCCGGCTTCTAAACGTGCGCGCCTTCGCCAGCGGCAAGTCAGGCACCACACCGCTCGCGACGACCGCGCGTATCTTGAAGGGCCTCGATTGGTCGATGGCTGAGCGGGCGCGCATCCTCAACATGTCGTTCGTCGGCCCAAAGGACGGCTACATGGGCCGCGCGGTCACTGCCGCTCAGAAGCAGGGCGCGATCATTGTCGCGGCCGCCGGCAATAACGGACCGAAGGCAATGCCCGCCTATCCCGCTGCCTATGATGGCGTGATCGCAGTGACAGCGACAAACGCCGACGATGGGCTCTATCAGAAGGCCAATCGCGGCGGCTACGTTGCCGTCGCAGCGCCGGGCGTCGATGTGTTCGTCCCGGCGATGGGCAACGCGCATCAGGTGGAAAGCGGCACATCGTTCGCAGCCGCCTACGTCTCGGGCATCTTGGCACTGCTTATCGAGACCTCGCCGAAGCTTACAGCAGCCGAAGCGCGCAAGGTGCTCGAGGCGACCGCAACGGACCTCGGCGAGCCGGGCCACGACGAAGCGTTCGGTGCAGGCCGTGTCAGCGCGCTGGAAGCGCTCAACGCGCTGAAGGCGACACTTAAGCAAACGGCGGCGCGCTAAAGCTCATCCGGGTTGGACGAAGCGCCCGCCGCGGGCTCAGTTGATCTTGCGCCACGTGTCGGTCTTGCAAACGAGACCGCCGAGCACGCAGCCAGACAGGTCCATCTTGCGGCCTTTAATGACGACCTTGCCGGAGTAGGTCTTGCCGTCTTCGAGGTTCCGGATGCTGCCTTCGTAGCGATTCGCGCCGGTCTTTTTCGCGCCGCACATGATGCGTTTGCCGACATGCGCCTTCGTCTTTGACGCCGTCACGCGCAGGCCGAGCCCGCCACCGCACTTAAACGCTTGGATCTTGCCACCCGTGCTCGGGCGCAACCACGTGCCCGAAGGGTCAGCGCTCGCGATCGTTGGCGCCGCCAACATCAAACCCGCGACAAGCCCGCTCGCCAATACCACACTCACTCGCATCACTCGCATCACTCGCCTCCTCGAACCCCAACTGCCGATGCTGCGCCATTCAATGACGGCGAAGACCGCACTATACTCTCGCCGAGCCGTGCACCATCGCAAAGGCGACCTAATCGTGTTGTGCGCGGCGTGATTACAACCTGCGCACTGAGTTGGCTGAGGCCGCGGCGCGCAACCGGAGAGCAAGCATGACCGATGGCGCATGGCGCGGGATCTTTCCGGCCGTCACGACGAAATTCACCGACTACGATCGCCTCGACCACGCGGAGATGGAGCGCTGCTTCCGTCTTCAGATCGATGCCGGTGTGGACGGCTTGATTGTCTGCGGATCGCTGGGCGAAGCCTCAACGCTCAATCAAGACGAGAAGCTCGACGTGTTTCGCGTGGCGCACGAGGTCGCCGACGGGCTGCCTGTTCTGCTGACGGTCGCAGATGGCGCAACGCGGGATGCAGCGCGTCTCGGCGAAGCAGCAGCCAAAGCGGGCGCTGCCGGTCTCATGATCCTGCCGGGCCTGCCTTACAAGTCCGATCCGCGCGAGACGATGGCGCACTTGCGAACCGTTGCGCGCGCCTCAGCTGTACCTGCGATGATTTACAACAATCCGCCTGCGTACGGCGTCGATATCACACCTGAGATGTTGGCTGAGATGGCCGACGAGCCGCTCTTCACGTCGATCAAAGAGAGCTCCGACAACGTCCGCCGCATCACTGACATCATCAACCTGACGGGCGACCGGTATCAGGTGTTCACCGGCGTCGACAATCTCGCACTCGAGAGCTTCGCCATGGGTGCCGTTGGCTGGGTCGCGGGCCTCGTCTGCGCGTTCCCGAAGGAGACCGTCGCCATTTGGAAGCTCAGCCAGGCCGGACGTCATGAAGACGCGCGCGCGATCTACCGGTGGTTCCGCCCGCTGCTCGATGTCGACGTCTCAACAAAGCTCGTCCAGAACATCAAACTGGTCGAGGCGATGGTGATCGGCTCGAACGACCGTTGCCGCGCGCCGCGCTTGCCGCTCGCCGGCGCTGAGCGCGACCGCATTGCGGGCATCGTTGAACGCGCCATCGCCACGCGGCCGAAGTTGCCGGCGGTGTAGACCGGATGGGCCGCGAAGTCAGGCGCGGCCTTCTTCCACGGCGTGACAGGCGACCAGTGTCTCTCCGGCCGGCAGCGACTGCGGGATCTCCGCCTTGCAGCGATCATTCGCGAGCGGGCAGCGTGGATGAAACGCGCAACCGCTCGGCGGGCTGATCGGATTTGGGATCTCGCCTTCGAGCTGCGGGCGTTGGCGGCCGGACATGTTAAGGTCAGGCACCGCGTCCAACAGCATGCGCGTGTAGGGGTGCTGTGGCGCGGCAAACAACGTGCGTGACGGCGCAATCTCAACAATCCGGCCCAAGTACATGACGCCGATCCGCGTCGCCATGTGCCGGACGACGGCAAGGTTGTGCGAGATGAACAGGTAGGTCAGACCGAACTCATCCTGAAGGTCCCGCATCAGGTTCAGGATCTGCGCCTGCACCGAAACATCGAGCGCGGACGTCGGCTCGTCGCAAACGAGGAACTCCGGCTTCGACGACAACGCGCGCGCGATGCAGATGCGCTGGCGCTGGCCGCCCGAGAACTCGTGCGGGAATTTGTCGGCGTCAGTGGGGCTAAGGCCGACCGTCGTCAGGAGGTCTGCAACCTGCGCGTCGATCTCTTCGGTCGAAGCTGCAAGCCCAAACGCGCGGATGGGATCGGCAATGATGCGGCCGACGCGCCAGCGCGGATTGAGGCTCGCGAACGGATCCTGAAAGATCATCTGGATGCGGCGACGCAGGGCGCGAATGTCGTCGGCGCCGGCCCGCGGCCACATTGAAGTCCCGTGAATGGTGACTTCGCCTGACGTTGGCGGCAGGAGACCGACCAGCATCTTCGCAACGGTCGACTTGCCGCTACCGGATTCGCCGACAAGCGCGAACGTCTCGCGCGGCGCGATCGTCAGACTCACATCCTGCGTCGCCTTGAGGAGCTTGCGCTCTTCGCCTTCGATCACGCGGTTCAGCCACGGCTTCGAAACATCGAATGTCCGGCTGAGCCCCGCAACTGTCACAAGCGGTTCGGCCGAAGTCGCCGCCGCTGTTTGCACATCAGCCATCAGCGAGCACCCCCAGGCCTCGACCCGTCGTTGTCGCGATGGTCATGCGCTGCGGCCTTCTTCGACGAGCCAGCAGGCGGCGTGACTGGCGGCGGCGGGCATCAGGCTCGGCCGCTCTACCGTGCAGCGCTCAAACGCGTGCGGGCAGCGCGGGTGGAACGCGCATCCGGACGGCATCGCATTGAGACGCGGCATGGCGCCGGGGATCTGTTCAAGCCGCGCGGCATCCGTCTCAAGGGTCGGGATCGAGCCCATCAGGCCGCGTGTGTAAGGATGCGAGGGCGCGTGAATGACGTCGCGTACGGGCCCGATCTCTGCGATGCGGCCTGCGTACATGACAGCGACGCGGTCGGCGGTCTCTGCAATGACGCCCATGTCGTGCGTGATCAGCATGACGGAAGTGCCGCGCTCGCGGCAAAGCCGCTTCAGGAGTGCAATGATCTGCGCCTGGATCGAGACATCGAGCGCGGTCGTTGGTTCATCAGCGATGATGAGTTGCGGTTCCGCCGCGAGCGCAAGCGCCAGGACAACGCGCTGGCGCATGCCGCCGGAGAACTCGTGCGGATAGCTATCGATGCGCGCGCTTGCCCCCTGGATGCCAACCTCCTCAAGCAGCGCGATCGCGCGCGCCCGCGCGTCGGCATCGCTGGTGTCGGAGTGGGTCTGGATCGTCTCCGTGATCTGGCGGCCGACGCGATAGAGCGGGTTGAGGCTCGTCAGCGGATCCTGGAACACCATACCAATGCGCTTGCCGCGCACGTCGCGCATGCGGTCCGCCGAAAGGTTGTCGATGCGCTCGCCGTGCAGGCGGACCTCGCCACCAGCGATGCGGCCGGGCGGCTCAAGCAGTCCAATCACAGCCGAGCCCGTCATCGACTTGCCGGCACCGGACTCGCCGACGACACCTAAGACTTCGCCCGGTGCGATGTCGAAACTGACGCCATTGACGGCGGTCAGATTGCCGCTGCGCGTCGGGAACTCAACGACGAGATCACGGACAGAGAGCGCGGCCGTCGTCCCCGTGGCCGCCGCACTCGCCCGCATGCTCGCGGACTTGTCAGGCGCGATCGTTTGCAAGTCGGCTGCATCGGTCATCGCGGCTATCTCAGTTTCGGGTTGAGAGCATCGCGCAGCCAGTCGCCGAGCAGGTTCACGGCGAGCACGAACACCGCGAGTGCAATGCCCGGGAAGATCGTGATCCACCATTCGCCCGAGAACAGGAAGTCGTTGCCGATGCGGATGAGCGTTCCGAGCGAGGGCTGCGTTGGCGGGATGCCGACGCCGAGGAAAGACAGCGTCGCCTCGGTGATGACGGCGAGCGCGAGGTTGATGGTCGCAATGACGAGCACCGGGCCCATGACGTTCGGCAACACCTGCCGCAGCATGATGATCGGCGCAGAAATCCCGATGAGACGGGCTGCCTGCACGTACTCTTTGTTGCGCTCAACCAGTGTCGATGAGCGCACTGTCCGTGCGTACTGCACCCAGAACGACAGCCCGATGGAGAGGACGAGCACCGAGAACGCCGTCCGCTCCTTGTCGACTGTGCCGATCAGCCCGGTCGCGACGCCGTCGATTAACAGCGCAATCAGGATTGCCGGGAACGTAAGCTGCACATCGGCGACGCGCATGATGACGCTGTCGACAAAGCCGCCGACGTAACCGGCGAGCAGGCCAAGCGTGATGCCGATGACGGCTGCCAGCAGGACGCTGGCGATGCCGACCGACAGCGAGATGCGCGCGCCGTACATGATGGCGGACAGCATATCGCGGCCCTGATCATCGGTGCCGAGGAGGAAGCGCGGGTCGCCTTCGGCCATCCAGATCGGCGGCAGGCGCGCGTCGATGAGGCTGACCTGGCTGAGGTCGAACGGGTTGTGCGGCGCGATCCACGGCGCGAACAGCGCGGCGAACACGAAGAGCAGCGTGACGGCCGCCGCGATCATCGTGACCAACGACTGGCGGAAGGAGAAGGCGATGTCGCTGCCGGCCGCGCGCCGCGTCGTATCGCGCAACCGCGCGAGCATGCCGGGCGCTGCGGCCGGCTCGCGTTCGGCCGGCGTCACGTTGTGATGCTCAACGTCAGCCATGGGCGCCTCCGATCACGGCCCGCGCGTGTTCGCCGCCTGCCGGGTCGGGTGGCGCGAGGGCAGCACCGGCGCGGTTGATGATGCGTCGCGCGGTCATGCGGCACCGCCGATCTTAATGCGCGGGTCGACCACGACGTAGAGGATGTCGACGATGAGATTGATCAGGACGAACAGGAACGCGATCATGATGAGGTACGTCGACATGATCGGGATATCGACGTTGTCGACGGCCTGCAGGAACATCTGCCCCATGCCCGGCCACTGAAACACGCTCTCGGTGATGATCGCGAACGCGATGATCGAGCCGAGCTGGAGGCCCGTGATCGTGATAACGGGGACAAGCGTGTTCTTCAGCGCATGGCCGAAGTTGATCGCACGCTGCGTGAGCCCACGGGCGCGCGCGAACTTGATGTAGTCGGTGCGCAAAACCTCGAGCATCTCCGAGCGCACGAGCCGCATAATCAGCGTCATCTGAAACAGCCCGAGCGTAATCGACGGCAAGATCAGCGCCTTCAGCCCAGACGTCGTCAGCAACCCGGTCGTCCAGAAGCCGAGATCGACGACCTCGCCGCGGCCGAACGAGGGCAGCCACTGGAGGTTCACCGCAAAAATGAAGATCAGCAGAATGCCGATCAGGAATGTCGGCAGCGAGATGCCGATGAGCGAGATCGTCAGGAACAGTTTCGCGAGCCAGCTATCGCGGCGGATGCCCGTATAGACGCCCATTGGGATGCCAACGAGGATCGCGAACAACGCTGAGACGAACGACAGCTCCAGCGTGGCCGGCATGCGTTCGGCGAAGAGATCGATAACCGGTGTCTTGAGCTGGTAGGAGACGCCGAAGTCGAGATTGATCACGTTCCAGATGTAGCGGACGAATTGCGTCAGGATCGGATCATTGAGGCCGAGGCGCTCACGCAGCGCTTCGCGTTCGGCAGGCGTCGTCTCGATCCCAACCATCTGGTTTACGGGGTCGCCGACGAAGCGGAACATCAGAAACGCGATCAGCGCGACCGCGAGCATCACCAGAATGGATTGCAACAGCCGCCGGATGATGAATGCGGTCATACGGGCTTCGCGTTTTCTGAGGGTCTGGGGCGGAATTGGATCGGCCGGCACGCTTTGGTGACGCGCGCCGGCCGGACAAGGTTCAGCGGGACGTTGGCGCCCCGCCGCGCGTTACTTCATCGTGACCCATTTGAACTTGAAGGCGTTGTCGGCGCGCTGGACGACACTAACCGTGTTCGAGACGCCCCATGATACCGCCTGCTGGTGCAGCGGCACGTGGGCAACCTCATCAGTCGTGATCTTGTACGCCTCGGCGATCAGCTCGTTGCGCTTGGTCTCGTCGTTCTCAACGAGGACCTTGGCTGCGAGCTCATCGACCTTCTCGTTGCAGTATCCGCCGAGGTTGAACGGGCCGCCTTTGCCGGCATCGTCCCGACAACCATGCAGGTTGTGCAGAACGTTCCAGCTATCAAGCGAGCCGGGTGTCCAGCCGAGCAGGTAGAACGAGGTCTGGTAGTTGCCGGAGGCGAGCACCTTGGCGAAGTACTTGGCCTTCGGCTGCGCGTTGAGGTTCACCTTGATCCCGACGCGGGCCAGATAGGCGACAACGGCCTGGCAGATCGCCTCATCGTTCACGTAGCGGTTGTTCGGGCAGTCCATGCCGACCGAAAACCCGTCTGCGTAACCGGCATCCGCGAGCAGCTTCTTCGCCCCATCCGGATTGTACTCAAGCCGGTTGATGCCTTCCGCGCCGCCAAACAGGAACGGCGAAATCATGATCGCCGATGGCGTCGACAGCCCGCGCATCACCTTCGACTTGATCGTCTCGATGTCGATGGCGTGATAGACCGCCTTGCGAACCCGGATGTCCTTGAACGGGTTCTTACCCTTGACGTCGCTCTCAATCAGTTCGTCGCGGCGCTGGTCCATCCCAAGGAA
This sequence comes from Pseudomonadota bacterium, assembly GCA_038523925.1. Lineage (GTDB taxonomy): Bacteria > Pseudomonadota > Alphaproteobacteria > Rhizobiales > Hyphomicrobiaceae > JBCBWG01. The sequence continues at coordinate 201,085 of JBCBIY010000001.1, read as the reverse complement.
GATCGTGCGCAGCTCGGGCCCTGCGAGAACCTCCGTGTTGGCGTTTGCCTTCACGCGCGGCTGGTCTTGAACCGGCACGGGATAGACCATGTCGAGTTCGCCCGAGAGCAGCGCTGCTACGCGCGTTGCGTCGGACGCGATCGGCGTGAACTCAACCTTGGTCAGGTTATGCTTAGCCTCGCCCCAGTAGTCGGCGTTCACTTCGAACACCGTCTTCACGTCGGGCTGGTGGCTGACGATCTTGAAGGGGCCCGTGCCATTTGTATTGAGCGCTGCGTAGTTCGCCTGAGTGTCGGAGGCCGACGTCACCTGCACGGCGTCGTTTTTCTCCGTCCACTCTTTGTCCATGATGCCCCACGTCTCCCACTCGAAGTGGAGGATCGGATTAGGCTTGGTTAGGACGACGTCGACGGTGTGATCGTCGACTTTCTCGAACTTCGCATCGGCCGGGATGCGTGTCTTGAGGTCAGAGCCTTGCGAGCGCACCCGGTCGGCTGAAAAGACCACATCGTCCGCAGTGAAATCGTTCCCGTTGTGGAACTTCACGCCCTTGCGCAGGAAGAAGCGCCAGCGGGTCGGCTCAACAATTTCCCACCGCTCAGCGAGGCCCGGAATGATCTTCAGGTTCTCGTCGCGCGAGATCAGACCTTCATAGACGTTCCCCAGGATATAGAGCGAGAAAGTCTCGTTCAGCGAATACTGGTCGAGGTTTTTAAGCGATCCTTGGAATGCGTATTTGAGCGTTTTGGCTTGAACAGCCGAGAGTGAAAGCGACAGCGCTGCGATCGCGCCGACGACGGACCATCCTCGTCTCATGTGTACTTGTCCTTCTTCCTCGATACGTTGCCACGCGCGCGACTGCCCGTCAGCAATGCTCGCTGACGCCAATATTCCCTGATTTCTCAAGCTGGTCCAGACACTCGCGCGGGTTTCGCGAAGCTGCAAGACGCATCGATGATGAGATTTAAGACAGTGATGCGATAAGAACGATCAGGCAGCAGGCGTCGGAAGTGGAACGTCAGCCTGACTGAAAACGTCGTGCTGACGGGCAGCAACCACGTCGGCTTGGAAGCCCTCGATCTGCTCGTTGAACATTCGGAACCAGTTGTGGTGCGCGTCGAGGTGCAAGAACACGCCGCCAAGTCCAATTGCTGCGCGATCCATGAAGACGAACTCGCGTGGGATTTTCACCGGCCCCTTCTCCTTCAGGATCTTGTGCACCGAGAAGGCTTCTTTGCGGCCATAGTCACCGGGCGCGGTGTCGTCAGCGATCGAGCGTTTGCGGTCATCGAGAAGCGGGCCGTAGATAAAGCGCGCCCAGATCGACATCGCATCGATGATGTCGTTGTTGAGACCCTGGAAACCCCAGCTCTCGTAGGCATGGACGACACGCTCCCGGTCTTCTTCGAGGAGGCCGGTGTAGAGATCGATGACGCCTTGCACGAATGGCGGCGCGAACGTGCGAATGCAGCCGTAGTCGAGCAGGTTGAGCCCGGTCGGCGTCCCATCGTCATCCGAAAAGATCGTGTAATTGCCGAGGTGCGGATCGCCGTGAATGACGCCGTAGTGTGAGAACGGATACCACCACGCCTTGAAGAGCGCCGATGCGATCCGGTTGCGATCCTCGAGCGGGGCTTCCTTGAACTCCATCAGGCGGCGGCCTTCGAGCCACTGCATCGTCAGCAGTCGCCCGGTGGAGAGATCCGCGTAGGCTTCGGGCACGACGACCAGCGGTTCGTCGGCGAGGATCAGGCCATAGAGCGCCACATGGCGGCGCTCGAGTTTGTAATCGAGCTCTTCGCGCAGCCGCGCAGAGATCTCGCGAAACATCTCGCTGGTGTCGACGGCCGGGTTCATGCGGCCCTGAACTGAGAACACAAGCTTCAACTGGTTGAGGTCGGCTTCGACGGCGGACTGCATGTCGGGATACTGCAGCTTGCAGGCGAGTGGCTCGCCGTCCTTCGTCGTCGCGCGGTGCACCTGGCCGAGAGAGGCCGAGGCGGTCGACTTGGCCTCGAACGATCCGAACCGTTCGCGCCAATCGGGGCCGAGTTCCGCAATCATGCGGCGCTTCACAAACGCCGGGCCCATCGGCGGCGCATCTGACTGGAGCTGGGCAAGTTCGCGCGCGTACTCGGCCGGGAGCGCTTCAGGGATCGTCGAGAGGAGCTGGGCGACCTTCATGAGCGGGCCCTTGAGCCCGCCAAGCGCCTTTGCAAGAGCGGCCGCATCGCGTGCGTTGTCGGTCGACATTCCGAACAGGCGCTGGCCGGCAACGCGGGCTGCAACCCCGCCGACTTGGCCGCCAACGCGAACATAACGCGCGGCGCGTGCACTCAATCGGTTGTCTTCGGTGCTCATCTTGAAGCCTTAGTGTCGCGCGCTCATGCGGGCAGGCCGTGGCGGCGGTTCCTTTGTAGTTACGGCAAACGGGGCCGGTGCGATCACGGACAGCGGCCCCAAACTGCACCGGTCATTCACTAGTTTCCCTCATACCGGTATTTAGCGTCGGGCCGGTGGGCTTCAATCGGCGCGCCGGTCGTCAGCGGCCGCATGTCACGGGCCCGGAGCGTCCGGCCCGACGGCCAATTGCCAGCCTGGTTCAGAGGACCCGACCCCATGGCCAAACACTACGATCTGACCGGCAAACGCGTCTGGGTTGCAGGTCACAATGGCATGGTCGGCGGGGCTGCGGTGCGGGCACTTCAGGCGCGCGGCGAAGTCGAGGTCATCACGATTGACCGCCGCGAACTGGATCTCACGGATACGGCGGCGACCCGGGCGTGGCTTGCGACCACGCGCCCCGACGCCATCATCATGGCGGCGGCCAAGGTCGGCGGCATTCTCGCCAACGCGACCTACCCGGCGGAGTTTCTCTACGACAACCTGATGATCGAGGCGAACGTCATCGACGGCGCCCATCGGGCTGACATCACGCGCCTGCTGTTTCTTGGTTCGACCTGCATCTACCCAAAATTTGCGCCACAGCCGATTCCGGAAGATGCGCTGCTAACAGGCCCGCTCGAGCCAACCAACGAGGCCTACGCGATCGCGAAGATCACCGGCATCAAACTCTGCGAAGCCTATCGCGCGCAGTACGGACGCGACTACATCTCGGCGATGCCGACGAACCTTTATGGCACAGGCGACAATTTCGACCTTGAGACCAGCCACGTCCTGCCGGCGCTGATCGCGAAGTTTCACGCAGCCAAGCAGGACGGCGGCACGGTGACGCTCTGGGGCACGGGTACGCCGAAGCGCGAGTTCCTGCACGCCGACGATCTCGCCGACGCGCTCGTCTTTTTGCTTGAGCACTACTCGGGGGAACAGCACATCAATGTCGGCGTCGGCGAAGACCTGACGATCCGAGAACTCGCTGAGATGATCGCAGACGTCGTCGGGTACGATGCGCCGATCGCGTTTGATGACAGCAAGCCCGATGGCACGCCGCGCAAGTGCACCGATACGACGCGGCTCAATGCCCTCGGCTGGACGCCGAAGATCCCGCTCCGCACCGGCCTGCAACGGACCTACGACTGGTACCTTGAAAACGTCGTCGCCTAACGCTCATCGGGGACGGCGGAACGGCGTGCCCGGATACATGCAGCGGCACGCACTTCAGCGAGATCAAGTCAGGTCAGCGCTCGTGGCCCTGAACCGATCGACGCCAGGACATCAGCCACGTGGCCGCGACTTTAGGAAGGCCTTGAACGCGGCCAGCGTCTTCTTGCTGACGTGATGCTCGATGCCCTCGGCGTCCGCATCAGCCGTCTCGGGATCAACGCCGATCGCAATCAGGAAGTCGCGGACTGCGGCATGCCGCGCGCGCGCTTCCGCCGCCAGCGCTTCGCCAGCGTCGGTCAGAAAGATTGAACGATAGCGTTCGGATTTGACGAGGCCTTCACGCATCAGCCGCTGGATCGCGTTGTTGACGGTCGCAGCCGTCACGCCAAGCCGCTCAGCCAGATCGGTCGCGCGCGCCTCGCCCGTCGCCGCGATAAGATCGGCAATGAGTTCGACATAGTCTTCCGCCAGCTCGGTCTGATGCGCTTCCCGCACACGCTGATACTTCGCCGCAGAGCGCGCAATCTCGGTGGTGCGGCCATCGTCTGTCATGGCGACCTCGGTGTCCTACCCTTCGACGCACCGTCGTGGAGCCCGCGCTGCCTATCACGCAGCCTTCGTGATCGAAATGCGTACGCCGCGCGTTGATGCGAGAGGAATTAGCACTTGCGCAAAATTTAGCATAGACTAACTTTAGAAGGCTCATCAGACTTCTTAAGGGGTTTCGACATGGTGCGACGTACCGGATTTCTGACGGCCTTCCATTCCGCCGCAGCACTTGTGAGCGCAAGCGTTATCGGGCTGGTGCTGATCGCCACGCCGGCGACCGCCAAGAAGTTCACGGCCGTCACCACGTTCACGGTTCTGCAGGACATGGCGCAGGCCGTTGCCGGTGATGCAGCGACCGTTCTCTCGATCACGCAGCCGGGCGCAGAGATCCATGACTACCAGCCGACGCCGCAAGACATCGTGAAGGTCCAGCGGGCAGACCTCGTCATCTGGAATGGGCTCAACCTCGAGCGCTGGTTCGAGCGCTTCTTCGCGCGCGTGCAGGACGTGCCAAGTGTCGTTATTTCCGATGGCGTTGAGCCGCTCGGCATCGCGCAGGGCCCCTACTCCGGCAAGCCGAACCCTCATGCATGGATGTCGCCGACGAACGCCAAGATCTATGTTGGCAACATTCGAGACGCGTTCATGAAGTATGACCCGGACAACGCCGACGCGTACAAAGCTAACGCTGAAGCTTACATAAAGAAGATCGACGAGATCGACGCGCCGCTGCGGGCGTCGCTTGAACGTATCCCGGCTGACAAGCGCTGGCTCGTCACGTCTGAAGGCGCCTTCAGCTACCTCGCCCGCGACTTCGGCATGAAGGAACTCTACCTCTGGCCGATCAACGCCGACGCGCAAGGCACACCGCAGCAAGTCCGCCGCGTCATCGACACCGTACGCGCAAACACCATCCCCGTCGTCTTCAGCGAGAGCACAGTCTCAGACAAGCCGGCCAAGCAAGTCGCGAAGGAAACCGGTGCCCGCTACGGCGGTGTGCTCTACGTCGACTCGCTCAGCAGAGCCGGCGGCCCGGTTCCAACGTATCTCGATCTATTGAAGGTGACCGTCAACCGCATCGCGGAAGGTTTCGCAGGCACATGACGCTTGACGTCCAGGACCGCGCTCGCGCCGAGCTGACTGGGACCGCGGCTGCTGATCCAGCCGCGGTCCCGGCACTTGATGTGCAGGGCGTCACTGTGACCTACCCAAACGGTCACACCGCCATGCGCTATGGCACATTCTCGCTCGGCGCCGGCACAATCTGCGGCCTCGTTGGCGTCAACGGCAGCGGCAAGTCCACGCTGTTCCGCGCCATCATGGGCTTCGTCACGCCGCAGGACGGGCAGATCCGCGTCTTTGGCGCGCCGGTCGCAGACGCAATGCGCGCCAATCGCATCGCGTACGTCCCGCAAAGCGAAAACGTCGACTGGAACTTCCCAGTCCTCGTCAAAGACGTCGTCATGATGGGCCGTTATGGGCGGATGGGGATGATGCGCATCCCAAGGGCGATCGACCGGCACGTCGTGCAACAGTCGCTCGAGCGGGTCGGCATGGAGGCTTACCGCAACCGGCAAATTGGCGAGCTCTCCGGCGGCCAGAAGAAGCGCGTCTTTCTTGCGCGCGCACTGGCGCAGGAGGCCGAGGTCATCCTGCTCGACGAGCCGTTTACAGGTGTCGACGTCAAGACCGAGGGCGCGATCATCGATCTTCTGATGGCGCTCCGCGACGGCGGCCATGTGATGCTCGTCTCGACCCACAACCTCGGCAGCGTCCCCGACTTTTGCGACCAGGTCGTGCTGGTTAAGGGCACAGTCATCGCGTCGGGCCCAACCAAGACAACGTTCACGGAAACCAATCTTGCGCATGCCTTCGGTGGCGTGCTTCGCCAGTTCCGCCTTGGCGGCCGCGACCTTCACGACGACGACGATGCACGCGGCGTAACCGTGCTGACCGACGACGAGCGCCCGGTGGTGTTCTACGGCGCTGACGGCTCACGTGAGATGCCGCGTCATCGGCAGGACGAGGAAGCCGCTGAGCCCGACGCTGACGCGCGCAGCCAAGTCGAAGCGGCCGACGCGCCAGACGCGGCTGAGAAGGCCGGCAAGCGCGATGGCTGAGCTGCTCGTACCGTTTCAGTATGACTTCATGATCAAGGCGATGTGGGTCTCCAGCCTCGTCGGTGCGGTCTGCGGGTTCTTGTCCTGCTATCTGATGCTCAAGGGCTGGTCGCTGATGGGCGACGCGCTCGCCCACGCCATCGTGCCGGGCGTCGCCGTCGCCTATCTGTTCAAGCTGCCGTACGCGGTGGGCGCGTTCTTCGCGGGCCTGCTCGCAGCACTCGGCATGGCCTTCATTCGCCAGCAGTCAAAGCTGAACGTCGATGCGGTGATCGGGCTCGTCTTCACGACGTTCTTTGCCGCCGGCATGCTCCTCGTCTCGCTTTACCCCGCCGCCATCAATGTGCAGACCATTGTGCTCGGCAACATTCTTGCAATCTCCGACTGGGATGCGTTGCAGGTTGTCATCATCACCGCCGTCTCGCTCGCGGTCCTACTTTTGATCTGGCGCGACCTGATTGCAGTTTTCTTCGACGAAGACCACGCGGCGTCCGTCGGCCTCCCGGTCACGCGGCTGAAGGTCATCTTCTTCACGCTGCTGTCTGCCTGCACGGTCGCAGCCTTGCAGACCGTCGGCGCGCTCCTCGTCATCGCCATGGTCGTGACGCCGGGCGCAACCGCCTACCTGCTGGTGGACCGCTTCGAGCGGCTCATCCTCATCGCCGTCGGGCTTGGAGCCGGCACGAGCTTCGTTGGCGCCTACATCAGTTACTTCCTCGATGGCGCCACCGGCGGTGTCATCGTCACGCTGCAGACGCTGATCTTCCTGGCAGCATTCATTTTTGCACCGAAGCACGGCCTTCTCGCACGCCGGCGCGCCATCAAGACCACGGTGCTTGCCGACGGTAGAGACGCATCGGCAAGCCCGGCGGCGAGCCCATGATGAGCTGGATCAGTGAGCCGCTGTCGTACCCGTTCATGCAGCAGGCCCTGCTCATTGCGGTGCTCGTCGGCACCGTTTGCGCAGTGCTTTCCTGCTACCTCATCCTTAAGGGCTGGTCGCTCATGGGCGACGCGGTCTCACACGCGGTCCTACCGGGCATCGTCATCGCGTTTCTGGTCGGCGCCCCGCTCGCCGTCGGCGCCTTCATCGCGGGTCTCTTTTGCGCCGTCGCAACAGGCTACCTGAAAGAGAACAGTCGCATCAAAGAAGACACCGTGATGGGTGTCGTCTTCTCCGGCATGTTTGCATTCGGCATCGTCCTGTTCGTGAAAGTCGAAACCGACCAGCATCTGAACCACATCCTGTTCGGCAACCTGCTCGGTGTCTCGCAGGCTGAACTCATCGAATTGGCGGTGACGGCGATCGCTGTGATCGCAATCGTGCTCGTCAAGCGCCGCGACCTGATGCTCTATTGCTTCGATCCCGAGCATGCCCAGGCGATCAACCTGCCGGTCCGGTCCCTCCACTACGGCCTGCTGATCCTGCTGTCGCTGACGATCGTCGCGTCAATCAAAGCCGTCGGCATCATCCTCGTGGTCGCGATGCTGATCGCGCCTGGCGCCATCGGGTATCTGGTCACCGACCGCTTCGATAAGATGATGGCGGTTGCGGTCGCCTCGGCGATTACATCGTCGGTTGCCGGCACGATCCTGTCGTTCCACATCGGCGGGGCGACGGGCCCAACAATCATTCTCGTCCAGGCCTCGCTCTTCATGGTCGCCTTTGTGTTTGGCCAGAGACGCACGAGCCCGATCGCGCTCGATCGAAAAGCCGCACAAAGACCGTCCCTGAGATAGTTTGCCGACGCGGCGCATTAGGCTCACTTCGCGTCTTTTCGCTCGGCTGCCTCACACGGATCCGGTCCACACGGAGCTTAACCGTGGGCCGCCAATCTCCCGACCTGTGGGTCCGCGGATTAGCCCCGTCCCTGTCACAATCGTTCGGTTCCGTCGGGTTAGATCAGGCCAGGGCGACGTTTGCGCACCTGATCTGATCGCGCGTCACTGTTTGTCGCTGTCTCTTTCGGGCCGGGCGAAGCCGCTCAACCCGTGTGGGATTTGCAGCCGCCGTTCGGGGCGGATTGGCTGCGCGGTTGGGCGATCATCGCGAGGGGTTGGAGATGATGGATCCTTTTGGGCACGCGCAGAAGTTGAACGGCGCGGACCATGATGGCCCCGAGCCCGAAGACACGCACGAGGTCGACGAGTTGCAAGAGCCGGCGCGTGAAGACGCCGAGCCCGCAGCCTTCATGTCGCTCTCGCCGGAGTTTTCGCAAGACACCGTTGCAGCCCTGCTGACGACGTTCCCGGAGGATGCGCCTGCTGCAAGTCGCGGAGACGGTGCCGCAGAAGACGAAGCGGGGGGCGAAGAACAACCAACCAAGACGTCCGCTTCGGCACCGGCTTCGTCCGAAGTGGTGCTCGCCGCCGCAGCCGCGGCGCACGCCATAAAACACCGCTCCGCCAAGCAGCCGCCACGCCGCTTGGAAGCACCAGCCAAGCCGAGCGTCGAGGCCCCGCAGCAGGCCACGCCGCCGGCCGAGCCGGCAGAGACGGAGCCCGCACCGCTGGAACATGCCGAGCCCACTGCAGCGCCTGACGTGCCCGACCTCGGCGCGCACCAACCGGGCCGGCCACTGCGGACGCCACCGCCGCTGACAGCGCCGACGGCCGATGCGATGCCGCTTGAGCGCCGCATTGCGCTCGCCGATGCGGGCCGCGACGCACCGCAGGATGCACCACCGCAGGCGCGGCAAACCACTTCTGAGCCAGCGCCACCCGCCGCGCCGCAAGCGCCCGAGCAGCAACCGGTTCACCAGCCCGACCAGACACCGCGCCGCCGCGTCTCGGACATCCTGCCAGCGACATCGCCGACCGCACGGCGGACACCGCGCGTGACAGCCGAACCTGAAGCGACACCGCTCGGCATTGCTGACCATCGCGACGCCAACAGCACGCCGCCACAACACGCTGGCCGCGCGCTATCGGACCCAAGGCGGGCCGCGCCTGAGGACTTCCGCCAGCCCAACGTGGTCCGGCATTGGGCGGAAGAAGCGCCGCCTCCGTTGCGCACCCGCCCGCCCGCGCAAAGCCGCTCGGAAGGGTTTCGGAGCTGGGCTGCTGGCTTCACCGATAATCCGCGCGCGTTCGCGATGCCGTTTCTGTTTGGCTTCGCAGCCGCCGCCGCAGTGACGCTTGCGTCGTGGCTGATGGCCGGCACCAACATGGCGGAGGCCTGGCGGTCAGCATCGCTCAGCGCGGGCCTGCCGCTCGCGGCCGCCTCCGGCGACCCGGCTTCCAGTGGCACGACGGGGTCGGCGAACGGCGCAAGTGCTCTGGCTGGGACTGCACCTGACCCCGCGATCCCGCTGATCGACCTTGAACCTGCGTTCCGCGTGTCGACGGTTTCGCCGTCCGGCCGGTCTGCCGAAGGCATCGGCATCGACCAGGCGATCCTGAGCGCAACCACACTCTCTGGAACGGACAACGACCTCGCCGAACGCCGCTTCTGGCTGCAACACGCAGTCTCGCTTATGACGGCGGATCCGCGGCTCGCGCCCGTCCTCCGCGAGCTTGGCAAGACCTATGCGAAGGCGCCGCAAATGGCGGGCAATGAGAACCGTGCACGCGCGATATGGCAGATCGCGGCTGCGCGCGGCGACCGCCGGGCGCTTTGCCTGCTTGCGACGCTCTCTCGTACCGGGCCGCGCGGCGCACGGGAGACGCCGCAATCGCAAGCCTACCAACTCCGCGCCGGCCCGCGAGCGAACTGCGCTGAGTGAGCGGCAGGCGCGGCGAGCCCTTCGTCGGATCAGGTGAGCGAGCTAGGTCCTGAGCGGATCTAGTGCACGCGGGGCCGCTTGAGGAGTTGTGCGCGATCGGCCGAGACAATGATGATCTGGCGCATCCGGCCATCGCGCATGATCGAGAGCATGACATCGGTGCCGGCGTCGCCCGTCGACCAGACGGCGGCATAGAACTCAGCAAGCGTGCTCACTTCCATTGCGCCGACGGCGACGATCACGTCACCTGCCTGAAGCCCCGCCAACTCGGCAGGCCCCCGATCCGATACGCCGAGCGCCACGACATGATTGTCGGTTTCGGTTGCGTAGAGACCGAGCCATGGCCGCGCGGCACGGTTCGCTTGGCCGGTCGTGCGCAAGTCATCGAGGATCGGCTTCAGCAGATCGATCGGGACGACCATGTTGATGTCCTGCGACTTGCCATTCACTTCGGCGTCCTGGATCTGCAGCGACCCAACGCCGATCAGGTCACCGTCAGCGTCGAGCACGGCCGTCCCGCCCCAGTTCTGGTGCGCCGGAGCGGTAAATAGCGCCTCGTCCAGCATGTACTCCCAATACCCGCAGAACTCCTGCTTCGCGACCAGCCGGGCAGAGATCGCCTCTGCGGGGCCGCCATGTCCTGCGATGACGATATGATCTCCGACCTTTGCCCGCTCTGACGAGCCCATGTTGAGCGGCTCCGCCGGCACCTGCCCAAGCGCCTGGATGAGGCCGAAGCCGGTCACCTGATCGTAGCCCAGCACATCACCCTGGACGGAGGAACCGTTGCCAAGCGACAGCCAGACTTCATGCGCCTCAGTGACCAGGTAGCCGATGGTCAGGATCAAGCCGCGATCGATGAGGATGCCGTGGCCCGCGCGCTCCGTCCCGAGCACGTCAGCGGTGATCGCATCGGGCGGGATGCGTGTCGTCACGCCAACGACCGCGTCCAGAGCGCGCTGCAGATCGAACGTGTAGTCGTCAGGTGCAATCTGCATCAGCGGCGATCCTCCTGATGGATCCCTGTTGGCCGTGCGCCGGCGGCGATCGATCGTGAAAGCCTGACATACTCACCGCTATCAGGCCACGGCCAATCCGAGGCTTTTTTCAGGCTACGTCGCAAGGGCGCAACGCGGCAGAAGCCGTGCAGGTTCAGGGCGCGATGACTGCGCCGTCCCACGCAATCAGCGCGCCGCTTTGGTCCTGAGTCAGGCCGGCAATCACACTGAGCAGGTTGGCAGCCGAAGTCTCAGGCGGCACGACCTGGCCTGGCCGCGTCGCGCTTTGGAACGGCTTTGACAGGTCGGTGTCCACAGTGCCCGGGTGCAGCGCAACGCAGATGGTCTCGCGCTTCTTGCGGACAAGTTCAATCGCAAGCGACTTGATCATCATGTTGAGCGCCGCCTTGCTCGCGCGATAGCCGTACCAGCCGCCAATCCGATTATCCGAGATCGACCCGACCTTGGCCGAGATCGCAGCGAAAACGGACCGGCCTTGCTTCGGCATCAGCGGCAGGAACGCTTGAGCGACGAGTGCCGGGCCGATCGTGTTGATCTCGAAGGCGCGCGCGAGCGCAGCCGCCTCGAGCTGGCGCCAATCTTTCTCGGGCTGATACGCCCCATCGTGAAGAAGGCCTGTCGCGACAATGACGAGATCAAGCGCACCTTCGGCCGCGATTTGCTGAGCCGCGGCGGCGATCGTCTCCGGCGCGGCAAGATCAACCGACAGTGGCGCCACGGTCCGGCGTGTATCGGCCGGCGCCGACCGCGAGAGCGCGTAGACACGATCGATCGTCGGATCGGCCGCAAGCGCATCAACAATTGCCGCGCCAATACCACCGGTTGCGCCGACGATTGCGACACGCCGCCCCGTGCGAACGTCATCTGACATGCCTACTCTCTCCGTACCAAAACAAGCCGTTCCGCAGTCTGAACCCTTTGGCGCCGAAACGCCTTCCACCCCAATGCCGCAGCGCGACGCCGTCCACATCGTCTGGTTTAAACGGGATCTGCGCGTGCACGATCACCGGCCCCTGGCGCGCGCCGCCATCAAGGGCAAGGTCCTGCCGCTGCTGATCATCGAACCGCAATGGTGGGCGGAGCCTGACATGTCGGCGCGGCAGTTCGCGTTCATGGCGGAATGTGCGCGCGAGCTGCAAGAGGCGCTGGCTCAACGGGGCCAGCCGCTTGTCGTCCGGGTTGGTGATGCGCTCGAGACGTTTGAAGCGCTGCGGAGACAGTACGACATTGAGGCGCTCTGGTCGCACGAGGAGACCGGCAACGCTTGGACGTACGCGCGCGATCTGGCAGTTGGCGCGTGGTGCCGGGCCAACGGCATCGCGTGGCACGAGGATCGCCAGGATGGCGTCATCCGCCACCTGCGCACGCGCAACGGCTGGGCTGGCCGCTGGGACAAGCTGATGGCCGAGCCGGAGACGGAGGCGCCGGCAGCACTCACGCCGCTTGAGCGGACGGCACGGACCGACCGCCTGCCAACCTATCGTGGGCTTGGCCTCGCAAAAGACGTGTGCCCCGAACGCCAGCAGGGTGGCCGCGCCGCTGGCCTCGCAAAGCTCGAGAGCTTCCTCTTTGAACGCGGCGAGACCTACCGCGCCGCCATGTCGAGCCCGGTTACAGGTGAACACGCGTGCTCGCGCATGTCTCCGCATCTCGCCTGGGGCAGCGTCTCGATGCGCGAGGTCGCACAGTCGACCTGGGCGCGGCAGCGGCAGTTGCGCGAACAGGGCGGACCAGCCGTCAGCAAATGGCGCCAGTCCCTCGTGTCGTTTGGCGGCCGGCTCCACTGGCACTGTCACTTCATGCAGAAGTTGGAGGACGAGCCGGCGCTTGAGTTCCGCAACCTCCACCGCGCCTACGACAGCCTCCGCCACCCCGACGAAAGCGATGCCGCGCGGCTTGCGGCCTGGACCGCCGGCGAGACCGGCCTGCCGTTTGTCGATGCCTGCATGCGCTATCTCGCGGCAACGGGGTGGCTCAACTTCCGCATGCGCGCGATGCTGATGGCGACGGCAAGCTATCACCTATGGCTGCATTGGCGCGCGCCCGGCGAACATCTCGCGCGCCAGTTCACCGACTACGAACCCGGCATTCACTGGCCGCAGAGCCAAATGCAGTCCGGCACGACCGGGATCAATACGGTGCGCATCTATAACCCGGTGAAGCAGGGCCACGATCAGGACCCGACCGGTGACTTCGTGCGCAGATGGGTCCCCGAGCTCGCCGGCATCGAGGGGCCGGCGGTGCATGAGCCGTGGACGCACGAGCTCGCACCAACGATCCTCGACAAAACGTACCCGACGGCGATCGTCGATCATATCGAAGCGGCGCGCGAGGCGCGTCAGAAGATCTATGGCATGCGCCGGTCCGACACGTTTCGCGATGAGGCCAACGCGATCCAGGACAAGCACGGCAGCCGCAAAAGCGGCGTGCCGCACACGGGCCAGCGCGGGAAATCGGCGAAGCCCGGCACGCGCCGGCGAAAGCCGCCAGCGACGCAGGATCAGATGACGCTGTCGTTCGAGACATCCAAAGCGGATGACGGCGCATGAGCGGGCGCATGAGGCAAAAGTCCGACTTGCCAGAGAAGACATGCGCGACGTGCGGGCGGCCGTTCACGTGGCGGAAGAAGTGGGCCGCCGTCTGGGACGAGGTTAAGTACTGCTCTGACCGGTGCCGGCGGGACCGAAAGTCAGCCGGAGCCGAGACCAGGGACGCATCAAGCTGACAGGTCAGCCGCCGCGGTGGAGGGCAAGGTAGTCTGCTGCCGCGTCAAACTCAGCCTTGCGGAGCGCGCGGCGGGCGTCTGCTTCTTCGTCGCGGCCCCACTGGCTGATCTGCCAGTCTTCATCGACGTGCGCCGCGCGCCAGGCCTCATCCCGCGAAATCCGCTCTGCCGCGATAGCAAGCGTCAGACCGGCTGACCCGGACAGCGTCATCATCACATGGAGCGCGCCGAGCGCATGCGCGTCGTGCTCCGCGACGGCCCGCCCAAACGCCGCGAGCGCAGCCGCAGGCTGGTCAACGGGCATGACACCGGTCTGAATGACAAAGCGGACGTCGTGCGCTTCGGCGAGCCAATCGAGGATCGGGTCCCACGCCGTCTTCTGCATCTGGACGAGACCCGCCGGATGCGCCGCGCGATAGCAGAGCACATCGCTTCCGGCATAGGCCGCGATCTCATCGCGCACGAGCTGTTCGCGGCCGATGATGCCGTCAATGATCGTGTTCGCGAGCTTGGTGAACGGCATGCGCGCCGGATCGATAACGTCGACCTGTGCGTCCCACTCGTTAGCGAGCGCTTGGGCGACACCCCGGCTCGGCACTGCAAGTGGGTTTTTGGCGGGCGTCCGCGCCGGGCGCCCATCGAGCGTCAGCCCAAACATTGCCTCGCCGCCGTCGTCGCCTGCGACCTCCGCCATATCCGCGGATTTGTAGAACCGCTTTGGCAACTCACGCTTTTCAGCCTCGGCAAGGCGTCTCGCTGGGTTTGGTGATATCGTCATGGGCGGCCCCCAAGATTGAGGTGATGGCGGACTGCAGCCTCCAGCTCGTCCGCCGTTTCTGACAACTGGCGGGCGCCGGCCGCTTTGAGTTCGTCTGGCGGATGATAGCCCCAGGCAACCCCGAGGCCGATCGCGCCAGCGGCCGCAGCCATCTCCATGTCGAAGGTCGTGTCGCCGATCATGAGCGTCTGGTCCGGGCTGCCATCGACGTCGTCGATCGCCGTCTCGATCATGGATGGATGCGGCTTCGAGGGGTGCGTGTCAGCCGTCTGCACGGTTTGAAACAGGCCCTCCAGGCCGTGCAGCGTAACGACACGAATGACCCCGCGGACCGACTTGCCGGTCGCGACGCCGAGGGCGAGACCCTCGATCGCAGCAAGCGTCTGCAGCAGCGGTTTCATGCCGTCATAAAGCGGCTCATGCAGCGTCGGATCTGATCGCAACTCCGTAAACGCGTCACGATAATTGGCCACCAACGCCGAGACTGCCGCATCCGAGGCTTTGGGCGCGAGGCTCGCCATTGCGACGGGAAGCGACAGCCCGACGATGCGGAGCGTTTCGTTGCGCGACGGCGGCGCGAGACCGGCTGCCTCGAAAGCTGCGTTCATTGCCGTCACGATCATGTGCTGGCTGTCGACGAGCGTGCCGTCGCAATCGAACAGGACGAGCTTCATGACGCGCGCTCCGTCGACGCCGACGCGTCGTAGCGGCTTGCATCGAGACCGAGGAGCGCAAAGCTCTCGCGCATGTGCGGCGGCAATGGCGCAGAGACGTCGATGGTGCCTTGGCCCGAGGGGTGTGGGATCACGAGCCGCCGCGCGTGCAGGTGGAGCTTGGCCGGCATGTTTTCAGCCGGCAGGTCCATGCCACCGTCATACTTCGGGTCGCCGACGATGGGATGGCCTAGGATCGCCATGTGCGCGCGGAGCTGGTGCTGCCGGCCGGTCGTTGGCTTGAGCGAGACCCAGGCGGTCTTCGTGCCGGCGCGCTCGATGACGGCGTAGTGCGTCGTTGCATGCATTGCGCGATCCTGCTCACCAGGGCGCGCCTTGCGGACGCGGTCACCTTCCGGCCCGGCCGCCTTAACAAGCGCGGCTGCCACTTCGCCCTGCGCCGGACGCGGGACGCCGGTAACCAGCGCCCAATACGTCTTGGCCGCCGCGCGCGACTGGAACACGGCGCCAAGGGCTGCCGCAGCTTTCCGGGACTTTGCGACGAGCAGCACGCCGGTCGTGTCTCGGTCGAGCCGGTGCACCAGGCGGGGCCGGTCACCGAACCGGTCAGACATGCCCATCAGCATCCCATCGATGTGGCGGCGCGTGCCCGAACCGCCCTGCACGGCGAGCCCCTGCGGTTTGTTGAGGACGAGCACGTCGTCATCTTCGAAGAGCACGAGGCCATCGATCAACGCACGATCGGCCTTCGATACGCCAAGCGGCGGTTTCGGGGTCGGGCGTTTGCCGGCCTGCGCGCTTGTCTCGGGGTTGCGGACCGCAGGCGGCACGCGCACCTCGTTGCCGGCTTCAACGCGCTGGTTTGCTGCCGCGCGCTTGGCATCGACGCGCACCTGCCCTTTGCGCAGAAGCTTCTGCAGGTGACCATTGGTGACGTGCGGGAAGTGTTGCCGGAACCAGCGGTCCAGCCGCAGCCCGTCGTCCGAGCGTGCAACCCGGACAGTCTCGAATGCGGCGCGGCTGTCCGACGACATGGCTCAGCAAGGTCCTTTAGTGCGGCGGCGGTGCGGCAGGTGCGCCTAGCCGATTGCGCGCGCGAGCGATTGCCCGGCGATTAACGCGATGATCGTCACGATCACGGTTCCAGCGGCATATAGGGCCGCACTCACCGTTTCTCCACGTTCAGCCAGGCTTACGACATCGAGCGTATAAGCGGAGAACGTTGTGAACCCACCTAGGATGCCGGTCAGCACGAAAAGGCGGACTTCGGTCGAAACGCCGGCCCGTGCCACCAGCCAGTGGCCAAGGAAGCCCATCGCGAGGGCGCCTGCGACGTTGACGGTGAACGTGCCCCAGGGGAAGCCCGGCCCGAATGTGCGCAGCGCGTAGACGTTGACGAGGAACCGGCCGCCGGCACCGATTGCGCCACCGGCGGCAACGGCGAGGAAATGGGCAAACACGTCAGCCGCCCTTGTTGCGCATGGCAGCGACATTGCGAGACAAGAGCCAGCCGGCCGACCACCCGATCACGAGCGCTGCGATGTTGACGCCCAGGAACGTGTAGGTGTGCACGTCAGCGGCGCCGTCGGGGCTCTCAAAGGTCATGCGGTTGGTCACCCACGTGGCGACGGGCGAGCTGATGAACAGCGTCGCAAGCAGCGCCGAAACGCCGGCGAGCAGCATCGCCAGCAGATACCGGACAACCGCGCCTTCGCCGGCCCAGATCGTATAGAGCACAAGCGCGCTGACGCCGGCTGCGACGCCCCAGAGCGCAATCGTTTGAAAGGCCATCGCCCGTGTTCCTTTCCGCCAGCAGCGCTTGTGTTAGCGCCGCTGCTCAATCGGCCAGAACCAGATCTCTTTGGCCTCGGCGTAGTTTGAATAGTAGCCGAGCCACGAAAACCACTCCATCAACCACTTCGCGGATGAGCGATACCCGTTCCAGACGTCGATATGGTCGCCCGTCGGCGCACCGCGCCGGTCGCTGGAGCGGTGCCAGTAGTCCTTGATGAAAATGATCCCGGTGCGCCCGTAGAGTTTTGGGTAGAAGCTTGCCGGGTCCGTGCCGACCAACCGCTCAACCTTGCCGAGCCCGTCGATATTTGCGCGGTTCAGCGCGTTGGCGACCTCAAGCGCGCGGATATAATGCATGAGCTTCGGATCGTGCGCGCCGCAAGTGAGGCATCCGGTAATCTGGTCCGGCGTAACACCCGCGCGCTTCAGCGAGATGCCCAAGCGGATCGCACACTGGTTCGCGTGCGTCGGCCGGCCCTTGCGCACAACGGAACCGAGGTAGTTGCCATCGGCCGGTGCAATGCAGGGCGTCTGCACGCTCTCGTTGATTGGATGGCCAAACCACAAGTCGTTAAACACAACCATACGCCAAAAACCTCACGCGCACGCCCCCGGCGCTGGACGAAACCAGAGGGCTTGCGGGTTGTAAAGGCTTGGAGAATTGCTGACGGTCTGCGGTCCGGTCGATCGCTGAAATGGCCTCACTCGTGGTCGCCGCCACCACCGCCACGCCTGGTGCGAAGCCCCGCCCAATAGGCAAGCCGCTTCGTGATCTCACGCTCGAATCCGCGCTCAGGCGGGGCATAAAACGTCTGCCGCGCCATCTCATCGGGGAAATAGTCCTGGCCGGAAAAGCCGTCCGGCTGGTCGTGGTCGTAGGCGTAGTCCGCGCCGTAGCCTTCGTCCTTCATGAGCGACGTCGCCGCATTCAGGATGTGCTTCGGCGGGCTGAGCGAGCCATGCTCTTTGGCCGCGCGCATCGCAGCCTTGTAGGCCACATACGCCCCGTTCGATTTTGGCGCGGTCGCAAGATAGAGCGTCGCCTGCGCCAACGCCAATTCACCTTCTGGCGAGCCCAGAAAATCGAACGCGTCTTTCGCAGCGTTGGCCTGCTCAAGCGCTTGCGGATCGGCAAGACCGATGTCTTCGACTGCCATACGCACGAGACGGCGCGCGATAAACAGCCGGTCCTCGCCGCCATCGAGCATCCGCGCGAGCCAATAAAGCGAGGCATCGGGATCAGAGCCGCGCACGGACTTGTGCAGCGCTGAGATCAGATTGTAGTGGCCGTCCTGCCCCTTGTCGTAGAGCGGCGCGCGGCGCTGGACGAGGCCTGCAAGATCGTCGCTTGAAAGTGTGGCGCCATCTTCGGGGCCCGCGGCGAACACGTCTTCTGCGAGATTGAGCACGGTGCGCCCATCGCCATCTGCCATCGCGATTAGCGTGCGCCGGGCATCATCGTCGAGCGGCAGAGCGCGGCCGGCCTCGCCTTCAGCGCGGGCGAGCAGCGTCTCAAGGGCCGTCGCGTCCAAGCGGTTGAGCACGAGCACCTGCGCGCGCGACAGCAACGCCGAGTTCAACTCGAACGATGGGTTCTCCGTCGTCGCGCCAACAAGCGTGATCGTCCCGTCCTCCATGTGCGGCAGGAAGCTGTCCTGTTGCGCGCGGTTGAACCGGTGGATCTCGTCGATAAAGAGCAGCGTGCCGCGGCCGAGCTTGCGCAAGTCTTTCGCGCGGTCGAACGCTTTCCTGAGGTCTGCGACGCCGGAAAAGATGGCAGACAGTTGTTCGAACGCGAGGTCGGTGGCGCCCGCAAGCAGACGCGCCGTCGTCGTCTTGCCGGTGCCTGGCGGCCCCCAAAGAACAAGACTTGGCAGCCGGCCGGAGTTTAAGAGGCGCGTCAGCGTCCCATCGGGCCCGACGATGTGATCCTGGCCAACGACGTCGGCAAGTGTTTGCGGACGCAGGCGGTCAGCAAGTGGTCGCGGCGCGCCGTCGTCAAGACCGGCTGCGCCGAAGAGATCGCTCACCCCGCCACCCGCAGCCGCAGCACGCGGCCGTTCCGGCGAATGGCAATGTCCCAGACGTCTGCACGTCGGCGGAGGAGGCGTTGCAAACCCGCGATCGATGTCACCTTGCGCCCGCCGACCTCGACGATCTGGTCGCGCGGGCGCAGACCAATCGCAGCCGCGTACCCATCGCGGTCAATGTCGATCACAATCACGCCGTCGCCTGCATCGATGCCGAGCTCCTCGGCGACGGCCGGAACGGTATTGGCGACTCGCGCCCCATCGAACGGATGCTCGCCCGTCAGCAGCCCGACGTCGCCGCGCGTGATCTTCGGCACAGCGACAAGATCGAGACTGATTTCGCGAACGCGGCCGCGCCTCAGGATGCCAAGCTTCGCCGACTTGCCGACGCCAAGCGTTGTCAGGCGATAGCGCGCACCGCGGGCATCCGCGACAAGCCGGTCGTTCACCGCCGTGATCACATCGCCTGCGCGCAACCCAGCCTTAGCGGCCGGCCCCTGCCGCTGCACGTTTGTCACCAGCGCACCTGCGACGCGCTTCAGGCCCAAGCTGTCCGCGATGCCGCGATCAACATCCTTTAGTCCTGCGCCAAGCCAGACCTTGGCGACAGCTCGTCCTGTTGCGGCACTCTTCACGTAGAGTGCGACGAGGTTCGCAGGGATCGCGAAGCCGATGCCGTTCGAGCCGCCGCTCCGCGAGTAGATCGCGGTGTTGATGCCAACCAGACGGCCTTTCATGTCGACCAGCGCGCCGCCCGAATTGCCGGGATTGATCGCGGCATCGGTCTGGATGAACACCTGACTGTTCGAATTGCCGATGCCAACGCGCGAGCGAGCAAGCGCCGAGACGATCCCGCTCGTCACGGTCTGCCCGACGCCGAACGGATTGCCGATTGCGAGTACCAGGTCGCCGACCTCGATCGCGTCAGAGTTTGCAAGCTCAAGGAACGGCAGCCGCTCGCGCGCACCGTTGAGCTTCAGGATCGCGATGTCGGATTTCTCGTCCTGGACGAGCACGCGCGCGGTAAACTGGCGCTGGTCTGAGAGGACGACGCGGATCTCGGCCTGTCCGCGCGATTTGATAACGTGCGCGTTGGTCACAACGAGGCCGTCGTCGCTGACGATGACACCGGAGCCGAGCGAATTTTGCACGCGCGGCATGCCGAACCGGTCACCAAAGAAACGGCGGAAGAACGGATCTTCTGAGAGCGGCGACGCGCGGCGGCGGCTCTGCGACTTGACGAAAACGTTGACCACGGCTGGTTTTGCCGCGCGGACGACTGGCGCGAACGAGAGCTGCACGGCCTGGCGCGAGACGGGCACCTGCCGCTGGGCATCTGCCGGCTGCAACAAGACAAGCATTGTCGCCGCAACGGCTGTCGTTCCGGCGAATAGACCTACTGCGAATTTCGTCTTTGTCATCGTCATCGGCCAATGTCTGCACCTGAAGGTGTCAGATTTGAAGCCGAGGCCGCAAGGTCAAGCGGCGCACACCGTGTGGTGCGCGCCGCTAAAAGATCTGAATGTGGGTCTGCGCAAACGGCGCAAGCACGGCGCTGGCGATCAGCCGGCTGCCGCAGCTGCCATCTCCTGCTCGTCCATTTCGCGCTCGGCGGCGACGCGGGCGCGGTCTTTGGCACCCTTCGCTGTCTCATCGCGGTCAACGAGTTCAATCACGGCGCGCGGCGCGCTATCGCCGTAGCGATAACCGGCTTTGAGGACGCGCGTGTACCCGCCATCGCGGTCCTTGTAGCGCGGCCCGAGCACGTCGAAGAGCTTCTTGACCATCTCTTCATTGCGGAGCCGCGACACTGCGATCCGCCGCGAGTTCAGGTCGCCGCGCTTTGCGAGCGTGATGTACTTATCGACGACGCGGCGAAGGTCCTTCGCTTTCGGCAGCGTCGTGACGATCTGCTCGTGCTCGATCAACGAAGCCGCCATGTTTGAGAGCATGGCCTGCCGGTGTCCGCTGTCGCGGCCAAACCGCCGCCCGGTTTTGCGATGTCGCATGTGAGTTACCCTTCAGGTTGTTTGCCGGGGAGCTTCTTTGGGCTCGCCTCGGTTGAAAACGGAATGTGGGAAGGTCGCGGAGTTGGACGTGAAGAGCACCGGCCCATGGCCTGACGCTCTCACGCCCCTATTTCCACGAAGCTAGTACTGGTCCTCAAACCGCTTGGCGAGATCTTCGATGTCGTCGGGCGGCCAGTTGGGCACGTCCATGCCGAGGTGAAGGCCCATCGTGGCCAGCACTTCCTTGATCTCGTTGAGCGACTTCCGGCCGAAGTTCGGCGTGCGCAGCATCTCGGCTTCGGTCTTCTGAATGAGATCGCCGATGTAGACGATGTTGTCATTCTTCAGACAGTTCGCCGAGCGCACGGAGAGCTCGAGTTCGTCGACCTTTTTGAGCAGGGCGGCGTTGAACGACAGCTCCGGATGCGGGCGCTCTTCGACCTGCTTTTGCGGCTCCTCGAAGTTGATGAAGACGGAGAGCTGGTCCTGCAGAATACGAGCAGCCAGCGCAACGGCGTCTTCAGCCCGCATCGAACCGTCGGTCTCAACCGTCATGATCAACTTGTCGTAGTCGAGGATCTGGCCCTCACGGGTATTCTCGACGCGGTACGACACGCGACGCACCGGGCTGTAGAGGCTGTCGACCGGGATCAGGCCGATCGGCGCGTCTTCAGGACGGTTGCGGTCGGCCGCGACGTAGCCCTTGCCGATGTCTGCCGTGAACTCCATCCGCACCGACGCATCTTTGTCGAGGTGGCAGATGACGTGGTCCGGGTTCAGGATTTCGACGTCCGACGACAGCTCGATATCGCGTGCTGTGGCGGGGCCGGCGCCTTCTTTGCGCAGCACCATCCGCTTCGTGCCCTCTGAGTGCACGCGCAGCGCAATGTCTTTGATGTTCAGGATGATGTTGGTAACGTCTTCGCGGACGCTCGGGATCGACGAGAACTCGTGGAGCACGCTGTCGATTTTGACCGACGTGATCGCGGCACCCTGGAGCGACGACAACAGCACGCGACGCAGCGCGTTGCCGAGCGTCATGCCGAAGCCACGCTCAAGCGGCTCGGCGATCACCGTCGCCGTGCCTTCGTTGGCGCGGTCCGGCGTGATGTTGAGTTGCGTCGGCTTGATCAGATCTTGCCAGTTCTTCTGCATAACGCTGTCGGGCATGGGTCCTCGCTTCGGTTTGGCGTGCCAACGCCGGGGCGCTCATCCGGCGGCACTGCCTGGGGCTGCGGCTCAAATGCGGTTGCGCCGAGGGGAACTCCCACCCGGCGCGTGAACCGCTCAGTGCGTGTCGCAGGCCTCGATCGCGAGTCGCGGCCTGCGGGAAACTCAGCTCGCTTTAGACGCGTCGGCGCTTGCGCGCGCGGCATCCGTTGTGCGGGATCGGCGTGACGTCGCGGATCGACGTGATCTGGAACCCGGCCGCCGACAGCGCGCGCAGTGCCGATTCGCGACCGGAACCCGGCCCGCAAACCTCAACTTCCAGCGTGCGCATGCCGTGCTCGGCTGCTTTCTTGCCAGCGTCTTCCGCCGCCATCTGGGCTGCGAACGGGGTCGATTTCCGCGAGCCCTTGAAGCCCATTGTCCCGGCGGACGACCACGAAATAGCGTTGCCCTGCGCGTCGGTGATCGTGATCATTGTGTTGTTAAACGTCGAGCTCACGTGCGCGATGCCGGACGAAATGTTTTTCCGCTCGCGGCGGCGCACCTTGCCACGCTGTGTGTCTTTAGCCATTCGGTTCCACTTGAGGTCGGTGGCGGACGCGACGTCCGCCTGAAACGAAGTACTGGGCAGCCACCGCCGTTAGCGGGTGGCTTTCTTCTTGCCGGCGATCGGCACGGCCTTGCCCTTACGGGTGCGTGCGTTCGTGTGCGTGCGCTGGCCGTTGACCGGCAACCCGCGGCGATGGCGCAGGCCGCGATAGCAGCCAAGGTCCATCAGGCGTTTGATGTTCATTGCGACTTCGCGGCGAAGGTCACCTTCCACCATGTAGTCGCGGTCGATCGTCTCGCGGACCTGAAGGACTTCAGCGTCACTCAGTTCGTTGACGCGCCGCTCCGGCGCAATGCCGACCTTCTGGCAGATCTCGGTCGCGAACTTCGGACCGATGCCATGGATGTACTGCAACGCAATCGGCAGTCGCTTCTGCGTTGGAATGTTGACGCCAGCAATACGAGCCAATTTCGGTCTCCTCGGGCGGCGTTCGGGCGCCGCAAAATTCATGGTTTCGGTGTCCTGGTCCGCCGCCACCGCCGAACCGCGCATGGCCGCGCTCTCGTTTTCAGAGCCCGGCCTTCGATGCGTCATGTGATCGCAGGTTTCTAGTCGCTGGCCCCGGGGGCGTCAACGCAAGAGTTCTGCGGCATGCCGCCGCCCTCGAAGCCACGGTTTCCGGCGCCCGAAAGCACAAGTCTAGATCGCCCTAATCACCCCGCCGATCTCGTTGGTGACCGCATCGATCTCACCCATTCCGTCGACGGACTTAAGCAGGTCCTTCGCGTAGTAGTAGCCAATCAGCGGCGAGGTCTCGCGATAGTATGCGAGCAGCCGCGTCTGCACGGTCTCGGCGTTGTCGTCTGGCCGGCGCTTGAATTCGGTTGCGCCACAGTTGTCGCAAACCCCTGGCTTCGCCGGCTGCTTGAACCGGTCATGGTAACCGGTCCCGCAATTGGCGCAGGTGTAACGGCCGGAAATGCGCTCGACTAACGCCGCATCATCGACGCGGATCTCGATGACAGCATCGAGCGTCTTGCCAACGCCTGTAAGCAGATCCTCAAGCGCATCCGCCTGCTTCAGCGTCCGCGGGAAGCCATCGAGAATAAAACCGTTCGCGCAGTCAGGTTCGCGGATCCGATCGGCGATAATGCGGATGACGATCTCGTCTGAGACCAGGCCTCCGGCCGCCATAACGCTCTTGGCTTCGAGGCCCACCGGCGAACCGGCTTCAACGGCTGCCCGCAACATGTCGCCGGTCGAAAGCTGAACGAGGCCATGCTGCGTCTCAAGGATCTTCGCCTGCGTGCCTTTACCGGCGCCCGGCGGGCCAAGCAGGATCAGGTTCATTTCTTCGCCTTGCCCCCACGCAAGTTCGACTTCTTGATCAGCCCTTCATACTGCTGAGCGATCAAGTGGGATTGCACCTGCGCAACTGTATCCATCGTCACACTGACGGCAATCAGCAGCGAGGTCCCCCCGAGCACGACGCCGATGCCCGCCGGCACGTTGGCGTATGAGATCATGAGTTCGGGCAGCAAACACACGAGCGCCAGATAGATCGCGCCAACGACGGTAATGCGCGTCAACACGTAGTCGATGAACTGCGCAGTCTGCGCACCTGGGCGGCGGCCCGGTAGGAACCCACCGTACTTGCGCAGGTTGTCAGCCGTCTCAGCCGGGTTGAACACGACTGCGGTGTAGAAGAAGCAGAAGAAGACGATCAGGACCGCATAGATGACCATGTGCAGCGGCTGACCGTAGCCGAGGCTTGCCGTCACCCACTGCAGCCAGACCGGCGGCTCGGTCCCAGGGGCGACCGCGAACTGCGCGCCCGTCATCGGCAGCAACAGCAGCGATGAGGCAAAGATCGGCGGGATGACGCCGGCGGTGTTGAGCTTCAGCGGCAAATGGCTGTTGTCGCCCTGGAACATCCGGTTGCCGACCTGGCGCTTTGGATACTGCACCAGCAGCCGGCGTTGCGCGCGCTCGAAGAAGACGATGACGACGATCGCGCCGACCATGACGACCAGAATGCCGAGGAGTGCGAACGTCGAAAGCGAGCCCTGCTCGGCGAGCGTGAAGAGATTGCCGAGCGCACCTGGAAGGGCTGCGACGATGCCGGCGAAGATGATGAGCGAAATGCCGTTGCCGACGCCGCGCGCCGTGATCTGCTCGCCAAGCCACATCAGGAACATCGTGCCGCCGACCAGCGTGATGACGGTCGAGAAGCGGAAGAACCAGCCCGGATCGTTGACGACGTTGCCGGCTGCGTTCTGCGAACCTTCGAGGCCGATCGCGATACCGTAGGCCTGAACCGCGGCCAGCAGCACCGTCAGATAGCGCGTGTACTGGTTGAGCGTCTTTCGGCCCTGCTCGCCCTCTTTCTTGAGCGCCTCAAGCCGTTTGTCGACGTTCTGCATGAGCTGCATGATGATCGACGCCGAGATGTACGGCATGATGTTGAGCGCGAAGATCGCCATGCGCTCGACCGCGCCGCCGGAAAAGATCGACATCATGCCGATCAAGCCGCCCTGCATCTGGCTGAAGGTCTCAGCGTAGGCGGCAGCGTTGATGCCGGGCAGCGGAATAAACGTGCCGAACCGGTAGACGAGCAGCGCGCCGAGCGTGAACAGGATCCGGCGCTTCAGCTCGTCAGCTTTGGAGAACGCACTCCAACTGACATTGGCCGCGAGTTGTTCGGCTGCAGAGGCCATGTCGTATCTCCAATTGGCCGGACCCGTCGTGATCCGCCGGATATGGGCGTTGTGAACCCTAGCATCAAACCGAGGGCAAACGCGCGCCCGGAACGCGAGAAGCCGCGCGGCTCAGGTCCAGTGAGCGCCCGCGGCCTTCGCACATGCAAAATCGCCCGAAAGCGAAAGCGGCGGCAGGGCTACTTCGCCTTTTCCGCTTTCTTCTCAGCCGATTTCTTGCGTTTGGCCTCGTCGGCCTCGAGCACTTTGGGCTCAACGATCGTGATCGACCCGCCGGCCTTTTCAACCGCGGCTTTTGCCCCGGCCGACGCATGATCCAGTGTCAGGGTCACTGCCTTCGCGACGTCTCCATTGCCGATAAGGCGGACGCCGTCTTTTGGGCGGCGCAGCACGCCGGTCTCGACGAGCTTTGCAAGATCGATCGGCTGGCCGGCATCGAGCTGTCCGGATTCGAGCGCGCGGTTCAGCGCATCGACGGTCAGCTCGTTCCAATTCTTGCGATTGAACTTGCTGAAGCCGCGCTTCGGCAACCGCCGGTAAAGCGGCATTTGACCGCCTTCGAAGGCACGGATCGAAACACCGGAGCGGGACTTCTGTCCCTTCACACCACGGCCGGCGGTCTTGCCGACACCGGAGCCGATGCCGCGGCCGACGCGCACGCGCTTTTTGTACGCGCCTGGGCGGTCTTTCAATTCATTGAGACGCATATCTCTCGCTCCTCGGTACAGTCAGCGCGCGGCCGGGCCGCTGCGCCGTGTTGGGCTCAGGCCTGATCTTCGACGACGCGCACGAGATGCGGCAGCGCGCGGATCATACCGCGTACTTCCGGCGTGTCTTTCAGCGTGCGCCGGCGGTTGACCTTGTTGAGGCCAAGTCCGATCAACGTGGCGCGCTGTGTCTTGTCGCGGCGCAGCGGGCTTGCGTACTGCTCGACCGTGACCGTCTTTCCAGTCGCTTGATCAGCCATTGTTCGTTCACTCCCATCCGGCCGGCAGCGCGCTTATCGCGCACCGGCCATCAGCCAATGCGTACTCAGGCGTCAGCCTGCGCCACGGCCTCAGCATCTGTTGAACCATCACGGCGGCGGGCGACAATATCGCCGTACTTCTTGCCGCGACGGGCCGCGACTGCGCGCGGATTTTCCTGGTGGACCAGCGCATCAAACGTCGCGCGGATCACGTTGTAAGGGTTCGATGTGCCGATCGACTTTGCGACGACGTCCTGGACGCCGAGCATTTCGAACACGGCACGCATGGCGCCGCCCGCGATGATGCCCGTACCGGCCGGTGCCGAGCGCAGATAGACTTTACCCGCACCGTGGCGGCCGCGCGTGTCGTGATGGATCGTCCGGCCTTCGCGAAGCGGCACCCGGATCATCGATCGGCGGGCAGCTTCGTTTGCCTTGCGGATCGCTTCCGGCACTTCACGCGCCTTGCCGTGGCCGAAGCCAACGCGGCCCTTGAGATCGCCGACGACCACAAGTGCAGCAAAGCCGAAGCGCTTGCCGCCCTTCACCGTCTTGGCCACACGGTTGATGTGGACCAGCTTATCGGTGAACTCGTTGTCTTCGCGATCGCGTCCGCGATCCCGTCCGCCTGGATTTCGTGCCACGCCAATTCCTTTCGTTGCGTTGCGTCGCGCCGCCGGGGTTTTGTCCGTTCGACGAGATCAGCTCGGGTTCACTTTCGCGCGCCTGCTCTGATCTCGTGTCTGTTTCGAAGCTGCATCTTTGAGTTAGGTCATGCGACCTCACCCCGATGAGCTCTAGAACTTCAACCCGGCTTCGCGCGCCGCATCGGCCAGCGCCTTGACGCGGCCGTGATAGAGATAACCGCCGCGATCGAAGACGACGTCGGTGACGCCGGCTTTCACTGCGCGTTCAGCGACGAGCTTGCCGACTGCGGATGCAGCATCCTTGTCAGCGCCCGTCTTCAGCGAACTCTTCAGGTCCTTGTCGATCGTCGACGCAGCAGCAAGCGTGCGGCCCGCCTCATCGTCGATGATCTGCGCGTAAATCTGCTTCGACGACCGGAAGACAGAGAGCCGCGGTCGCAGCCCGCCCGACTTGCGAAGCTTGCGGCGCACCCGGTCCTTGCGGCGATCGAATGTCGTGTTGTTGCTCATCGTCGCTACTTCTTCTTGCCTTCCTTACGGAAGATGTATTCGCCCTGATAGCGCACACCTTTGCCCTGATAGGGCTCCGGCGGGCGATACCCGCGGATTTCGGCGGCCACCTGACCAACCGCCTGCTTGTCAATACCGGAGACCGTGATGATCTCCTGCTTCGCGCCGCTGACGGCGGCTGCAATGCCATCCGGCATTTTGTGCACGACCTCGTGGCTGAACCCCAAGTTCAACTGCAGGTCCTTGCCCTTCATCTGCGCTCGATAGCCGACGCCCTGGATCTCGAGCGTTTTCGTGAAGCCGTCCGTGACGCCCTCGACAAGGTTCGACACCATCGTTCGCGACAGCCCCCACATCGAGCGGGCGCGCTTGGTATCTTCCTTCAGGGCAACCGTGACACCATCGTCGCCGCGGTCGATCTTGATCTCTTCGGGAACCGTGAACGACAGCTCACCCTTCGGGCCCTTCGCAGTCACCGTCTGGCCGTCGATTTTCACGTCGACCTTGTCGGGCACTACAATCGGTTTTTTGCCAATCCGTGACATCGTCTCGTTCTCACTCGTTCGGCTCGTGCGGTCTGAGCGCCAGCGCAACAGCGGCGCGGCATCAAAAGACGCTGCAGAGCACCTCGCCGCCCACGTTCTCTTCGCGCGCGCGCCAGTCGGCGAGCACGCCCTTCGGTGTCGACAGGATTGCGACGCCGAGGCCGTTGGCGACCGTCGGGATGTCGCGGACTGCGCTGTAGACACGACGGCCCGGTGTCGAGATCCGCTTGATTTCGCGGATCGCCGGCTGGCCTTCGTTATACTTCAGCTCGACCTCGATCTCCGACTTGCCGTCGGCGTGGTCGACCTTCGTGTAGCCGCGGATGTAGCCCTCATCGACCAGCACCTCGAGCACGCGCATGCGCAGCGTGGACGACGGCGTCGACATATTCGGGCGGCGGCGCATCTGCGCGTTACGGATGCGCGTCAGGAGATCGCCAATGGGATCATTAATGGGCATTGCGCGTCAGACCTCCCTTACCAGCTCGACTTGACCATGCCCGGGATGCGCCCGTTCGAGGCGAGTTCCCGAAGCTGGTTCCGGCACATCTTCAGCTTGCGATAGTAAGCGCGCGGGCGACCTGTGATTTCGCACCGGTTGCGCACGCGGGTCTTTGACGAGTTCCGCGGCATCTCGGCGAGCTTAAGCTGCGCTGCGAACCGCTCTTCCATCGGGTTTGAGCGATCGTTGATGATTTCTTTCAGGCGCGCGCGCTTTTCGGCTTTCTCAGCCACCAGCTTGCGCCGCTTCTTGTTCTTCTCAATCGATGAGACTTTCGCCATGTCTTCCTCCAGAGGCCTTTCGGCTCGCGCGCCCGTCAGCGCTCATTTCGCCAGCGGACGCTGCCGTGGTTCCTCAGCTACCAAATGGGAAATTGAAGCCGCGCAGCAATTCGCGCGCTTCATCGTCAGTTTTCGCCGTCGTGACGACAATAATGTCCATGCCCCAGATTTCATCGACCTTGTCGTAGTCGATCTCCGGGAACACGATGTGCTCTTTGAGGCCCATCGCGTAGTTGCCGCGGCCGTCAAAACTCTTGGCGTTAAGCCCGCGGAAGTCTTTGACGCGCGGCAGAGCAATCGTGACCAGGCGGTCGATAAACTCAAACATGCGGTCGCCGCGCAGCGTGACCTTCGCGCCAAGCGCCATGCCTTCGCGCACCTTGAACGATGCGATCGATTTGCGCGCGCGCGTCGTGATCGGCTTCTGGCCCGCGATTAGCGACAAGTCGTTTGCCGCGTTCTCGACCTTCTTGCGGTCACCCACGGCTTCGCCGATCCCCATGTTCAGCACGACCTTCTCGATCCGCGGGATCATCATGTCGTTCTTGTAGGAGAATTTCTCGCGAAGCTGCCCGCGGACGGTCTCCAGGTAGAGATCCTTCATCCGCGGCTTGTAGCCCTCAGGCCGCGTGTGCGAGCGCGGCTCGCCCTGCGCCTTGGACTTCGCGCCCGACTTGCCGGCGCCTGCTTCGCCCGGCTGCTTCTTCTTGGTTTGACGTGCCATCGATTACGTCCTTTCCGGGATCAGATCGCCGGAGCGTTTCGCGAAGCGGACCTTGCGCTTGTCAACGCCTTCGCCCTCAAAACGGAAACCCACGCGCGTTGCCTTGCCATCCTGGGGATCCTCATGTGCGAGGTTCGACAGGTGGATCGGCGCTTCCTTCGAGATGATGCCGCCCTGCGCCTGCGCCGACTGGCGCTGATGGCGGCGGACCATATTAACGCCGCGCACGAGCGCGCGGTCTTCAGTCGGCATCATCTTGATGATTTCGCCGAGCTTGCCCTTGTCGCGGCCGGCGAGCACGATCACGCGGTCGCCCTTGCGGAATTTTGCAGCCATCACAGCACCTCCGGTGCGAGCGAGATGATCTTCATGTGATTGCGGCCGCGCAGTTCACGCGTGACCGGCCCGAAGATGCGCGTGCCAATCGGCTCGCCATTATTGTTGATGAGCACGGCGGCGTTGCCGTCGAAGCGGATCAGCGATCCATCCGCCCGGCGCACACCCTTGGCGGTGCGAACGACGACGGCCTTCATCACCTGGCCCTTCTTCACGCGGCCGCGCGGGATCGCCTCTTTAACGGAAACGACGATCGTGTCGCCGATGCGTGCATAGCGCCGCTTCGAGCCGCCGATCACCTTGATGCACTGCACCCGGCGCGCGCCGGAGTTATCGGCGACGTCGAGATTTGATTCCATCTGGATCATGGCAGTCTTCCGGTCGTCTCAAAGCCGGCGGTCCGGCTCGTGGGTTCAAATTGGTGCGGCCACTGCCGCTTGATTAATCGCCGGCGCGGTCGCGGGCTCAGCTTGATCGCCTCAGGTCTCAGCCGCGCCTGCGACCACCTTCCAGCGCTTATGCTTCGAGATCGGCGCGCACTCCTGAATTCGGACCTGCTCGCCAACTTTGATCGCGTTGGTCTCGTCGTGCGCTTGGTACTTCTTCGAACGCCGGATCACCTTCTTGAACAGCGGGTGTGTAAAGCGGCGCTCGACCATCACCACGACGGTCTTGTCGGTTTTGTCGGACACGACCGTGCCCTGCAGAATGCGCTTTGGCATCGAACGTCTCCCTAGGCGCTAGCGCCCGATTGCTTCTGTTTCGCGATCGTTTTGATCCGCGCGATGTCGCGGCGGACGGCACGAACGCGTGCGGTGTTCTCGAGCTGGCCGGACGCGGCCTGGAAGCGCAGGTTGAATGCTTCGCGCTTTAGCTTGACCAGCTCATCGTCGAGCTGATCGAGGCTCATCTCGCGGATGTCGGATGCCTTCATGGTCTCAGCCCCCCCGACTACGTACTGATGCGGGTGACAACCCGCGTTTTGATCGGGAGCTTGGCCGCGCCGAGGCGCAACGCCTCGCGAGCGACTTCGTCTGAGACACCGTCGAGCTCAAACATAATCCGGCCCGGGTGCACGCGGGCGGCCCAGAAATCCGGCGAACCCTTGCCCTTGCCCATCCGGACTTCAGCCGGCTTCGACGACACTGGCAGGTCCGGGAAGATCCGGATCCAGACGCGGCCCGCACGCTTCATGTGGCGCGTGATCGCGCGGCGCGCGGCCTCGATCTGACGCGCCGTGATGCGCTCAGGCTCGACCGCCTTCAGGCCGTGGCTGCCAAAGTTCAGCGTCGTGCCGCCCTTCGCAGTGCCGTGAATGCGGCCCTTGAAGGCTTTCCGGAATTTGGTGCGCTTCGGGGAAAGCATTGTTTCAACCTCTGATCCCACCGAGCCCGCGCGGTCGCGAACTCAAACTCAAATCTGTCCGGCCCGATGACTACTGCGCGCAGTCAGAGCCGGGTTGCCGTTAGTTCGCGCGCGGTCCGCGGTCATCACGCCGACGGCCACCGCCGCCGCCGCGCTCCTGCGCTTCAATCGCGCGCTTTTCCGATGCGAGCGGATCGTGCTCCATGATCTCGCCTTTAAAGAGCCAGACCTTGATGCCGATGATGCCGTAAGCCGTCTTCGCTTCGCCGTAGCCGAAGTCGATGTCGGCACGCAGCGTGTGCAGCGGCACCCGGCCTTCCCGGTACCACTCCGTCCGCGCAATCTCAGCGCCGCCGAGCCGGCCCGCGCAGTTGATGCGGATGCCGAGGGCGCCGGCGCGCAGTGCCGATTGGACCGACCGCTTCATGGCGCGGCGGAACGCGACACGGCGCTCAAGCTGCTGTGCGATACCTTCCGCGATCAAAGTCGCGTCGATATCCGGGTTGCGAATTTCCTGCACGTTGAGGTGCACGTCGCTGGACGTCAGCTTGGCAAGCTGCGACCGCAGCTTCTCAATATCCGCGCCCTTCTTGCCGATGAGCACGCCGGGACGCGCCGTATGGACCGTCACCGCGCACTTCTTATGTGGGCGCTCGATGACGACTTTCGAGATGCCTGCCGGACGCTTCTGCTTCATGATGTGCTGGCGGATCGCGCGATCCTCATGAAGCAGGCGGCCATAGTCGTCGCGGCCCGCATACCAGCGGCTGTCCCAGGTGCGGTTGATGCCGAGGCGCAGGCCGATCGGGTTAATCTTCTGACCCATCTCAGGCCTCCTTTGCGTCCGCATCAGCGGGCTTTTCGCTGACGATGACGGTCAACATTGAAAACGGCTTCTGGATGCCGGCGGCCCGGCCCCGCGCCCGCGCACGAAAGCGCTTCATGACGAGGTTCTTGCCGACATAGGCTTCCGAGACGACGAGATCGTCGACGTCGAGGCCGTGGTTATTCTCTGCATTCGCGATCGCGCTCAGCACCGTCTTGCGAACATCGATTGCGATGCGCTTGCGCGAAAACTCAAGATCGGCGAGCGCCTGGCCGACGCGCTTGCCCCGAATGAGGCCCGCGACGAGGTTCAGCTTCTGCGGCGAGATACGCAGGTTGCGCGTCACGGCCTTCGCCGAAGTCTCGGGCAGCGTGCGCTCGCGTTTTGCCTTACCCATTGTGCCGTCTCTCTATCCGTTCACCTAAAGCGCAGGTCAGCGTCAGCGCTTCGACTTCTTATCGGCGCCGTGGCCGTGATACGTGCGCGTCGGCGCGAACTCGCCGAACTTGTGGCCAATCATGTCTTCCGACACGTTCACCGGGATGTGCTTCTTGCCGTTGTAGACGCCGAAGGTGAGCCCCACGAACTGCGGCAGGATCGTCGAACGCCGCGTCCAGATCCGGATCACTTCGTTGCGGCCCGACTCGCGCACCTTCTCCGCCTTCTTCAGAAGGTAGCCGTCAATGAACGGGCCTTTCCAAACTGAACGTGCCAATCGAATCCTCCTTGTTGGGTGCTGGCGGAGCAGGCCCCGCCGCGCATCCAATCGTTAGCTACTTCTTCTTCGCCTTGTGGCGGCTGCGGACGATGAACTTATCGGTCCGCTTGTTCGAGCGGGTGCGGACACCCTTGGCGATCTTGCCCCATGGCGTCTTGAAGATGCGGCCACCGTTCGTGCGGCCGCCATTCGGGTGGTCGATCGGGTTCATCTCGATGCCACGGGTTTGCGGGCGCTTGCCCTTCCAGCGTGCCCGGCCGGCTTTGCCGATGACCGTGTTCGAGTGTTCCGGGTTCGAGACTGCGCCAACCGTTGCCATGCAGGACGCAAGCACGCGCCGGGTTTCGCCAGAGCCAAGTTTCAAAATCGCCCAGCCAGCATCGCGGCCGACGAGCTGAACATAGGCACCTGCCGACCGTGCGATCTGGCCGCCGCGGCCAGGCTTCAGCTCGACGTTGTGAATGATGGTGCCGATCGGGACCGACGACAGCGGCATCGCGTTGCCCGGCTTCACGTCGACGCGCTCACCGGCGATGACCTTGTCACCAACGGCGAGGCGCTGAGGCGCCAGGATGTAGGCAAGCGTGCCGTCTTCGTACTTAAGGAGCGCGATGAACGCTGTGCGGTTCGGATCGTACTCGAGCCGCTCGACCGTCGCCTGCACGTCGAACTTTGTGCGGCGCTTGAAGTCGATCTTGCGGTAGGCGCGCTTGTGCCCGCCGCCACGGTGGCGCGACGTAATCCGGCCTGCGTTGTTGCGGCCGCCGCTCGCAGACTTGCCTTCGGTCAGCACCTTGACCGGCGCGCCCTTCCACAGGTGCGAGCGGTCGACGATTACGAGGTGGCGGAGGCCAGCCGATGTCGGGTTGTATGTTTTCAGTGCCATGGTCGTTTGCTTCGAGCGTTCGTTAAGTGCGCGCCGATCCCGGTTTCATTTGCGGCTAGAGGCCGGTCGTCACGTCGATGTTGTGACCATCCTCGAGTGTGACGATCGCGTTCTTCACGTCAGACTGACGGCCCTTGCGCCCGCGAAACACCTTCACCTTGCCCTTGCGGTTGAGCGTGTTCACCGACTTCACCTTGACCGAGAAGAGCTGCTCGACAGCCTTCTTGATCGCCGGCTTCGTCGCTTCCTTGCGGACGCGGAAAATGACCTGGTTGTTCTCGGCCGCCATCGTCGACTTTTCCGAGATGACCGGGGCTACGATGATGTCATAGGCATCGAGCTTCATTTGAACCGCGCCTCCAGCGCTTCGACGGCCGCCTTCGTCAGCACCAGTTTATGCCGGCGGAGGATGTCGTAGACGTTGATGCCCTGGACCGGCAGGACGTCGATGTTCGGAATGTTGCGGGCCGCCAGCGCGAACTCCGCGTTGACCTCGGCGCCGTCGATAAAGAGCGCGTTGGCAAGCTCCATCTTTTCAAGCTGTGCGCGCAGGTCCTTGGTCTTGCCCGACGACGTCGCCGCATCGAGGACGATCAACTCGCCAGCTTTCGCCTTCGCCGACAGCGCATGGCGGAGCGCAAGCGCGCGGATCTTCTTTGGCAGATCGATCGCGTGACTGCGCGGCTTCGGGCCGAAGGCCTTACCGCCGCCGCGGAACTGAGGCGCCGCCTTGTTACCGTGCCGCGCCGAGCCGGAGCCCTTCTGGCGATACATCTTCTTCTTCGTGACTTTCACTTCGGAACGGTCGCGAACGTAGTGCGTGCCAGCCATCTTCTTGAGCTGCTGATACCGCACCATCCGGTGAAGAATGTCAGCGCGCGGCTCGAGCCCGAAGATCTCATCGCTGAGATCGAGCTGGCCGGCTGAACCCGCATCAATGGTTTGGACGTCGATCTGCATCGCCCTTACTCCTGACCGCTGCTGGCATCAGCCGAGGCTTCGGCCAGTGCTGCATCTGCCTGCGGTGCCGCGCCGCCGTTGCCGCCAGCCGGTTTAAACGCGCCAGGCATCGGCGCATCCTTCGGCACGGGCCGCTTGACGGAGTCGCGGATCATGACCCAGCCGCCCTTGGAGCCCGGAACCGCGCCCTTGATCATGACGAGGCCGCGATCGGGATCGGTCTGGACGACTTCGAGATTCTGCGTTGTCACGCGCTCGTTGCCGTAGTGGCCGGCCATCTTCTTGCCTTTGAAGACCTTGCCGGGGTCCTGGCTGTTACCTGTCGAGCCGTGCGCGCGGTGCGAAATCGAGACGCCGTGGGAGGCGCGCATGCCGCCGAAGTTCCAGCGTTTCATGGCGCCGGCGAAACCCTTGCCCTGAGACGTGCCGGTGACGTCGACCATCTGGCCCGCGATAAAGTGGTCGGCCGTCAGTTCGGCGCCCACTTCGATCATGTTGTCTTCCGACACGCGGAACTCGACAACGCGGCGCTTCGGCTCGACATTCGCAATCGCGAAGTTCTGGCGCTCGGCTTTCGGCGTCCGCTTCGCTTTGCGCATGCCGGCGCCGAGTTGCAGCGCGCTATAGCCGTTCTTCTCAACCGTGCGGTGGCCGACGACCTGACAGTTGTCGACCTTAAGGACGGTGACGGGGATATGTTCGCCAGCGTCGGTAAAGACGCGGGACATACCCACCTTCTGTGCAATCAATCCGGAGCGCATGGCGCGATCCTTATGCCTTCGAAGCGGTCATTACGCGGGACGGGAGAGACGTCGAAAGTGCGCAGAGGACCGGCTTTGGTTTCGTTTCCGCTCGGGGCCTGACGTGCTTCAGGCCTAGAGCTTGATCTCGACGTCGACACCGGCTGCAAGGTCGAGCTTCATCAGCGCGTCGACCGTCTGTGGTGTCGGATCTACGATGTCGAGCAGGCGCTTGTGCGTGCGCATCTCGAACTGTTCGCGGCTCTTCTTGTCGATGTGCGGCGAACGGTTGACCGTGAAGCGCTCGATGCGGGTGGGCAGCGGGATCGGCCCGCGGACTTCCGCACCGGTGCGCTTCGCCGTGTTGACGATCTCAAGCGTCGAAGCATCGAGCACGCGATGATCGAAGGCCTTGAGCCGAATGCGAATATTTTGACCGTTCATAACCCGCTCTCAAACTTTAACTTGGCGCCACCGAGGGCCGCTTTCAGACGACACGCGCCCGCGGGCCTGAGCCCCGGGCGCGCGCGTTTCGTCAAGACGTCCTAATCGGTGATCGATGCCACCACGCCGGCGCCCACCGTGCGACCGCCTTCGCGGATGGCAAACCGGAGTTTTTCTTCCATGGCGATCGGCTGGATCAGCTCGACATCCATGGTGACGTTGTCGCCCGGCATAACCATTTCCGTGCCTTCCGGCAGCGTGCAGACGCCGGTGACGTCAGTCGTGCGGAAATAGAACTGCGGGCGGTAGTTGGTGAAGAACGGCGTGTGACGGCCACCCTCTTCTTTCGTCAGGATATAGGCCTCAGCCTTGAACTTCTTGTGCGGCGTGATCGAGCCTGGCTTGCAGAGCACCTGGCCACGCTCAACGTCTTCACGCTTGACACCGCGCAGCAGCACACCGGCGTTGTCGCCAGCGACCACTTCGTCGAGCAGCTTGCGGAACATCTCGATGCCCGTAACCGTCGTCTTCTGCGTGTCTTTGATCCCGACGATCTCGACTTCTTCGCCGACCGTCAGCTTGCCGCGCTCGGCACGGCCCGTGACGACGGTGCCGCGGCCTGAGATCGAGAACACGTCTTCGATCGGCATCAGGAACGGCTGGTCAACCGGGCGATCTGGCGTCGGGATGTACTCATCAACCTTCGCCATCAGCTCGAGGATCTTCTCAGCGCCAATGTTTGCGTCGCGGCCTTCGAGGGCTGCGAGCGCGGAGCCTGCGACGATCGGAATGTCATCGCCCGGGAACTCATAAGAGGACAGCAGTTCGCGCACTTCCATCTCGACGAGCTCAAGCAGCTCTTCGTCGTCGACCTGATCGACCTTGTTGAGGAACACGACAAGGGCCGGCACGCCAACCTGGCGGGCGAGCAGGATGTGCTCGCGCGTTTGCGGCATCGGGCCGTCGGCTGCGTTCACGACGAGGATCGCGCCGTCCATCTGCGCGGCGCCCGTGATCATGTTCTTCACGTAGTCGGCGTGGCCTGGGCAGTCGACGTGCGCGTAGTGGCGGTTGTCGGTCTCGTATTCGACGTGCGCCGTCGAAATCGTGATGCCGCGCTCGCGCTCTTCCGGTGCCTTGTCGATCTGGTCGAAGGCAACCGCCTGGCTCTTGCCCGCGTCGGCCAGGACCTTGGTAATCGCGGCCGTCAGCGTCGTCTTGCCGTGGTCCACGTGGCCGATAGTGCCAATGTTGGCATGCGGCTTACTGCGATCGAACTTTTCCTTCGCCATTTCTCTGGCTCCTAGCTTCTCTTCATCTCACGCCACCCGCCCGCAATTGGCTCATGTCGGATGGGACGGCGTAACCTTCAAACTCAGTTGTCGTACGCAGCTCTTATGCGTACTTGGCTTTGACTTCATCTGCGACCTGACGCGGGA
Organism: Pseudomonadota bacterium; assembly: GCA_038523925.1. Taxonomy (GTDB): domain Bacteria; phylum Pseudomonadota; class Alphaproteobacteria; order Rhizobiales; family Hyphomicrobiaceae; genus JBCBWG01. The sequence goes on along the minus strand of JBCBIY010000001.1, from coordinate 163,771 downwards.
CTTCCGCGTAGTGCGCAAACTGCATCGTGTACGATGCGCGACCCTGCGATGAGGAGCGCAGCGTGTTGATGTATCCGAACATGTTGGCGAGCGGCACATAGCAGGAGACGACAATGGCGTTGCCGCGCATCTCCTGTCCGCGCACCTGTCCACGCCGCGAGTTCACGTCGCCGATGATCGTGCCGAGAAACTCTTCCGGCGTGACGATTTCGACGTCCATGATCGGCTCAAGCAGCTTGAGGCCGGCTTTCTCAAAGCCTTCCTTCGCCGCAGCGCGCGTTGCGATCTCAAACGCGATCACGCTTGAGTCGACCTCGTGGAAGCCGCCGTCATAAAGAACGGCTTTGATGTCGACCATCGGGAAGCCGATGAGCGCACCATTGTTCCAGACCGACACCAGGCCCTTCTCGACGCCCGGGATGTATTCCCGCGGCACCGAGCCGCCGACGATCTCGGACTTAAATTCGTTGCCTTCGCCGATCTCATTCGGCTCGAAGCGGAGCTTTACGCGGGCGAACTGACCCGTGCCGCCCGTCTGCTTCTTGTGCGTGTAGTCGATCTCGGTCGGGCCGGAGATCGTCTCGCGGTAGGCGACCTGCGGCTGGCCTATGTTCGCCTCGACCTTGAACTCTCGCTTCATGCGGTCGATCAGAATGTCGAGATGCAACTCGCCCATGCCGGCGATGATCGTCTGGCCGCTTTCCTCGTCGGTCTTGACGCGGAATGACGGGTCCTCGGCTGCAAGACGATTGAGCGCGATGCCCATCTTTTCTTGGTCAGCTTTGGTGTTTGGCTCAATCGCGATTTCGATGACCGGATCGGGAAATTCCATCCGCTCGAGGATCACCGGCTTGGCGGCATCGCAGAGCGTGTCACCCGTCGTCGTATCCTTGAGGCCAACGAGCGCAATGATGTCGCCGGCGTAGGCTTCCTCGATCTGCTCGCGCTCGATCGAGTGCATCAGCAGCATCCGGCCAACGCGCTCGCGCTTGCCTTTGACCGTGTTCATCAGGCCCATGCCGGACTTCACAACGCCGGAGTAAATGCGCGCGAACGTCAGCGAACCGTGCTGGTCGTTCATGATCTTGAAGGCGAGCATCGAAAGCGGCTCGTCGTCGGACGACTTACGCGTCGTTTCGCTGTCGTCCTTCGGATCGATGCCCTTGATTGGCGGCACGTCAACGGGGCTCGGAAGGAAGTCGACAACGGCGTCGAGCAGCGGCTGGACGCCTTTGTTCTTGAACGCAGATCCACAGAACACAGGGAAGAACTGGACTTCGCAGGTGCCCTTACGAATGAGTTCGCGAATCTTGTCGTTATCCGGGAGGTTGCCTTCAAGGTAGGCTTCCATCGCATCGTCGTCGGCTTCCACAGCCGCTTCGATCATGATCTCGCGATACTCTTCGGCCTTCGCCTTCAGGTCATCCGGGATTTCGACAACGTCCCAGGCCGCGCCGAGCGTCTCTTCCTTCCAGATGATTGCCTTCATCTCGATGAGATCAACGCACCCCTTGAAGTCATTCTCGGCGCCGACTGGAAGCTGAACCGGGACGGCCTTCGCGCCGAGGCGCGAGTCGATCATCTCCAGGCAGCGGTAGTAGTCCGCGCCGGTCTTATCCATCTTGTTGACGAAGATCATGCGCGGGACATGGTACTTGTCAGCTTGGCGCCAGACCGTCTCTGTCTGCGGTTCAACACCGGCGTTGGCATCGAGAAGCGCAATCGCGCCGTCGAGCACGCGCAGCGAACGCTCGACTTCGATCGTGAAGTCAACGTGCCCTGGGGTGTCGATGATGTTGAGGCGGCGCTTCTTGCCGTCGCGCGCTTCCCAGAAGGTCGTCGTCGCGGCCGACGTAATCGTAATGCCGCGCTCCTGCTCCTGCTCCATCCAGTCCATCGTGGCAGCGCCATCGTGGACTTCACCGATCTTGTGGCTCTTGCCGGTGTAGTAAAGAATCCGCTCGGTCGTCGTCGTCTTCCCGGCGTCGATGTGCGCCATGATGCCGAAGTTGCGGTAGTCTTCGATTTTGTATTCGCGGGCCATGATCAGCTCCAGGCGGATGCAAAGTTCCGTTCGGGTTTCGGGCGGGTGCCCACGCGCCTACCAGCGGTAGTGCGAGAAGGCGCGGTTGGCTTCCGCCATTTTGTGCGTGTCTTCCCGCTTCTTAACGGCGGTCCCACGCATTTGCGACGCATCGAGAAGCTCACCTGAGAGCCGCTCGACCATCGTATTCTCGTTGCGGTTGCGCGCCGCTGTAATCAGCCAGCGGATCGCAAGCGCCTGGCGCCGCTCGGGGCGCACTTCAACCGGTACCTGATACGTCGCACCACCAACGCGGCGCGAGCGCACTTCAACCGCCGGCATCACGTTCTCAAGCGCCTGGTGGAACAGCTGAAGCGGGTCCTGCTTCATGCGCTCTTCCATCTGGTCCATCGCGCCGTAGACGATGCCCTCGGCCGTCGACTTCTTCCCGTCCATCATCACCGCATTCATGAACTTGGTGACGATGATGTCGCTAAACTTCGGGTCCGGGATGACGTCCCGTTTTTCGGCTCTGCGTCGGCGAGACATGTCGCATGTCCTCTCGAAGTCACGGCCGGCCCTGCAAACGCAAAGCTGCCGTCAAAAAACCAAACGCCACCCGGTCCCTCATCTGAGAGCGCGGATGGCGCCAAACTCACTTGGGCCGCTTGGCCCCGTATTTCGAACGGCGTTGGCGTCGTGCGCTGACACCTTGGGTGTCGAGCACGCCGCGAATGATGTGATAGCGCACACCCGGAAGGTCTTTGACGCGGCCGCCGCGGATCAGCACCACGGAGTGCTCCTGCAGGTTATGGCCTTCGCCCGGAATGTAGCCGATCACTTCGAAGCCGTTCGTCAGGCGGATCTTGGCGACCTTACGCAGCGCCGAGTTCGGCTTCTTCGGCGTCGTCGTATAGACGCGCGTGCAGACGCCCCGCTTCTGCGGACACTCCTGCATCGCCGGGACTTTGTTCCGCTTGCCCTGCTTCTCGCGCGGCTTGCGGATCAACTGTTGAATCGTCGGCATCCTGTCGCCTTCGTTCGTTTGGCCCCTGCACGCCCGGTCAATGCCAAAGCGGAGAGCCGAAAACCGTTATGGCTGGAATAGGCCGAGGAGGCCGTCCAGCTTGCAATCAGAGGACAACCCCGCAAGGGCTCATCATGATCCAGATCGTGTCAGTGCTTGTCGCAACAGCGTCTAGAGCGCGTCTGGCGCGGCGCATTTAAAACGCGCAAGCTCTACGGCCTGTCGTGAAAGTCGCGCCGGTATACGCGCGCGATTCCGGGTGGTCAACAGCCGTCAAGCAGAATCGTCGGACTTTTTTAGCTCGCCACGAAAACGCGCGCCAGCCCGACGCGCGGCCGCAACGAGATCGGCTTTCGAGACGCCGTCGACAGCGCGCGCAGAGAGGCCGTGGAACTGCACCATCAAGTCATCAGCAAGCACACTTGCAAGATCCGGACGATCGCGCGCGATCACGGTGCGCAGGTACGCGGCAGTCGCCTCGCGATGAGACTTCGTGATGGCGCAAACGTCAGCGTCGCGCGCGTTGCGTCCGCCTTGCAGAATGAGACACCCGCGCGCGTCGCCGCTGGCCGCATAGGTCTCTGCCGCAGCCACTAACAGTGCCTCGATCCGGTCTGCGAGCGGGCCCGCGCCTTCAAGAGTGTCGCGCACCCAATTCCCGCGCTCTTCCGCATAGAGCGCAACGGCGTCCTGATAGAGCCCGCGCTTGCACCCGAACGCGGCGTAGAGGCTTGGTGGTTTAATACCGAGCGCGTCGGTGAGTTCGGCAATCCCAACAGCATCGTACCCGTGCGCCTGGAACAGCTCGCCGGCGGTCCGCAGCGCTTCGTTGCGATCAAACGTCGGCGGCCGGCCACGCCGCCTCGGCTGACCTTCATCCGTCGTTTGCGCCCGGCCCGCATTGTCCCGCGCGCCGGGCTTCTGATTCCCATTCGTCGTCATCACGTGCGCCTGTTTCCGGGTTGCGCCTCTCTTGCCCCGCTATATTTAGTGATCATTACTAAAACACAGGAGAGGTCAAATGACCAAACTTGCTGGCAAATCAGCACTCGTCCTCGGCGGCAGCCGGGGCATCGGTGCCGCCACCGTCCGGCGTCTCGTGAGCGACGGTGCGCGCGCCACATTCACTTACCACGGATCGAAGGATGCAGCCGACGCCCTTGCAACCGAAACTGGCGCGGCCGCCGTGCAAGCCAACAGCGCCGACCGCTCCGCCGTAAAATCCGTGATCGACAGCAAGGGTCCGTTCGACATTCTGGTGGTGAGCGCCGGCGTCGTGGTGATCGGACCAGCGCTTGAACACGAGGCGGACGCGATCGACCACATGATCGACGTCAACGTGCGCAGTCCCTATCACGCCGCAATCGATGTGGCCCGCACCATGCCCAACGACGGTCGGATCATCGTCATCGGCTCCGTCAACGGGGACCGTATGCCGTTTGCCGGCGGCGCCGCCTACGCCATGACCAAGGCTGCCATCCAGGGCATGGTCCAGGGCCTTGCCCGCGACTTCGGCGACCGCGCCATCACTGTCAACAACGTGCAGCCAGGCCCCGTCGACACCGAGATGAACCCGGCCGACGGCCCGATGGCAGAAACGATGCATTCGTTCATGGCCATGAAGCGCCATGCCAGAGCCGATGAGATCGCAGGCATGGTGAGCTATCTCGCCGGGCCGGAAGCGGCGATGGTCACCGGCGCGAACCTGACGATTGACGGCGGGTTTGGCGCGTAGGTCGCGGGCCACATCATATCGAAATGCAAAGAGCCGGCGGAGGGATCCGCCGGCTCTTTTGTGTCCGCTCAACTGGCTGAGGCCAGTCTTACTCCGCCGGCTCCTCGGCCGGGCGGCGACGGCGCCGCGCCGGGCCATCGGCTTCCGGCGATGGCAGGGCCGGATCGCCCGCGGCTTCCATTTGGGCCTTGGCGATCATCTCATCGCGGCGCGCGGCGATCTTGCGCATACGACGCAGCATGCCGCCCGTACCGGCCGGGATCAGACGGCCGACGATCACGTTCTCCTTAAGCCCCTCCAACGTATCGACCTTGCCGTTCACCGAAGCATCGGTGAGGACGCGGGTCGTCTCCTGGAATGAGGCCGCGGAGATAAACGAGCGGGTTTGCAGCGAGGCCTTCGTGATCCCGAGCAGAACTGGGATCGCTGTCGCACCGCGCTTGTTCGACATCTCGAAGGCGCGGTTGCGCTCCTCGTACTCGACCTTGTCGATCTGCTCGCCCTTGATCATGTCCGTCTCGCCAACGTCGGTGATCTCCACCTTCTGCAGCATCTGGCGAACAATCACCTCGATGTGCTTGTCGTTGATGGTCACACCCTGCAGGCGGTAGACGTCCTGGATCTCGTTGATCAGGTAGTCGGCCAGTTCCTCGACGCCCTTGATAGCAAGGATGTCGTGCGGGGCCGGCAGCCCGTCATAGATGAAGTCGCCCTTCTCGATGCGGTCGCCATTCTGCACAGCAAGGTTCTTGCCGCGCGGAATGAGGTAGTCGACCTTATCGGCATCCTCACCGTCCGGGACGATGTGGATGCGCTGCTTGTTTTTGTAGTCCTTACCGAACTCGATCGTCCCTGAGATCTCCGCGATGATCGCGTGGTCCTTCGGACGGCGCGCCTCGAAGAGTTCAGCCACACGCGGCAGACCACCGGTGATGTCCGACTGCTTCGCCGAGGCCACCGGGATACGCGCAAGCACGTCGCCGGCCTCGACCTTGTCGCCGCGATCGACCGACATGATCGAATCCACCGGCAGCAGGTAGCGCGCATCGCCGCCACGCTCGACCTCGATCGCGTTGCCCTTCTTATCGAGCACCGTGATCGCAGGCTTGAGTTCTGCACCGCGCGGCGTCGCCCGCCAGTCAATGATGACGCGGCTGGACGTCCCTTTGACCTCGTCCGTCACCTCGCGAAGCGACGAGCCCTCGACCAAGTCCTCGAACTCCACCGTGCCGGCGACTTCGGTCAGGATCGGACGCGTATACGGGTCCCACTGGGCAAGCCGCGCACCGCGCGTGATTTCCTGGCCTTCTTCGACGAGCAGACGCGCGCCGTACGTTACCTTCTGGACGGCTAGCTCCTTGCCCGACTGGTCCGAGATCACGATCGACATCGACCGGCCCATAACAATGTTATGGCCCTGGCCGTTCTTCACCGTGAGCGCGTTGCGGAAGCTGACCGTGCCGTTGAAGTTCGATTCCATGATCGAGGTGTCGGCCACCTGCGCGGCACCACCGATGTGGAACGTGCGCATCGTAAGCTGCGTCCCGGGCTCACCAATCGACTGCGCGGCGATAACGCCGACAGCTTCACCGATGTTGACCGGCGTACCGCGAGCGAGGTCGCGGCCGTAGCACTTGCCGCAAACGCCCGTGACCGTTTCGCAGGTCAGCGCCGAGCGGACGCGGACTTCCTGCAGCTCGGCCTCATCAATGAGATCGCAGTGCGCCTCGCCGATCAGCTCACCGTTCTTGATAATGAGCTCGCCCGTCTCGGGGTTCTTGATGTCCTCACCGGCCGTCCGGCCAAGCACGCGATCCGACAGCGACACGAGCACCTGGCCGGCATCGACAACTGCCTGGACATTGATGCCGGCATCGGTGCCGCAGTCCTGTTCGGTGACGATCGAGTCTTGCGCAACGTCGACAAGCCGGCGGGTCAGGTAGCCCGAGTTCGCCGTCTTGAGCGCCGTATCGGCAAGGCCCTTACGCGCGCCGTGCGTCGAGTTGAAGTATTCGAGAACCGAGAGGCCTTCCTTGAAGTTCGCCTTGATCGGCGTCTCAATGATCTCGCCCGACGGCTTCGTCATCAGGCCGCGCATGGCAGCGAGCTGACGCATCTGCGTCGGCGATCCACGCGCACCGGAGTGGCTCATCATGTAGACCGAGTTGATCGGCTTCGCCTTGCCGTTCTCATCGGTCTGCGCCGACGAAATCCGGTCCATCATCTCCTTCGCGATCTGGTCCGTGCACTTCGACCAGGCGTCGACGACCTTGTTATACTTCTCAAGCTGCGTGATCAGGCCGTCGTCGTACTGCTGCTGGAACTCGCGGACGAGATCGTCGGTCTCAGCCATGATTTTCCGCTTCGTGTCCGGCACGACCATGTCGTCCTTGCCGAACGAGATGCCGGCCTTGAACGCGTGGTTGAAGCCCAGCGTCATGATGCGGTCGCAGAAGATGACCGACTCTTTCTGTCCGCAGTTCCGGTAGACGTTGTCGATCAGGCTCGAGATCGCCTTCTTGGTGAGCAGCGTGTTGACGAGGTCGAACGAGATGCCCGGCTGCTTTGGCAGGAGCTCCGCAAGCAGCATCCGGCCGGGTGTCGTCTCATAGACGTCCGAATATTCCTTGCCTTCCGCATCGAGCGACGTGAACCGGCCTTTGACCTTCGCATGCAGGCTGACGGCGCCGGCTTCGAGCGCGTGGCGCACTTCCGGGATCGACCCGAACGCCATGCCTTCGCCCGTCTCGCCATCGTTGATCAGCGACAGGTAGTAGAGGCCAAGCACGATGTCCTGCGACGGCACGATGATTGGCGCGCCGGACGCAGGGTGCAGGATGTTGTTCGTCGACATCATCAGGACGCGCGCTTCAAGCTGCGCTTCGAGCGACAGCGGAACGTGCACGGCCATCTGGTCGCCGTCGAAGTCTGCGTTGAAGGCGGCACACACCAGCGGATGAAGCTGGATCGCCTTGCCTTCGATGAGGACCGGCTCGAATGCCTGGATGCCCAGACGGTGCAGCGTCGGCGCACGGTTGAGCATCACCGGGTGCTCGCGGATCACCTCATCGAGGATGTCCCAAACTTCCGGCTTCTCTTTCTCGACAAGCTTCTTGGCCTGCTTGACGGTTGCGGCCTGTCCCAGCGCCTGCAGCCGCGCATAGATGAACGGCTTGAACAGCTCGAGCGCCATCTTCTTTGGCAGGCCGCACTGGTGCAGCTTCAGCGAAGGGCCGACCACGATGACCGAACGGCCCGAGTAGTCGACGCGCTTGCCGAGCAGGTTCTGGCGGAAGCGGCCCTGCTTGCCCTTCAGCATGTCAGAGAGCGACTTCAGCGGGCGCTTGTTCGCGCCCGTGATGACGCGGCCGCGGCGGCCGTTGTCGAACAGCGCATCGACGGATTCCTGCAGCATCCGCTTTTCGTTGCGTATGATGATGTCGGGTGCGCGCAACTCCATCAGCCGCTTCAGGCGGTTGTTGCGGTTGATCACGCGGCGGTAGAGGTCGTTCAGGTCCGACGTCGCAAACCGGCCGCCGTCGAGCGGCACAAGCGGGCGCAGTTCCGGCGGAATGACCGGCACCTGGGTCAGGATCATCCACTCCGGGCGGTTGCCGGACTCGATGAACGCTTCGATGACCTTCAGACGCTTACCGAGCTTCTTCGGCTTCAACTCGGTCGTCGCCTCGGCGATTTCCTGGCGCAGGTCTTCGCGGATCTGCGGCAGGTCCATCGCCATCAGGATTTCGCGGATCGCCTCGGCGCCGATGCCGGCGGTGAAGCTGTCCGGGCCGAACTCGTCGATCGCGGCGTTGTATTCCTCTTCCGAAAGCAACTGCTTCTCGGTGAACATCGTCACGCCGGGCTCAATGACGATGTAATTCTCGAAGTAGAGCACGCGCTCAAGGTCTTTAAGCGCCATGTCGAGCAGCAGGCCAATGCGGCTTGGCAGCGACTTCAGGAACCAAATGTGCGCGACGGGAGCTGCGAGTTCGATGTGCCCCATGCGCTCGCGGCGAACCTTGGCGAGCGTGACCTCGACACCGCACTTCTCGCAGATGAGGCCCTTGTACTTCATCCGCTTGTACTTGCCGCACAGGCACTCGTAGTCCTTGATCGGACCGAAGATGCGTGCGCAGAACAGCCCGTCCCGCTCCGGCTTGAACGTGCGGTAGTTGATCGTCTCGGGCTTTTTGATCTCGCCGAACGACCACGACAGAATGTCGTCCGGGCTCGCGATCGAGATCTTGATCTGGTCGAACGTCGGGACGGCGTTCTGCTGCTTGAAGAAATGCGTGATGTCTGTTGTCTGGGCCATGCGTGTCTCCTGGGCCTGGAGCGGCCGTCGTGCGCCGAGGGCGCTTGCGTTCTGTCTCCCCTCCCCGCGAAAGACGAGGAGGGGGGTGTCGTCCCTATTCGGCGGCGGGCGGCAGCTTCACCATGTCTGGCGCCGCCTCCTCCTCGAGTTCGTCCTCGGTCTCGGTGTTCATGAGGTCGACCATGAGGCCCAGCGCGCGCATCTCTTTGACGAGCACGTTGAAGCTCTCAGGGATGCCGGCCTCGAAACCGTCATCGCCGCGGACAATCGACTCGTAGACCTTCGTGCGGCCGGCGACGTCGTCGGACTTCACGGTCAGCATTTCCTGCAGTGTGTAGGCCGCGCCGTAGGCTTCAAGCGCCCACACCTCCATCTCACCGAACCGCTGCCCGCCGAACTGCGCCTTGCCGCCGAGCGGCTGCTGCGTGACGAGCGAGTACGGGCCGATTGAACGGGCGTGGATCTTGTCGTCCACCAGGTGGTGCAGCTTCAGGACGTACTTGTAGCCGACGGTCACCTTGCGATCGAACGGCTCGCCCGTACGCCCGTCATGCAGCGTCACCTGGCCCGAGTGGTCGAAGCCCGCGTGATCGAGCATCTCGACGATGTCCGGCTCGCGCGCGCCATCGAACACCGGCGTCGCGACAGGCACACCGGTCTTGAGCTGCTCGGCGAGCATGACGGTCTCGTCCTCGCTCATTTTGCCGAGCTTGGTCTCTGAGCCGTAGATCGTGTCGAGCTTGTCGCGGATCTCTTTGACGTTGCCGTCGGCGCGATACTCGGCAAGCGCATTGTCGATCACGCGGCCAAGACCGCGGCAGGCCCAACCCATGTGGGTCTCCAGGATCTGCCCGACGTTCATGCGGCTTGGCACCCCGAGCGGGTTCAAGACGACATCGACCGGCGTCCCGTCCTCTAGGAACGGCATGTCCTCCTGCGGCACGATCATCGACACGACACCCTTGTTGCCGTGCCGCCCGGCCATCTTGTCGCCAGGCTGGATCTTGCGCTTCACGGCGACAAAGACCTTGACCATCTTCATGACGCCCGGAGGCATCTCGTCGCCGCGCTGCAGCTTGTCGACCTTGTCCACGAACCGGCGCTCGAGGCTCTTCTTCGCCTCTTCGTACTGGTTCTGGATCGCTTCCATCTCCGCCTGCGCATCGGTGTCGGCGAGGCCGATCTCCCACCAGTGCGAGCGCGGGATATCGTCAAGGATCTCGCCGGTCAGCTCGGTGTCCTTGCGGGCACCCTTCGGGCCCTTGGCGACCATCTTGCCAATCAGCGTCTCGCGCAGGCGGCCGTAGACGTTGCGATCGAGGATCTGCAGTTCGTCGTCACGGTCCTTCGCGAGGCGTTCGATTTCCTCACGCTCGATCGCCATCGCGCGCTCGTCTTTGTCGACGCCGTGGCGGTTGAAGACGCGGACTTCGACGATCGTGCCGGCGACGCCCGGCGGCAGCCGAAGCGACGTATCGCGCACGTCGGATGCCTTCTCACCGAAGATCGCACGGAGAAGCTTCTCCTCCGGCGTCATCGGGCTCTCGCCCTTCGGTGTGATTTTGCCGACGAGAATGTCGCCCGGGTGCACTTCGGCGCCAATGTAGACGATGCCCGCCTCGTCGAGGTTGCGCAGAGCTTCCTCGGCGACGTTCGGGATATCGCGCGTGATCTCTTCCGGACCGAGCTTCGTGTCGCGGGCCATCACCTCAAACTCTTCGATGTGGATCGAGGTGAAAACGTCTTCGGACACAACCCGCTCAGACAGCAGGATCGAGTCTTCAAAGTTGTAGCCCATCCACGGCATGAACGCGACGAGCACGTTCTTGCCGAGCGCCAGATCACCAAGGTCGGTCGACGGCCCGTCAGCGACGATGTCGCCTGCGACAACCGCATCACCCACGTTCACCAGCGGCCGCTGGTTGATGCAGGTGTTCTGGTTCGAGCGCTGGAACTTGCGCAGGCGGTAGATGTCGACGCCCGGCTTTGACGGATCGGTCTCCTCCGTCGCGCGGATGACGATACGGGTTGCGTCGACCTGATCGACGATGCCGGTGCGGCGCGCGGCAATCGCGGCGCCTGAATCGCGGGCGACGCGGGCTTCCATGCCGGTGCCGACCAGCGGCGCTTCCGCCTTGATCAGTGGCACTGCCTGACGCTGCATGTTCGAGCCCATCAGCGCGCGGTTGGCGTCATCGTTCTCGAGGAACGGGATGAGCGCTGCGGCGACCGAGACGAGCTGCTTCGGCGAGACGTCCATGTAGGTGACGACGTCCGGCGAGACGAGCAGGTTGTCGCCCTGGTAGCGGCAGGTGATGAGGTCACCGCTCAGGCGGCCCTTGTCATCGACTTCCGCATTTGCCTGCGCGACGTGGTGGCGCGCTTCTTCCATGGCTGAAAGATACGCGACCTCTTCGGTCAGCTTGCCGTTTTCGACCTTCCGGTACGGGCTCTCGATGAAGCCGTACTTGTTCACGCGGGCAAACGTCGCGAGCGAGTTGATGAGGCCGATGTTCGGGCCTTCCGGCGTCTCAATCGGGCAGATCCGGCCGTAATGCGTTGGGTGGACGTCGCGGACCTCAAAGCCCGCGCGCTCACGCGTCAGACCGCCCGGACCGAGCGCCGACAAACGACGCTTGTGCGTGATTTCCGAGAGCGGGTTCGTCTGATCCATGAACTGCGAAAGCTGCGACGAGCCAAAGAACTCGCGCACGGCCGCGGCGGCAGGCTTCGCATTGATCAGGTCCTGCGGCATGACCGTGTCGATGTCGACCGAGCTCATGCGCTCCTTGATCGCGCGCTCCATGCGCAGGAGACCGACGCGGTACTGGTTCTCCATCAACTCGCCGACCGAGCGCACACGGCGGTTGCCGAGGTGGTCAATGTCGTCGATGTCGCCGCGCCCATCGCGTAGGCCGACAAGCGTCGTCACGACGGCCAGGATGTCTTCGTTGCGCAGCGTGCGCACCGTGTCCTCGGCATCGAGGTCGAGGCGCATGTTCATCTTCACCCGGCCAACAGCCGAGAGGTCGTAGCGCTCCGGATCGAAGAACAGCGAGTGGAACAGCGTCTCGGCTGCTTCAATCGTCGGCGGCTCGCCCGGGCGCATCACCCGGTAGATATCCATCAGCGCTTCTTCGCGGTTCGCGCTCTTGTCGAGCTTCAGGGTGTTGCGGATCCAAGGACCGATGTTGACGTGGTCGATGTCGAGGATCGGCAGTTCTTTGACGCCCTGCTCCTTCAGCGCCTCAAGCACCTCTTCATCGAGTTCGTCGCCGGCTTCCGCATAGATGCGGCCGGTGTCCATATCGATGATGTCCATCGCGAGGTAGCGGCCGGCCAGGTCTTCCGGCGCAATCACGACCTCTTTCAGGCCATTCGCTTCCATCTCGCGCGCACGGCGGGCGGTAATCTTCTCGCCGGCCTCGACCATCACTTCACCGGACTTCGCGTCGATGAGGTCGGACGTCGGCGCAATCCCACGCCACTTCTCTTTAACGAACGGCATCCGCCATCCGCGCTTGGAATCCTTCATCTTGTAGCTGTCGTAGAACATCGCGAGGATCTGCTCGTCGTTATGACCGAGCGCGTACAGCATCGTCGTCACCGGGATTTTCCGGCGCCGGTCGATGCGGCAATGCACGATGTCCTTGGCGTCGTACTCGAAGTCGAGCCACGAGCCGCGATACGGGATGATGCGGGCGGCAAACAGCAGCTTGCCCGAGGCATGCGTCTTGCCACGGTCGTGATCAAAGAACACGCCCGGCGAGCGGTGCATCTGGCTGACGATGACCCGCTCTGTTCCGTTGATGACGAAAGTGCCGTTCGTCGTCATGAGCGGCATGTCGCCCATGTAGACGTCCTGCTCCTTGACGTCCTTGATCGACTTCGAGCCCGTCTCTTCATTGATGTCGAAGACGATCAGGCGCAGCTTGACCTTCAGCGGCGCGGAATACGTCAGGTCGCGCTGCATGCACTCTTCGACGTCGAACTTCGGCGGCTCAAAATCGTAGCGGACAAATTCCAGCCGCGACTTGCCGGCAAAGTCGCCAATCGGGAAGACGGAACGAAAGACAGCTTCAAGGCCTTCTTCCGCACGCCCGCCTTCTGGCTCTTTGACCATCAGGAAGTCGTCGTAAGAGCTTTTCTGCACCTCGATGAGGTTCGGCATTTCGGCCACTTCGGCAATGTTGCCAAAGCGCTTGCGGATACGGGTACGGCCATTGAAGGTTGCTGCAGCCATTTCAGCTCCTCGCGTCATGTTGGGCGCCGGCTGGGCGGACCAGCGCCGGATATCCGTCTGATGGCGCACGGAAAGAGCAACTTGCCCCGCCAGATGCGCCAAAACGGCTTTCCGGAAAGACCGCTTCGGACCGCTTGAAACGGGCCGCATGAGGTCTCACTGGAAAACCGTTCGGGTTGTGGTGCCGGCCACGCGTCGGGTCGTTGGACCCGGGCCGCGCAGCCGGCGACGTCTTGAAGCCTTAGGTGAGCTCGACGGTCGCGCCGGCTTCCTCAAGCTTCTTCTTGATCTCTTCGGCTTCCGCCTTGTCGACGTCTTCCTTCACAGGCTTGCCGCCGGCCTCGACGAGTTCCTTGGCTTCTTTCAGACCAAGGCCCGTGATGGCGCGGACTTCCTTGATGACGTTGATCTTCTTGTCGCCGGCTGCCTTGAGGACGACAGTGAACTCCGTCTTCTCTTCTTCAGCGGCACCGGCATCGCCAGCACCGGCCGGTGCACCGGCGACAGCAACGGCTGCGGAGGCTGAAACGCCCCACTTGTCTTCAAGCATCTTGGCAAGCTCAGCGGCTTCAAGAACCGTCAGGCTGGAGAGATCGTCTGCGATCTTTGAAAGGTCGGTCATGGATTTACGTTCCTGATAAATTCGAACCTGTTGGTGGCCGGCGCGCCGGCCTCATCATTGCGGTCGAGACGCTGCAAACAGCGCCCGATATCTCGTCGGCTCTACGCCGCTTCCTGAGCGGACTTGGCCTGGATGACCCGTGCAAGCATGCCGCCTGGCTCGTTGACCGTGCGGACGATCTTGACCATCGGTGCCTGAATGAGGCCGACAATCTTGCCGCGCAGTTCATCGAGCGAAGGCAGTTCCGCGAGTGCCTTGACGCCGGCTGGGTCCAGAACCTGGCTCCCCATGGCGCCGCCGAGGACAACGAGCTTTTCGTTCTCCTTGGCGTAGGCGACCGCGACCTTTGCTGCGGCTACCGGATCTTCCGAGTAGGCGAGACAGGTCGGGCCCGTCAGAAGGTCTTTAATCCCTTCCGGCGGTGTGTCGCGGAGTGCAAGCTTGGCCAGTCTGTTCTTCGCGACCTTGACGCTGCCGCCGACGCTTTTCATGCGTTGGCGATAGTCCGTCATTTGCGCGACGCTCAGACCGGCATAGTGGGTCACCACGACCACGCCCGTGTTCTGGAACACGTCGTGGAGCTGCGTGACGAGAGCTTCCTTTTGAGCTCTTTCCACTTTGCTTCTCCTTGAGCATGGCAACCGGCCGGAGGCCGACCTGCTGCCGCTTCACCTTGCTGGCGGCGGGTTTGCGGATTTCACCGCGAGACCTGCTGCCAACGCTTGGCCTGTCTGAGCCGCACCGGCGAACCGGTGATGCGATCCCAAGAGGTCCGATCCGTTCCGCGATCCCTTACGAGACCGCCTGGTGACCGAACTCCCGTCTCATGAAGGCCCCTTGCGGGATTAAGCCGACGGCTGCCGGCACCTCACAATCTCGGACAGGCAGAACGCGATTTGGCCGGGGCCCCGCCGCGCTCTCTCTTCCGGGCGAACCCGGAACTTTGCGCACCGCTCAGCCAACGAGGCCGAGCCGCGCGAAACTCGTCTCTCCGTTTACTGGGCCGGTGCCGCTGAAATGACGGAGCCTTGCTCGACCTGGACGCCGGGGCCCATCGTCGACTTGATGGCGACCTTCTTGACGTAGGTCCCTTTTGCGCCCGACGGTTTCGCGCGGTTCACCGCGTCGACGAACGCCTTGATGTTCTCGGCGAGCTTGTCGGCCGGGAAGCTCGACTTGCCCACGCCCGCGTGGATGATGCCGGCCTTCTCGACACGGAACTCGACCGAGCCGCCTTTGGCATCCTGCACGGCCTTCGAGATCTCCATCGTCACCGTGCCAACGCGCGGGTTTGGCATCAAGCCGCGGGGGCCGAGCACTTTACCCAGACGGCCGACAAGGCCCATCATGTCGGGCGTTGCAATGCAGCGGTCGAAATTGATCTGACCGCCCTGGACCTGCTCAACGAGGTCTTCGGCACCCACAACGTCAGCTCCGGCAGCCTTGGCCTCCTCCGCCTTGTCGCCACGCGCGAACACACCGACACGCACCGTCCGGCCCGTGCCGTTCGGCAGCGAGCAGACACCGCGCACCATCTGGTCGGCGTGCTTTGGATCCACACCGAGGTTCATTGCGACTTCGACGGTCTCATCAAACTTCGCGGACGCATTGTCCTTCACAAGCTTGACTGCCTCATCGAGGCTGTAGGCCTGTTCGCGGTCGACGTTTGAACGTGCGTTTTTGATCCGCTTTCCTTGCTTCGACATTGCTTACTGCCCCTTCACCGTCAGGCCCATCGAACGGGCGGAGCCGGCGATCGTGCGCGCGGCCTGTTCGACATCATCCGTGTTGAGGTCGGCCATCTTCATCTCGGCGATCTCACGGACCTGCTTCATCGTCACGGAGCCGGCCGACGCACGGCCAGGCGTCTGACTGCCTGACTTAAGCTTGGCAGCCTTCTTCAGGAAGAACGACGCTGGCGGCGTCTTCATCTCAAACGTGAACGAGCGGTCTGCGTAGACTGCAATCTTCACGGGGATTGGCGTGCCGGGCTCGGTGTCCTTGGTCTTCGCGTTGAAGGCCTTGCAGAACTCCATGATGTTGACGCCACGCTGGCCGAGCGCTGGCCCGATCGGTGGCGACGGGTTGGCCTGGCCTGCAGGGACCTGCAGGTTGATGTAGCCGGTTAGCTTCTTTGCCATCAGTCTTTCCCAGTTGTTTCAGGCGGTTCGATCGCCGCCCGTTCGGGTTTGCGGTTGGCGAGCTGGCAGCTCTCCCGCAGTGATATCCGCCCCGGTCTCCCGCGGCGGCCAAAAGGGTCAGTTCAACTTCTCGACCTGACCGAACTCCAATTCGACCGGCGTCGGGCGACCGAAGATCGACACCGCCACCTTGAGGCGGGCACGCTCTTCGTCGACTTCCTCGACGTGGCCGTTGAACGAGGCAAACGGGCCTTCCGCAACGCGCACCTGCTCGCCCACTTCGTACGTCACCGTCGGCTTCGGACGCTCAACGCCTTCCTGCACCTGGTTCAGGATGCGGGCCGCTTCGGCGTCCGGGATTGGCATCGGGCGATTGTCGGAACCCAGAAATCCCGTGACCTTCGCCGTGTTCTTGATCATGACGTGCGCACGATCGGTCATGTCCATCTTCACGAGCACATAGCCCGGAAGGAACTTTCGCTCGGTTTGCACTTTCTTGCCGCGGCGGACTTCGATCACGTCCTCCTTCGGCACTACCACTTCTTCGAACTGGTCTTCGATGCCCTCGCGCTTGGCGCCGTCGAGGATCGCATCAGCCACTTTTTGTTCGAAGTTTGTGTAGGCGTGCACGATATACCAGCGCTTCGCCATTCTTCGATTAGCCCTCGTCTCTTCATTCGCCGGCCCGCAAAGTGGCGCCGGACACGTCTCAATGCAGTCGAGCGGCTAGTTTCCGAGCGACAGTATAAAGGTGACGATCGCGCCCATCACCTGATCAGCAATCATAAAGAAGATCGCAGCGAGCGTGACCATGATGAGCACAGCCACCGTCGTCACCCACGTCTCCTTGCGCGACGGCCAGGTCACCTTGGCGACTTCCTGGCGGACTTCCTGAATAAACTGGAACGGGTTCACGCGTTCTCTACCTCCGCATCAGCGCCACCTGACCGCATGCGGCCCCGGCGCCCGACCCAATCACACCAAACCGCCACGACGTCCGCGGCGGCGCTGGACTAACGGCGTGGCAGGGGCGGAGGGTCTCGAACCCACGACCTTCGGTTTTGGAGACCGACGCTCTACCAACTGAGCTACACCCCTAAAGAGGCAACCATGCCGTCGGCCGGCCCGCTGACCGGTCACGCGTCCGATAATTTTTTCTTGACAGGCGCGCAGAGTTATACGAGCGGCCGCGCGAGCGCAAGCGCTTAGTTTGTGATTCTTCGGTCTGTCAAATAATTGGCGATGCGGCCCGTCATTTCAAGCTGGACGCAACGCTCAGCCCACGGCTTTCCAGACCGCCTCGGCGATCTCCCGTGGCGCATCATCCGGCAGGCCCGGATAGAGCGGCAGCGTGATAACGCGGCCCGCGAACGCTTCGGTCCGGTCGAGGTCTGGATGGGACCGCCCGCCAAAGGCCGTGAACAGATGGATCGGCGGGTAGTGCAGGCTCGTCTGGATACCTTGATCGGCGAGCGCCTGGCGGACCGCTCCGCGCTGCGCGGCCGGCACAAGCACGGCGCCGACATGGGCAGTTCCAGCTTTCACATGGTCTGCGAAAACGTATTGCAGCCGCTCGTCCTTGTATGCGGCGAACGCGGCGGCATACGCTTCGGCGTGACGGCGGCGGGCTGCGTTGGCGGCTTCGAGCTTGCCGAGCTGCACAAGCCCGACGGCTGAGCGCAGATCATCGATCCGGTAATTAAAGCCGTGCGCGGTGACGTCGTACGTCGCAGCTCGGCCCTTGTGGCGCTCCCAACTGAGCGTCGTCATGCCGTGCGAGCGCTGCGCCTTCAGCCGGGCCGCAAGGGCGTCGTCATCGGTGATGACCATGCCGCCTTCGCCGCAGGTCATGTTCTTGTTGGCAAAAAACGAGAAGCAGCCGACGGCGCCGAAGGTGCCGAGCTTGCGCCCGCCAAGGGAGGGCACTGCCTGCGCCGGGCCGTGGCAGGCATCTTCAATGATGGGCACACCGCGGGCGGCGCAGATGTCCATCAGTTCAGCAATCCGCGCTGGATAGCCGCCATAGTGCATGACCACGACTGCACGCGTCCGCCCGGTGATCAGCTTGGCCACATGCGCCGGGTCAATCGTCGGCTCTGCAAGCGAGACGATGTCGGCGAAGACCGGCTTTGCGCCAACCGCGATCGTCATGTTGGCGGCAGCAACGAAACTCATTGAGGGCTGAATGATCTCGCCGGGTGCGTCCCCCGCGCGATCATCATCGCCGAGGCCCATCGCCAAATAAGCGAGATGAAGCGCTGCCGTTCCGTTGGCGACGGCAAAGGCATGCTTTGCCCCGTGCATCTCAGCAAAGCGTTCCTCGAACGCCTGCGTCCGCGGCCCCATCGATAGCCAACCCGACCGAATACAGTCCGCGGCCGCCTGCGCCTCATCGTCATCAAGCGTCGGTTCGGAGAGCGTGTACGTCCACTTCATTGAGCTACTCGTGCATCTCAGCGTTCAAAGGCCAAAGAACGCGGGGTCCTTATCAAACAACTCCTGCGCCTTCGCATAGTCGCCGGGCCGGCCGATATCGAGCCAGAACGCTTGATTGCGATAGACGCGCACGGTCTCACCGGCCTCAAGCAGGTCCGTCACCAGCGTCGGGAAGTCGAGATATGTGCCGCGTTCGATCCGGTCGAGGGCGCGCTTTGAATAGACGTAGACCCCCATCGAGACATCGTAGGTCTGGCGCGGCTTTTCGGCGTACGCGGTCAGCACGCCGTCATCGTTCGAGCGCAACACGCCGAAGTCGACCGTCTCTTCGACAGTGTGGACGGCAATCGTGAGCGCCGCGCCGCTTGCCTCATGTGCGCCAACCAACGCCGCATAGTCGAGGTTTGTGAGGACGTCACCGTTCATCACCAATGTCGTGCCATCGAGATGCGGCACGCTGGCAAGCGAGCCCGCAGTGCCGGTCGGTTCGGTCTCAGAGACAAAGTCGATGTCGAGGCGCGCGTGGAGCTCGGCATGCTGCGAGATGAACGCGCGGATGAGGCTCTCAAGGTGCCCGACGGTCAGCGTGACCCGGCTAAACCGCTGCTCTGCGAGCTGGCGCAAAATGAGTTCGAGGATCGGGATGTCCCCAAGCGGGACAAGCGGCTTTGGAAACGTCACGGTAAACGGGCGCAGCCGCGTGCCCTTACCGCCCGCCAGGATCACGACAGGCGGCAAAACCGCATCGGCCCCGTCGGACGCCTGCCGCATTTCTCGCCCACTCGCCAAATCGGCACCCATACTTAACCCTGACCACGCCAAACAACGCGGTGTGTTGTACCCTATTGATGCAAATGGCATGTCGGTTGCGGCAACGACCTGATCACAATCTCGCAATCGCCCAGGGCCCACGGCCATGCCGCAGTCACATCTCAAGCGCTCGATCCAGAACGTCGTCAAATCCGCGCACTATGCGATCGCCGCCGGAGATACGCCGCCGCGGGCCGCCCTTATCTTTCACGAGTTGCTTCCGCGTCAGCACCGCGCCTTTGGCGACGGCATAGCTGCGCTGAAGGACGAGGGCTACGTGCCCGTTCTGCCCGCCGCCTACCTGGAAGACGACTGCGGGGACGCCGACGACAAGCGTCTGCTCGTGAGCTTCGACGACAACTTTAAGCACTGGGCCCAGGCGTTGCCGGCCCTCGACGACGCAGGCGTCCGCGCTGTCTTCTTTATCACCACCGGACCGACCCTCAGTACGCCATCCGCCTACGATGTCGCCGGCTTCTATGCGAGGGTCGACCACTCGGAAGACCCGGTCCCGCTGTCGCGCACCGAACTTCTCGAGATCCGCGCGGCGGGCCATCTGATCGGTTGCCATACGGAATGGCACCGCAGCCTGACATCGCTGATGCCGGAGGAGTGGGATGCGGAAGTGCGCCAGTCGAAGGAGCGGCTCGAAGATCTGTTCGCAGAGCCGATCGTGGACTTCTCATACCCCTTCGGCGTGCGCCGCCACTTCTCTGAGCCGCTGGCGGGCTACGTGCGCGGTCTCGGCTTCAAGCGGATTTATGCCGGCCAACCCGGCCGGCTCTACGACGGCGTAAGCGATGCCATGCGCATCCCCCGAACGCGCTGGAACCTCGACCGGCCAGTTGCCGACAACATTGCAGACATCCGCGTCGATGGTCGATTGTTCGAGAGCCTTACGGGCCGCTCGCCGGTCGGCTAACCCTGACGGTCGCGCGACGCTATGCGAGACCGGGCAGCGCGTAGTTGCCGTAGAAGTTTCGGCGAACCGGCACGTCGTCAAGCATGTGGCGGCCGATCGCCCAGATGATCTCATCGACGCCGTCGCCGACGCTCACGCGCGGCGTAAACCCAAGCCGGTCGCGGACTTTCGCAAAGTCAACGCGGTAGTTGCGCGGGTCCGAACTGTTTTCTTTGTATGCCACCTGCCCATCCGGGATCCGCTTCAGGATCAGGTCGACGATGCTCTGCTTGGTGTGATTGTTCTCGTCCCCACCGGCGTTGAACACTTCGCCCGAGACTTGAGCAACAGGCCAACTGAGGACGCGCGCGATGAGGCGTGCGAAGTCCTGCACGTGACAGTAGGGTCGCCACGTGTGGGCATCGAAGACCAACAGCTCATTGCCGACCGCAAGTTCGCGCGTGAACTCGTTGACCGTCAGGTCAAACCGCATGCGCGGCGCAAGCCCGAAGGCCGTCGCAAACCGCAGGACGGTCGGCGCGTAGTCAACCGATCCAGACTTGCCGAGCAGATGTTGCTCGGCGGCGACCTTGGATTTCGCGTAGAGCGAGAGCGGGCTTAGCTCAAACGTTTCATCTGCTTTCGCGTCATCGGGGATCATGCCGTAGTTCGAGCATGTCGAGACGAAGATTACCTTGTTGAGGCCCTGCCCGTCGAGGCGATCAATGCAGGCGAGGATCGCTTCATCGTTGACCCGGCCCGCCTCTTCCGGAAAAGCCTTGGTGATCGGGTCGCCGACCAGCCCGCCGAGGATGACGACGTCGGTGACACCCTCAAGTGCCACACCGAGCGCATCAGCGTCGCCCATGTCTCCAGCGATAAATCTGTAGTTCGGATGCGCCATCAGCGCGAGCATGGCGCTGCCGTGATGGTAGACGAGGCGGTCGAGGTTCACGACATCTGCGCCGGCTGCCAGCAGGGCGCCTGCGACCGGGCAGCCGATGTAGCCTGAACCGCCGACAAGCAGCACGCGCCGCCGCATGCCGGCTCCACCGCCGACGCGCCGGGTCTCGGCGTCTATGCCGTCACGCTGTGCGGCTGTCAGATCATGAGTGTCTTGCTGGTCGAGAAGCATGGGGTGGCTCGCAGGTTAGGCGGGGTCAGTGTTCGGATCGGCGTTGCGCGCGCCCGGCACCGCGAACACGCGGGCGACGCTTTCAGCGTAAACGTCGAGTGAGTGGTGGGCTGCGATATGCGCGCGGGCCCGGCCGGCAGCGGCGGCGCGCATGTCTGGATCCGCGTAGGATGTGACGAGGCCCGTGACGCGGCGGCGGAAGGCCTCATCGCCCTTGTCGCGGATGACGTGATCGGCAAAGCCAACGCCCATCAGCTCAGCAATCGCGCCGGTGTCAAACGCGATCGGGATCACACCTCGGGCCATCGCCTCGAGGATCACGAGTGGCGCGAGATCGTGCTCTGACGGATAGATCAGCACGTCCATCTCGGTGAGCAGCGCGTCCTTGGCTTGATCATCGACGAATCCATCGAAGCGGATCACATCAGCAAGGCCGCGGTCGGCTGCATACGCCCTGGCGGCGTCGACGGTCAGATACTTCGTATCGCCACCAGCGACGACGCCGCGCACCGGCAGGCCCGCCTCGACGAGCGCGTCCATGGCATCGACGAACCGCAAGACGCCCTTGCGCGCATCCATGCTGCCGAAGAAGCCGCAAACGATCTCGCCGGTTTCGGCGGCGTCCGGCTGCGCTGTCGCGCGAGCTGCGCCATCATCAGGGAGCGTGACGGCGTTCGGGAGGTGGTGCACGGCGGCGAACACGTCATGTTCCGCGGCGCTCTGCGCGCCGGCCATCGACAGCGCAATCAGTTCCGTGCCCGAGAGCAGCCAGCAGTAGAGCCGCGCCTTGAAGTCACTGCCCGTGAGGATATCGTCGAGCCCACGCGTGTGGAGATGCACAAGCGCGCGATGCGATGCCCGTTTCGCGAACCATGCGAGAAGCACGTCCCGCAGCACCGCATCACCGTGCGGGGCGAGTGTTAGGTATGCGATGTCATGCTTGCGGCCCATGGCGGCATCGCGGGCGAGCGCGCCGAGCAGCTGCGCAAAGCCGAGATACTTCGATAAGCTTCGCTTGCCGACATCCTGCAAGGTCTTCGCGCCGCCGAGCCAGCGATGTTCGAAGTTGACGTCGGGGAGCGAGGCCAGGATCGCGCGAACACGCGCTGTCACCGTCGAGACGCCATGCACCGGCGGCGGCAGTTGCGCGAGCAGGAGCACGCTCAGCGCAGACTCGCGAGATGCCACGCTGGCCCGAGGGGTATCGGCGCGATTGGTCTGCATTGCGGTTAGTGAACTCAGCGCCGCGCGGGTCACAGTCATGTCTCGTTATGATGCAGGCGCCGTGCCACATCCGGCGCCCTACCGGCATGTGTCCTGAAAGCGGTGGCCGCCCTGGTCAACCGACCGGCGGCGCCCGTTGTAGTACCATATGCGCGGGTGCTTGCCCTTCGGCCCGCAGACCGTATTTGCCGTCACGATCGCGAATTGCACGCGATCGGCATACACGCCCACCCCCGTGCACCAGTCGCCTTCTGCCCTATTCCGCGCCACGACCGTCGCGACACCCCCGATCTCGATCCCCATGCCCTTGCACGGCCGGCCATGCCGCGTGGTCACCGTGTTTCCGGTGACCGCGGCGCCGACGCTGTGGTTCAGCACAATCGATAACCCGATGTGCTCGCTGCCGCGTTGGCTGAAGCTCACGGTGTTGTCAGCGGTGACAAATCCGGTGATCTGCACATCGCGCCCGCCGCCGGGCCGATCGCTCGGCACATGCGCCTCGATCCCCATGCGATAGACGCCCGTCATCTTATTCCGCGTGACGCGGATATCGCGCCGCGAGGTCTCGAAGTTCAGGCTCATGCCCTGATGGACATCGACGAACGTGTTGCCCGCGATCTCGGCGGACGAGACATCGAACGCGAGGATGCCGGTCGCAGCTTCTGTACCGATGCGCTGGCCTTTGCGCCCGATGCGTTCGAACCGGTTGTTCCTGATCCAAAGCCCCGTGACCGGGCGCGACAGGAAGATCCCGGTCTCGGCGCCGAAAGGCGCGGCGGGATCGAAAATATCGCGGAACGTGTTGGCCTGGACCGAGACGGTCTTGCCGCCATCCAGCTTCAGGCCGCCACCGGAAAACGTGAAGCCGCTGATGCTGAGCGCGGACGCATCCGAGATGGCAAACACTGGCATGGCCCGCCCCGCCGCATTAACGAGCGTTGCACCGCGGCCCCGGTAAGTGCGCTCTCCCGCCAGGCGGACGGTCGATGCGATCATGTATCGCCCGGGCGGGAAGCGAATGGTGTCTGCGGTGCGGCTAG
The DNA here is from genome assembly GCA_038523925.1 of Pseudomonadota bacterium. Taxonomy (GTDB): domain Bacteria; phylum Pseudomonadota; class Alphaproteobacteria; order Rhizobiales; family Hyphomicrobiaceae; genus JBCBWG01. Next base: position 140,116 of record JBCBIY010000001.1, on the reverse strand, counting down.
CGGCGATCGCGCGCGCGATGCCGGCTGCGTCATCGGCGTCGTCATTCGGTGTGGCGCCGAAGGCCGCCACGTCAATCATCTTGGAGACCGCAGCCGACGCGCCGGCGCAGGACATCAATTGCACCGCCAGGATGCACGCGAGAAGCCGCCTCATGCCGGCACGGTGCGGCTCTCTGGCGCCGCCCGCCCTGCTGGGTCGCTCGCCGTCTCCATCGCCATCGCATAGGCCCGTAGCATCACACCGAAGAAGAAGTAGTACGGCACTGAGTTGAACGGCTTCTCGAACGCGTCTTCGCCGATCGAGAACATCCAGATCGACGCGGCCAGCGCCATCACCGTCAGCATCGCGACCTGGAAGTCGAAGTCGCCCTGGCGCCGGACAAACCGGTAGAGCTTGAGCCATCGCACGAGCAAGACCGCTTGCAGCCAGACGAATGCGATGAGGCCGACGAGACCGAGCCGCGCCGTAAACGAGATTGTCGAGTTGTGCGGCTCGCGGACGAGCGCGCCTTCGTTGTTGACGAAGTCAGTCAACGGAATCCCGTAGCCCAGGCCAAACAAGAGCCGTACCGGATCACTTGTCAGATCGTTGAAGATCTTCGTCCACCACCCGAGCCGTTGCGTGAACCCGCTCGCGGCACCTGCGACGATGTCCTCGCCACCGGCGCCGATCCCGACAATCGAGAGCAGGTGCTTAGACAAAAACTCCAGCGAGAACTTCTCGCCGAGGCGGCCGGTAATCTCGACGCCGCTGACGAGGACCAGCATCAGCACGAAGATGCCGATGATGCCGCCAATGCTGAGCCGGCCGACGGCTTGCGGGCGAAAGGCGATGAGCAGGCATAGGATCGCTGCGAACTGAAGATAACTCGAGCGCATCTGGTAGATCACGATGCAGTAGAGGATCAGTCCACCGGCTACGACGGTTGCGGGCAAACCGAAGACGGGCCGCCGCGCGAGCAGCAGATTGACGCCTGCTGTCATCGACCAGATTGAGCCCGATACGTAGTTGAACATCAGCGGCATGGTGTAGCCGGCGGGTGCTGTAATCGTCGGCGACAGGCCGCTCAACGTGTCGCGTATGGGATAGCCGAGCGCGTAGACGAGCCCGGCGAGCGCCATTGCACGCAGTGCACGCGTGAAGAGATCGAGAAAGCCCGGCGCAGAGGCAACAACAAACCCGATCCAGATATAGAGCATCGTCAGCATGTGCGATGCATCGCGCGCCGCCCAGATGCCGTGCTCCTGAATGCCGAGCGCCAGGCGGACGATCCCGAGCAGGAGAATGATGAGCAGCGGCGTGACGGGGGCGACCTGCAAGAAGCGCGGCGCATGGCGGACGTCGAGGAGGAACGTCGCTGCAAACAGCAGGATGACCGTCTCGGAGAGCGGCAGGCCAAGACCGCCTGTCGGCGGGATGCGCACCAACATAAAGCCTGCGTCAAACAGCAGGTAACACGCGACCATCAAAAGCATCGCGCGAGCGCGCCACTGCACCAGCCGAGACGACGTCATGCGACACCTCCACGGTCCTGTTCGCCTGGCATGCCGGGCGACGGCCGCTCACCGTTTGCGCCGGATCCGAGCGCTGCCCAGATCGGCAGGAAGCCAAGCACCGCGAGCGAAACGAACACGATCTCGGCGAGGACCGCGCCTGCGATCCCAAAGGTTGCGATGAGCGGAATTGCGAGCACGGCCGAGACCGCAACGCCGAAGATGGTCGCCCAAAACTCGATACGCGTGCGCTGCATCGCCCAGGCTGCGTAGACGCAAAGTGCCTTTACGAGATGCGTGATCATCGCGACGGCATAGAGGGCAACCACCGCGCCATGCCCCGCGTAGTCCGCGCCGTAGACAAGCGACAGGATCGGGTCGCCGAGGAGGCCGATCACCGCGAGCAGGCCGGCAAGCGGCACCATCAGGTAGAGCGCGATCAGCTTCAGGAAGCCTTTCAGACCCGCGGTGCCGCCGGCTTCGTAGGCACGGCTCGCGCGCACGGTGATGAGGTTGCCGAGCCCCTGCAGCGGCACGTTGACGAGCATGACGAGTTGTTCGGCCGCCCGCAGGATGCCGACCTCGGCAAGCCCGAGCCAACTGCCGACCGCAACGCTTACGAAGTTTTCGCGGCCAATGATCAGCGCCATCGAGGCGACCAGCCACCGCGCGAACACCCAGTGACGCCACGCCACGCGCTTGATCAGCCTCACCGACGGGATTGGCAGCCGGTAAGCCGCGATGCCGATCAGCGAGGGCAGCGCCGTGGCAGCCGACATCGCCCAAAGCGCGGTGGCGACGGATGCTGCATCGGTGAACCAGACGGTGAGGACAATCAGCAGCGCGATTTGCGTGAGGTATCGAAGCGCGCTGATGGCGGTGCTGAGCGCAATGCGGTCCTGGACGTAGCCGGCCATGCGGAAGAACTCGGGCACCTGTCCTGCGGCCACGAGAAGCGCCAGCGGCAGCGCAAGTTCGTCAAGCCGCCAGTCCGGCTTCACGATGGCTGAGGCGAGCGCGACAGATGCGGCCAGACCTGCGCCGGCAACCGAGAGCGCCATCTGCTGCGTCCAGGCCGCTCCCAGATAGGGCGCGCGTCGGCGACCCGGCCAGCGCACCGCCATGGTTTTCATCGGCGCGGTGATCAGCGCAATCTGCACGTTCTGCAGGAAGTACAGCGCAAACCAGGCAAGAACGAAGCGGCCGAACTCTTCGGCACCCAGCGCGCGCGCGACAATCAGCATCGTCAGAAAATTCGCGCCGCTTGCGAAGGCCTGGTCAACCAGCGCCCAGCCAACCGGTGCGCCCTGCCGCCAACGCGCAGGAAGGATTGGACGTGTTGCGCTGCGCGTCATCACCATGCCCGGAGGGCTGCCTCGTCTACCTGCCGGCCAGTCTCAGCCGTTGACGCTAACCGGCCGCGCCGGTTAACAGAACGTTAAATTTCCAGCCGTCGGAGCAAAGCTCCGTGATCGGCGGCGGCCGGTTCCGGAAACCGTCTCTTCGCGGCGCAAGTGGCTGGCCCAAGTCGTGCAGGTCCGCCTGCAAACATCATGCAAGCGGTCGAGGCCTCTATCGACCGCTGCGCCCGGCAACGCCAGCGCTTTCGGTGTTTCGAGTGAATGAGTACGCGAATGACAGCCGACACCCAAAAACCCGCCGCAGACCAACGCATCAACATTCTTGGCGTGCCGGTTAGCGTCGTCGATATGACGACGGCGATCGAACGGATCGGTGGCTGGATTGCGCGCAAGGAAGCCCGCTACGTCTGCGTTAGCGATGTGCACTCCGTCATGCGCGGTCACGACGACCCGGACCACATGGCCGCTCTCGCAGACGCCGACATGGTGACGCCCGACGGGACGCCGCTTGTCTGGGTGAGCCGCCTACGGGGCAACACCGAGATCCGCCGCGTCTGCGGTCCGGACCTCATGCTTGAGATCTGCAAGGCCTCAGAAGCCAGCGGCTGGCGGCACTACTTTTACGGCGGCACGGAAGCCACCGGCGCGTCACTATCCGAGAAGCTCGCGACCTACTATCCGGGGCTCAACATCTGCGGCAGCTACGCGCCACCTTTCCGCCCATTGTCGGCTGAAGAAACCGAGGCCGCACTCGATCACATTCGCGCGTCCCGCGCCGACATCGTCTGGGTCAGTCTCGGGTGTCCCAAGCAGGAACGCTGGATGCACGAGATGAGCGCGCGCCTGCCGGGGATGACGCTGATCGGCGTCGGCGCCGCCTTTGACTTCCACAGCGGCAACGTCAAGCGCGCTCCGGTTTGGATGCAGCGAAACGGGCTCGAATGGTTGCACCGGCTGATGTCGGAGCCGCGCAGGCTTTGGCGCCGGTATCTTATCATGGCGCCACGCTTCGTACTGCTCAGCGTTGCCGAAGCGCTCAAGGGCCGCCGGAAGCTGACGACGGCGCGCGGATAAGCTCAGCCGGCGCGCGCGTCGCCGTCCTGCCACGTGGCAAACTGCGGACAGCCATCTGCGATGTCGTAGTACGTCGCACGGTCGCCGGTGAAGATGTGGGCGGCAAGCCTCAGCTCTGGCGGATGCGGGCGGTCAAGCACACCCATCATGATCGACAGTCGTTTGCGGTCATGCGGCCGGTAGAAGAGCTGTGAGCCACACCTCGCGCAGAAGCCGCGGTCAGCGATGTCCGATGACCGGTACCATGTGATGGCATCTGCCCCGGTGATCGTCGCATCCGTCGCCAGCGCTTGCGTGGCGACGACAAAGTGGCCGCTTGCCCGCTGACACTGGCCACAGTGGCACGCGATTGGCGGTCTGAGCTTGCCATGGACGCGGAACCGAACGCCTCCGCACCCGCAGCCGCCTGACACCTCGAACGGCCCGGGCCAATCCTGCGGTGCGAGCGCCGCGCCACTCACGCGCCAGCCTCCGGCGTCACAGCCTTCCGCTGCGTAACAAAGTCGTCCAGTGCTTCGGCTGTTGCAGGGTCCAGCGGCGGGGCTTCATATTCAGCAAGCATGGCCTTCCAACGCGCGTTGGCCCGCTCCGCCATATCTTTTGAGCCTTCAGCCTCCCACTGCTCGACCGAGTTGCTATCGTGGAGGTCGAAGCGGTGAAATGCTGTTTCGTAGTTGGCCTGCGTGTGCGCACACCCAAGGAAATGCCCGCCCGGGCCGACTTCGTCGAAGGCCGCGCGGCCGAGATCGTTTGCGGTCGTCCCAACAGGGGCTGCGAACTTCTGCATCGCGCCGAGCTGATCGCAATCCATCACGAACTTTTCGTACGACGAGGCAAGCCCGCCCTCCATCCAACCGGCCGCATGCAGCATGAAGTTCACACCCGCCATCACACCCGGCGACAGCGTGTTCGCGCTCTCATAAGCCGCTTGCGCATCGGCGCGCTTTGAGGCTGTGAGGCTGCCGCCGGAGCGGAACGGGAGGCCAAGCCTGCGGGCGAGGGCTGCCGCACCGTAGATGGCCTGAGCGGCTTCCGGCGTCCCGAACGTTGGCGCGCCGGACTGCATCGAGACGGTCGAGACGAACGTTCCAAACACGACCGGTGCGCCCGGGCGGACTAGCTGCGTGAAGGCGATCCCGGACAAGACCTCGGCGAGCACCTGCGACAGCGTGGCTGCGACCGTGACCGGGCTCATGGCGCCGGCCAGAATGAACGGCGTGATGATGCAGGCTTGATTGGCGCGGGCATAAACCTCCGCCGCGCCGAGCATCGTGTCGTCCCAGACGAGCGGTGAGTTTGCGTTGATGAGGCTCGTCATGCAGGTCGGCAGATCATCGATGGCCCGCCCGCCGCCGAACAACAGGCGACACAGCGCAACGCTGTCCTCTGCATTCTGCGGCGCGGTGACGGAGCCCATAAACGGCTTGTCCGAGAGCCGCATGTGCGCGTGCACCATATCGAGGTGGCGGACGCTGATCGGGACATCGACCGGTTCGCAGACCGTGCCGCCTGAGTGGTGCATCCACGGCGAAAGGTATGCGAGGCGGACGAAGTTCTCGAAGTCGTCGATCGTGCCGTAGCGGCGGCCGCGATCGAGATCGTGCACGAACGGCGAGCCGTAGACCGGGGCGAACACGGTCGCATCGCCGCCGACGCGAACCGACCGCTCCGGGTTGCGCGCAGCCTGGATGTACTCAGCCGGCGCGGTTGCGCAGAGTTGCTGCGCAAGCCCCTGTGGGAAGCGGACGCGCTCGCCGTCGACGTCGCAGCCGGCCTCGCGGAACAATTTGAGCGCACCCGTATGGCCGCGAAACTCAATGCCAATGTCAGAGAGCAACGCGTCGGCGTTTACCTCGATTTCGGAAAGCGTCTCGTCCGTCAGGATCGAGACCGGTGCAAAGGCGCGCGTCAGGTATGCGGGTGCTGCAATCTTCTGCGACGTGCGCGCGGCGCGGCGGGCTTCGCGGCCGCGCCGCTTGGGCTTGCGTTCGCCTGCCCCGGCGTCAGCTTCGCCAGTCCCATTGATCTCGGCCATTGCGTTTATCCCGCTCCTCCAGACACCGGCTCGGTGCCGTGCCGCGGATACGTCCGCGACAATCAGGGAGCCGTGCTGCGCGTGAAGCGGTCTTGAGCGTTTTCGTCAAAAGCTTGCCTCGAAGCGCCATGCACATGGCGGCTGCAGCAATCTTGAAGGGGCACCCGTGCGTAGTGACGACACCAATTAGATCATGCGCCCGGGAACAGTTGGGTCACTGAGCCCATTGCTACTTCAGCGGGTTATGCTTCGGAGTTGAGATGTCCTGGATAGCTATCGTGCTGATCATCAGCGTGAGCTGCGTTGCGACCGAAGCCTTTGCTTGGTTCATCCATCGCTATGTCATGCACACGTGGGGGTGGGCCTGGCACAAGAGCCATCACGAGCATCACGATCACGCCTTTGAGGTGAACGACATGTTCTCGCTGGTGTTCGCGGCGTTTGCGATCGCGTTTCTGTTGCTCGGCCAGATCGGCCCGGCCTGGCACTGGGTGTTCTGGGTTGGCATCGGCGTTTGCGTCTACGGCGCGTTCTACGTCGTCGTCCACGAGGTGCTGACACATAAGCGGCTGCCGGTCGCCTGGCAGCCCAAGTCCGGTTACCTCGCCCGGCTGATCGAGGCGCATCATCTCCACCACGCAGCCAAGACGCCAGACGGCGGCGTGTCGTTTGGCTTTCTCTATGCGCCGCCTGTCGCGAAGCTTAGGGCGAAGCTGCGGGCGCGCCGGACTGCACGCGCGGCTGAGTAGCGGCCTCGACCAACTCAACGACTCGGTTCGCGGCCTCTCTGCGGCCGCCGCAGGCTTTGATCGCCGCGCTCATCGATTTGGCGCGCGCCGCATAACCAACGGTGTTGATCAGCGCATCGAGTGCGCGCGCGACGCGATCTGGCGTTGCCTTCCGGTGCGTCAGCGCCATTCCGCAGCCGTGATGTTCGATGCGCGCAGCGTTCGCCATCTGGTCGAACCCGATGGCCATCGCGAGAAGCGGGACACCGGCTTCAAGCGCATCCATCGTGGTGTTCATGCCGCCATGCGAGACGCAGGCCGCCGCTGACTGCAGCAGTGCACGCTGCGGTACGAAGTCAGCGACGTCCGCGCCCGACGCCTCGAGGTGGCGAACCTCATCTGATGTCAACCTTCCGCCATGCGCGATCGCCACGCGGCACCCAGCCCTTCGGGCGCCCTCTGCAATGGCGAGAAACGATTGATACCGACCGCCGAAGAGCGTGCCGAACGATGCAAAGACCAGAGGCCGGCCGTCGCCTGGCTTTGCGTTTGGCAAGGTTTGATCGTCCGCGTCACCCGCCGCGCGGATCGGCCCGACAAAGGCAAGCTGCGGGGCAGGCGCGAGCCTGGGCACGTCGTAGGCGGCCGGGATCTGGATGAGATCGAGGTCCGGCGAGAGGCAATCCTGGCAGGTTTTGAGATCCCCAAGCCGCCAATCGTGCGCGGCCGCGGCAATGACGTTGCCGTGCGTCCGGGTCAGCCAGTCGTAGACCTGTTCAGCGCCCTTGATCATCTGCCGCGCAGTTGATGTGTCCTTCGGCTGCCAACCCGTGAAATAGGGCGGCGCGATCACATCGCGATTGATCATCAGCGCGCTTGCGAGGCTCGCGTACGGCAGGCCGAGATGACGCGCAACAAGGCCGCCTGCGGGCTCAAGCTGATCGACGATGAGCCCGTCGACGCGCGCGTCGTGGAGCGCTTGCGGCAGGCCCGCAACGAGCATCTTCGTATCGCGCGCCATCATGTCGATGACGCCCCTTAATGCCGAGAGCGAGCCGGCGCGGGCGAGCATCCGGCTGCGCTGCTCAAGTTCGCCGGCTGGATGGCTTCCCGCGCCCATCGCAACGAACGCGACACCTGCGCGCACAACCCGGTCGCGCGTGTCGGCAACGCCAAAGTACGTCGCCTGATGTCCGCGCGCGATCAGTTCGCCACCGAGCGCAAGCATGGGGTTCATGTGGCCGGCCAGTGGCGGCGCAATCAGGGCGAAGTGCATGGGGCCGGCCGGCGTCAGGCGATCGCGCCTGCCTCGCGCAGATCAGCAATCTCTGCCGGCGTAAACCCGAACTCTGTAAGCACGGCTTCCGTATGCTCGCCGAGCCGCGGCGCGGGGTCGGATACCTTGCCGGGCGTCTTGCTATACTTCACCGGCAGGCCGATCGCCTGCACGTCGCCCGCAACCGGATGCGACACCGTCGGCACCATCGCCCGCGCGCGCGTTTGCGGGTGGGCTTCCATCTCACCGATGGTCAACACCGGACCGGCCGGAACGCCCGCCGCCTCAAGCTGCTCAAGCCAGACCGCCGTGCTCTTCTGGCGAAAGATGCCGTTCAGGATTTCGACCAGCGCCGGCAGGTTCTCCATCCGCGCGGCGTTCGAGGCGAACCGTGGATCGGCCGCCAGTTTTCTATCGCCGGCGACGCCCAAGAATTTTTCCCAGGTGGTCTGGTTCGATGCGCCGAGGTTCAGCCAGCCGTCCGCTGTCTCAAACGCCTGGTAAGGTGCCGAAAGCGGATGCGCCGATCCGAGCGGCTCCGGCGACACGCCGGTCGCGAAGTAAACGGCTGACTGCCAATAGGTGTGCGTGATGCCGGCCTCGAACAGTGATGTGTCGACGCGCTGGCCCTCGCCGGTTTTGAGTTTGTGGACGTACGCCGCAGTCACACCCATAGCGGCCAGGATGCCGGCGGTGATGTCAGTGATCGGCGGGCCAACCTTGACCGGCGGCCGGCCTGCCGCTTCGCCCGTGATCGACATCAGACCGGACATGCCCTGCGCGACCAGATCAAACCCGCCCTGCGTCGCCAATGGCCCGGTCCGGCCGAAGCCTGAGATCTCGCAGTAGATGAGGCCGGGATTGATGGCCTGCAAACGATCGTAGCCGAGACCAAGCCGGGCCATCGTATCGTGACGGTAGTTTTCAATCACCACGTCGCTGGCCGCGACCATACGTTCGAACGCCGGTTTCGCCTTCGGGTTTTTGAGATCAATCGCAAAGCCGCGCTTGTTGCGGTTCATCATCATGTAGGCCGCCGCTTCGCCGTTGATGTCGGGCGGCAGCATGCGGCGGGTATCATCACCGGTGCCGAGCTTTTCGACCTTGATGACGTCGGCGCCCTGGTCGGCGAGCATCAGACCGCACGTCGGCCCCGCCATCACGTGGCTGAGGTCGAGCACACGCATGCCGCTCAGCGGACCCGGACGTTGACGCGGCGGATCAGCTTTGGCGGCATCGGTCATGGATTGGCTCCTCAGGCGGCGTTGGGCGGCGAAAGGTTGAGCTCTTCGCGGTTCTGAAGCGGCGCGGCATAGGATATGCGCACCTCATTTGGGATGTCGCTTGTCGAAGCGTACTGCCACTTCGGCTGCTTGTCTTTGTCGACGAGCAGGGCGCGTACGCCCTCGAGGAACTCGCCGCCCTCGTAGAGACGATTGACGAGGCGGTATTCGTTCTTAAGCGACGCTTCGAGCGAGCCCAGGCGGCGCGCCTCATGTACGGCATCAAACGTCAGAGCGACGGCGAGTGCGGACTTTTTCTCCAGCGTCTCGGTCGCCCATTGCGCCCAGTCCGGCGCATTGGCCGCGCTCAGGTTGCCGATGACGTCATCGAGATTTTCGCCGGCGAACACACGATCGATGCTGTCCTGCCGCGTTGCGTGGAGAGCGGGCGCCGGTGCGCTCGCGTATTCCGCAATCGTCGCGCCGACCGGATCGCCATCGGCCGCGGTCAGCTCGCCGATGAGAGCCGGCAGCTCGGTCGACGCCACATGGCTATCGGCAAAGCCCGCATAGATCGCATCGGCCGCACCCATGCGTTCGCCAAGGAGCCCGAGATAGAGCCCCATGCCGCCCGGCGCGTTGGCCAGCAGCCAGGTGCCACCGACGTCCGGAATCAGCCCGATCGTCGTCTCCGGCATCGCAAGCTTCGAGCGTTCCGTGACGATCCGATGCGAGGAATGCGCTGACAGGCCAATGCCGCCGCCCATGACGATGCCGTCCATGATCGAGACGAACGGCTTTGGGTAGCGATGGATCGCGGAATTCAGCGCATACTCTTCTCGCCAAAAGCGGGCGGCCAGGTCGCTTTCGTCGTCACGCGCGTGATAGAGCGCCACGACATCGCCGCCGGCGCAGAGCGCGCGGTCGCCGGCACCGTCGAGGATGACGAGTTGGACGGCATCGTCGGCGGCCCAGCGATTGAGCGCATCGTGAATGACGGCGACTTGCTCGTAGGCAAGCGCGTTCAGATGGTCAGGCCGATTGAGCGTGATGCGGCCGGCGCGCCCTTCGACGCGCACAAGGGTGCTGTGGGCGTCAGCCACGGTTGCCGCCTAGCTGATGCCGCGAAATAACAACGCGCATGATCTCGTTGGTCCCTTCCAGAATCTGATGCACCCGCAAATCGCGGACGATTTTCTCAACGCCGTAGTCTTTAAGGTAGCCGTAACCGCCGTGGATCTGCAGCGCGCTATCCGCGATCTTTGAGCCGAGGTCCGTCGCAAACCGCTTGGCCATGGCCGAATACATCGTTGCTTGCGGATCGGCGCGGTCGAGCGCGTCGGCGGCGCGGTAGAGCATCAGCCGCGAGGCTTCGAGGTCGGTTGCCATATCGGCGATCTTGAACTGCATCGCCTGGAAATCGGCAATCGCCTTGCCGAACGCGGACCGTTCGAAGACGTAGCTCTTGGCTTTGTCGAGGGCGGCCCAGGCAGCACCGCTCGAACATGCCGCGATGTTAATGCGGCCGCCATCGAGCCCGCTCATTGCAAAGCGGAAGCCGTGGCCTTCCGGCCCGATGCGGTTCGCCGCCGGCACGCGGACGTCGTCGAGAATGACCTGCCGCGTCGGCTGCGCGTTCCAGCCCATCTTGCGCTCGTTCGCGCCGAAGCTCAGGCCCGGCGTGTCTTTGAAAATTGCGAACGCTGAGATGCCCTTGGCCCCGTCATCGCTCGTCCGCGCAAACACGAAGTAGAAGTCCGTCGCGCCAGCTCCTGAAATGAATTGCTTGGTGCCGCTCAGGACGTAATCGTCGCCATCGCGGCGCGCGGTCGTCTTCAACGCCGCCGCATCCGACCCGCAAGACGGCTCGGTCAAACAGTAGCTCGCAAGCCATTCCATCGATACGAGCTTCGCCATCCAGTCTGCCCGCTGCGCGTCATCGCCGTACTTGGAGACCATCCACGCGACCATGTTGTGGATCGAGATATAGGCCGAGATCGTGGGGCAGCCGTAGGCAAGCGCCTCAAAGATCAAAGCGCCATCCAGCCGCGAGAGACCCGACCCGCCGTGGTCGGCATCGGCGTAAATCGCGGCCATGCCGAGCGGCGCCGTTTCGCGAATGACGTCGACCGGGAAGTGGCTGTTCTCGTCCCAGGCGTCTGCGTGTGGCGCAAGTTGCTCCCGGGCAAAGTCGAGCGCCATTTCCTGGATCGCCGTCTGCTCTTCCGTGAGCGCGAAGTGCATATCAGACCTCTTGAATACGAACGGGGCGTGGCGATCAGTTAAGCGAGCGGCCGCCGTCGATCAAACGCGCATTGGCCGCAATCACGCTCTCAGCTTCCGCGACCACCCGCTGGAGCAACTCGCCAGCCGGTGGCTTATCGTGGATGAGGCCCGCGGCTTCGCCGACGAACGTGTTGGCGACATCGGTATCGCCGGCGGCCCAGGCGTCGCGCCAGCGCGCGGCCTGCGCGTCAGCGTCGGCGATCAGGTCAGCCTCGCGGCCATGCCACTGATCGGTAAAGCCGTTGCGCAGGACGCGCGCGGTAAACCGGCCCGGCCAGTCTAGCCGGCGCGCGATGTCCATCACGGACGAGCGGATCGTGTCGTCGCCGGTCGCGGCGATGCCGGCTGCGATCATGTTGTCGTGGGCGAGCGATTCAGCCGATGCCCAGAAGCGTGAGCCCATGACGACGCCGTCCGCGCCGAGCGCAAGGGCGGCTGCCAATCCGCGCCCATCCGCGATCCCGCCGGCTGCACACAGCAACGTGCCCGTTTCATGGCGCTCAATCAGGTCGCGGACCTCTGGGACGAACGACATGGTGGCGCGAACCTCGCCGTGGCCGCCAGCTTCTGCGCCTTGCGCCACGATGACGTCCGCGCCGGCGGCGATCGCTGCTTCGGCATCGCCGCGCGATTGCACCTGGCAGATCAACGCGGCGCCTGCGTCCTTGATTTCATCGGCAAACGGCTGCGGGTCGCCGAACGACAGAAAGACGGCCGCCGGCTGATGCTTGAGCACGTCCGTCAGCAGGTCCGGTGCTTTTGCGAGGGCCCATGTGATGAAACCAGCGCCCACGCGTGCGTTGCCTGCAGCGCGCACTTGCCCGAGCGTCCATTCGCGATCGCAATAAGCGCCGGCCACCAGCCCCAACCCACCGGCGTGCGACACCGCCGCTGCCAGCGCGCCGCCCGTCGCAAGCGCCATAGGCGCGCAGATCACGGGATGCTGGATGCCGAGCCGCTCAGTTAGGCGCGTCGCAATGGCCATCGACCGGGGCCCTTAACGTGCGCGCGGCGCGATGTAGTCGCCGGGCATCAGATCGTAGGGCGCCTTCCAGCCGGGCAGCGACGCCATCCGCTCCATCCATGCAGCGATGTGCGGGTAGTCCGCCTTGATGTCGATGCCGCTCTCATCGGGTCCGTAGAACATGTAACCGGCGATCGAGAAGTCAGCGATCGTTGGGTTCTCGCCAAGCATGAAGTGGCGTCCGTCGAGATGCTTCTCAACCACGCCGACAGCCGCCTCAAACCGGCCGCGCAAAAACGCCATGACGGCCGGGTTCGGCGTGTCGGGCAGGAAGGCATTCATGAAGCGGTGCGTGGCGTAGAAGCTTGTGAACTTGTGGTTGTCGAACAGGATCCAGCGCAGCGCCTCATACCGCTCCTGGTCGGAGCCGGGCGCAAACATGCCCGTCGTGTCGGCAAGGTAGGTGAGGATCGCGCCGGACTGCGTATAGCGACGCCCTTCGAACTCCAACACCGGGGCCTCGCCCATCGGGTTGTTGGCCGCGCGCCATGAGGGATCGCGCGTGATCCCGCCCTTCATGAAGTCGACGAACTCAGGCTCCCAATCGAGCCCGGCGCAATTCAGATAAAGTGCAACCTTGTAGGCGTTTCCGGACTGCGCGAAGCAGTGCAGGCGATATGTGGCCATTGCTTTGGCTCCTTCTTTGTCAGCTCGGGCGCGGGCGTCTTAGTTGGATCAGGCGGGCGCGTTCGCGGGCGCGCGTCGGGCGTGCGCGGCGCCTCAGGCGGCCATCGCATGGGCGTAGTCCCAATAGAGATCGCGGGTCTTCTTGGCGATGGGCCCAGGCTGAAAGCTGGTCTCGCCGATGCGCGTGACGGGCACGATCTTGGAATGATTGCCGGTTGAGAACACTTCATTGGCGCCCAGGAAGTCGTCGACGGTGAGCCGCGTCTCCTCAACGGCCACACCCGCCTCGCGGAGCAGCGCGATCGTACGGTTGCGCGTGATGCCGGCCAGAAAACAACCGTTCTCGGCGGGCGTCATCGCAACACCATCCTTGACCATGAACAAGTTCGACGTTCCCGTCTCGGCGACGTTGCCAAGCATGTCGAGGACGAGCGCGTTGTCGAAGCCGCGGCTCTTGGCTTCCATGATCGCGCGGCCGTTGTTCGGATAGAGGCAGCCAGATTTCGCATTCGTTGGCATGGTCTCGATCGTTGGCCGTCGGAACGGTGAAAGCCCAAGCGAAAACCCGGTCGGCGAAATCATGGGCGCAACATAGAGGCAGAGCAAAAACCGCGTGCTGTCGGGGTCACTTGGCACGCCCATATAGCCGCCGTGGTCCGCCCAATACATCGGTCGGATGTAGATCGCCTCTTTGGTGTCGAAGCGCTTCAAACCGTCGGCCAACAGACCAAGCATAACATCGGGTGTGACGTTCGGCTTCAGGCCCAGCGCCTCCGCAGATTGATTGACCCGCGCGAAATGCAGATCAGCATCCGGTGTCGTACCGTCAAAGGCGCGCGCGCCATCGAACACGGACGATCCGAGCCAGAACGCGTGGGTTAGCGGACCGGCCACAGCGACATTGCCTTCGTGCCAGTCGCCGTCTAGGTACGTCCAGGTTTCGGTTCGGGCTGGCGTCACCGGCATCACGGTGTCCTTTCGCGCAGTCAGGCCTCGTCTTACCGGCTGCGCCTATGCTCCGCCCCCGGCCGACGCAACTTCTCGCAAAAGCGCGTGCAAGGCCAGAGGCGTTCGGCCTCGACCGCCCGCGCGGTTCTGACAAGGCAACACCGGCGATGGCCGACGTCGACGTCAAAGGCAGCGCAGGACCCACGCCGCTTCTCGCCTGGTCAGCGGAGGCGCGCATCTCGTTCGCGCTCGCCGTACCGCTTGTGCTGACCCAGGTCGGCCAGGTTGCGATGTTCACGACCGATCTCATGCTGATCGGCCGGCTTGGCGATACGTACCTGGCAGCGGGCGCGCTTGCCCACACGATCCTGTTCAGTGCGTTCATTTTCGGCATGGGGATCATGTCTGCGGTCGCGCCTTTGACGGCCCAGGCGGTCGGCGCGCGTGACGCCGTTATGATCCGCCGCAGCCTGCGCGTCGGCATTCATGCCGCGATTGCAATTGGATTTCCGTTTGTCGGGCTGCAGCTCGCAGCCGAGCCCATCCTGCTCGCGATTGGACAGGCGCCGGAGACATCGGCGCTGGCGGGCACGTATCTCTATGGCCTGGCATGGTCCGTTGTGCCCGCGTGGATCTTCTTTGCAATGCGCGGCTACATGAGCGCGCTCGACCGGCCACAACCTGGCATGTGGATCATGTTGGCTGCGATCCCGCTCAACGTGGCGCTCGCCTACCTGCTGATCTACGGAGGCCTCGGCCTGCCCGCGCTGGGCATCATCGGCGCCGGGATTGCGACAACGATCGTCAACGTCCTGATGTGCATTGCAGCCGCCGCTGCAATCCGCGCTGATCGCCATCTCAATCAGTACGAACCGCTCGTCCGACTGTGGCGGCCAGACTGGGAGCAGTTCCGCTCGCTGTTTGTGATCGGCACGCCGATTGGTGCTGCGTTCTTCATGGAGCACGGGCTGTTTGCCATCGCCGTTTTATTCGCAGGCCTCATCAGCACGGCAGCGCTCGCAAGCCACCAGATTGCGATGCAGATGGCGTCGCTCGCTTTCATGGTCCCGCTCGGCATCGGGCAGGCAGCCGCCGTGCGGGTTGGCTACTGGTACGGCGCGCGAAATCCGGTCGCCGCACAGCAGGCCGGATGGGTCGGGCTCACGCTGACGGCGGTTTCAACCACGATCGTCATGATCGCCGCCTGGGCCACCGCGGGCCACATCCCCGAGCTATTCCTGGGCGCCGAGACACCAGACAACGCCGACACCTTCCGCCTCGCGCCGACACTCGTGATCATCGCCGCCTGCTTCTTTGTGATCGACGGCTTGCAGTGCGTCACCTGCGGAATTCTCCGCGGCTATAACGATACGCGGCCATTGTTCTTTTATTCGACCTTCAGCTTCTGGGTCGTCGGCGTGCCCGTCCTCTGGCTTCTCGCTTTCACGTTCGGCTTTGGCGCGCCGGGGCTTTGGGTCGGCCTGACGCTTGCACTCTTGGTCTATGCGGCGCTCTTGATCCGTCGCTTCAGGCACACATCGGCACGTCACATCGGCGCCGTTTCGTAAACCGCGCGTTTCTGAAATCATTCGCATTTTATTAGATTTGGAACGCGTGATTATCTTAATGAATTGCATTTGATTGTTTTTGCTGGTTTCGCCTGCCACGGTCTGCGCAGGTAATCTGTCGCGGAGACTACACGGTGGCCGGAGCTGCAGAACAAGTGGACGCGCGGGCCGGCCCTAAGCCGGAAGCGCTGCCGCACCATCTGATCACGGCCGTCGACGAGGTGGTCCGTGCAGCAAGCCTCGCCAACGCTCTGCGCTGCGGGCTGATTGACGAGGCCGCCGGCCTTGCCGGGCTTCGCACCACGTCGATCGATCGTTCAGGCGCTGCCTTCGCAGCGCTCGCCTCGCGGTCCATCGAAGCGCGGCGTCGCTCTGAAGTCTGTGGCCTTCGCCTCAGGTTCGCAGTCGAGACCACAACCGCATTCATCGACGAGCGCAGCGAACCCGGCCGCCGGTCGGCGCTCAACGAAACCGCACTTGCCTTCGCGTGGCGTCGCGTCACCGAGGAACTGGCGCGCCTGCTCACGGTCGCACACTGGCCAAAGGGACCCGACGACATGACTGGACTTGATCCGGCCAGCGCAAATGCGATGCGCGAGCTCAAAGAAGCGAGCGCTGGCAAAGCGCCGCACCGATCCGTCACGCGGCACATCTGCCGTGTTGCCCTAGACCGCCGCGATGGTGGCGATCGTGTTGCTCAGTCTGATCCGGTCGCGATCCGGTGGCACGGCGCGGCCGCAACGGGTGAACTGCGCGATGCCTCG
This sequence comes from Pseudomonadota bacterium, assembly GCA_038523925.1. Classification (GTDB taxonomy): domain Bacteria; phylum Pseudomonadota; class Alphaproteobacteria; order Rhizobiales; family Hyphomicrobiaceae; genus JBCBWG01. The sequence continues at coordinate 123,708 of JBCBIY010000001.1, read as the reverse complement.
CGGACGGGTTTGAGAATTGCGGCGGCCGACGCGCATCTGCCGCCGGCCGGCACGCTCGTCTCGCTCACCCTGCCGAGCGGAGAGATCATGACCGGCAATCTCGTCTGGGCGCAAAAGGACAGCGGTGGGCTGCAACTGTTCACGCAGCTCGACGCCAACCATCGCCTCGTCCAGCAGCCGGCCTAAGCCGAACCCGCTGACGGCGGCGGGCTCAGGCTCGGCTCTCGGCGATCACGGACTTGAGGGCCGAACCGGCAGCCTGAAGCCTTCTAACCCATCGTTGGGATCGAGAAGTCGGCGCCGTCTTTGATGCCGCTCGGCCAGCGCGACGTGACCGTCTTGGTCTTGGTGTAAAAGCGCACGCTGTCGGGGCCGTGCTGGTTGAGGTCACCAAACGCCGAACGCTTCCAGCCTCCGAACGTGTAGTAGGCGAGCGGTACCGGGATTGGCACGTTGACGCCGACCATGCCGACCTGCACGCGCGACGCGAAATCGCGGGCTGCGTCGCCGTCGCGGGTGAAGATCGCGACGCCGTTGCCGTACTCGTGGTCGTTGGCAAGCTGAAGCCCGTCTTCGTAAGTTTTCGCGCGCACGACCGAGAGGACCGGCCCAAAGATCTCTTCCTTGTAGATCCGCATGTCCGGCGTCACGTCGTCGAACAGGCAGCCGCCCATGTAGAAGCCGTCTTCGTAGCCCTGCAGCTTGAAGTCGCGGCCGTCGACTTTGAGCGACGCGCCTTCCTCGAGCCCAAGCGCCACGTAGTCTTTGACCTTGCTGAGATGAGCCGCCGTCACCACCGGTCCGAAGTCAGCAGACGGGTCGGTGGAGGGGCCGATCTTCAGCCCTTCGACACGCGGGATCAGCTTTTCGACAAGCCGATCCGCGGTCGTCTCACCGACCGGGACTGCGACCGAGACCGCCATGCAGCGCTCGCCGGCTGAGCCGTAGCCCGCGCCGATCAACGCATCGACGGCCTGGTCCATGTCGGCATCCGGCATCACGATCATGTGGTTCTTTGCGCCGCCGAAGCACTGCACGCGTTTCCCGGCTGCACACCCGCGCGTGTAGACGTACTCGGCAATCGGCGTCGAGCCAACGAAGCCGACGGCCTGAATATCTGGATCATCAAGGATCGCGTCGACCGCACCCTTGTCGCCGTTGACAACGTTCAAGATCCCGTCCGGCAAGCCCGCTTCCGTCATCAGCTCCGCCAGCATCAGCGGCACGGACGGATCGCGCTCCGACGGTTTTAGGATAAACGCGTTCCCGCACGCGATCGCCGGGGCAAACTTCCACATCGGGATCATCGCTGGGAAGTTGAACGGCGTAATCCCAGCGACGACACCGAGCGGCTGGCGCATCGAGTAAATGTCGATGCCCGGTCCGGCACCTTCGGTGAATTCGCCCTTCAAGAGATGCGGGATGCCGATCGCAAACTCGCAAACCTCAACGCCGCGCTGAATGTCACCCTTTGCGTCGGGGATCGTCTTGCCATGTTCGCGCGCGAGCGCTTCGGCGAGCTTCTCATTGTCGCGCGCGACCAATTGCAGAAACTTCATCATGACGCGGGCGCGCCGTTGCGGGTTCGTTGCAGCCCAAGCCGGCTGTGCCGCTTTCGCATTCTCGACGGCGGCCCGCATGTCTTCTAGCGAGGCGAGCGGCACTTTCGCTGCGACCTCACCGGTCATTGGCCAATAGACGTCCGCTGACTGACCGCTTGTTCCGGAAACCCGCTTGCCGCCGATGTAGTGGTAAAGTTCCGTCGCCATCGCCGGTTCCTTCGTGATTGCTCGAGGTGACAAAAGTGTGCGCGGGCTGCCGCGACGATCCGTTGCCGCCCGAGGTTGCGCTGCGCCTAAGCGCCCGGTTACAAGGAAAGAAATCAAAGTTCAACGCGGTTGCTGAACAGCCGCCCGGGAGGAAGATCGACCTTGTCCGAGGCCAACTCGTCTCGCGCGGCCGACGCGCGCTTGGACACGATGCCGAAACTGCTCCTGCGGAATGCGGAAAAGTTCGGCCGCCGCCCTGCCTACCGGCACAAAGATTACGGCATCTGGCAGACGTGGACCTGGGCGGAGGTTGCCAACGAAGTCCGCGACTTCGCGCTTGGCCTCGCCGAACTTGGCGTGAGCCGTGGCGACAGCATTGCGATCGTCGGCTCAAACCGCCCGCGCCTTTACTGGACGTTTGCAGCAGCCCAAAGCCTCGGCGCCGTGCCGGTGCCGGTCTACCAGGACGCGGTCGCCGACGAGATGGCCTACGTCCTCAACCACTCCGAAGTGTCGTTCGCCGTTGTCGAAGACCAGGAACAGGTCGACAAACTTCTCTCCATCGGCGAGCGCGTGCCGATCCTGCGCGGGATTGCATATGACCAGCCGCGGGGCCTGAAAAAGTACGATCACAGCCGGCTGTTCAGCTTCGAGGACGTCCAGGCCCTTGGCCGCAAGCGCGCGGACGGGGATGCCTGGTGGCGCGGCGAAGTTGCCAAGGGCACCGGCCGCGACACAAGCGTCACGCTTTACACCTCCGGCACGACGGGACAATCGAAGGGCGTGCTGCTGTCGGCCGAGGGCTGCATCAATGCCGCGACAGACACGGTCAAGTTCGACAGCCTGACGGAGCGCGATGAAGCGCTCGCCTACCTGCCGCTCGCGTGGGTCGGCGATCACTATCTGAACTACGCGCAGGCCCTCGTCTCAGGGTTCACGCTCGCCTGCCCCGAAGACATGGAAACCGCGCAGCATGACATGCGCGAGATCGGCCCAACATTCTATTTCGCGCCGCCGCGGGTCTTCGAGCAACTTCTGACCGACCTTATGATCCGCATGGAAGATGCGGGGCCCACTAAGCGGTGGCTGTTCCGCCACTTCCTCGATGTTGCAAAGCGCCACGGCGAGAAAATCCTCAACGGTGAGAACGTCGGCCTCGGCGCGCGGCTCTATTATGGGCTTGGCGAGCGGCTGGTGTATGGCCCGCTGAAAAACCGGCTTGGCCTTTCGAAAGTTCGCGTCGCCTATACGGCGGGCGAGGCCATCGGCCCTGAACTCTTCGCGTTCTATCGCTCGCTCGGGCTCAATCTGAAGCAGCTTTACGGGCAGACGGAAGCGTTCCTGTACGTCACCTGTCAGCCGGATGGCGAGATCTACGCAGACACCGTTGGCCCGCCGGCGCCAAACGTTGAGGTGCGCCTCGCTGACAACGGCGAGGTGCTCTTCAAGTCACCCGGCATGTTCACGGGCTACTTCAAAGACAACGAAAAGACGGCGGAGACGCTTACCGACGATGGGTTTGTGCGCACCGGCGACGCAGGCTTCTTCGACGACCGCGGTCACCTCAAGATCATCGATCGCGCGAAGGATGTCGGCAAACTCCGCGACGGCAGCCTGTTCCCGCCAAAGTACATCGAGAACAAGCTCAAGTTCTTCCCCAACATCAAAGAAGCGGTGACCATCGGCGATGGACGCGACTACGTCACCGCGATGCTCAACATCGACCTGACGGCGGTCGGCAACTGGGCTGAGCGCAACAACATCGTCTATGCGAGCTATCAGGAATTGGCGGGCCACCCCGAGGTCTACCGGATGCTCGCCGACAATGTGCGCGAGACCAACGCCGCGCTCGCAAAAGAACCGAACGTTGCCGGCGCGCAGATCAAGCGCTTCCTCATCCTGCACAAGGAACTCGACGCCGACGACGGCGAGATCACGCGCACGCAAAAGGTCCGCCGCGGCTTTGTCGCCGAACGCTACGCCCCGCTGATCGACGCGCTCTATTCCGGTGCCGACCGCTGCAAGATCAAAACCGAAGTGACGTTTGAGGACGGCCGCAAGGGTGCAATTGAGGGCGACGTGCGGATCGTCGACATGGATACCGACGGCTCGGCTGCACGGCCGGTAAAGGAGGCTGCCGAATGAGCGCGGATGGTTCAGTTGCGGCGCTCGACGAGGCCACCGCGGTTACAGAAGCCGCAGCACCGCCGGCCGACGATCGGACGTTTGGCGACGTCATGCTCGCGGTCAAAGACGTCTCGCTCTCGTTTGGCGGCGTCAAAGCGATCCAGAACGTCTCGTTCGACATTCGCGAGCGGGAGATCCGGGCGATCATCGGGCCGAACGGCGCCGGCAAGACGTCGATGCTGAATGTCATCAACGGGTTCTATCACCCGCAGGAAGGCACGATTACTTACAAGGGCGCGGCGCGCAGCCAGATGAAACCGCATATCGCGGCAACACAGGGCATCGCGCGGACCTTCCAGAACGTGGCGCTCTTTAAGGGCATGTCGACGCTCGACAACATCATGTCCGGGCGCAACCTGCGCATGAAGCGCGGCGTGTTCTGGCAGGCGCTCCGCTTCGGCCCTGCGATGTCGGAAGAGGTGGACCACCGCCGCAAGGTCGAAGACATCATCGACTTCCTCGAGATCGCCCACATCCGGCGTACGCCCGTCGGCAAGCTGCCCTACGGCCTGCAAAAGCGCGTTGAGCTTGGCCGCGCGCTTGCGATGGAACCTGAGTTGCTGCTGCTGGACGAGCCGATGGCCGGCATGAACCTCGAAGAGAAAGAGGACATGAGCCGCTTTATCATCGACGTGAACGAACAGCTCAGCACGACCATCGCGCTTATCGAACACGACATGGGCGTTGTCATGGACCTGTCAGACCGCGTGGTCGTGCTCGACCACGGCGAAATGATTGCGGACGGCACACCCGCCGAAGTCCAGGCCAATCAAGACGTCATCGACGCCTACCTCGGTGTCAGTCATGACTAATCTGAGCTCAGCGCACCGCGCCGCCGCCACCACCGCCCTGCTCGCCGAGGCCGCCGCCTGATGGACATCCTGTTCAATGTGTTTGTGAACCCATTCCTTGAAATGGGCGGCGCGCCTGACCTGCTGATCCAGGTCATTTGGGAAGGGTTCGTCTCAGGGATCCTCTACGCGCTGATTGCGCTCGGCTTCGTGCTCATCTTCAAGGCCTCCGGCGTGTTCAACTTCGCGCAGGGCATCATGGTAGTGTTCTCGGCGCTCTCGCTCGTCGGCGTCTACGCGCTGCTCAGAGCCAACACCGAATTGCCCGTGCCGGCCGCCGCCGCAGTCTCCGTCGTCGCCTGTATCGCGATCATGTTCGCACTTGCGGTATCGGTGGAACGGATCGTCCTGCGCCCGCTGGTCAACCAGCCTGACATTATCCTTTTTATGGCAACAATCGGCCTCAACTCGTTCCTGATCGGTCTTGGCGAGACTATCTTCGGCGGCGAGCCCAAGACGATGATCACGTCAGAACTCGGCTTGCCGACGGGCTCGACGGCGTTCGACATGTTCGGCGGCGTCGTCATCTTCCAGCACATTGACGTAGCAGCCGCGATCATCGCCGGCCTGATGGTCGCCGCGCTCGCGATCTTCTTTAACGTCTCGAAGATCGGCCGCGCGCTGCGGGCCGTCGCCGACGATCACCAGGCGGCCATGTCGGTTGGCATCACGCTGCAGCAGATCTGGGTCATCGTCTGGTTCGCAGCCGGCATTGTCGCCCTGGTGACCGGTATCATGTGGGGCGCACGCTCGGACGTATCGTTCGCGCTCGAGATTATCGCGCTCAAGGCTCTGCCAGTGCTGATCCTCGGCGGGTTCACCTCGATCCCCGGCGCCATCATCGGCGGCCTCATCATCGGCATCTCCGAGAAACTCGCCGAGTTCTACTGGGGCCCGCTCGTCGGCGGGTCGATCGAGAGCTGGGTGCCTTACTTCATCGCGCTGATCTTCCTGTGGTTCCGCCCGCAGGGACTGTTCGGCGAAAAGATCATCGAGAGGATCTAGGCGATGAGCGACGGCAAACCACATAAGAGCCGGATCGGCTGCCTCGTCATCGACTGCAAGACGAACGAGCTGACGGCTGCGACGGCGTTCTGGTCCGCGCTCCTTGGCTATCGTGCGCGGCCCGATCCTGCTCACCCCGAATACGTGCTGCTCGAGGCGCCGGATGGCGAGCCGAAAGTGCTCCTCCAGGCCGTCGATCACGACAGCCGCGTCCACCTCGACATTGAGACCGACGACAAAGAGGCCGAAGCCGCACGTCTTGAAGGGCTCGGCGCCAAACGGATTGCCGCGATCAAGGGCTGGATTGTCATGGAAGCGCCGACCGGCCACCGCTTCTGCCTCGTCGGCCCGCAACGGCCGGACTTCGAAACCAACGCGACCGCCTGGGAAAACGCCTAATGCTTTACCGCGAAGTCGGCGAGTACAAGACGAGCTACCGCTCAGACATGGCGATCCTGCCGCTCGCGCAAGAGCGTGTCGCGATCGGCCTGCTGCTCGCCTTCATGTTCCTCGTCGTACCATTCATCGCCGATGCGTTCTGGCTCAATACGATCCTGATCCCGACGCTTATCTTTGCGCTCGCCGCACTCGGGCTCAACATCCTGACCGGCTACGCGGGGCTCATCTCGCTCGGCACCGGCGGCTTCATGGGGGTCGGCGCTTACGCCTGCTACAAACTGACGACGATCTATCCGGACGTGAACATCGTCGTCTGGATTTTCGTCTCAGGGCTGTTCTCAGCCGCAATCGGCGTCCTGTTCGGCCTGCCCTCGCTCAGGATCAAGGGGTTCTACCTCGCGGTCGCGACGCTCGCCGCTCAGTTCTTCCTTGAGTGGGCGTTCGGGCGCATCGCCTGGCTTTACAATTACAACGACTCCGGGGCGATCGACGCCATCAACCGCTCGTTGTTCGGCATGCCGCTCACTGAGCCCTACGGCGATCCGGTGTTCCAATACCTCGTCACGCTCTCGATCGTGAGCGTGCTCACCGTCCTTGCGATCAACATCACACGCGGCAACTTCGGCCGGAAGCTGATGGCCATCCGCGATATGGACATCGCAGCGGAGTTGATCGGCATACGCCTGCTGCCCACCAAGCTGATGGCGTTTGCGATCTCGTCCTATTTCTGCGGCGTCGCCGGCGCGATGATGATTTTCCTGTCGCTTGGCTCGGCCGAGCCCGAAGTGTTCAACATCCTGAACGCGTCATTCCCGATCCTCTTTATGATCATCATCGGCGGGCTTGGCTCGATCATCGGATCGTTCCTCGGCGCGACCTTCATCGTGGTCCTGCCGATCCTCATCAACACGGTGCCCGGCTGGTTCGGCATCGAGATCGCAGCGGCGACGGTCGAGCATTTCCGGTTCATGATCGTCGGCGCCTTAATCATCTTCTTTCTCATCGTGGAACCGCATGGGCTTGCGAGGCTCTGGGCGGTGGCGCGCGAGAAACTGCGACTTTGGCCGTTTCCTTACTGAGTTAAGCCTCGACCAAAGCAGTGGCCTTTTGCGCCTCGTGCGCGTCCGAAACTCCGGATACGTTTGAGGATCAGATGGGCGGTCCAACGCCTGAAACCGTTCGCAACGACGAACATAACCGTGGAGGAACACACCCCATGAAACTGATGAAGACTTCGCTCGGCATCGCGGCCGGCGCCATGTTCGCGACAGGTGTCGCAACGTCGGCGCAAGCTGAACTGGTCGTGCCGGTACTCAGCTATCGCACAGGCGCCTTCGCCGGCTCCGGCATCCCGCAGGCCAACGGTTTCACGGACTATCTGAAGCTCATCAACGAGCGCGACGGCGGCATCGGCGGCGTCAAAATCCGCATCGAAGAGTGCGAGACCGGCTACAACGCGCAAAAGGGCGTTGAATGCTACGAGAAGACGAAGGCGCTTGGCGCACTCATCTATAACCCGTACTCGACCGGCATCACGCTGCAGCTCATTCCGAAGGCTGCCGTCGACAAGATCCCTGTGTTCTCGATGGGCTATGGCCTTTCAGCCGCTGCCGTCGGCGAGACGTTCCCCTGGGTGTTCAACGCACCGGCGACCTACTGGGACGCCGCCTCGATGATCGTCAAATACATCGAAAGCCAAGAAGGCGGTGACATCAAAGGCAAGAAGGTCGGCTTCATCTATCTCGACGTCGGCTACGGCCGCGAGCCGATCCCGATCCTGGAACAGCTCTCAAAGTCGATGGGCTTCGAGCTTCAGCTCTACCCAGTGGGCGTCAAGGAAATGCAGAACCAGGCATCTCAGTGGCTGCAGGTGCGCCGCAACCGGCCGGACTACATGGTCATGTGGGGCTGGGGCGCGATGAACCCGACGGCCGTCAAGGAAGCTGCAAAGATCCGCTACCCGATGGACAAGTTCATCGGCGTCTGGTGGTCCGGCTCTGAAGGCGACGTGATCCCGGCAGGCGCCGGCGCGAAGGGCTTTAAGGCTCTTGGCTTCGTTGGCTCCGGCCAAGATCACCCGGTCATTCAGGACATCCTGAAGCACGTCGTCCGCAAGGGCAAAAGCCAGGTGAAGAGCGAAGATGAAGTCGGCGACGTCCTCTACAATCGCTCGGTCTACAACGCGATGCTGGTCGTCGAGGCGATCCGCAATGCGCAGGAGATCTCGGGCAAGAAGCAGGTCACCGGCGAAGATGTCCGCAAGGGCATGGAGGCGTTGAACCTGGATGAAGCCCGGCTCAAAGAGCTCGGATTCGGCGGCATGGCGAACCCCGTCAAGGTGAGCTGTGCGGACCACTCCGGCGGACACCCGGCGTTCGTGCGTCAATGGGACGGCGAGAAGTGGACGAAGGTCTCGGACTGGATCCAGCCGATGACCGACAAGGTCCGCCCGATGCTCGAAGCAGCGGCGAAAAAGTACGTCTCGGACAAGCCGAACTGGCCTGGCCAGAAGTGCTCCAGCTAGTTGGCTTGCAGAGCCGGAGCCACCGCGGCTTCGGCCCTGCCTCAACCGACTGACATGCCCCCGTCACACGCCCGGCCTGTGGCGGGGGTTTCCCTTTCAGGATGACCGCCATGACGACCGACACGCTCGACAAGCCAGGTTCTGCAACCGCCGCCCCAGCCGCCGCGCCCATTCTCAAGGTCAACAACATCGAGGTCATCTACGACCACGTGATCCTCGTCTTGAAGGGTGTTTCGCTTGAGGTGCCCAAGGGCGGCATCGTCGCAATCCTCGGCGCCAACGGGGCCGGCAAGACAACAACACTAAAGGCGATTTCGAACCTGCTGCGCGCCGAGCGCGGCGATGTCACCAAAGGGTCGATCGAGTTTTTTGGCGATCGCGTCGACAAGCTGTCGGCGAACGACCTCGTCAAGCGCGGCTGCATTCAGGTAATGGAAGGCCGCCACTGCTTTGAACACCTGACCATCGAAGAAAACCTGATGACCGGGGCCTACACCCGCCGTGACGGGTCAAGCGCCATCAAGCGGGACCTCGAGATGGTCTATGAGTACTTCCCGCGCCTGAAGGAGCGGCGGAAGTCACTTGCGGGCTACACATCCGGCGGCGAGCAGCAGATGTGCGCCATCGGCCGCGCCCTCATGAGCCGGCCGAAGATGATGCTGCTCGATGAGCCGTCGATGGGTCTTGCCCCGCAGCTTGTCGAGCTGATCTTCGAAATCACCAAAAAGATCAACGAGGAGCAGGGCGTTTCCGTCCTGTTGGCTGAGCAAAACACCAACGTCGCGCTTCGCTACGCGCAGTACGGCTACATCCTCGAGAGCGGCCGCGTCGTCATGGACGGCACGCAGGCCGACCTCACCTCCAACGAGGATGTCAAAGAGTTCTACCTCGGCGTCTCCGGCGGCGACAAACGCAGCTTCCGCGAAGTCAAAAGCTACAAGCGCCGCAAGCGCTGGCTCGCCTAAAGTGCTGGCGGGGCTCGGCTCGGCGTCATCGCACGCGAAGCGCTGCCGGCGCCGCATGCGTCTGACGACCGGCCTGGCGCGCGGTCGAAAGCGCGATGGGCGGCCCAACGACCAGCATCAATGACCGGCGGTTTCGGTCTTCGGCGTTCCGGCAAGCGCGCGGTAGGCGGGCGCTAGGATTGTGGTGACGATTGGGATCAGGATCAGGCCGGCGATCAGGCCGAAGATGCCATCGCAGGTCGCCTTCACGATCCACTTGAAGATGCCTGCCACACCGTCCGGCATCGCAGACGCCACTGTCGTGGCGAGGCCGTAAAACGCGTTCTCAATGCCCGGGTACCCAAGCACCGCAAGCCCATGCGTCAGGATGTTGCCGCCGACCCAGAGCATTGCAAGCGTGCCGACGGTTGAGATGAACGCCAGCACGGACGGCATCGCGCGGACGATACCGCGGCCGAAGGCGCGCGTTGCCTCGAAATGTGCAGTCTGGCTGATCTTAAGTCCGAAGTCGTCGGCTTTGACCAGCAGCGCGACAACGCCGTAGACGACGGCCGTGATCAGCACGGCCACGACGGCGAGTGTGGCGGCAATCGTAATCCAATTGTCGGCCTCGATTGCGGAGAGCGCGATCGTCATGATCTCGGCTGACAGGATGAAGTCGGTTTTGATGGCGCCTGCGACGCGGGTCTTCTCGAGATGTGCCGCATCGATCGGCTGGGCCTTGTCCGTGCCCTTGGCTGCCGCCTTTTGAGCTTCGGACCCGTGATGCTCGCCGGGCGACAACACGTGCCAGACTTTCTCAGCCCCCTCGAAACAGAGATAGAGCCCGCCGATCATGAGAAGTGGCGTGATCAGCCACGGCGCAAACGCCTTTAAAAGAAGCGCGGCGGGCAGAAGGATCACAAGCTTGTTGAAGAATGAGGCGCGCGCGATTTGCCAGACGATCGGCAATTCGCGCGCTGCCGGCAGCCCCACGACATACTTGGGCGTCACCGCGCTATCGTCGATGACGACGCCAGCCGCCTTGGCGCTCGCCTTCGCGGCCTGGGCCGTGATGTCGTCGATCTGCGTTGCTGCGAGTTTCGTCAGCGCTGCGATATCGTCGAGGAGTGCAAGTAGTCCGCTCATGATGTGCCCGGTCTCTCAGCGCCGTTCTAACAATCGATCTGTTCACGCGGTATGGCGCTGATCGGCCCCCGCCCGCAAGCCCTTCGCCTAATCCAACGATTGCTTGAACGCGGTGCGCCGCCTTTCGATCCCTCGCCACACCACTTTGCATGACGCAGAACCCGTTGATCGCCGCGCCAACCTTGACCTAACTGGCGCGGGGATGAGCAACAGAAGGGCGCCAGCAGAATGACGGAAACCGGCAAGCAACACTTCGACGGGCTTGAAACGCGCACCCAGAAGTCGCGCGAGAAGGCGATTTTCGGGTTGCTTCCGGACATCCTTGATCGCGCGAAGTCCCATGCACCGGGCTGGGCGAAACATCTCGCGCACATCGTGCCGACCGACATCGACACGCGGGCGGCGCTCGCAACGCTGCCGGTTCTCAGGAAGGCGGCGCTGAAAGACCTTCAGTCAGAATCACCGCCGTTCGGCGGGTTCGCGACGGCACCGGCCGGCGACATGATGCGCGCGTTTCTCTCGCCAGGCCCGATCTTCGAGCCCGAGGGGCGCGGCGATGACTGGTGGCGTTCGGCGCGGGCGCTCTATGCGGCGGGATTCCGGAAGGGTGATCTCGTCCATAACACGTTCTCCTATCACCTGACGCCCGGAGGGTGGATCCTGGACGCAGGCGCCCGTGCGATTGGCTGCGCCGTCTTTCCGGCAGGCCCCGGTAACACCGAACAGCAGATCGAAGCGATCCAGCATCTGCAACCGACCGCGTTTATCGGCGTGCCGGATTCGCTCAAGATCCTGCTCGACAAAGCGTCAGAGGCCGGCCGCGAGGTGACGAGCTTCAAGCGGGCAATGGTGTCCGGTGGCGCGCTGTTCCCGTCGCTGCGCCAGGACTATCAGGCGCGCGGCATCGATGTTTTCCAGACCTACGCAACCGCCGATCTCGGCATCATCGCCTACGAGAGTTCGGCGCTCGAAGGCATGATCGTCGACGAGGGCGCGATCGTCGAGATCGTGAAGCCCGGCACGGGCGACCCGGTGCCGGACGGCGACGTCGGCGAAGTCGTCGTCACCACGCTCAATCGCGACTACCCGATGTTCCGGCTCGCGACCGGCGACCTCTCCGCAGTCCTGCCAGGCGAAAGCCCGTGCGGGCGAACCAACATGCGGATCAAGGGTTGGCTCGGCCGCGCTGACCAGACGACTAAGATCAAAGGCATGTTCGTGCACGCCGAGCAAATCGCAGAAGTCGGCAAGCGCCATCCGGAACTCGGCCGCCTGCGCTTGGTTGTTGCCCGCGCCGATGATCGCGATGTGATGACGCTACACGCAGAATCCGACGGCAAGGATGCAGCGCTTATCGCGCGCATCGCCGAGACCCTACAGGATGTGACGAAGATGAAGGGCGACGTAACGCTCACCGAGCGCGGAAGCCTGCCGAACGACGGCAAGGTCATTGCCGATGAGCGCGACTACAGCGCTTGAGCCGACGCGCGGCGGCGCGTGCACTGGGCTCAGGCGGTCGGCTGCGATCCGGCCTTCAGGACGCGATCAAGCGCGGCTGCGATCTGCACACTATCGACGTCGTCTTTATGGAGGACGTCAGAGGCACCGATTTTGACGAGCTCCATGCGCCGCGTGCGGTTGACTTCGCCGCTAATGACAATGATCGGGCCTTCGTAGCCGGCGCGGCGCAGGAACGGGATCGTGTCTGAGGCCGTGTCGTTCGGCTTCAGATAGTCGTCGAGGATGACGAGATCCGGGACCTGCTCGATCACACGGTCGAGCGCTGACGCAAGCGTTTCAGCACGCCGGATCTTGGCGTGCCGGCCAACGGACAGATGTAGCGTCGCACGCATGCGGTCGCCATCGATCGGGTTGTCCTCGACGACCAGGATGTCCGACAGAGATGCAAAGTCGCTGATGCCCTGAGTCGCGTCGTGACGGTCGGCCAGGATCTGGCTGCCGGCGCCCTGCTTGATCGATGAAGACATCCGTCGCTCCCTACCCTCTTGACTGGGCGTCACGCCCTCAACCGCTCGGCATCCCTTGCAGCGAACTCAACCCGTTCAGGTGGATGTGTGGTCACCGTATCAGATCTCGCGGCAGTGTTTGTCGCCGCATTCATCGGGTCAGGCGACGTTACCATACCCGGATGAGCTTCAGCCCTGCGACTCTGCCTCTTTTTCAGACGGCCACACAACCGTAAAAACCGTGCCGGGACGATTGGCAGGGTCGGATGTGATCTCGATGGTGCCGCCGGCTGTCTCGACCGCGCGTTTGACCAGCGCGAGGCCCATGCCGGAACTGTTCTCATCCAGCGGTGGCGCGCCGCTCTCGTCGGGGAGCTGCGCAAACGGACGGAACACCGCGTCCTGATACTCGAGTGAAATGCCGGGCCCATTATCGGCAACGGTGATGGTGAGCGTTTCAGCGTCTCCGGCACCTGAGACGGTGACGCGGCCTGCCGCGCGATCACAGTATTTGAGCGCGTTCTCAATCAGATTGCGCACGACGAGATCGAGCTGGGCGCCGATGGTCATGAGGGTTGGCCAGTCCCCCTCGACCGAGACTTGCGCGTTGGCAGGCACGGGCAACGAAGCGATCACTTCCGCGACCAGCGTTCCCGTGTCGACCTGATCGACCGCCTCTTCCTTCCGTTCGAGCCTGGCGTACGAAAGGAGGCTACTCAGCATCGTCGTCATGCGCCGCGACTGACCTTTGAGCCGCGCCAGGTGATCGCGCGGATCGCCGGCATCGGGATCGGACAGGCTGCTCTCGAGATCATCGGCGAAGTAACGCAGCGCCCGCATCGGCGCCTTGAGGTCGTGGCTGACGACGTGGGCGAATTCGGCAAGGTCGCGGTTGACCTCGGCGAGCGCACGGTTTGTCTCGCGAATGTCCTGGGCTTGTTCCAGAAGCATCATCTCCGCCATCCGGCGGCCGCGGACCTGCGTCTGCAGTTCCTGCTCAAGCGCGGCCCGGCTGAGCGCGCGGGCGACGAGGATCAAGTATTGCTGGCGCGGCGCCGACCATCGGGCCGAGAGATTGAGCCGTGGCTTCTGTTCGCGGCCGGTGACGATCGAGATGTTCGGAATCTCAAGCGTTTGCTCGGGATGGTCCTGGAGGGCTGCGAGATCATCCTCATAGCCAAACAACACCGGCACGCTATCGGTGAGCGCGACGCCCGGCGGCACAAACGACGCGAGCTCGCCGAATGTTGAGACGACCGTCATATCAGGCGACACCCAGATGAACGCGAGCGTCGCGTTCTCCGCAAACATATCGCATGCGTGCTGCAGGGCATCGTTGAGGACGCTGTCGGGGCCCCGTCTCATTGTCCGCGCCTGACGATGGTCTCGGCCGCCGTTGCGAACGTCTCGCGCACATTCTCGCCCGTACGCGCACTTGTCGTCACGTATGGCAGCCCGCGGGAGACGAGCCGCTCCGGCAGCGACGGCGCCTCGCCCTCCGGCAGCAGATCAATCTTGTTTACGACGCAGCAGAGGTAGCGGCCGGGCAATTGTTCTTCGAAGCGCACCGCAAGGCGCGCCATCGTCTCCATGGTGTGTTTTCGCGTGACGTCTCCGACGATAATCGCCGCATGGGCACCGCGGATGTAGACGGACTTGAAGATCGTCTCGCCGAAGCTGCCGTCCGTATCCCAGACGTTGAACAGAAACGGGTTGTCGCCCGGCGGCGGCTCGACCTGATACTGGTAAATGTCGCTGCCGATTGAGACGCCGTATTCGCCAGAGAAGGTGTCGAAAACCAGCCGGTTGGCGATCGAGGTTTTGCCAACCCCCATTTCGCCGAGCAGCATGATCTTGCGGATGATCATTGCGCCGCCGGCTCGAACTCGCCAGTAAAGCCAATCTCGAATTCGACGCGCCGGTTAGGGCTGCGGTCACCGACACGCGGGCTGAGATCGCGGATGGCGGCGCGGCCAACGGCGACGACCCGGTTGGCCGGGACACCACGATCGACCAGCTCAAGTCGGATGACATTGGCCCGCTCAAGCGCCAGCGTGTTGTTGCGATTGAGGCCGCCGCGTTCGTCGGTGTAGCCGACGACCCGCACCGGCAGGTTCGCAGCTTTGATGAGGCCGGCGAGTTCATCCAACGTTTTCAACGCCGCATCCGGCGTGCGGAAGTTGGTCCCGCTCGAGAAGAAGATCGCGTTCCGGCGCGCGAAGGTCTCGAGGCGATCTTCCGGCGTGATCGTGGGCGCAACGGTCTCGCGGACGATCTGGGGCGGCTGCGGCTCTGGCAGCTTGAGGCTTCCCGCCTGACGCACCGCGGAGATCGTGCTTGCGAGACGTTCGGCTGAGGCTGAGAGGTCGCTTGCGGCATCGAGCGCGCCGTCCGTGGTCCGCGGGGCGGCGATGGCTGCATCCGGGATCGGCGCGCCGAGCACCTGCGCGACGGTTGCAAAAGCGCGGTCGACATCGCGTTGCGCTGACCGGATTGCGTTGGTTGCGCCCTGAAGTGCGGCGAGATCAGTGTCCGGGTCAGCCGACGTCTTCGACAACTGCGCCACGCGGTCCTGAACAGCCGTGATTTCGGAAAGGGCACGCGCCGCCTGCTCTTTGCGCGCCGCCGGTCCGTCTGCCGCGACGAACGCTGCGACTTCCGCGCGAGCCTGCGCGAGGCGAACCTCTGTACGCCGCAGCACACGCGACAACCCCTCCCGCACCAAGCGCGTCTCGACGCTACGCACCTGACGTTCCAGTGGTGTGAGATCGACAGGCGGCGGAGGCACAGGTGCGCGGACTGTCGGCAAGACGTTGAGCGTGCTCGCAAGTTCAGTCGTCTCGGGCAACGCGTTCTTCATGTCGGAGAGGAGCGTCGTCCGGACCGTATCGGTTGGCGTCAGGCCGGAGAGCGCGAGCGTCTTGCCGCGATAGCCGACGTCAAGCGTCGTCGGGTAGCCCTCCATGCCGTCAGTCGACCTGATGACGCCGGATGCAATTTCGCGGACGCGGTACTCCTCCCAACTCGTGAAGGCCATCCAGCCAAACCACGCGAGCAGCGGCAGCAGGAAGATGACCGCGATGCCCTTAAGCAGGCCCATGGACGAGCCGGAGGGCGTCAGTTTCGCATACCGTTGGTCGACCTCTTCGTTGAGGCCCTCGGCAAAAACACCGAGGTCCGTCGAGTCGACATCTGCGACACCATCGCCCCGGACGTCACGCACGGCAGGCTCGGCCAGAAAGCTCAGAAATTCCTCGTCGAACACCTGCTCGACGGCCGCAGGGGCGGAGCCACGGCATCGGGCGGCGAGCAGGTACATCGGCGAGGCGCGCAAGAAGAACTGGAAGTCGTCAGCGCGGAAACTTCGCAGGTTGCCGCCATCGATCTCGAAGGCGTTCTCAGCGAACTCATTGATGGCGGTCAGGACACCACTCATGTGGATGTCCTGGTTAGAGAGCTGTGCACCCCCCGGCCAGCGTGCAAGCAGCTCGCCGGAGCCGCGGCGGATCATATAGATCTCATCGACGACCAGGCGCTCAGTGTCGGCAAGCACCAGGTCACTCACCGGAACGCCGGTCCGGAAGCTACGCCACTTCAGCGAGACCGGGTTCTGCGTCAGCCGCCGGTTGATCTGATCGGCAAGGTCCTTCATCGCGCTTGCGACGTAGGCCTGCACGAGGCGGCCGGTGATCGGGTAGAGCACCTGCACCATCTCGTCCTGGCTGTTCTTCAGCTCGGTCTTGATTGTGCTGACAACAAGCGGTGCCATCGCGCGCGAGACCTGCGCGTGGCGCGCAACTTCGGCCTCTTCGAGCGCGCGGTCGATGACGCCTGCAACGCTGGTGGTAAAGCGCTCCTCGGTGCCGGCGCGCTCAAAAATCTGTTCGATCTGGCGAAGTGTCGCCGCGCGCTCGCGCTGTTCGGATTGTGTGAGCTCTTCGACCGACTCAAGCCGCCGGACAATGGCATCGACGCGATCATCGACGTTATTGATGCGCGCCGTCTCTTCATCGAAGAGCAACTCGCGAAGTCGGCTGACACCTTGAGACATAGTTACTACGAGCCCCGCAATCCGGACGAGCCCCGGCTGCATGTTAGATCGTCAGGTCGCGGCAGCGGACGGAAAGCGCCCAGCCCCGCCAGCTCGTCATCAAGCACATGCGGGCGCCGACGTCAGCCACGGTGAACGCGTTTCATGCGATCGCCGAGTTCGCGCATGCCGTCGGCAAGCTCGTCCATGGTTGTGCGGTGACTTGCATCGACCTCGCCGGCGATGGCGTCGATCCGGGCTTGAATGGCATCCAGCCTGCGATGTACCGACAGCTCAAGTTCGCGGACGCGCTCTTCGAGCATCTGCACGTGCGCATCGGTCTGGCGCTGATAATCACCGACCAGGATCTCGCGGACCTGCTTCAACTTCTCATCTGACCGATCGTCGGACCCAAGCCGCATCTTGTCGATCGTGGGAACGTTCATTTCGGGCCTCGTGGCAACGCGTTACGATCATCCTGCAATACCATCGACATACTTTATCATTTCCTGACCCGTCGTACACATCAGACGCGCCGCCGCCTTGCCGGCGCGGTCAGGAGCGCGACAGAACATCGGCGTACGTTTCGCGCAGGACGTTCTTTTGGACCTTGCCCATGGTGTTGCGCGGCAATTCCGCAACGGCGATCACCCGTTTCGGAAGCTTGAATCTCGCCAGTTGACCCCCGAGCGCCGCGAGCATGTCAGCCTCTGTCGGGGCCGCCGCGCCCGTGGGCGTAATGACGGCGACGACGGCCTCACCGAAGTCGGCATGCGGGACGCCGATGACGGCTGACTCTGCGACGCCATCGAGGTCGTTGAGCGCGACCTCGATCTCCTTGGGATAAACGTTGTACCCGCCCGAGATGATGAGGTCCTTTGCGCGCCCGACGATCGTGACGCGCCCGTCGTCAGCCATGGTCGCCAGATCGCCTGAGATGAACGCGCCGTCGGGGCGGAACTCGTCCGCCGTCTTTTCCGGGTTGCGCCAGTAACCCGAGAACACGTTGGGGCCTTTGACTTCGAGCACGCCGACATCGCCCGCCAGGACCGGCTTGCCGTCCTCGCCTGCAATGCGGACATCGACGCCCGGCAACGCGTAGCCGACCGTGCCCGCAACCCGGTCGCCGTCGTAGGGGTTTGACGTGATCATGCCGGCTTCGGTCATGCCATAGCGCTCCAGGATCCGATGGCCGGTCCGCTCGGCAAACGCGTCGTGCGTCTCAGCCAGCAGTGGCGCCGAACCCGAGATGAAGAGCCGCATCGATTGGGCAGCGTCACGGCTCAGGCGGTCAGACGCGAGCATTCGGGTGTAGAACGTCGGCACGCCCATGAGCGCCGTCGCGCGCGGCATCGCATCGAGCACGCGATCAGCGTCGAACTTGTCAAACCAGATGAGTGTCGTGCCGCTCGCCAGCGCAACGTTGAGGGCCACGAACAGGCCGTGCACATGAAAGATCGGCAGCGCGTGGAGAAGCCGGTCCGTCTCAGAGAACTGCCAGAGGTCGATCAGCGTTGCAGCATTCGACGCCAGGTTGCCCTGCGTGATCATCGCGCCCTTGGAGCGGCCCGTCGTGCCGGATGTGTAAAGCAGCGCCGCAAGATCGGACGCGTCACGGGCCACGCTCTCAAAGGTCTGGGCTTGGCCCGAGGCGAGGTCTGCGAGCGAGCCGCCGTGATCGGCGCCGAGTGTCTCGACGGCTGCAATACCGTGGCGCGCGGCGAGGCCTTCGGCTGCTTCGCGGCTCTTCGGATCGACAACCACCAACGCGGGCTCCGCGTCAGACATAAAGTAGTCGAGTTCGGCGGCGGTGTAGGCGGTGTTGAGCGGATTAAACACGGCGCCAGTGCGCACTGTTGCAAGATAGAGCGCGACAGCCTCGACCGACTTTTCGACCTGGACCATAACGCGATCGCCCGGGCGGACGCCACGTGCAGCAAGCGCGTTGGCATAGCGCGCCGACAGCTCATGTAGCGCGCGATAAGTCAGATCCGGCGCGCCGTCGCGGACAATTGCGGGCGTGTCGCCAAAGCGGACGCAGGCATCGTCCAGCAGGGCGGTCAACGTTTGAGACGGCATGCGTCCTCCGGGTGTGGCCATCGCGCCGCCGCACAGTCCGTTCGGCACACGCGCAGGCTTCGAGATATGGCAGCGGGTGAAATCGGCCAGTAGTTTATAGCTTTGCCAACGACTGTTTCCAGTTCTGCGGCGCGCTCATATTTTTAAAGAGGTTCGACGTGGAAAGTCGATCAGCGGCGCAACGCTTGATCTTTGTTGTGTTTGCGTTTGGCTGGGCGCTCGCGACGGCGCTGACCGTCGACGTCGCGGCCCGCAAGTCGTTCCTGCTGTGGCTCGAACACTGGACGGGTGACATCCGAACCGCGATGTTCGCCGACCGGCGCGACAGCCAGCATCCGGGCGTCGTTGTCGTATCCGTCACCGACGAGACGCTTACAGCCTTCCCCTACCGCACGCCCGTTGACCGCGCCTTTCTCGCCAAGCTGATCAAGACGCTCGATAGCATGCAGCCGCGCGCCATCGGGCTCGATATGCTGATGATCCATCCGACGGAGCCGGACAAGGACGCAGACCTCGTCGCAACGCTCAAGTCGACCCGGACGCCGTTTGTCATAGCCGCCGCGGACTCCAGGATCGTGCTGACTGACGCGGAACGGGCGGCACAAACGGCCTTCATCGCCGCGACGAACGCTGCGCCGGGCTATGCCAATCTGCTCACCGGCGGGGACCAGGTCGTCCGCCACATCGCAGCCGCCGACGGGACGACGGACTACGGCATTTCCTTCGCAGCAGCCCTCGCCGGCGCGAACCCGGCACCACGCGACACGCCGCGGCGGATTGCATGGCTGCTGAAGCCCAAGGACAACTCAGACACGTTTCTGACGCTGCCGGCGCACCTGATCCAGCCACCATCGCTGCCCGCGCCATCGCCGACTGCGAACGCACTGGCGCGGTTCGTGAAGGATCGCATTATCCTCATCGGTGCTGACCTGCCCGACATCGATCGGCACCTGACGCCACTGCCGGAGTGGGAAGGCGAAGAGGTTCCGGGCGTCATGTTGCACGCGCAGGCTGTCGCACAGATGCTCGACGGCCGCGAGATCACGCCGCTAAGGCGCGAGGTTCTCATGTGGCTCTACGGCTTGCTGGCGCTCATCGGTGCGTGGATCGGGGAGAGACTTGGCTTGCTCGCCTACTCCGCCTTAGGTGGATCGATGCTCGTTTTGATCGCCGGCATCGATATCGCCCTGTTTGTCCTGACGCGCCAGTTTTTGCCGTTCGGTGCGTGTGCGATCGCCGTTATGCTCGGTATGATTGGCGGGGTGATTTTGAAGTTCGCCTTCAACCTGATTGAGCGGCGCGCGACGCCAGAGTGACGTCACACGACCCCATGGGCGCCGCACCCGACCCAAGCGCGCCAACCGCATTTTCTAGAGAGGGACCCCATCAATGACCGTCAAACGAACACTCGGACTTGCCGCTCTCATGGTGTCGCTCGCGGCAAGCGCCGCGTACGCCGAGCTGATTGTACTGCAATCCACCGCGCCGGCATTGAAACCGGGCGCACAACTGGTCGACGGCGCCAGCGTCAAGATTCCGTCAGGCAAAACGGTCGTGTTCCTGTTGCCATCCGGTGCAACAAAGACCGTCAGCGGCCCGTTCGAAAAACCGGTCTCAGCGCTGATCAAAGGCCAGTCGCGGAACGCGGCCCTGCTGACCCTGGTCAGCAACTACATCAAGACCGGCGGCACATCGTCAGACCGCACAGCCGCCACCCGCGGCCTCACCGTCGGCGCGACGGCAGCATCCGGCTTCTCGCTCACCGCGGTCCCGGTGACAGCGCGTGGTCCCTACTGTGTGGTGAAGGGCAAACCGCTCAAGCTCAGCCGGTCGAAAGGCGGCCAGAAGCTGACGGTGACGATCGTCGATATGACGGCAGCAAAGCGGGGCCAAGCGACGTTCGGCGCCAAAGCGACCACCGCCGATTGGCCATCTGACGTGACGGCTGGCGATGCCCGGTATGCGATCGTCGCAAAGGGCCAGCCCATGCGGCAGGTGACACTGAAGCTGATCGACGCCCCGCCGAGCGACGACGAGATCCTGCCGGCGCTCTTCGCAAACAAGTGCGAGGCGCAGTTGAAGGGCTATCTGGACGCGCTGAAGTAAGCGGCGGGCATCTGGTCTCCGCGACGGCGCGTAGCTAACGTGAAGCTCACGGAGGTTTGCCTGATGCGCCAGATGGTTCTCGCTTTCATCACAGCCGTTGCGGTCGCGCTCGGGGCTCATGCCGCCAGCGCACAGGAACAGCCGGCTAACCCGGCGATCCAGTCTGTCATCACGCAGCAGCTCGACGCCTTCAAGCGCGACGACGGCCCCGGCGCGTTCGCGTTTGCCTCGCCAAACATTCAGGGGCTGTTCCAATCGCATCAGCGCTTCATGGCGATGGTCGCGCGCGGCTACCGGCCGCTCTATCGTTCAGCCGAGGCGACGTTCCTTAAGCTCGAGACCGTCAACGGCCGCCTGATCCAGAAGGTGCTTGTGCGCGGGGCCGGCGGACGCGTCGTGGTTGCCGCCTACGACATGATCGAGATTGACGGCACGTGGCGGATCAACGGCTGCCAGATCGTCGAGAACGGCGCGGCTGCCTGAGGCCGTTGCGCAACAAGCGCGGCTTGAAACGACGTCGACACAGCATCGCCGCGTTTCGACCACGGGTCAGCCCCGGCCGCGCCCGGCTCAGTCGGCTGATTGTCTTTCGGTTCTCCCCCCGGATCGAAAGGACAATGAATGCACCTCCCCTCGCCACCCTGCACCGCACGGCGCGGCTTTATCGCGCTCGCCTCAGCCGTGGTCGTGTCAGCGCTTGCACCGTCGGGCCTCGCGCACGCAGCCGGAGCCAGCCCGGACGTGCGCGTCAGCGCAACGCTTAGCCACAGCAAGTTTCTGCGCGGCCCGGACGGCGCGCTCTACCTGCAGGTCAAGATTGATGCCGGCCGGCAGCCGAGGGCGACGGACCGGCCGCCGCTGAACCTCGCACTGGTGATCGACAAGTCCGGCTCGATGCGCGGTGATCGCATTGACGCTGCGCGACGCGCTGCTCTGATGGCGATCGATCGGCTCGACCATCGCGACATCGTAAGCCTCATCTCGTACTCAGATGAAGCCCGCGTCCTCATCCCGGCAACGCGTGCAACCGACAAGCGTGCACTGCGACGCACGGTCCGGCGCCTGCTCGCGGGCGGCTCGACCGCCATTCACGACGGCGTCACAACGGCCGCGCGCGAACTCGAAAAGTTCCAGGATGATGGCCGTTCGACACGGCTGATCCTGCTGTCCGACGGCCTCGCAAACATCGGCCCTAAGTCACCAGCCCACTTCGAAGACCTTGGTCGCCGCTTGTCGGAACGCGGGATGTTCGTCTCAACGATCGGCCTCGGGACATCGTACAATGAGGACCTGATGGCCGGTCTCGCGCGCACCGGCGAAGGCAATCACGCATTCGTCCAGGAGCCCGCCGATCTCACCGCCTTCTTCAATCGCGAATTCGACGAAGCCATTGGCGTCGCGATCCAGGACATCGAGATCATCATCACGCTCAAGCGCGGCTTCAAGCCGATCGACACACTAGGCCGCGAGGGCGAAATCACTGGCCGCAAGGTCCGCTTCAAAGTCGGACAGCTTGTCGGCGGCGGTACGCAGGTCCTCCTCGCGAAGATCGCGGCGCCTGACGACGACTTCGTCGGCGCGATCGACGTGGCCGATGTACAGGTCTCATATCGGCGCGTCAGCGATGGCCGGACCGAGACGACACGTGTGGCCGTCGCAAGCGAAATCGCGACGGGCGCGCGCGAGCACACGCAATCCGTGAACCGCGACGTCATCGCCGACGTCACCGTGCTTGAAGCCCGCCGTCAGCGCGACCTTGCGATCAAGCTGCACGATCAGGGCCGCCTTGCTGAATCGCGCAAGGCCTTCGAAGCGTCGCGCGGATACATCCGCAAACGGCAGCAGGCCTACGGGCTTGAGGCGAGCGCCGAACTCAACAAAGCAGCCGATGCGAGCGCGGAGAGCGAAGCTGCGATCTCAAGCGGGCGGCGCGAGGCGTGGAAGAGCCAGCGCAAGTCGTTGCGGTCGCTTGAAAGCAACAACGCCGGCTCGCTTAAGAAGTACTAAGCAAGCATGCGCCGCGCGGGGGGGGTCAGAGCAGGCCGCGCCCACGAAGCGCCTCGGTAATCTCGTCCAGGATCGCCGGATCATCAATCGTCGCGGGCATCTTCCAGTCGGTCTTGTCCGCAATCGCGCGCATTGTCCCGCGCAGCACCTTTCCGGAACGCGTCTTCGGCAGCCGCGGCACGGTCATCACGTTCTTAAATGCCGCGACTGGGCCGATCACGTCACGTACGTGCTTGACGACTTCGACCTCGATCTCTTCCGGCGGACGATTGACGCCCGAATTCAGCACGATGAAGCCCGCGGGCAGTTGCCCCTTAAGCTCATCGGCGACGCCAATCACGGCAGCTTCCGCCACGTCCGGATGCTGCACGACGACCTCTTCCATCTGGCCGGTCGAAAGGCGGTGGCCGGCAACGTTGATGACATCATCGGTGCGCGCCATGATGAATACGTAGCCATCCTCGTCGACGTAGCCCGCGTCCGACGTCGTGTAGTAGCCGCGGAAGCTGCCGAGGTAGCTGTCCCGAAACCGCTCGTCCGCATTCCAAAGCGTCGGCAGGCAGGACGGCGGCAGTGGCAGTTTCGCAGCAATCGTCCCGGTCTTGCCAGGGCCGACCTGATCGCCGCTTTCGTCCAGCACCTGGATGTCCCAACCGGGCATCGGCACGGACGATGAGCCGTACTTCACCGGCAGCTTCTCGATGCCAATGGGATTGGCGCAGATCGACCAGCCCGTCTCGGTCTGCCACCAGTGATCGATGACCGGCACGCGGAGCTTTTGCTCAGCCCATTTGATCGTCTCGGGATCGGCACGCTCGCCTGCGAGGAACAACGCGCGGAACAGCGACATGTCGTGATGGTCGACAAGGAGGCCGAGCGGGTCTTCCTTCTTGATGGCGCGGAAGGCGGTCGGTGCTGTGAACATCACTGAGACTTCGTGGTCGGCGATCACGCGCCAGAACGCGCCGGCATCCGGCGTGCCGACCGGCTTGCCTTCGTACATGACCGTCGTCGCGCCGTGCAGCAGCGGCGCATAAATGATGTAGGAGTGGCCAACGACCCAGCCGACGTCAGAGGCTGACCAGAACACTTCCCCCGGGCGCACGTTGTAGATGTTCGGCATCGACCACTTGAGCGCCACCATGTGACCGCCGTTGTCGCGAACGACGCCCTTCGGCGCGCCGGTCGTGCCTGAAGTATACAGGATGTAGAGCGGGTCCGTCGCCTTCACCGCCGTGCATCCGGCCAGCCGCTTTTCATTCCGGCCAATCGTGATCTGCTTGGTCCAGTCGAAGTCACGGCCCGGGATCAACTCTGCGTCGCACTCCGGCCGCTGCAGCATCAGCACGGCGCGCGGCTTATGCTCGGCAGCTTCGATCGCCGCATCGATCATCGGCTTGTACGGCACGGTCCGGCCGGGCTCGAGGCCGCAGCTCGCCGCCAGCACAACCGACGGCGTGCAATCGTCAATCCGCGTTGCAAGCTCGTTGGCGGCAAACCCGCCGAAGACGACGGAGTGGACCGCGCCGATCCGCGCGCAGGCGAGCATGGCGAAAGCTGCCTCGGGGATCATCGGCATGTAGATAATGACGCGGTCGCCCTTGACGACGCCCATGTCCTTGAGGACACCGGCGAGCACCGCGACTTCCGTCGTCATCTCGGCATACGTGTAGCGGCGCGTCGTGCCCACCATCGCGCTGTCGTAGATGAGCGCGAGTTGGTCGCCGCGGCCGGCTTCCACGTGACGGTCGAGGCAGTTGTAGGCGGTATTGCACTCCGCGCCTGCAAACCAGCGGCCGTACTGGCCAGCATACGGGTCGAACACGCGGTCCCACAGCTTGTACCAGGAGATGTCGGTTGCCGCCGCGCTCCAGAAGGCTTCCGGGTCACGTGCCCACGCATCGTAGGTCTCGCGGTAAGTCGTCATGTCGTCCCCTCCAAGCGCAATCAGCGGTCCGGTCCGCTGTCTTGGCGCAGCGCTATCCGGCGGCGAAGATTTGTGGCAGGTGCACACAAGAATTGGCAAGGCTGCCAATCGGCTAGCCGTCGCGTATCTGCCGTTATCTCCGCCCTGGACGACCGCCGCACATGATCACCGATCCATGGTTCTATGCCGTCGCTATTCCAGCCGTGCTGATTGTCGGGCTCGCGAAGGGAGGCTTCGGCGGGGCGCTGGCGATGCTGGGCGTGCCGGTGATGAGCCTTGCGATCTCACCGGTGCTGGCCGCCGGTATCCTGCTGCCGATCCTCGTCCTCATGGACCTGACCGCGGTCGCCGCTTACCGCGGCATCTACCATTGGCCGAGCCTCAAGGTGCTCCTGCCGGGCGCGGCGGCCGGCGTTCTGGTCGGCTGGCTCACGGCGGCCTACGTGTCGGAGACGCACGTCCGCCTAATCATTGGCCTCATCGCGATCGCGTTCGTCATGAACGCATGGTTTCAGGGCGCGATCACGCCGCGGCCCGCCGGTGCGGAACGCGCAAGCACTAATGCTGGCGGCGCGTCATCCACCGATCGCGCTGGCGGTGCTTTCTGGGGATCGGTCGCGGGCTTTACGAGCTTCGTCAGCCATGCGGGCGGGCCGCCGTTTCAGGTGCACATGCTGCCGAAGGGCCTCGCGCCCCGGCTGCTCGCGGGCACGTCAGTCATCTTTTTCTTCGTCACCAACCAGATGAAGCTGATCCCGTACTGGGCGCTTGGCCAGTTCTCCGCTGAAAATCTCACGACATCGGCGGTCTTGTTCCCGGTCGCGCTTCTGGCCGTCGGCATAGGCGTTTGGCTCGTGAAAGTTGTTCGGCCGGAAACGTTCTACCGCGTCATCTACCTCGTCCTGTTTATCGTCGGCATCCGCCTCGTCTGGACAAGCCTTTCCGCGCTCGCCACCGCCTGACGCGATTGCACGAGCTTCCGACGATCGCGTAGCATTGCAAGCCCAATCCGCGCGCCCGTACGAGCCCACAAACCTTCATGAACCCTTTCGAACAGCATCTCGACCGCAACGCCGCAAATTATCAGCCGCTCACGCCGCTCGTGTTTCTTGAACGCACGGCTGCCGTCTGGCCGGACCAGACCGCGATCCTGCACGGCGGCCTGAAGGTCGACTACCGCACGCTCTATCGCCGGTCCCGGCAACTGGCGTCGGCGCTCGCTCAGAAATACGTGGGCGCAGGCGATGCCGTCTCAGTGATGCTGCCAAACGTGCCGGCAATGATCGAAGCGCACTTTGGTGTGCCCATGACAGGCGGCGTGCTGCACGCGATCAACACGCGGCTCGATGCGCAGATCATCGCGTTTCAACTCGACCACGCGAACGCGAAGGTCGTCATTGTTGATCAGGAGTATGCCGCCGTGATGACCGAGGCGCTCGCGATCGCCAAGGTCAAGCCGTTCGTGATCAACTGCAAGGACACGCAGTTCCCACCCGACACTGAGCCGGCGTCCTACAACGACTACGAAGCGTTCGTGCAGTCCGGCGATGCTGACTTTCATTGGGCGCGCCCGGCCGACGAGTGGCAGGCGATCACGCTCAACTACACCAGCGGGACAACAGGCAACCCGAAGGGCGTCGTCTACCATCATCGCGGCGCCGCGCTGATGTGTTATGCAAACACCGTCGAGGCCGGCATGGTGAAACATCCGGTCTACCTCTGGACGCTGCCGATGTTTCACTGCAACGGCTGGTGCTTCCCGTGGACGATCACCATGCTGGCCGGCACGCACGTGTGCCTTCGCGGCGTCCGGGCACCGGCGATTTACGATGCGATCGCCGATCACAAGGTCACGCATCTCTGCGGCGCCCCGATCGTTATGTCGACGCTGCTCAACGCGCCCGACACCGAGAAACGCGAGATTGATCATCGCATTGAGTTCATCACAGCCGCCGCGCCACCGCCTGAAAGCGTGCTCGCGCAAATGGCGGATGCAGGCTTCAACGTCACGCACGTCTACGGGTTGACCGAGACCTACGGCCCCGCTGTCGCGAACAACTGGCATGCCGCCTGGGACAACCTCGACAGGCCGGCGCAGGCGCAGAAGAAAGCGCGCCAGGGCGTAAAGTACATCGCGCTGGATGATCTCGACGTGCGCGATCCGGAGACGATGAAACCGGTGCCCGCCGACGGCCAGACGATCGGCGAGATCGTGTTCCGCGGGAACATCGTCATGAAGGGCTACTTGAAGAATCCCAAAGCAACGGAGGACGCCTTCGCCGGCGGTTGGTTCCATTCAGGCGATCTGGCGGTGCGCCACCCGGACGGCTACGTGCAGATCCGCGACCGCTCGAAGGACATCATCATCTCAGGCGG
The DNA here is from genome assembly GCA_038523925.1 of Pseudomonadota bacterium. Taxonomy (GTDB): domain Bacteria; phylum Pseudomonadota; class Alphaproteobacteria; order Rhizobiales; family Hyphomicrobiaceae; genus JBCBWG01. The sequence continues at coordinate 96,388 of JBCBIY010000001.1, read as the reverse complement.
CGAGAACATTTCATCGATCGAAGTCGAGGATGCCATTTACGCGCACCCATCGGTCGCGCATTGCGCGGTCGTCGCCAAGCCGGATGAGACGTGGGGCGAGACGCCTTGCGCGTTCATCGAATTGAAACCCGGTGCGGATGCGCTGTCGCCGGACGACGTGATCGCCTGGTGCAAGGACCGCCTTGCGAGCTTCAAGTGCCCGAGGACGGTCATGTTTCGCGACATCCCGAAGACGTCGACGGGTAAAATTCAGAAGTTCAAGCTCCGCGAGGCGGCGCGAGACGCCTGACCATCGGATGCAGTTCGGCATCCTCCGGCAGGTCGACCAGGTCCGGCGTCAGCGGCGCCCAACGCAGCGGCTCCGGCAGCTTGGCCGCGCTGAATTCAAGATGCAGGACCCGGCGCGCCTGCGGATCGCGCGCCCGCTGTGAGCGGTGCACGGCAAGCGGGCTCATGACGAGGATGTCACCGCGCGCGCACAGACACGTCATCGGCTTTACCTTGCGCGCCCGCGCTGCGATGTCAGCGCGCTTCAGCCGGCCAAGCCCGTGCGTGTCTGGCAGAACCTCAAGCGGGCCGTTGTTCTCTAGCGCCTCATCGAGATGAATCCGTAGCGCCACCGTCTGCTCAAGCACCCACTCCGGCGGCTCGACTTGCCAATAGCCGTCCTTCTCGACCCAGTTGCGATAGCCGTTCAGCCGGAAGCGCTCTGCAACGGCAATGACGCGATCCTGATGCCATGGGACGAACCAGTTGGCTGATGGCGTCTTGTCGAAGGTTGCGATGCGCACCAGACCGGCGGGCGCTGCAAGCATGCGCGTTGCGATTTCGATGAGCGCTGGATGCGTTTCAAGCCAGTCGACGAGATCAGCGGGCAGGCTGTCGTGGCGCTGGACCGGCTTCCCGCGCGGTTCACCGAACGCTGTCTCCATCCGGGCGATCTCCTCATCGTCGAGCGCAAACTCGACAATGGCCACCCCGTGATCCTTAAAAAACGCCTCGAAGGCCATGACGCACTACTCAGATTTATGTCCTGGCCGCAATGAACCACGTATGGGCAAAAACCCCAACTCACTAAAGTTGTCCGTGTCTTTCGATGGCTTTGTCGCGAGCGCGGACGCGGTTCGGCGCGCGGCTTAGCGCACGGGTTCGCCCGCCACATAAACTGCGGCGACCGCGCGATCGTCGCCGAGCGTTTGTAACACCATCAGCTCTTCATCGAGCGTGTCCGCCGCTGCCATGCGTAGCGCCATCGCCGCAGTGGCATGCGCATCAAGCGCGATCACATCGGCCCACGCGCCGGGCGATAGCGACCCAACTTCACCTGCAAGACCAAGCGCTTCGGCATTGCCGCGGGTGGCCTGGCAGAATGCGCGCAGCGGCGGCGTCACGTGGCCCTTCAGTTGGCTCACCTTGAACATTTCGTCCATGGTCCGCAGCAGCGCGTAGTTGGTGCCGCCGCCGATGTCGGTCGCCACAGCCTGCCTGACGCCGGCAGCGGCCAGACGGCGGGCATCGAACAGGCCGCTACCGAGAAACAGATTGGACGTCGGGCAAGCAACGGCGACTGCACCCGTCTCGGCCAGAACACCGGCCTCGCGATCGCTCAGGTGGATGCAATGAGCGAGCAGCGTCGTGTCCCGCAGGAGACCGTGCCGCGCGTAGACGTCGGTGTAGTCGCGCGCATTTGGAAACCGCCGCATAACTTCTGCGATCTCGGCATCGTTTTCGGACAGATGCGTCTGGATCGGCACCTCGCCATGCGCGGCTGCCAGTTCCCCCGCCGCTGCAAGCTGCGCTTCAGACGACGTGACGGCGAACCGGACGGTGATCGCGACCTGCTGGCGGGCAAAGCGGTCTTGGTCGGCGGCAAGGGCAATCAACTCCGCGGTCTCTGTGGCGCCCTGTTCAGCCGTATCGCGGACCGCCGCAGGCACGTTCGTGTCCATCATCGGCTTGCCGGCGATCAGGCTCATGTGCCGCACGGCCGCTTCGTCGAGGAGCGCGCGGACTGAGCCCGGATGGACACTGCCGTAGACGGCCGCCGTTGTCGTGCCGTGCGCGATTAGAAGGTCGAGGAAGCGCGGCGCCATGGCCCGGGCATGCGCCTCATCGGCATAGGCGGCCTCGGCTGGAAACGTGTAGCGCTTGAGCCAGGTCAGCAGGTCCGGCGCGGGCGACGCGATGACCTGCGTTTGCGGAAAGTGGACGTGCGGGTCGATGAAGCCGGGCACCAAGAGGTGCGGCCGATGATCGATGACGTCGGCGTCCGGCGCGCGCGTACGCACGTCGCCAAAGTCGCTCATCGCCGCGATGCGCCCATCCTCGACGAGTAGACCACCATCCGCGATGTAGCGGGCGAAGCCGGTGTCATCATCGCCCTTGGGCAGCCTATCAAACGTCAGCAGGCGGCCGCGCAGAAGCTTGGCCGGTCCCGTCACGCGACGAACAGCGGCACGCGTTCGAACGTGCGCACATCAATAAGACCGATGTCGGAGATCCGCAGCTCCGGGATGACGACCAGTGCCAGGAGGGAGTGCTGCATGTAAGCGTTGTTGAGCGTGCAGCCCGCCGCCTGCATCGCGGCGGAAAGCTGGTCGGCCTGCTTGGCGACGACTTCGGAGGGTTGATCGGACATGAGGCCCGCAATCGGCAGCGGCACCAGCGCGTGTTCCGTCCCGCCTGCAAAGAACGCAACGCCACCTCCAACCTCACGCAACCGGTTTGCGGCAAGCGCCATATCATCGCGAGAGGTGCCGACGACGATCATGTGGTGGCTGTCGTGCGCGACTGTCGACGCCATCGCGCAGGCCGTCGTGTAACCAAAGCCCGAGACGAGCCCGTTGACGACTTCGCCGGTCGCACGATGCCGCTCCACGAGCGCGATATGGCAGACGTCCTGTGCGCTGTCGGGCGCAAGATGCCCGTCAATGACTGCAACGTCGGCTTCAAGCGCGCGGGTCGGCGCCTGGTTCTCGACGACGCCGATAACGCGCGCGCGCACTGTTGCCGCCCCGGCCGGCGCTGGCGTGCGGAAGTCGTCCGCCGTCAGGTCCCGCGCCATCTTGACCGTGCCGCGGGCGCTTTCCGGGTACGTAAACGGCGTCATTTCGACGGCAAGCCTGCCGCCGTGCGCGATCTTCTCGCCGCGGGCATAGACGGTGTCGATGGTCAACGCCTCCAGGTCAGAGACAAGCAACAGGTCAGCGCGACGGCCCGGCGCAATCGCGCCGAGCTCCCGTTCAAGCCCAAAGTGCTGCGCGGTATTCAGCGTCGCCATCTGGATCGCGGTGATCGGCGCAAGGCCCTCGTCAATCGCGTGGCGGACCACGCGGTTCATGTGCCCGTCATTGACGAGCGTGCCGGAGTGACAGTCGTCGGTGCAAAGGATGAAGTTGCGCGGGTCGAGCCCGTCCTCGGTCACCGCCTTGATTTGCGCCGCCACATCGTACCAGGCCGACCCGAGCCGCAGCATCGCGCGCATGCCCTGCCGGACCCTGGCGATGGCATCCTCGCGCCGCGTGCCCTCGTGATCGTCAGCCGGGCCGCCGGCGACGTAGCCGTGGAAGGCGGCGCCCAGATCCGGCGATGCGTAGTGCCCGCCAACGGTCTTGCCATCAGCCGCCATGGTCGCCGAGATCTCAGCCACCATCCGCGCATCGTTTGACGAGACGCCGGGGAAGTTCATGACTTCGCCGAGCCCGATGATGTTCGGCCAGGCGAGCGCCTCGCGGATATCGTCTGCGTTGAGTTCAGCGCCGGCGTTCTCAAGTCCCGGCGCAGACGGCACGCAGCTTGGCACCTGGACGAACACGTTAATCGGCGCGTCTGCGGCCTCGTCATGCATCAGGCGGACGCCATCGAGACCCAGCACGTTCGCGATCTCATGGGGATCGATGAACATCGTCGTCGTGCCATGCGGGATGACTGCGCGGCAGAACTCGGTGACGGTGACCATGCCGCTTTCGACGTGCATGTGCCCATCACAGAGACCTGGCACGAGATAGCGGCCGCCGGCGTCGACGACGTCAGTTTTGTCGCCAATGCAGTGGCTGGCATCGGGCCCGACGAACGCGAAGCGGCCGGCTGCAATCGCGATGTCGGTCTTGTCGATGATCTCGCCGGAATAGACGTTAACCCAGCGCCCGCCGCGGATCACGCGGTCAGCCGGCGAACGGCCTGTCGCGACATCAACAAGTCGCGGCGCCACGTCGCTCCAGGGTTTCGGTGCAGCCGTCATGCTCGCCCTCCTTGTGAAACCGCCCGGCTCTTTGCAGAACCGGGCGGCGACACGCAACAGGCAAACAGCAACGTCAATGCGACATCACTGCGGGATCTTGTCGTCGATGCCCTTCACATAGAACTTGAGGCCCGACAACGTCTTGTCGTCAGCGACCTCGCCTTCCTTCAGCCAGAGCGACCCGTCCTGCTTGTAGATCGGGCCGGTGAACGGATGGAATTCCTTCGCCGTGATCTTGGCGGTCGTCTCTTGCGCCATCTTCTTGACGTCGTCCGGCATGTTCGTGAACGGCGCCATGATAACGTGCTCTTCCTTCATGCCGTCCCAAGTAGCCTGCTGTTTCCAGGTGCCTTCCAGGACGGCTTTCGCGCGGTCGACGTAGTACTTCGACCAATCGTCGATGATCGAGGTGAGCTGCGTCTTCGGGCCGAATTTGATCATGTCCGACGCCTGACCGAACGCCTTGATGCCGCGCTCGGATGCAACCTGCATCGCGGCCGTTGAATCCGTGTGCTGCGTCAGGATATCGACGCCCTGGTCGATCAGCGACTTGGCAGCATCAGCTTCCTTGCCGGGGTCGAACCAGGTGTTCACCCAGATGACCTTCAGCTTAAAGTCCGGGTTCACCGACTGCGCGCCGAGCATGAATGAGTTGATGCCCTGAATGACTTCCGGGATCGGGAACGACGCGATGTAGCCGGCAACACCGGTCTTCGACATCTTGCCGGCGATCTGGCCGATGACGTAGCGGCCCTCGTAGAAGCGGCTGTCGTATGTAGCAACGTTCGGGTGCAGGCGCTTGTAGCCCGTCGCGTGCTCAAACATCACCTTCGGATACTTCGCCGCAACCTTGTTGGTCGGGTCCATGTAGCCGAAAGATGTCGTGAAAATCAGATCATGGCCTGATCGCGCAAGGCGCTCGATCGCGCGCTCGGCATCTGCGCCTTCCTTGACGCTTTCGAGGTAGCTCGTCTCGACCTTGTCGCCGAGCGCCTTCTCGATCGCGAGGCGGCCCTGGTCGTGCTGGTAGCTCCAGCCAAAGTCGCCGATCGGGCCGACGTAAACAAAGCCGACCTTGATCTTATCCTTCTTCTCCGCGCCAGCGGGGCCCGCAAGCACGAGCGCAAGCGTTGCCAACGCGGCAACCAGCACTTTTCTCATACGTTTCGTCTCCTGCACGTCTGATCAGACATCCGGTGCGAACGGTTTGCCGAGGCATTGCGGGGTGTTGCGCTGCACCAAACGGCTGTTCGCGGATATCAACACAAGCACAAATATGGTGGCGAGGTAAGGCAAAGCATTGAGCAACTGCGAAGGCACCTGAACCCCGAGCGCCTGGGCGTGAAACTGCAGGATGAGCACCGTGCCGAAAAGATAGGCACCGACGAGGACGCGGACGGGCCGCCACGTTGCGAAGACGACAAGCGCCAGCGCGATCCAGCCACGGCCGGCCGTCATGCCTTCGACCCACTGCGGCGTGTAGGCGAGCGAGAGGTAGGCCCCGGCGGCCCCGGCGCATGCGCCACCGAACAGAATGGCGAGCAGCCGCACGGCGATGACGTTATGGCCGATGGCGTGGGCTGATGTGTGGTTGTCGCCGACCGCGCGCAGAATGAGGCCGGTTCGGGTGCGGAACAGAAACCATGCGATGCCGGCAGTGAGGACCAGCGATGCGTAGACGAGGATGTCGAAGCCAAACAGCACCGGCTGTAGCTTCACGCCCGGAAACCCAATGAATGCCTGGCCGATGAGGCCGGAGAGGCCAAGCCCGAAGATCGTCAGCGCAAGCCCGGTCACCACTTGGTTGGTTCTGAAGATGAGGACCAGCAGCGCAAACAGGCTGGCCATCGCCATCCCGGCGACAATCGCAAGCGCGAGACCTGCGTAAGCCGAGCCCGTCCACTGCGCGCCGGCAAACGCCATGACCGCGCCGACGATCATCATGCCCTCAACGCCAAGATTGAGAACGCCGGATCGCTCCACGACGAGTTCGCCGAGGGCCGCGATCAGGAGCGGCGTCGCCGCGGTTACGATCGTTGCGGCAATGGCAAGAAAGATGTCCGGGCTCATGATGGGGCCGCTCCGGTGCGGGCGGTGACGAGGCGGACGCGGTAGAATACGAACGCATCGCACACGAGCGCGAAGAACAACAAGATGCCCTGGAAGACGCGCGCCATCTTATCGGAGAGCCCCATCGCGATCTGCGCGCCCTCGCCGCCGATGTAGGTGAGCGAGAGGACGAACGCGGCAGCGAGACACCCGATCGGGCTGAGGCGCGCGAGGAAGGCGACAATGATCGCGGTGAACCCGTAGCCGGGCGAGATGGCCGGGCGAAGCTGGCCGATCGGGCCTGCGACCTCGAGAATACCGGCGAGGCCCGCGAAGCCGCCGCTGAGACCCAGCGCCCAGAGCACGGTGCGGTTTGCGTCGAAGCCTGCAAAGCGCGCGGCCCGCGGTGCGATGCCGCCAACGCGCACGCTGTAGCCGAAGAGCGTGCGGCTCAGGACGAACTGCACGATGATCGCGGCTGCCACCGTAATGATGATCGCGATCGTCAAACGGTCGACGTCCATGAACGGCATCGCTGGCACGCGGCCTGAGGCAGGGAACGGCGCGCTTTCCGGCATATTGAAGCCGTCCGGATTGCGCCAAGGCCCGCGCACAAGCCAGTCGAGCAGCAGCTCCGCGACATAAACCAGCATGAGCGAGGTCAGGATCTCGTTGGCGCCGAACCGGACCTTCAGCGTCGCGGGGATCAGCCCGTAGGCCATGCCGCCAGCGAACCCCGCGAGCAGCATCAGCGGCAGCATCGCCGGCCCGTCGAGCCATGGCGCGAGGATTGGCACAGAACTGCCCGCGAGCGCGCCGACAATGAACTGGCCTTCAGCGCCGATGTTCCAGGTCGACGACAGAAAGCAAATGCAAAGCCCGACCGCGATCAGCGCGAGCGGGATCATCTTGACCACAAGCTCTTCAAGCGACCAGGCGACGGTCAGTGGCTCGACAAAGAAGTAGTACAGGCCCGCCACCGGGTCCTTGCCGAGGCTGAGGAAGATCAGCGCACCGGTCGCGAGCGTCAGGGCGAAGGCTGCGACCGGCGCAAGCCACGTCGCAACGCGCGACGGCGCCGCCCTCTTCTTAAACTCAAGCCGCAACGACCGCCTCCGACGTCTCACCCGCCATTAGAAGGCCGATATGTTCGCGGTCCAATTCGGCCCGCGGAATCAGCTCTGAGAGGCGCCCTTCGCTCAGCACGGCGACCTGGTCGGCGATCTCAAAGATCTCGTCGAGGTCCTGCGAGATGACGACGACGGTTGCGCCTTTGCGCGCAAGTTCGGAAAGCGTCGCGCGGATGTGGGCTGCAGCGGCGGCATCGACGCCCCAGGTCGGCTGGTTGATGACGAGCAGGTCCGGCTGGCGCACAACCTCGCGGCCGACGACAAACTTCTGGAGATTGCCACCCGATAGCGACCCGGCCGCAGGGTTTGGGACCCCGCGCCGGACGTCAAAGGACTCGCAGGCGTCCTCGCGGATGTCGTCTGCCGTTGACCAGTCGATGATGCCGCGCCGCGCGAGCATGGCATCGGTCACGCCGTGCGTGAGGATGACGTTCTCGCTCAGGCTGAACGACGGCACCGCGCCATGGCCGAGCCGCTCTTCCGAGACGAAAGCCGCGCCCAAGAACCGTCGCGTGTTGATGGAGTAGTGCCCCATCGGGCGCCCACGCCTGAGGATCATGTCGTCGTCAGGTGCGAGCCGCTCGCCCGAGATCGCATCGAACAGTTCTGACTGTCCGTTGCCCGCGACGCCTGCAATCGCCGTCACGAGACCTGCAGGCGCAATGAGATTGATGTCATGCAAAGCCTGAGAGAAGTCGCCGGCGGCCGGCATAGAGAGCCCGCGCAGCTCCAGCGCGGTCTCGCCGAGCATGGGCGGGCTCACCTCAATGTCGGCCACCGCCTCACCGACCATCATTCGCGATAGCTCGCCCTTGCTCACCTTGCGCGGATCACACGTGCCAATCAGCTTGCCGTGGCGCAGGATCGTTGCCGAGTGACAAAGGCGGCGGACCTCGTCCAGTTTGTGGGAGATAAACAGGATCGCGCGGCCTTCTTCAGCAAGGCGGCGGAGGACTGCAAACAGCTCGTCAGATTCCTGCGGTGTCAGAACGCTGGTCGGCTCATCAAGGATGATGAGCTTTGGATCCTGCATCAGGCAGCGCACGATCTCGACACGCTGGCGTTCGCCGACCGAGAGATCGCCAACTGGTGTCGCAGGGTCGAGTGGCAAGCCATAGCGTGCCGACAGTTCTTTAAGATCGCGCGCGATCTCTGCCAGGCCGCGGCCGCTCGGCAGTGCCAGCGCTATGTTTTCAGCAACTGTCAGCGCCTCAAACAGCGAGAAGTGCTGGAACACCATCCCAATGCCGAGCGCGCGTGCGGCCGAAGGGTTTGCGATCCGCAAGACCTCTTCATCGAAGATGATCCGGCCGCTGTCCGGCTGTAGCGCACCGTAGAGGACTTTTACGAGGGTCGACTTGCCGGCGCCATTCTCGCCGAGCAGGGCGCGGATTTCGCCCGCGTCGATCGCGAGGTCGAGCGCATCGTTGGCGACGAGATCGCCAAACCGCTTCGTGATTTTCTCCGCGCGCAACATGGGCGGTCGTCCGCGTCACTTCGGCCAAGCCGGAACCAACCACACCGGTCGGCCAGCAGCAATTGCGCGTTAGGCGGTCTCTCCGTTTGGCGAGAGCCCTGTGTCTTCGAGCAGCAGCGCCGTGCCGAAAAGCGCGGCATTCGGCCGACGGATAACGTGCAGGGGCACGTCTTCGACCCGCGGATGGGCAGCGCTCTTCAGGCCCGCGTTGAAGGCAGGCCAGTCGGCGCGCTTCAGCCATGCCTCGAAGACGCTGCCGATGAAGTACACGCCATCCCAGGCGCAGTGCGACAAGATACAGTCGCGCGTCGCCCGCCCGATGATCCACGACATGGTTCTGACCACCTCGGCGGTCGTATCAGCCGCATCGTCGCCGGACGCCAATACCGCTTCCGCGCTGGCGAAAGCGTCGCGGCCTGCCATCGCGTTGGCGTAGGCCGCAAGTCCGCGGCCCGCGATGATGTCCTCAATCGAATGCGCGGTCGTGATGCCCGGCGCTTGGCTCGGGTTCGAGATGTTGCCACCTTCGGTGCCGAACGCGAACCACCGGCCGCCGTCGCCAATAGCAACGCGATGGACCGGCGCGACGCCGAAACCGGTTCCGATATTGACGACGACTGCAGATGCGTCGCGGGCACCCTCGACCGTGTGCAGGTCATGTGTGCCTTTAAGCGTCTCAAGGTCCGCCATCTCCGGGCGGAGGTCCGGCACGACGCGGGCTGCAACCTTCATGTCGTTTGCAAGCACGACCGTGCCACTCTCGGTCATGGGCGCCAACGCCGCCGCATCCAGCGACCAGTGCGCGTTGGTTAGTTTGCAGTAGCCGTTGCGGACAGGACCTGCCGCGCCAATGCCGATCCGGTCTGGCAGCCCGTCACCGATCTCTGAGAGGTAGTGTTTGATCGCCGCTTCCGCCGTGTCGTAGCGCGCGACGCGTTCCGACAGCAACCGATCCATAACCAAGCGCCCATCGTCGCCGCGCCGCGCGAGCGCCAGCCGCGCATTCGTCCCGCCAACATCGATGACGAGATCGCCCATGCCGCCCGACGCGCTCATCTGCGCGCTTCACGCAAGTCAGCAAGGAACCTCTGCCGCCAGCGCTCGACGTCGCTTTCAAGGATCGTCTCGTAGAGCGCGCGTTGGCGCATCACGCGGTCTTTGCGGGACATCGTCATCGCGAGCTGCAGCGCCTCGGCCACCTCAGACGTATCGTACGGATTGACCAGCAGCGCGTTGGTCATCTGTTCCGCGGCGCCGGCGAACTTCGACAACACCAGAACGCCCGGATCATCATCGTCCTGCGCTGCGACATACTCTTTCGCGACAAGGTTCATGCCGTCACGCAGCGGTGTCACCAGACCGATCCGGCTGCCGCGGAACAGCGCTGCCAACGTGTTGCGTTGGACGTTGCGGTGAATGTAGCGGATCGGCGTCCAGTCAAAGTCAGCGAACCGGCCGTTGATTGCGCCCGATAGCCCTTCGAGCTGCTCGCGGATGTCGGAATAGGCGTCGACGTTCTCCCGCGTTGGCGGCGCAATCTGCATCAGCGTCAGCCGCTTCTGGTTCTCAGGGTAGTTCTCAAGCAGGCGTTCAAACGCGGTGAACCGCTCCGGCAGACCCTTCGAATAATCGAGCCGATCGACGCCGATGATCTGGGCGGCTTCGGTCGTCCGCCGCTGAATGCGTTCGATCACCGAGCTTGCTTCTTCGCTGCGCGCCATCTCGCGGAACGCCTCGGTGTCGATCCCGATCGGGTAGGGCTTGACCGTAATCGTCCGCCCGAACGCGGTCACTCTGTTGTCGGGGCCGACCTCCGCATTATCGTTCTCGACCATGTAGCGCAGAAAGTTCGAGACATCGGCGGCCGTCTGGAAGCCGACGACGTCGTAGGAAAAGATCGAGCGGACGAGCCAATCGCAATCAGGCAGCGCGCGCAGAATGTCCGGCGGCGGAAACGGGATGTGCAGGAAGAAGCCAATCGCGTTGCCGCAGCCGCGTGCACGCAGCTCGGACCCGAGCGGGAAGAGATGGTAGTCGTGCACCCAGATGATGTCGTCAGGCGTCACGAGCCCCGTGAGCGTGTCTGCAAAGCGCGCATTCACCTGCCGGTAGGCTGCGAGGTATGCCGCGTCATGGCGCGCGAGATCCAGCCGGTAATGCAGCACCGGCCAGAGCACATTATTCGACATGCCATTGTAGTAGCCGTCGAGTTCCGGCTGTGTGAGGGAGAGCGTTGCCGTTGCGTACGGCCCGCTTCGGTCCACTGCGATGCGATTTGCCGACGAGGCGTCTGCGATCTCGCCGTCCCAGCCAAACCACAAGCCGCCGTTTTCCCGCAGTGCATCGCCAAGCGCCACGGCAAGTCCGCCGGACCGCACACCCTTCGTCGGGTCTGCGACGCGGTTAGACGCCATGACAATCCGGCTCATATAACGCTCTCCCACGGTTCAGAGAGCAGCATAGCGGAATTGATGATCCCGACCATCGAGTAGGTCTGGGGGAGGTTGCCCCACATCTCGCCGGTCACCGGGTCGGTATCTTCCGACATGAGACCGACCGAGTTGCGGCATGCGAGCAGCGCTTCGAAGTGCTCGCGGGCTTCGTCACGCCGGCCAATCCGGGCAAGCGCATCGAGCCGCCAGAACGCACAGATGTTGAATGCGGTCTCGGGCTTTCCAAAGTCGTCCGGCGCCTCGTACCGGCGCACGTGCGGGCCATCCGCCAACACGTCGCTTACCCGCTCAACGGTCGCAACGAACCGCGGATCGTCCGCGCGGATGAACCCAACTTCAGCCATCAACAGAACGCTGGCATCTAACGCCTCACCTTCGAAACTCTCAACGAACGCCTGCCGCTTGTCTGACCACGCCCGCGCCAGGATTTCATCGCGGATCTTCGCAGCCCGGCCCTGCCAGTGCGCCGCGCGCTCAGTCAGGCCGAGATGTCGCGCAATCTTTCCGAGGCGATCGCAGGCCGCCCAGCACATCAGACTGGACGATGTATGAACGCGAGCTCTGGAGCGGAGTTCCCACATGCCGGCGTCCGGCTGATCGTAAAGCGCGAACGCCCGGTCGCCGACGCTCTCGAGCCGATGGAATTCGTTGAGGCCGGCCGGGTTGAACATGCGCTGGTCGATAAACGCCTGCGCCGCGCCAAGAATGACGTTGCCATAGACGTCATACTGCAAGTGCTCGTGCGCCTGGTTGCCAATGCGGACGGGGCCCATCCCGCGATAGCCATTGAGCGATTGCGCGAAATTCTCGGTCAGCTCCTGCTCGCGCCCGATGCCGAACACGGGCTGGATGTGGCCGCCGTCGGCATCGATGATGACGTCCATCATCCAGCCGAAGTAGTTCTCCATCGTGCGCACGGCTGCGAGATTGTTGAGCGCGCGGACAACGAAGAACGCATCACGCACCCAGCAGTAGCGGTAGTCCCAGTTGCGCCCGCTATCAGCAGATTCCGGTATCGACGTCGTCACCGCAGCGACGATCGCGCCGGTCTCTTCGTAGGCGCAGAGCTTGAGCGTGATGGCCGAGCGGATGACTGCCGACTGCCATTCGAACGGCAGCGCAAGGCGCCCCGACCAGCCGAGCCAGTACTGGGTGGTCCGCTCTTCAAAGTCGCGCGCGATCTGGGCCGGCGCATCCGACAGCGGCTCGTCCGGACCGAAGATCAGACTGATCGACCCGGTCAGATTGAACCACCGCTCACCAAGGATGTAGTCCACCGTCGCATCTGTCGTGAGCCGCAGCGTCACGTCAGGGCCGATGTAGCGAATGTGGTTTGAGCCCCGCGTGCGCTTCGGCGTGACCTCACCGCATTGAAAGTGCGGGCGGAGGCGGACGCGGATGCGCGGGCTGCCGGACAGGACCTCGACGCGGCGCACAAGCGTTCGCGGCCGGAACGGGCGGCCCTTGTCATGATAGCGCGGCGCGAAATCGCGGACTTCGATTGTCCCGTTCGGCGAGCGCAGGATTGTTTTCAGGATCGCCGTGCGCGGTTCGTAGGCCTGTTCCGTCGCGGTGCAGCCATCAAGGTCGATTGCGTAAAGCCCGGCGCCGTCTTCTCCATTGGCCGCGTCGCCATTGACGAGGGACGAGAAGATGGGATCGCCGTCAAATCGCGGCAGGCAGCACCAAACGATGCGCGCTTGCTTGTCGACAAGCGCCGCATAACTGCAGTTGCCGATCATGCCGAGGTTCAGGTCAGGCCGCACGGACGTCCCCCTTGCAGGTCAGGTCGAGAGTGGGCGGCACCGGTGTGCCCCTTAAGCGAGCGCCGCGAGCCAGTCGTGCACCGCGCCGACGCCGTCGAGCCGGTACCGGGCGTCAGTGTCACCCGCGCCAACCTTTATGGAAAGTCCGTCCAGCTCATTCACGGTCACGAAGCCGGCTTCGTCGGTCGCATCATCACCAACAAACACCGGCCGGCGGCCTGTGAATGCTGGAAGTTTCATCAAGGCAGCAATTGCGCTGCCCTTGTTTTCAGCGTCGCCAATAACCTCAAAAACGAACTTGCCCGGCTGCACGTGGAACGCGGGGTGTGGCGCAACGGCTGCTTCGACCGCATCGCGCGCGTGGTCGGCTTCGTGCGGCGCGCGCCGGTAATGCAGGGCGACCGCGTTGGGCTTGACTTCGACCATCACGCCTTCACGCGGCAGCGCAAAAAGCTGCAGCGCCTCAAGCACCTGATTGAAGGCAGCCTTATCAATGGAGGCTTCGCGGAGCACGCCATCGGGATGGCGGACGAGATGGCCGTGGACGCCGGCGACGGTTCGGACACGGCCGTCGAGAAAGCGGTCGATCGCCTCGATGCTGCGCCCCGTCACGATCGCGAGCGCGCCATCGAGCCGCGTCTGCAGGTCGCTCAACCTCGCACAGACCTCAGGCGCGACGGTTACCGCCATCGGGTCCTCGACAAAGCCCGCAAGCGTGCCGTCGAAATCGAGAAACAGCGCGGTCGCCGCTAGCGGCAGATCGGTCGGCGGGTGCGGCATGGGGAAGTCATCCGGTCTGCTCGTGTCAGGTGCTCGCGTACCAGACCTGAAGGTGCGTTCCTAGAGTTCTTCCGGGAAAGGTTCCCTGCCTGCCCCGAATGAGCACTAAAGGGTGTCGAGAAACGCTTTTGCGGTCTCGCGATAGTCGCGCTGTTTCTCACCCGACATCCGCCGCCACGACGAATACACAGTTGCAAGGCGTTGATTGCCCTTCAGCTTGTCTTCGTTCCGCGCCAGAAAATCCCAGTAGAGCGAATTGAACGGACAGGCCCCTTCGCCGGTCTTCTTCTTCACGTCATACGTGCACGACTGGCAGTAGTTCGACATCTTCGAGATGTAATTCCCGCCGGACGCATAAGGTTTCGAGCCGAGCAGGCCGCCATCGGCAAACTGGCTCATCCCGATCGTGTTCGGCATCTCAACCCACTCGAACGCGTCGGCGTAGACGATGTGATACCACTCGTTGATCTCGGACGGTTTGACGCCCGCAAGCATCGCAAAGTTGCCGGTGATCATCAGCCGCTGGATGTGGTGGGCGTAGGCCTCTTCCTTGGTCTGCGTGATCGCCTGCGCGAGGCAGTGCATCTCCGTCTCGCCGGTCCAATAGAAGTCCGGCAGCTTGCGGTCAGCTTCGAAGAAGTTGACGTCTGCGTAGTCCGGCATCTTCAACCAGTAGATCCCGCGGATGTACTCGCGCCAGCCGATGATCTGCCGGATGAAGCCTTCCGCCGCGTTCAAAGGCGCATGGCCCTCGTCGTAGGCCTCGGCGACGCGCTCGCAGACCTGGAGAGGGTCAAGAAGGCCGGCGTTGATGTAGAGCGACAAGACCGAGTGGTAGAGAAACCGCTGGTCCGTCAGCATCGCATCCTGGAAGTCACCGAACCGCGGCAGCGCGTGCGCAATGAAGACTGAGAGCGCTTGTTCGGCGTGCTCTGATGTCACGCCAAACCAGAACGGTTCAAGATCGCCGAAGTGATTGTGGAACCGCTTGCCGACAAGCTTCAGGACATCCTGCGTGATCTCATCCGGCGGGAAGCGCGGGATGTCCGGCATAAACAGATCATCGCCTGCCGGCTTCCGGTTCTCAGCATCGTAGTTCCACTTGCCGCCTTCAGGCTCGCCAGCCTCGGTCAACAGCAGCCCGGTCTTCTTGCGCATCTCGCGGTAGAAGAATTCCATACGAAGCTGCTTGCGGCCGGACGCCCAATCGGCGAACTCTGCGTGCGTCGCGATGAAGCGATCATCGGGGCGGATGTCGACATCGCAATCAAATGCGCCTGCCCAGCTCTCGACTTCCTTCAGGACGCGATACTCAGACGGCTCAGTGACGCGCACCCGATTGCTCTTATGCCGCTTCAGTGCGCGCTTGAGTTCGCCGGAAAAGCTGCCGCTATTGCCGCGTTGGTCGAGCTTCACGTAGTCGACCGTCCAGCCCGCGCGCTCCAGCTCAACCGCGAAGTGGCGCATCGCCGAGAACAGAAACGCGATCTTCTTTTTGTGGTGGCGGACGGACGTCGCCTCGTCGCCAACCTCGGTCATCAGGACGACGGTCTCGTCCTTGCGCATGCCCTTCAGAGACGAGATGTTGCGCGACAGTTGATCGCCGAGCACGTAGACAAGCGTTTTCGCGGACATGGGAGCCTTGGCAGGTGGCGACGCGAGGCACGCGTGTGCCCCGAAATCGGGTGGACATGGCTTTAACGGATGGTTGCCGCGCGAGGTTCACGTCAGCCCCGGCGAGCGCAGAGGAACGGACACATGGCTGACAACACTGCGCCCCGCGTTGCGGTTATCGGAGCCGGCATGGCGGGCATTGCTTGCGCCAACCGTCTCGCGCGCCTTGGGCTCGCCGTCACGATTTTCGACAAGGGCCGGAGCCTCGGCGGCCGGCTTGCCACGCGGCTCAGCGGCGCGATGGCGTTCGATCATGGCGCGCCGGTGGTTTACGCAGAACGGGCGCCGTTTCAAGGCATGCTCGACACCCTTGTTGCGGCAGGATCTGCCACGCCGTGGCCACCGGGCGTCGCGCACTCGGTCACCGGTACGCCGGCGATCAACGCCCTGCTCGCCCCGCTCGCAGCCGGCCTCGATGTCCGGAGCGCCACCGAGGTGACGGCCCTCGTCGAAGGCGATGGCGGCTGGACGGTGGCGGTGCGCGATCGTGCACCGCAGACAGGTTTTGCAGCCGTTGCAGTCGCGATCCCCGCGGCACAGGCAGCAACGCTTGCAGGCGGATTTCTTGATGATCAAACGCAGGCGGACCTGAGCCACGTCAGCTATCGCCCGTGCATGACGATGCTTGCAGCCTTCGACGCGCGGCTGCCGATCGAAACCGGTGCGCCGCCGCCGCCGGGCCATGATCTCGAAGCGCAGATCCGCAACAACGCGAAACCAGGCCGCCCGGACGGTCTGGACCAATGGGTTGTCCACGCCGACGAAGCCTGGAGCCGGGCGAACACGGAAACCGAGAAAGACGACATCGCCGCCGCGTTGCTTAGCCGGTTTGTCGCGGCGAACGATCTTGGCGCCGTCGAGCCGGTTTACCTGCGCGGCCACCGCTGGCGGTATGCGTTTACCGATCGCCCGCTTGGCCGCTCACATGTCTGGGTGGCAGAAAAAGCCCTCGGCCTCGCCGGCGATTGGTGCCGCGGGCCCGACGCCGAACACGCATTCGAAAGCGGCGTCGCGCTTGCCGAAGCAATTGGCGCGTCGGTGAAGGCTTAACGCTCAACACTTGGCATTTATGCGTCGAGGTGCGCCTCGCACCATGCGACCAGCGGTTTGGTGTCCTGGAAGACCTTCGCGATCCGCTTATGCGGCGCGTCATCGCCGGCAAGCGTCTTGGCGGAAACGCGGTGAACCGCCATCAGGCCTTTCCAGCGTAACAGCTCGATCCGCGGGTGATCCTTCGGGTATCCGCGCGGTGCTGTCGCAAGCGGTTTCGCAAGCCCCGGATCGATCTCGTAGTCCTTCGCGAGCAGCTTATTCAGGATGGCCTGCAGCTTTTTGCCGGACGCATCGTCGGCAATGGCGGCGCGCAGGCGCTTCAGCTTGTCAGGCTCCGGCGCAAAGGACCCTGCGGCAATCAACATACCGTTGCGGTCAACGTGAAAGTACCGGCGCCCGCCCTCCGTCGCGACGGCGCCTGCATGGATCTTGTAGGGCGACTTGTCCTTCGAGAACCGCACGTCCCGGTGCATCCGGAACTGCTTGAAGGGGCCGAAACTCTTCTCCAACGCACTGCAAGTCGCATCCATCGGCGCCTTCACGTGTTCATCGAACCTCGCCTTGTTCGCCTGCCAGAACTCGCGGGTGTTGTCGTCAACCAGTTCGCTGAAAAAGGCGAACGTTTCGCTGTCAAACGGTGTTGTCATTTCATCACCTCGCTTGCGTAAGCCTGCCGCCCATGACGTTTGCGGCTGCTTGACTTCGACAGTCCGGCACAACATTTCCAGCTCAATCCGTCAGCCCGCACGAGACGCTCTATGGTCGACTTCAGCACTTATCGCGCCCTGTCCTTTGACTGCTACGGCACACTGATAGACTGGGAAAGTGGC
The DNA here is from genome assembly GCA_038523925.1 of Pseudomonadota bacterium. Lineage (GTDB taxonomy): Bacteria > Pseudomonadota > Alphaproteobacteria > Rhizobiales > Hyphomicrobiaceae > JBCBWG01. Next base: position 78,936 of record JBCBIY010000001.1, on the reverse strand, counting down.
ATCCGCGCCTGGGTCGACGGCTGGATTGCGAAGACGGGCGTTGAGACGACGGCCGATGCGTTTCTCAGAGCCTTCAATGGCCACGAGAGCGCGGTGCAGGCCGCAGAGCCAAGCGAGCGCTATCCGCTGATCCTGGCCGAGGTGGCGCGCCGGTTTGCTCGGGATGCGGGGCTCACGGTCAGCGATGAGGACGCAGAGGCGTTCGGCGCGTCCGTTGGCGACTGGCCGGCATTCGAGGATTCCACAAGCGCACTTCGCCGCCTCCGCGAGCGGTTTGAACTCATCATTTTGTCGAACGTGGATCGGCTGTCGTTTGCGCGCAGCAACGAGCAGCTCGGCGTGACGTTTAACTCCGTCATCACCGCTGAGGATGTCGGGAGCTATAAGCCCGATCCGCAGAACTTCGATACGCTGCTGGCGACCGCGGACGCGATCGGCGTGCCGAAGCACCAGTTGCTTCACGTCGGCGAAAGCCTGTTCCATGACATCCAGCCGGCCAACCGCGACGGCATCGACGTCGTGTGGATCAACCGCGGCGCAGTGCGCGATACCCCGCGCGCCTCAGGCGGCACTGACAGCGCGCAGCTCGGCAAGCCCGTGGCGACCTTCACCAGCATGTCCGACTTTGCCGACGCAGCCCTCGCCAGCTAGCCGACCCGCTCCGGCGTCACATCCTTGACCTCAGGCGCCGGCGGCTCGTCTTCGACGACGATCACCGGTTTCATATCCCGCAGCGTCGCCTCTTCGAGGTGACAGGCGATCACGTGCCGGTCCGCCATAACGCGGGCAGGCGGCGGCGTCGTCTCGCAAAGGCCGTCGATCTTATAGGTGCAGCGTGTGCAGAACGGGCAGCCCTTCGGCGGGTTGAGCGGCGACGGCACCTCGCCCTTCAGAACGATCTTGCGCTTCTTCACGCTCGTGTCTGCGATCGGGACCGCTGACAGCAGCGCTTCCGTATAGGGGTGATAGGGCGGCGCGAAGATCTCCTCGGTCGTGCCCTTCTCCATGATCTGGCCAAGGTACATGACGACCACGCGGTCTGCGAGGTAGCGGACGACGGACAGGTCGTGGCTGATGAAGAGCAGCGTCGTACGGTTGTCGCGCTGGATGTCCATGAGGAGGTCGGTGACGGCCGCCTGGACCGACACGTCGAGGGCAGAGACGGGCTCGTCAGCGATCACGACTTTCGGGTCGCCCGCGAAGGCACGCGCGATGCCGATCCGCTGCTTCTGGCCGCCGGATAGCTGGCGCGGCTTCCGGTTCGCGAAGTCGCGCGGCAGCTTTACGATATCAAGGAGTTCGAGCACGCGCTGACGGATCTTGGTCTTGTCGGTCTCGACCCCGAACTTGCGGATGACGCGGCCGATCTGCGAGCCGACGGTCTGGCTCGGATTGAGCGTGTCGAAGGGGTTCTGGAACACCATCTGCAGGTTCGAGACGGTCTTCGCATCGCGGTCGCGAACGCCGACCTTGCCGAGTTCTTTATTGCCAAGGTGCACGGTGCCGGAGGTCGACTCTTCGAGCCCCATGAGCACCTTCGCGAAGGTCGACTTGCCGCAACCGGACTCTCCCACGATTGCGACGGTCTCAGCTTCGCGCGCCCGGAAGGTGAGCTGCTCGTTCGCCTTCACCGTCTTGGCGCCCTTCGCGACGAGCAGACCTGGCGACTGCACTTCGTAGTGCTTGGAGAGATCCTCGACGCGGAGCACGACGTCGCCGGTGTCGACGACATCGCGCGAGATGCTATCGACCTTGTGCGAGTCCCAATCGATCGTATCAAATCGCGTACAGCGTACCGACTGGGAGGCTTTGCCCGGTACCGGTTGCATCGGGATCGGGCCTGAGTTGCAGATCTTCTCATCGAAGAAATCGCAGCGCGGGCCGAAGTTGCAGCCGACCGGGCGCTGATGCGGCAACGGGAGCTGCCCTCGGATGGCGACGAGCGGGCGGGCGTTCTTGTCCGCACCCGGCACCGGGATCGAGCCGAACAGCCCGCGCGTGTAGGGGTGCTGCATTTCGTCGAAGACATCTTTGATGTTGCCGACTTCGACAGCTTCGCCTGAGTACATCACCGTCAGCCGATCACACGTCTCGAGGATGAGCCCAAGGTTGTGCGAAATGTAGATCATCGAGGTCCCAAACTCCGCCGAGATCTCCTTGATGAGTTCGACGATGCCGGCTTCAACCGTGACGTCGAGTGCGGTGGTCGGCTCATCGAGCAGGAGCAGCGCCGGGTTCGACAGAAGCGCCATTGCGATGACGACGCGCTGCTGCTGGCCGCCAGAAATCTGGTGCGGATAGGAATCCATAATGCGCGATGGGTCCGGCAGGCGGACTTTCTCGAGCAAGCTTTCAGCGCGTTCGTAGGCCTCGGCCATCGAGACGTTCTCGTGGAAGAGTGGCACCTCGGCGAGCTGATCGCCAAGCTTCATCGACGGGTTCAGGGACGCCATCGGCTCCTGGTAGACCATCGCGATCTTCGAGCCGCGGAGCTGGCGGAGTTCTTCCTCCGACATCGTGCGCATGTCGCGGCCCTGGAACAGGATCTCGCCGCCGACAATGCCGCCGTTCTTGCCCATGTAGTTCATGATCGCGAGCGCGACTGTCGATTTCCCGCACCCGGACTCGCCGACGATCCCGTGGCTTTCGCCCGGCATCAGCTTCAGGTTGAAATCGACAACCGCAGGTATCTCGCCTGCACGCACGAAGTACGAAATCGAGAGATTGCGGCATTCAAGAACGGGCGTTTGGTCGGACATGGGTTTCCCTTCGGGAAATGGACATATGGCAGACGGAGACTGGGTGAGTGGGGCGCGCCGATCGCGAGGCGCGGAAGCCCCGACCCTCCCATTTCCTTAATCGCGTAGCGCCACTTCCCGCAGGCCGTCGGCCAGCAGGTTGAAGCCAAGGACGAGCAGCGAAACCGCGACGGCGGGAATGATCGCCATGTGCGGGAAGCCACCGGTGATGAAGGCGCGGGTTTCTGTGATCATACCGCCCCAATCCGGGTCGGGGGGCGGCAGGCCGAGGCCGAGGAAGCCGAGGGCACCGATCGTGATGGTCGTGTAGCCCATGCGCAGGCAGAAATCGACGATCAGCGGGCCGCGCGCATTCGGCAGGATTTCGACCAGCATTATGTACCAGCCGCTCTCGCCGCGGGTCTGCGCCGCCGTCACGTATTCGCGCGTCGCGATGTCGAGGGTCAGCGAGCGCACGATACGCATGATGCCTGGCGAACTCGCAAACACGACCGCGAGGATGATGTTGGCGCCGGACGCACCGAACTTCGCGATGATGACGACGTAGAGCACCATGACTGGGAACGACAGGATCACGTTCGCGATGAACGAGATTACTTCGTCGGTCCAGCCGCGGTAGTAGCCGGCCATCAGGCCAAGCATGATGCCAACGACGTACGCGGCCAGTGTCGCAGCGGTCGCATAGAAAAGGACGCGCTGCGCCCCCCAGATGATGCGTGAGAGGATGTCGCGGCCAAGCTGGTCTGTGCCGAACCAGAAGGTGCCGCCGTCTGGCGCCGCAGCTCCCGGATAGGAGAAGGGGATCTGCGGCAGGTTCGGATCGTAGGGCGCCACAAATGGAGCAAACAGCGCCATGCCGACAAACGTGAGCACGAGGAACGCGCCGATCATGCCGACCGGGCTCTCGCGCAGCAGGAACAGGCCCTTAAAGAATGTGACGACCGCATTGGGCGGCCTGGCCGCCGGTGCTCCGCCTTCGGTGATATCAGCCATTGGTGCTGGTCCTAGTTAAAGCGGATGCGAGGGTTGAGGTACGTGTAGGCGATGTCGCCGATGGTCTGCGTCGCGACGGCGACGAAGACGGCGACGATGCCGCAGGCCTCGATGAGGTAGATGTCGCGCCTGAGGGCTGCCTCGAGCAGCAGCGCGCCGAAGCCTTTGTAGCCGAACGCGTACTCTGTCACGACGACGCCGGAGAGCAGCCAGTTGAACTGCAGCATGATCACCGTGAACGGTGCGATCAGCGCGTTGCGCAGCGCATGCTTCATGATCACGCGGCGATAGGGAATGCCCTTCAGGACAGCCGTCCGGATGTAGTGCGAGGTCATGACCTCAGCCATCGAGGCCCGCGTCATGCGCGCGATGTAGCCGAAGCCGTAGAGCGTCAGGACCATCACCGGCAGGATGAGTTCGACCGGGTTAAACCCGCCCGTCATCGACGACGTGCCAGGCAGCCAGCCGAGCCAGAAAACGAAGATGCCCGCGAGGATGACCGCTGAGGCGTACTCGGGGATCGATGTCGTGAAGATCGAGATGAAGGAGATGACCCGGTCCTGCGCCGAGCCTTCGTTCATTCCGGCGAGCACGCCCATGACGAGGGCGATGACGACCATCAGCACGAACGTGATGCCGGCGAGGATGCCGGTGTTGGCAAGCCGCTCCCAAAAGATTTCGTTGACCGGGACTTTGTAGATCACGGACGTGCCGAGATCGCCTTGCAGAATACGGGAGACCCACTCGAAGTATCGGACCACCATCGGCTTGTCGTAGCCGTTCTGGACCACCCAGGCCTGAAGCTGTTCGGGCTGGGCGTAGGGCCCGAGCACGCTGCGCGCGATCAGGGTCGGGTCGCCTTCGTTCATCAGGAAGAGCAGGGCTGAGACCACAAACATGATCAGCAGCATTACGCCGATGCGGCGTAGGATCATTTTCAGCATAGGTGGGTCTTTGATGGTGCCTTCAAACAGGATGCCGCTGTCAGGAGGCGCGGGGTGCGCCGAGTAGAGCGGCTGGAGGAAGGAGCGGGACGCAACCTTGAGTGCGGTCGGGCGGGCCGCCCGTCATGTCGCCGCGCGTGCAAACCGGCCTCAAGGGCGCGTGCCGCTCCCGGACCAAAGCGTTGGGCCTGACGTGTCGCGGTCAGACAGTACGCAGCGGCCATCGGAAACACGAAGGGCGGCCGCTGGGGCCGCCCTTCGATCGTCATCAGCTTTCCAGCCAGACGTTCTGGAACTGGTGATACAGTGTCGGGTGAACGTCGAGGCCTTTGACTTTCTTGTTTTTGGCCTTCGACACCTTGCGCCAGAACGGCTGCGGGATGATGGCGTCTTCGCGCAGAATCTTGCGGCACTTGCCGAGCAGTTCCTTACGCTTGTTGACGTCGACTTCCGCTTCCGCCTCGTTCAAGGCCTTGTCGAACTCAGGGTTGGAGTAGTTGCACTCGTTCCACGGCACGCCCGACCGGTAAGCAAGCGAGAGGACCATGGTTCCAAGCGGACGGTGCGTCCACGTGGTGTAACCCCAAGGCGCCTTGTCCCAGACTTCCCAGTACTGGTTGGCCGGCATCTTGTTGATCTTCATGTTGATGCCAGCCGGTGCCATCTGCGCTTTCGCTACAGCAAGCGTCGATGTCATCCACGGCCCATCGGTATCGCCGTTGGCAATCTCGATGGTGAGCCCGTCCTTGTAGCCGGCCTCTTCAAGCAGCTTCTTCGCGAGTTCGATGTCGCGCTTCGGCTTGCCGATGTCGGCGTAGTCCGGATGGATAGGGCAGACGTGATCGTTCTCGGCTGGAACGCCAAGGCCGGAGAAACCCTTCTGCGCCAGCTCGTCGTGATCGAGACAGGCGAGGACTGCCTGACGGACCTTCTTGTTGTCGAACGGCTTTTCCGAAACGCGGAACCGCATGACGCCCGTCTGCGCCGTCGTCGACGTGACGATGTCGAGCGTCGGGATGCGCTTGACAGTTTCAACCGCTTCCACCGGCAGACGATAGAGCGTGTCGACCTGGTTCGAGATCAGCGCTGCGACCCAAGCGTTGGTATCTGCGCCGTGGTCGAAGTAGTGGATCTCGTCCAGGTGGAAGTCGCCTTTCCACCAGTCGCGCTTCTTCTTGAGGATCGCGCGTTCGCCGATCTTGAACTCGGCCAATTCAAAAGCGCCAGTTCCGATCGGGTTTTTGGAAAGGTCGGCTGCGTAGTCCTTGCCGAACCCACGGTGCACGATCGCTGTCGGGTAGTTGTAGAAGTTCTCAGGCATGGCGAGCGCCGCCTGCTTGAGATTGAACTTAATCGTGTGATCGTCGACGACTTCGACGCCGCCCTCGATCCCGCGCTTGCCCATCTTGGGCTTGCCCTCTTTGTCCTTCTCGCCCGTGTCGTATTCTTCGACGAGGGCATCGAACAGACCGAGGTTCGACGATCCGGTTTTGGGGTCAAGCCAGCGGTTCACGTTGTGCGCGACGTCGGCTGAAGTGAACTCGTCACCGTTCGACCACTTCACGCCCTTCTTCAGGTGGAAGACCCACGACTTCAGGTCGTCAGACGCTTCCCAGCGCTCAGCGAGATACGGGACCGTCGTGTTGTCGGCCTGCGTGAGTGTCAGGTGCTCAACGATGAAGCGGGCAACGTTTGATTTCTCGACCCAGTCGAACTTCGCCGGGTCGGTCATCTCCTGGATGACCATCGAGCACCGCAGCGTGCCGCCCTTCTTCGGCGTTTGCGCGAGCGCCGCGCCGCCGAACGGCTCTTTGCCGAGCAGCATGTCAGCCGTCGCATAAGCGGTCGAAGCGGTCAGACCCAGGAGACATGCGTGCCGCAGGAAGTCGCGGCGGTCGATCCGGCCAGTGGCGAGCTGGTCTGTCAGCTCAGGCAGGTAGGCGTGCGTTTCAGCATTCCATTTCCGCTCTGTGGGCAGGAGGTACCGGCGCTTATCGCGGCCAAGTACAGTCTTCTTCGCCATGTGTTGTTTCCTCGTCTGACTCAAATGTCGCAACGCGACCGGTGCAACGCCTTGGCTAAGCTCCGGATTCCGGAACCGGCAGCACCATCGGATCACGTCTGTTTCAGAGTTAAACAAATCGACGGATGGCTGGCCACCGCGATTAAGACCAATGGACCACACCAGCGGCCGGGTTGTCGCAGGTCCTGTCGAAAACTCCCGCCACTTTCGTCAGTCGTCGGCGGAACGCATGCGCCATGTTCGCGACCACGTCTGCCAACGGAGAGATCGTGGACAGGCGTTGCCGCCAAACCCAAGGCCACAGTGTTCTTCGGCCGCTCGCTTGTTCGCCAAATGCGGGTCAGGTAACCGGGCGCAATGACTGACCACCCTGATCTTCCGGGCGCGGGCCCGATCGAGCCTGTCAATCTGCGTGAAGCGCTGGAGGAGCGGTACCTTGCCTACGCGCTCTCCACGATCATGCACCGGGCGTTGCCGGATGTGCGCGACGGGCTGAAGCCTGTGCACCGCCGCATCCTCTATGCGATGCGCGAGCTGCGGCTCGATCCGTCGCAGGGCTACAAGAAGTGCGCGAAGATCGTCGGCGAAGTGATGGGCAACTTTCACCCGCACGGCGACCAAGCGATTTACGATGCGCTCGTCCGCCTCGCGCAGGATTTCGCCGTCCGCTATCCGCTGGTCGACGGCCAGGGCAACTTCGGCAACATCGACGGCGATAACGCCGCCGCCATGCGCTACACCGAGAGCCGCATGACCGAGGTCGCAACCGCGCTCCTCGACGGCATTGAAAACGACACCGTCGACTTCCGCGACACCTATGACGGCTCGAACACCGAGCCCGTCGTCCTGCCGGCCGCCTTCCCGAACCTGCTCGCGAACGGTTCGAGCGGTATCGCCGTCGGCATGGCGACCAACATCCCGCCGCACAACGCTGATGAACTCTGCGCGGCGCTCCTGCACCTCATCAAGCATCCGAACGCGACGATCGAGAAGCTCGTTGAGTTCATCCCCGGCCCGGACTTTCCGACCGGCGGCGTGCTCGTCGAGAGCCGCGAGAACATCCTCGAAGCCTACAAGACCGGCCGCGGCGGCTTCCGCGTTCGCGCGCTGTGGTCGAAGGAGGAGACCAGCCGCGGCGGGTATCAGATCGTCGTCACCGAGATCCCGTATCAGGTGCAGAAAGCCAAGCTTGTCGAGAAAATCGCAGACCTGATCGTTGAGCGGAAGCTGCCGCTCGTCGGCGACGTGCGCGACGAAAGCGCCGAAGTGGTCCGCCTCGTCATCGAGCCAAAGAGCCGCGCTGTCGATCCGCTGTTAATGATGGAGAGCCTGTTCCGGCTGACCGATCTCGAGTCGCGGTTCGGGCTCAACATGAACGTGTTGTCGGCCGGACAGATTCCAAACGTGCTCGACTTGCGCAGCGTGCTCAAGCAGTGGCTCGAGCACCGCGTCGAAGTCCTGATCCGCCGCTCGCAGCACCGGCTTGGCAAGATCGAGCATCGCCTCGAAGTGCTCGACGGCTACCTGATCGCGTTTCTCAACATCGATGAAGTGATCCGCATCATCCGCTTTGAGGATGAGCCGAAAGCCAAGCTCATCGAGACGTTCTCGCTGTCAGACGTTCAAGCCGAAGCCATCCTGAACCTCCGCTTGCGGTCATTGTCAAAGCTCGAGGAAGTCGAGATCCGCGCTGAGCACAAGCGGCTTTCAGACGAGCGCCGCGAGTTGAAGAAGCTTCTAAAGTCGGAAGACATGCAGTGGGCGCGGATTGCTGACGAAGTGAAAGCAACGCGGAAGACGTTCGGCAAAGGCACCGAAATCGGCCAACGCCGATCGTCGTTTGCTGATGCGCCCGAAATCGATGTCGACCTCGACGCGGCTCTGATCGAACGCGAACCGATAACGGTCATCCTGTCCGAGAAGGGCTGGGTCCGCGCAATGAAGGGGCATCACGATGACCTCTCCCGGCTCGACTTCAAGCAGGGCGACAAGCTGCGGTTCGCGGTCAAGGCGCAAACGACCGACAAGATCCTGGTCTTCTCAACCAACGGCCGCTTCTACACGCTACCGGCCGATCAGCTTCCAGGCGGCCGCGGACACGGCGAACCCCTGCGGCTGATGATCGACCTTGATGAGACGCACGCGCCGGTGAGCCTGTTCGTCCACAAGCCAGGCCGGAAGCTGATCGTCGCGTCCGCTGCGGGCTACGGCTTCGTTGTGCCCGAGGACGAAGTCATTGCATCGACGCGCAAAGGCAAACAGGTGCTCAATGTCTCCTCCGGCGACGAAGCGGCCGCCGTTGCACCTGCCGTCGGTGACTGGCTCGCAGCGCTTGGCACCAACCGCAAGCTGCTGGTCTTCCCGCTCGCCGACGTCAATGAGATGACGCGCGGCAAGGGCGTCATCCTGCAGCGTGTCAAAGGGGCCGCGCTCGCCGACGTTCGGGTGTTCGACGGTGGCGAAGGCCTCTCATGGCTCGACAGCGCAGGCAGATCCTTTACCGTCAGCCTGGCGGATCTGGCCGACTGGCAAGGGCAGCGGGCGCAAGCGGGCAAGCTTGTTATGAAAGGCTTCCCACGCGCGAATCGCTTCGGGCCGCACTTCTAGCGCGGGGCCGCCTGACTTGGTGGCCGGCGCGGGGACGCGGCCGCGCACTGGACGTTGAGGGGCAACGGCGATGGCGGAGAAATCGATCGCCCAGCGGCTGGCCGCATCGTCGCTTATGAGCGCGGTGCTGGCCTTCGGAATCGCAGTTTTCTCGACCTCAGGCGTGAAGGCGCAGTCGTGTTCGCGCGCTGAGTTCGAAGCCGTCGTCGATCAGGCCGGCGACACGCTTGCTGCCCTCAATCAGCAAAACCGTCCGCTCATGCAGCGTAAGTTGCGCGACCTGAAGCGGGCCAACAGTTGGTCTCAGTCTGAGTTCCAGACGAAAGCGCTGCCGCTCGTCAACGACGAGACCACCTTGGGCTACGACCGCACGATTAGGGCGGCCTTCACGTCCATCAACAATCTCGGCAGCGCAGGTGGCGAGGCCGCCAAACCAGACTGCAGCACGCTCAAAGAGTTGCAGGCAACGTTTAAGCAGCTTGTGCAAGCAGTCGAGGCCAAGTGGGCGCATCTGTTCGGCCAGCTCGACAAGGCGCTCGCCGAAGCTCCGAGTCGCTGACGTCATCGCCGGCGGCTTCATCATCTCTGCGGATCGACCGTCAGGATCTTGAAGGCAAAGTAGCCGAAGACACCTGCAAACGAATAATCCAGCGCCCGGAGAACGCGCGGCTGTTCTTTCACGAATTGTATGAACCGGTCCGCTGCAAAAATGAGCAAGGTTGCAAGCGGGATTGAGAAAGCGATGAAGTAAAGGCCGAAGAAGACGAGTTTCGCAGACGCATTCGGGTCAGCGGCTGAAACGAACTGCGGCAGAAACGTCACAAAGAAAAGAACGATTTTCGGGTTCGTGAGATTGATTCCAATTCCTGTTGCATAGCTCGCCCAGAAACTTGTCGCTCGTGATGTCTCGCCGACGGTCAGGATTGCGCCGTTGCGAATAGCGTCGATGGCGAGCCACAAAAGATAGAGCGCACCGACCACCTTCAGGACAAAGAAGGCATCGGGCGATGCGGCCAGAACGGCCGACAGCCCGACCGCAGCAAGCGTGGTGTGCACAAGACATCCCGTCACGGCGCCGGCCATCGCCGCAATTCCCGCAGATCGCCCGCCCGAAAGCGTTTTTGCCAGAAACAGGCTCATATCCGGCCCGGGCGTGAGAAAGAGGATCGCGCACGCAACCGTATAGCCAAGCAGAATTTCTGCGTCCGGCACCGCACCGCTTAACACTTCGATCATCTTTGCATCGCTTCCAACTTGCTAATGCCGGGTTGCACTCGTCGAGACAACAATTCGCATCGCGATTAACTCTCGATTATCCGAACGCCGATAGCGTTGCTCTCAACGTGCGGCGAGCTTGACCTTAATGCTGAAATCACTGGGCAGCCAGAAACCTTCTTCGTTGATCGGCGAGTACTCCTCGCTGCTCGGCGATGCTGTGTTGCGCAGCCGAGCACGCAACGCCGAGCACGCAGCTCGGATCGAGTCCGAATTCGCCAGCAAGGTGAAGTCGGAGTTCATCGCCAACATGAGCCATGAACTTCGCACGCCGCTCAACACGATCATCGGCTTCTCGAAGCTCCTGAGCGAGCACGAGCGCCGCGCGCTGCCCGACGGTGAGATTGTCCAGTATGCACATCTCATCAACGATGCGGCCGCTCACCTACTTGCCGTCATCAATGACATCCTCGACATTTCAAAGATGCAGAGCGGCCGCTATACGCTCGATGCGCGAGAAATGCAGGTCAGCGAGATTGTCGACGCGGTCGTCGAAGGCCTGCGGCTGACGGCGACGCAAGCCGACATCACGCTCAACGCCAAATTCGACAGCGGCTTAGAGCCGATCCGCGGCGACGCGGTGAAGCTGCGGCAGGTCTTCACCAACCTGCTGAACAACGCGATCAAATTTACACCCGCCGGTGGCACCGTGACCGTCGAGAGCCGCCGCCGTCAGAACGGCGGTGTCAGCATTCTCTTCCGCGACACCGGGATCGGGATGTCGAAGGACGACATCGCCGTCGCCCTTACCCCCTTCGGCCAGGTCGACGGTGGCCGCGCGCGCTGGCGCGAAGGCACCGGCCTTGGCCTTTCTATCGCCCGCGCGCTCGTCGAGCTGCACGGCGGTGAACTTCAGATTTCCAGCGAAAAGGGCGTCGGCACCGAAGTCGCCGTTCTGCTGCCACCACGCGATCAACTCTCGGTCGCCGAAGGCAGAGACCTACTGCTCGGACGAGGAGCGCATTGATGTTTGAGAACACCACTTCGGGCGAGCTTGAGCCCCGCTCGGGCAGCCAGGTCCCGGCCCATGACGGCTCCATCGGCCGCATCGTGTCGGTGACGGGCTCCAAAGCGATTGTGCTGCTCGACAATGAATCGAGCGGGCGCGAGCTGGCCGTCGATGAGCGCCCGGAGATGGGAACGCTTCTTACGATCCGCCAGGCGAACACGACCGTCCTCGCAATCGTCTCAGCGCTCAGCGTGCCCGTCCCCGCGCAGCGCGATGGCGAGAGCGAAGTCTGGATTGCAGAGCTCGGCCTCGTCGGCGAACTGTGGCTGTCGAAAACCGGCGAGCCCGCAAGCTTCAACCGCGGCGTCACGGCCTATCCCTCGCTCGGCGACCGCGTGCGCGTTGCCAACAAGCATGAGCTTGAGTTTGCCTTCTGCGGCGACACATCGGGTTCGGTCCGCGTCGGCGGCATCCGCCAGGACGCGACGATCCCGGCGATGGTCCGCGTCGACGACCTCCTCGGCAAACACTTCGCGATCCTCGGCACGACCGGTACGGGTAAGTCCTGTACGACGGCGCTCATTCTGCGTTCGATCCTCAACGAGAACCCGAACGCACACATCGTGCTGCTTGACCCGCACAATGAATACGCCACAGCGTTCTCCGAGTGGGGCGAAGTCGTCTCGCCGCGCAACTTCCAGCTTCCCTACTGGCTCCTGAACTTCGAAGAAGTCGTCGAAGTCCTGATCGGCGATACCAACGGCCGCAAGGCTGAGGTCGAGACGCTGCAAGAGCTGATCCCGATCGCCAAGTCGAAGTACTCATCAAGCCGCACGAAGGATCAGGCCTCAGCCGTGCGCCGCATGTCGGATAACACCGGCCGCTTCTCGGTCGACACGCCGGTGCCCTACCGTATGTCGGACCTGATGGCGCTAATCGATGAGCGGATGGGCAAGCTCGAAAACAAGAACGACCTGCAGCCCTATAAGCAGCTCAAGCAGCGCATCGAAGCGATCAGCCGCGACAGCCGCTACGCCTTCATGTTCGGCAACGTGACGGTCTACGACGGCATGGCCGCGATCCTCGGCCGCATCTTCCGTGTGCCGGTCAACGAGAAGCCGATCACCATTCTTGAGCTGACGGGCCTGCCGACAGAGATCGTCAACGTCGTCGTCTCAGTCCTGTGCCGCATGACGTTCGACTTCGCGCTCTGGGGTGAAGGCCACGTGCCGGTGACGCTCGTGTGCGAAGAAGCACACCGCTACGTGCCGGCCAAGAGCGACACCGGGTTCGAGCCCGCCAAGCGCTCGATCGCGAAGATCGCGAAAGAAGGCCGCAAGTACGGCGCGTCGCTTTGCATCGTGACGCAGCGCCCCGCAGAGATCGACCCCACCATTCTGTCTCAGTGCAACACCGTGTTCGCGCTGCGCATGTCCAACGACCGCGACCAACAGATCGTGCAGTCTGCCGTCTCCGACACTGGCTCCGGCTTGCTCGAGTTTCTGCCAGCCCTTGGCCAGCGCGAGGCGATTGCGTTCGGCGATGGCGTGGCCCTGCCCGTTCGCATCAAGTTCGACGAGCTTGCCAAAGAGAACCTTCCGCGCTCGTCAACGGCGCGCTTTAGCGAGAAATGGCAGAGTTCCATCGGCGACACTGAGTTCCTCGACAAAGTCGTCGAGCGGTGGCGCTCATCGGGCTCCGGCGCTGAGGACGAGGACCTCGGCATGTCGATGCTCGCCGAGGCAATCAACATCAATGGCGACCAGCCGGCAGCTCCGGCGCCAGAAGCGCAACAGCCGCAGCGTCAGGCTTCACGCAAAACGGCCCGCCGTGCGCCGGCAGGCGACGGCGCCCCGGCCCGCCCGCATCAGCGCCAGGCCGCGCCAGCCGGTCAGCCAGACGCCGCACCTGCCATCCCACGCGTGCGCCGCGATCAAATGGCGCCAGCTACCGCTCAGGGCCAGGATCCTGCACAGACACGGCCGCGGCCGCCGGCGCAGCAGCCAGCCGCTGCAGCCCCCGCTCAGGCTCAGGCACCAGCCGGTGATCGCGCTGCGATTCCGCGTGTGCGCCGCGAGCCGGGCGCGGCTCAGGCCCAGCAGGCGCCGGCTCAGGCAGCCGCACCAAGGCCGCAGCCGCAGACCCGGCCTGCCGCGCCAGCGCAAGCACCCGCCGAGGCACCGGCAGATCCGGCCGCCGAAAGCAACGCGCTGGCCTCACTTCGCCAGCGCCTCCTAAAGCGGAACGCGGGCTGACGTTTCACGCCGCGGGGCTACCTGCGGCGCGTAATTCCGCCCGATCGGACCGGGCAAACCCATGGCGCGCATGACTGCGTCTCGCCATGTCAGTATGGATGGTCCTGCTTCTGAAACGAGCAGCACTCGGTCATCCGCAGCGTTGGGGTAAGAGCGTTATGCAGAATATCCATCCGGTGATCCTCTCGGGCGGCTCGGGCACGCGGCTGTGGCCGCTTTCGCGCGCGATGTACCCAAAGCAGTTCATTTCCTTCTTTGAGGAAGAGGGGGACAACTTCCTCGCAGCCACCCTCGAGCGCGTCAGCCCGACGCTCGGCTTCGCCGCGCCAACGCTCCTCTGCAACAACGATCACCGCTTCCTTGTCCGCGAACAGGTCGACCGCAAAGAGATCGAACCGCGCGCGATCATCCTCGAGCCCGTTGCCCGCAACACCGCTGCGGCGATCGCCGTCGCAGCCCTGCATGTGGCCCGCGAGAACCCGCAGGGCATCCTGGCGGTGCTTCCGTCGGACCACATGATCCGCGATCCAAAAGCCTTCCATGCAGCCATCACACATGCCGCGAAAGTCGCCGAGACCGGCCGCCTCGTCATGTTCGGCATCGCACCAAGCGAACCGCACACCGGCTATGGCTACATCAAGCGCGGCGCAGCGCTCTCCGGCCTGAAGAACGGCGCGCGCAAGGCCGCGCCATCTGAAGTCGCCGAGTTCACCGAGAAGCCGGATGCCAAAACCGCCGAGGCCTATCTCGCCTCAGGCGACTACTACTGGAACAGCGGCATCTTCGTCCTTCACGCCCAGACGTTCCTCGACGAGCTTGGCCGGCTTGAGCCCAAAATCCTGTCGGCGGCTTCCGACGCGCTCGCCGGCGCGCATCAAGACTTTGAATTCCTTCGCCTTGGCAAAGCAGCGTTTGAGCGCTCACCTTCGATCTCCGTCGACTACGCGGTTATGGAGCGCACCGACAAAGCGGCGATGATCCCGGTCGACCTCGGGTGGTCGGACGTCGGCTCCTGGTCGTCGCTTTGGGACGTCGCGCCCCGCGATGAGAACGAGAACTTCGTCAACGGCGATGCGATCCTCGAAGATACGCACGGCTGCTACGTCCACACAGAAAAGGCGCTCGTCTCAACGATTGGCGTCGAAGACCTGATCATTGTCGATACGCCGGACGCGCTCCTCGTTGCCGACAAGACCAAGGCGCAGGATGTCGGCAAGATCGTGAGCGAACTCAAGCGATCGAACCGGAAAGAGCAGGAACAGCACCTGCGGAACTTCCGGCCGTGGGGCTACTTCGAGACGCTGGCGCTCGGCCCGCGCTTTCAGGTGAAGAAGCTCCACGTCAAGCCCGGCGGCAAGCTGTCGATGCAAATGCACCATCACCGCTCGGAGCACTGGGTCGTCGTCCAGGGCACGGCACGTGTGTGCGTTGGCGACATGGAGAAGCTCGTCCGCGAAAACGAGTCGATCTACATTTTCGCGACGCAATGGCACCGGCTCGAAAACCCCGGCAAGGTCCCGCTGGAACTCATCGAAGTCCAGATTGGCACCTACCTCGGCGAAGACGACATCGAACGCAGCGACGACATCTACGCCCGCGCCCCGGAAGAAACGAAGTAGGTTTTTTTGGGGGGCCAACCTGCGCAAGCTTGGTTGGCACGCGAGTCCGCCATGCCATCCGCTGCGGCGCGCTACGCTGGCTAGGCCAGCTCCGTGCGCCTCGCTCTTTTCTTTTGTCCAACCTGCGCAAGCTTGGTTGGCACGCGAGTCCGCTAGGTCATCCGCTGCGGCGCGCCGCGCTGGCTAGGCCAGCTCCGTGCGCCTCGCTCTGTTCTTCGTGGGGCTCACAGGTGGCCCTCACCATCTCCACACCCTAGCGCTGTTCGAACCAACGGCGGACGAGGCGGGCGTAGGTGCCGTCTTCGCGGAGTTTAAGGAGTGCACGGTTTATGGGTTCAACGAGAGCGCTGTCTTCAGGCAGTGCGATGCCGTACTTTTCCGGACGCAGCATCTGGCCGACGACCTGGACGCGGCCACGCCCGCGGGTTGCCGCATAATATGAGAGCAACGGCGCATCGTGGACGGCAGCGTCGATCTCGCGCCGGCGGACGGCGTCAAACAGCGAGGCCGTGTCGTCATAATCGCGTTCCGGAATTGAGTGCTCACCCAGGAACGCCGCCGCCGTCGACCCGCGCGTGGTCCCAACCCGCTTGCCGTAGAGGTCGGAGTAGCTCGAGATCTGCGACTGCAATTCGCCGATGGTGAGTGTCGCGGTGATCTTGGCGACGAATGCTGAGACCACGAACAAGCTCGCGAAGACGAGGAACACCGCGAATACGCGGCCCCAGCGGGTCATCGGAATGCGCTCTTCGAAGCCGCCGTTCAGGATGACGTTGAGTGACCACCAGAACGAGCGGAACACGCCCTCCTTGTAGGGATAGCGGAAGTAGTCCTGGTTCTTGTGCTCGAACCACCACATCAGGTTTGCTGCGCCAAACAACAGCGCGAACCCAAGCGCGATCAGTCCAAGCATCTCAAAGTTGAAGATCGCGCCGAGCAGACCAACGGACGTCGGCTCCGACGGTATCATCACGCGCAGGCCCGCATCAAACATCGGCTGCGAAAAGTCCATCTCGGTCTCGCGCTTCGCCGTGATCGTGATGTTTGCGATCGCAGCATCGACCTGCCGGTTGCGTACGAGATCAAGCATCCCCTGAAACTGGGTTGCGAGTTCAAACCGGTAGTCCTGTCCGAGTTCGCGCGCGATCGCCTTCCAGAGGTCGACCGAGAACCCGACCAGGCCGTCTTTGCTGCGGATCGTAAAGGGATGGCGCTCGATCGTTGCGATCACGAGGTGCGGGCCGTCTGGCGCCTTCGATACGTAAGGTGCGGTGACGTCTGCCGGCGCGACCGGCGTTGGCTGCTTGGTCTCAGACCCGCACGCACTCACCAGCAGCGCAACGCCGACGGCCGCAGCCGCTTGCAGCCATGATCTCAAAAATCGCCGAACCATCCGCCCGTCCAAAACCGTCCGCACTCGAAGCGCGGTGCACTAGCATGCGCGGTTTGCAGGCGGCAAATCGGGCCGTGGATCAGCGGTCGTGGCGGAAGATGTCGCGGCCAACGCGGGCGTTGATGACGAGGACACGGCGGAATGTGCCGGACGACATACGGGCAAGGCGCGCACCGATCCGGTTGATGCGATGGCGCTCTTTGAGCGCGATGCGTTGGACTTTCGGGCCGAGCGCTGACGGTGCTTTCGCACTGTGTGACGCAGCGACGCTCTGGCCGGTCACGGTTTCGGCGAGCGCCGTTTGCGGCTTTCGCTCTGGCAGTGGCATCGGCTTGGCGGTGGCGGTACGGCCGAAATACTTCGCGACGCACGGATCGTGCTTGATCGCATCGGCAAGGCCGGCACTGCTCACGGTGATCGACTTGCCATCATCACAGATGAAGACCTGGTCAGCGCGCGCGCCCTCTGCCCAAGCCCCCGCGCCGAGCGCCACGGCCGTCACCACTAGCGTGCGCTTGATCATCGTCGCCCCCGTCCCGCCGCGCCGGTCCCATCGGCTGCACGCGAGAGGCTATGGAGCAATCGTCAACGATCGGTTTACGCTTTGGGCGCCGGCGTGGCGGTGTCGCCGGTCTGCATCCCTTACTGCTGGACCCGGCTTGGATACTTCCAGTAGTCGCCGCCCGGCGTCGTCACGCGTTGCAAAATGGGCACGCGCTTCTCGGGCGGCCGCTCGCCGGTTTGGATCAGCAATTGCAGATCGCTAAGCAGCGCCTTGTTCTCTGCGTAGCCTGAATGATTGAGCGCAAAGTAGTCGGTGCTGCTTGCGATCGCTGTCACATCGATCGTGTCCATACCGGCGACGATCACCGGCCCGCTTTCCGGCACATCGCCGGCGCGGGGAACGCCGCCCCAAATCCGGCGCGACACCTCAAGGGCACGGTCGTTCGCGTTCGCATACATCGTGACGCCTTTGCTCACGCCCTGGATCTCGCGGGCGAGAAACTCGAAGCCATCGCGGTCCACGTCCGGCGCGGCCAGGATCACCTGTGCGAGCCGCACATCCTCCGGCAGCGACTGCTTGAGCGTGCGCAGGACCGGCAGAAGGACCTGGTTGCCCATCGAGTGTGCGATGACGCTGACCTGCTTCGCGCCGGATGACTTCACGACGAGTTCGAGGAATTGCTTGAGGTACGGCTCGCCCTGCTCTGCGCTCTCGCGGTCATAGCTGTAGGAGGTCACCTGCCCCTTGGATGGCCACGAGTAGACGAAGGGCGCACCGTCAAACTTGAGGTCGTAGGCAACCTGCGCTGTTCGGTAGAGCGCGTAGTCGAAGCTTGTGTTGAAGCCGTGGACGAAGACAAGCGCATGGTCCTTGTAGTTTCGCGAACCGCGCAGGCGCTCACGCACGATCGCGAGCCACTGCGCCTCAGTCATCGCTTCAACCTGTCGGAGCGTGAAGTGCTTCTTCGGGTCTTCCGGCTCCTCATAAACAACGACGCGCGTGAACGGCAGCTTGTAGACCCACGGCCGCTCAATCTGCGGGACCTCATGGATCTTCGGGACCGTGACGAGCGCGCGGCCGATCTCAAGCCGCTTTGCTCGATCGGCACCATAGACGATGCGCTGGCTGCGTTCCTGTTCGCGGTTGCGGTCGGTGCCGTAGAAGACGGGCACCACGTCCCAGTCATCGGTCGCGCTCTCGCTTGCGGGCGAGCGTGTCGGGCCGATGCCTCGCGTCGGCGGCTGTTCTGTCGTCGGCGGGATTGGCGCCCGCGCAACCGCCTCAGGCGCCGACGGCTCGGCGGCGGATCGGGGCGCGGCGCGTTCCGCTTGATCGCGGCGGGCGCGCTCAGCCTGGCGGCGCTCACTATCGGCACGTGTGCGCGCTTCGCGTTCGATGGACGCCGGTTCGCTTGGCTCAAGCTGCGGCCCGCCGCCCATCGGCACCCAGTAGATCAGCCCTCCAAGCACGGCCGCGCCGACGACAACGACGCCGCGCGCAAGCCATTTGCCGACGGTTGGCAGCGGCCGCGTCAGGAACCAGACAAGCAGCAGCCCGCCAAAGGCCACGCCCAATCCGAGGAGCAGCGGGAGCCACTCAGAGCCTGAAGAAAATTCCATTTTCCAAAATCCCCTCTCAGGCGGCGGCGCGTTCGCCGCTTGCTGCCGCCGCCACGGCAATGCGCCCCGGTGTCGCGGAAATCGCGGCTTAAAGATGGCGTCTGAGCATTCCTGCGGGCAGGCCGACAAGTGCTGCGCACGCCGCGCGAATTGTGCCACACTCGACCGATGTCGACCTCAACTCAAACCGCCGCGCCAACCATCTGGCCATTCGCAAGCCTCGTCGCTGCAATGGTGTTCACAGGCGCGAACGTGCCGATCGGCAAGTGGGTCATCATTGAGTTGCCGATCCTCGCGTTTCTCGCGTTTCGGTTTGCGGTCGCAACCGCCGCGCTGGCGGCGATCAGCACGGCCGACGACCGGCGCGCTGCCTGGGCGTCGGTCACGCGAGAGCCAGTCGTCATTGCGCTGTTGTCGCTTGTGGGCTCTGTGATGTTCTCGCTGCTGATGCTGGAAGGCTCGCGGCGGACGTCGGCGGTTGAGGCTGGCATCGTCGCATCCACACTGCCAGCGGTTGTTGCCGCGATCGCGGTCGTGGTGCTCGGCCAACGGCTAACGCGGTCGGCTGTGGTCTGCATCCTCGTGACGGTCGCAGGCCTCGCCGTCATGCAGTGGCCGGCCGGCGCCGTCGACAGCGCGCGCGGCAGCCTGAGCGGAAACGCGATCGTCGGCGCCGCCGTCTTGTGTGAAGCAATTTTCGTGGTCGCCTCGCGCGGTATCGCAGGCCGCCTTGGCGCGATCCCGTTGTCGCTCGCCGTCTCCGGCGCGGGTCTCGCGTTCTCACTCCCGGTGGCACTGGTTGCAACGGACTTCGGCGCACTTGCCAGCGTCAGTTTGGGCGTCTGGATCGCCGCTGTCTGTTACGCGCTGGCGGCAAGCGTCTTCTGTACGATCCTCTGGTATCTGGGCGCCCGCGCAGCGCCCACGTGGCAGGCCGGTCTCGCCACCGCCTCGCTACCCATAACCGCCGTCGCCGTCTCAGCGCTGTTCCTTGGCGAGACCATCTCCGTCCAACAGCTCCTCGGCGGGGGGCTCGTCGTCGCCGCGATCGTCGCAGCAGCGCTCATCAGCCGCGAGTCGCGCGCGTCATGAGCGAGGCGGTGTCTCGTCTTTCACCGCAGGCCATCGCAGCCCGCCTTGTCGATGGCGACCGCGCAGCGCTTGGCCGCGCCATAACGCTCGCCGAGAGCCGCCACCCCGACCGGCGTGCCGAGGCTGACGCGATCCTATCGGCCGTCCTGCCAAAAACCGGCGGCGCAGTTCGCGTCGGCATCACCGGCGTTCCAGGCGTCGGCAAATCAACGTTGATTGATCAGCTCGGCATGAACTTGATCGCAGCCGGCCATCGCATTGCCGTCCTCGCCGTCGACCCTTCGTCCGGTCGCTCCGGCGGATCGATCCTCGGTGACAAAACGCGCATGGCGGCGTTGTCGATGTCGGATGCAGCCTTTATCCGGCCGTCGCCAACGGCTGGCACGCTCGGCGGTGTCGCACGGCGCACGCGCGAGACCATGCTGCTTACCGAGGCGGCGGGATTCGATGTGATCATTGTCGAAACCGTCGGCGTCGGACAGTCTGAAACGGCTGTCGCAGGGATGGTCGACGTGTTCGTCGTGATGGTATTGCCGGGCGGCGGCGATGAGCTTCAAGGCATCAAGAAGGGCGTGATCGAGCTGGCCGACGTCCTCGCGATCAACAAGGCGGATGGGGATCAGGCCGCGGCCGCGCGCCGGACGGCTGGCGACTATCAAGGGGCGGTCAACCTGCTGTCTGGCCACGATGGCGCGCGCGCGCCAGTCCTCACGCTGTCAGGGCTCGAGAACCGGGGCTTGGACGAACTCTGGGATGCGATCACCACGCAGGTCGATGCCGGACGCGTAAGCGGCGCATTCGATACCCGGCGCGCAGATCAAGCCGTCGATTGGATGGAGGACCTGCTGCAGGTCACGCTTTACGAACGCTTGCTCGGGACGCAGCCCGCGCGCACCGCACGCAAGATCGCGCGGGACCGCGTGCGCGCCGGCGCGCAAACGCCGGCTGAAGCCGTCGCTGACATTCTTGCCGCCGCCGGACCTTCCGGGTCGTGAACCGCGCCCCGACCATTCTGCTCACAGCCTTTGGTCCCTTCCCGGGTGTCTCGCAAAATGTGTCATCCGACGTCGTCAAGCGGACCATGCAGCACTTTGCCGACCGCGGCACGAGCGAACTCAACGTCACGGCGACCCTGCTGCCGACCGAATGGCGCGCCGCCACAACCACCCTCGCCGGGGCCCTCGAAGCGGCCAGACCGGATGCGTACGTCGGCTTCGGCGTATCGCGAAAAGCGTGCGGCTTCGTCGTCGAAACGCTCGCCCGGAACGCAGCCGCATCCGTCGATGCAAACAAGCAGATGCCGCCGCAATCGCAGATCCTGTCGCGCGGCGTGCGGTACCAGACGGCGACCATCCCGACGCGCCGCATCGTTTCAGAATTGCGCGCGCTGAACCTGCCCGCGCGCCGCTCGCTGAATGCCGGCAGCTATCTTTGCAACACTGTTCTCTACCTGGGCCTCGCGCATGCAAACGGTTCGGCCGTGAGGGGCGGGTGTGGATTTGTCCACCTGCCGACGCAGCTTGCCGGTCATGAGACCGACGCGAAGACCCCCATCGCCGGCGTCCGGATGAGCCTCGATGACGCCGTCGCCGGCGCCGTGCGCCTGATTGATCTGCTGGCCGACGACCTTGGCGTTAACCGCGCTGGCACATGACGTGCTTCGGGCGCGCGTATGGACAGACGCGCATTCCTCAGCGGCGCCGCAACGACGGCGGCTGCATCGCTCACCGTCCCGGCAGCGCCCGCGCTTGCCGCCGGCGCAACCGCGGAGGCCGACGCCCGCGCGTTCGGCCTGAAACCCAACGCACGGACCCTGCAAACGGCAGCCCTCCAACGCGCAATTGATCGCTCGTCCGCACTTGGGCGTCCGCTGCACTTGCCACCCGGCACCTACTGGACCGGCTCGCTGACGTTGCGCGATCGCACATCCATTATTGGCACCTCGGGTTTCACGCAGCTCAATCTTGCCGGCGACGCGACCGTCTTCTCAGCCAATCGCATCAGCAGCCTCAGGCTTGCGGGCCTCATCATCGATGGCACAGGCGCACGCGGCAGCACTGGAGACCGGGCAGCGGCGCTCATCGCGCTCTCCAGCATCGAACAGCTTTCGCTGGACCGTCTGATGGTCCGCAACGGCCCTGCAAACGGCATCCGACTTGAGCGCTGCGCGGGTGGCGTCACAAACTCCAGCTTCGAGGGCTTCGGCGAAGCCGCTCTCTTCCTCAATGCCAGCCGCGGCATGCGCGTCGCCGCAAACCGCGTTTCGCGCTGCGCCAACAATGGCATCCTCGTATGGCAACCGGCCGACGGTCCTGACGGGACGCTCGTCACCGGCAACCGCATCTCAGGTATCCGCTCGGCGGCTGGCGGCTCAGGCCAGAACGGCAACGGCGTCAACGTCTATCGCGCGCACAATGTGATGGTCTCGGGAAACCACATCACCGATTGTGCGTACTCCGCCGTCAGGGGCAACGCCGCCTCCAATCTGCAGATCATCGCAAACCAAGCGCACCGCATCGGCGAAGTTGCGCTCTACGCCGAGTTTGGGTTCCAGGGCGCCGTGATCGCGAGCAACATCGTGGACCAAGCCGCCTCTGGCATCTCGGTGACCAACTTCAACGTCGGCGGCCGGCTCGCCGTCGTCCACGGCAACCTCGTACGCAACCTCAAGCGGCGCGAACACGAACCCGTCGACAAGCGCGGCAACGGCATTGCCGTTGAGGCGGACGCCGCGATGACCGGAAACACGGTCGAAGGCGCGCCGACAGCCGGCATCGTCATTGGCTGGGGCCGCCACATGCGCAACGTCGCAGCAACCGGGAACGTTGTCACGAAGTGTGGCGTCGGCATCATGGTGACCGGCAACATGGCAGCCGGCCGCGCGCTCATTGCCAACAACATCATCGCGGACGCGAAGGCCGGCGCCGTTCGCCGGATGGCCCGCGGCAAGCTCTACGGCCCCGACTTGACGACCACGCCGCCGACCGACCGCCTCACGGTCAAATCCAACGTCGTCGACGCCGGGTGAGCCTCACTGCGCGTTGCGCGCACCGCGGATTTGACGGGCAAGTTCGGTGACGGTCTCGACGACGACGGGGGCGGGCACGGTTCGGCCGACCGGGACGCCTGCCCAGTTGCGGATGATGTGCCGATCGGCGACGGCTACGGTGAGGTCGGGGTAAAGCGCGGTGATCAACGTCGCGGTCAGATGTTCCGAGGCGCGTCCGGTGCCATCGTCGATCTTCAGCGCGAAGCCGATGCCGAACTCCGGCAGGCAACCGCAATAGACGCCCTCCGCCCCGGTCTTGACGAAGACCCGCTCGCCGGATGCCGCCATCATGACGGTATCGAAGCGATCGGTTCCCGCAACCAGATGCGGGTGGGCGGCGACCGCAGCCCGGATACGCCGGGCCGTATCAGCATCGGCTTGTGCCGGACCAGACCCGGCCCCGAACGCCGCGAAGGCACGGGCGAGCCCTTCGATCGTCACCGGCCAGTTCGGCGCGCCGCAGCCGTCGATACCCGGAAACGCGCCCACGCCCTCTGCGCCGCAATAGCGCTTGAGCGTCGCAAGCACCGCCTGCTGCACCGGGCTGTCGATATCTGTGTAGCGCGCCGGGTCCGCGTCCGTTGCAAGTGCCGAGGCGAGCATGCCGGCGTGTTTGCCCGAGCAGTTGTTGTGGCTCTTGCGCGGCGCACCACCCGCGCCGGCGAGATCGCGCGTTGCGGCGGGCCCAAGCGGCCAATGCGCGCCGCAATGCAGCGCTTCTGGATCGAACCCCGCGCGGCTCAGCAGATCTTCGGCGCGCGCAACGTGATCCGCCTCGCCACTGTGTGAGGCGCAAAGAAGCGCGATGTCGGCCGGCGTGAAACCGAAGCGCTCCGCCGCGCCTGACGCGAGGACCGGGATCGCCTGCAGCGCCTTGATCGCCGAGCGCGGGTAGACGAATGCGCTTGCATCCCCGATCCCGGCGATGATCGCGCCGGATGCATCCGACACGGCCAGCGCGCCGCGGTGCACGCTTTCGGTGAGCGGCCCGCGCGTGACTTCGCACACGACCGGGTTCGTGGGCGTGCTCTGCGCTCCGGCATCGGCGGCGGTATCAGCCATCATCACGATCCTCGTTAATACCTCTGGAGAACGGCAGACCGGCCGGAATGTCAAAGCGCTTAAGCTGCGCTTGCGTCGATCCGCATCTGGATGAGACCTCGGGACCGCATCGGCCGAGCTTGCCTCCGGCCCGACAAGCAGCGATCCATTGGGCTCCCGTCGAACCGTCTCACCTGGGCTCTGCCATGCCTGAAGGCCACACCATTCACCGCGCCGCCCGCGACCACCGCCGCGTCCTCCAAGGCCGCGCGCTCGCCGTGTCGTCTCCGCAGGGCCGATTTTCTGACGGCGCAAAGTCCATCGATGGGCGCGACTGCGTGGCCGTCGAGGCCTACGGCAAGCATCTCTTCTACCGGTTCGATAACGAGCGCGCGCTGCACATTCACCTTGGCCTGTTTGGCCGCATGAAGAAGGCGAAGCTGCCGGCTCCGGAACCGAAAGGGGCCGTTCGCGTCCGGCTTGAAGGCGACACGCACCTCGTCGACATCAACGGACCCGCGGCCTGCGACGTGCTCGACCCGGCGGCGTTTGCGACGCTGACGGCGCGCATCGGCCCCGACCTCCTGCGCAAGGATGCCGATCCCGATCGCGCGTTTCAGCGCATCGCGAAGAGCCGCGCACCGATCGGCCGCCTGCTTATGGACCAGGCTGTCATTGCCGGCATTGGGAATATCTATCGGACGGAGATCCTTTGGCGCCAGCGCGTGCACCCGGACACGCAGGGCCGCGCATTCAACCGTGAGATGTTCGACGTGCTCTGGGACGATGCCCGCGCGCTGCTCGAGATTGGCGTCAAGCGCAACGCGATCATAACGGTCGATGGTGC
Organism: Pseudomonadota bacterium; assembly: GCA_038523925.1. GTDB lineage: Bacteria > Pseudomonadota > Alphaproteobacteria > Rhizobiales > Hyphomicrobiaceae > JBCBWG01. The sequence goes on along the minus strand of JBCBIY010000001.1, from coordinate 53,966 downwards.
GGGCCCGTCCGGCAACCGCTATCGCGAGCGGACCAACATTTTCAACAAGCCCGACTGCCCGCGTTGTGACGGGCCTGTCACGCGCACAGAGATCGCAGGCCGCCGCGCGTTCTTCTGTGAGACCTGTCAGCCGGTGCTTGTGTAAGCTTCGACGTCAATCGATGCGCCAGCATTCGCAACCGACGCTTCGATTGCGCTCAGCACCGCGAGCGATTGCGCCCCTTCGCGCGCCGTGACGACGGGCTCCCCCACGCCTCGGATGACGTCACAGAAATTCCTGAGCTGCGCGACTAGCGGATCGCCCGGCGGCGCGACCTCGCGCGCGGCATGGATGGGCGCCCACCAATCCGGTGCGCCCTTCTGGCTCCAAAGCGTAAAGTCGGGCAGGGCAAGCGAGCCTTTGGTGCCGCCGATCCAATAACAGCTCTCGGTGGTCGCCGGGTAAGCCGGGTTTTCGCCCGCCGTCATCTCCCAGCTCCAGGGACCAACGACGGCGTCGGAGATCGTGAACGTCCCAAGCGCGCCATTGGCGAACTGCAAGATCACAGCCGCGGTGTCGGCGACCTCGAACCCGCGCACAGCGTTTGCGCCGACGGCTTGGACGCGGACGACCTCGCCGACAAGCGCGCGCAAAAGATCGATGTCGTGGATGAGATTGATGAGGATTGGTCCGGCACCGGGCGCACGCCGCCACGCAACATCGAAGTAAGCATCCGGCTTCGGACACCAGAAACTGCCATGTGCCGCGACGACCCGGCCAAGCCGGCCATTGGCGATCAGGGCCTGCGCCCGGGCGATCGCTGGCGCATGGCGGCGATGATGACCGACGAGGATAGGGATGCCGCACGCCTCTGCAGCCGCGACGATCGCCTGCGCATTCCGAGCAGTATCCGCGATTGGCTTCTCAACGAGCGCAGGCACGCCAGCCTCGATCGCCGCGATCGCGTCGGCGCTGTGCGACTGGTTCGGCGTTGCGATGATGACGCCGTCACAAGCGACGCCGCCCAATAGATCTTCGATGGTGTCGAACTGACAGACGCCATCGCCGGCGCAGGCGGCGCGGGCGGCAGCATCGGGGTCGGCGACGGCGACGAGGTCGCATGCATCCGCGGCTGCGATCAGGCCGACGTGCTTGCGCCCAATGAGGCCGCACCCGGCAACGGCGAGCTTCAACCGTTCCATCACGTCTCCCGCCGCGCACCTGACGAAGCGGGCTTGGCTGCCGCAAGGCGTTCAAGTGCTGCATTCATGATGAGGATCGGGATGATGCCAGCAAAGACGATCAGCAAAGCGGGCAACGCCGCCTCCTCAAGCAATTCGTCCTTGGCATACTGATAAACGAACGTCGGCAGCGTCTCGAAATTGAAGGGCCGCAGTAGCAGCGTCATCGGCAGCTCTTTCATGACGTCGACAAATACGAGGAGGCCACCCGCGATAAGGGATTTTCCAAGCAGCGGTACGATCACAAAGCGCAGGCTTTCTGAGAACCCGCGGCCGAGCTGACGGCTCGCATTCATCATGTTGCGCGGCAGGCGGCCGATCCCGGACGTCATGGCGCCGTAGCCGACCGCGTGGAACCGGACCACACACGCGATGACGACGAGTGCGAAACCGGACGAAATGAGACCCGATGTCGTCACGCCAAAGAACGTGCTCGACGCCGCACCGACCTGGCGATCGATAAAGCCGGCGGCCGTGACGACGCCGATCGCGAGGATGGTGCCGGGGAACGCATAGCCAAACGCCGTCGCGGTTGCCGTGAAGTGGAGCGCCCGGTTGCCGAGGTAGGTGGCGATCACGGCGAAGAAGAGCGCCGCAGCCATGACAACGACCGCGACCGTGCCCGACAGCAGCAGTGAGTTGATCGTCGCCGTCGTCATCGCAGGCGTGAAACTAAGCGACGTGCCGCCGAGCACAAACCCGAGCAGCACACCAACCGGCACGACGAACCCCACGATGATCGGTACGAGACAAACGCCGATGCCAACCGCTGCCCTCCAACCACGCAGCGGCCGCGGCGCGAGGCGTGCAGATCGCTTGGTCGTATTGAGAAACTGCCGGTTGGACCGCGCGCGCCGCTCGATCCAGAGCAGGACTGCGATGAACAGAAACGCGATGATGGCAATCTGTGCGGCGGCTGCCAGATTGTTTTGGCCAAGCCACACGTTGAAGATGCCAAGCGTTAGCGTCTCGATCGCGAAGAACTCGACGGTCCCGAAGTCTGAGATCGTCTCCATCAGGACAAGCGCCAAGCCGGCAATGATCGCGGGGCGAGCCAGCGGCAGCGCGACGGACCAAAAGAGGTTCCGCTTCGAGACCATTGCTGTCTCAAAGAGCGAGGCCGGCGTCAGGACGAAGGCAGCCCGTGACATCATGTAGACGTAAGGGTAAAGCACCGCGCCCATGACGAGCATCGCGCCGCCCATCGACCGGATCTCGGGAAACCAATAGTCGCGTGCGCTCTCAAAGCCGAACGTGCTGCGCAAAGCGCCCTGCACGGGCCCCGCGTACTCAAAGAAGTCGGTGTAGGCGTAAGCGATGATGTAGGCTGGCACCGCCGCCGGCAGGAGCAGCAGCCACGACAATGCGCGCGAACCTGTGAACGTATAGCGTGTCACGATCCAGGCCGAGGCAACGCCGAAGACGAGCGTCACGACGCCGACGCCCGCCATCAGCGTCAACGTATTGCTCACGTACCGCGGCAACACAGTCTCAGCGAGATGGCCCCAGAGGCCGGCGCTGTCACCGGTCGCAGCCGCGACGACGGCCACCAGGGGCGCGAGATAAAGCGCGGCAAGCGCATAGGCCGTGATGGTCCAGCCGGGCTTCCGCGGCACTGTGCTGGATGCGCGGCCGGCCGTCTCGCTCGCCAGCGGCGCCGCTCTAGTGACGACGCGCGGTGCCGGCGTCGTCGCAGGTCTTGTCGGCCGGTCCTGCACAGCGTCAATCGCCATCGGCGGCGTTGAAGCCGAACGGCAGGTCGGTGACGGCTGACACGGACTTCTCAATCAGCTCGCGCGCGCTCTTCAGCGGAAAGCCAAGGGCGATTGCCTCTTGCACTCGATCGCTGTTGAAGAAATCTGGCGTGCCGCGCATGCCGATGCCGCGGGCCGCCATGAACTTCATCTCGAAGTCCACTTGCTTGGCTGCGTTTACGACCTCATCGCGGCCGCGCGCGGCGCCAAGCCGCTTGGTCTCGGCCGAAAGCCCGCTGTCGACCCAGGCTGAGCGGAGCGCGGCGAGGCGCGCTGCGATGTAGTCGATCGTCAGGTCGCTGCGGGCGAAGGGTCCAGATCGTTTGCGGCGCCCCTTGCCGAAGCCGAGCGGGCGCAGCAGTTCGACATCGCGGAGTTCGGTCGTTGCGGTCATGAGGCTGCGGACCAAGCGCAGGACCGGCTCGCCAGGCTTGACGTATGCCGGATTGCCCGGGCCCGCCGAACGCCACGTCTTGGACGCCAGGCCGTCGGCGGACCACGCCGAAGCCACGTTGCGCGCGATCCCCAGGACGTTTGCGATGACGGCGCGAAGGTAATCACATCGAAAGCCCGGATCGGCCGACGCCGCGCGCTTGTCGAGCATCAAGATTTCGATCGCCGTGAACCCCTGGACGCCGATGCTGCGCTCGCCGAGCACATCAGGGTCGCGGTAGCCAGCCGGCATCGACTTGAGCGCGCGGTAGACCTGACGCCGGGCGATGCCTTTGCGGTCGAGCCAGAAAAAGATGCGATCGTAGCGGTTGTTCGCTGTGATCGGGCCGAAGATCAGATGCGCCACGCCGGCCCACGCCGCGACGACATTGGCGAACGGTTTGCGCAGGGCGGCGTAGTTAAACGCCGCCGGCGCATCCGCACAGGGCGCGGTGCGTTTCGAGAGCGCTGCGAGCGAGTTCGCGAAGGCGGCGTAGCCCGGCCGGATGTGCTGCTTGAGCGCGGTCTCGGCAACGCCTGCGTAATCGAACGTCTCGCTTTTGCCCTTGGCCGCCAGCGACGGCTGCACAAACGCGCCTGCGAGCGCCAAGCCGAAGAGCGCTGCGCCAAGTCCAATCGTGCGCGCCGGCGCTCTGCGTCTCATCAAGCAAGGCCTCAAAGCGAATTTAGGAACGCGAGCAGCGCTGCGCGGTCCGGTTTTGGCAGATCAACGAACCGGTCACGCGAGGCCTGTCCCTCGCCGCCGTGCCAGACGATCGCCTCGGTCAGGTTGCGCGCCCGGCCATCGTGCAAAAACGACGTGTGCCCGCTCACCTGCCCGGTCAGTCCGATACCCCAAAGCGGCGGCGTGCGCCATTCCCGACCGTTGGCCGCGCCTTCCGCTCTTTGATCGGCGAGCGCATCGCCCATGTCGTGCAGCAGCAGGTTGGTGTAGGGCCAAATCGTCTGGCCGGCGAGGAAGGGATCGGCGGCCGTCGCGCCGGTCTTGAAGCTCGGCGTGTGGCAGTCGGCGCAACCAATCTTTGAGAACACAGCCTTGCCGGCGAGCACCTGTGGGTCATCGGCGTTCCGTCGGCGCGGCACCGCGAGGTTTCGCGAATAGAACGCGACAAGCTCGAGTAGCTGCGATTTGAATTCGTGGCCGGGGTTCGCGTCCGACCCGCCATGCGGCGCGCGGAGGCAGACATCTTGTGCGTCAGTGCAATCGCCTCCAGCGCGCGGGCGAAGCCAGGAGCCGAGCCCCATGTCGTTGACAGCCGCCGCCGCGGACTGATCGAGGATCGTCGGCTGACCGGCTTTCCAGCCGAAGCGGCCGAGCATCACGCGGTTTTCGCTCGCCGACCAAACCTCCTGCGGCCGGCCCGAAATGCCGTCGCCGTTCGCGTCATCGGGATCGGCGAGCGCGCGGATATCGGCTGCCGGGATCGCTTCGAGCAAACCAAGACCGATCATCGGCGGCGCAATGCGCACGGACATCTGCGTTTGCGGATGCAGGGGCCCGTATCCGAGATCGGTAATCCGATACCTTGGCGTGCGCAGGGTGACGACGTCGCCACCGCGCAGCGTCACTGCGCGCTCGGTATATGTGATGTGCAGACGCCCCTCGCCTGCATGGCCTTTGATGGCGAGGTCCTGAAGCTGCGCGCCGTAGGTCGGCTCCGAAACAACGGACTTGCGGCGCGTGCGCCTGCTTTCGCGATCGGCTTCCGTCTGCGGTGGGATCGATAGACCAACGACGATCGAGACTGCATTGTCGTCCGGCCAGTTCGCGGTCGGCGGATGCCCGCGGCCGTCCTTCAGGTGACAGCGCTGGCAGGCCCTTGCGTTGTAGAGCGGGCCGAGCCCATCGGACGATTTCGTCGAGGCGGGCGATGAGACCCAGAGCTTGCGGAAGATCGCGTTGCCGATCTTGAAGTCGAGCTCGCGCGCGAAACCCATGTTGCCAGACGGCTCAGAGAACGCGTTCGCGGTTGCGCCTGACCCACGCGCCGTCGCATCGCCGCCGGGGAACGCTTCGCGGGGATCGAACTCTGCGAGCTCCGGTGCGGCACCCATCGCCTGCCACAGGCCACCGGCTGCAACGACAGCCATGAAGCTCCCGGCGGCCACTGCGATCGCAGGCCAAAGTCGCTCGGTTGTCGTGATGTCGCGGCGGGTCATCGAACACCCGAAAGTTGCGCGCCGGCACAAGGTGATGGTTCAGCAGCAAACGTCATGCCGCTACGCCGATTGTAGACGATTTGATACCAGAACAGGCAGCGACCAGAGCGCGCATTTCATCCCGCAACCGCAGACCCGACGCTGTCACCGTGGCCGACAGGCCTACTGCAGCGCGGCCGGGCCCGCGTTCGCGCCGCCACATGACTCAAGCGCTGCGAGCGTTGCCGGCTCAACGATGCAGTCGGCGCTTTTCAGTTCCGCGCCGAACGCCTCGGCCCCGGCAACAACCGGCTCGATGTCGGCTGAGCCGATCAACGCAAACGCACACGCCTGCATGGCGGGGCAGGTGTCGGCTTGGGCCGCCGCCACGATGGAGAGCGCGACGCACTCATCCTGGCAAAGTGTCGGACAGGAGAGCGGGCAGATCTCAATGTCGCGTTCGGCGCTGCGTTCGATCGCGCGGGACCAGTCTGAGAGCGCTTCAATCGTGCGCCGCGCATGGCAGAGCCCGAACGCGCCAGAGTAGGTCTCGAAGACGGCCTGCCACTGCGCCATGTCGGTGTTGCGCAGCCCGCCAAGCCAACCGCGAAGGCCGTAGGCTGCGAGGTGCGCCGAGCCAAGCTGGCGTCCGCTCACGCCGCGGGTCCCGGTCACAAACGGGCTTGCAACCGGCTTGATGCTGTTGACACTCATGGCGAGGCACTCCGGCCAGTGCGGCGCGATCCGCCCTTTGACGCGATCGCAGGCCGGGACGTGGCGCCGCTGCCGCCTTCGATGCGGGCCGGCTTTCCGCGCGCTGCAAGCTCGGCGATCGTGTGCTGGTCGAGCACCGCGAGGAAGGCCGCAAACGCGTCGTCGACAAAGCCTTCGAGGTGTTTGCCAGCGTCGATGTCATCGCCGTCCGGCGTCGACTGCGCGACCGAGAACGCTTCAAGGTCGCGCACGACTTGGCCGACGGTCCATTGGTCCGCTTCCGGCTTCAAGCGGATGCCGCCGTGCGGACCGCGAACCGTTCTGATGTAGTCGAGCCGCGCAAGCAGGTTCACGAGCTTGAGCCCGACCTGCTTCGTCGCCCCGATCGCCTCCGCGATGTTCGCGACCTTTATGAGCCGCTCCTCATTCTGCGCACAGATCACGAGGATCTTGATGGCATCAGAGGTCTGTTTCGTAAGGCGCATGACCGTTTGGGCCGCCCGGTATTGTTGACTAACAAAATGATGTTTAGCACCCGCCCCCCGGCATGTCACCGCCGGGGCCGTGGCGCGGACACCGGCCTTTCGACCTACTGCAGAACCTTCGCTGGGTCGTCGAGGCTGTCAGAGCCTTCGAAGGCGACAGTGCCAAGATCAAGAGAGGTAATCGCGCGCTCGAATTCCTTCGTCTGCGCGATCAGCACATCAATCGCCCGCTGGACAACCGCATTGCCCTCTGAATTCCCCTCGCCGAGCATCTGATCGTAGGCCTCGACGGTCTCCGCGCGGGTTTTGAGTGCGGTGAAGGCCTGCATCGACTTCTGAAGCGCAGTGCGCACGCGCCCGTCGGTTTCCGCAGACTTCGCCATCACGAGGTCGGAGACACTCGGTCCGGAGACAATCGACCCGTCCGTCCGCTTGTAGCGTCCGAGGTAGACGTTCTGGATCCCGACGACGTTGTAGTAGTGCGAGTTGTGCGTATTGTCGGCAAAACAGTCGTGCTCCTCTTCCGGGTCGTTCAGCAAGAGGCCGAGCTTCATGCGTTCGCCTGCAAGTTCTCCGTAAGAGAGCGAACCGAGGCCGGTGAAGATCGCGGTCAGCCCGGCGTTCGGATTGCCATCGGTCAGTGCTTTGCGCGCGGCGCCATCAGCGCCCCACTGCTTTGCAATCCACGCCAGATCATCGACCAGCAGATCGGTCGCAACGCGCAGGTAATCACGCCGCCGGTCGCAGTTCCCGTTCGTGCAAGCCGCGAGCGAGAAGTCTGTCGCGGGCCGGTTGCCGGCGCCCTTGCGGGTGCCGTTCAGGTCCTGGCCCCAGAGCAGAAACTCGACGGCGTGATAGCCGGTCGCAACGTTCGCTTCGACACCACCGGCTTCATGCAGCGTTCCGGAAAGCAACTCCTTGGTGATCTTGGTGGCGTCGACCTCGCGGCCGGAAATGCGGAGCTTCGGATTGGCGATGATGTTGGCGGCGTAGAGGTCGTTTTCCTCTGACGCGTCGCCGTACTCGCCCTTCACATAATCAATCAGCCCCTCGTCAAGCGGCCACGCGTTGACCTTGCCTTCCCAGTCATCAACGATCCGGTTGCCGAACCGGTAGACTTCAGTCTGCTGATACGGCACGCGCGCATCGATCCATGCTGACCGCGCGGCGGCGAGCGTCTGAAGCGTCGGCTTTTCGAGCAACGCGCCAACGCTGGACTGCATCGCCTTCGCAGCCGTCAGCGCGTCTTCGTACTTCGCCTGCGCCATGTCAGCATAGGTTTTGATGACGTCGCTGACTTTCGGTGCCGCGGCCGCCGCCGGTGCCGTTGCGAGCAGCCCAACGCCCGCCATCACCGCAAACATGATCGTCGCAAGTCGCATTCGGTCTCTCCTCGTCAGCGGTTTAGTTCGCCAGCACAGTCCCGCGCCGCCAAGTCACGTTCGCACTGGTAAATTTCTGGAAATTTGTAGTCAATAACTATCCAGATCATGCCTTCGGCGCGACCGTCCGACGGGCTGCAAAGCGCGCAGGTTTGCCGCAGCCAAAATTCTATACTTGAAAAATCCTCTTTCGTATGGCCGATGTCAGTGATCAATCGCGGGATCGCATCCGGCGATGTCGACGTGGCCCTCAAGGAGTTCTCATGCAGACGCCAATTCTCCTCAGACGCTGCCGAGCGGCAGCGCTTACGCTCGCCGGCGCAGCAGTTCTCACAGCCCCCGTTGTCAGTGCGACGACAGCGCTCGCGAACGATGAACTGAACATCTATTCGTATCGCCAGGAGTTCCTGCTCAAGCCGCTGCTTAAGGCTTACGAAGCGGAAACCGGCACCAAGTTCAACGTCGTGTTCGCCCCAAAAGGTCTTGCACAGCGCCTTGAAGCGGAAGGCGCACAAACGCCGGCTGACCTCGTGCTCACCGTCGACATCGCGCGGCTTTCGGACCTTGCCGAGAAAGACCTGTTGGCACCGGTCGCATCGGAAGTCCTGACGTCCGTTGTGCCAGGCAAACTCCGCGATCCGCAGAACCGCTGGTTCGCGCTCTCAAAGCGCGCACGCATCCTCGCCGTCTCGAAGAAGGCCAAGGACATCGATCAGCTCAAGACCTATGCCGACCTTGCCGACGCCCGCTGGAAAGGCCGCATCTGCTCGCGCCCCGGCAGCCACGTCTACAACCGCGCATTGATTGCATCGATCATCGACGCCGAAGGTGCTGAGAAGGCGCAGGCGTGGGCGGAAGGCGTCGTCGCGAACTTCGCGCGCCGGCCGCAGGGCAATGACCGTGCACAGGTCAAAGCGATCTACGAAGGCGTATGCGACGTCGCCATCATCAACAACTACTACATCGGCAAGCTCCAAACGTCCGACAAGCCGGAGCAGCCGAAGTGGGCAGAGGCCGTGACGCTGGTGTTCCCGAACCAGGATGGCCGCGGCACGCACGTCAACGTCTCAGGCGCCGGCGTCGTCAAGCATTCCAAGCGCAAGGAAGCCGCCACCAGGTTCCTCGAATTCCTGGTCTCACCAAAGGCCCAGGCAATCTATGCCGAGACCAACTTCGAATACCCGGTGAACGCCGAGGTCGAGCCGCCGCCGGCATTGAAAGCGCAGATGGAGAAGTATCGCGAAGACGCGTTGCAGGTCTCTAAGATCGCCGATCTGGCGCCGGAAGCGCAGAAGCTGATCGATCGCGTCGGCTGGTAAAGCGGACGACCGTTAGTTGCGGACGTTCATGCCGTCTGCAAGCGACATCGCATAAGCGCGCATGGCAGGGACAAGCCCGGCCAGCGCACCGCCCAGAATGATTGCGCCGAGGATCATGAGTTCCGTGGTCGTCGGCGCAGTTACGTCGAGGCTCAGCCCGTAGGCGCGGTCAATCACCGGGCGCACAAGATAGAGCGCGATGTAAGTCGCGCCGACGCCCAACAGCACGCCGAGCGCAGCCAGGATCGTCGATTCCGACAGGACGAGGCCAAGTACGGTCCGCGGACCGGCACCCATGGCGCGCAGAATCGCAAGCTCGCGGCGCCGCTCAGACAGCGTCGCGAGGATCATGGTCACCATGCCGACCAGCGACGTGATGACGACCATCGCTGCAATCAACAGCAGCGCCGTCTCCGCGGTGCCGACGAGCCCCCACATCTCATAAAGCGTCAGCGCAGGCATCGCAGCCGTCAGAGCCTCGCGCCGATAGCGATTGACGAAGCGCTGCACCTCGAAGGTCTGGATCGGCGACGTCAGGCCGACAAAGGCCGCCGAGATCGAGGTTGGGATCAGCTTGTCCGCCATCGTCTCGATTACGGCCTGCGTCGGCGCGGAACGACCTTGAATCGGAAGACCGTCTTTCCAATTGATGTGAATAGCCTCGATCGCGGCGGGGCTCACAAACAGGCTCTTGTCGAGCGGCGTGCCAGTCCGCTCGAGCACGCCTGAGATGACGAACGGCATGTCGTCGTGTTCGGCCGTGCTGATCGGCCCGGTGCCGTGCGATAGCGTAATCTTGCCGCCGACTGCGTAGTCAAAGCGCTCGGCTACTTCGGCGCCGATGACGACTTCGAACACTTTGCTGAAGACGTTGCCGTTGCGGAATTCTAGCTGCCGCTCACCGCGGAACCGGTAGCGGTCAAAGAACTCCGCGCTGGTGCCGACGACGCGATGCCCGCGATGGCTGTCGCCGAGCAGGATCGGCACAGCCCACGCGACATCCTTGCGCTCAGAGACGGCCTGAAAACTCTTCCACGACATGTTTGCGACGGGGTTCCCGATCTGGAACACCGCGTTGAGGATCAACTGAATGTTGCCGGTGCGTGCGCCGACGACCAGGTCGACACCTGAGACCGTGTTCGCGAAGCTCGCTTTCGCGGAATGGCGCAGCTTCTCGATGCCGAGGAGCAGCATCACGCTGATCGCGATCGCAAATACCGTCAGCGCCGCCGTCAGCCAGCGGTTTGCGAGCGACTTGATGGCAAGCCTGATGACCGTCATGCAGCGCGGGTCTCGGGCTCTGTCGTGTGGACGATCTCATCGAGCGCGAGGACGCGATCGAAGTGCGCTGCGATGCGTTCGTCGTGCGTGACCATGAGGAGCGTCGCACCCGTCTCGGCAATCTGTGCGTGCAGCAGCTCGAGGAACCGGCCGCTCGCATCGCTGTCGAGCGCGGACGTCGGCTCATCGGCGATGACCAGTTCCGGCCCGCCGATGAGCGCGCGGGCAAAGGCGACGCGCTGCTGCTGGCCGACGCTGAGCTCGGCAGCGCGACGGGCAGTGGAAATGCCTCCAAGATCAAGCGCGGCCATCAGACGTTTGACGTCGGCTTCGACTGATCCCGATTGCCTAACCGCTCGCGCCCGACGGCCCGGCGCGAAGCTCAACGGCAGCGTGATGTTGTCGAGCACCGAACCATAGGGGAGCAAGTTGAACTGCTGGAAGATGACGCCGATGTGCTCGGCGCGGAAGGCATCACGCTCAGCGCCGCGGGCAGCCGCGAGATCGCGACCGAGCACTTCGAGAACGCCGGCGTCCGGTTTCAGAACGCCGGCGATCAAGCTGAGCAAGGTCGACTTGCCGCCGCCCGATGGCCCAAGCAGCACAGCCCGCGAGCCGCGCGCAATCTCGAGCGCGGGCACGTGCAGGGCGAACCCGCTGCCGGGCCAGCGGTATTCGACATCAGCGATCCGGACCGCTTCGTCCGACTGATGCGCGGCGGCAGCAACCATCCTAGCTAGTGCCGCCGGTTTCCATGACGCGCGACTTCGGCGTTGCTTCGAACTTGCGGGCACCTTTCGGGCCGACCAGGGACACTTCGATCTTCTCTGTCTTCGGAAAGGCATCGAAGAGATCGATCGTGACCGATGTCAGTGCAGCCGGGTTGGCACAGCTCAGCTCATACTTCGCATGAATGCTCGAGTGACTGCCGCCCTCACCTGCGAGTGCGCCTTCAAGTTCGACGTCCGTCTTGGCGACTGTGCAGTTCGCTGCAGCGGTCGGCTTGAACAGCTTTAGCGGCTCTTCAAGCTTCGCAACCGCGCCCTTCACTGCCTTCTTGTCCTCAGCGGATTTGGCAGCGTGCTCAAAGCCCACCACGCTGTCGGCCGGGATCTCAAGCTCGACGGCGACCGTCTTGCCTTGAACAGCGATGTTGAGCGCGCCTTCTCCGTGGGTGTGAGCGGCGTGCTGCTCTTTCTTTTCTTCTTTGTGGCCGTGGCTGTGGCCATGCTTGTGACCGCTTCCCGCCGTTGCGGCGCCGGCTGCCATCGCAAGCGCACACGTCCCGATCACCAAGCCCTGGATTGTTCTACGCATGAGAGTCTCCGTTGCTGAACTCTAAAGCCTTGCCCGCGTGCGATCGCGGGGCCGTGAGGGGTTAATCTTGCCCCTTCAACGCCTCTGTGATTGTCGTCGTATTGTGCCGCATCATCGCCACGTAGTTCGGCGCCGGCCCATCAGATTTAGAGAGCGTTCCCGGATAGAGCTGGCCGCCGATCTTCGCCCCGCTATCGCGCGCGATCTGCGTTGCGAGCCGCGGATCGGACGTCGCCTCAAGAAAGATTGCCGCGATCCTTGATTGGCGCGCGTAACGCACGAGTTTGGCGACATCACGGGCTGACGGCTCGCTTTCGGTCGAGATGCCCTGCAGCGGAAACGTCTTCAGGTCGTAGGCCGCCGCGTAGTAGGCGAATGCATCGTGCGGGATGATGATCCGGCGCTTGTCCGCCGGGATTTCGGCGAACATTTCGCGGATCGCCGCATCCAATGCGCGCAGCTCTTGCACATATGCATTTGCATTCGCGCGGTAGGTCTCGCAGCCGGCCGCGTCGACCTCGCAAAGCCCCTCCCGGACGTTGCCAACGTAGACGACAGCGTTCAGTGGCGACAGCCACGCATGCGGGTCGCTCTCGCCGTGATGGTGATGGTGGTGATCGTCCTGCTTTGCCGTTTTCTTGGCCGCGCCGTGATCATGGTGATCGTCGTGTTTCGCGGCCTTCTTGGTCGCGCCGTGGTCATGATGATCGTCGTGCTTTTCAGCCATCTTGCTGGCACCGTGATCATCATGATCGTCGTGGTCGCGCTCTTGGACGGCCATCGTCTTGATCGACTTGGTGGCGACGATCCGCTTGCCCTTAGAGCCTGAAGCCGTGATCAGGCGGTCCACCCAGCCTTCAAACTCAAGACCGTTCTCGACGATCAGGTCGGCTGCCGCCAGCGCGCGGGCGTCCGCTGTGGTCGGCCGGTAGACGTGCGGGTCAACGCCGCGCGGGATGACGGATTTGACCTCGACGCGATCACCACCAACGCGCTCGGCGAAGTCTGCCAGAATTGAGAACGTCGCAACGACTTTGGTGCGCTCTGCCGCACCCGCAGCGATTGGCAAGGACACCGCGAACGCGACCGTCGTCAAAAGCACCGAGCAAGTTTTCGGCATCCGCCACATTGTCTAAGCCACCCTGTGTTTTTGCGGCTTCAGGCCCACGACCCAGCCGGCTTCGCGCCCCACAACGAGCGAGGCGATATAGATGAACCCCGCAACCAGCGTGATCGCTGGACCCGAGGCAATCGTCACGTAATACGAGATCAGCAATCCGGAGATGCTGGCTGCCAGCGCGAGTGCAATCGACAGAGCCAGCGTCGCGCCGAGCCCGCGGACCCAAAAGCGCGCGGCCGCCGCCGGCAGCATCATCAGCCCAACCGCGAGCAGCGTCCCGAGCGCGAGAAAGCCGGCGACCAGATTGACGACCACGAGGACTAGAAAGGCAAAGTGCGTCGCAGCGCTTGGGCCGCCAACCGCGCGGAGAAACGCCTGGTCGACGCATTCAGCGACCAGCGCGCGATAGATGACGGCAAGCGTCAGTAGCGTCACGGTCGCCGAAGCGCCGAGGACCATCAGCGACGTATCGTCGATCGCAAGCACGCTGCCAAACAGGACTTGCATCAAATCAACGCTGGATCCGCGGATGCTTATGATCGCGACGCCGAGCGATAGCGAGATCAGGTAGAAAGCTGCAAGGCTCGCGTCTTCTAGCTGCACGGTCGTGCGCGCAACAAACCCGGCCGCAACAGCCACGAACACACCAACGACAAGACCGCCGAACGTCATCGGCAGCACGGCGAGGCCGAACAACAGGTAGCCGATGGCAGCGCCGGGCAGGATGGCACACGCCATCGCGTCGCCGACAAGGCTCATACGGCGGAGCATGAGAAACACGCCGACAGGCGCCGCGCCGACCGACAAGGCAACCACGCCTGCAAGCGCGCGCCGCATAAACGCGAACTCGACAAACGGCGCAATGAGGAGGCTATAGAGTTCGCTCATCCGGCGCTCCGACGCTTGGCGCCCTGCGGCATCGCAATGCTTGCAGCCGCGACCGGCTCCGGCTGACGCGGCGGTTGGCCGGTCACTTGGACATGAGGATGCGCGTGGACATGCGCGATCGCCCCATCGCCGTGGCCGAGATGGTCGTCATGCGCGCTGTGGGTGTTGCTATGATCTGGCGCGATCTCGCATTCGGCGGCGCCTTCGTCCCACTGCTCTGCCATGGCATCAGCGCGCGCAAGATTACGGTCCGTCAACACGTCACACGTGGCGCCCCACGCAACCGGCTCGCGCGCAAGCAGCAGGCTTTCGGGGAACGCAGCCCGCGCAAGGCCGATATCGTGCAGAACAGCAATCACCGTCCGGCCGTCGCGATGCCACGTGTGGATCAGACGCATCAGGTCGGCCGATGTGCGCCGGTCAACGGCGTTGAACGGCTCGTCGAGAAGGATGACCGGCTCATCCTGGACGATGACGCGTGCAAAGAGGGCGCGTTGCAACTGACCGCCTGACAGTTTGTCGATCGGCCGTGCGTCGAAGCCCGTCAGCCCGACAGCACCGAGCGCCGCCGTGACGCTGTCTTCCACATCTCTGCCCACGCGGCGAAACAATCCGATGCTCCGCCAGGCGCCGAGCGTGACCAGCTCTCGCACGGTCAATGGGAATGCGCGATCAAGGCCGGCCTGCTGGGGCAGATAAGCAAACGCCGAGCGATCTGAAACGACGCGGCCGCCGAGCGGCGCGAGCTGACCCATCAGCCCGCGCAAAAGCGTTGTCTTGCCGCTGCCATTTGGGCCGACGATTGCGAGCAGCGCACCGGGCGCGATTGCGCCGTGCAGGTGGTGGACCGCGGGGTGACCATCAAAGCCAAGCGTGAGGTTCTCGCACCTGATTTCCGGCGTCGCGCGCACGCCATTGCCAAGCACCGCAACGCTCACTGCCCACCTCCGATGAGTGCGATCGCAATCACACCCCAGACGAGCGCGAGCAGTGCGCCGGCGATCAAGAGCCGTTTTGTCAGCGAAAGATCAAGCATGCGTCCGGCCTCAAGCGCGATCAGCGGCAGGGCGGCACTGATGGCAGAGCCCGCGCACCTCGAGGCTCATGCCGGTCACCTCGAACCCTTCCGCGGCTACGGTTTCGTGAACGAGTTTCGGAACCGAGCGCGTCTTCAATTCAGACGCCTGTCCGCATTCATCGCAAACGGCGAACAGCGGCTGCGACGCCCCGCAACCGTCATTGCACGCAACGAACGCCTTAGACGTTTCGATGCGGTGGACGAGGCCTGCGGCAATGAGCCGATCGAGTGCGCGATAGACGGTGGCCGGATAGCGGATCGTGCCGCCGCGCAGGCTGTCGATGAGGTCGTAGGCGCTCACGGGTTGACCGTCTTGGGCTTGAAGCGCGCTCAGCACGCTGCGGTCATTGTCCGTGAGAGACGCGCTGCTCGACGCGGCCCGCGGGTGCTGCGGCCCTGACCGCTGCGATGGCCGGCTTGTGCCTGGCTTCTGTGTCCGCTTCGCGCTCATACCTGCCCGTTTGCTCAGATTGATTGCCTTGGTTGTTATAACATAACATTTCCGATGACAAGCCGCTGGAAAGCCTTACCCAGTCCGAGCACGGCAGCGTTGCCGCACTTGCATGTGGAAGCGGTCTAAAGTCGACTCCGCGATCCCACATATCTTGCGGTAGCCTCACCGAAGCGTACCGGGACGCCGGTCGCGAGAACGGAGTGTGCGTTGGCTTATGCAGTCGAAAACATCATCACGTTCCGCGCCAGCGATGCGCCGCCGGTCGAAACGCGTCCCGAGCACCGCCTGACGGCCGACAAGGCACGCGTCATAAACGCTTTGCGCGGCTTCGCGCAGCGGTCGCAGCTTGCGTCGCGGGCAGACCTGGACGCGGCCTGCGCCACCATTGCAGCAGATCGCGCGGGTTCGATCGCAGCCTACGCCCTTTCGCTGTTCGGCCACTTGGCGCAGCACGCATCGCAGCCGCTCCACTTTCACCGCCCGGGCAGCGCGACCTTTAGCGACAGCGAAGTCTGGTTAAGCCGCACGCTCACGGCAGCCGCCGCAAATGAGATGGCGCAGCTCCGAGCCTTGATTGCTTGGCGTGTGCGCCCGATCGGCCATCGCCGCGCGCTCTTCCTGCTGTGTGGCCTGGCGGATGGAATTTTCCAACAAGACACCACATAACGCGTGGACACCGATGAGGCCTCCATCACCATTGCAGGTGATCAGCAGCGCCTTACATCGCGTTAAAGTTTGATACGAACCGTCGGGCCAGGCGCCTTCGTGAGAGAAAGGACAAATCCCATGGCTGAAGTCAGCACGACCATCGCGCCGTCAGCGATCGAGGAAATCGTGGAGGGCCTTACGCAGTCGCTCGCCGAGACATCGGTTACGACGATGAAGGCGCAGAATTTTCACTGGAATGTCGAAGGCATGGCGTTTG
Source organism: Pseudomonadota bacterium (assembly GCA_038523925.1). Taxonomy (GTDB): domain Bacteria; phylum Pseudomonadota; class Alphaproteobacteria; order Rhizobiales; family Hyphomicrobiaceae; genus JBCBWG01. The sequence continues at coordinate 37,436 of JBCBIY010000001.1, read as the reverse complement.
GGCCGCTGCACGCGCTGTTCCAGGAGATCTACGAAGATCACTTCGCCGGCCAGGACGATTTAGCTGAGCGCGTGAAGTCGCTCGATGCGCATGCCGAAGGCCGTTACGCGGAGTACCTGAAGCGCTCAAAGATCGAAGAGTCGGATGGCCGCCTCGGCGACAAAGACATGGTCCGCGCGCTGCAGAAGGACCAGGAGACGCTGTCAGCAACGCTGCGCGCGCTTGCCGAAGTCGCTGACAACAACGGCGACCTCGTCACGAACGATCTCGCGATTGAACGTGCCGACAAGCACGACAAGTTCGCCTGGATGCTTCGCGCGCACGTGAAAGGTTAGGGTAGGCACGGTTCGGCTGGATCGTCCGCCCGGGACACGCGGCGTCGCTGTCTCAGCGAGATTAGAGGTACGCGAGCGTGAAGCTGATCTGATTTCAGCGACGGGCGAGACTCTTAAGGGCTCGCAGAACTTTAGAGGCCGTGTGGGTGCCGCCTACGCGGCCTCTTTGTTTTTTGGAGAGGTCTCGGCGCCTGCCAGTTCGTGATCCAGCGGGCAGGCCATATCTTTTTTCCGGCAGCGCTTGCGATAGGCGCGCGGCCACATCGGAAAGCCGCCCAGCTCGACCTGCTGCGCCATCAGCTTCTCGATGAATCGAAGCTGCTTCTTGCGGCCGCCGAGTTTCTTAAAACTCTTCTTCTGCGTCTTCGACATGCCACAGCCGATGCAATAGCCGCCGCGCTTGTACTTGCAGACATCGATGCACGGCGACGGGATCTTGTTGCCCATACCCGGATCTCGGACCTCGTGAGACGTTGCTGACGCGAACTTGCGCGGACCGCATGCGGCCGCAACCCGAACTCTTGATCATGACGAACGTCGGACGCGTAGATCCGATCCGCAAGGCCCGCGCTTTGCCACACGTCAGGCCGGCGTCAGAGCCCGCGCGGCGACGAAGTCGAGGCGCACAACGTTATCGCCGTCGAAGTAGGCGAAGGTCAGCTTATCCCGCCGGCCGGCAAGCCGGGCCGGCAGCGGCGCATAGCGAAAGTCGCCGCCGCCAACTTGCGGCGTGACGCTGCCAACGTCGGCGATCTGCTCGCGCTCGACGCGGAGGAGGACAATCCGCTTGCCATCAGCGGTCTTGGCCTCAAATGGGATCCCGGCAAGGCGCAGGAAACTCGTTGGGTCGTCTGTCGCCGCAAAGCCCTGCGCGAAGGCCTGGGCGACAAGGTCGAGATCTTTCTCCGTGTCCGGCTGCGCGCGCTCGTGCGGGTGCGGCGCGGCATGGTCGTCATGCGGCGTCTGCCATTGGACGACACCGCTCGCGGCGTTGTGGCCGCGGCCGGGTGGATGAGAGTGCGATCCGTGCATGCGGGCCTCCTCCGGTTCAACCGTACGCGACGGGCTTATCGATGATCGCTTTGTGCGCGCCCAACTTGCCGTGCGCCACCATTGACCCAAGCACTTCAACAGCCACGCGGACGCCGAGCAGTGCGGTAATGTCAGACGTATCGTACGGCGGGCTGACTTCGACGACTTCGAGCCCGCACAGCCCTTCAGCGGCAACGAGCCCAAGCAGCTTTAAGGCTTCGCGCGGTAGGAACCCGCCAGGCTCAGGCCATCCCGTGCCTGGCACAAACCCGCAGTCAACGGAATCAACATCGAACGAAATGTAGACGGCATCAGCGTCTTTCCAGGCAAGTTCCAGCGCGATCTCCGCTGTCTTCTCAAGGCCGTAGGATTCAATGTCGTCGATCGTCAGCACGTTCTGCTGCTTGTTACGCGCCTCCTGCACGCCATAGCGCGGCACCTGCCAGCCACCGATGCCAAGCTGCACGAGATTGGTCGCGGGCACGTTGTCCATCTCGGTTGCCCAGTACCAAGGCGTCGTGTGCATCCGCTCATCGAGATCCTTCTGCTGGATGTCGATGTGCCGGTCAAAGTGGATGATGCCGATCCGCTTCGAGGTGCACTGCGCGATGCCGCGGACACAGGGGAAGCCGATCGAATGATCGCCGCCGAGCATGATCGGCAAGGCGCCGGACGAGAACACATGGCTGACGCCGCGCGTGATCTGGTCAAAGCTCTTCTCGAGGTTGGCGGGGATCGTGAAGACGTCGCCCGCATCGCACAGCGTCATCTGCTCGCGCAGGTCGACGCCCATTTCATAGTTGTACGGCGTATAGAGCGCTGAAATCCGGCGCATACCCTGCGGGCCGAAGCGCGTGCCCGGGCGATAGGTCGTGCCGGAGTCGAAGGGAATACCGAGGACGGCGGCATCGTACTTCGCGACATCCCGCACGTTCTCAACGTACGGTGCCTTCAGAAACGTATTGATGCCCGCAAAGTGTGGAAGCTCGCCGCGCGCGAACGTCGGGATGGTCTTGTCGTCGATGCTGTCGGCGCCGGGCAGCCCCATATCGAGCGCCCACTGCTGCTCCTTGCGCCAGGCCTCTTCCGACAGTTTCCCTTCCGCCTCGACCGCCTTCCAACCGAGCGTTTCACGGGCATTGAAATCGGGATGGTGCGCGCGGTGCGTGCGCAATGGCGACCTCAATCCTGCGCGCCGCGTGATGTGGCCGCGCGTGCGGTGGCTCAACATATCTTAAGTCCTTTCCATGAACCGCGCAGTCGCAGCGGTCGCGTTTGTGATCTCTGTCTCGGATGCCGCATCAGGTGCGCTTTGGCCGAGCGCGGCGGTGGCAGCCGCGCCTGCGATCGGCAGGTCGTACGTGATCGTCGCGCCGAACGCTTCTGGCGCCTGTTCGTCGTGGCGCAACTTGTCAAAGACAAGCAGCCGGGTGCCGAGTTTGAAGGCTTCCGGCAGATCGTGCGTGACCATCAGGATCGTCATGCCGAACTCACGCCAGAACTCGAGCAGCAGGTCGTGCATATCGAGACGCACGCCCGGATCAAGCGCGCCGAACGGTTCATCGAGCAGCAGGATGCGCGGCTCACGCATCAGCGCCTGGGCGAGCGCGAGCCGCTGCTGCATGCCGCCGGACAGTTGCGCGGGATAGCGGTCGCGCGCAGCCGTCAATCCTGTCCGCTCGAGCAACGCACGCGCGCGGCCCTCGGCGGCCAGACGGTCAGCGCCGCGCACATGTCCGGTCAGCGGCGATGACGCAATCCCGTGCGGCAAGAGCAGGTTCTGCCAAGCCGTCAGATGCGGAAAGACGGAGTATCTTTGAAACACGATCCCGCGCGCTTGCGTTGGCTCCGGCGGCAGCGGCGCACCGTCGAGCAAAATCGCGCCGCTGCTCGGCTGCTCCTGGCCGAGGACCAGACGCAGGAACGTCGACTTCCCGCAACCCGACGCCCCGACGATCGTCGCGAACGCGCCCTCTGACAGCGTGAGCGAGATCGGCTCCAGCACGCGCGTGTTGCCATAGCTCATTGTCAGCCGTTGGATGGTCAGCATCCCGCCACCTTACCCCGCCTTCGCGCCAAGGTGTGCCCACGGGAACAGCCGGTGCGACAGCCAAAGGAGGATACGGTCAATGGCGAACGCCAGGAACGTAATCCACGCGACATAAGGCAGGATGACATCCATCGCGAGATAACGGCGGACGAGGAAGATGCGGTAGCCAAGCCCTTCCGTCGACGCGATGGCCTCTGCCGAAATCAAGAAGATCCACGCAGGCACGAGCCCAAGCCGCGCGGCGAGGATGAGCTTCGGTAACACTTGCGGAAGGACGACGCGGACGAGCACCTGCCACGTGCTCGCACCCAACGTCTGCGCCTTGACGATGAGCTCGCGCGGCAGTTCTTCGACCGCACCCGCAATCGACCGGATCATAACCGGCGCCGTGCCGAGTGTGATGAGCGCGATCTTCGAGACTTCGCCGAGGCCGGCGACGATGAACAGGATCGGCAGGATGGTGATCGGCGGGATCAACGAGACGGTGGCGACAAATCCACCGAGTGTGGTCCGCACCATCGGAATGAGGCCGAGCGGAATGCCGATCATGATGGCGAGGGTGACCGAAATTCCGATGCCGATGCCGATCCGAGACAAGCTCGCGGCGGTGTCCTGCCACAGGAGGTACTCACCCGTCCGCCGGCTTGGCTCGAACGCGACGCGCTGGATCGCGCGGCCCATGGTCTCCAGCGCGGGCAGCAACTTATCAGCGGCGTTCTCCGCAAGCCGCGCTTCGCTCGCGATCATGTAGACCGCGATCACAACCACGAACGGCGCGGCCGCGAGGACGAGCCCCACCGGCCGCGACACCTGACGGTTTAACAGCCGCATGCCGCGCTGCCCTCTGCTCCAGCCTGACTGCCTCAGAGCTTACCGTCGGCTGCCATCTGCATGTAGGTCGTATCAAACCGCAGCTTGATGTTGTTCTTGTCGCCGAGTGTTTTCCCGTCCGGGAATTCGATGCCGACAAAGTCTGCGCTCGGCGCGTTCTCGCCAAGGATGCCCTTCGAGAATAGGAAATTGCGCACGAAGTCCATGGTCTTTGGAAGTTGCGCGTCTTGCACGAACGCAACGGCCTCGGCCGGCTTGTAGAACATCGCGGTCGAGGCAAGCTGTGACTCGTAGCCGGCCAGGTCCGTCCCTGAGGCCTTGGCCATGGCGGTGCGTGCTTCTTTTGCGGCCGCGTCGCTGCCGGACATGATCGACATCATCTCATACCATGCGCCAACGAGCGCTTTGCCGAAGTCAGGGTTCGCTTTGAGCGTGTCGGTGTTGACCATCATCACATCGATGATCTCGCCGGGCGTCTGGCTTGAATCGAACACCTTCGTCGACTTCGCCATGCCTGCGACTTCAGAGAGCAGCGGGTTCCAGGTGACGACGGCTGTGACGGCGTCTGTTTTGTAGGCGGCGACCAAATCAGCGTCGGACGTATTGACGACGGTCAGATCCTTTTCTGCGAGGCCCACGCTATCGAGCGCGCGCACGAGCAGGTAATGCGACACCGACAGTTCGACCAGATTGACCTTCTGGCCTTTGATGTCGGCAAGCTTCGAGGCGCCCTTGAGCACGATGCCGTCGTTGCCATTCGAATAGTCGCCGACAATCAGCGCGGTCGTGTCGACGCCACCGCCTGCCGGTATCGACAGAGCGTCCATGTTGGTCATCGAGCAGCCATCGTACGCGCCGGCCGTGTACTGGTTGATGGATTCCACGTAGTCGTTGATCTGCACGATCTCGACGTTGATCTTGTATTTCTCGGCCCACTTCTTCATGAGCCCGGACTCCTGGATCTGCCCCCACGGCATCCAGCCCGCGTAGATCGACCAGCAGACCTTGAAGTCGGTTTTCTTTTGCGCCTGCGCGTCCAGCGGCGCGGCGAGAAACGACGCGGTGGCGACAGCGGCGGCTGCAAGCGCGCGCAGGATAGGTGTTCGACGGTTGGCTTGGGCAGGCATGTGTTCGGCTCCTTCACAAAGCACGGATCGAGCGAAGGGCTTGGCCGCCTCGCGCGTGTTGCTTCAGTTGCCGAACGCACTCCGGGAGTGGTCTGCGCTCGGCAAACCTGTGCAGTGACCTCCCGGGATTTTGTCCCTCCGTGGCTCCGGCATGGTGTCCGTTTCGGGCTGCCGGAGTGCGTCTCTCGGACCTGCATCGCTGAAGCGATCGGAACCCTAGACGCGCTGCACGAGTGTTGACTTCGCAAGCGGTGTGCCACGGCGCGCAAAGCTCGGATTGCGGGGCGATCGTTTGCGACAGCCGTCGCGCGGATCGCGGCACCGCCTCATGAACGGGCATCAAGTCGAGCGGACTGCCCGTTTCGCAGGCGGGACTTGAGATCAAACGCGCGCCAGGAGGATGTTGCTCTCGCTGTTGAGCACGCCGGGCACCTCGCGGATGTCGCGCAGGACGCGGTCGAAGCTCTGCAGCGTATCGGCTGTAATCTCGACGACGAGGTCCCAGGCGCCGTTGGTCGAGTGAATGCCGGAGACTTCCGGGATGCCGTGCAGACTGCGAATGACCTGTCGCGACATCTTCCCCTGCAGCTCAACGAGCGTGATCGCGCGGATGTTGCCCGCGATATCAGTGTCCGTTTCGATCGTGAACCGCTGAATGCGACCGCGCGCGATGAGCTGGTCGAGCCGGGTTTTCACCGTCGCCCGCGATACGCCGAGCGCACCCGACAGCTCAGTGACCGAGGCTCTCGCATTGCGCCGCAGCGCTGCCAGCAGAGCCCGGTCGGTATCATCATCGATCAGCATGGTCTCTGCGAACAGATTGTCCAATGTTTCAAACTGACATGCAAAGGCATCACATTGATAGCTTCGGCTATCTAATTTGGCAAGTTTTGACCAGATTGGGCGCTACAAACTGATAGACTGCCGTGATGCAGGAGTTCAGCCCATCACCACGCACGGCCTTGATCGGCGCGCCGCTCGAATGCGGAATGCGCGTTGCCGGGCCTGCGCGCGGTCCCGCAGCACTGCGCGGTCTTGGCTTCGCCGCTGCACTTGCCCGGCGCGGATGGTCGGTCGTCGACCTTGGCGACATCGCGGCTGCACCGGCGGCGTCGCGCAGCCACGCCAACCCCGCGATCATAAACCTGTCCGAGACCTCGGCCTGGATCGCGGCACTCGCAGCCTCCGCTGAATCTGCGGCCTCGGAATTTGATTGCCCGGTATTCTTAGGCGGCGATCACGCCATGGCCGCTGGAACCGTCTCCGGCATCGCAACGCACGCAGCCAACGCAGGCCGGCCGCTGTTTGTCCTTTGGCTCGACGCGCACGCAGACATGCACACGCTCGAGACCACCCGCAGCGGGAACCTGCATGGCACACCGCTCGCCTATGTCACGGGCCGGCCGGGCTTCGACGGCTTTCCAGAACTCGCGCATGCCGTTGACGATGCAAACGTCTGCATCGTCGGTGCCCGCGCGATCGACGCTGATGAGTGCGCGCACTTGGACGACAGCGCGACAACCGTCATCGGCGTTGAACAGTTGGCGGCCGGCGACGGCTTCCGGCAGATCGAAGCGTTCCTCGCCCGCGTCGCGGCATCCGACGGCCTTCTGCATGTGAGCTTCGACGTTGACTTCCTTGATCCGGCGATTGCGCCGGGCACTGGAACGCCAGTCGCAGGCGGCGCAACCGAGAGCCAGGCCAACGCCGTCGCCGATCTGATCGCTGCAAGCGGCCGCATGACCTCGCTCGACATCGCGGAGTTCAACCCTCTGCGCGATACGGGCAACGCAGACACCGGCCACCGCGCAGTCGCAATCGCAACCCGCTGCTTCCGTCAAAGCGTCAAAACGGAACCCAAGCCGACAGAACACGCAAAGGAGACACGCATGAAAAAGCCTCTGCCGTCCGACCTTGCTTTCATCCCGTTCGTCAGCGTCGACAACATGATGCGGCTCGTCAACGACATCGGGATCGAGACCGTCTTCAAGGAGCTCTCGGTCTACATCGAAGAAGACTTCAAGCGCTGGCAGGAGTTCGACAAACGTGCGCGCGTCGCAAGCCACTCCAAGGACGGCGTGATCGAACTCATGCCCGCAGCCGATCGCGAGAACTACGGCTTCAAGTACGTCAACGGCCACCCAAAGAACATGGCCCAGGGCTTCCAGACGGTGACCGCGTTCGGCGTGCTCTCGTCTGTCGCGACCGGCTATCCGATCCTGCTGAGCGAGATGACCGTGCTGACGGCGTTGCGCACGGCCGCGACGTCAGCATTGGTCGGTCGCTACCTGATGCCGCCTGGCGCAAAGACGATGGCGATGATCGGCAACGGCGCGCAGTGCGAGTTCCAGGCGCTCGCCTTCCGCGCGCTTTGCGGCATCGAACACGTACGCCTTTACGACGTCGATCCAAGAGCGACCGCTAAGGCTGCACGCAATCTGCGATCAGCGGGCATGACGGTCGACACGTGCGCGTCGGCTGAAGCGGCCGTCAGCGGCGCTGAGATCATCACGACCTGCACAGCCGACAAACAGTTCGCGACCATCCTGACCGACAACATGGTCGGTGCCGGCGTACACATCAACGCGATCGGCGGCGACTGCCCGGGCAAGACCGAGCTGCATGCCGACATCCTGCATCGCGCGAAGATCTTCGTTGAGTATCCACCGCAAACGCGGGTCGAAGGCGAAATTCAACAGCTCGCCGAAGACCACCCGGTGACGGAACTCTGGCAGGTGATGCGCGGCGAAGCTGAAGGCCGGCGCGATGGCGATCAGATCACGCTGTTTGACTCGGTCGGGTTTGCGACCGAGGACTTCAGCGCGCTTCGCTACATCAAGGACCGCATCGACGGCACCGACTACTTCACGCGCCTCGACATGCTGGCAGACCCCGATGATCCGCGCGATCTGTTCGGGATGGTCACGCGGTCCACGTTGCCGGTCGCGGCCTGACGAGACGGGATCGCGAAGTTGCTCTAGCGTCAGTGCATGACCGCTGACTTTGACAGCCTGCCGCCGCTCGCGCTTTCCGTTCGACAGCCGTGGGCCTGGGCGATCATCCACGGAGGCAAGGTGATTGAGAACCGGTCGGCCGGTGCGATCCGGGCCGGCCGGATGACGATGGGACCCATCGCGATCCACGCAGCGGCGGGCCTGAAACGCGAAGAGTTCAAGTGGGGCCTCTGGCGGCTTTCGAAGCACGGGGTGCGGTGCCCGCCGCCGGATGAGTTGGTGCGCTCGGCGATCATTGGCGCCGTCGACGTGGTCGATATCGTCAGTGAGAGCGACAGCGAATGGTTCGGCGGCCAATGCGGGCTCGTGCTCGCAAACCCTGTGGCGGTGGAGCCGATCCCGGCGAAAGGCGCGCTCGGCTATTTCGCGTGGCAGCGCAGCGGAGACTTCGCGCCGGTCAAGCCGTGGATGCGGGCCGCGATGTGGCGCACCGGCCGAGAGGAGGCCGCCGGCAAGATGGGCGAGACGGGCGACTTGTTCCCTGATCTCGCGCCAAGCTTTGCAGATACGCCGGAGCGGCCTTCGCGCAAACCAAAGCCACGCGACTAGCCCCCGCCGTCAGCCGCCTTTAACGCCGGCCACGTTCACATAGAGCGCGTAGACCGAGCGGCTTGCAGCCATAAACAAGCGCGAGTTCGCGCGGCCGCCAAAGCACACGTTCGCGCACCTCTCAGGCAGCTTGATCTGCCCGATCGGCGTGCCGTCTGGTGCAAACACCATGACGCCATCAAGGTCCGGGTCGCCCATACCCCAGCCGCACCACAAGTTGCCGTCGACATCGATACGGAACCCATCGGGTGTCCCCTTGCCAGCGTCGATCAGGACGCGCTTGCCGCTCATCGTGCGCCCGTCCGCCGCAACGTCGTAGGCGAGGATCTTGCGGGTCGGCTCCCCACGGCTTTCAACGACGTAGAGCAACGTCTCGTCCGGCGAAAACGCCAGGCCATTGGGCCCACGGATATCGTCGGCGACGACCGTCGCCTCGCGCGTTTCAGGATCGAGACGGTAGACGTTCTGGCTTTGCTCAGGCTCCGCTTTGTGGCCCTCATAGTTGCCCGAGATGCCGAACGGCGGATCGGTGAACCAGATGCTGCCGTCTGACCGCACGACAATATCGTTTGGCGAGTTCAGCGGGCGGCCCTCGAACTGGTCCATGAGCACGGTGATCGTGCCGTCGTACTCCGTCCGCGTGATCCGGCGCCCACCATGTTCGCAACTGACGAGCCGGCCCTGGCGATCGCGCGTGTGTCCGTTTGCGAAGTTCGTCGGTTGGCGATACGGGCTGACGCGGCCGGTCATTTCATCCCAGCGCAGGATGCGGTTGTTGGGGATGTCGCTCCAAAGCAGATAGCCGCCATCGCCAAACCAGACAGGGCCTTCCGCCCACCGGCATCCCGTGGCCAACCGTTCAACAGCGGCGAGCGGAAGCCGGTACTTATCAAACCGCTCTTCAAGCGAGATGACGGCGGGGTCCGGGTATCCGACCGCCGGCTGCCAGTCGCGATCGGCGTCGTTCGGGTGTCGTCGCATGATGCGCCTCTCCGCTCAGGCCTTGGTGCCCGGGTGATCCTGGACAACGAAAACGCCGCCCTGATGGACGACCTCCGGCGCATGCGGGTCCTCCGGATTTTCAGCCGCCTTCGCCAGAAGCTGCTCGCGCCACGTTGCAGACGTGCGCTTCGGCTCCCAGCCGAGAAACGCTGCGTTGTGATTGTCCCACCAGCTCTCATCGTTCGCCGACGCGCCATAGACAATCGTGTGCCCGAGACGCGGCGCCTCGAACGCGCGCTGGCAGAGATCGGCAAGGTCTTCGACCGCCATCCACGTCGCAAGCATCCGCGTCGTCGTCGGCTCCGGAAAGCACGAACCGATGCGCACCGACAGCGTCTCCTGCCCGAACTTGTCGCAATAGAAACTCGCGAGGTTCTCGCCGAACGCCTTCGACACGCCGTAGAGCGTGTCCGGGCGCTGTATGACGGTGTTGTCGATCCGCTGATCGCGTCGGTAGTAGCCGATCGCGTGGTTTGAGCTCGCAAAGATGATGCGCGGCTTGGCGTTGTGGCGCGCGGCTTCATAGAGATTGTAGAGGCCTGCGATATTCGCGTTGAGGATCAGCTCCCACGGCTTCTCGATTGAAATGCCGCCGAGGTGCAGGATCCCGTCGCAGCCTTCAACGAGCTTGGCCACAGCCGGGCCATCGCCAAGCTCGCACGCCTCGAACGTTTCGTTCGGACCGACGTCACTGATCGTTTCGATGTCGGAGAGTTTGACCGATTTGGCGAGCGGGCCAAGCAACGGCCGGATGGCTTTGCCGACACCTCCGGCAGCACCGGTGAGCAGCAGTTTCTCGAGCATAGGCATGCGCCTCTTAGTTGGTCAGGGATGGCAGAGTGAGCGAGATGGCCGGGACGAACGTCGTCAGCATCAGCGCGAAGAGGATTGCGAGATAGAACGGCCAGATCGTCCTGACCGCTTTCTCGATGGGCACCTTGCCGATCGCGCAGCCGACGAACAGACAGGAGCCAACCGGCGGCGTACAGAGCCCAAGGCCGAGGTTCATCATCAGGATCATGCCGAACTGCAGCGGGTCCATCCCAAGAGACGCGATGACCGGCAAGAAGATCGGCGTGCAGATCAGGATCAACGCCGCCATGTCCATGATCATGCCGAGCACGAGCAGCATGACGTTGATCATCAGCAGGATTGCGATCGGGTCTTCCGAGATGCCGGTCATGAAGCCGATCATCCGCGACGGTACCTGGTAGAACGTCAGCATGTAAGCGAAGGCCGCCGCGCACGCGACGAGGATCATCACCATCGAGGTCGTGCGCACGGCGCGGACGACGGCAATCGTGAAGTTCTCCCACGTCAGGCTGCGGTAGACGATGAGCGTCACGAGGGCTGCGTAGATCGCACCGAAGGCGCCTGATTCCGTCACCGTGAAGATCCCTGAGAGCACGCCACCCACAATGATGACGGCGGTCAGGAAACCCGGAAGCGCGGCCGCGAACGACAACGCAAGCGCCATCATGCCGGGGAACGGCTCTGACGGATATCCGCGCTTGACCGCGATCACGTAGGCCGCGCCGGCGAGGCAGACGCACATCAGGATGCCGGGCACGACGCCTGCAAGGAAGAGCTGCGAGATCGAGATCCCGCCGCCTGCTGCGACGGCGAACAGGATCATGTTGTGGCTCGGCGGAATGAGCACGCCGGCGATGGACGAGGTGACGGTTACGTTGACGGCGTAATCGTCGTCGTAGCCCTTGTCCTTCATGACCGGGATCAGGATCGAGCCGAGCGCCGAGGTGTCGGCGACCGCCGAGCCTGAGATGCCGCCGAAGAGCATCGACGAGAAGACGTTCACGACGCCGAGCCCACCGCGGATACTGCCGACGGCGGCGGAGGCAAACCGGACGAGCCGGATTGCAATGCCGCCATGGAACATCAACTCGCCGGCGAAAATGAAGAAGGGGATCGCAAGAAGCGAGAAGACGTTGACCCCCGAGATAATCCGCTGGAACGCGATCAGCAGCGGCAGGCCCTCGTACCAAAACGCTGAAAGCGCGGCGATGCCGAGCACGAAGGCCACCGGCAGGCCGATGATCACGCCAATGGCGAAGACGGCGAGGAGCAGGGCGAGACCCATGGGCGTGCGAAATCCTAAAGCCGAGTGTATTGAGCGGAGACGTGCAGGCGCATCGGATCAGTCGTCCGGCGGGAAGTCCTCATCGAAACCGCGGTAGAGCGCGATGAGGTTGCCGATCGAGAAAATCAGGATCAGCCCGCCGCACACGGTGATCGGAATGGCACGGAGGCCTTCCGGCACGCCAATGAGCGGGATCATCGAGCCCCACTTAAAGACCGCAAGCTTGTAGCTGTGCCACATCATCACTGCGCCGAAGCTGCCGAGGATGAGGTGGCAGCCCGCAGTGACCGCGCGTCGCAGCGGCCGCGGTAGCATGATGCGGAAGAAGTTCACCGACAGGTGCGTGCGCTCGTGAACGCCCGTTGCAGCACCGATGAACGTGAGCAGCATGACGAGCAGTAGCGAGATCTGTTCGACCCATGTCGGCGTCGCGTTCAAGACGTAGCGGCCGTAGACGAGCCAGCCGAAGATGACGGTGAGAAAGACGAGCCCCACGCCGGTCATGAGCTTGCAAACCCACGCGATGCGATCGAGCCACAGATCGAGCGTGGTGTCCCGCCGAACCGCCGCGGCGCCGGGATCCAATGCGGCATCATGCGGCGGCGCGGACAGAGCCGCTTCCGGCGGCGGGTCTTCCGTCACAGCAGGCCTCCTCGCAGGCGAGCGCGGCTCCGCAATCGCGCGAAACCAACCGTCTCAGTGCATTCGATTAAGCACAACGGACCGAGGGTCCGGCAAGGAACGCGGGCGGCGCCGGTTGGCCTCCGCCCGCGATCCAGTCACAGATCAAAACACAGAAGCGGACCAGCCGCTTACTTCGTGTTCTGGATGAGCTCGACGAGCGGCTTCAGTTCCGGGTTCGCCTTGAGATACGTGTCGTAGACAGGCTTCATCGCCGACTGAAACGCTGACTTGTCAGCGACCTCATTGAACTTGACGCCAGCCTTCATGACTTTCTCACGGCTTGCCTTGGCCCGCTCGGCCCAGAGCTTGCGCTGCAGCGTAGCTGACTCGCGCGCTGCCTCGCTTACGGCCGCTTTGTCCTTGTCGGAGAGGCCAGCATAGACGGTCGCGTTGATGCAGACACATTCGGGAATGATGAGGTGCTGCGATAGCGAGTAGTAGCCGGCGACTTCGAAGTGTCCGGTCGATTCATACGACGGCCAGTTGTTTTCAGCGCCGTCAACGACGCCCGTCTTCAGCGACTGATAGACTTCTGAAAACGCCATTGGCGACGGGTTGCCACCAAGTGCCGAGATCATGCCCGAGTACAGGTCATTGTTCATGACGCGGACCTTGAGGCCCTTGACGTCTGCCGGCGTCGTAATCGGCTTCTTTGAGTTGTAGAACGAGCGCGCACCGGAATCGTACCAGGCCAGCGCAACGATCCCCTTCTTCGCCATGCCGTCTGAAATCATCTGGCCGGCTTTGCCATCGAGCGCGCGGTGCATGTGCTCCATGTCGCGGAAGATAAACGGCAGCGAGACGACGTTTGCTTCAGCGGCAATCGGGCCGATCGGGCCAAGGTTGAAGTTGCCCACTTCAAGCGCGCCGATCCGGACTTGTTCGATCGCGTCCGGCTGGCTGCCAAGAACGCCGCCGTGGAAGTTCTTCAAGGTGAAGCTGCCGCCGGTCTTCTCTTTGACCAGCTCGGCAAACTTATCCATCGCGACCGTGTTCGGATATCCGTCCACGTGAATGTTCCAGGCGCGCCATTCCTTCGCCTGCACGGCACCCGCGAGCGCAAGACTCGCTGCACCAGCAACGGCGAACGTGGCGGCTGCGCCCAAAAGCTCTCTACGTTTCGTCATGAGCAGTTCCTCCATTTCGTGACCTCCGGCGCAGTTGGCCCACACCTGGATTGCAAAAACCGACCACAAGTTGTCAGACAAATCAAGCTGCCCTAGGCTCTGTCCATGACACCGGTGACACTCACATGACGCGCAAGCCTTTGGCAGCACCGGCTTTGCCCGCACGGCGCAAACTCGCGGAGACCATCGAGGATCACCTCCGCCGGATGCTGTCGCGCGGGGACGTGAAACCTGGCGAGCGGCTACCGACAGAGAACGCGCTCGCGAAGTCTCATGGCGTCAGCCGCGCTGTGATCCGCGAGGCGCTTGCGGGCTTACGGGCCGACGGCCTCGTCGTCGCGCGGCAGGGCTCAGGCGTCTTTGCAGCCGACGGCACGGAGCCGCCCAAGCACCTGAGCTTGGCGAACTTCGATCCGGCCAAGCTGTCGTCAATCATCGAGGTTTTGGAGCTGCGCGCCGCAGTCGAGGGGGAAGCTGCCGGCCTTGCCGCGCAACGGATAACGGCAGGCGAACTGATCCGCCTTCGTGAGTGCCACGCCGCCGTCGCAGCCGCGCTTGATGCCGGCCGATCGGCGCAGGACCAGGACTTTGCGCTGCACCTGGCGATCGCGGACGCGACCCACAACAGCCACTTCGTCGAGTTCTTCCGCTTCCTCGGCGCGCGCACCATCCCGCGAGCACAGATCATCTCAGGGCCGTCCGCGATGGCGCCAACGCGGCGCGAGCTTCGCCGGTTTCACGAAGAGCATGCCGAGATCGTCACGGCGATTGCCGACCGAGATCCGGCCGCCGCCTGCGCCGCCATGCAGCGTCACTTGAAGAGCAGCCAGGAACGCTACGCCCGCGTCGCTGAGAGCACGGCCAGCGCCACCGCCTAGATTTGTCCGACAAATCGGACGGCACGCGGCGCGCGCTGGCAGGTCTACCGCGTAATGATCTCAGGCCCCATCAGCAGCGTTGGCAGCCACGTCGAGACGACGGGGACGTAGGTCACGATGATCAAGAACAGGAACATGATCGAGACCCACGGCAGCGCGGCCTTGACGACCTCGAGCACCGACATGCGCGCCACCGCCGCCGTCACGAACAAGTTGAGCCCGACCGGCGGTGTGATCATGCCGATCTCCATATTCACCACCATGATGATGCCGAGGTGAATGGGGTCGATGCCAAGCTCGATCGCGATCGGGAACACGAGCGGCGCGACGATCACCAGGAGACCTGACGGCTCCATGAACTGTCCGCCGATCAACAGGATGATGTTGACGATCACGAGGAACAGGATCGGACCGAAACCGGCGCTGAGCATCGCTTCGGTGATGAGCTGCGGGATGCGCTCTTCCGTCAGCACGTGTTTCAGGATCAGCGCGTTGGCGATGATAAAGAGCAACAGCACCGAGAGCTTGCCGGCATCAAAGAGGGCCTTCTTCGTGTCGGGATGGAAGAAAACCGTCGCGACCGCCCAGGGCTTGCGCCAAAGCGCGATCCGCTCGTCTTCACCGGGACCCTTCAGAGGGCCCATGTCGCAATAGACGAAGTTTGCGATCACGAAGGCGTAGATGGCTGAAACGGCGGCTGCCTCGGTCGGCGTGAAGATGCCACCGTAGATGCCGCCAAGGATGATGACGATGAGGAACAGGCCCCACATCGCATCGCGCGCCGAGGCACCGATCTCGCCGAAGCCCGCCCACGGCTGCGCCGGCAGGTTCTTCCAGCGCGCTGCGATATAGATGCCGATCATGAGCATGAGGCCTGCAAGCAGACCTGGGATGACGCCGGCCAGGAACATCCGGCCGACGGAGACGTCGGTCGCGGCTGCGTAGACGACCATCACGATCGACGGCGGGATGAGGATGCCGAGCGTGCCGGCATTACAGATGACGCCGGCTGCGAATTCCTTGGTGTAGCCGACCTGGCGCATACCGGCGATGACGATCGTGCCGATCGCGACGACCGTTGCCGGAGACGACCCGGACAGCGCTGCAAACATCATGCACGCAAACACAGACGCGATGGCGAGCCCGCCGCGGAAGTGGCCGACGCAGGCAATCGCAAACCGGATGATCCGCTTGGCAACGCCGCCCGTCGACATGAACACCGACGCCAAGATGAAGAACGGGATCGCAAGCAGCGTGTAGTGGCCTTCGAACGCCTCAAACAGCGTCTGGGCAATCGATGCGAGCGAGGCCTCCGAATAGATGATCAAAAAGACCATGCTCGACAGGCCGAGCGAGATCGCGATCGGCACGCCAATGAGCAGCAGGCCGATGACCATGATAAAGAGAACGGCGATCGACATGAGGCTTAGTCCGCTTTGCGCGTGTCGGCCGCGACGGCTTCGGCGACATCATCTTCGGCTTCGTGACTTGCGATGAGCCGGTCGGTCTCGCCGCGCAGAATGCTGATGGTGACCTGCACGTAGCGGAGTGTGATGAGTGCAAGCGCGAACGGCAGCGCGAAGTACGGAATGAACCTCGGGATCTTTTCGTACCGCTCACCTTCGTTCATCCAATCGGCAAGAAACTGGAACATCTCCGGCATCGGCACGTCGTTGGTCTCGAGGAACGCGCGCTTGGTCGCGAAAGCCCACCAATAGTCCCAGGCGCCTTTGAGCAGGAGGAGCGAGAACGCCAGACAGGCGGTCGCGGCGATGAGGGCCACGATCTTGCGAGCCGACGGCGGCAGTGCCGCGATCACGACATCCACACCCAAATGCTGCGAGTGCTTCACACAGTAGGACGCGCCGATGAGGACCATCCAGGCGAACAGGAACACGGTGAGCTCAAGCGCCCAGAGGATGTTCGAGTTAAAGACGTAGCGCGCGATGACGTTCGCGAACGTGATGACCGTCATCAGCCCGAGCGTGAGCGCGATAAACGACTCTTCGATGCCGTCGATAAAACGGCTGACAGTGCGCATTGCCGACACGTTGAGGGGTCCGCTGCTACGAGCGCATCAGAAAAGACGCGTTCAGGTTGCGTTGACGATCTGCGGTTCGGGAAAGCCCGCGACTGCTGGGTGCAGCCGCGGGTGGCGTTCGGCAGCAGGAACGCTGCCCACCGGAGGAAAAGGAGGAGGGAAGATGTGACGGCCGCCTCGTGAGCGGCCGCCAAGTCGGTTTTGCAGGATCAGCCGTTGGCTGCCTGAGCCGCCTCGATCGTGTCCGCGCCAATGTCGGCTTCGAACTTTTCCCAGACGGGCTTCAGGGCCTTGACCCAGGCGTCACGCTCTTCAGCCGAAAGCGTGCGAACCTTGCCGCCGGCTTCGATGATCTTCTGCTTGTTTTCCTCGTTGACCGTCGTCGACGCTTTGTTCCGCGTCTCCGTCACTTCCGCGAGGATCTTCGTGAACTGGTCACGCACGTCCGGCTTCAGACCATCAAGCCACTCAACCGAGGTGACCACGAGGTAGTCGATGATGCCGTGGTTCGTCTCGGTGATGCCGTCCTGCACTTCGAAGAACTTCTTACCGTAAATGTTCGACCAGGTGTTCTCCTGACCATCGACGACCTTCGTCTGCAGCGCGCCGTAGACTTCCTTGAACGCCATCTTCTGCGGGTTCGCGCCGAGCTGTTGGAACTGTGCAACCAGCACGTCCGACGGCTGCACGCGGAACTTCAAGCCCTTGGCGTCTTCCGGCTTCATGAGCGGACGGTTTGCCGACATCTGCTTCATGCCGTTGTGCCAGAACGAAAGGCCCTGAAGTCCGCGGCGCTGCATCGAGTCCAAAAGCTTCTGGCCGCCAGCCGAATTCTGGAACGCTTCGACCGCGGTGATGTCCCGGAACATGAAGGGCAGGTCGAAGATGCGGAACTTCTTCGTGAATTTCTCAAACTTCGACAGCGACGGAGCTGCGAGCTGCACGTCGCCGTTCAGCAACGCTTCCAGCACCTTGTTGTCGTTGTAGAGCGATGAGTTCGGGTAGACCTCCATGCAGGCCTTACCGTTCATCTCCTCGTTGATGCGCTTTGCAAGCAGCGACGCCGCGATGCCCTTTGGGTGCTTGTCGGTATTGGTGACGTGACTAAATTTGATCTTCGTCTCGCCCGGATCGCAGGCTGCGTAAGCAGCCGACGGGACGAGCACAGCGAGAGCCGCAGCTACCGCGATAACTTTCTGCATATGGACACTCCGTTAGAACGTTCCCCGCGGGCGCGTTGGCGTGGCCCGCTTGGTTAGCGAACCATTAACAGCAACCCACGTGCCACCGGTCGCCGATCCCGGATGGATCGGCTCACAAGGTCTCAAGCATCTGAAAAGTGGACGAAAAATGTCGCAACCGTGAGTCGCGAAATGCGGGTGCACGGTACGCTTTGGGTGACAGCCGACACGTTGGCGCGGCCTGCATGTAGCACCAGCTGCCCATCAGAAATCGTCCGCAACGCCACCTTTCAGCCGTCGTCTTTTGCGGTCAGACCGAGGCGTTGCATCTTGTCGTACAAGGCTTTCCGCGACACGCCGAGCTGCTCGTAGGTCGCTTTGAGACTGCCGTGATTGCGCGCCAGCGTTTGCCGGATGAGCTCCGCTTCGACGCGCCGAAGCTGGATGTTGAGCCAGCCGGTTTCGGTGTCAGAAACTTCGGGTACGGCTCCGCGGTCAGCGTCAGGGTCCGGCATCTGGCCCAGCGCGAACCGCGTGGCCGCGTTCTGTAGCTCTCGGACGTTGCCGGGCCAGTCGCACGCCATCAGGTTGGCAGACTGCGCAATCTGGAGCTCGCGCGGCGGCGCCTTGAAACGCACCCGCGCCTGATCGGCAAAGTGCTGGAACAAGAGCGGGATGTCTTCTCGTCGCTCGCGCAATGGCTGGATCGCGAGGTTCAGAATGTTCAGCCGGTAGTAGAGATCTTCGCGGAACGTGCCGGCGTCAGCGGCTGCGCGCAGATCGGTTTTGGTCGCCGCAATGATGCGCACGTCGATCGGGATTTCGCGGTTGGAGCCGAGGCGCGTGATCGTCCGTTCCTGCAGGATACGCAGAAGCCGCACTTGCGCCTCAAGCGGCATGCTCTCAATTTCGTCGAGAAAGATCGTGCCGCCGCTCGCATGCTCGAACTTGCCAATTCGCTGTTTGACGGCGCCCGTGAACGCACCTGGCTCGTGGCCAAGCAGCTCGCTTTCAATCAACGTTTCCGGCAAGGCCCCACAATTGAGCGCGACGAACGGGTGCTCGCGCCGGTCGCCGAGATCGTGGATCGCGCGTGCGACCAGTTCCTTGCCGACCCCTGTCGCGCCGTGGATGAGAACATCGGCATCGGTGGCTGCAACCGCTGTCACGTCGGCGCGCAGCCGAGCGGCCTGGTCGCTCGTGCCGACAATGCGTGCAGAAAGCTGCTCTCCAGCTTCAAGTTGCGCGCGCAGATCACGGTTCTCGACAACAAGCCTGCGCTTCTCGAGCGCGCGTTCGGCTGAGGCGATCAATGCATCCGACGGGAACGGCTTTTCGAGGAAGTCATACGCGCCCTCCCGCATCGCGCCGACGGCCATCGGCACATCGCCGTGGCCCGTCACGAGGATGACCGGCAGGTCGGGATCGATCGCGCCGATGTCGCGCATCAGTTGTAGGCCGTCGTACTCCGGCATGCGGATGTCGGTGATGACGACACCGCGAAATCCATAGGTGATGTGTGCAAGAGCGTCCTGCGCCGAGGCAAAGCCTGCGACGCTCAGATCGGCGAGGCGCAGCGACTGCTCGTACGATTGGCGGACGTCGTCCTCATCGTCGATCAGGATCACGTCATGCATCGCCGGGCACCTCCGAAGGCGCGCGAGCCGACCTTAAGCGCGCGCGCCACGTCACTCGGCCGCCTCCGGCAGGCGCGTTGTCGTTTGGTGGTCGCCTGCAATTTCTGCGCGCTGTTTGCGCCCACGCCGGAGCCGCAGCTCAAACACAGCTCCCAGCTCGCGGTTCTGGCACGTGATCTGGCCGCCAAACTGACGAACGACCTCGAACGTGATCGAGAGGCCGAGCCCGGTGCCGTCTTCACCGCGCCCGGTCTTGGTTGAGTAGAACGGTTCAAATACGCGTTCCGGTTCAGCGGCGCCGCCGCCGGTGTCCGACACGTCAGCCACGATCCACTCATCCGTTTCGCGGACTGCGATGCGGATCTCCTTGCGGTTAGATGCTTCGACGGCATCGATCGCGTTGGTCAGCAAGTTGACGAAGATTTGCTGCAGCCGCACCGGGCCCGCCTGGACCCAGATGGGCTCATCGCCGAACGCCTTTATTAGTGTCGCGCCCGCGCGATCGAGCCGGGGCCGCACGAGATCCGTCGCACCATGGATGGCATCGACGAGATC
This sequence comes from Pseudomonadota bacterium, assembly GCA_038523925.1. Lineage (GTDB taxonomy): Bacteria > Pseudomonadota > Alphaproteobacteria > Rhizobiales > Hyphomicrobiaceae > JBCBWG01. Next base: position 17,295 of record JBCBIY010000001.1, on the reverse strand, counting down.
GGTCGTCTCGACCGCGCCCGCCTCCTTGCGCGCGAAGCCACGCAGGTTCGTGATGATGCGGTCGATCCGCGCGACGAGTTTGGAGATGCGGCCGAAGTTTTCGCGCGCCTCTTCCGTCCGCCCGCCAGCAAGGAACTTTGCGCCATTGTCTGAGAAGTTGAGGATAGCGGCGAGCGGCTGGTTCAGCTCATGGCCAATGGCAGCCGACATTTGGCCAAGCGCGGTCATCTTCGAGGCCTGCACCAACTGGTCCTGCGCCGCCTGAAGCTCGAGCGTGCGTTCCGCAACGCGGGCTTCAAGCCGGCGGTTGGCGGCCTCCTCAAGCGACAGCAGCCGGCGCATGTTGCGCCGCTGCAGCGCGATCAGGACCGCAATGACACCGATGGCCAGGATCACTGAGGCGATGAACGTCGCGACCGAGAGCGCCGCGCGCCGCAGCGGTTTGATGTCGACGAACGCGTGCGCCTTAAGCCCGATACGGGGGACGTCCTGCGAGATAATAAGCGCTTCGGAAGGAAGGTCCTTCGAGGGCGGCAGCTTCCAGAGGCGGTGGCCGTTGATGGTTTTCACAGCCGTTGCTGTGTGTTGCGGCGCATCGGCCGCCGGGGCGCTTGCCGACAGCCGCGCGTTCGCCTCATCAAGCACGCGATACCGCAGCGACGGCCGGTTGGATGTCGCGACGCGATTGGCCGCCGTCACGAAGATCACAGCCTCCGGCCCGGCCTGCCAGTTGTATTCAAGGTCGGAAAGGTTGACGGCGACGAGCACAACGGCAGTTGGCGACGGTGCGCTGTCGTAGATGCCGCGCGAGAAGTAGGCGACATGCTCGCCGCGCTCAGGGCTCAAGTGAATAAAGAAGCCCAACCGGCCTTCGAGTGCGGCTGCAAACAGCTCCCGCGTGTTGGCTGCATCCGGTATGGGTCGCGGGCGCACGATCGATTTCGAGATCGCAAACGCGTTGCGATTGCGGTCATAGACGCCGATTTCTTGCAGGCCATAGCTCAGCCGGATGCGGGCGAGCTTGCGTTCGAGCGCTGTCTCGGCTGCATCGGTGCCGGCCGGCGCGCGCAGCATGGCGCTTGCCTGTTCATTCGCCGCCATCTCATTGACGAGCACCTTGTAGATGTCGAGTTGTCCGAGCAGCCGGTCGACCGCTTGCTGCAAGCGCAGCTCGGACGTCGCCGCGCGTTCGGAAAGCGCCCCGCCGAAGTGCACCTGATAGGCCGCGTACGCCGACACCGCGCCAAGCAGCAGCAGCAACATCGCATGCGTTACCACGTCTCGCATTCCGCGCCCGTCCGCCGTCGTCGAAGCCTCACCCAGAGAGATCGCGAACCTATCGCCCGCGCCTCCGTGCGGCCAGTCGCAACACGCATCAGGCTTTCTGAGGCGCGTGCAGGTTCGACGAAATCGACGGCCCTCGTCCAGCAGACGCGCGGTTCATCGGCGAATGGTGACGCGGCGCGAGCGTTTGGGGACGACGATCTGCCGGCAATTTCCGGGGCCGTCGGTGATCATCCAGGGGTGGCCGACAAACGTGCTCTGACGATAGGATTCGCCATTGTTGAGCGCCTTGTAGTCGATCGGGCGGCCCTGATAGTCGAGCCACATCACGACGCGATAGCCGCCGGACCGGTTGACGAAGTTCAAGGCAATCTTCGTGCCGGAGTTGACCGACTTCAGGTTGCCGAACAGGCTGCAGCTTGCAGCATTGGCAGGCGATGACAGCGCGCCGAACCCAATCACCACCGTTGCCGCGGCGACCGCAACCACACGCAAACCGAAGTTCATCACCCGTCACTCCCATCCTGTGAATGCGGATGGTTAGACAGCGGATCGGCTCAATTGTCGATCAAGTCGTCGGCTTGATGCGCGGCATCATGAACGTGCGTTGCGCAAGCGCGCACGCGCAAAGATCAGAACCCGACCTGGTCGCCGCCTTTGAGTTCGAGGATCTCACGGGCGTCGTCCGGCGATGCGATCTCAAGGCCCATGCCTTCAAGGATGCCGCGCACGATTTTCACTTGCTGCGCGTTGCTTTCGGCAAGCTTGCCGGGCCCTGCCCAAAGTGAGTCCTCAAGCCCGACGCGGACATTGCCGCCCATCGCCGCCGACTGCGCCGCAATCGCAAGCTGATTGCGGCCGGCGCCGAGCACGCTCCAGCGGTAGTCGCGGCCAAACAAGCGATCCGCGGTCCGCTTCATGTGCGAGACGTCTTCGGGATGCCCGCCGATGCCACCGAGGATGCCGAAGACCGATTGGACGAAGAACGGCGGCTTGACGATCCCGCGGTCGGCCATGTGCGCGAGCGTATAAAGGTGTCCGATGTCGTAGCACTCGATCTCGAAGCGCGTGCCGTTGTTCGCGCATTCGGTCAGGATGTATTCGATATCGGCGAACGTGTTCTTGAAGAACCCTGTCCGCGACCCTTCGAGGTAGTCGCGTTCCCAATCGTGTTTCAGGTCGTCCTTGAAGCGCGCGAGCATCGGAAAGAGCCCGAAGTTCATCGTGCCCATGTTGAGGCTCGCGACTTCCGGCTTGAATACGGTTGCGGGTTTCGCGCGCTCTTCGACAGTCATGGTCATCGCGCCGCCGGTCGTGATGTTGAGGACGGCACCGGAGCGCTGCTTGATCACCTGCAGGATTGGCGAGAACGCTTCGATCGACTGATCGGGGCGGCCGTCTTCCGGGTTGCGCGCATGCAGGTGGACAATTGCCGCGCCGGCTTCCGCGGCGCCAATCGCAGCGTCTGAAATTTCCTCTGCTGTGACCGGCAGATGCGGCGACATTGATGGCGTGTGGATCGAACCGGTGACGGCGCAGGTGATGATGACTTTTTGAGGCGCGGGCATTTGGGGCGGTCTCTTTCGCTTAAGCGTTGGCGGACAATAGGCAGGCGGGCTTCGGGCTCATCTGGCTGACGTGACATCGCCGGACCTGCAAGATGCATCGTCAAAACGCATGCTGGATTAGGTCAGGTGAGAGCAGGTGAACGTCAGCTCATCTCGCCCGGCGGCGGCTTTGCTGCGCGCAGGTGCGCATCAAGCGCGGCCAGCCGGTCGTCACGCCAGACGCTCTTCTTTGCGACATCAGCTTGCGTTGGCGCGCCGCCCCAGCTCTCAGCGACCTTCGCGATCGTTGACTCCGAGAACAGGTCTTCTGTGACGGGCGCGCTCGCGAGCCCGTGGAGCGTTTTGCCATAGCGCGCACCATAGTCCGCGATCCCGCCAGGCGCGTTCAGTTCGATCGTCTCGATGGGCCCCATGAACGCCCAGCGCCGGCCGAGCCCGTCCTTGATCGTCTTGTCGAGGTCGGCCGCGGTGACATACCCCTCGCTAACGAGCCGGAACGCTTCTGCGAGGAGGACAGCCTGCATGCGATTGAGCACAAATCCGTCAATCTCCTGCTTGACCTCGATCGCGACCTGACCGGCGCGCTCGTAGATCTCGCGGGCGCGCGCGATGACGTCAGCGCGCGTCCATGGCGCGCCGCAGATCTCAACAATCGGGACGACGTTTGGCGGGTTCACGGGATGGCCGATCAGACACCGCGCGCGGCCCTCAAGGCCTTCGGTAAAGCGAGAGGCGACAATCGCAGAAGAGGATGAGGCAAGGAGCGTCTCTGGCGCTGCCGCGCGATCCATCGCCGCGAACAAATCCGTCTTGAGGTCGAGGCGCTCGGGCCCGCTTTCCTGGACGAGCGCGGCATCAGCCAGCGCGTCATCAAGTGAGGCAGCTTTGGCAACGCGCTCGGCGGCCGCGTCCGGATCCTCGACCAGTCCGTGCTTTGCGTGATCGCGGAGGCCCTGCGCGATCAGGTCCGGCGCACGGGCAAGCGCATCGGCGTCGGCATCCCAAAGCGCCACGTTATGGCCGGACCGGGCGAACACCGCCGCCCAGGCGCGCCCAATCAGACCTGTCCCGACAATTCCAATCTTCGTCAAATCAGCCTCCCCAGACGGCAACGATGCGTTGCCGAGAAGCTAGCACGCCGCGGCGCGCGGTCCAGCGGGCAGGCTCAGCATCAGCGATGTCGAACGCGATCGCCGCCCTGCCACGTCCAGCTCAAATCAACCTCCTGTAGTCGCATCACCGTCTCCGGTCTCCGGCTATTGCGGAAAGCAGCGGCATTCGCGAGTGTTCCGCGATCCACATTCGCTAATAGACGGAGCACACCCATGGACCTCGGCATTTCCGGATTGCGCGTGCTTGTGACGGCTGGGGCGAGCGGCATCGGCCGCAAGACCGCCGAAAGCTTCCGCGCGGAAGGGGCGAAGGTCCACGTCTGCGATATCGATACCGAAGCGCTGGCAACGCTGCATGATGTGGACGCTGGGATCTCGCAATCCGTAACGGACGTTGCTGATCGCGAGGCCGTCGCGGCGATGATGGATGAGGCCGTCGGCGCGCTCGGTGGGCTCGACTGTCTCGTCAACAACGCGGGCATTGCCGGCCCGACGGGCCGCGTCGATGAGATCGCGCCGGAGGATTGGGATCGCTGTCTGGCCGTCTGCATCACCGGCATGTTCAACGTCACGCGGCTCGCGGTCCCGCACTTGAAGGCGGCCGCGGCTAAGCCTGGCGCGAGCGTTTCCATCGCAAACCTATCGTCGGCTGCGGGCAAGTTCGGCTTCCCGCTCCGCGCGCCTTACGCGGCCGCCAAGTGGGGCGTCATCGGGTTCACAAAAACGGTCGCAATTGAGCTTGGCGACAACGCCATCCGCTGCAACGCGGTCCTGCCCGGCCCCGTTGACGGCGACCGGATCCGCCGGGTGATCGACGCGAAGGCGCGGGCGGCCAACATGTCGTTTGACGACATGCAAGCAAAGATGGTCTCGGCGCTTTCGGTGAAGACGCTCATCCCGCCGACGGAACTTGCCGACATGATCGTCTACCTGGCGAGCCCCAAGGCTTCGACAATTTCTGGCCAGGCCATCAGCGTCGACGGCGATACCCAGAGCTTGGTTTAGAGCGTTGCGCGCGACGTAGCTCTTGAGCCCGCCGCGCGCAGTGCCGTCTAGAACATCAGCGCCTTTGCGATCTCGCGGACGTGCCGGTCATCGGTTCCGCAACAACCGCCAAGCACGCGGATGTGGGGGTGGGCCGCGTGAATATCGGCCATCTCGCGGCCGAGCTCATGTGGGTTGCCGACATCGAGCTCTTCCATTTCGTCGAGCTCCGCATGCGAACACTTGGACGCATTCGCTCGAATGCCGCGCAGACGTTCCCTGATGTCAGCCGGCAGGTCGAGGCTCTTGATCAAGTGCGTCGGGTGCGCGCAATTGATCATGTAGTAGGCAGGCGCGTCGCCGGTCGCCGCGTCAACCGCAACGATCGCGCCTTCGAGACTGTCACCCGTCGGCAGCCGCCCGTCGGTCTCGAGCGTGAACGAAATGACGCATGGCATGTCGTGCAACTTCGCAGCCGTCGCAATGCCGATCGCCTCCGGCACGTTCGTCATCGTGAGCCCGGTAATCACGTCGGCGTTTGTCTCGGCGAGGACGCGCACCTGCCAATCGTGATAGAGCGCGGCCTCTTCGCCCGTCATGATCCGACCGGGATCATACCCGTCTCCGCGCGGGCCAATGCACGCGCTCACGATGACATTCACATCCATCTTCGCGGCCTCCCGACGCATTTCGTCGAGCAGGGCAATCGAGTCCCGGTTGGCCCCAGCCAAGTTATCAAGTCCCGGGAAGCCGATCTTGTCCGCCCAATCAGGACCCGCCCGCCACGTCGTGCTTTCGATGACAAGCCCGAGGCCCGCGTCGCGTGCGAGATCGATATAGGTCTTCGCGTACTTCGCGATCGCCTGGCGGCCGTCTTCAGACTTGATGAGGACGAGGGACGAGAACTCAGGAAGCTCAAGTCCTTCGTGGAAGATAAAAGTCGTCTCCATGCCGCCGTCGGTCAGAAAGACCGGACCGTTTGCGAGCGGCAGGGGTTTGCGTTTGATGCTCATGATCATCTCCATCGCTTTTTGAGACAGCGTTTGCGATGGAGGGATTAGGCCCGACGCGCGGGCGCTTCAGTTCCGGCTGGAACATGAATTGTGCGGAGTGAAATCGGCGGCCTTGGCGCCGCGTGTCAGGCGCGCGTACCGGCGAGATTGCGCATGCCGCGCGCAGCGAGGTCGCGAACCTTGGCGACGCTGTTTGCGACACCAGTTGGGATGCCGCTTACGAGCACGTCTACGGTCGCGAGATCCTGGAAGTGGCCGTTCAGCGAGAGCCGCGGCAGTGACGTTAGGTTGCTTGCGCTTGACGCTGTCAGGACGCCCTTGCGCGTCGTCACTGCGGTTGTGATGTCAAGGTCGCGCGCAATCTCAAACTCGCGCGGCCCTGCGCTCACGGCGCTTCCATAGGGGTAGGAGAAGTGGCGTGGCCGCGCACCGATGCGCTCGCCGATCACGTCGAGACTGGTGTCGATTTCGCGTCGCGCGTCATCGGCGTCGAGCCCCGTCAGGCGCGGGTGCGTGATCGTGTGCCCGCCGATCGTCACCAACGGATGGCGGGCGATCTCTGCGACTTCGTCCCAGCCCATCACGAGCTCGCGGCAGACCGACGTCGTATCGACATCGGCCTGTTCTGCAATGCGCGCGACGAAATCCGGCACGTCATATGGATGGATCGTTTCGATGACGCCGAGCACGCGCTGGAACACACGCTGCTTGTCTGCCGCCGTCTTCGTCGACACAGTGCCTGCGAGCGGTGCGGGCAGGACCAGGCTCTCGGCGGACTGGAGCGCGCGCTCGATGACCTCCCACCAAATGCACGCATCACCGTCGGACAACTGCGTCGCCACGTAGATCGTATGCGGCGCTGAATACCGCTCGAACACCGGCAGCGCATGCGTGCGGTTGTTGCGATAGCCATCATCGAGCGTGATCGCGATAAACGGCGGCGCGCCGGAGCGGCCGGCAGGATCGGCCAGCAGGCGGTCATGCGCCGTGTCGAGGTCAACGAGGTCAAAGCCCTGGCGCGTCAAATGCGCGAGAACCGCATCGAGGAACTCGGGCGTAACCGATAGGCCCTTGTTCGGAAGAAAGGCGTTAACCGGCTCCGGCCGCACGTGGTGCAGCATCAGGATCGCGCCACGCCCAAGCGTTCCGTTCGGCAGGAGCCGATGCAGACGCGACGCGTGCAGCGCGTTTAGCAGGGTGGAGCGGAGATCCATGCTTAATGCGATCAACCTTTGGTGAGCCAAGCAACAGCGTCAGCAAATCGCGGGCCAGTCCACCTTAATATCCGGTATCTGACGTCTGTCAGATGACCGTGGCATATAATCTGCTCGCGCCTCTTTCAAACTGCTTGAGACCCCGATGCCGGTCACCGCATGAAAATCTTACTCAGCGCATTCTCATTCGGCCCCGGCCAGGGTTCGGAGCCCGGCATCGGCTGGAATTGGGCGTTGCATGCCGCGCGCCAGGGCCATGCCGTCACGGTCGTGACGAGCTCTGAATACCGCGATGACATCGCCGCTGCCGCATCGCGCGGAGACATCCAGCCGGGCGTCACAATCGACATCTTCATGCCGGACTGGCTGGAGCGCGCCGCTAAGCGGCTGCTGCGTCTGCTTCCGGAGGGGCTTGCCTGGAACCTCATTCACGTCATGTGGCAGCGCGCCCTCGTTGGCCATGTTCAAGCCGCCTATGCAGGCGCCGACTTCGACTTTGCGCATCACATCACACTCGGGGGCGCGCGCCACCCGACGGTGCTTCATAAAGCCGGCATTCCGCTGGTCGTTGGCCCGCTCGGCGGCGGGGACCGCGTGCCAATGGCGCTGCGCAAGAGCTTTCCGATGCACGGCTGGCTGTCTGATCTCGCCCGCGACGTCTACAATCGCGCGATCGCCTTCGACCCGATGACCCGCGGGGCCGCGCACGCGTCCCTCGCCTACTACGCGCGCACCGAAGCGACGCGGCGTCTGCTGCCCGGCCCGCTTGGCGAGAAGACGCGCGTGCGGCTCGAACTCGGTATCGATCAGCAACCGGCAGGCGCGCGGCCCGAACCGCCGGTTGCCACGCCGGGGCGTCCGCTGCGTCTCGTTTATGCCGGCCGGCTCACCTACCTGAAGGGCATGCACCTCGGCATCCGCGCGATCGCGGCCGCAGTCGAGAGCGGCGCCGACCTCCGCCTGACGATGGCCGGCGATGGCCGCGAGGAGCAGGCATGGCGCGGGCTCGCCGAAGACCTCGGCATCGCAGACCGGATCACATGGCTCGGCCGCGTGTCGCAGGGCGACCTGGCAGAGCAGTACCGCGCGGCCGACGCGCTTCTGTTTCCGAGCCTGCGCGATGCAAGCGGCAACGTGGTCGTCGAAGCGATGAGCCATGCCCGGCCCGTCATCTGCCTTGCGCTCGGTGGCCCGAACGAGATCGTGACGCCTGATAGCGGCATCGCCGTGCCGGTCGCGGGCCGCAGCGAAGCAGACGTAGTCCGTGATCTCGGCGGCACCCTCGCAGCGCTTGCCAGCGACCGTGCCCGCCTTGCGCAGTTGGGCCGCGGCGCACTCGCCCGAACCAATGTGTTCCATTGGCCAAACGTGGTCCACGACCTATATCAGGAAGTGCAGGGCGATCTCGCCCGGCGCAACCCAACGCCCGCGGCTGAGACCGGCCACGCCCCTGACGGGCATGGCACGTCCGATATTCAGCCGACCGCAGTCGTCAGCTAAGCCCGTCGCGGACCGCGCGAGCGAGCCCAAGCGACCGCGATCCGGCCGCCGAATGACCACGTTCCAACGCGACGTTTCAGTGGTTTGGTCGGGTCGTTGATGACCGCGCGGCAAAGGGTTGCTTTCAAATCCGGCGGGGCGCATGGTCCGGCCGAATTTAGACGCAGAGAGAGTGCATGGCCAAAGAAGAACTTCTCGAGTTCCCCGGTGTCGTGTCCGAGCTTCTGCCGAACGCGACGTTTCGGGTGAAGCTTGAGAACGGCCACGAGATTATTGCGCACACCGCGGGAAAGATGCGCAAGAACCGCATTCGCGTGCTTGCAGGTGACCGGGTTCAGGTTGAGATGACGCCTTATGACCTCACCAAAGGCCGCATTACTTACCGCTTCAAATAGGCTGGTGGCTTCGCCCAGGCGGCGGACGCTGCGCGATGCCCGCGCCGGCGACCGGGATCAGGCGCCGGGCGCGCGCCCGCGTCTCGTGCTCGCGAGCGGTTCGCCACGCCGGCTTCAGTTGCTTGCGCAGGCGGGCATCGACCCCGATGCGCTCCGGCCAACAGACATCGACGAGACGCCGAAGCGCGGAGAGATGCCGCGCACGCTTGTCGGGCGCCTTGCCCGCGCCAAAGCCGACGCCGCGCGCGAGCAGATCGCCGACGATACTGCGCTGGCGCACGGCTACATCCTCGCAGCCGACACCATCGTCTCCGTCGGCCGGCGCATCCTCATCAAACCACAGCATGTCGAAGAGGCGATTGCGTCGCTTGAGCTGCTCTCGGGCCGCGCGCACCGCGTTTACACCGGCATCTGCCTGCTGACCCCTGAAGATCGCGTCCGCTCGCGCATCGTCGAGACGCGGGTGCGGTTCAAGCGGCTGTCGCGCGCAGAAATCGACGCCTACATTGCGTCGCGCGAGTGGCGCGGGAAGGCCGGCGGCTACGCCATCCAAGGCATCGGCGGTTGTTTCATTCAGAAGCTGACCGGCTCATATACGAACGTGGTTGGGCTGCCGCTCACGGAGGTGGTCGGCATGCTGCAAGGCGAAGGCTTCCCGATCCATTTCAATTGGGTCGATGGTGTTGGAACGGCGGACGCGGGCTGAACATGCCGAAAGATACGACGGGTGCCGAAGGCGAAGGCGGGCCGACATGCCCGGTCTGTAAGTCAGCCGGCACGACGCCGCGGTACCGGCCGTTCTGTTCAAAGCGTTGCGCTGACCTCGATCTCGCCCGCTGGCTGAACGAGAGTTACGCCATTCCGGAGCGCGAGGGCGACGATGAAGCCGCGCCCGATGCCACTGTTCCTTCCGCCGATCCCGAGCGCTAAGCCGCGCGTCGCCGGGCCTGCACAATCGCGTTTCAAACGCGCTTTACACCCCTTAGGCGCTTGCCTATAAGCGCGGTCTGCGCGCTCCGGATTGATCCCGACCGCGCCTGCCCAGGTAGCTCAGTTGGTAGAGCATGCGACTGAAAATCGCAGTGTCGGTGGTTCGAACCCGCCCCTGGGCACCACTGCCTCTCCCGACGCCTTCGTGTCGCGCCTAAGACGGTTTTGTGTGCCGTCGTACTCCGCAAGAGCGGACTGACCTATGGCGCGGGACATCTGGTTCATATCGGACACGCACTTCGGCCATGACGCCGTCATCAGGTTTGGCAACCGGCCATTTGCAAACGCTGACGAAGCCGACGCTGCGATGGCGGAGCGCTGGCGCGCGTGCGTCAAGCCGGACGACCTCGTCTTCCATTTGGGCGACGTCGCCTGGAACGCGGGCGGGCTCAAACTCTTCACCGAGCTGCCCGGCACCAAGCGGCTGATCATGGGCAACCACGACGGCCGCTCCATCGTGCCGCACGTGCAGCGGCTTTATCTCTTCCGCCGCTTTCCGGAACTCGGCTTCATCGCATCCCATATGCCGATGATGATGGAGCGGGGCCGAGAGCCGGTGAACGTACACGGTCACGTCCACGCTGTGGACGTGGACTTCCCGGGCTACGTCAACATCAGCGTCGAGAAGACGGACTACGCGCCACTGCATATCGATGAGTTGAAGGTGCGCGTTGAGCGCGAACGCACGAAGCTCGACGCCCATCTCACGCGCGCGCAAGCGGAGGACTGACCCTATGCCCGTCGGCGATCGCTATCAGCCGGACCCGCGTCATACGACGCTCGGGCGGGCGTTCTTCGATCCGGTCGCGCCGGCCACGTTTCCGGATGCCAAGATCCGGTTCCGCAATGATCGCTGGGCCGCGCGCGTCGGCCTCGATGCGCTCACCGATGCCGAGTGGGCGGCGCACTTCGCGGGCTTCGCGGCGCTGCCGGGCAACCTGTCCGAGCCGCTGGCGCTCCGGTACCACGGCCACCAATTCCGTCATTACAATCCCGACCTCGGCGATGGCCGCGGGTTTCTGTTCGCGCAGATGCGCGACACGGCAGACAATCGCCTGCTCGATCTTGGCACCAAAGGCTCTGGCCAGACGCCTTATTCGCGCGATGGCGATGGGAGGCTGACGCTCAAGGGCGGCGTCCGCGAAGCCCTCGCGACGGAATACCTGGAGGCGCTCGGCTGCTACACGTCCAAGACGTTCAGCCTCATTGAGACGGGCGAGCCGCTCTTTCGCAACGACGAGCCCTCACCGACGCGGTCAGCCGTGATGGTCCGGCTCGGCCACTCTCACGTTCGCATCGGCACGTTTCAGCGGCTCGCGTTTCTTCAACAGCGCGATGAGATTGAAACGCTGCTCGGTTACGTGCGCGACGTCTACGGGCTCGGCGCCACCAGCGCCGGTGATGACCTGGCCGCCGCCGTCCTCGCCGATGCCGCGCGCAACATCGCCCATATGGCGGCCGAGTGGTACGTCGCAGGCTTCGTCCATGGCGTCCTCAATACTGACAATACGACGCTGACGGGCGAGAGCTTTGACTACGGCCCTTGGCGGTTTCTGCCAACGCTCGATGTCACGCACACCGCTGCCTACTTCGACCAGACCGGCCTCTACGCGTTCGGCCGGCAGCCGGGTGCCTTGCACTGGAACCTGCAGCGTCTGGCTGATTGTCTGTTGCCGAACTCAACTGAGGCGGCGTTGACGGCCGCGCTCAACACGTTCGGCGATCACTTTGAGGCGCGGCTGACGACCATGACGCTCGCCCGCCTCGGTCGCGCGGTCCCAGCGGATGGCGATCTCCGCGCGGCATCGGAACTCGTGCAGTCGTTCTATCGCACGCTGCATGGGGCGCAGTTGCCGTTCGAGCAGACGTTCTTCGACCTCTTCGGCCTCGATGAAGCGCGTTGGTCGAAAGCCTCTGCCGCCGAGGCCTACGCGTCCGGCGACTGGCCGGCGCTACTCGGCCAACTGGCCGCCCTGCCGGACGCGGATGGATTAGACGCGGCGCGTGCGACGGACTACTTCGCAGGCCCCACACCCGAGACGCTCGTCATCGACGAGGTCGAAGCGCTCTGGGCGCCAATTGCCGCGGACGACAACTGGCAACCGCTCAACGCAAAGCTCGATCGCATACGCGCCATGGGTTCGGCGTACGCACCGCTTTTGCCGCCGCGCGCAGGGCATGTCCCGATTGGATAGCAGCGTTGTTTAAATCGCGGTGCTGCGCGCTACATCGAGACTACGCATGATCGACCCGGGAGATGCCGATGCCGCACCATGGCCGTGTGACGTTCAACGAACTCAACACCTGGAAGCCACAAGCCGCGATGGATTACTACCGCGCCGTGTTCGGTTGGGAATTTGACGAGACGCAAGCAGCCGGTACGGACCAAGCAAGTCCCTACTACGTCGCGAAGAAAGACGGCGAGATGGTCGCCGGCATTTTCGCACTCCGCTCGCCCGACTTCGACGGCATGACCGACCACTGGTTCACATACCTCGGGGTCGATGATCTCGATGCAGCGATTGAGGCCAGCAACGCGGCAGGCGGTCAGGTCATACGCCAGCCGTTCGACATCCCGAACTTCGGACGCATGGCGGTTGTTAAAGGCGCGACCGGCGCCGCGCAGGCATTCTTTCAGCCGGCAGCCCAAGACGGCGCGGCATAGCCCATGGCAACGGACCTCTCGTGCCCGCTCTGCGGTGCACCCGACCCGCTCGCCTTCGCCACCATCCGAGACGCTGATCGCACGCGCGACTACTTTCGCTGTGCGACCTGTGCGTTGACGTTCCTTGCGCCCGACCAGCGCCCGACGCCGGACGAGGAACGCGCGCAATACGACCTGCACAAGAACGATCCGCAGGACCCGGCTTACCGGAACTTTCTGACCCGTATTGCAAACCCGCTTATGGACCGCCTAAAGCCCGGCGCGCGCGGGCTTGATTATGGTTGCGGGCCAGGGCCTGCGCTGATGGCGATGCTGAACGTCGCGGGCTTTCCAACCGTCGGCTACGACCCGATCTACGCAACGGACGATCAGGTTCTCGATATGCGCTACGACTTCGTCACCTGTACGGAGACGGCCGAGCACTTCCACAATCCGGCACGCGAATTCGAGAAGCTTGCAGACTTACTGGAGCCCGGCGGGCTGCTGGCGGTCATGACATCGTTTCAGACCGACGATGCCCGGTTTGAAAACTGGCACTATCGCAAGGACCCGACCCACGTCGTGTTCTACCGCGCCGAAACTTTCGCGCACCTGGCGCGCCGTCTGGGCTTCACGTTTGAATCGCCGCGCAAGGACATCGTCTTCATGCGCAAGCCGCGCGCTTAGTTCGCTTCGGTGCGCTGCCTGAGTTCCGCATTCTCAGCCTCAAGCTCAGCAATCCGCGCGTGCAGTTTTCCAATCGCCGGGCGCATCTCCTCCGCCGTCAGCCGCTGCGGAATGTGGCTCGGACAGTTCCAATCAAACGCCGCGACCGTGATCACCACGGTTCGTTCAACCAGGGCGCGATAGCCAGAGACCGCGACGGCCCTCGCAAGCGCCGGATCCAATTCCGCATCCACCAGCTTGGCGTGGCCCCAGACCTTCAGTCGCGCCCGGTTCGGATAGTCCATCAGAATGAGACTGACCCGCGCGTCGCTCTCCACGTTGCCGGTCGAAATGTACTGACGGTTGCCGCGGAAGTCGGCGTACGCGAGCGTCTTGCTATCGAGCGACTTCAAGAACCCGCGCGGGCCGCCGCGAAACTGCACGTAAGGCCAGCCGCTTTCTGAGACGGTCGCCTGATAAAACCCATCGCGCATCGCGATGAAGCTCTTCTCGTTTTCGCCGAGTGAATCGCCGGCTGCGTGGTCTGGATCGAGGAACCGCTGGTTGGCTTCGCGCACGCCGCGCTCGGCCTGGACGCGGCGTACGGTGTTCGTCTGCGCAATCTGCGCGAAAGCTCTGGACATGGTTTTGTTTCCACTTGCGCTCACATGTCGACGCATATATTACTGTGATTCTAGAATCATAGTAATTATCAGAGAGCGAGCATGTTGATGACACTGGAACAGCTTCTCGGCGCGCTTCAACCGTCAGGCGAAGCCGCTCTCGTCTTCTCAGCCGACGGCGTTCCGATCCAGGCCGGCTATCACGTCACAGAGATCAAGCACGCCGAAATCCAAAGCCTGGATTGCGGGCGCGGTGCGCATCAATGGAGCGAGCTGATCGTGCAGCTTCTCGACGGCGCCGGCGGAGACCGCACTCACATGCCGGCCAGCAAATTCGTCGAGATCGCGCAGGCCGGTCTTGCGCATGTTCCCGGAGCGCAATCCGCTGACCTCAAGTTTGAGTTTGCCTCGGCGAACGGCGCCCTCCACCGCTACGAGATTGCTGATGTCCGACGCGAGAGCGACGGCACCGTCGTCGTCGCGCTTCAGGCAGAGCGCGCGCAGTGCAAAGCCGCAAGCCGGGCACTCGCGAGGTTCACACCCACCTCCGCTCGCGGCCAGAGCGGGTCGACTCACCAACGGTCCACCTGTTGCTAAAGCAGGAAGGCGCCGGTCACCGTCAGCATGATCACCACGACGGTCGTTAGCAGCATGCGCAGGCTCGCATACCAGCGCGGCGCTTCACCAAGTTTGACCGTCCATAAATCGTAGGCGAGCAGAACAGCAAACGCGGCTGCCATCAGCGAGAGCGCGGAGCGCGCATCAACAAGAAGCGCAGACCATGCAATCAGCGCTGGCAGCACGCTGATTGTGTACCTCCGCCAGTCGGCGGTCGGCTCAAGGTCGCTCAGCCGCATCGCAAGGCCCCACTGTGCGCCACCCATGAACGACAGAATGATCGCCGCGTAGAACGTGAGCGCAGGAATGGTCGCAAGCGCCTTCAGCCCGGTCGGCAGCCAGATCGACGCATCGCCAGCAATCAGCAGCGGGATCGCAACGAATGGGATGAGGCCCGCAAGCCCGAGCACAAGAGCCGGCGGCGGAATGGAAGCTGGCAGGTCTCGCATGGCACGAAGCATGGGCGTTCTCGGTTGTTAGGTGGCAGCGATCGTGCGCGCGGAGACGGGATCCACCGTAGCGGCCGGTCGCAAGAGGAACGCTCGCCGGGGGGCGCCGGTTCATGGCGCTATGCGCGCGCTGCAAAGCAAACGATGAGACGGGTGCGACAATCTGCGCTAAACTGAACCCCGGTCAATCCGCCGAAACCGGCGATTTGGAGGCTGAGACCGGTGCTTCAGCCAATCCACTCCTGCCCATCCGCCGTTTCGATTTCATGCAACAACGCGTCATGCCAACTGAACGCCTGCTCATCGTAGACGATGACCCGGTGTTTTTGCGTTCGCTCCAGCGAGCGATGGAGCGGCGCCAATTCATCGTGCGCCCCTGCCCGACATATGACGAGGCACTTGCCGCACTCGAGAACGAGACCTTCACGCACGCGATCTTTGATCTGCGATTAGAGCGTGGCAGCGGCCTTGATCTCTTGGAACGCGCGAATAGTGCACATCCTGATATGCGCTGCGTGATGTTGACCGGCTACGGCAATGTGCCGACCGCCGTCACGGCGACGAAACTCGGCGCCGCAGACTATTTGGCCAAGCCGATCGATGCCGACATCATCGACAACGTATTGCGCGGCTCTCTGCGACCGCTCAAAAAGGGTCAAACCTTCCCCCGACCTGAGGTTCAGGAATTCCGCTACCTGCTCGCGCTTTACGAGCAGCACGGCCGGAATATGAGCGAGACGGCGCGCGCAGCGGGCATGCACCGGCGCACCCTTCAGCGGATCCTCCGCCGTCATGGGGTTGGCCCATCAGAGCAGATCCCGCCGCCCGAGCGCGCCTCGCCACCCCATTTGCGCCGGCTGTTGAAACTCTGGTCGCAGATCCTGGAAGCAGGCCGGGCATAAATCGCGGCGTTTAAGGCCTGGCTTAAACTACTCGGCCGCGGAAGCCGCGGCGGCCAACGCAGTATAATTTTCAACCGGTTAGCGCTGTCGCAACATTTTTGAGCAGCAGCTCTGCGTTTTTCGAAGGAACCACTTCGAACGCGCCCGCGTTAGATGCGCGTGTCCGGTGGACGAGTTCCATGGACACCGTTTCCTCCTTAGACTCGCAGCCGTCCGCCTGGGCGGCTTTTTTTTTGACCGCCGACGCGCAGATGCCGAGCCCTCACTCGTAGTCGACGCCTGCCAAATAGAGCCCGGCAGGTGGCGCAAGCGGCGCGCATTGCGACCGGTCCTTCGCCGCCAGCACTTCCGCAATCCGCGCTTCCGGCCACTGCCCTTCACCGACGAGCTTGAGCGAGCCTGCGATCGACCGCACCTGATGGTGCAAAAACGACCGCGCGCTCACCGTCAGGCTGATCTCGTCGCCTGAGGCCGCAACGGCAATCTGGTCCAGAGTCCGCATCGGCGAGTTCGCCTGACAGGCCGCAGCCCGGAACGTCGTAAAGTCATGGTGCCCGACCAGCGACTGCGCGGCCCGGTGCATTGCCGCCGCGTCCAGCCGATGCCGAAGCCACCAGACGCGCTTGTGATCAAGCGCCGGCCGGCTTGGCCGCACGAGAATGCGATAGAGGTAATGCCGTTGCGTCGCGGAAAACCGCGCGTCGAATACGTCGGAAACTTTCGCTGCCGCGAGCACGGAAATCGGTGCGGGCAGGAGATGATGGTTGAGCGCCTGGCGCAGCTTGTCCGGCTCCCACGCGCGCTCAAGGTCAACGTGCGCGACCTGTTGCAACGCATGCACGCCGGTGTCGGTCCGACCCGCCCCGCGCGGAACCGTATGCCCGCCGGCGAACGCACCAAGCGCCGCGTCAAGCGCGCCCTGCACCGACGGCCCGTTCGCCTGCTTCTGCCAACCGACAAACGGCGACCCGTCATACTCAATGTCCAACCGATACCGCGGCATCCCCACCTTCAGCGAGAGCTGGCCTGCCCGACGTCATAGCGCACGACCATCACCGGCCGCCACAGGCTGCGGCGCGCTACGCTGGCCGAAGGCCCGCTTCGTGCGCGTTGCTCTTTTTTTGGTCCAACAGGGCAACAGCCCTGTTGGCACACGAGTCCGACCGCCATCCGCTGCGGCGCGCTACGCTGGCAGAGCCAGCTCCGTGCGCCTCGCTCTTTTTTTTTGGTCCAACAGGGCAACAGCCCTGTTGGCACACGAGTCCGACCGCCATCCGCTGCGGCGCGCTACGCTGGCCGAAGGCCAGCTTCGTGCGCCTCGCTCTTTTCTTTT